>NZ_RZNY01000030.1 GCF_003994475.1 Paenibacillus anaericanus | reverse complement strand
GCGCTCATGAAGCTGTATCATGAGTTTTATAAGGCGAAGCGGTGACAGAGAGACTAAATGCGACGTGTGGGCTCTCATATATGTTCTGGAGAAGATATTCGTCAAGAATTATAGAGGCTAATTCAAATTCAAAGTTTTAAGAAAAATAAAAAGCGCTAGATAAAATAACTCATTTATTATGAGCTATTTTATCTAGCGTAATTTTCATTTATTCGATAATTTTTTTCTATGAAGATTAATAATATCGTTCATTTCTGCATCGTTACTTCCCAATTGGAAATTAACCATGCGGCACTTCCTGTATTGAAAACGAATTGGTCCAGGATACAGGGGAGGCTGTTCTCGTTTCTATATTGGAGGATGAGATCGTTTATATTGGGCAGATGGAGGGCTCGCATCCGGATTCCGTTTTGACTTATGTTGGCGGCCGAAACCCGGGCCATTGCACTAGCGAAGGAAAACTATTATTGGCCTTTCACGAAGCGGCAAATATCAAACGGATTTTGGCGAACGGTTTGACGCCTTACACTCCAAAAACCGTCACCGAACCGGGCATTTTACTAAAGCGCTAGCCTATATCCGTGAAAACGGCTTTTGCTATTGTGAATCCGAGTACATGGAGGACATTGTTTCCTGCGCAGCCCCCATCAAGGATTACTCGAAAGGCGTGGTCGCGACGTTAACGTTGGTAGTTCCAGTCCAACGTCTGCAGCATCAGCCACTTTTGCACATACAAAAAAAATCATGAAGGCGGCAAAAGAAATCTCCAAAAATCTCGGCTATATTGGTCCATGAATTGAAGACCGTCCGAAATAACGGAGACAAATGACGGTGACGGCTAAGGCCACCACCTTCTACTTTGCATAGGAAGTAGTTGATCATCAATAAAGTTTGTATTCGTTCTGGTAAAACTTCAAATGGGCATTCTTATATTACTCCTTATTCATTTTCCGATAAATTGAAGGCATTCTTTCTGTTTATAATTATTTTTATATTTTCCAGTCATAGTTTGTATAGAGTCCTTCATTGAACGTCTTCCGTTAGTTGATAATAAATCATTAACATCTAGAGATTTTTGGACTGGATACAGGGGGAGAAGAACGGACCCAGCACGAAATCACCAAAGAACTCGGTATCAGCCGGAGTATGTATCGCGGATAGAGAAAAGAGCGCTTATGAAGCTGTATCATGAGTTTTACGGGTATTTTTACCATAGATCGAAAGCAGTTTAATATTAGTGAAAAGAATAATACAATCTTAGTGCCGAACCGAGCTATGCTAGGTCTTTATTTTCTTGAGGAGACTTCTTGGTTCATGTTGAAACGTTTCCAAAATAATTATTGAAACGTTTCCAATATGGTGTTATTATAAATTCGTAGCAGAGCTGGAGGTGTCAGATGGCAAGCATTAAAGATGTAGCTAACATAGCTGGTGTTGCAGTGGGAACCGTGTCCAGAGTCATTAATAACTCTGGCGCTGTAAAACCCAATACACGCAGAAAAGTAGAGGAGGCTATACAAGAACTTAATTATATTCCTAATGAAGTGGCTCGAAATTTCAAAATGCAGAAATCCAAGATGGTAGCCTTGCTGCTTCCAAGTATCTGGAATCCTTTCTTTTCTGAATTGGCTTATTACATTGAAGATGAATTAGATATTGAAGGCTTCAAGCTCATGCTATGCAATAGCGGTGGCAAGCCTGAAAAGGAACTGTATTATCTGGATATGATTCGGCAAAATAAAGTGGCAGGTATTGTCGGTATTACTTATAACGATATTGAGAATAATATAGGCGATGCCATTCCGATTGTAAGTATCGACAGACACTTTAACAAGAAAATAACCTGCGTGACTTCGGATAATTATGAGGGAGGGCGCCTAGCTTTAAGGGAACTGGTTAAAGCGGGAGTCCGAAAACCAGCATTTGTGGGAAGCGTCACTTCCGTTTTCAGTGAAACCATGAATCGGAAAAAAGGGTTCATTCATGAGGCGCAAACTTTGGGAGTCGATTATGTGATCTACGAAAAGCCAGATCCTATTGTGGATGACAATGCCTATTTTAACGAGTTCCTAAATAAGCATGGCGATGTAGATGGTATTTTTGCTATTACAGATATGTTAGCCGCTAATTATATAGAAAGAGCACGCAGGCAAGGTATTCGTATTCCAGAGGATGTAAAGGTCATTGGTTACGACGGCATTCAGGATCATTCTTATTTTCATCCTATATTATCAACGATTAGGCAACCGGTGGAAGAGATGGCACGCATGACAATCAGACTTCTCTATAACAAGATTGAAGGCATACCCTTGGATAAACAAGTATATCGTCTCCCCGTTAAATTCAGGCAAGGTGAAACTACTTGACTCCATTTGGATCAGAAAAACATCAGCTAATTCGGTATAGATGTACCAAATGACGTTTTTCTGAGCTGAATTGGAAACGTTTCATTTATTTAAAATGACTATATTACATTTGAAAAATATCAGCTCATTCGATGGATTCTTGGTATAAATCAATCAAGGTCTGTCCAGTGGCGTTTTAATTAAACAAATTGGAAACGTTTCAATATGGTTAATTACTTTTACATGAAAGGGAGTATAAGAGTGAAATCAAGAACCAACGGGGCGGATCATTCCATGATCAAACCAAATCAAAAAAGATGGAGTCAAGTCAAACGTGACTATGAATTGTATCTATTTTTGCTGCCGATCATTATTCTTTATCTCGTATTTAGGTATTATCCGATGTATGGGGTGCAAATTGCTTTTAAGGATTTTTCACCAAGTCAGGGGATCTGGGGAAGTGAATGGGTAGGGTTTCAGCATTTTATAGATTTTTTCAATTCCTATAACTTCTGGACAATCATTACGAATACGCTCTCACTCAGTTTTCTTTCGTTGTTGTTTGGCTTCCCGGCCCCAATCATCATCGCCATTATGTTGAATCAGATGCTGGGTAAGAAATACAAGAAATTTGTGCAGACAGTGATTTATGCACCGCACTTTATATCTACCGTTGTACTTATCGGAATGCTTAATATATTTTTGTCTCCAAATAGTGGAATTGTGAATCACGTCATCACCTTGTTCGGAGGAGATCCCATTCTGTTTATGGCCGATGAAGGTTGGTTCCGTCCTTTGTATATATTATCAGGAATATGGCAAGAAACAGGATTCGCCACCATTATTTACCTCGCTGCTCTTGCCGGGGTCAATCCTGAACTTCATGAAGCTGCAACGATGGATGGAGCGAGCAAATGGAAGCGTGTATGGTATGTGGATATTCCAAGTATTTTGCCGACGATCGTTATCTTGCTGATTCTCGCACTCGGCAACATTATGAGCATCGGGTTCGAAAAGGCGTTCCTTATGCAGAGTGATTTGAATTATGCGACCTCTAATATTATTCCGACCTATGTGTACGAAATGGGGATTCAGAAGGCCCAATACAGCTTTTCTACGGCAGTCGGTCTGTTTAATTCATTTATCAATGTTATCCTGATTTTCACCGTCAACCGGATCGCCAAAAAGATGACAGAAACCAGCCTGTGGTAAGGAGGAGTTCATTTTGAATCAATTATTGAAAAGAAAGAGCAGAGGAGATGCATGGTTTGACATCATCAACTATATTCTGTTGACCATAATTATGCTGCTCGTATTATTTCCGTTGTACTTTGTACTGATTGCATCATTCAGTGATCCTAATTATATCTACTCAGGTGAGGTCTGGTTGTTTCCGAAAGGCTTCACGTTGGATGGTTATGAGCGGATTTTTGGTGATTCATCGATATGGATAGGATATGCCAATTCGATTTTATACGCGACTATGGGAACATTAATTGGAGTAGCTGTGACTGTTTTTGCGGCCTACCCGTTAGCTCGTAGAAATTTGGTAGGTAAATCTGCATTTATGTGGTTTTTGCTAGTTACGATGTTTTTTAGTGGTGGGCTGATCCCAACCTATTTGCTGATTAAGGATCTCCATATGCTGAATACGATCTGGGCGCTTGTTATTCCTGGAGCAGGCGGTGTATTCAATGTAATTATCGTTAGAACATTTTTTCAATCGTCCATACCGGACGAAATGTGGGAAGCGGCATCTATTGATGGATGTTCCAACACCAGATTCTTCTGGAGCATCGTCCTGCCTTTGTCCAAGTCCATCCTGGCTGTAATGGTGCTATATCATGTTGTCGGATTCTGGAATGGTTTCTTCGACGCTTTGATCTATCTGAACGATGAAAGCAAGTATCCGCTACAATTGGTGCTTCGCAACATTCTTGTACAGAATCAGGTCAACTCCGGCATGATGATCGATGTGGAATCCTACGCAGCGAAAATGCGCGTTACAGAACTGATCAAATACGGTGTCATCATGGTATCCAGTCTGCCACTGTTGATTTTGTATCCTTTCCTTCAGAAGTATTTTGTTAAAGGCGTGATGATCGGCTCAATCAAGGGTTGATATTGACATGGAGCTTGAAAGGGGGGATGTGTAGCAATATTCAGATAATACGGGGAAAGGCAATGTATGACTTTAGCTTGCGATGAATAAAAGGGAGGTTATGTACAATGAAATCAGTATTCAAAAATGCAGGGATTCTTGTGTTAGCCGGGGCGTTTGTGCTCGGCGGATGTTCGGGTAGCGGTAATGGGTCAAAAAATCAGGCAAATAGTCCGGATCAAGAAGCAAATTTCAATAAAGTCGGTCTTCCGATTGTTAACGAAGCAGTGTCATTAACAATGGTATCTCCGAAAGCTGCATTGGCACCCGAGTATTCGGAGATGGAAATCTTCAAGCGGCTGGAAAAGGATACAAACGTGAAGATCAACTGGAAGAACATTCCTGACACTGATTATCTAGAAAAGAAAAACTTGTTACTCGCGAGCGGGGATTTGCCGGATGCATTCTACGGAGCTGGATTTACCGATTACGAGCTAATCAGTTACGGTAAAGACGGAACCATTATTCCGCTGGAGGATTTAATTGATCAATATGCGCCTAATTTGAAAGCGCTTCTTAACCGCCGGCCTGACATCAAATCATCGATCACGGCGCCGGATGGGCACATCTATGGGCTGCCATCTTGGGAAGATAATAATCTTGGAACCAACCCCTTCTTTCATGTCATAAATAAAAGTTGGCTTGATAAGCTTGGTCTGAAAATGCCACAAACACTGGATGAATACACGGGAGCACTACTTGCTTTTAAAACGCAGGATCCGAATGGCAATGGTAAGCAAGATGAAATCCCGTTAAGCTTTATGCACATGCAGTGGTGTATGGATATTGCTGGAATTTTCGGGGCATTCGGACTTCCGGATAACCTTGAGCATAGAGTCGTTCGCGATGGAAAAGTAATTTTTACCGCTACTCAGCCTGAATATAAGGAAGCTCTGAATTATTTCCATGAAAAGTGGTATAAGCAGGGTCTGATTGATCCGGAATCCTTCACGCAGGACGCAGCACAGTATCTGGCCAAAGGCAAAACGACAGATGAGACGCTGGGATCTTATATCTGGTGGGAAGTCGAGGAGGTTGTCGGGACTGAGCGCGGTAAGGATTATGCTCTGTTGTCTCCGCTGAAAGGACCAAATGGAGATCAAACGATCGGACGCGCTAATGGCGGTGGTCCGGGACGTGGGGCCTTTGTAATTACAAAAGAAAACAGTAAACCAGAAGTCACAATGCGTTGGATTGATGAGCAGTATGAACCTTACATGGCCGCTCAAATCCATTGGGGTCCACTGGATATCGTATACGAGAAAGACGAAAATGGGAAATTGGTGAACTTGCCGCTTCCTGAGGGAACTTCTGCAGGTGAGTTCCGTCAAAAGGTTGCTCCAGGTTCAGGCGGACCTGGCGTCATTACTTTTGAGGACTTCGGAAAAGTTGTAGATATGGAGCCACGGGCCCAACAGCGCGCTGAGGATTTAGAGGAATATTACAATGCATACATGGAAAAGGAAAACTATCCAAGTATCTTCTTTGAGCCAGAGGAATTAGACAAAATCAATAAGATTGAGCCTGAACTGATTAAGTATGTAAATACTCAAAGAGGTAAATTCATTGTTGATGGCGGCACGGATGAACAATGGGACAACTATGTGAAGACACTGGAAAAGATGGGTTTAAACGAAATAATGGAGATTTATCAAACTGGACTGGATCGTTATAATGCAAATCTGAAAAAATAAATAACTAGATGATAGGTGGAGAGAAACTGTGCTTGATGTTATTGCTATCGGGGAAGTATTGATAGATTTTACTCCAGCGGGTCGCACAGCTGGGGGAAACGAGCAATTTGAATGCAATCCCGGAGGAGCTCCGGCTAACGTAGCAGCTGCCTTAGCTCGATTAGGAACCAGATCAGCATTGATTAGCAAGGTTGGGGAGGACCAATTCGGTACATTACTGCATAACACGCTGCTTAGGTGTGGTGTTGATGTGTCTGACGTTTCTTTTACCAATGAAGCGAGTACAACGTTGGCATTTGTTCATCTGGATGACAAAGGAGACCGTTCCTTCAGCTTCTTCCGGAAGCCGGGAGCGGATACCTTCTTACAATCAAAGGATGTCCCGCTCGATCGGATTGAATCGTGTCGGGCTCTACACTTTGGCTCGTTGTCCATGACCCATGAACCGGCCCGTACGGCAACAAAGACGGCCGTTCTTAAGGCAAAGGAAGCAGGAACTTTGCTCTCTTTCGATCCGAATATCCGGTTTGCGTTATGGGAGAGTAAGGAGGAAGCAAGGCAGAATATTTTTTGGGGCATGCAGTATGCCGATATCTTGAAAATATCAGAAGAAGAGCTTTCTTTTATAACGGGTACCAGCGATGTTGAAAAAGGCTCACTGGAGCTGGGGCAACAATTTGATATCTCGTTGATCGTTGTCACTTTAGCGGAAAAAGGCTGCTATTACCGTTTGGCTGGTCAGGATGGATATGTGCCGGGATTCCAAGTAAAGGTCATCGACACGACCGGAGCCGGGGATGCTTTTCTGGGATGCTTGTTGTATAAGATCCTGGAAACGGGAAGTTCTTTGAATGATCTGACCAACCAGCAAATCGTTAGCATGCTGACATTTGCTAATGCTGGCGGAGCATTGGTAACAACACGGAAGGGGGCTCTTGGCGCAATGCCGACAACAGAAGAGATCAACCAGATGATAGAGTCCAATAAACAGCACAATAATGAGCGTTTCAGACCGGGCTTTCATTTTTCACCTCCATCCCACTGGTTGAATGATCCGAACGGATTAGTATTTTACGAGGGAAGCTATCATTTATTCTATCAGCACCATCCTTACGATAATAAATGGGGGCCGATGCATTGGGGCCATGCAGTAAGCAAAGACCTGGTTCATTGGGAGCATCTGCCGGTCGCTCTGTTCCCGGATGAGCACGGCGCTATCTTCTCTGGATGCTGTGTGGTGGATTGGAAGAATAGCAGTGGATTGTTCGAAGGTTCTCATGGATTGGTTGCGCTCTTTACCCATGCGAATACACATCCGGAGACCGGACAGCCGCGCCAGCGGCAAAGCTTGGCATACAGCAGCGATAAAGGCCAAACCTGGCACAAATATGAAGGGAACCCCGTCCTCACAGAGGATGAGCTTGTTGACTTTCGGGACCCGAAGGTATTCTGGCATCCGCAAAGCGAGCGTTGGATTATGGCTCTTGTTGCGGGAGACCATGTCCGGTTTTACCGGTCTGAAAATTTGCGTGAATGGTCGCTGACCGGTGAATTCGGTAAAGGAGAAGGTTCGCATGACGGAGTTTGGGAGTGCCCTGATCTGTTTGAATTGCCGATTGATGACACTGGGCGTTCCAAATGGGTACTTATCATAAGCATCGGCGATAATCCCGATTGTCAGGAAGGATCGCGTACGCAATATTTCATCGGAGAGTTCGACGGAAATAACTTCATTAATGACAATAAAGCTGATCACATCCTGTGGTTGGATTATGGTAGAGACAACTATGCGGGAGTTACCTGGTCGGATATCCCTGAGCAAGACGGACGCCGCGTGATCATCGGGTGGATGAGTAACTGGAAGTATGCCAACGAGACACCTACCGGTTCCTGGAGAGGGGCTATGACTCTACCGCGCGTTTTGTCACTGACCGACCGGGGCGAGGGTGTGACATTGACCCAAATGCCTGTCCGGGAAATGGAGCAGCTGCGCAAAGAATCCATGCGTTGGAATGACGTCACTGTTACGCCAGAGACCCCTTTTATGCATAAGGTGAACGAAGATTTGTTGGAAATTGAAGCGGATATCGATATCCAATCCAGTGAGGAGATTCGTCTCGAGTTGAAGTCCTCTGGGGAGAGCGAGATTGTGATCGGATTTGACCCTGAGCGCCAATGGTTGTTCATCGACCGTTCAAAATCGGGGGTTACGGATTTCCACTCATCGTTTGCTATCAAGCACGGTGCCGGAATGGCTGCGTTGAACGGAAAGATCAAGCTGAATATCTGGCTGGACCGCAATTCGGTTGAAGTGTATGCGGATCATGGCCTGGTTGCACTGACAGATCAAATTTTCCCTGACGCTCCGATTGAGAATGTTGAGGTAAGCACGCAATCAGGGCAGGTTGTACTGAATTCGCTTCAGATCCATACGCTTAAATCCATAACTATTCCCGGTAGCACTGCTGAGCTGACTGCAGGGAGGGATGATGCATGAGCTACCCAATGGATTATCAGGGATTAATCATGCATTGGCCTTTTAATGAAGGGGCCGGAGCAAGCGCTCTGGAGAAAGTATCTCAAGTCCGGGATGAGATTCAGTACGTATTTAATCAAGCAAAGTTTACCGAACCGACCGATCCGCAGTGGAGACAGGGAGTAACGGGAAGCGGGCTCCTGTTCGACGGTTACTCGACTTCTATTGCCCATCCGGTCAGTGAGGGAGACGCAAACAGCGGGCCGGAATCTCTATCAGCACTAAGCATCGGTGTATGGGTTGCGCCGCGCACCTATGATTGGGGCTATGAAGATAAGTTGGCTGCCATTGTGAACCGCCACAACATGGACCGCAAGCAGGGTTATCTGCTTGGCATGTTCCGACACGGCAGTTGGTCCTTTCAGGTGGGACTCGAAGAAGGGGGCTGGACGGAAATCTGGTCCCCGGACGGTAATGAGCTGCCTAAGAATGAATGGTCTTACGTAAACGCTGTATTCGATGGGAATCAGGGTGAAATCAAGCTGTATTTGAACGGCAGTGAAATTGCTTCGTCTGCCGTGCCTCGCGGTTCCCGCCTCGCCGAGGCAGCGGGCACGGATCTGCTCATTGGCAAGAATAATCACAGCAGCCTGTGGGGGGAAGTATTCAACCTCCAGATGTTTAGCGGTATCATCGATGAACTGAAAATATATAACCGGGCTTTAAGTGCTGAGGAAGTGGCCGCCTCTTACCGGCATGTGCTGGATTCCGCGCATGGAGGCGTCAAGCCGCTGGTGCAATATGAGGAGATCAAGCTGGATCGCACACCTTTATTACTTGATCGGCACAGACCGCAGTATCATGTCAGCCCACCCGCTCATTGGATGAACGAACCGCATGCGCCGATCTATTTTGATGGGCAATATCATTTATTCTATCAGCATAACCCGTTAGGGCCGTTCTTTTATCAGATCCATTGGGGACATTGGGTAAGTAAGGATCTCGTGCATTGGCGTGATCTTCCCGTGGCCCTGGCACCTGAAAAGGACCAGCTTGCACCGGACGGGATCTGGTCGGGAAGCGCAACTTATGATGCGGACGGTCTGCCGGTCCTGTTCTTTACGGCGGGCAATGACAGTGCTTCGCCGAATCAAAGCGTGGCACTTGCCCGGAGCACTTATTCACGGGATGGTGACCCTGATCTGGTTCAATGGGTCAAACATCCAGAGCCGCTCATTGTACAGAAGAAGGGAATGGGCGCATTCGGAGATTTTCGCGATCCGTTCGTGTGGAAGGACGATGAAGGCTGGTTCGCCCTGGTTGGATCGGGGATCGAAGGCGAAGGTGGAGCAGCGTTGGCATTTGCATCCAAGGATATGCTGAATTGGACATACAAAGGACCATTTTATCAAGCGGATATTCAGAAGTTCCCCTATCTTGGACCCATCTGGGAGCTCCCTGTCCTTCTTCCCCTTGGCACCGACAAGCAGGGTGAGAACAAGCATCTTCTACTGGTCAGTCCTGTGGGAAAAGGTGCCGATGTCGAGGTGTTCTATTGGATAGGGCGGCTTGATAAAGAACATCTCTCGTTCATTCCGGATCGGGAGGAGCCTGAACTGATTGACGTTGGCGATTTCCATTTTACCGGCCCGAGCGGAATGGTGGATCCGAAGACCGGCAGAAACATCGTCTTTACGATCGCCCAAGGCGACCGGACGTCCGAACTGGAGTATCAATCGGGCTGGGCTCATAACGCCGGCTTGCCATTGAGCGTGTATTTGCGGGATGATGGACGGCTGGGAATAGAGCCGATTCAAGAGTTTCAATCCCTGCGTGGTGCTAAGCGGATATCGTTCCATGACAAGTCATTGGCCGAGGCTAATGTATTGTTAAGGGATGTTCAAGGTGACATGCTTGAGATTCAAGTGGAGCTGGAACCGGCTAGTGCCACACAACTCGGAATCAAGGTTCGGCGTACACCCGATGGAGAAGAGGAAACTCTGCTATATTATGATTTGAATGAAGCAAACCTCTTGGTGGATCGGATGAAGACGACACTGCATCCGGGAGAAAAATGCAAAGGGGTTCAGGGCGGAAAGTTGGAACTTCTAGGTGAGAATTTGAAGCTTCACATCTATTTGGACCGCTCTATGGTTGAAGCCTATGCCAATGGATTGAAAAGCCTGACGACCCGGGTTTACCCGAGCCGTGAGGATGCCTTGGGGCTAGAGATCTGGGGAGATGGCGAACTCGTTGTTAAATCTATGGAAGTATGGAATATGCAGTCTATTTGGTAGAGAAGCGCCTAGGCGCTTCTTGCCTGTAGGCTTAGAGAAAAATATACATTCAGGAAGTTTACACCTGCATATTGAAAGCGCTTTATTAAATGTGAAAGGGGCTCTTGAATGAGAAAAGTTAAGGATAGAAAGTCTTGGATCTCCAAAATGGTTATATGGGTTATGGTACTCCAGCTTGTAGTTCCCGGAATTCCGGCGGCAGCCGAAGCGGGGGCTGATGTATGGAAGGAACTCCATTTAAACTCGAATATGGGGTCATCCGCTACGGATGCGGTCTATCAAATCCAAAATCCCAGTTTCGAAACTGGGGATATGACAGGTTGGAAGGTTGTTAGAGGCGATGCGTTTGGCTCGGAGAGCGTATCGAATGAAAATACGTGGTGGGCGGAAAAAATCCCGTATAACCAGGAAGGGGCCTATCATTTAAACGGTTGGAAGTCTAATGAGGCTGCAACTGGTGTACTTCATTCCAGCACCTTCGAGCTAGGCGGCAGCGGCTGGATCAGCTTCAAGCTTGGCGGTGCAAAAAATCCTAACAAGATCTATGTCAATATCGTAGAAGCTGATACGGGGCAAGTTATTGCCAGATATGGCAACAGTGTATTCGCCGACGTTAGCTTCCCGAATCCCGATCAGGGCATGCGGCTTGCTAATATGGAGCAATATAAGGCGGATATTTCAGAACATTTGGGTAAAAAACTGTATGTCGAGATCGTCGATAATGCAACCTCGGATTGGGGACTGATATTTGCGGACGCCTTCTTCATGTACCATCCATCCGAGCCGGTCGAGGGAATTGTCGCCACGGATATCAAGCCGGATTTCAAACGCTATCAAATTGACAATCCTAGCTTTGAAACCGGAGATTTATCGAGATGGACAGTAGTTGAAGGCGATGCTTTCGGTCCGAATAGCGTTTCGGATGAAACAACCTGGTGGGAGGAACAAATTCCGTACAACCAGGAAGGCAGTTATCATTTAAACGGCTGGAAGTATGCCGAATCTGCGACCGGAGTACTTCGCTCCAGCATCTTCGAGCTGGGGGGAACGGGCTGGATTACCTTCAGACTGGGCGGAGGCAAGCACACGGATCAAGTGTACGTGAGCGTCATCGATGCGGATACAGGAGACTTGATTGCCAGGTACGGAAATACCAAATTTAACGATTCCGGCTTTCCGGATCCGGTCCAGGGCTTGAGATTTGCGAATATGGAGCAATATAAAGCCGATCTCTCCAAGTTTATCGGAAAGAAGCTATATATAGAGATTGTCGATAATGGGGATTCGGATTGGGGACTCATATTTGCGGACGCTTTTAACACCTTTAATGAACTCGTACCGGAAGAAGGAATCATGGCAGATAACATTATGCCGACCGAAATGCAGAATCCAGGTTTTGAAACCGGAAATTTTGATGGTTGGACCGTTGATGGCAGTGCTTTTCAAGTAACCAATGAAGCTGAGGCCGGTAAAGAGGGTAACTTTTATGCCAAATCCTCATTGGAGGGACGGGGCTCGATTACCTCGGGCATCTTCACGCTTCAGGGAACCGGAACGATTAACTTCATAATTTTAGGTGTCGACAATCCGGAGGATGCCTACGTTGCACTATATGATGCCAGCACTAACACGCTGCTCAAGAAGACCGGGGACGTCAGTGCAAATGAGAGAATTTCGTGGAAAATGCAAGAATACTACAATAAGAAGCTTTACATCAAAGTTATCGATCAATCGATTCAAGCCAGTATTTCTGTTGATGCTTTTCAGACTCATGCTGTGGGCAACATATTCTACATGAATTTTGACGAAGGGACAGGAAAGAAGGCACTTGAGGAAGTAAGCAATCTTGAGCATGATGTGAATTATGTATTTAACGATGCTAGGTATATGGCCTCTAAAGACCCTAGGTGGACTCCACGCGGAGTAAAAGGCGGGGCGTTGCTGTTTGATGGTTACTCGAATGATATCGATATTAATGCAAAAAATGTTGTTCCAGTACGTGATGCGATAACGCTTGAAGCCTGGGTTGCACCACGTAGCTATGAATGGGGAGACGGAAACAAGCTGTCTACAATCATTAGCCAATCTGATCAAGATAACGCGGAAGGCTTCGAGCTTGGCATGTACCGGCACGGCACTTGGTCGATGCAGGTCGGTATTGGCGGCCAGTGGATTCAGGTATGGGTCAAAGATCATCCATTAGAAAAATACAATTGGAATTATATGGCAGCTACTTTCGACAAGAAGGATGGAATCATTAAGTTGTACTTGAACGGTGAGGAAGTGGCTTCCCAAGCTACCCCCGTTGATATTCCGATTACACCATCTACTGAAAATCTTATGATCGGTAAAAATAATAAACCGGTAGAGTTGGCAGGTTTATTCTCCTACAATATGTTTAGCGGACTTATCGATGAAGTGAAGTTGCAGAACAAAGCCCTTACTCCTCAGGAGATCCTTACTGAATACGAGGATGTGAAAGCGCTTCATGGCGGCTCGGTTCCGGAAATCCCGAATGGCGATATTGATGAGGATCCAAGTGTGTTTGACGGAGATCAGCACCGTCCCCAGTACCACGCAATGCCGCCGCAGAACTGGATGAATGAAGCGCATGCACCAATTTATTATAACGGCAAATACCATTTATTTTATCAGCATAACCCGCAAGGTCCATACTGGCATCAAATCCATTGGGGCCATTGGGTGAGTGAAGATATGGTTCATTGGGAAAATGTGAGACCTGCTCTTGCTCCTGAAGCTGGCAGCCTTGATCCGGATGGAGCCTGGTCAGGCAGCGCGGCATATGATCGCAACGGCAATCCGGTACTATTCTATACTGCCGGAAATGACTCGTTGTCGCCGAACCAAAGAACAGGATTGGCGACTCCGGCCGATTTGTCGGATCCCAATTTAGAGCAATGGGTGAAATATCCCGAACCCGTTACAGAACAGAATGGAAATGGCATCCATAATGAGTTTCGGGACCCATTTGTATGGTACGACGAAGAGGTAGATAAATGGTATCAGTTAGTGACGTCTGGCCTTCAAGACTTCAGCAGCGGCACAGCTTTGGTGTATGTATCCGACGATATGTACAACTGGGAGTATAAGGGGCCTTTATACGTTAGTGACAGAAATCTATATCCGGAGCTCGGTACGGTATGGGAACTACCGGTATTATTGCCATTAGGCCAAGATAGTACGGGCAAGCAAAAGCACATTTTTATGGTTAATCCCCATGAAAAACCGGAGCATGTTGCTCCAGCTAATGATGTGAAAAGAGATGTTGAGGTTTTTTATTGGATTGGAACCTGGGACAGGGACAATTTTAAATTTATACCTGATCAGGAGACACCGTCCAAAATGGATGTAGGCGATGGTTATCTAACCGCAGAGAGCGGGATGGTCACACCTGACGGAAGAACGGTCGTTTACTCCATGGTACAAAACGTAAGAACGCCGCAGGCGGAATATCAAGCGGGATGGGCTCATAATCTGGCGCTGCCAGTTTCCCTAAGCCTGGATGAGCATGATGAATTGCGCATTGAGCCGATTCAAGAATTACAGAGTCTCCGGGGTACTAAATTAGTTGATTTTGCGGACAAAAATATGCAGACTGCCAATCAATTGATCCATAATGTCAAAGGAGACATGCTGGAAATTGTGATGGAAATCGATCCAGGCGATGCCCAGAAATTCGGTCTTAAGGTGCGGCGTACCGACAATGGACAGGAGGAAACGCTGATTTACTATGATAAGACGGACGGAACCTTTAATGTGGATCGTACCAAGAGCAGCATTGACCCGGATGTACGCGTGGATGGTATTCAAGGCGGATACGTCGAACTTGACGGAGAGAACCTGAAGCTTCATATTTTCCTGGACCGCTCGGTTATCGAAGCCTTTGCTAATTATAAGAAAAAGCTGACAACCCGCGTCTACGTAGGCCGATACGACTCACTAGGCTTGAAGGTCTGGGCCGACAAAGATATTACGGTCAAGTCGATGGAAGTATGGAATATGAATGCCTTGACGGGTGAACCAGCTCCTCCGGTCTATGTTCCAGATAACTGGGACAACTCGGTGTATACGGATATTACGGATCTACCTAACCATGATTTTGCTACTGGCGATTTAACAGGCTGGATACCGGAAGGAGATGCCTTCCAGAATGTCCATGTGACCCATGTCCAGTTTTTCTGGGATACGATCTATTTCAATCCGTCGCAAAAAATACCAGGCGGCTATCATTTGTGGGGTTTCAATGAGGCAGGCGGTGGTGATAGCTTAACAGGAACGCTGAAATCACAAAATTTTGTTCTTGGCGGGAATGGTGTGATTAATTTCCTTGTCAGCGGCGGGCGTGATCTGGATAAGCTGTATGTTGCGCTGGTCCGGGCATTGGACGGCAAAGAGTTGTTTAAAGAGACCGCAACCAATTATGAGGAATATCAAAGGAAGATTTGGGATGCGTCGCAGTATATCGGCGAAGAGCTTTACATTAAGGTGGTTGACCAATCCACTGGCGGGTTTGGACATTTTAACGTCGATGATTTCAACGTACCGGTTAAGGTGAAGAATCCCACCGATCCAACAGATCCGACAGAACCGATCGATCCACCTGCTCCATCCAATCCTGTCGATATGGACAGCTCTGTACGCAACGGAGTTACCCCAAGTAAACCGGACAGTCAAAATAGCCTTTCATTCGAATTGGCTAAGGGTGAACGGCAGGTGCTATTCCCGGTTAAAACGGCGGCAAACGACGGCAAGAACGCTTTGAAGATTAAACATAGTGGAGCAGAGATCGAAGTTTCCGCCGAAATATTGAAGGATTTGCAAGGGCTGGTTACAAGAGAAGAACTTGAACGTGCCCAAATCTCCTTTGAAATAGACATATTATCGGCAGATCAGATTAAAGAACTGATGGAACGGGTCCAAAGCAAGAATAAAGCGGACATTTCAGCTTTAGGAGAGATCTATACCTTCAAATTATCTATTGTGAAGGCCGATGGAACAGCGCTTAAGCTTGAGAAATTCTCCAAACCAGTCACAATCAGGCTGAGTTTAAATGAGAATTCCCGCCTGGCTCTGGCTGGAATCCATTCTATCGCCGATGACGGCAGCTTGGAGTATGCGGGCGGAACCTATGCAAGCGATAGGATGACTGCGGAAGTGAGCCATTTCAGTATGTATGCCATCCTTATCTATGACAAATCGTTTACTGATGTTCATGGATCTTATTGGGCTCATGACGTGATCAAGAAGATGGCTGCGAAGCAGATAGTTCTCGGTGTAAGCGATACGGCATTTGCACCCAAGCAAAACGTGACCCGAGCTGAGTTTGTCTCGTTTATTAGCCGGGCACTGAGAATAAAGGCCTCGAACTCAACTGCATTTCAAGATGTTGATCCGACGAAATGGTATGCTTCATCCATTGCCGCGGCATACGAAACGGGAATCATAACCGGAAAAACCAAGGATACGTTCGCACCAGAGGAAACCATAAGCCGTGAAGAAATGGCGGCCATGATTTACAAAGCTTATCTATTTCAAACTGGGCAGAATGCTGCCATTCATCAAATGAGTAATTTTAAAGATGCGGGGACGATCAGCGGCTGGGCTGTAGATGCGGTTGCTGCTGCACAGGAACTTGGCTTAATCAGCGGCCGTGGCAAGGATTTATTCATGCCTCAAGAAAAAGTAAACCGTGCAGAAAGTGCGCAAATTATCTCGCGATTGCTTGACAAGATTAATAAATAACTGATAAGGGAAGAGCCGGTCAATCAAGGTGATGTTATCGTTCGCCATGACGCCGGCTTTTTCTGTTGCACTAAAAGAACGCTTAACCACTTAGAGCAAATAGCAGAATGTATAGGGCAGAACTGAAAATTCAACTTGATGCAATGGTGGCGGCCCGACTTTAAAGAATACTCATTGAGTATCAGCATTTTCATTAAGAAATGACATCGTTTCGTGTCCACAACCTCAGGTCTTCGATCGGGTGCAACTGAAGATGGAGAAGAGTAAAATTTACCGAAATCTCGATATCTTGGACGCACGGGAGCAGGAAGTGATAAAAGGAAGATTCGGGTTGGAGCATGGGGGAGAAGAACGGACCCAACGCGAAATCGCCAAAGAGCTCGGCATTTCCCGTTCCTATGTGTCAAGGATTGAGAAGCGGGCGCTCATGAAGCTCTATCATGAGTTTTATAAGGCGAAGCGGTGAGATAAATATGTTGTACCTACTCTCCTGTGTGATTCCATTTGGAACCACTCAGGAGAGTTTTTATTTATTCCGATGAGAAATCTCTGTTCTATCAAGGAGCGAGTGATAGGACATTTGATACATCTGGGAATAGGATCGGGCGGGGTAGTGCCCTCGTAACCCAAGCCAATGGTTACTCCCGCAATTGGCTCCTGTGAGAGCCCGAAATAATGGACTATCTCTCTATTGTAAGAATATTAATAGTACAAGAAATTATGTATCTACCCTATAAGGGAGGTCGGGTTAAGTGCGTGATTATCGTTACTATAAGGAAGTTTGCACCGGGATTCCGATGCCATTTGCCTTCGTTGATCTGGATATGCTGGAGCAGAATATTCAGAGCGTTCTTCAACGGGCGAGTGGGAAGAAGATCCGTATTGCGAGTAAATCGATCCGTTCTGTTGATGTGCTCCGGCGCATTCTTCAGGAAAATGCACAGTTTCAGGGGATCATGTGCTTCACGGTGCCTGAAGCACTCTATCTCGCGGAGCAAGGATTCACCGACTTGCTGCTGGGCTATCCAGCGGTGGACGCACGCCAGCTCGCGTCCGTCGCGAGGCATCAGCGTGAAGGGTGCAGCATCACGATGATGGTCGACTGCAGGGCGCATGTCGAGCAGGCGGAAGTGGCAGCCGCCAAGTACGGCGTGGTGTTGCCGCTCTGTGTGGACATCGATTTGTCGATAGATGTCCCGGGGTTGCATTTCGGTGTATGGCGCTCACCTATACGCTCCACAGATGCAGCGCTTGACCTCATCAAGCGCATCGCGCAGTCGAAGCATGTCGTGCTCGAGGGGCTCATGGGTTACGAAGCGCAGGTTGCAGGCTTAGGCGACCGTGTGCCGAGGCAGGCTCTGAAGAATGCGTTCGTGCAGTTACTCAAGCGCCGCTCGATCCGTGAAGCCGCTATCCGGCGGGCGGAGCTAGTCGCGGCGATCGAGCGCATGGGCCTTCCTCCACTGCGGTTTGTGAATGCAGGTGGCACGGGCAGTCTTCATACAAGTAGCGTGGAGCCAGTCGTCACCGAAGTCACGGCTGGATCGGGGTTTTATTCGCCCGGTCTATTTGACCACTACCGGGACTTTACTTTGCTTCCCGCCGCAGGATATGCGATCGAGATCGTGCGTCAGCCGCGCGGTGATCTCTACACCTGCTTAGGCGGTGGGTACACGGCTTCGGGAGCTGGAGGCAGCGACAAACTGCCGCGTCCATACCTACCACAAGGTGCTTCACTCCTTGCAATGGAAGGGGCAGGCGAAGTCCAGACACCAATTCGCTACAACGGGCCAGAAGAGCTGGAACTCGGCGATCCGATCTTTATGCGTCATAGCAAAGCAGGAGAGTTATGCGAACGATTCACACATCTCTACTACATTTCGAATAACGGTATCGTTGGCGAGACGACGACATATCGTGGGGACGGGCTATGTTATCTATAAATTTGAAGGAGCGCAATAAGAAAGAATGGCGGAATTGGTCAGGACTCGTACGTGGATTGCCGAGTAGTATCGTATATCCTGCCAGCATAGAAGAGGTGGTCGAGATTGTTAAGACATGCGCCGCCGTAGGATGGAAACTGCGTGTCGTGGGATCTGGACATTCATTTACGAGGCTAGTCCAGACCGATGATGTATTGGTCTCCTTGGATCAATTGCAGGGTGTGATTGCTGTTGATTCGGAGAAGGGCATTGCTGAAGTGTGGGGCGGAACGAAACTGGACCGACTCGGGGAAGAATTGCATGCCTTTGGCGTTGCGCAAGAGAATCTTGGCGATATTAATGCGCAATCCATTGCAGGAGCGATCAGTACAGGAACACATGGGACGGGAGCGCGGCTCGGGAGCCTCGCAACTCAAGCGGTAGGCTTGACGGTGGTGATAGCGACTGGGGAAACTATCGAATGTTCAGCCGAGCAGGACAAAGAGCTTATTCGGGCGATGCAGGTGTCATTAGGGATGTTCGGGATTATCGTGAAGGTGAAGCTACGTGTTGTACCTTCGTATGCACTTCGCTATACGAGTCGCAAAATATCATTCTCCCAATGCTTTGATCACCTGGATCTATTCAAAAAGGAAAACCGTCATTTCGAATTTTATTGGTTCCCTTATACGGATGTCGCTCAAATAAAACTGACCAATAAGACGGATGAGGTCCCCGGAACGCCAAGCCGTTGGAGTTATTGGAAGGTCTTGCTGATGGAGAATGTGTTGTTCTGGGTTATGTCGGAGTGCTGCCGCATCATTCCGCGCCTTTGTAAGTCGATAAGCCGATTATCGGCAGCAGGTGTACCGGATGTACAAGAAGTGGGGTATAGTCACCGCATTTTTGCGACGCCACGGCTCGTTCGGTTTAACGAAATGGAGTACAGCGTACCGGTAGATCACATGCGAATCGTACTGGAGGAAATACGTAATGCGGTAGATCGGTATCGATTTGCTGTTCATTTTCCAATCGAATGCCGCTATGTACAGGGAGACGATGTATGGCTCAGTCCGGCGACTGGACGTGATTCTGCCTATATCGCTGTACATATGTATCGGGGGATGGAGTATGCTGATTTTTTTGCCAAAGTAGAGGATATCTTCAGACAGTATGGCGGGAGACCTCATTGGGGCAAAATGCACACGATGCGCGCGGAGCAGCTCCGATCGGTATATCCGAAGTGGGATGCATTTCTTCGTCTTCGACAAGAGCTTGATCCTTCGGGTGTATTCTTGAACCCTTACTTGGTGGAAATGCTGGAATTGAGCGACCAGACGCACGAGCTTATTGAAACGTAACGAGTTCATGATGATTGGTATTTAAAAAGCCCCGAATCCGGTATGGGTTCGAGGCTTGCTTTGAATTATCTATTTCTGTTTTATTTAGCGATGATTCCTAACTATGCTGAGTGTGCTCATGTTTTTTACATGTTACATTCACCGCCCACCAACAGAGGATTTATATGGTAAGATGCAGAATGTGAGGAAAGAGATTTATTTTATCCGAGGCTACTTCCGTTCTACATTATACATATAAAGGCAGGGGTAAGATTGCGTAGCGAGACTATCTTATTGGTTGATGATGAACAAGGTATTTTGACCATGCTAGAAACATTATTGAAAAAAGAAGGATTCGAACGAGTTGTCACAGTGACTACAGGAAGCGAGGCTTTGCGCCGAGTCGAGGCTACTTCATTTGATCTTATCGTGCTCGACGTAATGCTACCCGATACGGATGGTTTTGCCCTGTGCCAAGACATCCGCAGGCTTACGTCGGTTCCGATTCTATTCCTGACTGCACGCTCAGGTGATTTGGATAAATTAATGGGGCTCGGCATTGGTGGGGACGACTATATCACCAAGCCCTTCAACCCGCTTGAGGTTGTTGCGAGGGTCCAGACTCATCTACGTCGGCAAAGTCTGTATCAACCACGTGTCCTACATAAATCAAACATTTTTGATTACGGTGTATTTGTTGTGAATAAATCTTCTGCTCAGGTGATGGTCAATGGAACCGATATTCATTGCCCAGCCAAAGAATTCGAGTTACTCGTTTTTCTGTGCGAGAATCCAAACCAGGTGTTCACGGCCCTTCAATTGTATGAGCAAGTATGGGGGAAGGCGCTGATGGGGGATGAGAAAACAGTCGTTATCCATCTATCAAGACTTAGAAAAAAGCTGGAGGCAGATCCGGCTGATCCGAAGCTTATTGTAAATTTGCGGGGTATCGGTTACAAGTTCCTTCCACCGAAGAAAGGATCTGCTCATGAAAGTTAATTTTCGTCTCATCTTTCGTCTTGCAATTCATGTAACCCTAAGTCTGGTTCTTCTAGCCGTGCTCATAAACATAGAGCTTTTTGTTCTAATAGAATGGCTATTGCCCCAGGAGGGGGATAGGCAGGATGCTTTCGTGCTGAACGGCATGCTCCTCCTTATCGTATTCTTTGTGCTATTTCTTGGCTGGACGATAGGGAAGCCGCTATTCTACATCATAGGTTGGATTAATCGGTTGGCCAGTGGTATATACGTGGAGCCAGATCATCATCGCAAAATTTATTCCAGAAACAAAAAAAAGCTAAAGAGACCCTATCACTTGTATAAAGAGCTAATTGTTCAATTACATACCTTAGCGGATGTCTTAGAGACAAGCAAGCAGGCTAGAAGCCATAGCGATAACATGCAAAAAGAGTGGATTGCTGGTATTTCCCACGATTTAAAAACCCCGCTCACCTATATTAAAGGGTATTCCTCTATGCTGCTTACCCCTCACTATGAATGGAATACGGAAGAAAAAACGAAGTTTTTGATGGAGATTGAGCATAAAGCCGATCATATGCAAGAGCTCATTGGCGATTTGAATTTATCTTTTCGAATGGATGACCAACAGCTCCCTCTAAATTTGGAACCAACGGACCTCGTTGAATATGTGAAAAGAATAATGGTTGATGTGGCCAATGATCCGAGGGCTGTTGGTTATAACTTGTCTTTTGAAGCCGACGAACCCTATTTGGAGAAGCTGTTGGACATCAAGTTACTTGGGCGGGCGCTAAACAATCTGTTGCTTAACGCCATTTTGCATAATCCAGCCGGGACGAAGGTCCACATCCAAATCACGCGAACTACTCACCTAAACATTAGGATTACCGATGATGGAATTGGGATGGACGAGGAGTCATTGGAAGGTCTTTTCAATAAATATTACCGAGGGACGACTACCGATTCACGCTCGGAGGGGACGGGACTTGGTATGGCGATTGCCAAACAGCTGGTGTTGGCACATGGAGGAGACATTCGTGTGACTAGCACTGTTAACGTCGGCACAAGTATAACGCTCATGCTCCCGCTGTAAAGTTAGCCTAGAATTCGTCTGTCGTTTACCTGAATGTTACTTTCATCCTCTACAATTTCTCTTATAGTGCGAGTTCAAAAAGGTCGGTTTTCAGCACCAAGAAGCTTGGATGAAGATAGGGACAGAGGAGCGGAACGTACGTAGTGGGTACGTGAGCACCGGAAGGCCCGGCTGAATTCAAGATTCGATGCCGAATCAGCTTCTTGAGACACTTCGTGATCAAAAGCGGACTTTTTGAACAACCTCTTATAGTACATAGAGAATGAGGGGGAAAGGACATGCAGCTGGAGATTAAACAAGTGAGTAAACAATATAAAGGTGACGTCTGGGCGTTACGGGAAATGAATCTACATATGAAAAAAGGAATAGTGGGCTTGCTAGGTCCTAATGGCGCTGGCAAATCAACACTTATGCGTATTCTTGCGACCATATCGCAACCAACGACTGGAACAGTTACCTGGAATGGGATCGATATTAGGAAAGAACCCGATGAACTGCGGCAGATGCTTGGTTATCTGCCACAGGATTTTGGTGTGTATCCTCACTTAAACCCTATCGAATTTTTGGAATATGCAGCAGCTTTAAAAGGCTTGGGTGGACGCCAGACGAAGAAGCGAATCATGGAGCTTTTGGAGCTTCTGAACTTACATCATGCGCTGAAGCGTTCAATCGGCAGCTTTTCCGGTGGTATGCGCCAACGGATTGGCATTGCTCAGGCTCTTCTTAATGATCCGCGATTGCTGGTTATCGACGAGCCAACTGTTGGACTAGACCCGGAAGAGCGTGTAAGGTTTCGCAGCTTGCTGACAGATTTATCTGGGGATCGAATCATCGTTTTCTCCACACACATCCTATCAGATATTGAAGCGACCGCAGATCAGATTGCTATTCTATCCGAAGGAAGACTGCTGGCTCACTCCGATCCAGCTAGTCTCTTACGCAGTGTTCGAGGAAAGGTCTGGTCCGTGATCATTCCGGATGAAGAGATTCAGAATGCCCGGGCCAAATGGACAATCAGCGGTACAATAAGGCAGGATAATGGCTTGCAGCTTCGTATCGTCTCGGATGTTCCGCCACTACCTGAAGCGATAGAAGCGAATCCCACTCTTGAAGATGCCTATCTCTACATCAGGATGAAGCAGGGGGAGGTCTAGGATGAATGGCATTCGTACGATCTATCATATTGCCCGTGCTGATCTTCTCGAAAGAATCAGACAATATTCCTTTTTAGTCACACTGGGCATCACCATGCTGGTTGCTTATTTCTTCGTACCTCCCGCGGATGCTGGATTCGTAACGCTTTATTTTGACAAATATCGGGGGATCTATAATTCAGCCTGGGTAGGTGGAGCCGTCGCCCTCTCCACGACCTTATTCCTCAGTTTGTTTGGATTCTATTTGGTGAAGAACAGCATTCTAAGGGACGAACGGACCCGAGTCGGGCAAATCATCGCATCGACCTCGGTGAAAAAATTCCACTACTTACTCGGGAAGGCGCTCAGCAACTTCGCTGTTCTATCGATTATCGTATTCTTTATCTTAATCGTCGCTCTGATCATGCAGGTGGTAAGGGGAGAGGTGATGCAAGTTGAGCTGTGGCAATTGCTGTCTCCATTTGTATTCATGGCGTTGCCTGTCATGGCTGTCGTTGCTGCCTTAGCCGTGTTGTTCGAAACAAGGCCAGTTCTGCAAGGAGGGCTAGGGAATGTACTCTATTTTTTCCTGTATATAATTATCGGTACTAGCTCTAGCTTTTCGGCATTTGGAACGGAAATCATTACGTCAGATATGATGAATGAGGTTGTGTCGATTCACCCGGACTTTACGGGTTCCTATAGTATTGGGATTCTCGTTCTAGAGCAACCACTAGAGCTGTTCGAATGGCAAGGCGTAGAATGGACAGCAGCAATCATGCAACAACGAGCCTTGTATTTCATTCTGGCCTTCTTAGTCATTATGGGGGCAACCTTGTTGTTTCGTGGCTTTAAGGAGGATTCAATCAAGGTAAAGAAAGAGAGTGGAAGCAGTCAGCAAGTAGTTAGGGATCCTGCGGTCGCCGATTTGATCGATAATGATAAGGGGGAATCGTTCCAAAGCATTCAAGTTGCTGATCTTACTCCGGTGAAAGTCCGCAAGTCCTTCCTAGCTTTGGTGTTTGCAGAATGGCGCTTGATGATGAGCGGTGCTTCTATGGTTTGGTTCGGGATAACAAGCATTTTAATCATTCTCTGCATCCTTTTGCCTGCATCATCTACCTCACAGGGGATGATAGGACCGATAGCTTGGATTTGGCCGCTGATGTTATGGTCGGGCATAGGAAGTCGAGAAGCACGCCATCAGACATATGATCTAGTTGCTTCGACTCCCCGATTCGTCATAAGGCAGTTATCAGCAGTATGGGTTTCCGCTGTCATGCTGACCTGTCTAACAGGGAGCGGCATGGCCATACGGTTCATTTTGGAGGGGAATGTGGAAGCTTTGGCGTATTGGGTGGCGGGTGTTATTTTGATCCCAAGCTTAGCTCTAGCCTCTGGTGTACTGACGAAGACGAATCGAACCTTTGAAGTGCTGTACATGATCATCTGGTATCTGGGTCCATTTAACAAAATGCCTTTTCTAAATTTTATGGGCGAAGTGCGGACAACGGAAGACTCGTGGGTAGCTGGTGTCGGATTGAATGCCTGGAGTATGAGTTTTATTTATATTCTAATAGGTATTGGTGCGCTATTACTTGCCTATATGTCGAGAAAGCGGTGGCAAGCTTTATAAGGATAGTTTGAGTGTCGATATGTAGTTTAACATTAATTTAACACGCCTCTTATGCATAAGTGATATAACAGTAACAACTAGGTGAAAAGGTGGCTGTTAGATGAAACTAAGCAAAGAGGAAAAATCATGGATTTTATATGACTGCGGCAATTCGGCCTATTCCATGGCGGTTACAACTGCTTTACTGCCTATCGTATTCGGGATGTTTTCGAATGTAAACAACAGCATGGATTTGGGGTATTTTAATTCGATTGCAAGTATTCTGGTGGCTATTCTTAGTCCGATTTTAGGGACGATGGCAGATTATAAGGATAAGAAAAAGCGCTTCTTCGTATTTTTCTCTTTGATCGGCGTACTGGCTACAGCTTCACTGGCGTTCGTTGCACCTGCGAGTGGACAGTGGCAGTTATTGATTGTATTCTATATCCTGTCAGTCATAGGTTTTGCTGGAGCTAATATTTTTTATGACTCCTTTCTCGTGGATATAACCACTGATGAAAGGATGGATAAGGTATCCTCAAAAGGCTTTGCTTTTGGATATATCGCCAGCGTCATTCCATTTGGTATCAGTCTACTATTGATTCTATTTATGGGGATGGATAAATCGATCGGTTATCAGATTGGATTTATAATCACTGCCCTTTGGTGGGGATTGTTGACCATGCCTATGATCAAGGATGTGCAGCAGAGATTTTACATTGAACCTGAACCAAAACCGATTATTAATAGCTTTAAAAGACTGGGAGACACATTCAAGAATGTCAGACAGCATAAAGTGGTATTTGTTTTTTTAATTGCCTACTTTCTTTATATAGATGGGGTAGATACGATCATTAAAATGGTGGTTCCATATGCCACATCAGTTTTGGGTACGGATGCCTTGGACACCTTCAGCTTACTGGGAATTTTATTAGTCATCCAGATCGTTGCTTTTCCTTGTGCAATCCTTTACGGTAATCTCGCCAAAAAATACTCAGCTAGAACGATGATCATCGTGGGCATTTTTACATACATCATTTCCTGTATCGCTGCTTATTTTATCACTTCAGTTTGGCATATATTTATTCTGGGTGTATTAATTGGATCTGCTCAGGGCGGAATTCAGGCGCTCAGTAGATCCTATTATGCGAAGATTATTCCTAAAGAAAATTCGAATGAATTCTTTGGCTTTTACAATATCTTTGGCAAGTTCGCGGCGATTGTTGGTCCTGCTGTGATGTCTTTAACAACAACCTTAACAGGCAATGCAAAATTTAGTATTTTAGCAATTATTCCATTATTTATCGCTGGATTTTTCGTATTTATAACTTTACCTAAAGAGCAGCCTGAACTTGATGATAGACAAGGGGTAACCTTATGAAATCAATTACAGAACAAACGGCAATGGCCAAACATCTGATCGTCATCTCATACGATGCCTTTTCAGAAGACCAATGGGAAATGGCAAGCCGTCTTCCAAACTTATCGAAATTAATTAACAACGGAGCGCATAGCAATAAATTGAAAAGTGTGTATCCCACGCTCACTTATGTGGTGCACACTACAATAGCAACCGGTGTATATCCGGATAAACATGGCATACATCACAATAATCCGCTTCAGCCGTTTGTTAAGGAAGAGGAGCAAAGCTGGTTCTGGTTTAGAAATGATATAAAGGTGCCCACGATTTATGATGCTGCGCGCGAACATAACCTGAGCACAGCCGGAATCCTATGGCCGGTATCAGGTAAATCCTCAATCAAATACAATATACCTGAAATCAGAGCCTAAAATAACGAAAATCAGGCACTGAAGATATTGAAAAGTGGTAGTCCCTTATACTGTATCGAGATGGAGCTGAAATACGGACGAGTTCGAAAAGGGATTGAGCAGCCCTATCTGGATGACTTCACAACAAATTGTGCTATAGAAACGATTAAGCGCAAAAAGCCTAATCTGCTCATGATGCATATGATTGATCTGGATGATACCAAGCACGCTTATGGGACTGACAGCGACGAAGTAATGCAGGTAGTCACACGTATGGATAAAAGGCTAGGCGATATTATGCAGGCAGTCGATGAAGCAGGTATAAAAGATGATACGATTTATTTGGTTTTGGGTGATCATGGACAGTTCAATGTTAGATACAAAGTACATTTGAACAATCTTTTGCAGGAAAAAGGTCTGATCTATGAAGATAACGGCGAAATGAAGTGGAGAGCTTATTTTCAATGTGGGGGAGGATCGGCTTACCTGCATATCAAACAGGGTGATGAAGAAGCTGAACAATCAGCATTAGCTGTTATTGGGGAGTATATGAACGATGACTCTTTTGGAATAGAAAAAATATATGCTAGAGATGAACTGGATCATTTTCATGTGGGCCAAACAACAAAGTATATGCTTGAAGCTAAGCGAGGTTATTGTTTCGATGAGAGCATGGATGAACCAACGATTGTCGATTTGGACAAGCAAGGCGTTAAATATGCGACTCATGGCTATTCTCCTGATAAAGACGATTATAGATGCAACGTGGTTGTCTCCGGAGATAAGGTTAAAAATGGCTATCACATCGGGGATATTGAAATGGTAGATATAGCCCCTACGATAGCAAAAATTTTAGGGATTGATTTTAATCATTGTGACGGAACGCCTTTAGATGAGATTTTCATTTACTAAAACAAGCTGTGCGAAATCATAGTTACTAGCGCTAAACTTGGTTTACTAAATAACGCGCTGACGAGAGGAGATAACCATTCTCTCGTCAGCGCGTTATTTGTTTACCTTGAAGGAGGTGAGGGGTCTATTGTTCTCGATTAATCTACATTCTCTCGGAGCGGTCCAAGAGTTACCCAACCGTATCGAATATAAATAACACTAGGTGTACTTAATCTATTACAAAGAGGTGGTTCATGTGAAAAGGCAGGTAGTTCATGGGAGGAAGCGGGGCCTTCTAGCGAGACTTAAATCTCAACTTCAACCCAAGCGCAAACCCAAACGCAGCTTGAGTCCGAAAGTAACAGCCAAAACCATCGGATTTGCGGTTATTGGTGATAGTCATGTGGGGTATGGCAACAGTTCAAGCATCTTTAGAAACCTTCTGCCCAAAGCTGTGAGCAGCGGGAACAAAAAGTTTGTAATTTTCGGGGGGGATAACACACAAGCGGGAGCTAATCATGGGAATAACGCAGATGCCTACTATAAGGATTTTAAGGATGCAGTTACAAGCACGCTTGGGAGCATCCCTTATAAAGCATCCATAGGCAATTGGGAGGCAAGTACTCAGCCCTTATTTACAAAATATTTAGGAGCTGTTGCCGGACAAATGAATTTTCCGGGAACGCAGGCTAAGGTGAAGTATGTATGGCTTGATTGTGCACTTGGAAAGTTCACTCCAGCTAGTATAAGCTTGTTAAAAAATTTGGATGATCAGCATTATTATATTATTGATTTCCATTGGCCTTTGAAAGTGAGCGGGATTACGGTTGATCCTAGTCATGTGTTGAGTGGGGCGGAGACTAGTAAGTTTTTTACGGCCATTCCTGTAAAAGTGAGAGATAAGGTGCTGGCCATTTTCACACATCATGGGCATAAATTTTATCGGAAGCTTAGTAACATTTATCCCGGATATACCAAGACTAAATTCTTTGTATGTGGGTGTTCTGGTGATTATAAATGCAAGCCAAATGGTGTTCGGGGTTATTACAATGCCACATTGACTATCAAAGGGACTGTGCTCAATGTCGATGCTTACAAGGTGTCGGTCACTTAATGAAACATGAAAAAATAGGACGAATCAAAAAGGGGTTTGGCAATAAATGTCGAATTACTCATAAAAATGTGCCTTTTTTCATAGAGAGCAGGTTAGTTTATGGATAATAATCGACAATTAAATATGGATAAAGTTATTCATATGAGACCACTCATTTTAACTTCCAAAATCTCATTTCCATCGGTTAACAGCCATTATGTGCCAAGGCCTCGGTTGATGGAGCAGCTAAATGAGAGTGTAAGGTTCAGGTTGACACTCGTTACTGCTCCAGCGGGATCTGGCAAGACGACTCTTGTTAGCAGTTGGGTCACTCAGTGTAATCTCAAAGCATGTTGGGTTTCTTTGGAATCCGTAGATAATGATTTTAACCGATTCTGGACTTATATCGCAGCTGCGGTTGATAAGTGTTCACCTGGTTTTGCAAGAAGGGCAGATTACTTTTATCAATCCTCCCGCGGTGCATCTGTGGAAGCGATGGTTTCGTTTATGTTGCATGAATTGAATCAACTATCGTATGAACTGGTTCTAGTGCTAGACGATTATCATGTGATTGATAATTTAGATATTCATGATAGTATTTGCTTTCTTCTTGAACATCTCCCTCTTCATATTCATCTGATCTTAATGAGCAGAAATCTTCCTCCTGCTTCTTTTCCATTATCACGCTTAAGAGTTCGTTCGCAATTGATGCAACTAGATAGCTTGGATTTACGGTTCACAAGGAATGAGATTCAACTACTGGAACACAAGTCACTGGGTCACGCGCTCTCTTTGGAAGATCTTGTCTTATTGGAAGAGAAGACGGAAGGATGGGCAGCAGGTCTGATCCTTGCTTTCTTATCCATGTCTGGAAGAAGTGATCATGCCTCTTTTATCCAATCGTTCGCTGGTAATCATCGCTATGTGCTTGACTACTTGATGGATGAAGTGCTGCTAAGGCAATCGGAACAGCTTCAGTCTTTATTATTGCAAACTTCTATATTGGATCGATTTAGTGCGTTGCTTGCTGAAGCAGTTACAGGAAACCCTCATTCATCAGAATTAGTTCATACTCTTGAGAGCTCCCAAATGTTTCTTATACCCTTGGATGATACGCGGGTCTGGTTTAGGTATCATCATCTTTTTGCTGACATGCTGAGGGAAAGATTACAACATAAATGTAATGCTGAGGAAATCGCTGAGTTGCATCGTAGAGCCTATCACTGGTATGAGAGCCAAGGCATGTTTATGGAGGCGATCCAGCATGCACTAACTAGCGGTGACCATGAGATAGCCGCGCATATGATGGAACGGAATTTCTCCGCGATCATCACACAAGGAGAGGAATCGAGGCTTAAGTTATGGCTGGGGCAGACGCCACTTCTGAACATTATCCATCGCCCTGATTTATTCTATTTTCAAGCGGGAACCATGGCAAGATCAGGGCATATTGCAGATGCTAGACGTTTCCTAGAACGTGTCGAACAGATTCTTACTATAGAAGCTTCTACTTTTACTCCCGAGGTAATGAAGGAGGTTCAGATGCGGATGGGATTATATGGTGCATCACTCGATTTCTATCAGGGGGATGTAGCTTCGTTTATCCAAGCACTGGATGTCAACCGAGAGGGATTACTGCGGTTTCCTTCGATTGTACATGTTGTTAATTTAGGTGAAGCACTGCTTTATCGCGGACCAATTGGGTTTGGTGGAAGATTGAAGAAAATGGCTAATTTGATTTCGCTGGTCTCAACTTCCGAAGAACGAAGAGCTATCATCCACGCTACGTTGCAAGGACATGGTTTTGTGTTTCTTGCCGATCTGAATTATGAATGGAATCGGTTAGATGAAGCGATAATCGCACTGGACCAAGGCGTGTCTGCGAACGCTATCGAGCCTAATCTGGGTGTGATGACTCCAGGGTACATATTGCAATCCAAGATCTATCAGGCTGAAGGTCATCTATTGGAAGCAGAGCAGACGATAACAGGAGCCATAAGTGATATGGAGGCTGTACATTCACCGTATTGGCAGTTGTTGCTTGAGGCCAGGCTTGTTCGGATCAAGCTGACAAGAGGAGACGTGGATGCAGGTCTACAGTGGATTCAGTTACGTCATTTACAGGTTATGGATAAATCCAGTGTTCAGAGAGAGTACGAGCATGTGACACTCGCACGTGTTCTAATGGCCAATCATCAGCAAGAAGAAGCTATTCGGTGGTTAACCGTGTTATTAATCGAAGCCAAGCGGGCGGATCGTCTGGGCAGTCAGATCGAGATACTGCTCCTGATGGGACTGTGTCATCATGCTCTAAGGCAGCATTCACTTGCAGTTGATAGAATGGATCAGGCATTAAAGCTAGCGGAGCCAGAAGGATATGTCCGTATTTTCCTAGACGAAGGCAAACCACTGCTACGCTTGTTAAGCTGGTGGTTGAAGGAGAAGCGATTAGATGAGGAAGAGTTAAGCCTCTATGTGGAACGTCTGCTTCAAGCGTTCAGCTTGACTACCTCGAGTGTAAGACAGAAGCGAGCGGCTGGTCGCAAAGATGACAATATAGCTTTGGTTTCTTTGACCGAGCGGGAGAAGCAGATTATGCTCTTGATCACGGAAGGACGATCGAACAGTGAAATTGCCGAACAACTCTTTATTGCTCCAGGGACGGTCAAACGCTATATACATAACCTTTATCAGAAACTAGAAGTTAGTAGTCGTGTGCAAGCTGTAGCAAGAATGAAAGAGTTATTAACCGAATAATAGTGTGCGAGTTAGAGAACTGCTTTCGAGCGGTTCTCTTTTTTTGTCGCGAGAACCCTATAGCCACCGTGGCACAATGCACGTACAATAATCAGGAGTGGACCAATGAGGCATCTCATTCTAACCGTTACAAATTCGGGTGCTAGCCTTTGATCCATGAAATGTCATTCTACTATGTTGGAGCGTGAAGTAATTGAACAGATTATTAAGCTTTAATCGCAATGGTAGATTTAAAATTGTACAGTTTTCTGATACGGAGTACATGGATGAAGCAGGTAAACTTAACGAACGAACCGCAAAGATGATGTCAGACGTGATCCTTGCTGAGCAACCCGACCTTGTTGTGTTTGCAGGCGACGTTATTGGGAGCTTAGGCTGTAAGGATCCCGAAGTGTCATTCCGAAATGTAGTAGCGACTCCTGAAGAGCTTAATGTCCCATGGGTTGCTATTTTCGGTAATCATGACTCAGAAGGGGGTATAAGCAGAGAACATTTGATGGATATACAATTAAGTCATGCCTATTGTGTCGCTGAACGTACTGCAGAACATGTCAGCGGTGTAGGAAATTATATATTAAAGTTGTTGGATAGCAGTGGTGATAGATCAGCAGCAGCCCTATACTTTTTGGATAGTGGTAGCTATTCACCTCTCCCTCATATTAATGGATATGATTGGATCCATAGAGATCAAATAGATTGGTACGTATCTCAATCGATGGACCTCAAGGATGATAATGGCGGGCTACCTGTTCCTGCACTAGCGTTCTTACATATTCCTTTACCTGAGTATCAAGAAGTGTGGAACACAGCCGTTTGTTATGGGGAAAAGAGAGATGAGGTTAGCTCCCCTCGCGTGAACAGCGGTCTCTTTACCGCAATGGTTGAGATGGGTGATGTCATGGGAACCTTTGCTGGGCATGATCATGGCAATGATTACTGGGGGGAGTTACATGGAATTCGTCTTTGTTATGGAAGATCATCGAGCTATATACTATGGGATTCGGACATTCCTATCGGTGCAAGAGTGATTGAACTGCAGGAGGGATCGAGAGCGTTCGAGTCTTGGTTACATCTAATTGACGGAACGATCATACAAGAGCAACCTGCGCATTTACCTGTAGAGAGTAACCATCCGTAATCTATAAGAGTTAGGATTTGTGATCAAATTAAAAGAGTAGCCACAAGTGAACTGCATCTCCATTGTTAGAAAAGTCTAACAGATTGGCTGCAGCTCAAACTTGTGGCTATTCTTGTGGCTGTGCTTTCATCTAACCATTACGCGAGAGATTTTTTTGTTTAAATTGTGCGAAACGTAAAGTGGAATCCATAAGTTTTATCCGCTGGTAGGGTGAACTCTTCATGCGTTGGTGCATTCCAGCTATCGTCTCCACCTACACCCATTTGTTTGTAGTTCACTCTTACTACCGTTTTATTACTAGCAGGCAGTTTATATACATGATCGTGAGCTTCTAGTTCCTCTGGTGTCCATGGAAGGGCATTAAGTTCAAGTACTGGGTCACCTTCAATACGGATGCCAGATCCATTCGTCCCTTGCGTGATGCTGGCATAGCGAACATCCGTCTTGTTGCCGCATTCTTGGGGCCGGATGTAAGGAACAAATTGATCTTGGATACGCCCAGAGAAATAACCAAGACGTGCTCCTGTTTTGCGATCCCAGTAGTTTTCATGAGGACCACGCCCATACCACGATACGGTGTTGAGCGAATCTTTTAACACAAACATCATCCCGATCTCGGGGATTTCAGGCAACCCTTTACCTGGTGAAAACTCTTCAAATACGTTGATGGATCCATTACTACCGACTTTGTACTCCAATGTAAGCGAGGAAACAGGCACGGTATGCAATAAGTACTCGGCATGAACGATAACATCATCACTATCTTTATGCCATTCAAACGAGTTGAGTGTGCTTGTATCCCATACCGTTCTCCAAACAGCGCAACGTTCGTTAAGCTTGTTACCCAAATCGTTATCCGTAACAGCACGCCAGAAGTTTGGACGTACGGGTTCAAGTAGAAGCTCCTCGCCTTCGTTCTGAATCGAGGATAGATAACCGTTTGACTTATTGAATTGTAAGCAGACATCTGCAACCTGAACGATCAACTGATCTGCCTGCTCCTTCAGATGAACACTATCACTGCTTGTTGTCTGGGCAGGGAGAGCCTCATGCCTAGAATTAGGAAGGACGAATTGTTCCCAGGCCACTTCATGACCCACTTCTGCCCAAAGAGTAGGCTCTTTAAGTACCACACTGAGCGTTAGAACATACTCACCGTCTGGTGTCGATTCATTAACATGAACGAAAGGAACAGTAATTTCAGCAACATCTCCTGCTGGTACAGTAAGATCTATCCCGCCAGTTTGAACTATTTGCCCATTGCAGGCTACTTCCCACTTTAGATCATGCTCTGCTAGATCCGTGAATAGATTCCGGTTAGTTACCCGGATATGTCCACTGTCTATATCAACTGCTTCGAACTTGACGTTCTGGTAGCATTTCTTCACTTCATAAAGCTTCGGAGATACGGTGTGGTCAGCAAATATTAAGCCATTTCCGCAAAAATTCCCGTCATGAGGTGATTCACCGAAGTCTCCCCCGTAAGCCATTTGTACAGTTCCGTCGGCTTGCTCAATACGAATGGCTTGATCGATCCAGTCCCAAATAAACGCACCTTGTAAAATATCATATTTCTCAAAGAGCTCCCAATACAGATGCAGGCCACCACAAGAGTTACCCATGGCATGACTATACTCGCATATAATGTAAGGTTTTTTGGGATCATTTAGGGCATATTTCTCCACATCAACCGGTTTGACGTACATCGTACTTTCGATATCAGAGGCTGCACTACTTTCGCGATAATGGAATTGACCTTCGTAATGGACAAGCCGGGTAGGATCCTCCTGCTTAAGGAAATCATACATAGAAATAAAATTGTCGCCACCAAACGATTCGTTGCCGAGTGACCAGATGATAATCGAGGGGTGGTTTTTGTCCCGCTGAAACATTGAATTACACCGGTCTAATACATTGTCGCGCCATTCAGGTTTACTACCAGGAACTGTGTGTTCACCTAGTTCTTTCTGTCCATAACTCCATGATCCATGCGTTTCCAGGTTCGTCTCATCAATGACATAAAGTCCATATTCATCACACAGTTCATACCAGGTTGTTTGATTCGGGTAATGTGAAGTTCGAACGGCATTGATGTTGTGAGCCTTCATTAATTGTATGTCTTGTATCATGTCATCCACGCTAATCGCTCTGCCCGTATCACATGAAAATTCATGGCGATTAACGCCTTTAAAAACAATCCGTTGCCCATTGATCTTCATTAACCCGTCTTTCAGTTCAAACTTCCGGAAACCCACACGGCAGCGAACTACTTCGAGAAGATCACCATTGTCATTACGCAGTGACAGGATTAAGGTATACAGATTTGGTTGTTCGGCACTCCATTTTAACGGATCTAAGACAGATGCTGACAGACTAAACGTTTGGTTTGAGGCACCATTAAAGTTAATAATTTGTGAAAGTGGCTTATCGAACACCGGGTCCTGATTGTGATCATAGAGTTCGGCATCTACATGGATTGCTTCCGTTGTTCTTGCGAAATAATCTTTGAGCTTCACATCTAGTTGCAGTTCAGCATGTCGGTATTGATCATCTAGTTCGGTTCGAACAAAGAAATCATAGATGTGTGTCTCAGGCGCTGTATATAAATACACATCTCTAAAAATACCGCTAAGACGCCAGAAATCCTGATCCTCCAGCCAGCTTGCATCACACCATTTGTAGACTTCAACTGCTAACTTATTCTCTCCTGGGGTAAGATAAGGAGTTATATCGAATTCCGCTGGAGTAAATGTATCTTCGCTGTAACCGACTAAGTCGCCGTTGACCCAAACATAGAAAGCGGATTCGACACCTTGAAAACTAATGAATACGGGTTTTTCCGCCCATCCTTCTGGAACAGTGAAGGTCCGTACATAAGAGCCTACCGGATTGTATTTGGAAGGAGCAAATGGTGGTTTCAGCTCGGGTTCTCGCTCACTCCACGGGTAGTTCACATTTGTGTATTGTGGATAATCGTAACCATGTAATTGCCAATGGGAAGGGACGGTTAGTTCAGCCCAAGAACTGCAGTCATAGTCTTGTTCATAAAACGAACGAATGCGTTTATCTGGGGTATCTGCATAGGCGAATTTCCATAGACCATTTAATGATAAATAGTTAGATGAAGCTTTGAAGTCTCCAATGAATGCTTCCTCTTTGGTATCAAAGGAGATCCAAGTGGCGTGTGCTTCCATTCGGTTTACCTGAAATAACTCAGGGTTGTTATCCCACTCGGGATATCCATTAGCTGGGGGTATATAAACAAGCTTTTGTCGCATTGAATGCACTCCTGCTCTATAATGTAATTGTGTTATATTCACATTATAAAGAACTAATTTTGCTAAAGAAATGCAACAATTTTCAAGTGACTATCACAATATGAAACGGAGTTCTTATGGAAAGTAAATATATATTCGGTAAGGTTGATGACCAGATTACGCAGTTGCCGGTGTATGTAACTACAGTGGGGTATTGGGATCATCAGGAAGAGATGGTGAGAACCGAAGGATTCCCGGATTTTCAATATCATCAAATCATTAGTGGTGAGGGAGAGCTATTAGTTGATGGGAGGCGTATAAAGGTTGGTCCAGGATCGGCTTTTATTCTGTATCCCGGAGTTCCACATACCTATAGACCGCTGAGAGCGCCATGGGAATTAGTCTGGGTATCATTTAATGGCCGTGAGGCAGAGCGTATGCTTGCTTATGGTGGCATCCAAGCTTCGGGGGAAAGACAAGTGAATGGAGAAGTTCTACTATCAAAATTGTGGGGGATGTTGGCTATTGCTGAATCCAGACAAGAAGCACAAGGGATTGAATTCTCTAAATTGCTGTATTCCTTTTTGCTTGATCTAAGTCAGCAATTAACGAATTCAGGCACCCTTGACCGCCAACTAGATCGACTTGCGCCAGTTCTTAGCTACATCGAAGCAAACATCCATAGGCCGTTATCATTGCAAGAACTTGCAGACACCGCGATGATTACACCGCAGTATTTGTGTCTGCTATTCAAAAAGATATTAAATATGAGGCCGATGGTGTATGTGAACCAAGAACGAATAAATTTAAGCAAAGCTCTAATGTTTAGGGAAAGCGGCAAAAGGATTCAGGAGATTGGTCAAATGGTAGGATTTGACCATCCAAGTTATTTCAGCGCACAATTTAAGCGATATACTGGGATGTCTCCTGAACAGTTCAAACAATTACATGGATTGAAGTAAGGTGCTTGATAAAATAAATAACGTAGATCAATGACCGCTACGCGGACGGATTATCCTTACGATCGCTGTTGCCTCCAAATTTGTTTGATTATATCGCAATAGCGGTAAAAATTCGGAGGCAAAGGCGAACGCTACGCTTCTTCAGGACAATTCCGTCCTCTTCGCTATGATCTATATATAATTCAACTATTAACAAGCACTGATTAGCCTGTTTCGAATGTTAAAATTTAGGCAAACCTTTTAGGTGAACGCAGCATATGATTCCGCTGGATCGTTATACTGTTTGTGGTTCATCTCTGAAATCGGTGTTTGACAAGAACTAATGCATCAGTGAAGTTTTGGAGGAATGTGGACAAGTGAAGCGTTCGCCTTTAAATGAGAATTTCAACCACTACAATTGTTTATTCAGGATATTCTCATTTAACAGCGATGGTAACATCCTCCAAAAAGTAACGTTACTTCCTGCTTTATTTTGTCAATCACCGATCTTAGTTTTGATCCACTTTTTATTTCACCGAAATTCGTAATACGGTTTTCAATTTTTCAGGAGCGGTTTTTCTTGCGTCTGAAATATAGATTTCTCTATGGGTGAGTTTCGTGCGTTCGAGATTATTTTCAAGACAAAATTGGCTCATGCGTTCGAAGCTTTCAGGTTCGTTATCGTAGGGACCGTTGTGCAGGATCTGCACGGACAGGCCATCTTCAATGGCTTCAAACTTAACTGTTTCAAGTAGAGGATGTGGCTTTTTCTTGCTAACCGTTTCAATGGTATCCATGGCAAGTTCAGTGGTTACAAAGTCAGGTTGACGTATCATAATCTTATAAACTAACTCGTTTTTATCCAAACTGTGGGCATCCAAAATCTGAGTAGCTTTCCCTTCATCACTTAAATCCCAAATTCCTTCAAGCGGGTAGATACTATAATCATAATATCCACTCGGAATGATGCCTTTCTTGGGTAACATCTTTATCCCATACGATAAGGAATATAGCACACCAATTGCCTCCGCAAAGGCTTCATGATTAGGATTACCTTTACCGTCTATGGTGAAGAAGTTGAAGCTTGGGACAGTGACAAGTTCAGGTTTGTTTTTAGGCAAATACAACGACTTCTCTTGTTTCTTCCATTCATGCTTCATGATAAGCACACTTACCTTCCAGGTGAATTAGTTAATCGCAATGTATACATGTATTTCGCAGTTGTCCGCATCGCCACCACTTTGATACTCTTCAAAATCACTACTATATCTTCTATCTAGATCCATCGACCATAACTTGGTCCAAAACTCACCGACAGCGCGCTGCATATGTCCACGGACTACAAACTTTGCATATTTGCCTGGTGGTATCGTTTTTACTGCCACTTCGGCAGGTTGGCCTTCGAACTTACTCACTTCACAGCACACCGTTACATCATATAATCCATCTACATCACTTTCATAGTCAGAGTATAATCCAATACTACAGTCGTTCTGCTTATGTAATATGGATTGATAAATACCGTCGGCGAAAAAACGCTGCCAGAGTCCACCGATGATCAGGGGCATATTCTCATCATTGTTACGCGTGCGAACGGTAATTCCTACTACTGTTTTCTCAGTTAATTCCACTACTTCATAATTCATAACTACACCTCTTTTTCGTTAGTGAAGTTAGTGTAGCATTCATAAATTGACAACAGCATGTCATATTATAAATATTTTTTAAGTGCTGTTTCATACTTGCTCACGATAGTCTCTCGAATATGTGTTGGTTCTAGAACCTCGGCATATCCTCCAAATGACATGATATATCCATAGATCCAATCCCCTTCAGGAATCGCGGTTCTTACAGTAAAAGTTCCGTCTGTGTTGCTTTTAATATCTTCTGGACGAAACTCGTCAAACAAGCGATAGGCCATGTTGCCATCTATTTTTAATACCAATGGAATCAGTTTGCTCTTATAAATATCCTTTGATTCGTTCCAAATATCCTCGGGGATATTTCTGATGAAACCCTCAGTTGAAGATACTAGATTTCTGATACGTCTAACTTTGAACATTCTATAGTCATTTTTCAACCTGCAAAACCCATACAGATACCAACTTTGTCCTTTGAAAACTAACTTTAAGGGTTCTACTGATCTCCGAACTTTTTCTCCGTAGGAACTGTAATAATCAAACGCAATAACTTTCCCCTCTAAAACAGCCTCTTTTAACATCTGAAACTTTTCGCGTTCCTGATCATCACTGCTCCAATGGGAGAAATCTACATCAATCCAGCTCGTATTATTCTTGTTAAATAAAGTTGCAAGCTTAGTTAAAATAGGATCTATATCTGGGACATTTAGCGCTGTTAACCCCTGTAATGCGGATAATATCTCCGTTTGCTCGCCGTCAGAAAGCACAGATTTATTAAAGATAAATTCGGGGAGTATCCGGATCCCTCCGCCTTTACCTTTGGTTGTATAGATCGGGATTCCCGCTTGACATAGCGTTTCAATATCTCGATAAATCGTTCGCTGTGAAACCTCAAAATGCTCTGATAGTTCTCTGGCTGTAATTGCTTTTTTATTAAAAAGAATATATACAATTTCAAATAACCTGTTCATTTGCATGATAATCACCCGATTATAGTATAGCGCAATTAGATGACAATGGAATGTCATATTCAGGTTGAGATAAATCTAACTTTAAGTTGCGAAAATGACACTGGTGTCATATGATAATAAAAAAATGACATGGATGTCATTTTTGTGTTTTCAAATATGCACTAAGGAGTCGTTGTTATGACACGGAAAGCTACACAGAAGAGATCTCTCATCCTGCAGGGTGCGGTTAATGTGTTTGTGCGTAAGGGATATAATGCGGCTACGATGCAAGATATTGTGGAAGAGTGTGGTATTAGCCGCGGAGGGCTATACCTTTATTTCGACTCGACGGAGGCGATATTTCTCGCATTACTCACGGAGAACTCACAGAGTATGGAACAGGAATTTGAGCAAATGATATCGGAAGGACTTAGCTTCAAAGATATGATGGGACATTTCTTCAAAGAGCAGAAGACCGAATTACTTGAAGCGGACAATAGTATGATGACTGCAACCTATGAATTCTTCCTCGCGCACAAGAATGATCAAGATAGGAGCTTTCTACAGCAGCAATTCGAGCTATCCGTTTCTAGCTTAACCAAGGCTTTGGAGTATGGTGTAACTCGTAATGAGGTTCATATCAATAATATAGAACAAGTCGTGAGACATATTATTTTAACGATCGAAGGGATCCGTATCTATGCGCTGTCCGTGGGGATATCTCAGCACATGCTAGATGAGCAAATAGAGATGTTAAAGTCGCTGCTATTCACACCCAGTTTGGACTTAGAATAAGGGGGATTTCAGATGGAAGCTGTACTTTTAATTAATAAGGTAACCAAACAATTCAGAAAGCACGAGGTTATTTTAAAGGAAATTTCCCTAGAGATTGAAGCGGGGACCTTTACAGTGATGGTAGGGGCGAGTGGCTCAGGAAAGTCTACATTATTGAACATTATGTCAGGTCTTCTCAAACCTACGAGTGGTAGCATCCTCTATAAGGGACAGGATATAACGAAATTTGATGATAATAGATTGGCTGATTTTCACAGAAATGAAATTGGACATATATTTCAAAACTACTATCTTCTCTCCCATCTTACGGTAGAAGAAAATATTAATATTGGCATATCTGAGACCGGAGATCATTATGAACTGACTGAAATTAGTAAACTATTAGGCATCGAAGATCTGTTACACCATTTCCCAAGTGAACTATCAGGCGGGCAACAACAGCGGGTAGCTGTCGCTAGAGCTATCATAAAAAAACCGAGTATTCTATATTGTGATGAAGCAACAGGCGCGTTGGATGAAGCAAATGGCAAGAAGGTAATCTCGCTGTTACACCTCATTCGCCAGCAATATGGGATAACGATTGTTTTTATTACTCATAACCATGAGATAGCTAAGACGGCGGACCGAGTTATTACAGTAAAAGATGGATCGATCCTACATGACATGCTTTGTGCGAATCCCATATCTGTTGAGCAGATGAGTTGGGTTTAACCTGACCGTGCTAACGAAGGAGCAACGAAATGAATCTAATCAGAAAGCAAGTCTATAAGAATTTACTGCGCAATAAGGGATATATAGCGGTCTTATTCTTAGTGGTTCTTTTAACATCGTTTATGTATTATTTTGTGGAGTTTTCCGTCGATAAAAATACGACAAATCTGCAAAGTTATGTAACTGAGCAACAAAGAGAACAATTTAGATTTCAAGTTAGAAGTGATGTGGATGAAGCCAAGGTCATTGACCAGTTGGGTCAGGATTATGTACTAGAAGCACGAAGTATCAAGAAAATATCAGATGGGGATCAAAAGTACTTTTTTATAAATAAAACAGATCATTTTAACCTCCCTTACATCAAGACAGGGCGTTTGCCAATTACAGAATCAGAAATTGCCCTCTCGCCGGAGTTTATGCAAAGTAATCACATCGAGCTCGGACAGTCTTTAACGATTGAAGACACTACATACACGATAACAGGTTCTTTTTATTTACCGGATTATGAGGTATTTATCCCTTTTGGAGATATTCAGCAGGATTATGATAGCGCAACGTTCGCGATTGTTACTCCAAAGGTTTATGAGAAATATACGGGGAAAGAGGAACTATATTTTGCAGGCAGGGTTAAGGCGGATGATGATATTGAAATTGAAGCCAAGTTAGCTGCCTTGAAGGGGAATTCAGCCTTTTCATATATGGCCCAAACCAATGAAATAACTAGTCATTCGCAATTACAGACTGGACTCGATTCGAATAAAATTCTCGCACATACGTTTCTGCTAATCATAGGGTTGATTAGTTTGTTCTTATATTACATGTTTTATAAACGTTTTATGATGCTACATAAACAAGAGTTTGGTTGTTACAAAGCACTCGGATTTACTTCTCTGCAGATTAGTTCTGTACTGGTGAGATTCTCCCTCCTGATCGCAGCTGTAGGAACACTTGCCGGATTGGTATTAGGATTCTTTGGTTCTTCTATTCTTCTCCAACTCTACAGCAGCAGTTATTCATTCCCATACTTGACGAGAGGGATTGATGTGAGCTCCTTTTGTTACGGTGTGGTGTTGGTAATTGCAGCTACTGTACTGGTTACGTATATTGCGGTGATACAGTTTATGACGCAAGATGGCTACTCATTATTGAATAATGTTGATAAAACTCAGAATATGAGCGGTGCCACCGCCGTGGCTAATAAAATTGCTAATCTATTACCCCCACGTTGGAGACTTCCGGTTCGTGTGGTTCTGCGTAAGTGGAATACGTTATTACTCAGCGCACTCACGATTTTGATCGTAAGCACCTTGTTTATTACGAGTAATTCCTTATATATCTCAAGTGGCACAATCATTGATGCTCAAACGGCAGGAAGATCCTATGAATATGATGTTACGTATGACAGCTATCAACAGGATCAGGAAAGTCTACGAGTTTCAAGAATGTACTACCTGAAGGAACCTATACAGATCATACAAAATGAACGTCAGATTCCGGTAACTATAGTTGGATTAGATACGCAAGGATCATTACTAAATTTGTATAACCTGAAGAATGATCTGATCCAGCTGGATCATGTAAACGGAGTTGTAATTAGTCAAGGGATTAGTGAGTTATACGGTATAGGCAAGGGCGAAGCATTACAATTTATTTTAGATAGAAAGCATCTAAGTGCGAATGTTGCGGATATTGTCATGAACGGTGATACGAATACGATATATTTGGATAAAGAAGAATTGGCGACGAAGCTGGGAATTGCAAGTGATATGCATTCAGGGGAACTGAGTAATGAGTATAAGCATGATGCGAGCAGTAGCGTAGTTACAGCGAAAGAGAAGCGGGCAATTATAGAGAATAATTCGGTTTCCAATCGTTCTAGCGCCGTTATTAATCAAATATTAGGGGCAGTTATCGGATGCCTCCTGTTGTACATCGTTGTCATGCTCAATTTTCAAGATCGCACCCAGGATATGGTCATACTACGGTTGTTAGGGTATAAGCCTAGAGAGATTAACCGTTTGTTAGTGGATGTATACAGACCGATGTTTGTAATTTTATATGTATTCATGTCCCCGATTGCGATCTATATTTCGGCTCAAATCCATAGGCTGATTTCCATTCAAACTAGTGACTATATTCCCTTCTCAACGAATGGCTGGTTCATAATGCTAGCGATTGTCCTCATTATGTTGCTATATAGCTTGGTTGTATTCTTTTTTAAACGGAAGACTTACGTGTGGGTACGCAATGAACCTATTGATATTTCACATTAGAAAAGAGGCTCATCTCTGAAATCAGTGCTTGATAAGAACCAGCGTGCCAGTGGAGTTTTGGAGGAATGTGGACAAGTGAAGCGTTCGCCTTTAAATGAGAATTTCAACCACTACTATCGAGTATTCAAGAAATTCTCATTTAACAGCGATGGTAACATCCTCCAAAACGTAACGTTACTTCCCGTTTAATTTAGTCAAGCAAGGATTTTGGTTTTGAGCCAGAAAAGATAGTAAAAATCCTATATAGCGATCGTAAGAACATTTCGATCTCGTAGCCTATAAATGGTACAATTCATTAATGGTTGAAACAGAAATGATGACCAACTAGGCAGTTGTAGGGTTGTAGTCGCATCATTGTGGAGAAGGTGAATTTGTCATGCTCGATAAGCTTCCTGTTCTAAGTCCAGAGGAAACAATTCCATTATTACAGCATCAATTCTATTATCCGCCTTACATTACACTTGCGCATATGTACAAACCTCCAGCGGGTTGGTTTATGACAGAGCAGGAAATTATGCAATATCAGCTTCTATATGGAGTTGATGGGATGGCTGGAAATATCATTGATGGTACTACATATGAGATAAAAAAAGGGGATATTTACATTATCCCACCTCATGCCATTCGTTCACTACAGCCATCCAAAAGTGATCCTTATGTTGGTGTGACCATATCATTTCATTTCGGTCTTTCGGAGTCACCACTGAAATCAATACTTGGAGAGGACGTCTATCTAGGGAATGATGCAGATGGTTCATTGCTTGGCAAGCTAATTCAATTAATTCAGGCGGTGCAACAGCAAACGATAGCAAGCGGTATGCTTGCGCAGGGTCTATTGTTACAAATCATATATGAATCTGCTAATAACCGTCCCCTAGAAGAAACGGCTGTATTGAAGACGAAAAATAATGCAAAGATGGTTCAAATCTGCAATTATATTAAGGAAAATTATAGTTCGATGATTCGGATGGATACACTAAGTGATATGACGGGATTGAGTAGGAACTATATCATCCGTCAATTCCGCAAATGTTATGGCACTACACCGTCTGATTATCTTGCTACGATTCGGATAGAGAAGGCTAAGCAACTATCGATTTATACCGATCTTACGATAAGCGAAATTGCGAACCAGGTTGGATACGCCGATCTACATTCGTTTAGTCGAATGTTCAAAAAACGGATGGGGATTAGTCTAAGCCAGTTTAATGCTACACTCATATCTTCACTCGACATCGTCTCTCCATTAGAGGAGTAGAATAGGGGTTATTTTTGCTGTATAAGTGTTACTTTGGGCTAAATACTTCCATGAACTAGCGCAGTAAACTATGAATTAAAGCTAGTTATGTAAGCGCTTATATAAACTTTGAGCAATGTGATGGTGTGTAGAGACCTAAGAACATTTTGGTAACGCAACCTATAATCACAAAGATTCCGAATAGGAGTGAGTAGATATGACAGATAATCCATTGTATAAAGAAGGCTGGACACTAGTATTTCAAGATGAGTTTGATGGGCCCACACTTGATCCTAGTAAGTTTTCACCATATGGCTTGTCTCATTGGAAGAATAAAGAAGAGGTTAAGGCCGTCTATCAACTGCGTGATAGTTGTATTGTGTTGCAGTTGCCTGATGAGAAACAACGCGTGTCTGCCATTGTAACTGGAATGCGTGATGGACTACATCGTTATGGAGATGATTTGGGTATAGACCATCATGACCGTGCCTTCATGAACCTAGTAACAAAATACGGTTACTTCGAACTGCAAGCAAAGGTAGCGAGAGGGAGTGGCTTAAATTCCGCTTGGTGGATGATTGGCTTCGAGAATCAGAAAGAACAAAATGCTGAAATTGATATTTTTGAGATGTTGGGAAAAGATACACGATTGCTGAATACGACACTCCATTCCTTACGTGATACGAAATTGAAGTATGCGCATATTCCATATGTCACTGACGTGGACCTGTCCGAAGATTTTCATGTATTCGGTTTTGAATGGGATGAATCTGGCATGAAGTTCTATCTGGATCATGAGTTGTATTGGGAGATTGATCAGTCACCAGATTATCCAATGGTCACATTGCTGCAACTTAATGATGGTGATGGAGGATGGATTGGCGATCTGGATCACTCGATCCCATATCCGAAGGAATTCCTAGTTGATTATTTCCGAGTGTACAAACGGGATGGAATGCCGCAGGAACTGACACCTATAGAAGGAAAAGAAAGCAATCTAGCACGATATGCAATTAGTGGTGTTGGTAACGATGTTATGTGGGGAGACTTATATAACGCACAATCACATGTTTGTTATATTAACGATGGTGATCCGAATACAGCTTTGATTAGCAAACCAGCTGAGTCATTGCCACACTACGTGTATCTAGATTGGATGGAGCCGCAGGTCTTTGATTCCGTCGCATTAACGACACGGGCAGGTTTGAAACAAGGACCAACGGTATGGGACATCGAAGTATCACAAGATGGAGCTTCCGGCTGGTATAAGGTTGCTGAATCGGGCGAGGTTGATTGGCGTAATCATGAGGATGATCTAGAAACATGTGAGGTTACATTTGCGCGAGTAGAACAGGTAAAGTCACTTCGACTTGTGATTCGTCAGTTCAACGGGGATAAGGAAGCGGGAACGTATCAAATTCAAGATCTAGCGGTCTACTTGAAGTGAAAGACATACTGATTTATTAACAAGCTATGGATAAGAAGGACCAGTGATCACTCCTCCCATTACTTAAGCGGGAAGAGGTTAACTGGTTCTTTTGGTAATATTAATCAATACGAAATATATGTCGTGATATTATATAATCATTGTCGCATTTCCCTACTTAAAAACGTATTTGTTATGTGTTACTTTATACTTAGATGTCAGAATAATATATAATGGAGGTAACGGCAAATGAGCATAAGAATTGGCAAGATCAGCTTTTGGCATGTGCATGCATGGGATTACACGAAGCAAGCTCAGGAGCATGACGATACTGTAATAGCTGCGGTCTGGGATGAAAACCCGGAGCGAGGCAAAAAAGCGGCAGATAGCTTAAATGTACCTTTTTTTGATTCTCTAGATGACATGCTCGCACAAGAGGATATTGACGCTGTTATTGTAGATGCGCCGACCAACGTACACCGAGATGTCCTAGTGGCTGCAGCCAAAGCGGGCAAACATATTTTCACAGAAAAAGTAATTGCTCCAACGCTGAAGGAAGTTAATGAAATTATTACTGAAGTAAATAATAATGGGGTGAAATTTACCGTTTCTTTACCTCGTTTAAATGATGGATACACATTATCGATTCAAGATATTTTAAGCCAAGGTTTGCTGGGAGATATTACGTATGTTAGAGTTCGCTTATCCCACAACGGCACTACGGCAAATTGGCTTCCCGAACATTTCTACAACCTGGAGCAATGCGGGGGCGGAGCTTTGATTGACCTTGGATGTCACCCTATGTATTTGACTAAGCTGTTCTTAGGGCAAGAAGTGACCGGTGTGAGTGCTAACTTTGGATATGTAACAGGCAAAGAAGTTGAAGATAACGCAGTAGCAACATTGTTCACGGATTCAGGGGCTATTGGTGTGGTGGAAGCTGGTTTTGTGAATAGCCACTCGCCGTTTACAATCGAGGTCCATGGAACCGAGGGGACTTTATTATACGGAACACCAGAAGAGAAGCTTCTTCTTAAGACGAACAAAGCTGGGGATAAAGGAAATGCTTGGACGGAAAAGGCCATTCACGACAAACGTGAAAGCGCATTCCATCAATGGATTAACCATATTCAACAAGACACGGTCGCAGCCGAAAATGTTCAAACAGCAGTAGAGCTTACAAGGTTAATGGAGGCTGCGAACCTCTCGGCTAAGGAAGGCCGTGTGATTCGATTAGCAGAATTGAACTCTTAATAGCTAAGCGCAAGCTTACGATGTAAGCTTTGTTCGACACTTCATCGAGGATGCAAAGCTAACAAAGTTTTAGGAGGAGTACACTTGAGTAAATTTCCCTTCGAGATCATGTTTGAGAAACAGGATCTGCTGGAAAGGCTGGACATTTCGATTCTATGGGGGCATTATGAGATTTCTGTTCTGAGGTTTCATTTGACATCCTTCCCACCGGGGAGGGTCATTGATTTCCACAATCACTCTGAATTCGAGTTTCATTTTATTCCTAGGGGAAAAGGAGTAGTCATTCTTGGTGACCAGATGTATCCTTTATCGGAGGGAATGTTGTACTTAACTGGACCAGGGGTTATGCATTATCAGGAAGCCGATGCTGAAGAGGCCATGGATGAGCTGTGTCTGCATGTAAATATTGTGGAAAACCCCAGAGATGGAGTGGATCCGTGGGAGGTTGCTGAAGCCGAAGAATGTGTTCAGAAGCTGAGACAGCTTCCGTTGGTTCCTGCGCATGATTATCACAGTGCTATGAAGTGTTTTCTTGAAGCCTATGAAGCTTGTGAAGGTAAACTAACGGGATATTATACTTCTATTAAACATCTCGTAATCAGCATTTTATTGAAAGCAGCTAGAGCCTACGATTCAGGTGAAATAGGAGCAGAAGCTCCAGTTCGAAATATGCTAACTTACCGCTATCAATATGCCATTCTCTATATGGAAGCAAATCATTCGGCAACTGTAACCTTGGATAATGTAGCGGAAAAGCTTAATATCAGCGCAAGACAATTACAACGAATTTTTAAGCATGTAAATGCCGAAAAATCCTTCAGCCGAGTTCTTGAGGACATTCGTTTGGATGCAGTCTGTCGTAAACTTGAGGAAACCTCTATGTCTATTGAGCAAATCGCTCAAGCAGAAGGATTTACCAATGCCACATATTTGCATAATGTTTTTCGCAAGCGGTTGGGAATGACTCCGGCTACTTATCGTAACGAACAGCAATCAAATTAAAAAAGCGAGGGTGAACTCATATGAGTAAAGTGTATCGTGTAGGAGTTATCGGTTGTGGTGGAATTGCGAATGGTAAGCATCTTCCAAGTTTGAGCAAACAAAGCAGAGTAGAGGTTGTTGCCTTTTGCGACATCGTTAAAGAACGGGCTGAAGAGGCAGCAGAGAAATACGGAAGTGATGAAGCTACTGTCTATACGGATTATAAAGAATTATTGAAAGATAGCTCGCTGGATATTATTCATGTTCTTACACCTAATGACATGCATGCGGAAATTTCTATTGCTTCATTAGAAGCTGGCAAACATGTTATGTGTGAAAAGCCCATGGCGAAGACCGCAGCAGATGCCAAAAGAATGGTTGAAGCGGCGAAACGTACCGGCAAGAAACTAACCATCGGGTATGACAATCGCTTCAGACAAGATAGCTTGTTTATGAAAAAGGTCTGCGAAGCTGGAGAACTTGGACATATTTATTTTGCCAAAGCGCATGCAATCAGACGGAGAGCTGTACCCACTTGGGGAGTATTCCTTGACGAGGAGAAACAAGGTGGCGGACCGCTTATAGATATCGGGACTCACGCCCTGGATCTAACACTATGGATGATGGATAACTATAAACCTAAGGTAGTTCTAGGTACCAAATATCATGAACTATCGCAAAAAGAAGATGCTGCGAACGCTTGGGGCCCGTGGGATCCGAAGAAATTTACCGTAGAAGATTCCGCATTTGGGATGATTGTAATGGAAAATGGTGCTACGATTATGCTGGAATCTAGCTGGGCACTCAACACGCTTGATGTGCATGAAGCGAAATGTAGCTTAAGTGGAACTGAAGCAGGCGCAGATATGAAGGACGGCCTACGAATTAACGGCGAGAAGCATAGTCGTCTTTACACGAATGAAATTGATCTTGGTGCAGGAGGCGTAGCCTTCTATGAAGGTAAAGCAGAAAGCAACCCTGATATCGAGTTAAGATTGTGGATCGATGCGATCCAGCAGGATAAGGACCCTGTTGTCACTCCTGAACAAGCTTATGTAGTTTCGCAAATTTTGGAGGCTATTTATGAATCGTCTCAAACAGGTAAGGCAGTTTATTTGAACTAATAGATATTATTCAGGGTCTACGATTAGCAGATATGGAGTGGTGAACAGGATGGAACAGTTGAGAATTGGTACCCTTGTGGGGGCTAAAGACGCAGTAAGAGTTATTCCGCAAATTGCTCCTCATGGATTTGAATCTTACAGTTTGACCTTTGGGGGATCGACAGAAGGCATGGATCTCAAGGAGGCGAGTAAAGCGATAGTTGAACTCGCTGCTAAGCATGATGTCGTTATTTCTTCGATCGGCGTATATGGAAATCCGCTTACTGGGACTGGAGACAGCGAAGATACGCTCACGAGTTGGGAGCAGCTTATTGATTCTGCACATCTGTTTGGAACAGATATCGTCACCGGTTTTACGGGGCGATTGAGAGACCGTCCCATCGACGAGTCGATTCCCCGTTACAAAGAAGTCTTCGGAGAACTATCGAAACGAGCAGCAGATCGTGGGGTCCGAATTGCCTTTGAAAATTGTAGTATGGGCGGCAACTGGTGGACTGGCGATTGGAATATCGCCCACAATCCGGCTGCGTGGGAGATGATGTTCGACGCTCTCCCAAGCGACAATATCGGGTTGCAGTGGGAACCATGCCATCAGATGGTGAGTCTTATTGATCCCATTCCTCAGCTTCGCAAATGGGTAGATAAAGTATTTCATGTGCATGGTAAAGATGCGACAATCGCTTGGGATGTCATCAAAGAACAAGGTATTCATGGTCCCAAACCTTATGTTTGGCACCGTACACCAGGATTCGGCGACAGTAACTGGAGCGACATTATCACAATTTTACGACAAGCAGATTACAAAGGCACCATTGATATCGAGGGTTGGCACGATCCTGTGTACCGGGATGAGCTAGAGATGACCGGCCAAGTTCATGCGCTGAATTATTTAAAACACTGCCGTGGTGGAAATTTTATTCCTAATCCGGTTTAACCAAGACAATTTGGATGGATTTCGGCACGCAGCGGAGCAGATTAATGCTCCGTTTTTTTTATTTTCTCCCAGGCAGTTTCAGCCATTATCTCTGTGCACATTTCTCACTTGCAAAGAACTAGAAATTGTGTAAAATGGCGAAGTGAGACATTACATTCTATCTCTCATAGAAGGAGCAAAGTATGAAACAAAATGAGAGATTCGGGACCCTTGATTCGATGAGAGGGTTAGCCGCTCTTAGTGTCATGATCGGCCATTTCTTTTTGGTTTTTCCTAGTTTAGCTCAAAATACGGCAAAGCTAGGATATATGAAGTCTCCAGTCAATATGATTAAATATTCACCTCTACACATCTTCTGGGCTGGCCATGAAGCGGTTATTCTTTTCTTTCTTCTAAGTGGCTTCGTCCTATCGCTCCCTTTCTTAAACTCAACTTCCTCGTCCTACGGAATTTATTTGGTTAAACGTATATGTCGTATTTATATCCCCTATCTATGCGCTGTATTTATTGCCATCGTGGTTAAACAAATCTTTTTCAATGCACCCCTTCAGCAAGTTAGTTCCTATTTTCAAAGTCAATGGACCGCAGTGACCGAATTGAAATCGATTCTGGCTCATGTGTTCTTTCTAGGAAACTTTAATTCAACCCTCTATGACCCCATTCTCTGGTCGCTTGTTCATGAAATGCGCATATCCATTATTTTTCCTTTGCTGATGATTGTTGTAGTAAGAGGTGGATGGAAAGGTTCGCTACTCACTTGCGCTCTATTAACCCTGATGGCAGAAGTGCTACTCCGATTACTAGATCCTCCCTACATGACTAATTTTGTGGCAACGATTCAATATGCAGCCTTCTTTATCGTAGGAGCTCTGCTCGCCAAGTACCGGAACGAGATCAAGACATACTATGACAAACTTTCGAGACTAAGCAAATACATACTAGCTAGTGCAGCTATTTTGTTATACACGTTTCATTGGTTGTTTTACACGCAGTCGTACCATGTCTATTTTCAATATTTTCGCGAGGATTGGATCATTGCTCTAGGGGCGTGTCTATTTATTGTGATGGCCTTGAATTCTGTTGCCGCTAAGAAGGCTTTGCTTCATCCGGTTAGTGTATATTTGGGGAAAATATCGTATAGTTTGTATCTGTTTCATTTTGTGGTTTTGCTTAGCCTGTTGCACTTGTTAAGGGGCTATTTCTCTATTTACATTATTCTTGTAATGGCCTTTATCTTGTCCTTTGTTTGTGCCACGGCCGGCTATTATTGGATTGAGCTTCCGGCGATAAGGTTGGGGAAACGAATGGTTAGACCTAGGCACTTACATGGATCGGATGTGTCGTCAAGTAATAACAATGGCATTTGAAAGCCCTTTCTTAGATGTGTGCTATAATGAGCTTCACTATTATAATATTTTCTACGAGGGAGACAGTATGATGTATAATGTTCTGATAGTTGACGATGAGCATGTTGAAAGAGAAGGCATTAAAAGTTTGATTTCTCAGTACGAGTTTCCTTTTCATGTACTTGAAGCAGAGAATGGCTTAATTGCTGAAGAGATATTAAACAGGAATTCAATTGATATTCTGATTACAGATGTAAAGATGCCTATGATGAATGGCTTGGAATTAAGCAAAATGGCTAGAAAAACACAAGAGAATTTAAAAATTGTGATTTGCAGTGGTTACGATGAATTCGAATATGCCAAAAGTGCGATTAAATTAGGGGTCGTTAATTACTTGTTGAAACCTTTAGTTATAGAAGAGTTCTTGGAAGTTATGCAAGACATCACGCAAATAAGCCCCTGTACCGATAATCCCGAGAATGAGACACAAGAATCAAAAGTCATTAAGCAAGTGAAGAGCATATTAAAAGATAATTTTCAAAGAGATATTTCTTTAACCGATGTGGCAAATGAAGTCTACCTTTCTCCAGGATATTTAAGTATTTTGTTTAAGAAAGAAACAGGTGTGAATTTCTCTAAATATTTAACAGATTATCGATTGGGGAAGGCAAACTATTTACTTACAAATTCGAATATGAAAATAAATGATATCGCGGAGTTTGTGGGTATTGATAATCCTTCATATTTCTCCAGGATATATAAAAATAAATATGGTATAAGTCCATTACAATACAGAGAAAGCGGAATTTGTGATGATAAATTTGATCAAGAAAAAATTCAATGATATTAAGTTTCGCAACAAACTGCTGCTCTCTCATCTTCTTATTGCACTAATTCCGATCATTTTATTGGGGCTACTTTCGTTTTTCCAATCCTATAAAATACAAATGAAAGAACTGAAGAGTGAAGCCGAATCAAGCATAAACCAAGCTTCTAATATTCTTGATTATAAAATCAACAGATATAATATGTTATGTGAGTTTATGGTTCTGGATCGAGACTTTTCGGGGGTATTCATTAAAGACTACGAAAATAAATATTTCAATATGTACCTCGACTTCAGGGATATCATGGATCCTATGGTTTCACAGATAAAATTTATGGATGATGATATAGAGGAAATTACCTTTTATACGTCGGGAGATTTATTAGGTATCCGCGGGAATATTTTACCCTTAAGTGAATTAAAGAATAAACCTTGGTACGACGGATTTAGAGGAAGACACTGGGTGGTATATGACGAAAAGGTATATTTGGTTCAAGAACTGATCAGTAATTTGAAAGATAGCAATTTCATGGTGATTTCAATTAATTATGAGAGTCTTTTCTCAGAAACGGCGAAATTATCAGATTATATCTTTGTGAATATTATAAATCAAAAAGAAAACATTATTTATAGTGAAAACAGATTAGGGTTTAATGAGTCCCTTACTCAGGATGAATTTTCCGAATATCCAATAAAAATAGAGAGAAAATTAGACAACATCGGGTGGACGATCAATTATTTCATCTCAAATTCCAATGCCTATGTGAATGCAATGACAATCTTTAAAATAACGTTGTTTGTTATTTTCTTGAGTTTAATCATTACCTTCTTCCTGATCTATGTATTTTCGAACAACTTTACGAGGCGGATTATCCGTTTGAAGGATAAGGTGGACAAAGTTGAACAGAATAATTTGGATATTATGATTCAGAGTACATCCAAAGATGAGTTTGGCGAGCTCACAAATGGGATCGGAAGAATGCTGGAACGAATAAACAGCCTTATATTACAAGTTTATCAGGCGGAAATATCCAAGAAGGAAAGCGAGTATAATAAACTCATAAGTCAAATTAATCCTCATTTCTTGTATAATACACTCTCATTTATTAATTGGAGAGCGCTGAATAAGAAGGACATAGAAACCAGTTATATGGTCACAACACTAGGTAAATTTTATAGAACAACCTTAAATAAAGGTAAAAATAAGGTGACAATTGAAACTGAGATAGAGCATATTAAAGCTTATTTGGATTTGCAATATGTTATGAGTGAAGGAAGATTTGAAGTTGATTACAGTATAGATAACCATATTTTAAAGCATTATATTATTCATTTTATTTTACAACCCATCGTGGAAAATGCTATCAAGCACGGATTTGTCGGACCGGATTCTCAAGACAATCATATTATTATTTCAGCGCATATGGTAAATGACGAGATCAAAATAATGGTAAGTGATAACGGCGTTGGTATGTCAATACAACAACAGACACAGCTATTATCAACGGATCATGGCGGTTGTGGTGTGAAAAACGTGAATGATCGTATCAAGTTGTATTATGGAAATAATTATGGTTTGGAAATTGAAAGCCAGGTAAACGTTGGGACAAAAGTTGTGATAACACTTCCATTTTTTTAGTAGTGGTACTATTTGGAAACCGATGTATAGAAATACATCGGTTTTTTTGTTTTTTTGAGAACAAACTATACCATAAAAAAAGTGATACGAATAAAGAAAATGTTGCATATACGCTATTTTTGAAAACGGATACAATTTGAATATACCTAGACGAGGGGGATACAAAATGAGAAAGAAAAGAAAGTTTGCAGTGATTCTGATGGTATGTATAAGTTTGCTAGTTATGAGTGGATGTAATGGTAGTGGCAACGGAAGCAATGGGGCAGCGGAGAAAGTTAATTCAAATGATTATGAGCCTTATAGCAAATATGAAAGTCCAGTAGAATTTACGATTGGTCGACATACCAACCAAGTGAATAACTTACCAGCGGGAGATACGATCGAGAACAATCTAGCTACACGATATGTAGAAAGCCGAGTGAACGTGAAAGCAAATGTTGCCTGGGAAACAGATGACATGAACCAAAAGTTATCACTTTCAATGACTACAGGAGATCTACCTGACGTGATGTTGGTAAGCCGGGAAATATTCAACCAATTAATAGATAATGACCTGATTGCAGATTTGACAGATGTCTATGAAAAAACAGCATCTGATGGCATTAAGAAAATATACGAATCTTACGGTGATTCATTATTAGATCAAGTAAAGGTTGATGGTAAAATTATGGGCTTTCCTATGACCAATATAGGAAATCAGCATCAACTTTTGTGGGTGAGAAAAGATTGGGTTGATAAAGTTGGAGGTAAATTGCCAACTACGCTAGATGAGGTTTGGGATTTGGGAAGAAAGTTTGTGGAACAAGATGCTTCGGGAACTGGTAAAACGGTTGCTTTTGTTATGAATCAGAATGCTATGAACTTCACTCCTGTATTTGCAGCGCACGATGCATTCCCTACGGAATGGATTAAAGACGCTGATGGACAAGTCATATATGGATCGGTTCAACCTGAAATGAAAGAAGCATTAACAGATTTGAGTGAACGATATAAAGAAGGATTAATCGATAAGCAATTTGCACTCAGATCGAACGAGGAAAGAGAAGCTTTGGTGATCAACGGTCAGGCTGGCATGTTATTTAATCCTTGGTGGATCGGTTATACCAACTACAAGGATTCAATCAAACAAGATCCAAAAGCAGAGTGGGTAGCTGTTTCTGCTCCGGTCGATGAAAATGGAAAGTTTAAAACGATTCGTCAGGATCCTGTAGGCGGCGGAATTGTAGTTGTTAAAAAAGGCTTCGCTCATCCTGAAGCGATTATGAAATCGATTAATTTAACTACAGATTTCTTGTATTCAATGACGGATGATGCCATTCAGTATAAAAAGGAGCATTCTGATGAATTATTAACAGATGCTAGCAGATGGAATAATGATCCTACGCAAATTCCGATGCAAATAGATTATGACGATGTGCTGAAGCGTTACTATGAAAATCTTATACAAGCGGACGAGTCCGGAGATGAGTCTGCTGTTCAGGAAGATAGAATAGTCTCATTCCATGCTTTTCAGGAGTTTAAAGAAAAGGGAAATGCGATCGACGTAAATACTTACGGAGAATATATTTCCCGGATTGAAGGCCAAAGGGAAGCCAATAACGACAACTTGGAAGTGACTCTATCGGGATTTTATGGCATGACAGAAACGATGAAGATGAAATGGGCGAATCTGAAAAAGTTAGAAGAAGAAACGTTCCTAAAAATTATTATGGGTGAAGCAAAAGTAGATGAATTCGATAAATTTGTTGATACTTGGCATCGTACAGGTGGAGATGAAATTCTGAAAGAGATTAATAAGTAACTATATAAGTATGAAAACAGGTGGAGTAATCCTCCACCTGAAATTTTGTGGTTAGCGGATACGGATTCACAACTTTGATACATGGATGTGATGTCAATCATGGCGCAACGGGTTGCGAAATTTACACATAAAAAGCGGAACATGTTCAACGGTATTACCTATCACCTCATGCTGATGCCCGGAATGGTCATGCTGATAATCTTTTCGATTATACCCATGTTCGGAGCGATTATGGCATTTCAAAAATTTATTCCTGCAAAAGGAATTTGGGATTCTAAGTGGGTTGGGCTTGCTAATTTCACTTATATGTTTCAACTACCGGATAGTAAGCAAATATTTATCAACACGATTGTGATCGCCATAGGGAAAATTATACTGGGCTTGATAGTACCTATTATATTTGCGCTCCTGTTGAACGAAGTACGGCTTAAGGTTTTCAAAAGTACGATTCAAACCATTGTATATTTACCGCATTTTATGTCTTGGGTTGTGCTAGGTACCATGCTGACGATGATTTTTTCATACGATGGTATGGTCAATAGCTTGCTTGAATTTCTAGGCTTGGAACGGATCATGTTTATGGGAAGCAATACGTGGTTTAGACCATTGTTAATTATTACGGATACCTGGAAGGAGTTTGGATATGGGACCATTATATATCTGGCTGCTTTAACAGGAATTAATCCATCACTATATGAATCGGCTGCACTTGATGGGGCCAATCGCTGGAAACAGATCCGAAATATTACGTTGCCCGGGATCTTTCCAACCATCATCTTACTGGGTACTTTGAGTTTGGGGAATGTATTGAATGCAGGTTTTGACCAAGTATTCAATTTATATAATCCGTTAGTATATGAAACGGGCGACATCATCGATACCTTTGTATATCGCATGGGATTGATCAACATGCAGTATTCATTTGCTACAGCTATTGGATTAATGAAATCTGTCATTAGTTTTATTCTAATCATTATTTCTTATAAGCTAGCTGAAAGACATGCCGGGTATAAGATTTTCTAGGAGGTACACATAGATGGTTCAATCTAAAACCTTGGGAGCTAGGCTGGTATATATATTGATCATTTCGGTATTGATACTGATCACACTTCTATCATTAGCCCCAATTGTTAATACTATCGTGATTTCGATCAGTAGTAGTGCAGCTGTAAATGCTGGTCGTGTCTATTTCCTCCCTATAGATATCAATTTCTCTTCTTATGCGAAAATTTTAAACGACGCAAAATTTTGGAAGGCATTTATGGTATCAGTTGAGCGAGTTATTCTTGGAGGCGCTCTTAACATGTTTCTGACGATTCTCATGGCCTATCCGCTTTCCAGAAGTATCTCACAATTTAAATCGAGAAATATATACATGTGGGTTATTGTATTTACGATGTTATTTAGTGGGGGGATTGTTCCCTGGTATATGGTTATAAGTAATTTGGGACTCATCAATTCTATTTGGGCTTTGGTGTTGCCGGGGGCAGTTCCTATATTTAATGTCATATTATTAATGAATTTCTTCAAAGGAATCCCAAAAGAACTTGAAGAGGCTGCATTTATGGACGGGGCTGGGCCGTTAAAAATATTAATTAAAATTTTCATACCCGTATCGTTACCGAGCTTAGCTACTATAACCTTGTTTGTCATTGTTGGTCATTGGAACAACTTTTTTGATGGGATTGTCTTGATTAATGATAGTGCGAAAATCCCTCTACAAACCTATCTCCAACAGCTTAATCTGACTCGGGAAAAGATGGAGAATCTTTCTGTTGAACAGCTTCAACAATTTAATAAAGTATCGAATGTTACTTTGAACTCAGCGAAAATTTTGGTATCTATGATCCCTATCATGTTAATCTATCCATTCTTGCAACGTTATCTTATTCATGGGATTGTATTAGGTTCTGTAAAGGAATAGCTACAACTAGAAATTTGAATAAGAAAGTGGTGTGCATATTGAGTCTATTCCCTGATACAATGAGAGTAGAAATAGGTGATATGGAATGGATAGAACTCTATTCCGACAATCAACGGCAGTGGAAAATCAATGATCTGATCGTCGAGTTGGAAGAAGCTCATAAAGGCTTTACAGTCAGAGTAGCTTCCCCGGGCATTCCATTATCTCGTATCCAATTGACTTGGAGAAAAAAAATTTTTCCGGAAACAAAATTTTTAGGGGATGCGTTTGAACGGAGTTATGGCGATTTAGGCTTTGAGATACTACAACCGGATCGCATCATGCCTTGGTATTTTATGGCTGTGCATAATAACCAAACCGAGTGTTATGGTGTTATGACGGATCCCAATGCTCTATGTTCATGGCAAGTTAATGATACGGAAATCGATTTATGGATCGATATTCGCAATGGAACTTCTCCACTTCAATTGGGGAACAGAGTTCTAGATGCTGTAACAGTTGTGTATGATCACACGGATACACTTGAACCTTTTGAAGCTGCAACTGCATTTTGTGAAACGATGTGCCCGACTCCTAATCTGCCTAGAGAGCCTATTTATGGTGGGAATGACTGGTATTATGCCTACGGGAATAATTCAGAGGCACTTATTCTAGAGCACACTGCGTTAATTTCCAACTTATCTGGGGCCAATGCCGTTAGGCCATTTATGGTAATTGATGATGGTTGGCAAGTGGATCACTCTTCCTCATATAACGGCGGACCTTGGCATCAAAGCAATCAGAAATTCGGATTTATGAAAGAGTTGGCCCAGAAAATCAAACAAATGGACGTCCGTCCAGGCATATGGCTCAGACCTTTGTTGGTCCATACTGTAGAGAATCAAGATCATATTCTTCATGCGCAGCCGAATAATTCTGAATATATTTTGGATATCAGTCACCCAGACGTGTTGAAGAAAGTAAGTGAAGATATTGAGAGAATCGTAGACTGGGGATTTGAGCTGATCAAGCATGACTTTTCAACCGTGGATATATTTGGACAATGGGGATCGGAAATGAATCTTCAGTATACGAATAAGGTCATCAGTTTCCATGACAAGACGCTAACTACGGCTGAAATTGTTAAAAAGTTCTATAAAACGATTAAGGAAAAGTCGCAAAGTGCATATATCATCGGCTGCAACACGATCAGCCATTTAGCTGCAGGTGTATTTGAGATTCAACGTACCGGTGATGATACTAGTGGAAGAGAGTTCAGCCGTACAAGAAAAATGGGAATCAATACGTTAGCGTATCGGATGCCACAGCACAATACATTTTATTCAGCGGATGCTGATTGCGTTGGTATTACTACAGAAATACCTTGGCATCAAAATGTGCAATGGCTACAGGTACTTTCAAACAGCGGAACCCCATTGTTTATTTCCTGCAATCCGAATGAGCTGACGGAGGAAATGACAATGGATCTAAAGAAAGCTTTTGAGCTTGCATCACAATATCAGAATTCTGCTGTCCCGGTAGATTGGCTATCGAATAGCTATCCATCCGTATGGAAGAGTGATCAAGGCCTGACAAGATATGAATGGTATTCGTCACCAAGGTCATTTGAGTAAGCAGAAAATCTATAAAGAATTAGGAGAATGAAGATGCCAAATATTACAGAAGAAAAAGTTATTCAATTGGTAAGTGAGAAGATGGCGGATCGCCCCAAGATCATCGAGATGTTTAAAAACTGTTATCAAAATACGCTCGAAACCACAATTCATCGACATGAAGAGGATGATACAGTATTCATGCTAACGGGAGATATCCCGGCTATGTGGCTAAGAGACTCCGTAAATCAGCTTAGACCTTATTTGATGCTGGCAGCGCAGGATGAGGATCTGAAGCGAATTATCGAAGGTGTATTAAAAACTCAATACCAATCGATATTAAGAGATCCTTATGCTAATGCGTTCAATGAATTTGATAATCATAATGGACATCAAAGTGATAAGACAGAAATGACTGGTTGGATCTGGGAGCGGAAGTATGAAATAGATTCACTATGTTATCCGATTCAACTAGCTTATTTATATTGGAAGAATACAGGTGAAACTGTACATTTCAATGCTGAGTTTAGACAAGTAATCGAGTTGATTCTGCATACCTGGCGGACGGAACAATATCATATGGAGAAATCCCCTTATTCCTTTGTACGAGAGAATGGTCCCATAACGGATGTGGTGAATCATGAGGTAGCTTATACAGGAATGACCTGGTCCGGATTCCGGCCAAGTGATGATGCTTGTAAGTATGGTTATTTAGTTCCTTCTAATATGTTTGCTGTTGTGGTAATGAAGTACTTGGAAGAGATTAATGATCAGTTTTTCCATGACGAGGATTTGGCTAAGGAAGTCTTGTCATTGAGACACGACATAGAACAAGGTATTGAACAATTTGCCGTCATTCAAGATGAAGAATGGGGTCAGGTATATGCTTATGAGGTTGATGGTTTAGGTAACACTTATCTGATGGACGATGCAAATGTACCAAGTCTGCTTTCCCTTCCTTATCTGAATTACTGCGATAAAGATGATCCTATTTATTTGAATACAAGAAACATGATATTAAGTCCTACAAACCCATATTTCTATGAAGGCGAGTATGCTAAAGGAATTGGAAGCCCGCACACACCAGAGAATTACATTTGGCATATCGCTCTTTCTATTCAAGGAATGACGACTATGGATGATTCTGAAAAGAATGAAATTTTGGATACATTTGAACGAACAGATGCAGGCACCAATCTAGTTCATGAAGGATTTAATAAAGATAATCCGAATGAATATACGAGAGAATGGTTTTCCTGGTCCAATGCCATGTTTGTAGAATTTGTGTTAAGCGTTTGTGGACTGGAAATCAAAAAGTCTTAAATTAAGTCTTGATAAAGAAAGTTGAGAACTCGCTTGAAGCCCTAAGCCCTATCTAAGATAGGGCTTCAGCTTGTCGAGAAATNTCTTCTTCATATTCTGTACGGCTGCCGTCATCAGTGCTTGTTCTCTGACGTTTGGTAGCCCTCGCAAACGGCAATAGCGAAACCCATGGAGCTCTTTAGCATCCGCGAAGCTTCGCTCTATCGTTTCTTTTCGTTTACGGTATAACTGTTTGCCGGACTTGCTGAGCCGGTTATTCCGTACCCAGTCCTTGCTGTCTTCCCAAACATCCCCGAATCATATATCGCTGTCCGGATCCGTCTTGCTTACTTTAATTTCTTTGTCCTCAGTCACTTCCTCTCTAGGTTTTAGGGCTTTTTTCCGTGCTCTTTCCGGTCTTCTGCAACGGCGGCGTTTAGCTCGTCCACGTAATCTTTGGTATTTT
>NZ_RZNY01000003.1 GCF_003994475.1 Paenibacillus anaericanus | reverse complement strand
CGATTGTAAAAAAAGCAGTGCACATCTTCAGCAAACCAAAGAACTGAGATTTCAGTTCATCGAGAATAGTCGCTCCGAGTTTCGATTGGAGAAGATGTGCGATGTACTTAGCGTTTCCCGGAGCGGTTATTACAAATGGAGAAACCATGAGACTAGCCAACAAGAGCTGCGGAAAAACCAAGTGTTAGAGCGGATCCGCTACCACTTCAGTGACTCAGAAGAGCGCTATGGTGCACCAAAGATCACATTTTTGCTGAACAAAGAAGGGTGTAACGTGACGGAACGAACGGTAGGCCTATATATGAAAGAGCTTGGTTTACGTTCTTGTGTTTCAAGAAAGTACAAAGTACAAACTACCGATTCTAATCATGATATGGCCATTGCACCCAACATCCTGAACCAACAGTTTCAAAGTACGGAGCCNAGCAAGGTGTGGGTCACAGATATTACCTACATTCCGTGCAGAGAGGGTCGGTTATACCTTGCAAGCGTTCTGGACTTGTGCACTCGTGAGATTGTGGGGTGGCGACTGGCTGACCGTATGACAACTGAATTAGTCCTTGAGGCGTTAAAGGATGCCTACGCAGCCAAGAAGCCTGAGGAAGGTCTCATTCACCATTCTGATCGTGGAGCACAGTACGCATCCACAGAATACCGTGAATTGCTTAAGAACTACAACATGATCTCTAGCATGAGTCGCAAGGGAAATTGCTACGACAATGCTTGTATTGAATCGTTTCATAGCATCCTAAAGAAGGAACTCGTTTATTGCAGAAGGTTTAGGACCAAACAACAAGCCAAAGACGAGTTGTTTCGATATATTGAGTTTTTTTACAATCGCAAGCGAATTCACGGTGCTCTCGGATACTTGTCACCGATTCGTTTTGCTGCACAGTTTCAGAAGAAATCTGCTTAATTCGCTTAAGGTAGTGTCCACTTTTTTGACAGAGGTCCATATTTCCAGTTATAAGAGAATTACTGGGGTCTCTTATCAACTAAACAGGAGAATTTCCCTTTAAGTGAAATCGGTAGCGGGGCTCATGTTACGATTATAAATTTTCGTGATCGTAGCTAGTCTAATCACAGTGAAGAGTGTCAACTTATAGGTTCATTTCCCTTCTAAAGTCCGATTTATTTTTTGCTGAAAGTACTGTGGCCAGAACTGTAAAGGGGAACCGGCACCTCCAGCGGCTTGAAGTGTTGCATAAACATCGATCTGTCCATATCCGAAATATTTGTCTCGCCCAACATCCCCTAGATCAATCACATTCTTACGAATGATGTCCATGACTTCCGTGTTTTTGAGGTCTGGGTTTATAGAGCGAATCAATGCCGCAAGTGCTGCTACATGAGGACTTGCCATTGAGGTCCCTGAGAGTGCAGCGTACTGATTGTCCGGATAAGTACTAGCAATACTTTCTCCTGGTGCCACCACATCTACATAGTCACCGTAATTGGAGAAGGACGCTTTCCCTAGATTTGAATCAGTTGCCGAAACAGATAATACTTCAGGATAGGCTGCAGGATAACCTGGACGTTCCGTATTATCATTGCCGGTAGCGGCAATAAGCACGATATCCCGGTCAAAGGCATATTTGACAGCCTCATGTAAAAAGTTCGCATCGGCATAATTTCCTAGGCTCATATTTATGACCTTGGCCCCATGGTCCGCTGCCCAAATGATCCCCTGTGCGACAGAATAACTGGTACCCGAACCTGAATCATCCAGAGCTTTAACAGGTAGAATCTTTCCTCCCCACATCATACCTGCAATGCCTTCGTGATTATTCACATTGGCTGCGATGATACCCGCAACATGCGTGCCATGCCCCACATCATCCATCGGTTTTGCACTCTCATCGATAGCGTTGTATCCTTTTAGTAGCCTACCCTGAAGATCCGGGTGATTAAGGTCAACACCAGTATCGACTACGGCGACGATCACATCATTACTACCTTTAGTCACATTCCAACCGCGGTTTGTTTCGATAATGGGTAAATTCCATTGGTATTCCGCGAATAATAAATCATTAGGAATTTCCGTCGACGTCGTCCCAATATCCAGGCCATCTGTTTCATTAGTCATATATAGATAGTGAGGTTCTACATATTTTGGTTTCCACTTGCTGATGAAATATTGTTTCATTTGCTCCATATTCTTGTCATCAGAGTGGAAAATATAGGTACTTGCGATTTTGCGTGCAGGTTTGCACTTAAGTTCGGACTGTATTTGTTTCATTTCGAACGCAGAGGGTTCTCGCTCGAAGGTCACGACAATCTCATTTTCGTAATAATGGCTCGCATTTTCATTGTCATGGCCTGTTTTAACGGTCATGTCTCGATGCGTATCTGCGTTTATCGATTCCACCTTATATTTCCCCTCTTTTGGATAGGGGATAAGTCGTAAATTTTTATTCTGATGATCCTTTACCCGATTTAAAATACCCGCATCCATTACGGCAATTACACCTTGCTTGTGATTGGAAATCGGTTGCGCGGCTACGAAATATTTAGGATCATTTTCAGGGAATGCCGGAGATTCATATGACTTAGATTGGGATAGTGCTTTGCGGGCAAAACTCAAATAAGTATGAAGTTCTTTCTTCTCTTCAGCACTAGGTTTAAATTGTGGTCGATCCAGTTTTTGTTCTTTGCCGCTGGATAGATCAAGCCATGAGATGGATTGGAAATGCTTATGATCCTTTTGTAGATTGGTAATGTAGTTCTTTTGTTTTTCTGTTGTTAATTTACCTAATTCGACGGAGAGTGACTTCAGATGTCCCTTGGCATCTAATCGTGACATACGCTCTGTTGCAACCATATCTTGCTTAAGCATACTATGCTTTAAATTTTTTTCTTGAGCTGGTGTTGGTGCTGATGGTTGTCCAGCATTATGACGTGGTGTGGTTTCTGTTGAGGGGAAGAGCGAAATCGCCACCACGGCTACGATTCCCGCTACTCCTAAAGCTACCCATTTTCGCCAATTCACAAGCGTTGCCTCCTTCAATAATCACTAACTTAGTTAAGTTTATCCTTCGAATTAGATCAACTTTTTATGCGTTTAGGAAAGGAATATAAATAGCTAAGCAATGCTTGGATTTATTACTTTTGTGATATGTTTCAGAGATGCCGTAAAGGCATTTTTTTATTTTTTGCATCGATTTAACAACACTCATTCCGCATAGCAAATTGTTTGATCGGGGAAAATGAAGCTTGAGGTGATCAAAATGCCAAATGGCGACAAGCCTATTGTCAAATGCAGCGTATCAAATTGTACCTTCTGGGGAGAGAACAATTTCTGTCAAGCAGAGGCAATCATGATCGACATCGATCAACATGCAACGAAGCACTATGGTGCGGAGTTTGCGGGGGAATCCTTCGATAGCGATCATCAAGACAAGGCAAGCACATCATCTGCTACATGTTGTCACACATTTAGGCCGAAATCATCGTAATTATCGAAGTGTACTGTCTAAGTACACACGAAATTAAACTACGGAGGTGCTTTGGATGTCTAACCATAATCATAATCATTCCAAGGGTAGGGACGACACTAAGAAATTTTCTCCGGCGTATAAGAGCGGGAACGGAAATGGGGGTAAACAGCGTAAGGATTATCCACGCATTACTCACCAGGAGGAATACTCAGCTGAGGTTGCTCCAAGAGAGATCTTTGGCAGGGACACTAAGCGCGAAGAACGCCATGAGAACCATGAGCGAGAAGGTGAAATTACGGCGATGGAAAGCAGCGATATCTCGGATAGTACGATGGGAAGTACTGTAGGATACGTCGGTGTTGGATTGGGTATTCTGTCCCTCTTTATGTGGTCTATAATCTTAGGACCAATAGCGGCAATCATGGGTTTTTATGCTTATAGCCAAGGTCGGAAAACTTCTGGAGCTTGGTCCATTGGTCTAGGCATACTGGCGACTCTGAGTTATTTCATTCTTATTCCAATGACTCGTTAATTTTGGCTATAGTCAGTTTGTGTAATTTATAAATTTTATATTTCTGTAGGCCTTCGTCCCTTAGGACGAAGGTCCTTTTTTTTTGAAGGATGACGATTTTTGCGAAAAATGAGTGGTTATTGTCGTCGTTGGAGTGTAAACTATAGACAACCTTCCCTTTTGGAAAAGAAAAGGAGCATCTAACATATGCAAATAGATCCTCGTACTATGGGGCAACTGATTAAATCACAAATGGCAAATAGCATTGACCTACAGGGTACCTCAGTTGGAACTACTTCCAGCGATAAAGGAGAATCACTATTTGACATATTGTTGAAAGAATTGATGATTTCCGAGGGACAAGATGCGGAAAGTACACTTAGGAATGAGCTTCAAGGCGGTCTTACATCAGAAATGATGACTGAGGAAATGTGGCAAATGTTGCAGTCCTTTGGAGAAACCGAATTAAGTGGTAACATTAATATGTTGGATATGAATACATCAGCTTCAATCCCAACAGGAGCCAGTAAGGATATCGATGAGTTGGTATCCCGTGCGAGTCAGACATACGGTGTGCCAGAGAGTCTAATTAAAGCAGTCATCGAGACAGAGTCTTCATTTAACGCATCAACTGTTTCTTCCGCGGGAGCAAAAGGGTTGATGCAACTGATGGATGGTACGGCTAGAGGACTCGGAGTGAGTGATTCATTTGATCCCGCTCAAAACATCGATGGGGGAACACGTTATTTATCCTATCAGCTTCAACGTTTTAACGGGAATGAGAAGACAGCATTAGCGGCCTATAACGCAGGACCTGGGCGTGTGCAAAGACTTGGGATTACGAATGATCAGCAATTAATGGAAAAGTTGGATCTGCTTCCTCAAGAGACGCAAAATTATATCCGCAAGATTGAATTAGCCCGTACAAAATATGGGGATTAATATATTCTAAGTAGATACGGCGATTATCGCTGAGTAAGTATACAGAGATCAAAATGGGAAAACGCTCCGGGATCCGGATTTTCGCGTTTTTTCTTTTGGTCTTTTTTTGAAATATTAGTTTAGAGGTGAGATTTGTGATCTATTTTGACCACGCTGCAACCACTCCTCCTTATGAGGATGTGACTCGAACGATTGCAGAGGTAATGGCTGCACACTTTGGGAATCCGTCATCGCTGCATCGTTTAGGAGAAGAAAGTGGTAAATTATTAAGAAAAGCACGCGAGGTTTGCGCTGAAGCTTTAAAGGTTAAGCCCAGTGAAATCATATTCACTTCTGGAGCAACCGAGAGTAATAATCTGGCTCTCAAAGGTTCTGCATTACAGTATATTAGCCGCGGTAAGCATATCATAACTACCAACACTGAGCACTCCTCTGTTTATGAATGTTGTAAGCAGTTAGAAACCTTAGGATGGGAAGTTACTTATCTGCCCGTGAATTCGACTGGATTGGTTAATGCAGAACAAGTGGCTGCCGCAATACGTGAAGATACAGTCTTGGTTTCCGTGATGCATGTCAATAATGAGATTGGTTCTGTTCAACCGATCACTGAGATTGGGAAAATGCTGAAGAAGGATCACGCCCGTGTGTTATTCCACGTCGACGGGGTGCAAGGTTTTGGCAAAGTCTCGCTATCTATTGTGGAAAGTGGTATTGATCTATATAGCCTTTCAGCACATAAATGGAGAGGCCCTAAAGGGGTTGGACTATTGTATGTGCGTGAGGGTCTAGTCTTATCTCCTCTTCTGTCCGGAGGAGGCCAAGAAGGCGGATTACGAGCAGGTACGGAGAATATTCCGTATATCGTGGGTATGGCCAAAGCCATTAGACTAACGAATGAAAATTGGGAAACTAGAGCCCGGAAATTATCAGGTTTGAAGGAAATGCTAATTCAGGGGATTACTGAGTTACCTGAACTGGTGCTGAACTCAGATAGAGCAGGGGCCCCACATATTGTACATTTCTCTTGTCCCGGTATGAAGGCTGAAGTGATATTGCACATGCTGGAAGAGGAAGGAATGTTCGTGTCTACACAATCAGCTTGTTCCTCCAAACAGCGTAAGCCAAGTCGAGTTTTACTTGCCATAGGGAAGGATACGGAGACAGCATCTACAGGTCTGCGCATTAGTTTAGGAGAAGAGCATACAGAGGAACATATTAATAAATTGTTAAAGTCGCTTGGCAAAGTACTTAAGCAATTACATCAATTAAAAGGAGAAACATCATAATGCCGGAATACGATTTGCTGCTGCTTAGGTTCGGAGAAATTACGATCAAAGGCAAGAATCGATCAAGATTTGAGAAGGCGGCTTTGTCCCACGTCAAGTTGTTGTTACGTGCTTATCCTCGAACTGAAGCCAGAAAGGATTATGGCCGAATTTATGTCGTGTTAAATGGGGAGCCTGCCCATGAAATCATTGATGCTCTCAAAAATGTATTTGGTGTAACATCCATCTCTCCAATGAATACAGTTTCTTCGAATTTGGAAGATATCCTATCTGGAGCTACTTCTTTCATGAAAGGCATATCCTGGGCAGGAGAGAAAACATTTAAAGTGAGTGCTAAAAGAGCTTGGAAGGGATTTCCTCATCCTTCACTTGAAATGAATAAACTGGTTAGTACACCCATTCTGATGGCAGTTCCAGGATTAAAGGTAGATGTTCATCATCCTGCAGTAAATTTGCGGGTAGAAATTCGAGAGCAGGAAACTTATCTATATACTGAAGTTATCCAAGCAGCCGGAGGTTATCCACTGGGGAGCAATGGGAAGGCTATGTTGCTTCTATCAGGAGGAATTGATAGCCCAGTGGCGGGTTGGTCAGCCATGCGTCGAGGGTTGGAAATAGAATGCGTTCATTTTCATAGCTATCCATTTACAAGCAAAAAGGCGGAAGAGAAAGTTTTAAATTTAGCTCGAGTATTATCCAGTTATGTTGGACAGATCAAGGTTCATTTGGTTCCTTTTACAGAGATTCAAACCATCTTGTCCCAGAGTGGTCATGATAATCTGATGATCACGTTGATGAGACGGGCCATGCTGCGCATCGCTACTCGATTAGCGGAGAATAATGGAGCTTTAGCCTTGGTAACAGGGGATAGCTTAGGACAAGTGGCAAGCCAAACCCTGTCAAGTATGAACGTGATAGGTAGGGCAACGGATTTACCTCTTTTGCGGCCACTCGTCATGAGTGACAAAGAGGAGATTATTTCAATGGCAAGGCAAATCGGAACTTATGAGTTGTCAATTCTCCCTTATGAAGACTGTTGCACGTTGTTTGTTCCTAAATCACCTGCGACAAACCCTAATTTAAGGATCATTGAGAGTGCTGAAGCGTCGTTAACTCAATTGACAGAGGAAATTGAAAAGGCGGTTCAAGGAACTGAGACCCTATGTATAAGACCTGATCAGGACATTGATAGAAGTACTGGTGAAGAGCCGGTCGTGCAAGATAAATGGTTCTAAAACAAGAAGCCGGAATTCAACCCTAAGGGAGATTTCCGGCTTCTTATTTCCTAGTCGTATGAGATACTAGTGAGTTGCTATTTGGGATTGTTGGTTCTTCGTTTTTTCCCGTTGAAGTTTTTTCTTACGGAAACCCAGACCGAGTACTGCAGCCATTACAATTAGAATAAATAGGTAGCGCAGTATAGGCTTGTCCTCAAAGAAAGGTAGGAAATGCGGTTCCGTGGTAATCATATGGGCGGCTGTATAGGCTAAAACTGCAGCTCCGACATAAGAGATCCAGGGAAATGAATCTAATAACTTAATAAATAACGTACTTCCCCAGATCACAATTGGAACGCTGATCAGTAATCCAATGACAACGAGCACCATATGCTGTTGAGACGCACCTGCGACAGCTATGACATTATCAAGACCCATAGCCGCATCGGCGATAACTATAGTCCGTACTGCAGGCCAAAGCGAACTTTTGGCTTCAATTGAATCGTGATCCCCTTCATCGGCTAATACCTTGTAGGCGATAAACACCAGCATGGCACCTCCAATTGCAAGTAACCAAGGGATTTCAAGTAACCAGACTACGACTAAAGTTGCTAAAATTCGTAGTATTACGGCACCGGCCGTCCCATAAAGAATCGCTTTCTTCTGCACGGTCTGAGGTAGCTTCTTAGCTGCCATACCAATCACAATTGCATTGTCCCCGGCCAAAATGAGATCAATAAAAATAATATTGATCAATGAGATAAAAAATGTAGCACTGAATAATTCCACTCATGTCACTTCCTCTATAGGCTATATACGTATTTAATAACAAAAAGGAGTCATTGTCCAAGTGATTTTTTGTGAACTAGTCATAGCTTGGCTCATCCCCTCATAGTACTGTAGGGGAGGGATGATTGTGGAGCATATACTTCTGTTGTCTGAAATACTGATTATAAATTTAGTGTTAAGTGGTGATAATGCTGTGGTCATCGCCATGGCGAGTAAAAACTTACCACTTAAGCAGCGTAAACAGGCAGTATGGTGGGGGGCTTTGGGTGCTGTAGTATTACGTTGCCTACTAACGTGGGTAGCGGTTATTCTATTACAAATTCCATTTATTCAGGCAGCTGGTGGGATTTTCCTCGCAGGTATTGCCTTTAAACTTCTACTTCCTCATGATGATAGCACCCGAACAGAAGAAGCGAGTACGATGTGGCGAGCGGTGCAAACCATCCTCGTTGCAGACATCATTATGAGCCTGGATAATGTACTAGCCATAGCGGCGCTTGCTGATGGAGATCTAGCCATCCTAGTCATCGGAATTGCCATCAGTATTCCTATTGTCGTCTGGGGAAGTAATTTAATCGCGGATTGGTTACATCGTCTGCCGCTGCTTAGTTATGTTGGAGCAGGGATATTGGGTTACACAGCTGGTAGAATGTTGCTGCATGACCCGCAGCTTGGGTCAATGATTACCTTAGCAATCCCCATGTTCGCCAATATGATTCCAACTATTTTGGCTGTAACAGTAATTATGTTCGGTTGGTTCAAAAATTATAGTGCCAAACGCGGATGAATAAGCCTAAAATCGAACATATGGGAGTAAAGAAAACCAGCAGCCAGCAGCTGGTTCTTTTTGTGTGCCAAAGATTAGTATTTTCTTCAATAAAAATGAAATTTCACTTAGGATATTTTTGGATTTTTTCATGAGGGGAGAGTGGTTTTTTTCCTCATTTTCATTTAAACTGGGTGTAAGAAGGGTAATGTCGTATTTTGCAGCGGCTTGTCCCCTATTGTCATTTGGAAGGTGTGTGATGAAATGACCGACAACAACAAGCTTACAACCGGTATTTTGATTCTGGCTGCAGGGATCATCATCTTGCTTGGAAAATTAGGAGTTTTCAGTTTTCTAGGTAAAGCGCTGTGGCCGCTACTCTTGCTAATTCCCGGCATTTTGTTCCACCTTTGGCATTACTTAAGAAGGGGTCCTGCGGAATTACTTCTTCCTGGGGGCATCTTGATTACCTACAGTATACTGTTCTTCATCGCCAATATCTGGGGATTTGGCACCCTTAAGTACACATGGCCTTTCTTTATTTTGGGGATAGCCATAGGGTTACTTGAGTACGATTTGGCTTCGGCGCCTTCGCAGCGCCAGAGCGGGGTATTACTCGCGGCCCTGATACTTGGAGTATTTTCTGTTATTATGCTTGGATGGACATTATTCTCCTTATCCATCATTTATCTTATAGCTATTGTACTTATCATCGGGGGTATATTATTGATTACGGCCCGTGGTAAGAGTCGGCGACTATGGTGATGTCTGGAAAGTTCTTGAATTATTCGAAATTTTGCGTATAATATAAGGGATATGTCAAGCGTCGGCATTTTATTCGTCCGACGCTTCTTTTGTGGTGAACTACGCCGCTCCCGGCTTAAGGGAGAAAAAAACTAAATACACAGAGACGAAAGGATATGGAGAAAAGACTATGCATGAAAGAAATGAGATTCGGAATATTGCAATAATTGCACACGTAGACCATGGTAAAACAACACTAGTTGATAAACTGTTACAACAATCGGGGATTTTTCGTGATAACGAGGCAGTAACCGAGCGCGCGATGGATTCTAACGATATTGAGCGGGAACGTGGTATTACAATTTTGGCCAAAAATACAGCGATCACGTATAAAGAGTACTTGATAAATATCGTTGATACTCCAGGACACGCCGACTTTGGTGGAGAAGTAGAACGGATTATGAAAATGGTTGACGGCGTATTGCTCGTCGTTGATGCGTATGAAGGCTGTATGCCTCAGACTAAATTCGTACTTCGCAAAGCACTAGAACAAAAACTCACTCCAATTGTGGTAGTTAATAAAATTGACCGCCCTGCTGCTAGACCAGCTGAAGTCATTGATGAAGTTCTTGATCTATTTATTGAACTTGAAGCAACAGATCAACAGTTGGAATTCCCCGTAGTATATGCATCTGCACTAAACGGAACTTCAAGTATGAATCCTGAGCAGCAAGATGAAAACATGCTTGCCCTTTACAATACGATTATCGAACATATTCCGGCACCTACAGAAAAAGTTGATGAACCGCTACAATTCCTAGTTACATTAATGGATTACAACGAGTATATGGGACGTATTGCTGTCGGTCGTGTAAATCGCGGTATTATTCGTCAAGGTCAGCCTGTAACGGTCATGACTCGCGACGGTGGCAAAAAATCAGCTCGTATCGAGAAATTGTTTGGTTTCCAAGGACTACGTAGAGTGGAAATTGCTGAAGCTGGAGCTGGTGATATTGTAGCTATCGCCGGTATTAAAGATATTAATATTGGTGAGACCATTGCGGATCCGAATCAACCAGAAGCACTTCCGGTACTGAAAATTGACGAGCCTACACTACAAATGACATTCCTTGTTAATAACAGTCCTTTTGCTGGTCGTGAAGGTAAGTGGGTTACTTCCCGTAAATTGCGTGAGCGTCTGTATAAAGAACTTGAGACGGATGTATCGCTACGTGTAGATGATACAGATAGTCCTGATGCCTTTATCGTATCGGGCCGTGGAGAACTTCATTTAGGGATCTTGATCGAGAATATGCGCCGTGAAGGTTACGAATTGCAAGTTTCGAAACCTGAAGTTATCATCAAGGAAGTTGATGGAGTCAAAATGGAACCGATTGAACGTTTGATGATCGACGTTCCAGAAGAAAGCATGGGCTCAGTAATGGAGAGTCTTGGATCACGTAAAGCAGAAATGGTGAACATGATCAACAACGGAGCTGGTAATGTTCGTCTTGAATTCCTCATTCCAGCTCGTGGATTGATCGGATATTCTACTCATTTCCTAACTTTGACACGTGGATATGGTATCATGAACCATGCTTTTGACAGCTATGGACCAGTCGTAAGTGGCCAAGTTGGCGGACGCCATGAAGGTGTATTGGTATCTAGTGAGAATGGCGTTTCCACTTTGTATGGTATCTTGTCTATTGAAGATCGTGGAATTCTTTTCTTAGAGCCAGGAGCAGACATCTATGAGGGTATGGTTGTTGGTGAGCACACTCGTGATAACGATATTATCGTTAACATCTGTAAAGAGAAGCAAGTCAATAACATTCGTTCAGCCAATAAAGAGGATACTGTCAAAATGAAAACACCACGTCTCTTCTCGCTTGAGCAGGCTCTTGAGTACCTCAACGATGATGAATTTTGTGAAATCACACCAAAATCCGTTCGTATTCGTAAGAAAATTCTTAATAAGAGCGAACGTGAACGTTTTGAGAAACAACGCAAAAACGCAGAAGCTAATATCTAATATAAACTTGTGATTCCCAAGAAGGAGGGAACCGTGTTGCAATCTTGGTTTGCTAACCATCCAGTAATTTCTTATCTAATTATTCTGGTGCTAGTGTTCTTCGTATACAACAAGGTGTTTCGTGCTGGTCAAAAGCTGTCGCTTTTGAAGGAAGTAGTGCTCTACTTGTTGATGGCAATAGGTTCCTTTCTTCTGCTTATTTTTCAAATTGATAAGCTACCTATTATTCAGTGTCTTCTGGTTGCCGTTATTCTTATGCTTATGGTTCGCATACGTTATTTTGTGGAAGGCCGTCGGAACAAGAAACTGAAGTCTACACCGATCGCTGAAGATAAAGTCGAATAGTATGGATTAGTAATGTGACTATATTATAAATGAAAAAAGGTGTTTGAATTCATGAGTTCTAACCGCAGCGGCTTACCTCCTCGTGAGCGGAGTCAAAGACGATCCTCAAAGGGTTCAACAAAGAAGAAGAAACAGTCAAGTGGTGCTAGGAAATTTCTTAAGGTGCTACTTACGGTAATTATTTTACTGGTAATTGGTGTGGGTATATATCTAGGTTCTATGGTAGTTACGCTAAATGACGTGATTGATGAGACCGGGTCGCCAGAAGCAGTTGCTCCTGAGAACTCAGCAAAGGTCAAACCGATTACGATGTTATTACTTGGGACAGATTATCGACCAGAGACGGGCACACATCTTACCGATGTCATGATGGTTATCGCGATAAATCCCGAAACGAAATCTGCGACCATTGTTTCACTGCCGCGGGATACGCGTATGCAGATGGATGGTTACAAGACCAATAAAATCAATGCATTCTATCCGAATTTCCTAGCAAAAGAGAAGAAATCTGGAATCTCTGCTAAACAGGAAATGAAGACGATGATGAGTAAGTATTTTGATCTTACAATTGATTATGTGGTCGTTATGAATTTTCAAGGTTTTCGTGATGTTGTAGATGCTCTTGGTGGTGTTGATGTAAATGTAGATGCCAATATGTGTTACCGCGATCGCGCGGATGGTACTGACATCAATTTACAGCAAGGCGCTCAGCATCTAGATGGTGATAAGGCGCTTGGGTATGTTCGCTACCGTAAGTCAAATTGTAGCCCTAAGACGAAAGCCTCTGATGATTTTGATCGTAACAGACGGCAGAATGAAGTATTACATGCTTTGATGGATCAAGCCAAGTCAATGAACGGCGTTCTTGGTGCTGGAAATGTAATTAAGGCTATAGGTAAAAATGTGGAAACTGACTTTGAGTCGGCGCAAATGAAGAATATGATTACTACCTACTGGAATATATCTAAGGAGAACGTTGATTTCATGCCGGTGACCGGAGAATGGAAGAGCCCCTATGTATATTTGAACGAAACTGAATTTGAACAGGCTAAGCAGGCTTTGAAAGACGAGCTTGCCGGTACTAATTTACCTGCAAAGGATGAGAGTTCTTCCTTAGACGGTAAATGAGCATTGAATGTAAGTTTTACAACATGATATAATACAGGTGAACTAGATAGAGCAATTGTACTTCACAGGAGGGCTGATATCGTGTCCGAAGTCGTTACTCAATTGTCGGAATCATTGTTTTCCACCTTTCAGTCCGAGACTTTTGTTCTGCTTAATACAGTAGACCTTGAGTCTGGGGGGCCAACCTCCAGTGCGATTTCATGGATCTATGCGGTGGATCACTCCACGCTTCGTCTTGCGCTTGATCATCGTTCACGTCTTGTTGATAATATTAAGGCCAATCATTGTGTCACAGTAACGGTGTTTGGCAAGAACACCATTTATGCTATTAATGGTAAGGCTGATGTAGTGCAAGACCCGCTTGCTGACGTGCCATTTAAAATGTGCTGCTTCGATGTGCATATCGAAGCCGTACGTAATGCTCTTTTCTATGGTGCGCAGCTTGCATCACCTCCAGAATATGCTAAAGTTTATGATCAGCGTGCTGCGGACATGCTGGATGCTCAAGTATTCTCCGCAATGAAAAAAGCCTAGCGATTATTCGCTGGGCTTTTTCTTGTATTGCAGGCTCTTAGAGCGGTTTAAGATTTTCCATCTGGTGCTATTTTCATTTCTTTAGTCTTATCATTCTTAGGTGTAGTCGTTTTTTGTTCTAATTTATTTATTGGGTTGGCTGGTTGATTGGTATTCGCTCTTGGTTTGGTGTCTTTTGGAAGCTGCGGAACGATACGACCCATGATATCTGCAAGCTCTGTGGCAAACCCAGATATAGGGTGACCTTCTTTAATCTTTTGACCAATTTCTGAAATGCGGTGCGATAGGTCAAGATCGGCTGTTACGATCGCATTCGCACCTTGGGGATCCTTGCGAAGTGCTTCGGCAACAGTGTATTTGATACTACCAACACGTGCACGTTCTAAATTTCCTTCTACATCAATGGCGACAACTGCAGTATTGCCCAAGACTACACAGTGAGCCCCTTTAACGCCTTCTACATGTTTAACTAATTCTTCAAGATGAGTTTGTCTGTTAATTTGTTCATTTTTACTTAATCCTGTAATTTTGCTAGTCCCGTTTTGATTGGTGCTCTGTACCCGGGGAGTATTCTCCGTTTGATTCTGAGGAGAGGGTGATGCCTTTTTTGACATAGTACCGCAGCCAGCAAGCAGAGAAGCCATCAATAACAAACACAGCCATATTCGCATGTTGATCCGTCCTTTCGGAGATGATCTGATCTCGATATATTTTCTGTTATTTAGATTTCCCAAGGCGGAGAAAAATATGTATTTGAATAAAAGGCTGCAATGACCACCGTGGAGGGGATATCAATGAAAAAAATATTTGTATTAGATACGAATGTATTGTTGCACGATCCCAATGCGATTTTTGCCTTTGATGAACATGAAGTGGTCATACCGGCTGTAGTACTTGAGGAAATTGATTCGAAGAAAAGGAATCCCGACGAAATCGGACGAAATGCACGGGGTGTGTCAAGGTTATTGGATGCACTACGTGAGCAAGGGCATTTACATGACGGTGTTCCGCTTAATAATGGTGGAATCCTCAAAGTGGAATTGAATCATCGAAGTTTCGTTAAAGTTCAGGAAATGTTCGGTGAGATTACTAACGATAACCGGATTTTGGCAGTAGCATTAAATTATCATTTAGAAGAAGGCGATCAGGATGTACCACGTCCAGTCGTATTAGTTAGTAAGGATGTGCTCTTACGAATCAAAGCAGACGTACTCGGTATTACTGCTCAGGATTATATGACCGATCGTACTGCGGGTCCAAGTGAATTATATGCAGGTTATTCCACGATTAAAGTCCATCCCTCAATCATTGATGAATTTTATACCTATCGATCTTTACCGATAAAACCGCTGGGGCTTTCGTATTCCCTATACCCTCATGAATTTGTCATCTTGAAGGATGAAATGGGCACTGGTAAATCTGCTTTACTCAAAGTCAATGAAGATGGTTTAAAGTTAGAGCCGTTATTTTTGAGTACAGAATCGGTATGGGGGGTTAGTGCTCGGAATGCTCAGCAACGGATGGCACTGGAATTGCTGCTTAATGATGATATACCGTTAGTTACCATTACGGGTAAGGCGGGAACAGGAAAAACTTTACTTGCATTAGCTGCGGGGTTACTAAAGGTAGAGGACGAACATAAATATAAAAAGCTGTTGATTGCGCGTCCTGTTGTGCCTATGGGTAAGGATATAGGATATTTGCCTGGTGAGAAGGAAGAGAAACTTCGACCTTGGATGCAGCCTATATATGATAATTTGGAGTATCTATTTGATACGAAGAAATCTGGCGATATTGATAAAATATTGATGGGACTTGGGAGTATCCAAGTGGAAGCTCTAACGTATATTCGTGGGCGTTCAATACCAGGACAATTCATAATTGTGGATGAAGCACAGAACTTGTCGCGTCATGAAATAAAGACCATAGTCTCACGGGTAGGAGAAGGAAGCAAAATTGTTGTTATGGGTGACCCAGAGCAAATTGATCACCCTTATCTTGACTCCGCTAGTAATGGGTTAACTTATCTGGTGGAGCGTTTCAAAGAACAGGGGATTAGTGGTCATATCACACTAGAAAAAGGAGAACGATCCAAACTCGCTCAATTGGCGGCTGACTTATTGTAATAAAGAGATTGGAGTTCTAAATTTAGGTATAAAAAAACGCCGAATGGTAGCCATTCGGCGTTTTATTTTGCAGATAACTGTTGAACTAATAACAGGATACTAGCATAGAGAGTGATATGATTCTGAAGAAGATTATATTATCAAGATTAGTAGGACAAAAGGTGCGGAAATTTGTTATTATGAATGGTAATGATAGCGCTTAGAACTTGTGGAGAGGAAGAATGGATGTGAAGCGTAGAAACCATTGGTTGCTTTTTGCCATCCTTCTGTTGGCGTTGATAAATTTGTCACCGAGCAAGAATTCGGCCAACATCAGCAATGAGGATGTTGGAAATGCGGAAATGATCCATCCTCCAAGTCCGGAGAAGGTTCAAGAAGAAGGGCATCTTAAAATTCTGGTGCAAATGGATGAGGCAGACTTCACTCTTCTTCAGCAAATGAATCAATCGTATATGAATACACATCCCATACAAGTTGAATTGGTGAATATCCCTCCGGAAGCTTCATATTCCTCAACTGAGTTGCAACTTGAACTTGGTGAATCACCAGATGTATTATTGCTCGACAATGTCTGGATTCGTAGATTTGCTGCTGAAGGTTATCTATTACCTACAGAGAATTATTATTTCGGATCGTTGACCGGGGAAGTGTTAAGTTCTTCGTTGGCGCAGAATGAATGGAACAGTTATGTTTGGGGGGTTCCACTGGATGTGGATCCATACGTATTAGCATACAATCCTGTAGCACTCAAACAGCTTGGATTGGAGAAACTACCGACATCTGCCCTAGAATGGACAGGACTAATCTCTGAGTTTATGAACCAACAAGAAATTCCTTATCTTCTGGGCTTAAATTATGAAGATCCTTTTGCGAGTATGTCATTGCTGTGGCAATTGGGAGGAGAGAGCTTAGAAGCTAATGAAATATCCCCTATATCTCCATTTACACTTACGGAGGAGACGGAGGTAGCAATCCGGCAAATTGAATTGCTACGACCTCATTTGTTGAACCTAATTGAGGGCTCTAGTGAGTTAGCTGAGGACGGCTGGAAGAAGTTCTATAACGGAGAGGTAGCTATTATATTGGCCCGAGCATCAGAGGCGGATGTTCGCCAATATCCAAGAATGGAGATCTCGTTCACTGAGCCAACCAATTCTGGAAGAACGATGTGGATTAATGGACGAAGTTACGTAGTATCGGCACAAACTGACAATGCCGAAGCTGCTGGATCGTGGATTTCTGAGATGACGAACCAAGCAGGACAGCGTGATTGGTATGCTATGACAGGGCATCTTCCAGTGCTCAAATCACTTTATTATAACTCCACTAAGAATGGATTGCCGGAATGGGTGCCAGCTTCATTAGTGAATAAACAAGGAGGAAGCTTGCCTGTAGGGGCTACACTTCCTGCTCAAATGGATGAATTCTCAAGAGCTTCAAGAGAGTTTCTGAGAGGGACAATAAATGCTGAAGACTATATGACCCGAATATCTGAGATTAACGATGAAACGATTATCGAAGTGAAATAAAAGTAGCACTTTTTTATATTAAATAGATAATTTCAGTTTTACAGTTAAAATCCCTTTTGTGATTGTCGCTTCGGTGGCTTCTATGAAAGGGACTATTTGTTTAGGATAGAATCCGAGATCGAAGTCTTTCTCGAGTTCCCGGGATGTCGTATCTGGAAGTTCAAAACCATTAAATATAAGACGATCAACGTGAAACATAATGGAATTATCAGGTGCGTTCTCAACGGAATAGTGTCCTTCTATCTTTAGATCAAACTCATCACTGCTTCCTTGTGCGATTATTTTTGACTCTTCAAACTTGAAAGACATATTACGTAATAGATCTTGTTTATCATGTAGGAAGTTGTTTAGTTCCTCTTCACGGATGACAAGTGTATATCCTCCTTTAACAGAGATTAGACTGTCTTTATGATTACTCAAAAAATCAGGAAACTCTGACATCGCCAAGGAAAGTGCATGAAAATATTTGCGTACTTCTTTAAGTCCAACACTTTCCCAATAGTTGGTTAACTCCTGAATCATAGCTTGCAATTTATCTGGGTCAGCACTTGCACTGAGTGAGTTATCAACACTTTGCTGTAAAGTAGCTACTCGCTCGCGTTGCTTAAGTAAGTTCTCTTTCATATCTGAAAGTTCATTAGAAAGCTTATCTAGAGTATCCTTCGTTTTTTTCAAAGAACTGTATTCAGTTTTATAGGTGCCTAGAATATCTTGATCCCTCTCGGCGATGATCTGGTAATAATCTAGGACGGAGAAGAAATCTCTCAAGCTGTCCACCGATAAGAGAGCACCAAGTAAAGATTCTCTTTCTCCCATATAATAAGCTTTGATCCTAATACCTGCCTGTTCCCGGCTAGTAATAATCTGTTCATCCTTTTCAGCAAGTTGTTGATTTAGCATAGCGACAGAGGTTTCTGTTTCTTGTTGTCTCGTTTCGATCCGTGCGATCTCCCTGTCAATTTCTATTATGGATAAACTTTTCTCTAGTATGGCTTGTTCTTCCTCGGTTATTGCAGCTGCTAATGAAGGAGCCCGGAAGCAAACTAACGTTAAAAGAGAGAACAGGACACATAAGGATATGATACGTCTGTACAAGGGCGATCCTCTCCTTAAGTTGATGTACATATATATATGATCTTAGGAAAGGAAATATCAGCATGTCTGATTTATTCCTTCTGTACGAAAAGAAGACGACCCGGATGTTACATCGGAATCGTCTTCTAAATACATTTGAAATTTGGGGAGGATCGTATTCGTCAAATAATTAGAGGGGCATGCCCATTTGAAAGATCGTCCAATAGCTAAATCCAGTAAATGCAACGATCATATATCCCCAGAAAAGCAGGATATACGTTCTCTCTGTAAACTTCAGGTAACCGAAGACCACGAAAAAAGCAGTTTGCAGGAAAAATAGCAGAGCCATTTCAATTAGATCACCTGCAAAGGCCATCAGGCCAATGACGAGTGTGAAAAAGCCAAGAACGCGGAACATGCGTGCCACGATTAACTCCCCCTTCATATGTATACACAGTATTAACCTCTATCCAATATTATACCCGTAGCCCCAAAAAGTGTAAACAAAAAGTCAATAAAAACCAAAATATAGGCATCGAATTGTGATTTATATAATAGTTATATGCGAGATTATCCAAAAGTGTTATGGAGTTTTTAATGATATATTTTTCTTTTTATTAGTCTTTTATAGATGAATGTATGACAGTAACTTTTTTTGGACATACAAAATAGTATCAAATAGATTCTATGAACTCTTTAAGAGGCATAGAAATGGAGTAAGAGGTCTTTTGAGCATCAACCAATTGAAATAACGCAATGGGTTGATGGCTAAGAAGGCGGTTATTAGATGTCGTTAGGAGGTATTTATAGTATGACAGCTGTGAGACAAGATGCATGGAGTACAGAAGATGATTTGATATTGGCAGAAGTTACCTTGCGGCATATACGGGAAGGTAGTACACAACTTACTGCATTTGAAGAAGTGGGTGAAAGAATCGGAAGGACCGCGGCAGCCTGTGGCTTCCGGTGGAACAGTTGTATTCGTAAAAAATACGATGCTGCTATTGGAATTGCTAAGGCACAAAGACAGAAACGTAATTATTTGAAGAAACAAGGCTCAATTGTGGGCAATTCAGCAATCGCTTCCTTAGCTTCTTTGGCTTCTGTTGAACTGGAAGACGGAAATTATAGAAGTGAAGGGGTAACGGAAGAGACGATTTCGATCGATGCTGTTATTCGCTTTTTGCGAGGATGGAAAAATACGGTACAAGAAACAAGTCGCCATATGAAATCCTTGGAGAAGGAATTGCGCGAGAGAGACGAAGAACTGGAGCTCCTTCGCAAACATAATAATAGGCTCTCTGCCCAAGTGAATGAAGTACAGACGGACTATAGAGTCGTGAATGACGACTATAGAGCACTGATTCAAATTATGGATCGAGCACGTCGTCTTGCATTTCTGAATGAAGAGGAAGATGAGTCAAAGACGAGATTTAAAATGGATGCAAATGGTAATCTTGAGCGCATTGAATAGAGTAATTACCACAGAGAATTCCGTCAACTTTGACGGAATTTTTTTGTGTTTGTAGGTAAGGATTTGGTATAAAGAAGATAGGTTAAATGCGGAGAAGCTATAATGTGTAAGTAGAAGGAGAGATTGGAATGAAGTTTGAGATCATAGGAGCGGGAGCGTTAGGCTTGCTTTTTGGAGCGAAACTGCTAAATGCGGGACATGAAGTTACCTTTTGGACAAGAACTAATCATCAAGCGGACTTACTCACTAAGCAAGGGTACATATTGGAAGAATCTGATGGATCGCTTCATCAGATTGAAGCAAGTAAATTCCAAGCTCATCAGATTAAAGAAGCTGTTAAGATCGGTGAGTATAGAGAAAATGATTGGGTGTTTATAACGACTAAACAGCGACATATAGATGGAGAGCTGTTGAGCATAATTCAGTCACTGCATGGAGAGAGGACTGGGACATTATGTTTTCAAAATGGAATGGGACATGTAGAAAAATTATTAACTTTTTTGAAAGGTAGACAGATCTACACGGCGGTTACAACCGAAGGAGGAAAGCGGATTGGAACAGAACGTGTAATTCGATCTGGGGTTGGGAAGACGACTATAGGTATAGTTGAGAGAAGGAGTCCGAAATCCGATCAAAGAGAAGCTGAAAAGGGAATATATGGGGATGATAGAGGAGAAAGTTTGGTGAATACGCTAGATATAGCAGGATTCCCTGCCTTTTTGTCGAAAGACATCGATAGGGAAATTTTTAGGAAACTATTGATTAACGCAGTTGTTAATCCATTGACAGCATTATGGCGAATTCCCAATGGTGAGTTGCTGGAGACAGAGGAGCGTAGAAACTTGCTCAGACAGCTTTGCCAAGAAGGGGCAGCTATTTATCAGGCAAATGGAATATCATATGATCCCGCTCTGTATGAGCAAGTTTCTGAAGTGTGTCGTTCTACTGCTGGAAATATCTCTTCAATGTTGAATGATGTACTTCAGGGAGTTCCTACTGAGGTAGATTTTATCAATGGTTATCTGGTTGAAATGGGACGTTCTGCTGGAGTTTCTGCACCTGGACACGAAATGGTTTGGCAACTTATACGTGGCTTGCCATCCACTAATCGCATATCGATCTGAATTGCTCACAAAACTAAGCGTATGCATACGATGCAAGTTTTGTACGAAGTAATTCCAAGTAGTTATTGCTCACAAAACTTTTAGGAGGTGGAACATGGGTCTGTTGGCTGTTCTGTCTATCGTGCCGTTTATCCCCTTTTTATTGGTCTATTTCATTCATTTCTATTTTCAGAGAGACAAGAAGGCAGCCATTAAGCTTGCGATGGATGTAACCACGTTATTTCTAATTTTGTCGGTGTCAGCACTTTTTAACAATGTATTTAATTCAGGTTTTGGGTTATACCTTATAGTTCTAATATTACTGATTGTTGGCGGATTAATTGGGGGGGCGCAGAATCGTCTGAAAGGTAAGGTTGACGCGAAGAGGTTGTTTCGGGCAGTTTGGAGATTAGCCTTTGCGGGAACGGGGATCGCGTATATAATCTTGTTTTTAATTAGTTTTATTACATATTTAGCGGCTGCATAGTTAAACATAATTAGTGAATATCTTTCCTCCAGTGGGGAATATTTAAGGCTCAATCTATAAATCAGTGATTGACAGTATGAATACAACAGTGGAGTTTGGAGGAATGTGGACAAGCGGAGTGTTTACAGTTACAAGGAGGATTTCCACTTTATGTGGTTCAATTCAAGCACTATTCCTTTAACAGTGATGGTAACATCCTCCTAAATATAGCACCATTCCACTTTAGGGACTGTACCTCTGATTTGGATCTGAGCCTTATTTTTTAAGGTAATAATTAAAAAATATCGAAATGTCAATAATGTATAATAGACAATATTGTTAATAATTTTGTTTTTTTTAGAATGTGCAACCCTATGTCCTGAATATTTAATGGATTTTTTTGACCGCTGGTTGTATAATCTTAAAACATATACCAAAAACTTTTTTTAGGGGGGAATTTGCAAGATGAAGAAGAATAAAAGTTTATTGCTTCTGCTGACATTTGTTCTTGCTATCGGCACGCTGCTCTCAGCTTGTGGATCTAATGACAATGCATCAAGCGGAGGTAACAACGGAACCAACACAGGCGGCAACACTGGTGAAGCTACAGAAAAATTGGCTGCAGATCAAACGCTGAGAATTAACTTGTCTGCTGAACCACCTACTTTTGACCCAGGCCAAGCTCAAGACAGTCAAGCAAACACAGTACTTAATCTAATGTATGAAGGTCTTACACGTATTGATGACTCTGGTCAAGCCGTTCCTGCAGCAGCAGAGAAATGGGAAGTTGACGGTACTAAATATACGTTCCATCTTCGTCAAGGCGCAACTTGGAGCAATGGTGACCCAGTAACAGCAGAAAACTTCGTTTTCGCTTGGGAACGCGTCCTTAGCCCTAAGACTGATCCAGCTCCACCTTATGCATATCAATTGTATTACATCAAAGGTGCTAAAGAATATAATGAAGGTACCCTTACTGACTTCAACGAAGTAGGCGTTAAAGCAATCGACGCTAACACTTTGGAAGTTAATCTTAATACACCTACACCATATTTCTTGGGACTAACTTCTTTCTATACGTTTTTCCCGATTCACCAATCGGTTAAAGAAGATCCTAAATGGGCAGTTAACAAAGATAAAATGGTTGTGAACGGTGAATTCACTTTAACAACTTGGGATAAAGGTCAAACAATTGAGTTGACTAAAAATGACAAGTACTGGGATGCAGAAAGCATCAAGCTAAACACGATCAATATGTCTTTGGTTGAAAGTGGTGCTACTGAACTTGCCAGCTATAAAAATGGTGAATTGGATCGTGCGGGTCATCCAAACGGAGAAATTCCAACGGATCAAATTCCAATTGTTAAGAATGAACTTAAAGATGAATTTCATGTTAAAGGTATAGCTAGTACTTATTACTATCAATTTAACGTTACAGCTAAGCCTTTTGATAATGAGAAAATCCGTAAAGCATTTGCAATGTCGCTTAGCCGTCAAGATCTTGTAGAAAAGGTATCTTTGGGTGGTCAAATTCCAGCCTATGGTTTCGTACCTCCGGGTATCGAAGGAGCAGAGGGTGAATTCCGTGCTGCACATGCTGATTCCGAGTATTTCCAAGAGAACTATGATGAAGCGAAAAAACTCCTTGAAGAGGGTATGAAAGAAGAAGGATATACCAAGCTTCCTGAAGTTACATTGATCTATAATACTAGTGAAGGCCACAAGAAAATTGCGCTGGCTATAGCTGATATGTGGAAGAACAACCTTGGTGTTGATGTGAAAACGGAAAACCAAGAGTGGGGCGTTTTCTTACAAAATCGTAACAGCCTTAATTACCAAATCGCTCGCGCTGGTTGGACTGCAGATTACAGTGATCCTATGACATTCCTGGATATGTGGACTACCGGCGGTGGTAACAATGACGTTGGTTTCGCGAACCCAGAGTATGATAAGTTGATTCAGGAAGCAAAAGCAACAGACGATGTTAAAGTGCGTGACGAGAAGTTCAGTCAAGCAGAAACAATCCTTGTCAAAGACAATATGGCTATTCTGCCTTTGTACTACTACACTAACGTTTCACTTGTGAAACCGTATTTGAAAAATGTAGTTGTTGACTATAGTGGCGCGGTTGATTACTCACGTGCTTACCTGTTGGAGCATTAATTAATTGGTAAATTATTCAATCAGATAATGCTTGACGGGATATATATTGGGTATTCCATATATATCCCGTTTTTTTTGTGTGGGAAATCGATCCAGCTCTTTTGGTTGTTGGAATTATATAGAATAGACAAATGAAAAAGTTTATCCTAAAATCGATTTATGTCGAAAAAATTAATAAGAGGAGGTGCTAACGGGCATGGCACGTTACATTGCGAACAAACTGTTCTACACATTGGTCTCACTATTCATCTTGATTTCTGCCACCTTCTTTCTTATGAAAGCAATACCTGGTAATCCCTTTATGTCAGAGAAAAAGGTACCAGTTGCAATTCAAGAGAGATTATACGAGCAGTATGGGTTGAATAAGCCAGTTTATCAGCAGTACTTTAAGTACCTGGGAGATATAGCACAAGGCGATTTTGGTATTTCAATGAAGAAGATTAATCAAGATGTGTCTACGATTATCGGAGATACCTTTACTGCCTCGTTGAAGCTCGGCCTGGTAGCGATTGTCGTTTCTGTTATTGTAGGTGTTACTCTGGGGCTCTTAGCTGCACTATATCATCGAAGGTTAATTGATAATATAGCGATGGTGGTTGCTGTACTGGGGATTGCGGTTCCGAGTTTCGTAATTGCCAGCTTGTTGCAATTTGTGTTTTCTTCTAAGTTGCATATGTTTCCAACGATGGGCTTTAAGGGTCCGATGTATTATGTCCTACCGGTTACAGCATTAGCGGCACAGCCTATAGCGTTTATTGCTCGTTTGACACGATCAAGTATGCTGGAAGTTTTGCATGCTGATTATATCAAGACAGCAAAAGCTAAAGGTTTACGTTGGTACGCGATATTGTTCAAACATGTAATTCGGAACGGTATCCTACCTATAGTCACTTATCTAGGTCCAATGACTGCAAATATTGTTACGGGTTCTGTCGTTATCGAGCAAATATTCGGTATTGGTGGTATCGGTAAGCAATTTGTACAAGCCATAGGTGTTCGTGATTATCCGGTTATCATGGGGATTACGATCTTTTATGGAATATTGTTGATGGTGGCACGTTTCTTGACAGACGTGGCTTATGTATTTGTTGATCCGCGAATCAAACTTAGTGGTGGAAAGGAGGACTAAACTTTGGATACTAATGATATTACAGTGATGTCATCACCCGTAGATTTGAAGCCTGAAGATTTCAGGAAGATTGGTTCGGACGAGAAACAAGCTGAAGTAATTCAACGTGAAAGCTTGTCGGCTTGGCGTGACGCTTGGAGACGGCTACGTGCTAACAAGATGGCTATGACAGCACTTGGTGTACTTGGATTAATCGTTATTGCTGCCATTGTCGGCCCGATGATTTCTAAATATAATTATTATTCCAATGATTTGCTCAACACGAATCAGAAGCCCTCCGCAGAACACTGGTTTGGGACGGATGATTTAGGTAGAGATATGTTCGTTCGTACTTGGTATGGTGCCCGGATATCTCTGATCGTTGGTTTAGCTGCGGCTATGATCGATCTCTTTATCGGCGTTATATACGGCGGTATTATGGGGTACTTTGGTGGTCGTGTAGATAACATTATGAACAAATTTTCGGAAATTTTGTATGCAATTCCGTATCTGCTTGTAACAATTCTGTTGCTTGTTGTTATGGAACCAAGCCTACCGACCATTATATTAGCTCTAACCATCACAGGTTGGATTAACATGTCATGGATCGTTCGAGGCGAGATCATGCAACTGAAGAGCCGTGAGTTCGTCCTGGCTTCACGTTCCATGGGTGCAGGTTGGAGAAGATTATTGTTCCGTCACTTGTTACCGAATGCAATGGGACCGATTATTGTTACAGTAACATTATCAGTACCGAATGCGATTTTTGCAGAAGCGTTCTTAAGCTTCCTAGGACTTGGTGTTCAAGCTCCGATTGCTTCACTAGGTTCAATGATCAATGATGCACTTACTGGTTGGTTATATTACCCTTGGCGTATGTTATTCCCGGCCGTACTAATCAGTTTGACGATGCTTTCATTCAATATATTTGGCGATGGTCTACGTGACGCGCTTGATCCGAAATTGAAGAAATAGGAGGTGAAAATGATGGAACCGATTTTACAAATCAAAGATTTACATGTTTCCTTTCAAGTCCAAGGAGGAGAAGTAAAAGCTGTCCGTGGTATGAACTTTGAAGTAGGAAAAGGAGAGACTTTGGCGATCGTTGGTGAATCAGGAAGCGGTAAGAGTGTTACCGCTCAAACGATTATGCGTCTTATTCCGTCACCTCCTTGTAAAATCAGTCAAGGCGAGATACTGTTCCAGGGACAGGATATTTTGAAGAAGAGCATGAGAGAAATGGAAGCCATTCGCGGTAAAGATATTGGTATGATCTTCCAAGACCCGATGACATCTTTGAATCCTACCATCAAAGTGGGTAAGCAAATTACTGAAGTCTTAATCAAACATCAGAATATGTCAGCGGGCCAGGCGAAGAAAGAGGCCATTGAAATGCTGAAGCTTGTCGGCATTAAAAATGCAGAAGCCCGCTTTAACCAATATCCTCACGAGTTCTCCGGCGGTATGCGTCAGCGTGTTATGATTGCAATTGCCCTAGCTTGTAGTCCTGCACTTCTTATTGCAGATGAGCCAACTACAGCTCTTGACGTAACGATTCAGGCTCAGATTATGGATGTCATGAAGGACATGCAAAAGCGTCTGGGTACATCCATCATTTTGATTACCCATGATTTGGGTGTTGTTGCTGGTATGTGTGATCGCGTCATCGTTATGTACGCAGGTGAAGTAGTGGAAACTGGGGACAAATGGGAGATTTTCAATAATCCTCAGCATCCTTATACAAAAGGGTTGTTACGGTCCATGCCTCGTTTGGATCAGAAGAAAGGCGAGCCGCTTATTCCGATTATCGGTACTCCGCCAGATTTGATTAAGCCACCTATCGGTTGCCCATTTGCTGCTCGTTGTGATCAAGCAATGGCAATTTGTGAAAGAATTGATCCGGCAGCTACTAAATTTAGTGAAACGCACACTGCGCGTTGCTGGGATTTGCACCCGATGGCTAAGGAGGCGCAATCATCATGAGTGAAAACTTAATCGAAGTAAAAGGTCTTAAGAAATATTTCAACGTGGGCTCAGGAAACATGCTCAAAGCTGTAAATGATATCAGCTTCTCGATAGCCAAGGGTGAGACTCTAGGTCTTGTTGGCGAATCCGGTTGCGGTAAGTCTACAGCAGGACGCACTGTACTACGTCTATATGAACCAACAGGTGGAAGTGTTCATTTTGAAGGAACAGATATTTATAAACTGTCCCCTCAGAAAATGAAGGCTATGCGTCGTGATATGCAAATGATATTTCAGGATCCATATGCATCACTTAATCCACGGTTCACGGTAACGGATATTATCGGTGAAGCACTTGATATTCATAATATGGCAGGAAGCAAAAAAGAACGGAAAAAACGAGTAGAAGATTTGCTCGATATGGTTGGACTGAATCCGGACCATGCAACTCGTTATCCACATGAGTTTTCCGGCGGTCAGCGGCAACGTATCGGGATTGCTCGGGCACTCGCGGTAAATCCTAAATTCATTATTTGTGACGAGCCGATCTCTGCGCTAGACGTGTCCATTCAGGCACAGGTTGTTAACTTGCTTAAAGATTTACAGAATCGCTTGGGATTAACCTATTTGTTCATCGCGCATGATCTTTCGATGGTGAAGCATATTAGTGACCGTGTAGCGGTAATGTATTTAGGTCGGATCGTTGAGCTTGCGGAAAGTGAAGAACTTTACGCTAATCCGCTTCATCCTTATACAAAAACACTCTTATCGGCTATTCCAATTCCGGATCCGGCAATTGAGGCAAATAAGAAGCGTATTGTACTTGATGATACGAATAACAACTTCAATCTGGACAACTCTGAGCTTGTTGAAGTGTCCAAAGGGCATTGGGTATCAATGCCTAAGTAACAAGTAAAGCTAAATTATAGTGATAGAAGTACTCATAACTGTTTTTCAGTTATGAGTACTTTTTTTCATGGGTTTCTATGAGGTTTACTTTGACGTGTGCTATGAATATTCGGTACAATCAAGGAAGGCTTTAAGGCAGAATAGGAGGGTAAACAAGAAATGGAAGTTGTTCATAAACCATTACTGTCCACTCAACCGCTGGCGGAAGCACTAATCAGTGACTTTGCCTCGGTAGGACATTTATATGAAAGTAATCCTCTTGATGAGGGGGATTGGTCTAAACGAATTAAATGGTTAGATGAGACTGAGGATTTAAGAATCGAACGTAAGGCACTTGTAACTTCTTTGCGGGAATATAACTTGCTACATAATCCTAATGAGGCTGTCACAGAATCATTGAATAAGTTGGAGAACCCTGGGACTGCAGTAATAGTCGGGGGACAACAAAGTGGTCTTTTCTCAGGTCCACTACTTGTTATATATAAAGCAGTAAGTATTATTAAGGCCGCTGAACATGCATCATCTGAACTGGGCCGCCCGGTCGTTCCCGTCTTCTGGATTGCAGGCGAAGATCATGATTGGGACGAAGTGAATCATACGTATTTGTTATCATCGGATCTACAAATTAGTCGGATTCGCGTACCTAGAGAGGACGAGAAACGTTCTCCTGTAAGCTTGACAGAGGTTAGTAAAGAAGAGTGGGACAGAGTTGCAAATGAATTAGAACAGTTGTTACCTGGTAGTGAATTTAAGGCAGGACTTATGGAGAATGTGAGACAAACTTTCGCTGAATCTTCTACTCTAAGCGAAAGTTTCGCAAAACTTCTAGGTACTTGGTTTGGTAAGTATGGATTGATTCTGTTGGACTCTGCGGATACTGCACTTCGTAGACTTGAAGTCCCTGTATTCCAAACTATCATTACCAGTAATGATGAATTAGAATCTGCATACTTTGCTTCAGCAGATCATATAGCTTCGCTTGGGGGAACACCACAGGCTGATGTAGCAAAAGGTGGAGCTAATCTATTCTACATTCACGAGGGAGATCGACTTCTGCTATTTAAGCGTGATGGTAGATTTACGGATCGTAAAGGGAAGGTTGCTTTTTCAGAAGAGGAACTCCTGTCTGTGCTGCAGTCACATCCTGAGCGTTTCAGTAATAACGTACTTACTCGTCCACTGATGCAGGATAGCTTACTACCAGTACTGGGATCGGTACTTGGAGCCGGAGAGATTGCTTACTGGGCGTTAACACGTCGGGCGTTTAATCAACTTGGTCTTAAGATGCCTATACTGTTGCCACGGATGTCCTTTACCGTAATAGAAGGAACGCTACACAAACAGATGGACAAGTATGATCTGACCTGGGAAGATGTGTTGGATCGAGAAGTTTTCCGTGAGAAACGTGAGTCTTGGCTCGCTTTGCAGGATGCAGTACATTTAGATGCAAGGTTTGATGAGATCAAAACAACCTTTGGTGATATGTATGAACCGTTGATTGAGCAACTTGGTAGTATTCAGAATGGGCTGCTGAAATTGGGGAGTGCTAACAAGGACAAAATATTTGATCAAATTGAATATTTACGTGGTCGCTCCAAGGATGCCTTGGAGAAAGTTAATGAAGTGGGCTTACGTCACTTTGAACGGATTGAGCTCTCACTATTTCCACAGAACAAACCACAAGAACGAGTGTATAATATTTTCTATTATTTGAACCGTTACGGGATGAATTGGATCGATGATTTGATGGAAATTCCGTATGACATAGCGGGCAGTCACAGGGTTATCTACTTGTAAATTAAACATTAACTTTTAGGAGGGAAATACAATGAATTCACAATCAATTAAGAACAGTATTGTTGCAGATTTGAAGCTGGCCCCTGAAGGACATTTGAAAATCGACTGGGTAGAGGCCCATATGCCGGTACTTGGAAGAATCCGCAAGCAGTTTGAAGCCGAGCAACCTTTCAAAGGCTTAAAAGTAGCTATTTCACTTCACCTTGAAGCCAAGACTGCTTATTTGGCAAAAGTCGTGCAAGCTGGTGGAGCCGAAGTGACGATTACGGGGAGCAACCCATTATCTACTCAAGATGATGTGTGCGCTGCATTAGTAGAAGATGGAGTGACCGTTTTTGCGAAATATAATCCGGATCCGGCTGAATACAAAGAACTTATGATTAAGGCTCTTGAGAACAAACCAGATCTAATCATTGATGATGGTGGCGATTTCGTCTCTATTATGCACTCTGAACGTCCAGACTTGATGGAGAATGTCCGCGGCGGAGCTGAAGAGACCACAACGGGGATTCTACGCTTGAAAGCTATGGACAAAGAGGGTAGCCTCAAGTTCCCGATGGTGGCTGTAAACGATGCGTATTGCAAATATCTATTTGATAACCGTTATGGTACAGGCCAGTCGGTATGGGATGGAATTAATCGAACTACAAACTTAGTAGTGGCAGGTAAAAATGTCGTTGTTGTGGGATATGGCTGGTGTGGTAAAGGCGTTGCTATGCGAGCTAAAGGGCTTGGTGCGAACGTTATAGTAACTGAGATTGATGCAATTAGAGCAGTTGAAGCTTACATGGACGGATTCCAAGTTATGCCGATGATTGAAGCAGCCAAAGTAGGTGAGTTCTTCGTCACAGTAACAGGTAATCGTGATGTTATTCGTGGTGAGCACTACGAAGTGATGAGAGACGGAGCTATTTTGTCTAACGCGGGTCATTTCGATGTTGAGTTTAATAAACCGGAACTGAAGGAAAGATCAACTTCTGTTCGCACAGTACGTCGTAATATTGAAGAATATCAATTGAAAGATGGTCGTAATATATACGTGCTTGCGGAAGGTCGCTTGGTTAACCTTGCTGCTGGTGACGGTCATCCGGCTGAGATTATGGATATGACCTTTGCACTACAAGCTTTGTCATTGAAATACGTGAACGAATCTTATGAGAGTATTGGAAATACGGTAGTAAATGTGCCGTATGAGCTTGATGAGCAAGTGGCTCGTTATAAATTAGAGAGCCTTGGTCTCGGTATCGATGTGCTCACAGAAGAGCAACGGGTGTATTTAGACAGCTGGCAGGAACAGTAATAAATTGGCATAATTCTGAACAAGCACGGCAATCCAATTGGCCCTTTCCGAGCATTTTAGGAGAGGGTTTTTTGTATCTCCTTTATTTACCAATAAAAAAATTGTGAACTTTAGAAGGAGTTTTTACATCGATGTTGAATAATAAGTATTTATAAGTGGTGAAAAGTGGTGTAAAGTGGGGGAAAGAGGTAAGGAGTGAGTTATCCAATGTTCATGGGAGAATTTCAACATAGCATTGACGATAAGGGTCGGGTTATTATACCGGCTAAATTTCGTGACCTCCTGGGCTCCTCTTTTGTTGTCACTCGCGGTTTAGACAAATGTCTGTTTGTCTACCCACTGCAAGAATGGGAAGTACTTGAGCAGAAACTTAAAGCTCTACCTCTGATGAAATCCGATGCACGTGCGTTTACCCGCTTTTTTTTCTCCGGGGCAACGGAATGTGAGTGGGACAAACAGGGAAGGGTAAATTTACCGGGGAGTTTGAGGGATTACGCAAAGCTGGAGAAGGATTGCGTTGTTCTAGGTGTGTCGAACCGTGTTGAGATTTGGAGCCGGGATACATGGGAACAATACTTTCAACAGTCAGAAGATACCTTTAACGAAATTGCCGAGAAGTTGGTTGATTTTAATTTTGATTTATAAATTTTTGTCTGGAGGGCTGCAGCTTGTTTCATCACATCACGGTGCTTAAGAAAGAAGCGACAGAAGGGCTGCACATTAAGCCTGATGGCATTTATGTAGATTGCACCCTTGGGGGTGGCGGTCACAGTGCAGTTATTTTATCCAAGCTTGGTGCAGAAGGCAGATTAATCGCTTTCGATCAAGATGATTGGGCGCTAGATAACGCGAAAGAACATCTATCCTCAGAAGGTGAACGTTTAACCTTGGTTAGAAGTAATTTTAGACACTTAGAAGAGAAGTTGGCTCAGATAGAAGGAGTGCCACAGGTTCAAGGCGTTCCTCAAGTAGATGGGATATTGTTTGACCTTGGTGTATCTTCTCCACAATTTGATGAAGGAGAGCGTGGGTTTAGTTACAACGCGGATGCACCTCTTGATATGAGAATGGACCAAACCGCTGAACTCACGGCAAGAGAGATCATCAATGAATGGTCAGAGCGAGATATCGCCAAAATATTGTTTCAATACGGCGAAGAGAAGTTTTCTAGACGGATTGCTAAGGTCATCGTAACGAAGCGTGAAGAAAGCCCGATAGAGACGACAGGCCAACTTGTTGAACTGATTAAAGAAGGAATACCTGCAGCAGCACGTCGTACGGGTGGACATCCTGCCAAACGAAGCTTTCAAGCGTTACGTATTGCTGTGAACGATGAGCTAGGCGCATTTGAAGAAGCGTTGCATGCGGCGGTTAAATGTTTAGCACCTGGAGGACGAGTCTCCGTCATTACGTTCCACTCGTTAGAAGATCGAATCTGTAAGCAAATATTTGTCGGATACGTGGAAAAATGTACATGCCCATCTGATTTTCCAATGTGCGTATGCGGTAATAAAGGTCAGCTTAAATTAATCAACCGGAAGCCAGTAGTTCCGTCAGATGAAGAGCTGGAACAAAATCCCCGGGCACGCTCAGCAAAATTGCGTGTGGCGGAGAAATTGCATTACTTAGCGGAGGAAAAGTGATATGGCGTATACACGGGGGAATTTGGCAGTAAAACAAAAGTCTGCGGAACGCAGCTACCAACCAGAGCGTTACCGCGAGACGACGAAAGTTGTAACACGCCGGTCACAACTTCCGGTAGGAGAGAAGCTCCTTTATTTGCTGACGGTTCTAATCTGTGTAGCTGTAATGGGCGGTCTGTTATTGCAGAATTCGGGGATATACAATATTAAACGACAAATGTATAACATGGATGCGGAAATTCAGAAAATGAATACAGAAATCAATGAATTATCCATCCAGAAGGAAGTATTAGAACAGCAAATTCCTGAAAAAGCGGCAGAACTTGGCTATGTAGAGCCGCTAGTTGAAGGCTTTAACGTAACGGTTCCAACATCGACGGCAGACCATAGCTAACAGTGACAGTACAACTACGGTTCAGAAATAAAGAATTGATGAGGTCCTATTATGATAAAGAGAATTAAGCTTCGAACACTGTTGATAGGAGGGTGCATCACCCTCTTTTTTGCTTTATTGGTAGGAAAAGTGTTTGTGATTCAGGTAGTTCAGGCAGATTTTTGGCAGGGACATGCTGAGGAACTATGGTCTAAGAAAAAAGTCTTACCGGCTTCACGTGGGGTGATTACGGACAGAAATGGAGACGTGCTGGCTATTGACGCACCTGCATATACCGTAGCCGTTAATCCGAAGGTCATTAACCAATACAATCTTCAGGACGAGATTGTAGAGGGCCTAAGTAAGATCTTGGATAAGAAAGAGAGCGAACTAAGAGTACTAGTTAACGCGAAGCGAGAGAACGGTGAATTTTATCCCCAACGAGAAGTACGCAAAGAAGGATGGAAGATCGATCAGGAGCTAAGAAATAAGGTCGAGGAATTCAAAATTGAGCTCATGGAAAGCCATGATTTAGAAGACGTCGGCATTACGCTGATTAAGGAACAGAAGCGATATTACCCTAAGGAGACTCTTGCAGCTCATATTCTTGGTTATGCAGATCGTGAAGGTAATGCGGTGTCTGGACTAGAAGCCTATTACAATGAGGAACTTATGGGCCAAAATGGCTCAATTGAATATAAAAGTGATGGTCGAGGGATTGAAATTCCCAAAGCCAGTGAAATATATACGCCTGCGAAAAATGGTAAGAATCTGCAACTCACGATAGACGATACAATTCAGTATTATATTGAAGAAGCTATGAAGGAAGCGTTTGAGGAGTTAGATCCGATCAGTATGACGGTCATTGCAGCTGATCCTAAGACGATGGAAATTCTCGGAATGGCAAATATGCCTACGTATAATCCAAATGAATACTGGAAAGATGTCGAGCAGAAGAACTTTTATAATCATGCGATTAAATCAACATACGAGCCAGGCTCCACGTTCAAGATCGTGACATTGGCTGGTGCAGTGCAAGAGGGGCTATTTGATCCTGAGGCTACGTATATGTCAGGTAGTATTCGAGTGCCAGGACAGACTATCCATGATGTTAAAAGGTCAGGTTGGGGACCGATTAGTTATTTAGAGGGAGTCAAGCGCTCAAGTAACGTTTCCTTTGTTAAATTGGGATACGAAATGCTCGGCCCTGAGCGGTTAAAGGGGTATGTCGACAATTTTGGTTTTGGACAAAAGACGGGGATTGAGTTACCAGGAGAGGCAAAAGGTACTGTTGCGCCAGTCCAACCAGCCGACTTTGCGGCGATGTCATACGGTCATGGAACCTTGGTGGTAACACCACTACAACAAATAGTTGGGGTGTCTGCTGTGGCTAATGGTGGTAACCTAATGGAGCCACACATTGTGAAGTCAATTACCGACCCACAGACGGATGAGACGATAGAGACACAACCCACGGTTGTTCGCCAAGTCATTACACCTGAAACGGCAAAGGAAGTCAGCAGTTATTTGGAACAGGTCGTATCGGACCAGAAGATCGGGACGGGGCGACATGCTTATATCGATGGTTACCGCGTTGCTGGTAAGACAGGTACCGCCGTGAAGCCTGTTAAGGGAGTATATGATTACACAAAACAGGTTGTTTCATTTATCGGATATGCACCTGTGGATGATCCTAAAATTGCTGTAATTGTTGTAATCGATGAACCTAAGAATTCAGATCTTGGTGGTGGGGCAATTGCGGCACCGATCTTTAAGAAAATTGTAAATCAATCGCTGCAATATATGGGTGTACCTAAGAAATATGCTGATGATACTGCAAATAAAACAACCGGATCTCAAAGCAATACTTCCAAAGCACCAGATTTAAAGGGGCTTTCCGTAAGAGAATCCAAAGATCTACTCGCTAGTAAAGGAATTTCCTATGTTACTTTAGGTAAAGGTTCAGACCTTGTCTCTCAATTTCCTAAAGCCGGAAATCTACTCAAATCGGGACAGCACATGTATCTACTCACTGAGGAAGGGAAAAACATGAAAATCCCGAGTCTTAAAGGTGAATCGCTCCGAGATGCAATGGAACTATTATCGGTACTTCAAGTATCGGTTAAAGCACAGGGAGCAGGGTATGTGGTTGATCAAACTTTAACAGAGGAGAATGGCCAAAGAGTGGTCACTCTCATCTTGGAACCGCCCGCAGAGAATGAGAACGCGGAGGGAAGTAACTCATCTACTGTTCCGGAAGATGAGACTGGCGACTCGCCATAGCTTGTTCTAACGCCTCCTTGTCCTGAATAATCATGATATGAAACAACTCATGTCTCAGGAAGTAACAAGGAGGGCAATCTATGAAAAATTCCAAGGTTATCGTCAGACGGAGGCTGTTATGGCTTCTAATGCTGTTATGTTTGCTGTTTGCGGCACTTGCTGTACGGCTTGCCTATGTGCAATTTGGCAAAGGTGCCGAGTTGTCAGCTCAGGCGGAGGATTTATGGCGTCGTAATATTCCTTTTTCTGCTAAACGCGGAGAAATTAGTGATCGTAACGGAATTACGTTAGCTTATAATATAACTACACCAACTGTCATGGCTATTCCGGTGCAGATTAAGTCACCTGAATTAACGGCTCGAAGTTTAGCACCACTCTTAGGTATGACTGAGGAAGCAGTACTGAAAAGTATTACCAAAAAACAATCTATAGTCAGGTTACAACCCGGCGGACGCAAAATTACGATGGAAAAAGGTCAAGAAATTCGTGATTTGGGTCTCCCGGGTATTGTTGTTGCCGAAGATAACAAAAGGTATTATCCTTATGAAGGGCTTGCTGCCCATATTCTCGGGTTTACGGGGAGTTATAACCAAGGACTAACAGGTCTTGAGAGCAAGTATAATAGTGAACTCAGCGGTATGAATGGTAGTGTATCCTATTTGTCTGATGCTGGTGGAAGATTGATGCCTGGCACATCGGAGAAGTATGTAGAACCGAAGGATGGACTGAGTCTGCAGTTAACGATAGACAAGTCTATTCAGAGTATCATGGAGCGGGAACTTGATGATGCCATGACCAGATTGCAGGCCAACTCAGCACTTTCTATTGCGATGAATCCTAAAACGGGAGAAATATTAGGCATGGCAGCCAGACCGGGGTATGAACCGTCGCAGTATCAGGAGTATCCAGCTGATGTTTATAATCGCAACTTGCCGATCTGGATGACCTACGAACCGGGATCAACTTTCAAGATTATTACACTTGCTGCAGCATTGGAAGAGAAGAAGGTTGACCTGTACAATGATCATTTTTTTGATCCAGGATATGTTTCAGTTGGCGGTGCCAAACTACGATGCTGGAAGCGTGGCGGACATGGTAGTCAGACCTTTCTTCAAGTCGTAGAGAACTCCTGTAACCCAGGGTTTGTGGCGCTCGGGCAGCGTTTAGGTAAGGAAACACTGTTCAAATATATCAAAGACTTCGGTTTTGGGACTAAAACTGGTATTGATCTTTCTGGTGAGTCAAATGGAATTCTGTTCAAATTGCCTCAAGTTGGACCTGTAGAATTAGCAACGACTTCATTTGGTCAAGGCGTATCGGTGACGCCGATTCAACAAATCACGGCCGTCTCCGCAGCTATTAACGGTGGAAAGTTATACAAACCATATGTAGCGAAATCTTGGACTAATACCGAGACGGGAGAAGTCGTCGAGAATGTGGAACCACAGTTAGTTCGGCAGGTCATTTCCGAGGAGACTTCAAAGTTAGTTCGTTCCGCTTTGGAAAGCGTAGTGGCCAATGGAACTGGAGGGAATGCGTTTATCGATGGTTATCGTGTCGGTGGGAAGACAGGTACGGCTCAGAAGGTTATAAACGGACGATATTCTTCAAATGAACACATTGTCTCGTTTATTGGTTTTGCGCCAGCTGATGATCCGCAAATCGTCGTGTACACGGCAATAGATAATCCACAAGGGATTCAGTTTGGTGGCGTTGTCGCTGCGCCAATCGTCCGTAACATTCTAGCGGATGCACTGGAGTATATGAAAGTTCCACCTCGTAAGGATCAAGTTGTTAAGAAGTATAAATACGGAGAAACACCGATTGTAACAGTCCCTAGTTTGGTTGGTCAGTCAGCGCAAGAGATCTATGAGGATATGAACATGAACTTTAATCTAGCTAAATCAGGCGTAGGAACTGTGGTTATTAATCAAGCACCAAAGGCAGGTGCGAGAGTAGAAAAAGGTTCGACAATACGAATTTATATGGGCAGCGAGTCTGAAGCGGAACAGGGCCACGATCACAGTGAGTAAAAATCCTGAAATTTCAGCTTTTTGGTGATAATATATATAAGAGTATTTTTCAGAAATTGAAGGATTTGACGGAGGGGTAATCTATGCTGCTAAAAGATTTATCAACTTACTTAATAGCTTCCCAAATACAGGGAGACGGTGAGACGAACTGCAATGGAATCGTAATTGATTCGCGTAAAGTTCAGCCGGGCGATTTGTTTCTTTGCCTGCCGGGACATACAGTTGATGGTCACGATTATGCACAGCGGGCTGCTGAGCAGGGTGCTTCCGCACTAGTAGTGGAGAGATGGCTGGAAGATGTATCGCTTCCTCAGCTTAAAGTGAAAGATAGCCGGCTAGCTATGGCGGTACTAGGCAATGTGTTCTTCCAAACACCAAGCTCTCAATTGAAGGTAATTGGAGTGACCGGAACCAATGGAAAGACGACAACTACTTATTTGATTGAACGCATTCTGCAGGAGCAGGGTAAAAATACGGGGTTGATCGGTACAATCGAGCGGAGATATAACGGACAAACTTTTCCTATGTCTGGAACGACACCAGAGTCGCTTGATTTACAGCGCTATTTACATGAGATGGTTCAGGCACAAACTCAGTATTGTGCTATGGAAGTATCTTCGCATGCGCTTGAACAAGGACGAGTAAAAGGAACAAATTTTCGTACCGCAGTATTTACAAACTTAACTCAAGATCATTTGGATTATCATAAGACGATGGATGAATATCGTGCTGTAAAAGGTCTGTTCTTTTCTCGCCTAGGCAACACTTATGCAGCGGACCCTGAATCGCGAAGCTATGCGGTATTAAATGTGGACGATGAAGCTTCCGCATATTATGCCAAACAGACAGCGGCAGAGATTTTTACTTATGGCGTGGATAATAAGGCGGATGTTTCCGCTTCGAACATTGCAGTAACCTCTAAAGGGACCTTTTTTCATGTGGATTCTCCTTACGGAAGTACGGATATTTCTCTTCGTATGGTTGGTAAGTTTAATGTATATAATGCACTGGCAGCTATTGCAGCAACCCTACTTGAGGGTATTGCACTTGAAGATATCAAGGCGAGTCTGGAATCCATTCCTGGTGTAGAAGGCCGGGTAGAAGCAGTAGAAGAAGGTCAGGATTTCGCAGTGATTGTTGATTATGCACACAGTCCTGATGGGTTGGAGAATGTACTAAAGACAGTGAATGAGTTTGCTAAAGGCCGCGTGATTTGTGTCTTTGGTTGTGGAGGGGATCGAGATCGTACGAAGCGGCCGATTATGGGGAGAATTGCTGCTCAGTATGCAGACCATGTCATTGTGACATCTGATAACCCCCGTACTGAAGATCCAGAGTTGATTCTAAAGGACATCAAGGTTGGACTGGAAGAAGCAAATGTAAGCTCAGAACAATATGAACTTATTATTGATCGGCGGGAAGCTATTCAAAAGGCTATTGAAATGGCAAGCCATGAAGATGTAGTATTGATTGCGGGGAAAGGTCATGAGACCTATCAATTGATCGGAACTGCGGTGCACGATTTTGATGATCGTGTCGTTGCAAAAGAAGCGATAAGGGGTTTGGCAAAGTGATAAATAGAAGCTTAGCGGAAATTGCCGCGTTGTGCGGCGGACATGTCGCAAATGTCGGCGATTCCGACATATTCATAAAGGGAGTCGCTACTGACTCCCGTAGTATTTCGGCCGGATGTCTGTTTGTCCCTATACGGGGAGAACGGTTTGACGGCCATGTCTTTGCCGGTGATACTTTAAAGGCTGGTGCTGGAGCATTACTGTGGTCAAAGAGCAATGGCCAACCGCCTGGGCCAGCAGTAGTTGTAGATGATACGCTCCAAGCATTACAACTTCTCGCGAAGAATTACCTACTCGAATGTAAAGCGAAAGTGATTGGAATTACAGGAAGCAATGGTAAGACGACGACTAAAGACCTCGTTTTCTCATTGTTAAGGGCAACCTACAAAGTGCATAAAACGAAGGGTAATTTTAACAATCATATTGGACTACCACTGACTATTCTGGCGATGCCGGAAGATACTGATATTGTAGTATTAGAAATGGGAATGAGTGGGCGCGGAGAGATTGAAATGCTGTCGATGCTTGCAGAACCAGAGACTGCTATTATAACGAATATTGGTGAGTCTCATCTTTTGCAGCTCGGTTCGAGATTAGAAATTGCTCGGGCCAAGCTGGAAATCTTAGCGGGACTAAAACCTGGTGGTCTCTTAGTCTATAATGGAGACGAACCTTTGATAACGAAGACGCTACAAGACCCTGCTACAATAAAACCAACGGAGTTCAATACGGCTACCTTTGGATTACAAGCAACCAATGATGATTATCCAAGTGGAATGATGTTTTTGGAGGGGAGCACCGTGTTTACTTCGAGCAAAGAGGGGGGCACGCCATTGCAACTCCCACTACTTGGAGAACATAATGTTGTAAACTGCTTGGCTGCCCTGACGGTGGCTAGGCATTATGGCGTTTCAGAGGAAGCGATCCGAGAAGGCCTACAGCATGTTGAACTTACAGGAATGAGAATTGAGATTGTCAGCGGGATCAGCGGAATTACGATTCTTAATGATGCATACAATGCTAGCCCTACCTCGATGAAAGCGGCAATCAGCGTGATGGAGAAGCTGAAAGGATATCGACGGAAGTTTCTGATTCTCGGTGATATGCTAGAGCTAGGAGAGTTGGAGCAGGATTATCATAAGGAAATAGGCAAGTTTCTAACGGTGGATAAGGTGGACCAATTATTCACTTACGGTCCTTTGGCAGGGTTTATAGCGGAAGCGGCTGCTGAAAATTTGGACACGAACAACATTCATGCATATACTGATAAAATCGAGCTTATTGATAAGTTGAAATCGATGTTACATCCGAAGGATGCCTTGCTTGTTAAGGCGTCACGAGGAATGAAACTGGAGGAAGTCGTTGATGCAGTCAAAGACTTTAATCTACAACAATAATACCGGCGAAAGGGGGTAATCCCATGGATTTTGGACTTATACTAATAACGATCGGCGTTTCATTTATTCTGGCGGTTATTGCGGCTCCACTTGTTATTCCGTTGCTACGAAGAATGAAATTTGGACAACAGATACGGGGCGAGGGACCGGAATCTCATCAGAAGAAGTCGGGAACGCCAACAATGGGTGGTATTATCATTATTTTGGCGTTTACTTTGGCTTTCTTGAAATTTTCTGTCGTTAATACAGACTTTTATATTTTGCTTGTGGCCACGCTTGGATTTGGGCTTGTTGGCTTCTTAGATGATTACATCAAGATCATATTCAAACGTTCCTTGGGACTAACGCCCAAGCAGAAATTGTTCGGACAGCTTCTTTTTGCCGGTATCATCGTTGCACTTCTAATTTCAGAAGGACATAGCACCGCAATCGGTATTCCGGGAACTGGGGTATCCTTTGATTGGGGCGGTTGGTTCTACTATCCTTTTATTGTACTAATGATGTTAGCAGTAACCAATGCGGTTAATTTCACCGATGGTCTAGATGGACTGTTGTCCGGTGTTAGTGCGATTGCATTTGGAGCATACGCAGTTATTGCTATGCAGGCTACATCGATCCCAGCAGCAGTCTCCGCTGCAGCGATGATTGGAGCAGTGCTAGGATTTCTTGTCTTTAATGCGCATCCTGCGAAAGTGTTTATGGGTGATACGGGCTCATTGGGTATCGGTGGTGCTATATCAGCGATAGCCATTATTACGAAGAGTGAACTCCTGTTTCTTGTGATCGGTGGTATCTTTGTAATCGAGATGTTGTCCGTGGTGATTCAAGTAGTTTCCTTTAAGACGCGAGGTAAGCGAGTATTTAAGATGAGTCCTATCCACCATCACTTTGAGCTATCAGGGTGGTCGGAATGGAGAGTTGTAGTTACTTTTTGGACCGTTGGTCTCATACTAGCGGTAGTTGGACTTTATTTGAACAAGGGGTTGTAGTGATGAATCATCCAGAAGAATACCGGGGGCAACAAGTAGTTGTCCTCGGTCTCGCTAAGAGTGGAGTGCAAGTCGCCAAAACCCTTCATCGGCATGGTGCGATCGTTACGGTAAATGATAGAAAAGAAAGACAACAATGTCCCGAAGCTTCTGAACTTGAGGCTTTGGGAATTTCTGTAGTTTGCGGAGGTCATCCGGAGGGACTAATTCATCCTGAAGTACAGCTTGTAGTCAAAAACCCAGGTATTCCTTATAGTGCGCCTCCTGTGGCTAAAGCATTGGAACTTGGCATCGAAATAGTGACAGAAGTTGAAGTGGCTTATCACTTGTGCCGTGCTCCAATCATTGGTATAACGGGTTCTAATGGGAAGACAACAACGACGACATGGGTCGGAAAGATATTTGAAGCTGCGGGACTTAACCCTATTGTAGCGGGGAACATCGGAACACCATTATGTGAAGCTGCCGAACATGCCGAGCCGCACAATTGGATGGTAGTTGAACTGAGCAGCTTTCAGTTAAAAGGGACTCAGGAATTCTCACCGAAGATCAGTTGCCTGCTGAATATTGCGGAGACACATCTTGATTATCACGGCACGTTGGAGGATTATATCTCCTCCAAAGCCAAGCTGTTTGCTTGTCAAAGTGAGAGTGACACAGCTGTGATCAACTGGGACGACCCTGTTTGTAGACAGTTGGTTCCCTATATTAAAGCTAGACTAATGCCTTTCTCTATGACAGAGGAATTACAGTCTGAAGGGGTATTTGTTCAACCTTCGTTTATACCTGATGTGGAAGATGGCCTGAAGCGTACTTTAGTCTATAGAAATGCACTGGGTCAACTACATACCATTGTAGAGGTGGATGAGATCGCTCTTCCTGGCCGTTTCAACCTTGAGAACGCTCTTGCCGCGATTGCAGTGTCGCTTGCCGCAGGGGCAGCCCCAGAGGCTCTAGCGGAGCCGTTGCGGAGTTTTCGCGGTGTAGAGCATCGACTGGAATATGTGGATGTTAAGGAAGGTGTAACTTACTATAATAATTCCAAAGCGACTAATTCCAAGGCAACAACGATGGCATTAGGCGCTATAAGCGCTCCTATTGTTCTTATTGCCGGAGGACTGGACCGGGGATCGGATTATATGGAGTTGCTGCCTGTGTTTAAAGACAGAGTTAAGGCTGTTGTAGCGATTGGCGAGACGAAGGAGAAAATCGGGCATGTCGCGACTCTTGCCGGATTAACCGACATTAAGCTTGTCGATACTAGAGATAACGCTGCCGAAAGTCTGCGCTCCGCAATAATAGAAGCTGCTAGATTGGCGAAGGCTGGAGATGTTGTATTGCTCTCTCCGGCGTGTGCTAGTTGGGATATGTTTGCTTCTTATGAAGAGCGTGGACGCATTTTTAAAGAGGTGGTGCATACCCTTTAAGTAGGGGGGTGGATAAGCCCCTACTTCCTGGTTAAGAGGTGGCTTCCACGATGGGAAAGAGCCGTACGGCACCGGATTTTTGGTTGTTGGCCAGCATTCTAGGACTGCTGGCCATTGGAATTGTAATGGTCTATAGCGCGGGTTCTGTACTCGCTTTTCACGATTATGGCGATTCCTTTTATTTTGTGAAGCGTCAGCTATTATTCGCTACACTTGGTTTGGTTGCTATGTTCTTCATGATGAACTTGGATTATCGAATCGTGCGAAAGTATGCTAAGATCATACTCATTATCTGTTTCGGCATGCTTATACTGGTGCTAATTCCAGGTGTCGGTGTTGTGCGTGGTGGTGCAAGAAGTTGGATTGGGATCAGTTCTTTTGGTATTCAACCATCTGAGTTCATGAAGCTTGGGATGATTTTGTTTCTCTCGTATTGGTTAGGAAAAGAGGATTATAGAATTACCTCTTTTAACAAGGGCCTGTTACCTCCGCTCGCTCTCATGGGGTCTGCATTCGGTTTGATCATGCTCCAACCGGATTTAGGGACAGGAACGGTCATGATGGGAGCGTCATTATTGATCGTTTTCACTGCCGGTGCAAAAATTAAGCATTTGGCGGGACTTGCATCGATAGGTGTCTTAGGATTCATAGGTTTGATTTTAGCCGCTCCATATCGACTTCAACGGATTACGGCGTTTCTTGATCCTTGGTCAGATCCACTAGGAGCAGGATATCAAATTATTCAATCGTTATACGCCATTGGGCCAGGGGGACTGGCAGGTTTAGGGCTTGGAATGAGTCGTCAAAAATACAGCTATGTACCTGAACCCCAGACTGACTTTATTTTTTCGATTTTAGCTGAAGAACTAGGATTTATTGGAGGCATGCTTGTCCTCTTATTATTTTTGATTTTGGTGTGGCGTGGTATGAGAGTTGCCATGACTATAGATGATACTTTTGGGAGTTTACTTGCCGTCGGAATCGTTGGAATGGTAGCTGTGCAGGTTGTTATTAATATCGGTGTTGTCATCGGTTTGATGCCTGTCACAGGGATTACTCTACCGCTGATCAGTTACGGTGGTTCATCGTTAACGCTAATGCTTACAGCATTTGGCATTCTATTAAATTTATCCCGTTATGCGAGGTGAGGACTATGCGCGTAGTACTAAGCGGCGGCGGAACGGGAGGACATATTTATCCCGCACTAGCTGTTGCCAGTCAATGTGCTGCTGAATATCCCGATGCTGAGTTTTTATATATCGGTGGGCAAAAAGGATTAGAGAGCACTTTGGTGCCTAAAGAAAATATTCCATTTGAAGCGATCGACATTTCCGGCTTCCGTAGGAAGCTGTCATTAGAAAATATTAAAACGGTTGTTAGGTTCCTCAGAGGCGTATCAACTTCCAAAAAGTTACTGCGTCAATTCAAGCCGGATGTGGTAATCGGTACAGGTGGATATGTATGTGGACCGGTTGTTTATGCAGCGGCGAAGCTTGGAATTCCGAGTATTATACACGAGCAGAATGCAGTTCCGGGGTTAACCAATCGTTTCTTAAGTAAATATGTATCTACGGTTGCCGTGAGCTTTGAGGACTCGAGTGCGTCTTTCTCTGGCGCAAAGAAAGTTATTTATACCGGAAATCCTCGGGCAACAACGGTTCATGAGGCAGATAAGAATAAAGGCTTTGCCTCTCTAGGCTTGCCCAATGGCAGTTCTGTAGTATTGGTGGTTGGCGGTAGCCGTGGAGCGAGGGCGATTAACGACGCTATGATTGCGATGGCTCCGTTTGTGAAGTCGATGGAGCATATTCGTTTTGTATATGTAACAGGTGACAATTATTATAAACCTACATTAGAGGCAATTACTTCTGAACTGGGACAATTGCCTGATAATCTACAGGTGCTACCCTATGTGCACAATATGCCGGAGGTACTGGCATGTACCTCGCTTATTGTAAATCGTGCCGGTGCGTCTTTTCTAGCTGAAATCAACTCGCTCGGAATTCCCTCGATTCTGATACCGTCACCGAATGTGACTAATAATCATCAGGAGAAAAATGCGAGAACACTGGAGAAGTCTGGTGCGGCCGAAGTTATTCTGGAACCAGCTTTATCAGGAAAGACCTTATTTGCTTCCATCGAGCGAACTATGAAGAACCCGTCGATGCATAGTTCTATGTCGGCTGCTTCAAAACGGCTAGGTAAGCCGGAATCGGCTCGTTTGATTGTTGAAGAGATAGGTAGGCTAATAAAATAATTCATGCATCGCTAGAACGTGAAGTGCGCAATGGGCGACTGTCACACTCTCCGTGAGGAGGGCATAAGATACTCTATAAATCGTGACAATCCATACGGGGATGAAGAAGAAGGTTCTGCTCCTTCACACCTCTCTCCGTGGACCCGGACGCCTGGCGGAATTTCAAGTATAACTGGAATTAAGAGGGTGCTATGCCAAAGAGATTTTCCCGGCACTTTAGTCAAGGAGGAATATTGCGATGCAGCAGTGGATATCGAAATTATCAGAGCAAGAAGTGGGGACTGTAATACCAAACGAGCCTATGTCTAAGTATACAACTTGGAAAATAGGTGGCCCCGCTGACGCTATGATCGTTCCCGAGAACAACCAACAGCTAGCGTGTCTTATTACTCAGCTCTATGAAGGGCAGATTCCTTGGTTGATCGTCGGAAAAGGCTCAAATATGCTTGTATCTGATAAGGGAGTCCGCGGAGCTGTGATAAGACTGAGTGGAGAATTGGAAGAAATTCGATTCTCCGATAACGAAGTCGTGGCTGGTGGTGGTGCTTCATTTGTCAGGTTAAGTATTATGGCGGGAAAACAAGGATTGACTGGTCTGGAGTATGCCGGAGGTATTCCTGGCACCGTCGGTGGTGCCGTATATATGAATGCTGGAGCTCATGGGTCCGATGTGTCACGTATATTCAAATCCGCTGAAATTGTTCTGGAGAACGGTGAATTGGCAACTTATACTGCGGAGGATATGGACTTTTCTTATCGTCATTCTATCCTGCACGAAAGGCGTTGCATTGTGACAAGGGCTTCATTCTCACTCGACAAAGGAGAGAGACTAGAGATTGGGGCAGCTATGGCAGCGTTCAAGGATAGACGTCGTAAGACGCAGCCTTTGAAGCAACCTTGCGCTGGAAGCGTCTTCCGTAATCCGCAAGGAGATCATGCAGCAAGACTGATCGAGGCGGCCGGTCTTAAAGGTCATAGAATCGGCGGAGCTGAAGTCTCCAATTTGCATGCTAATTTCATCGTCAATACTGGGCAAGCGACAGCAGAGGACGTTCTTACGCTCATGGAGCAAATCAAGGACACCATCGCTTCGAAGTTTCAAATTGCACTGGTGCCGGAGGTCTTCTTCGTGGGTGAACGGTAAACTCGGAGGTGATACATTGGACAAATTGGTGATTGAAGGTGGGAGACCCCTATCAGGATCCATTCGTATCCATGGAGCGAAAAATGCCGCACTGCCGATTCTAGCAGCCAGCTTGCTGTCCGAAGGCAATGTGGAGCTTAGAAATGTTCCACGTCTGCTGGATATTGAAGTTATGCTGGGCATACTGAGCCGCTTGGGCTGCAAAGCGTCACACAATGGCGATACGGTGATAATTGATGCGGGCTCCACCGATTCCTATCATGTGCCGGAAGATTTGATGAAACAAATGCGATCATCCATCTTTCTTATGGGACCTCTACTGGCCAAGTTCGGTGAGGTGTGCATCTACCAACCGGGTGGCTGTGCAATTGGAGAACGAAAGATTGATCTACATTTAAGAGGGTTACAGGCGTTAGGTGCGAGTGTTGAAGAGAGAAATGATCAAATCTGGTGTAGAGCTAGCAAACTGATAGGTAGCGACATTCATTTGGATTACCCAAGTGTAGGGGCCACTGAGAACATTATGATGGCAGCGGCACTAGCTGAAGGGAACACTGTAATTACCAATGCTGCTCGTGAACCAGAAATTCAGGACTTGCAAAACTTTTTGAATTCTATGGGTGCCAGCATCATGGGTGGAGGAACGGACACGATTACGATCCGGGGAGTTAAGCGATTATATTCTTGTCAATACGAAATCATTCCCGATCGAATTGTGGCCGGAACTGCGTTAATCGCAGCAGCTGCTACTAGAGGAACAGTCACGCTATCCCATTGTAATCCCTCGCATTTGATCTCGCTGCTTCATGTACTACGGCGCGTCGGTGTTCAAATCAGGGCATGTAATGATATAATAACTGTAAGTAGCGTTGGACGACCGAAGGCGGTAGAGGCTATTGTGACCTCACCCTATCCTTCTTTTCCTACCGATTTGCAATCTCAGGTCATGGTACTCCTGTCTCTGGCTGACGGATTTAGTCTGATGAAGGAGACAGTATTTGAAGGCAGATTCAAGCATGTGGACGAATTAGTTCGTATGGGTGCTGACATTTCTGTGGACTTGAATTCGGCGTTCATTCGCGGTGTGCCTAGGTTATACGGGGCAACGGTGGAAGCGACTGATCTGAGAGCAGGGGCTGCACTTGTTATTGCTGGATTGGCCGCACAGGGAAGAACGATTGTTGAACAGGTTCATCATATTGACCGCGGATATGACCGGATTGAATTGATGTTCCAATGTCTGGGTGGCATCGTGCATCGGGAAGTGCCCATATTGAAATAATTGGATTTAGCCTGATCAATGCCTTGATTGTCCCCTCCGAGTGAGGGGATAAAGGCTTTGTCATATATTTAAATGGTATCGGAGAAATGGTATGCCAAAAGCAAATGTTCCTATCCTAAAAGAGCCAAAACCCAAAAAGAAAAGTAGCAAGAAAATACTAGGGATACTCATCCTATTATTTCTTTCTTTGCTGTGCGTGCTTTTCTTCCGTTCTTCTCTGAGCAAGATTACGAAGATTAGTTTTGTAGGCAATTCGTATACAACGAATGCTGAGTTGCTTCAAGCTAGCCAATTGAAAGTCGGAACTGCGTTCTTCGGGGTCAGCGCTAACTCAATTCAGAGTAAATTACTTGAACTCCCTTCAATTCAAAATGTAGAGGTGGACAAGTCTTTTCCTGGGGCTATCGAAATAGTAGTACAAGAATATAGTCTTTCTGCCTATGAACTTACCTCAACTGGACAACTTAATGGGCTGCTAGCGAATGGAACAAAGATTGATTTGGGCAAGGGTTCCATCCCGATAGATAAACCGATTCTGACCGGATGGAAAGGGGATGATCCTAATTTGGCCAAGCTGTGCAGTGCACTTGCACAGATTCCAGATGAACTAATCTCTGATATATCGGAGATAACCCCATCACCTACATTGTCGTATCCCGATCGGATCAAAATGTATACGAAGTCACGTTTTGTGGTGATCTCAGCGGTTTCATTGTTACCTAGTAAAGCAGAATATATGAATATGATCTTGGAAGCACAAGATCCGGGTACACTCAAAATGTTAGATGCTGATTCATATGTGCCATTTAATCCCGCCGGAAGCGAGGATGAAGAAGAAAATGATACTACTAATCAGTGAAAAATAATGATAAAATACAATTTATGGACCCGTTTCTTTTCTCTCTCTTTTTTCTTTTGATTTTTGCGTGTAGGTTATAGGTAGGACAACACTTTCTAGTAATAGTTCTATCTACTCTAATGTAAATGTTGGAAGGTAAAAAATTTGTAGAAAAAAGAGGGAAAGGTTAAACGACGTTGAATATGTAGAGAGTACATTTTGCTTGATATTATATTTTTACTGAGAAATAGGAGGTGCCAGGGGCTTGAGCAACAATGACATCATTGTTAGTTTGGACATCGGTACATCCAAAGTTCGTGCTATTATTGGGGAAATTAGTAATGGAACCTTTAATATTATTGGGGTTGGATCTGCCGACTCGGAAGGTATTCGCAAAGGTGCGATTGTAGATATTGACCAAACCGTTCAGTCAATCCGCAGTGCTGTGGATCATGCAGAGCGTATGGTGGGTATTCAAATATCGGAAGTATATGTCGGCATTTCAGGAAATCATATTGGACTCCTAACGAGCCACGGAGTTGTAGCCGTACAGAACGAAGACCGCGAGATCGGGGAAGATGATATCGATCGGGTCTTAAAAGCAGCGGAAGTGATTGCGCTGCCACCAGAACGGGAAATTATAGACATCGTAGCTAAACAATATGTGGTAGATGGCCTTGAGGGGATTAAAGATCCTCGGGGTATGATTGGTGTACGTCTGGAAGTGGAAGCGACAATTATTACTGGAGCTAAGACAGCGATACATAATTTGCTCCGCTGTGTGGAGAAATCAGGACTTAAGGTTTCGGATCTAGTTCTTCTATCGCTTGGCGCAGGTCAACTTGCATTATCCAAGGACGAGAAGACAATGGGAGCTGCGTTAGTAGATATTGGCGCAGGTTCTACAACGATCGCAGTGTTTGAAAGCGGCACTATTGTAGCGACATCAACGCTTCCGATAGGAGGAGAATTTATAACGAATGACATTGCCTACGGACTCCGTACTTTAACCGAGCAAGCAGAGAAGGTCAAGCTTAAATATGGCTGTGCTTCAATGCAAGATGCGGCCGCGGATGTCACTTTCAAAGTGACGAGAATCGGAAGCAATGTGGACAAGGAATTTACACAGGAGGATCTCGCTGCGATAGCTGAACCTAGAGTTCAAGAAATATTCCAGTTGATCTCTCAAGAAATGAAGCGACTTGGTTATAATGAACTCCCTGGAGGTTATATCCTTACGGGAGGTACTGTTTCAATGCCAGGTTTGCTGAAGATTGCACAGCAAGAGTTAGACGCTTCTGTCCGGGTGGCTGTGCCTGATTATATTGGTGTACGTGATCCCGGATTTACGGGAGGCGTAGGAATATTGTACAAAATAATCAAAAATATCCGTGTCCGTAACGCTGCTCCGAAGAAGCCCGCGAATCGGAATAAGCCTGCTGGGACAAAAGAAACCGTCCGGAAATCAGGTGTTATGGAACGCCTTAAGAATATATTCAGTGAATTCATATAATGGTTCAAAGATGATGGACGAGCCATCCATGCATAACGAGGGGGAGATGGAAGCGTATGTTGGAATTTGATTTCGAAATGGAAAGTTTGGCTCAAATAAAAGTGATTGGTGTTGGTGGCGGTGGTAGTAATGCCGTAAACCGAATGATCGAGAACGGAGTGCAGGGAGTAGAGTTCATTACTGTGAACACGGATGCCCAAGCTTTACATTTGGCTAAATCCGAGCACAAACTGCAAATTGGTGATAAATTGACGCGTGGTCTGGGTGCAGGGGCTAACCCAGATGTAGGTAAGAAAGCCGCCGAAGAATCTCGCGATCTGATTGCCAGCACACTTAAAGGTGCGGATATGGTTTTTGTTACAGCGGGTATGGGTGGAGGAACAGGTACAGGTGCGGCTCCTGTCATCGCGGAGATTGCTCGCGAGTGCGGAGCACTTACCGTAGGTGTTGTTACACGTCCATTTACATTTGAAGGACGTAAGCGTTCTTCTCAAGCTGAGCTAGGGATTGAAGGATTAAAGGAAAAAGTTGATACTCTAATTGTTATTCCTAATGATCGGCTCTTAGAGATTGTCGACAAAAAGACACCGATGTTGGAAGCCTTCCGTGAAGCAGATAATGTGTTGAGACAAGCTGTTCAGGGTATTTCTGACCTGATTGCTGTACCAGGTCTAATCAATCTTGACTTTGCAGATGTAAAGACAATTATGACTGAACGCGGTTCTGCTCTAATGGGGATTGGTGTAGCATCCGGTGAGAATCGTGCTGCTGAAGCAGCTCGTAAAGCAATTATGAGCCCACTTCTTGAAACTTCTATTGAAGGTGCACGTGGAGTTATTATGAATATTACGGGTGGTTCTAATTTATCACTCTATGAAGTCAATGAGGCAGCAGAGATTGTAATTTCTGCATCTGATCCAGAAGTTAATATGATCTTTGGTGCTATTATTGATGATAGCTTGAAAGAAGAGATTAAAGTTACGGTCATTGCGACTGGCTTTGAGCAAAAGACTTCAGCACCGCTAAGTCGTAAGCCTATTGCTGGTGCATCAGAACCACAGGATAATCGTTCGGCGGCGCCTAGTCTTAGGCCATTTGGAAATGGTCCGACTAGTGGCGATCAGTTGGATATTCCGACGTTTCTCCGCAATCGTTCACGTAACGATAACGAATAATTACTATAATAATTCTCTCCCAAACAACCTTCTTTCCACGATTAGTGGACTGGAGGTTGTTTTGCATTCCTCGACAAAATTAGTGCAGTTCTTCATTCAATTTTAGACAGACTTTACATATAGATATATTTATACTGATAAGAGTCTCCCCGCCATATGTCCATTATTTATAGCCTGGTAAAAAGAAGCTTAATAGGGAGCAGGCAGGTGAATCATGTGATCGTTTATATCGATTTGATTTTCTTAATGAATCTACTTATCGATGCCATCCTGTTGGCTGCTACAGCCTGGATGAGGAAACAGAGAATGGTAATATGGCGAATCTCACTTTCGGCAATAGTTGGAGCATTATATGTGGTAATGATGTTTTTGCCGGAACTTTCCTTCCTATTTACCTTTCTGGTGAAGTTTCTATTCTCTGTTGTTATGCTGTGGATCGCATTTGGTTTTGGGAGTCTGCAAAACTATTTGCGAAATATGGGGGCATTTTACATCATTAATTTTGTAGCGGCCGGAGGGATTCTGGGCGTTCATTATTTGCTACAAAACTCAGGGCAAGTTTGGAGCGGAATATGGTATTCAGCTTCTGGCGGACTGGGGTTTTCATTAAAAATTGGTACCTTATTCACGTTTATCTTATTTTTTGTTGTATTGATTTGGTTTAAAGTCGTAATTGGTTCAAGGCGGAACGTAGAAAGGGTGGCTTCTTTCCTTGCGGAAGTTGAAGTCCGGATTGGTGAGACAAAGATAGGTTGTATGGGATTGATTGACACGGGTAACCAACTTCGAGACCCGCTCAGCCGTTTGCCAGTGATGATAATGGAAGCCTCACTCTGGCAAGAGTTTCTCCCAGATTCATGGAAGGGCAAGCTGAATGCAGAGCATGCGGACAACCTTATCATGGAATGGATGGAAGAGGACTCTTTTATATGGCGAGATCGGTTAAGATTGGTACCCTACCGTGGGATCAACAAAAGTACGCAGTTTATGATTGCTTTGAAACCGGATGAAGCCTCAGTGAATTTAGAAGGTCGAATTATCAAATCCACCCGGTTACTTGTTGGTTTAGACGGGGGGGCATTATCAACCGAGGGGGCGTATCAAGCCATTATCCATCCGGTGATGATTGAAGGAGTGGAGGGTGGAATAACTTCACCAACAGCTACTATGAATTTGGAGCGTGCTCCTGAATTAGAGCGGGGTTCTGATTTCATTTATGAAGCAGGATCGTAAAATGGGAGGAAAGAGAAGATGTATGTAAAATGGAAACTGTTGCTCCAGTTACAGTACTACCGGTTGTTATTTTTATTTGGGCTTAAAAGCGAAGAAATTTATTATATCGGTGGAAGCGAAGCGCTCCCCCCTCCATTGACTCGTGAAGAAGAGGAAGTTTTACTATTACGTCTTCCTTCCGGCGACTCAGCTATCCGGGCAATGCTGATCGAAAGAAATCTGCGTCTAGTGGTTTATATTGCTCGAAAATTTGAGAATACAGGTATTAATATTGAAGATTTGGTATCTATCGGGGCTATCGGGCTTATCAAAGCTGTGAATACGTTTGATCCAGAAAAGAAGATCAAACTTGCCACGTACGCATCCCGTTGTATAGAGAATGAGATTCTAATGTATTTACGGCGGAATAGTAAAATCCGTACCGAAGTTTCGTTTGATGAGCCGCTGAATATTGATTGGGACGGTAATGAATTACTTTTATCCGATGTACTTGGTACGGAGAACGATACGATCTATCGTAACATTGAGGAACAAGTTGATCGTAAATTACTACACAAAGCACTTGATAAGCTCAGTGAACGGGAACGGATGATTATGGAACTCAGATTCGGACTGGTAGATGGAGATGAGAAAACACAGAAAGATGTCGCAGATCTATTGGGTATTTCTCAATCTTATATCTCACGTTTAGAGAAAAGAATTATCAAACGCCTCCGCAAAGAATTTAATAAGATGGTCTAAATGAATTCCTCTTGTTTCGAATTCAGGAATAAAAAAGCAACCCCGGGAGATACTGATCATTAATGTTTCTCCTTGGGAGGTAAGACACGATGACCCGAAATAAAGTTGAGATTTGTGGCGTGGATACCGCCAAATTACCCGTTCTAAACAATACGGAAATGCGGGAATTGTTCCACTCCTTGCAACAGGACCACGTGAGATCAGCTAGAGAGAAGTTAGTGAATGGTAACCTCAGATTAGTGCTTAGCGTCATCCAGCGCTTCAATAATCGAGGGGAGTATGTGGACGACCTGTTTCAAGTTGGCTGCATCGGACTCATGAAAGCTATTGATAATTTCGACTTATCGCAGAATGTCAAATTTTCAACTTATGCAGTACCGATGATCATTGGAGAAATTCGACGCTATTTGCGTGATAATAACCCAATTAGGGTATCTCGTAGTTTGCGTGACATCGCCTATAAAGCGCTGCAGATGCGGGACAGCCTAACGAACCGAAATTCGCGAGAACCAACAGTTTCTGAAATCGCTGAAGCGCTAGGTATACCTAAAGAGGATGTTGTATTTGCTCTAGATGCGATTCAGGATCCTGTTTCCTTGTTTGAACCCATTTATCATGATGGTGGCGACCCGATCTACGTTATGGATCAGATTGGTGACGAGAGAAACAAAGATGTATCTTGGATTGAGGAAATAGCACTTCGTGAAGCGATGCAGCGACTTAATCGCCGCGAGAAAATGATTCTTTCGATGCGCTTCTTTGAAGGTAAGACGCAGATGGAGGTTGCCGATGAGATCGGTATCTCCCAAGCCCAAGTCTCTCGACTTGAGAAATCCGCCATTGTACAAATGCAGAAACATGTAAAGTCGTAAATATGAAAAGGCAAAGGTCCCTGCGGGGGCCTTTTTCTTAAGGGTAAATAAGTGTTGTGTTTGCCCCGACATTTCTTTTTTGGAGACACGATACATATAGTATATAGGCAATATGATTAGCAGGATGGGGGCGCGTCAATATGGATAGCGTGGTGAGAGTAGTATGAAAATTTCTGATTTTCAAACGAAAGACGTCATCAATGTTGTCGATGGGAAACGACTAGGACAAATTAGTGATTTGGAGTTAGATCTCAGACAAGGTCTGATTGAGGCTATTGTTGTACCGGTAAACACTAAATTCATGGGGCTGTTTGGGGGAGGGAGTGATCTCATTATCCCATGGAAGAATATTGTTAAGATTGGTGCGGATGTGGTCTTAGTTAAAATGGATGAGGTAAGAGAATCACGCGTTGGCCAGCAGCAATATGAGAATACCGTGTATATTGACAGGGATGGACGGGCGGAACGAGCAGAACGAACAGAACGTCGAAATTAAGCGTTATCGCATATGTTGTGGTAAACTGGGAACAGGTTACAAGTTTTGGATGAGTATCTGTATGGAGGAGATGGATGATGGAACCGTTTATATGGAACCCTAGACAAGAACAACCCGAGCGGTTCGATCTCAACTCTTGGAATTCCATGTTGCCTGGCCTAAGCGTAGGTTTTACGGGACGAAGTGGTGGGATTGGTCGTTCACCTTATGACAGTTTGAATTTAGCATATCATGTCGGGGATGACCCAGTGATGGTTAAGGAGAACAGACGAAAGCTTGTTGAAGAACTGGGCTTTTCATCGAATTCTTGGGTATGTGGAGAACAAGTTCATGGTGTCAGGGTAGCTATTGTCAAGGATAGTGATCGTGGTAAGGGCTACTCAGATCGGAGTAGTGCTTTTCAGGATACAGACGCTTTAGTAACGAATGTACCGGATGTTCTGTTGACTTCATTTTACGCTGATTGCGTTCCGCTCTATTTTCTAGATCCGGTTCATCATGTCGTTGGGCTGGCGCATGCTGGGTGGAAAGGAACGGTAGGGCGAATAGCTGAAGCTGTAATAGAGACTATGGAAACTGAATATGACAGTTGTAGAAGTGACATTATGACTGCCATCGGTCCTTCTATCGGTCAATGTTGTTATGAGGTGGATGAAGTTGTAATGTCCAAGGTCGGGGAGGCAATACCGTTAACTGAAGGTGCTACAAGCAATCCTAATTTGATTACAGCTTCCCGAAATAACGACCGAACGATGTTGAACTTGAAAGAATTGAATCGAATTATTATGATAGAAGCAGGAATATTGCCGACTCATATCGAATGTACATCATGGTGTACAAGCTGTCATCCAGATAAGTTCTTCTCATATCGTGAACAGAATGGGATAACAGGGAGGATGGCGAGCTGGATTGGCATGAAAGTGAGGTGATCCTTCTTTGTCGCTTAAAGAACGGATAGAGCATATTAGACAGCGCGTCAAAGAAGCATGTGAACGGAGTGGGCGCAGCGAGGAAGAGGTAAACATTGTTGCTGTGACCAAGTATGTGTCCTTAGATACAACGCGATCCGTTTTGGATGAAGGGATCTTACACATCGGAGAGAACCGTCCACAGAATGCAGTCCCGAAATGGGAGGCACTTGGCGGCAGAGGAACATGGCATTATATAGGCCATTTGCAAAGTAACAAAGTCAAAGATGTCATTGGAAGAGTTCAATATATTCATTCGCTTGATCGACTCTCTCTGGCGAAAGAACTGGAGAAGAGAGCGGCGGCTACAGGAACTAAGGTTCTGGCGTTTCTTCAAGTTAATGTATCAGGTGAATCTTCCAAACAAGGGATACAACCCCATGAAGCAGCAGCCTTCCTTAAAGAGACAGCGGAATTATCCCATGTAAAGATTATTGGACTTATGACTATGGCTCCAATTGTAGATGACCCGGAGTTAACAAGGCCAGTTTTTCGAGCCTTACGGGAACTTCGGGATGACCTAAATACTCAGGCTTTGACTAAGGAACCATTGAAGGAACTATCAATGGGAATGTCTGATGATTTTGAAGTGGCGATTGAAGAGGGGGCGACCTGGGTGCGCCTCGGGACTCTTTTAGTGGGGAAAGGGGAAGAGACGTAATGGGAGTAATGAATAAGTTTATGAACTTTCTGGGTCTACAGGAAGAAGAAGAAATTGTGGAGCGCGAGAAATTTTCCGGTCAGGAAGAGTTAGATTTTGAAACCCCGAGCTTTGAATCCCGTAAGAATCAGAGAGGAAACAATGTGGTAAGTATTCATTCGCAGAAAAATGTTAAAGTGATTCTGAATGAACCACGTTCCTATGATGAAGCACAGGAAATCGCTGACCACTTACGATCCCACCGAACCGTTGTTGTAAATTTACAGCGGGTGCGAAATGATCAAGCTATGCGTATAATCGATTTTTTAAGTGGTACGATATATGCATTAAGCGGAAGTATTTCGAAAATTGGTGGAAATATCTTTCTCTGTACGCCAGATACAGTAGAAATCCAAGGAGCCATCACAGAGATACTGACAGAGGATCCAGATTACAACAGAATGAGGTGAAGACATCTTGGCATTTACTATTATTAGTTTGGTTAATTTGCTGTACAATATTTATTTCTATATGATTTTAGCGTATATTTTAATGTCTTGGCTTCCTAATGCTCGTGAGAGCTTTATTGGCGAATTACTTGGCAAACTAGTAGAACCATATTTAGCACCGTTCCGGCGTTTTATTCCACCTATTATGGGGACGATTGACATTTCTCCTATCGTGGCACTTTATGTACTTCGTTTAGCCCGGTACGGTCTGGTGAGTCTGATCCTTTATTTCGTATGAATTTTGATATATATGAGCATTTTCGTCCGGAAGAACGTCCATTTGCTGATAAGGCATGGGAATGGGTTAGGAATGCCGGGGAATATCACGAGGTTAAGCGGAGTGATTTCCTCGATCCGCGGCAAAGTTACATTTTGGAAACGTTGGCGAATCGCCATTTGGATGTAGTATTTCGCTTAGATGGTGGGTATGAAGGTGCTGAGAGACGGCGTGCTTTGATTGCCCCGGATTATCGGGATATCGCTAGCGAACCAATGGGCATGAAAGTACTTAGCATAACTTCAGGGGATCAGAAGTTTATTTCCCTTCAGCATGGAGATTATTTGGGCGCTATCCTCGGCTTAGGGCTCAAACGGGACAAAATCGGTGATATTCATGTTCGAGAGGACGGATGCCATGTTGTCGTGGCGGAAGAGATTACATCGTTTTTGCATTTGAACCTGCATCAAGTACATCGAATCGGTGTCATGACCGATATATTAGAACTTGAAGCACTGAGAACGACAGAGTCTACGCTCCAGCCGCTGGATTTAACGGTGGCTTCTTTACGTTTGGATGGGATTGTAAGTGATGTATTTCGTTTGAGCCGGAGTAAAGTGCTAGTTCCGATTAAGGCAGGACGGTGCAGAGTGAACTGGAAGACGGAGGAAGATCCTTCTAAATCTCTGAAGGCTGGCGATGTCGTGGCACTACAAGGTTTCGGCAGATTCAAAGTCATTGAGATAGACGGAATAACCAAAAAAGGAAGACATCGTGTCAGCATCGGTAAATTTGTGTGAAAGTTTGGCAGGAATTCGCGGATTCCTGTCGAATTTAACTACAAAATATGTACCGAAGACATCATACTCTTCCCTAAGGGATGTTTCGAAATCTATAGGAGGTGCGGGTCAATGCCATTAACGCCGCTGGATATACATAATAAGGAGTTTTCTAGACGTATTCGCGGATACGACGAAGATGAAGTTAACGAATTTCTTGATCAAATAATCAAAGATTATGAGATCGTAATTCGGGAGAATAAGGAATTTCAAAACCAGTTGATGTCCATGCAAGATAAGTTGAATCATTTCTCTAACATTGAGGAAACACTCAGTAAGACGATTATCGTGGCCCAGGAGGCCGCGGATGAAGTACGGAATAATGCGAAGAAGGAAGCTCAGTTGATCGTGAAGGAAGCGGAGAAGAATGCTGACCGGATCGTGAATGAATCGCTCTCCAAGTCGCGTAAAGTCTCGATAGAAATGGAAGAGCTTAAGAAACAGGCGTCTATTTATCGGGCCCGCTTCCGGACTTTAATCGAAGCTCAATTAGATTTGCTAAGCCATGATGGCTGGGAGTCGCTTGAAGAACGTGATCGGGATCGTGAAAGAGACCGTGAACGTGATCGTGTTCATGATACCGATCAGAATCGTGAAGTAAGAGAAATTTACTAGATCTCTCTCATGGTTGACATGATATGCATAATAAGTTATAACTAATACCAGATTAAATATACGTATATGTATTTGATGATGGGAACCAGTACGTTGCGATTTTGTTCCGCAGAGAGTTGGCATGATGCTGAAAGCCAATGTTCAAGGCGCAGACGGAATATCCTCCCGGAGAAACAAAGCTGAATTTCCTTTGGAAAGCGTAAGTTTTGTCGGCTGCCGGCCGTTATACCGGCCCCATATGAAGCGTATGGGATCAGAGTGTCATATTACTCTGCCTATCTATAAGAGAGGTCAGAGATGATATGAAACAAGGGTGGTAACGCGAGCTAAAGTCTCGTCCCTTTTGGGATGAGGCTTTTTTTGTTGTTTTTTGATTATTTAAATTTTTAAAATGGAAGGAAGTTGGTTGAAATGAAAAAAGTCGATGTTAAAGAACCTGTAAGACAACGCGATATGCGTATACTTGAGAAATGGAACACGGAGAATACGTTTAAACGTAGCATTGAAAATCGTGTGGGTCGCCCTAATTATGTTTTTTATGAGGGACCTCCGACTGCAAATGGTGCTCCGCATATCGGACACGTACTGGGACGGGTAATCAAGGACTTTATCGGTCGCTATCAAACGATGAATGGCTACAGAGTCGTCCGTAAAGCGGGCTGGGATACACATGGATTGCCAGTTGAACTGGGTGTAGAGAAGCAACTTGGGATTTCGGGTAAGCATGAAATTGAGACTTACGGTGTAGAGAAATTTATTGAGAAGTGTAAGGCTAGTGTATTTGAATATGAGAAGCAATGGCGAGAGCTGACTGAAGCCATCGGTTATTGGACAGATCTGGATGATCCATACATCACGATGAAGAATAGCTATGTTGAGACTGTGTGGCACTTGTTATCAACGATTCATGGCAAGGGTTTACTCTACCGCGGACATCGAGTTAGTCCTTACTGTCCAAGTTGTGAGACGACACTTAGCTCTCATGAGGTTGCTCAGGGCTATGAGGATGTTAAGGATCTAAGTGCAACAGCTAAATTCAAGCTTCACGATAGCGGGGACTATGTGTTAGCTTGGACAACTACACCTTGGACCCTTCCAGGACATTGTGCTTTGGCAGTTAATCCCGCGCTAACCTATGTTCGGGTGAAGCAGGAAGATGGCATCTATATTGTCGCTGAGAATCTAGCCCAGAGTGTGCTTAAGGGCGATTATGAGGTGCTATCGCAGCTTAAAGGATCCGAACTAGTAGGGAAAACTTATACAGCTCCATTTGATTACATCAAGCCTGAGAATGGACTTGTGATTGTGGCTGCTGATTTTGTAACGGATTCAAGCGGTACGGGTATTGTTCATATAGCACCAGCTCATGGTGAGGATGACTATAAGACTTGCCGCGAAAACGGAATTGAATTTATGAATGTTGTTAATCTTCAAGGGCGCTACGAGGATATCGTGAGTGATCTAGCTGGTAAATTCGTTAAAGATTGTGATATAGATATCGTAAAAATGCTGGCTGACCGTGGACTACTGTACAGCAAAGAGAAATACGAGCATAGTTATCCGTTCTGCTGGCGTTGTAAAACTCCACTGCTATATTATGCAACTGAGAGTTGGTTTATTAAGACAACAGCCGTGAAGGATCAATTAATTGCTAACAATAATTCAGTTGACTGGTATCCTGGACATATTCGTGAAGGTCGCTTTGGTAAATTCCTTGAGGATCTAGTGGATTGGAACATCAGCCGTAACCGCTATTGGGGTACACCGCTTAATGTCTGGGTTTGCGATAAGACGGGGAAAGAATATGCTCCAAGCAGCATTGCTGATCTGCGCGAACGTGCGATTGGGAATGTGCCGGAAGATATTGAACTTCACAAGCCATATGTTGATGCTATCAAGCTGAAATCACCATTCTGCGAAGACGGAGTGATGACGCGGACACCTGAAGTGATTGATGTATGGTTCGACAGCGGCTCCATGCCTTTTGCTCAACATCATTATCCTTTTGAGAACGAAGCGGCATTCGAGGATCAGTATCCGGCGGATATGATCTGTGAAGGGATTGATCAGACGCGTGGCTGGTTCTACAGCTTGCTGGCTGTATCCACACTGTATAATGGTAAAGCGCCTTACAAGGCAGTTATTTCTACGGGGCATATCTTGGATGAAAGTGGACAAAAAATGTCCAAATCCAAAGGTAATGTTATCAGTCCGTGGGAGATCATTAACGAATTTGGTACAGATGCATTCCGTTGGGCTTTGTTAGCGGACAGCGCACCATGGAACAGTAAACGTTTCTCCAAAGGTATTGTAGCTGAGGCTAAATCTAAAGTTGTGGACACGCTTGTAAATACCCATGCTTTCCTAACTTTGTATGCATCGATTGATGGATACAAACCTGAAGAGCATGCTTATCAACCGTCTGATAGTAAGCTAGATCGCTGGATTCTATCTCGCTTGAATAGCCTAATTCAAAACGTAAATAAAGGCCTTGAAGTGAATGATTTCCTCAATGCGGCTAAAGCGATCGAAGGTTTCATTGATGAGTTAAGTAATTGGTATATCCGTCGGTCACGTGACCGTTTCTGGGGTAGTGGTCTTGGTGAGGATAAATTGTCCGCCTATGGGACACTAACTTCGGTGTTACTGACATTGTCCAAGCTGATGGCTCCATATACACCACTGCTGTCTGAGGAGATCTATACGAACCTAAGTAATGGAGAAAGTGTGCATTTTGAAGATTATCCTAAAGCGGATGAATCGCTGATTGATCTAGAACTTGAAAGAGATATGGAAAGTGCGCGTCAAATTGTTGAGCTTGCCCGTAACGTTCGTAACGAAATTGGGATCAAGACTCGTCAACCATTATCAAGTCTAGTTGTATCCATGAATCGTGATTTCGCCGTGGCTGAATATGAAGAGATCATCAAGGATGAGATCAACGTCAAAGCTATTGATATCGAGACTAGCGACAGTGGATTTGTAGATTTCACACTGAAGTTAAACCTTAAAGTAGCTGGTAAAAAATACGGTAAGAATGTCGGCTTTTTACAAGGTTACATGAAGGGACTCTCAGCTGAGGAAACCGCTCAAATAGTTGAAAATGGACAGTTTACTGTGACTTCACCTGAAGGTGAAGAGTTGGTTGTTACGAGTGAAGAACTTTTGATCGAGAAACAAGCTAAACCAGGATTCGCATCGGCTTCAGGTTATGGTATTACTGTTGCACTTAACAGCGATATTACACCAGAACTAGAACAAGAAGGCTGGGTTCGTGAGGTTGTTCGTGCGGTTCAGGATACACGTAAAAAACTGGATTTACCAATCGAAAAGAGAGTACGTCTGTGCTTGGATGTAGACGATGAGCTAAAAGAAGCTATTACTGCTTTTGAAAATGTTCTGCGTGATAACGTTCTGGTTACGGATTTAGTCTTTGGCAAATGTGAAGGCGCTGGAGAGATAATCGACCTGGGTTCGAAGAAAATCGGTGTTTACATCGAAGCTTAAATTTGAATGGCGATAACTTTTAAAGGTCATACTAGAATAAACCAAAAACAAACGAGCTATGGCGTAATTCCCTTGGAAATAAGGGGGGCCAGGCTCGTTTGTATTTTGGCAGTATAAAGGCTCTGTATAAAAAGAGGATGGGATTAATGGATGATTCATCGTAATGGAAAGACGTCTGAAACTGTGGGCCCAACTGACAATCCAGAACAAGCAAAGGACAAGATCCCCGGAACACCAGAAGAACAAATGAGTGCGCTATACCAATTGACCCTGACATGGATCCAAAAACTTGAGCGATCACGTATTGCGGAATATACTGAACTGCTCAATCGTCCATGGCGCCTCATTTGGCTGAATATTCTCTCGGGAGTAGCCAAGGGAGTGGGGATCGCAATAGGGTTTACTTTTTTTGCGGCGACCATCATTTATGTTCTGCAGTTGCTTGGGGCGCTTAATCTTCCTATAATTGGTGACTATATTGCAGACATCGTTCGTATAGTTCAAAGGCAGTTGGATCTTAATACGTATTAGGCCCAGTTCCCAAAGAATCTTCACTGTCCTGACGTTCTGTAGAACTCATTAATTCATGGTATTGTCCATTGCGATAAAAGAAAACATTTTGCCCATAAATATCTGTAGCAACATAGCTTTCATAAGGTTCGACAAATCCATCCAGCTCGCTGGCTGCTTCGATTCCAATATCGCTATAGCTGTCAACATTGGAGTCTTCGGCGTATGCAGGCGAATCGGAAGAACCAAAGCCCTCTACAATTTGCCATGCATCTTCGCCGTCAAACCCTGGATTCTCGAATTCGTCCAAACTGGTTCGACCGAAAGGTGGGGAGAGTACTTCCTCTTCCACAGGTCGATCGTGTGAGACATATTGCTGAGGGCTGTGCTCTTTACAATATGCAGTCTCTGGAATGGCGCTCAGTCGATCAAAGCTAATGGGCTTGCCGCAGTTTGCACATACTCCATATTCGCCCGTGGCGATTCGCTCCAGTGCGTCCTCAATACGGGTCAATTGTAGTTCATCATGATCACAGAGTGCTAAATCTTTTTCGCGCTCAAAAAGCTCTGTTCCAATATCGGCGGGATGATTGTCAAGCGAGCTGAACTCGCTTGTATTGTCACGCATAGATCGTCCTATTCCGTAATGATCATTGTGTTCCAGATGCTGGATAAGGGAATCTTGATCGGCTTGGAGCTTTGACGTAAGTTCAGTTAACTGTTGCTTCGTCAGATGGGTCATGAGGTGCTCCTTTCGTAATAACGATGTTGGGTATTTCGTCATGATGATATTTTGCGCAAAAGCATGACGTTTTACCTAAGGAAAATCCTTTCGTGCATGGACGGGTTAATTCCCGCTGTGCTACAATATACAAGGCGTATATGTGGTTAATTCTGCCTCAGATGTTGGCAGGAAGACGAAAAACGAGGTGACTTACTGCGTGGTATACTATCTAATCGCATTGATTGTTTTTCTTATTGACCAAGGAACGAAGTATTTGATCGCAACTAGAATGACTTTGGGAGAACAAATCCCGGTTATTGGCGACTTCTTCCTCATCACATCTCATCGCAACAGTGGCGCGGCATTTGGCATATTAGAGGGCCGTCGGGTGTTTTTTATTTTAATAACAACTGTTGTTGTAGTAGGGATTATTTGGTTTTTACAAAAAGTGAAGCACACTCCAAACAAAATACTCCCTTTAGCACTTTCGCTTGTTTTGGGCGGAGCACTCGGGAACTTTCTGGATCGCGCAGTAACTGGGGAAGTAGTTGATTTTCTTCAGCTTAATTTCGGGAGCTATACGTTTCCGATATTTAACGTGGCGGACTCCGGCATTGTTGTAGGAGCTGTGTTGATTGTACTAGATTCATTGCTTGAAATGCGCAGAGAGAAACAAGCTGCACTTTCAGGACAAGAACAACAAGAGGAGAACGTATGAACGATAACAAAACCTTTGCTGATACGGAAAGTGGAATGATGGAGTGGAAGGTAGAGACTGCATCAGCCAAGGAGCGGATTGATAAATATGTTAAGGCGCTGCTAGGCGAAGATATGTCACGTAGTCAAATCCAGCTATGGATTCAAAACGGAGATATCACAGTCAATGGTGCGCAAGTCAAAGTGAACCATAAAGTGGCCGAAGGTGATTTGGTAACATTGATTATACCTGCACCAGAATATACAGAAATTGTTCCTGAGCATATTCCACTAGATGTTTATTTCGAAGATAAAGATGTAATTGTGATCAACAAGGAACGCGGTATGGTCGTCCATCCTGCTCCAGGACATCCGTCGGGCACGCTTGTGAATGCTTTGATGTATCACTGTCAAGATCTCTCTGGCATTAATGGAGAATTACGCCCTGGCATTGTTCATCGCATCGATAAGGATACTTCTGGTTTGATCATGGCTGCTAAGAATGATAAAGCACATGCGTCACTTGCTGCTCAGCTTAAAGAGCACTCGGTAACTCGAAAGTATTTTGCGCTTGTTCACGGTAATTTGAGTCATGATCAGGGAACTGTTGATGCCCCAATTGGCCGGGATCCACATGATCGCAAAATGTATACAGTAATTGACCGCAACAGCAAGGAAGCAGTCACACATTTTCAGGTTGTAGAGCGATTTGGAGATTATACACTGTTAGAACTGAAGCTCGAGACAGGCAGAACACATCAAATTCGTGTTCACATGAAGTTTATCGGTCACCCGATTGTAGGTGATCCGTTATATGGTCGGAGTAAAGGTATTAAGATGAATGGACAAGCATTGCATGCTGCAGTTCTCGGTTTTGTTCATCCTTCAAGTGAGCAGTACTTGGAATTTACTGCACCGCTTCCTGACGATATGGAGGAAGTGCTTCTTGCACTTCGTAATCGATAGGAGTATCTGTTATCTGTATGCTCTGATTGAAACACCCCGAGTGTCAGTTCCGTGTAATTTCGGAATTGACGCCCGAGGGTGTTTTTTTTAGTTGTGTAATTTTGGCTCAATCTAGATATCAGTGGTTGGCTAGACGAGCGAACAGAGCGAAGGGTCGGAGGGATTCTGAAGAAACTAAAAGCTTTCCTTAGGAAAGCTACATCGGAAGCATAAGCTGTGTTCGCCTTTAAAGCCCTATTTCAACCACTAATCCTTTTCTATTCAAGAAATAAGGCTTTAACAGCGATCGCAAGAACCCTCCGAACCCGTAGCGATTCATTTAAGAGGCGTCAATCACTGATTTTGGCATTGAGCCGTAATTGTAGTCGAAAAATAAAAAAGTACAAACGTTGTGGTAATTAATCCATTCTATAAAAACCCGCCATCCTTCATATTTATAAAAGTAGATTTTCTTGAAGGAGATGGATAGTTATGACGATAGAGAGTTATCAAGATACTTATATTCAAGGGCAATTTGCGGATCGTATCGGTGGAGAGAATTACGGTAAGGATACAGCCATATATAAGTTTGAGAAGATTAAACGTGCTAAAGCGGCAGCAAAAAGGGATTATCCTAACGTAGAATTGATCGATATGGGAATAGGCGAACCTGATGATATGGCAGATGCCGGGATTGTTGCCAAGTTGGCTGAGGAAGCTACCAAGCTAGAGAATCGAGGATATTCAGACAACGGAATTCCAGAGTTCAAAACCGCCGCCGCCCGCTATTTGCAGGACGTGTTTGCAGTAGATGGAATGGACCCAGTTACGGAAATCGTGCATTGTATCGGCTCCAAGCCAGCGCTTGCTATGCTACCTACCTGTTTCATTAATCCGGGAGACATTACGATTATTACAGTTCCAGGTTATCCGATTTTGGGAACACACACGAAGTATTTGGGTGGCACAGTTTATACTGTAGAGTTAACGGAAGAGAATAACTTTTTGCCGGACTTGAACTCAATTCCAGAAGAAGTGGCCTATAAAGCGAAGCTCCTTTATTTGAACTATCCGAACAATCCTACAGGCGCGAGTGCAACGAGAGAATTTTTTGCGGAAGCTATTGCATGGGCTAAAAAATACAATGTTGTTATAGTTCACGATGCTCCGTATGCCGCATTAACTTATGACGGACAAAAACCGCTAAGTTTCCTCTCTGTCCCTGGGGCAAAAGATGTTGGTGTTGAGCTTCATTCGTTGTCTAAGTCTTATAATATGACTGGATGGAGAATAGGCTTTGTAGCTGGTAATCCACTGATCGTCAAAGCATTTAGTGATGTAAAGGATAACAATGACTCTGGACAATTTATCCCTATTCAGAAAGCAGCAGCGTATGGATTAGCTCATCCAGAAATCACTGAATCTATAGCAGCCAAATATTCCAGACGTCATGAGATGTTGGTTGCAGCATTAAATGAACTTGGGTTTAAGGCAAAGAAACCAAAGGGATCGTTTTTCTTATATGTAGCGGCACCAAAGGCAGTTGTTGGAGGGCCTACTTTTGAGACAGCGGAGGACTTTGCTCAATATTTGATTCGAGAAAAGTTAATTTCGACAGTACCGTGGGATGATGCAGGTCATTATGTCCGTTTCTCGGTAACATTTGAAGCAAACGATGAAGCAGCGGAAAAGGCAGTTATTTCTGAAATCAAGGCTCGTCTTGGTGAAGTTAAGTTTCAGTTTTAAATTTGCTGGAATGGGATGGCAAGGAGAGGACACGAAGAAAGAACGTGTTCTCTTTTTTTTGTTTCATTTCTGAAAAAGTTAACATAGAACGTTATTGTATAATTATTATATTTAATGTATAATTATAAGATAACAGACATTGCTTATGCACAATAGAGAATCAATTATACAATTTGTCTTGCATGGGATTACAATTTTTTACCAGGTTCGTTGTCTTGACAGGTTTAGCGCATTCTGTCATAATTCATGTAAATCAATATGAACCTTTAATTCAGTCCCGTGAGGCTGGCAAGGTAACGTGAATGGGTTTCTTAGGGAGACTGCGCTTATGGCGTTGGTCTGCCTTGGATCCACATGACAGTCATGGTTGTAAACTGTGACTAAAGACTCCTTGCCTAAATATAGGTAAGGAGTCTTTTTTTGCGCCTATCACGGTACCGGGTAAAATCATTGTCCTGAGGAGGCAAAGACTATGAGTACCGAAAGTCACATTATTATGGATGAAACAGCAATACGACGGGCTCTAACAAGAATTGCACATGAAATCCTAGAGAGAAACAAAGGGATCGAGGGATGTGTGCTTGCTGGTATCAAAACAAGAGGGGTATTCCTTGCGAAAAGGCTGGCTGAGCGGTTGGAAGAGATCGAAGGAAAGGCAATACCTTGGGGAGAGCTGGATGTTACTTCATACCGGGATGATCGTGCTGAAGTGGCTACAGAGCGAATTTCCTTCTCAATACCGATTCACGACAAAAAAGTGATTTTACTTGATGATGTTCTATATACAGGCCGGACAATTCGCGCAGCCATGGAAGCAATCATGGATTGTGGACGGCCAGAGTCCATTCAACTAGCGGTACTGGCGGATCGTGGGCATCGTGAGCTGCCTATCCGCCCAGACTATATTGGTAAAAATGTTCCTACCTCCAAGGTGGAAGAAATTGAAGTTCTTCTTCAGGAAACTGACGGTATGGATCAGGTTAGAATTTTGCAATCACGTGGGGGACAATAGACATGATGACGATGACATCTGCAACATTGAAAGATCGGAGCTTGCTTGGCCTAAAGGATCTGAGTGCGACTGAGATCACTTCAATACTGGATCGAGCAGCTTACTGGGAAGGACAAAGTGAGAAGGTCACACCCGTTCTGAAGGACAAGTTTGTTGCGAATATGTTTTTCGAGAACAGTACCCGTACTCGCTTCTCTTTTGAAATGGCACAGAAACGATTAGGTGCGGAGGTATTGAACTTCTCATCTGCTGTATCTAGTGTCGAAAAAGGGGAATCGATTTATGACACGGTTCGCACGTTGGAATCGATGGGGATCGACGCAGGAGTCATTCGTCTTAAACCTGCAGGTGTGTTGGAACAACTTGCATCAAAGGTGTCGGTTCCACTTGTCAACGCGGGTGATGGTAACAATGAGCATCCTACACAAGCACTACTAGATATGTTTACGATGAAACAACAGTTTGGTGAGTTGAAAGGTCTTAAGGTGTCGATTATTGGCGACATCAAACACAGCCGGGTAGCTCGCTCAAACCTCTGGGCGCTGCAGAAGCTTGGCGCTGAAGTGAAATTTACTGCACCGGAAAGTATGCAGGCGCCTGAACTGGCAGCATATGCCCCTTATGTATCGATGGAAGAAGCGCTCTGTGCTGATGTCGTGATGATGTTGCGAGTACAGTTGGAACGCCATGCAGTAGGGGTTTTGAAATCGGCTGATGAATATAGGCTGCAATATGGGATGACAGAGGCCAGAGCTGCGAAGCTTGCTCCACACGTGATGATCATGCACCCTGCTCCAGTGAACCGGAATGTCGAAATTGACGATGCAGTTGTAGAGCATCCGCAATCTCGAATATTCAAGCAAATGGAAAATGGAGTACCCATTCGCATGGCAGTTATGGAAAGAGCGATGAAATAGGAATCTAAATTGAAGCATGACTTCAATTGCACATTAAAGAGCGGAGGTTTATACATGCAACTTATCATTCGGAACGCTAGTGTTTTGGATAATAATGGTGAATTAGTTCAAAGACATATTCTTTTGAAAGACGGATTAATTGAGGCTATTGAAGAGAATTACGCTACGTTCCCTGAGGACAATGCTGAAGTTACAAGTATAGATGCTGCTGGCAAGCTAGTTACACCAGGATTCATCGATATGCATGTGCATTTGCGCGAACCTGGTTTTGAACATAAGGAAACGATTGAGTCAGGCTCAAGATCTGCTGCGAAAGGTGGATTCACAACGATTGCATGCATGCCAAATACACGTCCAGTAATTGATACTCCTGAGACTGTGAACTTGGTAAAAGAGAAGGCAGAAGCTGCTGGTCTAGTAAATGTTCTACCCTATGCGGCAATTACAAAGAATGAATTGGGACGCGAGTTAACGGATTTTGCAGCTTTGAAAGAAGCTGGAGCAATCGGTTTTACCGATGACGGTGTTGGAGTCCAAAACGCACAAATGATGAAAGATGCTATGGCACTGGCACACTCCCTGGATATGCCGGTTATCGCTCACTGTGAGGATAACTCATTAGTAGTAGGGGCCCCTGTAGCTGAGGGAGAGTTCGCAAGAAGGCATGGGTTAAAAGGTATTCCAAATGAGTCTGAAGCGATTCATGTCGGTCGGGACATTCTGCTTGCTGAGGCAACGGGTGTTCATTACCATGTGTGCCATGTCAGCACAGAACAATCGATTAGACTGATTCGTCAAGCTAAATCAATAGGTATTCATGTTACTGCTGAGGTTTGTCCGCATCACCTCATTCTGTCCGAAGAGGATATTCCCGGCATGGATGCCAATTGGAAAATGAATCCTCCTCTACGCTCCAAAAGAGATGTTGAAGCCTGCATCGAAGCGCTGGAAGATGGTACGATCGATATCGTCGTGACCGACCACGCCCCACACAGCGAGGAAGAAAAGGCCAAAGGAATGGAACTTGCACCTTTCGGAATAGTTGGTTTCGAAACGGCGTTTCCACTACTATACAGCGAGTTTGTCGAGAAGGGTCGCTGGAGTCTTTCCTTTCTGATCGAACGGATGACTAAGGATCCAGCTCGTGTATTCGGTCTTCAAGCGGGGAGACTCGAACCAGGCGCTCCTGCTGATCTAACCATTGTAGACTTGAGTAAGGAGCAAGCCGTTGATCCTGAGACATTTGCATCTAAAGGACGTAACACGCCATTCATCGGCTGGAAACTTAAAGGCTGGCCGGTTGCAACTATTGTGAACGGTAATGTGGTTTGGTCCGAACAATCATAAAATATAAAATTGATCATAAGGAGTGCTTCGAAAAATGAAAGCAAGATTGTTATTGGAAGACGGAACGCTGTTTACCGGAAAATCATTCGGAGCCGAAGGCGACATGACTGGAGAAGTCGTTTTTAATACAGGAATTACAGGTTATCAAGAGGTATTGTCTGATCCTTCTTACTGTGGACAAATTGTAACGATGACATATCCACTGATTGGCAACTACGGTATTGCCCGTGATGATTTCGAATCTATCGCCCCATCCATTCACGGATTTGTTGTACGCCGTTATGAACCAACGCCAAGTAACTGGCGTGCACAATATAATCTAGGAGATTTGCTGAAGGAATATAACATTCCGGGGATTCATGATATAGATACACGTATGCTTACTCGGATCATCCGCCAACATGGCACAATGAAGGGGATTATTACAACCTCTTCTAAATCAGATCAAGAGTTAAAGGGAATGATGGCGGCAACGTCCATCGAAGAACTTCGCAACCAAGTAGCACAAACTTCAACGAAACATATTTACACTAGCCCGGGTGCAAAAGAACGGATCGTACTCGTTGATTTTGGAGCTAAAAGCGGTATTCTACGTGAATTAAATAAACGCGATTGTGATGTAATTGTGGTACCACATGATACAACTGCTGAAGAAATTCGCCGTCTGCAACCGGATGGAATTCAATTATCCAATGGCCCTGGGGACCCGAAGGATGTGCCTTACGCAGTTAAGATGGTCTCAGAGCTACTTGGTGAGTATCCAATCTTCGGTATTTGCTTAGGTCACCAGTTGTTTGCACTGGCTTGCGGTGCGGATACACAGAAACTGAAATTTGGTCATCGCGGTGGGAATCACCCTGTGAAGGAACTGCAATCAGGACGTTGCTACATCACTTCACAGAATCATGGTTACGCAGTAACGGATTCTTCAATTGCAGGTACAAAATTAGAAGTTACCCACATCAATAATAACGATAAAACGATTGAAGGCCTTAAGCATACTGAATATCCGGCTTTCTCGGTACAATACCATCCAGAGGCAGCGCCAGGACCGTACGATAACAACTATTTGTTCGACCGCTTCCTAGAAATGATTCAAGAACATAAGCGGCTTAACCCGCAAAGATCTCGTCAGGCTGAACTTATGGCCGCTGCGAAAGGAGAACTATAATATGCCGATTAATAAAGAACTCAAAAAAATTCTAGTCATTGGTTCCGGTCCGATTGTAATCGGCCAGGCTGCCGAATTTGACTATGCTGGAACTCAGGCTTGTCAGGCACTAAAAGAAGAAGGCGTTGAAGTAGTTCTCATTAATAGTAACCCCGCTACAATTATGACGGATACAAACATGGCGGATAAAGTATATATCGAGCCAATTACTCTGGAGTTTGTCTCACAAATCATTCGTCAAGAACGCCCTGATGGTCTATTGCCTACTCTTGGTGGACAAACCGGATTAAACATGGCTGTAGAACTTGCACGCGCCGGTGTATTGGAACGTGAGAATGTGAAACTCCTAGGCACACAGCTTACTTCCATCGAGAAAGCGGAAGATCGTGATTTGTTCCGTGACTTGATGCGTGAATTGGAACAACCTGTACCAGATAGCACGATCATCACTACAGTGGATGAAGCCATGCGTTTCGCCGAAGAGATTGGTTATCCTGTCATTGTGCGCCCAGCATATACCCTTGGTGGTACAGGCGGTGGGATTTGCGCAACAGAAGAAGAGTTGCTGGAGACAGTCGCTTCAGGTATCCGTTACAGTCCGATTGGTCAATGTCTAATTGAAAAATCGATCGCCGGTATGAAAGAAGTAGAATATGAAGTTATGCGCGATGCGAATGATAACTGTATCGTAGTTTGTAACATGGAGAACTTTGATCCCGTGGGTGTACATACTGGTGACAGTATCGTTGTTGCACCGAGCCAGACTTTGTCTGACCGTGAGTACCAAATGCTCCGTTCTGCATCACTTAAGATCATCCGTGCACTGAATATCGAAGGCGGATGTAACGTACAATTTGCTCTGGATCCACAGAGCTTCCAATACTATGTAATTGAAGTTAACCCGCGTGTCAGCCGTTCATCGGCTCTCGCTTCCAAGGCAACGGGATATCCGATCGCCAAAATGGCAGCGAAAATCGCATTAAGCTACACTTTGGATGAAATCGTGAACCCAGTTACAGGTCAAACTTACGCTTGCTTCGAACCAACGCTCGATTATATCGTCAGCAAAATTCCACGTTGGCCATTTGATAAATTCGTGCATGCAAACCGCAAACTCGGAACTCAAATGAAAGCGACTGGCGAAGTAATGGCAATTGGACGGACATTTGAGGAATCCATTCAAAAAGCGGTTCGTTCACTTGAAATTGGTACTCATCGCCTGTACTTGAAAGGCACAGAGGAACTGGATGCTGAAACGTTAGACCAGCGCCTAATCCAAGCAGACGACGAAAGATTGTTCTTAGTAGCCGAAGCGTTCCGTCGTGGCTATCCGTTGCAGAAGATTCAAGATTTGAGTCAAATCGACTGGTGGTTCTTGGATAAGATCGAGCGTCTCGTGAAGTTTGAGAGTGATATCGCAGCTGAAGCTACTTTGTCATATGAAACTCTTTATGAAGCAAAACGTCTAGGTTTCACAGACCGGGCTATTGCTGAGCTTCGTGCAAAGGTTCAACCAAGCGGAAGTCATCTGACTGAAGTGAGCGTGACTAATTTCCGTAAAGAGCATGGACTGCGTCCAGTTTATAAAATGGTTGATACTTGTGCCGCAGAGTTTGAGGCATCTACTCCTTACTACTACTCCACGTATGAGACAGAGAACGAAGTTTTGCGCACAGATAAAGAGAAAATCGTTGTCCTCGGTTCCGGTCCGATTCGGATTGGTCAAGGTATCGAATTTGACTACTCTACTGTACATGCGGTTTGGGCGATTCAAAAAGCAGGTTATGAAGCGGTGATCATCAATAATAACCCGGAGACAGTGTCTACGGATTTCAATACGTCGGATCGCCTTTACTTTGAGCCTTTGTTCTTCGAAGACGTAATGAACGTTATTGAAGAAGAGAAGCCAGTTGGTGTAATTGTTCAGTTCGGTGGTCAAACTGCCATCAATTTGGCGGCACCACTACAAGCGGCAGGAGTACGTATTCTGGGGACTTCCTTGGAGAGCATTGATGAAGCAGAGGATCGCAAGAAATTCGAAGCGCTCTTATCCAAACTTAACATTGCCCAGCCGAAAGGGAAGACGGTAACTTCAGTGGATGAGGCAGTAGGAACAGCCCAGTCACTTGGATATCCGGTTCTTGTACGACCGTCCTACGTACTTGGTGGACGCGCAATGGAGATTGTATATACGGATGAAGAATTGTTGAAATACATGACAGAGGCCGTTAACATCAATCCAGAGCATCCGGTATTGATTGACCGTTATATGCTTGGTAAAGAAGTGGAAGTAGATGCAATCTGTGATGGTGAAACCGTGATTATTCCAGGTATCATGGAACATATAGAGCGGGCTGGGGTTCACTCAGGTGATTCCATCGCAGTATATCCGCCACAGCACTTGTCTGCAGAGCTTAGCGAGAAAATCGTGGATATCACGATCAAAATTGCAAAAGAATTAAAAACGATTGGTCTAGTAAACATCCAATTCGTTATCTATAAGAATGAAGTTTATGTTATCGAGGTTAACCCACGGTCATCTCGGACAGTACCATTCTTGAGTAAAGTGACGAACATCCCGATGGCAAACGTTGCGACTCAGTGTATTCTCGGTACGAAGCTGAAAGATTTGGGATACGTAGATGGTTTGTGGCCAGAGAGCGATTATGTCTCTGTTAAAGTTCCTGTATTCTCCTTTGCGAAACTTCGCCGTGTTGAACCTACACTCGGTCCTGAGATGAAATCGACGGGTGAGGTTATGGGGCGCGATAAACAGTATGCAAAAGCGTTGTACAAAGGTCTTATCGGCGCAGGTATGAAGATTCCTACATCGGGTGCCATTATTGCTACTATAGCGGATAAAGACAAGGACGAAGCCGTTAGATTGCTACGAGGCTTTTACCATATGGGTTACGAGATTGTTGCGACTGGTGGAACGGCTGCTGCGCTTGTTGAGGCAGGAATTCACGTGACCACGATCAACAAATTGAGCGAAGGTTCGCCGAACATTCTGGATTTGATCCGCAATGGTAAAGCCCACTTCGTAATCAATACTTTGACAAAAGGCAAGGAACCTGAGCGTGATGGTTTCCGCATTCGCCGCGAAGCGGTGGAGAACGGAATCGTCTGCATGACTTCATTGGACACTGTTTCTGCCTTGCTGACGATGCTTGAGACGATCAACTTCTCATCCCAAGCCATGCCTTCCCTTTAAATTTAAATCTAAAAGCGCGGCTCCGGAAGCAGATGCTTCGGAGCCGCAAGCATGACAGGAGGAGAATAAATTATGGGTACTTTTAATCAAACTGCTGGTCGTCTGATGGTTGCACTAGATTATCCTGCTGTAGATGAAGCTAGAAAGCTAATCTCATTATTGGAAGGTATCCCCTGTTATATGAAGGTCGGCATGCAGCTCTATTATGCGGGTGGTCCTGATTTTGTGCGTGAACTAAAGAGTCTTGGTTACTCTGTATTTCTTGATTTGAAAATGCACGATATTCCGAACACCGTGAAAGGTGGTGCGAAGAGCATCACCCAGCTTGGAGTGGATATGTTCAACGTTCATGCTGCAGGCGGAGTAAAGATGATGTCAGCGGCGAGAGAAGGGGCTAAAGAGGCACTTGAAATAAACAGCTCTCTCACGATGCCACTCATAATTGCAGTGACACAGCTTACAAGCACGAATCAAGGAATGCTAAACGGAGAAATCGGTATTCCAGGCACAGTTGAGGAAGCTGTCGTATCTTATGCAGAGCTTTCTAAGAAGGCTGGCCTTGATGGTGTGGTTGCTTCCCCTTTAGAAGTAAGTGCCATCAAGGAAAGATGCGGCCTAGACTTTCTGACGGTTACCCCAGGCATTCGTCCAAGGGGTAGCGAAGTGGGAGATCAATCTCGGACTTTGACGCCAGGAGAAGCGATCCAGCAAGGTACAGATTATATTGTTGTGGGTCGCCCAATTACTGCAGCTCCAAGCCCTCGTGAAGCAGCGGAACAAATTATAGAGGAGATGAAACTTAAATGATAAATAATAATGAAATTGCCGCACAAATCGCAGGAAACCTTTTAGAAATTGGAGCAGTTGCATTACGTCCGCATGAGCCATTTACTTGGACATCCGGTATTAAATCTCCGATCTATTGTGATAACCGCCTTACAATGTCTTTTCCAGAAATTCGTGATTTGATTGCCGAATCTTTTGCAGCAGTGATCAGAGAGTCTTATCCGGATGTAGAAGTAATCGCAGGTACAGCAACGGCGGGGATTCCTCATGCTGCCTTCGTTGCCCAGAAGCTTGGGTTACCGATGGCTTATATCCGTGATAAAGCGAAAGGCCACGGTAAAGAGAATCAGATCGAAGGGATCATCAAACCAGGACAAAAAGTGGTTGTTATCGAGGACCTGATCTCTACTGGAGGTAGCTCCCTTAAAGCAGCATTGGCAGTAGCTGAAGCTGGCGCAGAGCCACTTGCAGTGCTTGCTATATTTAGTTACCAGTTAGACAAAGCGGTGAATGCATTTGCTGAGGCAGGCATCCCACTTCAAACACTGTCCAATTACACGGCTTTGATCGATGTGGCTGTAGAGCGTGGCGTAATTAAGGCGGATGACCTGGCACTTCTGCAATCATGGCGTCAAGACCCGGCATCCTTTGGTAAATAATAATTATAGGTAGATAAAGTAAAAGCCAGACCCCTAAACATGGGGTCTGGCTTTTTAAGTTTGATACTAATAAGTGATCAAATCTTTATTTAAAATTATAAGATGAGTACCTTTCTGCATTCCTAAGGCTTGTCCAAATATCGGGGGTCTCCCCACCTATAGACCAGTATGCGAATCCAGCGATTTGTCGATCAACCGCTATCTGATACTTGAGAGAAAGAGATCGTGCTTCTTCTAACCAGAGTCTATGGGCTATTCCGCTCTTGTAATAATCCACTATATATTGTCCAATCTTACTGTCCCATACCGGAGAGATCCCGATACGCTTTAACAATTCTGCTTGTTCTACGAGTGATATATCTTCCGAGGACAGGGCAGTTCCTTTTTGGTTTACAGTCCAGTCCCTATTGTAATGCGGTAGGGCCAAGATGACCTTATTAGCAGGGACTTCTTTCAACAAGGTGTCTAAGCCGCTACGTACCCACGGCAAAGAGGCAACAGGTCCAGGACTTGAGCTACCTGACCAATGCTCGTCATAACCCATTAGAACAATATAGTCTGCTTTCTGACCTAACAAACGGTAATCAAACACTTCAGTCCAATCTGATCCCAAATCTGGTGAAACGTCAACTGCCAGAACGGCACCGATTGAATGTAGTTGTTCACTTAGGTTTGTAACAAAGGCAGAGAAGTTCTTCCGATCAGCGGGAGCCACATTCTCAAAATCTAGGTTAATCCCTTCTAGTTTATATTTAACAACTAATTCCTTGATCTTTTGGACGCCTGCTGCGGAACGTTGGGGAGAGCTAAGGAACTGATGCGTTATTTCCTGGGAAGAACGATTACCTAGTAGCGGCCATACTTTCTTCCCATTGTTTTTTGCCCAAGTTAAGAGGGCTGAGTTGGTATAATCACCAATAGTCTCATCTTTATCGAGAAAAAACCATCTTGGTGATAGAACGTTAACATTTGAATTCTGGATACTTTGTTCATATTCCTTAGTAGTCTGGCCATATTGCCATCCTAGTTGTATTTTAGTAGTTTTATTCTCGGCTTCTAATGTAGTAGACCAGCGTTTGTTTTGCAGCAGACGGTCCAATATTACGGCAGTTTCCTGTCGCGTTATAGCTTGGTTAGGATAAAATCTCCCTTCATTCCCTTGCATTATTCCTAAGTTGGAAATGGTAGATACATAGGGACGCGCCCAAACAGCAATAGCTGAGGCGTCTTTAAATCCGGATGAGGTAGAAGAAGTCGATTGTTTCAATGCCCGAATAACCCAGGCTGCAGCTTCTTGACGGGTAAGCGGCTTATTGGGCTCAAATCTTCCTTCTCCCACGCCATCGGTTAGGGCAAGTTCAGTTGCAGTTTGAACATAGCCATAGTACCAAGCGGTAGTAGGTACATCTTTATATGCCGGAACTCTTGAGGATGAAGAAGGCTCCAGTCGGAGTAAACGTATGAGGGTAGTCATAAACTCTGCACGTGTTATCTTCTTTGTTGGTGAGAAGAGTTCAGAGGTTGTTCCGTTCATTATATTGTTCTTATGGAGATTAATAATTGCTTCCTTAGCATAGCTACTCTGTATATCGATAAATGGTTCAGTAGATTTCTTTTCTACTGTTGCTGAGAGTGCACTTATAGAAATTAGGGAAGAGAGAGTAAGAGTAGTTAGTAGGAAAATTAATTTATTTCTTTTCAAAATAGAACCTCTTTTCAATCAATTATGATAATATTTGCTATATTAACAGAGTGACTCCCAGAAGTCAGGGTGAAGATTATGGAAACAAAAATATCAATATCGTAAAATTCATTGTAACTTTTTGGCATGTGATTTCGTCTATAATGCAAGGCGTGATAGTTTTTTATAGAACGAAAAATTAGGAGACATAGGAGACCGATACACGATGATGCAATGGTTTCGCAAACCTGTAAAATCTGTAGAGCTAGGTGAATCAGTTGATTCCGAAGTGGAATTGTCGGATCTGGATTTAGATTCCGAGGTGGAATCGTCCGATCTGGATATAGGCCGTGTCACGACAGAAGAGGAAATTAGTGGTCCTATTTTGTCTGTGAAAGAAGTGCATCGGTCTTTTCCCGTTGGTGGGGGCGATATTCATGTATTAAAGGGGATTAATATGGAAGTGCTGCCCGGTCAATTGGTGATGCTAAGAGGCAGATCCGGATCGGGAAAAACGACGCTGCTTAATATGTTAGGTGGGCTCGATCAGCCAACGTCGGGGGAAATAATATTTTCCGGGCAACCTCTACACGAGCTCAGTGACGATAAACGGACGGAGCTAAGACGAGATCAATTCGGATTTATCTTTCAGGCATACGCTTTGTTACCACTGTTGTCCGCTTGGGAGAACGTCGAGTTGTCACTTAGAATGGCGGGAGTACCCCCTCAGGAATGGAAGAAAAGAGTAACCCACTGTTTGGAGATTGTGGGTCTAGGTAAACGGATGTTTCACAGGCCTAATGAATTGTCTGGTGGGGAGCAGCAGCGGGTGGCAATTGCCAAGGCAATCGCACATCGGCCCAAGCTGCTATTGGCGGATGAGCCGACAGCCAATCTGGATTCACAAATGGGAGCTCAAGTTATGGCTGTATTTAAGAACATCATACATACGGAGCAAGTTACGATTTGTATGACTACACACGATCCTACAATCTTGGAGGTAGCGGACCATGTTTATGAAATGGTGGATGGAAAATTTGTTGAATAAGAAGTGGGGACTAACTCGGGCACTAGGACTGTTATCATTAACTATAGTTCTGCTCACAGCATCTGGTTGTTCTTTGCTTCCGAATGAACAGCAGGAAGAGGATCTACCGGTAATTACGCCACCGACAGTATCCAAGAAACCGGAATATGAGGTGCGTTTAGGGCCAATAGAGAAGTCAGTAACTGCTGTTGGTAAGCTGATGAGTCAGCGAGAGGAAGCATTATACTTTACCGAAGATGGATTACATATCAAGAACGTACTGGTCAAAGCAGGAGATAAAGTTAAAGCAGGCGCTGTTCTTATTGAATTAGATGTGGAAGCTTTGGAGAAAGATCTTCGGAAGGCACAATTGGACTTCCGTCAGCAGGAAATAACGATGAAGGAAACTTTACGTACTAAGGAAGAAATGTCTGATATTGAATTTGAGAAGGCATCCATCGTATTTGAAGAGCAACGTCAAGCATTAGTTGATCTAGAGAAGAAAATAGCTGATGGAACTCTTAAGGCTCCTTTTGCGGGAACTATAGTTTCGCTTAGTGCTGAAAAGGGAGGAGTTGTGAAGAGTTACGATTCCCTTGGAATTATTTCAGATACGTCATCACTCGTTGTTGCGGCTTCTTTCGCCAAAGAGGACTTAGAGAAGCTTTCAGTTGGGATGAAGGCGACGGTAGATATTAATGCTGCGGGTGTTTTTGAAGGTAAAGTGAAAGTGATGCCGAGCAACACGGGCAGCACTGATAACGGTAATGGCGGAAATAACCAGCCGAAGAAGGATACAATTGATCAATATCTCATTGTTCAATTAGATAAATGGCCGGCTGATATGGAACGCGGACGTCAGCTTGGTGTTAAAATCATTACCGAGCGGAAGGAAAATGCAGTGTTAATCCCGATTTCTGCACTACGTTCAATCGGATCTCGTACCTATGTTCAGGTCATTGAGGAAGATGGAAGTAAGCGTGAGGTTGATGTGGAGGTTGGCATGCAAACACCAACGGATATGGAAATCCTTAAAGGACTCACACCGGGGCAGAAAGTAGTGGGTCGTTAATGGGAGCTCCACTTATACGTTTCTTGTTCCGTAAAATGTGGAACACGAAATGGCTGACACTGAGCACTTTACTTGGACTTATCGTCGCTGTTTCGTTTACGGTAAGTATTCCGATGTATTCCGATGGAGCGCTTAAGCGAGTTGTATCAAGTACCTTAATCGCTGAAAGTGAAGGACTACCAGCAGGTTCCCTGCTTATGAGTTATCAAGGCCCTGGTGGGTCCAAGACAGACGTTGCTGGTTTAGATGCAGTCAATCAGTACATCACGGATGAAATCCCTCAAGAGATCGGTTTTCCTCATGAGGCATATGTTAATACTCGGGCCATCCGTGGCACTGAGGTGTATCCTCAAGATCCTACCAAAGTAGATGCAAGTAGAACTAGAGCCATGTCGTTGATCTCGATGAGCGGACTGAAGGATCATATTTCGATCACAGGAGGTCAATTGTTCTCTGATAGCGCAGATGGCGAGAATATCGAAGCGTTAATGCTGGAGGAGGCGATGTACCGGCAGGATTTGCATGTGGGTGACATTATGGAATATCCAGTGGCAAGCGGGCTGGATATCACCTTGAAGGTAAAGATTGTAGGTACCTTCCAAGCAGAAAATGAAACCGATTCTTACTGGTATCAGGGCTTCGAAGGAGTAATGAATACCTTCTTCATTAACGAGAAAGTATTTAATGAACATTTGCTGAGTAAATTGAAGGTTCCCTTGCATAACTCATCTTGGTATTATGCATTTGATCTCCGTGAGATCAAAACCGGACAATTATCACCTTTATCCAGTACGCTGGATCGTCTCAATATTGAACTGTACCAAAAGTTGAAAGATACGAAGGTAGATATTTCGTTTGGTAGCCTTCTGGATGACTTCCGTAAACAGAGTCTGCAAATGCAAACACTACTCTTCACACTGGCTGCACCGATGATTGCAATGGTGTTCTATTATATTGTGATGAATTCACGCCAATCGTTGGATAAGCAACAAGGCGATATTGCAGTCCTTCGTAGTCGTGGTGCGTCGACCAAACAAATTATTTATATTTACCTGCTAGAAGGATTATTACTTGGAGCGGTTGCTTTGGTAATTGGTCCCTTACTGGGTTGGTTTATGTCTAAAAGCATTGGGTCGGCCAACGGTTTCCTGACGTTCGTTAACCGGAAGTCTATCCCTGTTGGGTTTAATCTGGATGCTTTTCTATTAGGTGTGGGAGCTGTAGTCATTGCAATATTGGCTACGCTATTACCTGCAATCTCTTATGCAAGGTCATCGATTGTGAACGCGAAGCAGAAGCAAGCACGTTCTGATCGTCTTCCTGGATGGCAGCGTTGGTACCTTGATATCGTCTTATTGGCTGTTGCGGGATATGGATATTATTTATTCATTGAACGGCAAATGCTGACGTTCCAGACAGGTATGACGACGGATGAGCTTCAAGTTCAACCATTTCTGTTCTTTGTACCGGCACTAGCTATATTTGCTATAGGACTGTTATTCTTACGTATTTTCCCTTGGATATTGAAATTGATCAGCTGGCTGGGCAAAAAGTGGCTACCCGTTCCTTATTATTTAAGCTTAACCCAGCTCTCACGTTCAGCATCATCATATTATCCACTTATGATATTGCTTGTTCTTACGCTTGGTTTGGGCGTATATAATGCTTCAGCTGCGCGGACGATTGACCTAAACTCGACTGAGCGGACGCTTTATAAGTATGGCGCGGACGTTGTAATGCAGACGGTATGGGAATCAACAGCGGAGATGTCGAAACCTTCGAAGAATGGGAATAATCAAGGTGGCTCGGGTCAGGGTGGTGGCTCAGGCGGTCAACCGGGCGGTGGTGGTCAGGGAAACGGTCAAGGCAACCAGCAGCCTACCAAGCTTATTTATTCGGAACCTCCATTTGAAGTATTCCGTAAGCTAGATGGTGTTGAAGCTGCCGCAAGAGTTCTTCAAACCAAGAGTAATATTATCGTGTCAGGTCGTTCGGCCGGTCAAGGTATTCTAATGGGAATTGATAATGTTGATTTTTCTAAAGTCGCCTGGTTCCGTAATGATTTGTTCCCGGTGCATCCTTTTCAGTACTTAAATTTGCTAGGTATGAATGAAAGTGCTGCTTTGGTACCATCAAACCTCGCGGAGAAATACAAGCTAAAAGTGGGAGATATCTTTACTGTCTCAGTCGGTGAGACAACTATTGATTTAGCAGTTTACGGTATTATACCTTACTGGCCAAGTCAATATCCTGATCAAACCCCATTTGTCATTGCTAATTTGGATTATATCTACGATCAAGGTCCTTTGATCCCGTACGAAGTTTGGCTGAAGATGAAGCCTGAAGCTAAAGTAGCTCCAATCATGACTAAGTTGAGTGAACAGGGTGTGGATCTGTATTCGGTGAAGGATGTACGGAGTGAACTAGCGACTCAGAGCAAGCATCCGACCCGTGGTGGAGTATTTGGGATTCTAAGCTTAGGCTTCCTCGTATCGGTCATTGTTTCTCTGATCGGTTACGTGTTGTATTGGTTCTTTAATTTGTCAGGTAGGGTTGTACAGTTTGGTATTTTAAGGGCTATGGGATTATCTCGCAAACAACTAACCCTTATGTTGTTAGCGGAACAAATCTTGACAGCAGGTCTGTCCATTACACTTGGTATTGTCATAGGTAAGGTAGTAGGGAAGTTGTATCTTCCATTCCTACAAACAGCTGATAATGTTACGACTCAGGTGCCTCCGTTCCGAATTGTATTTAACTCTCAGGATACTCTCCAGTTATATGTAGTCGTCCTTGTGATGTTATTGCTCGGCGCAGGCTTACTCTTCTGGCAGATTCGTAGACTTCGTGTGCATCAGGCTGTCAAAATGGGAGAGGAGCGTTAAGATGATCCATTGTGAGGGTTTAGTTAAAATCTTTAAATCCGAGGATATTGAAGTTGTTGCGCTCCAGGGACTTAATTTGACTGTTGAGCAAGGCGAAATGATGGCCATTATTGGTAACAGCGGTAGCGGTAAATCTACGTTGTTAAATATTCTTGGTGGACTCGACCGGCCTACAGCCGGTCAAGTGTCCGTCGGAGGATGGGATCTGCTAAAGATCCAAGATGACCAATTGGTTGAATACAAACGCAAGACCGTTGGGTTCGTCTGGCAGAACAATGCTCGTAACCTACTGCCCTATTTGACGGCACTGGAGAACGTTGAAATGCCAATGATGCTCACGGGTAAGGTAGACCGTGATTATGCTAAACAGTTGTTAGAATGGGTGGGTCTCAAACACCGTATGCACAATAAACTACACCAGCTCTCAGGGGGAGAACAACAACGGGTAGCTATTGCCATATCATTATCAAATCGCCCGAAGATGCTTCTTGCAGATGAACCAACAGGTTCAGTTGATACCGCGACATCGGATCAGATTATGAATATCTTTCGCGAAGTTAATCGTGAGGTTGGTATTACGATTGTAATCGTTACCCATGATCTAGCGCTCGCGAGCAAGGTAGACCGAGTAGTCGCTATTCGAGACGGTTTGACGAGTACTGAGTTTTTAAAACGAAATCCCAACTTAAATGCAACTGCTATGGAACAAGGCTTCTCAGGTGGCGGGCTTCAGGAAGTGCATGAAGCGTTCGTCGTTGTTGATAGAGTGGGCCGACTTCAGGTTCCGAAAGAGTATCTGGAAGCAGTAGGGATTGGTGGCAGAGCCAGTATGGAGTTTGATGGTGAGAAGATTGTAATCACCGCACCGAAATCATTGGAGGGGGATAAATCATGATGGCAAAGAACCGGAAGTTACAAAAAGTATTGACTGTTTCTCTCATAGCAACGTTTGGGATGGGACTGCTTGCTGGTTGTAATGGGGGTAAGGCACCTGCGAGTAAAGAGGAGAAGGTACTTCGTATCGGCGTGTTGTCCGGTGGATATGACGATTCATATTTTCGTCAACAGTATACCGATATTTACGAATTCACTAATCAGAATATTAAGATAGAAATCGTTCCAGCTATTGATCAGAGTCAATATCGTTATAATGATGGGACAGAAGAGTACGTTCAACCGGACTATCTAGAAAGCATGAAGAAAATCATGACTGGTAGTAACCCCGTTGATATCGTGGTTTCTGACACGAGTACTCTGAAACAATTGATTCAAGAAAACCTATTGAAACAGTTAGATCCTTTGATGCAAGAGGATAAGTTTGAAACAACGGACTTCGTTCCAGCTGTTATTGATGGGATTAGAGATTTAGGCGATAACCAAATATACGCGTTATCTCCTTCCTTCAGTTCTTCTGCACTTTTCTATAACAAAAAAATGTTTACGGATGCTAACATTGATTTCCCAACGGACAAAATGACGTGGGATGAAGTATTCAATTTGGCACGTCGTTTGACTAAAGGTGAAGGGAAGGATCGTGTATATGGCTTCTCCTTCAATCGTTATAGAGGGAGCGATCCATATTGGGATATGCAGACCTATGTAAGTGCCTTACAAATGAAAACTTTTGATGATAAGGCAGAGACTATGACAGTTAATACACCACAATGGGTGAAAATTTGGGAGACCATGAGTAAGTTATCTAAAGATAAGATTATTCCGGATAATGCTAGTTTGGAAATGGATAGTGGTGAGAATTGGAATGCCATCAGCAGCGACTTGTTCTTGTCAGGAAAAGTAGCTATGACCATTGGTGAGAGCTATTATGTTAATGAGATTGCCGATGCGAATGATAACGCCGCAAAGATCAAAAATTATACGCCGATTGATTGGGATGTAGTGACTATTCCTGTTCATCCAGAGAAACCGGATATCGGTGGTAACATTTGGCTGAACAATACATTCTCAATCAACAGCAGCGCGCCGAATGCTGAAACAGCTTGGGATTTCTTGAAGTTTATAAATAGCGAAGAATGGGCGAAGCTTAAATCACGTGGAAGTTATGAAATGGTAGCTCGTAAATCATTCATCCAACCTAAGCAAGGTCAGACGTATAACATCCAAGCGTTTTATTTATTGAAGCCACTTCCGCCAAGCAATCCTAAGGATGATAAAATGATGATGGAAAAACCAGGCTTGTATAGCATAACAAACAGTGGTCGGAGCTCCTTCCAGGAAGTAATCGATAATAAGAAAACGCCTGAAGAAGCGCTTAAGGACTGGGAAACCAAAGGTAATAAAATGCTGCAAGAGATCAAAAACAACCCGAAAACTCAGTTCCAAGAGGACGGTACACCGTTTGTACCTGAAGTCAGTGGGGCTGCGAGAGCAGGGTAAAGTTTAGTGTGTTCTGTGAGTCGCCAGATTAATTCTGGCGGCTTTTTTTGGTCGTTCTTGGGTATTCTATAGGATAGGTGAGGAAGGTTCAACAATACAACAGGAGAAGGGCTGGATGAATTATGAAATGGATATACTTTAACAAATTGTACAGAACTAAGTTTCAGGCAGGGTGTTTGGCAAAGAGATTGGAACAGGATGGATGGATATATGGGTTTGATGAAATGAGGGAAGTTGAGATTTTTCGTTCCCGGAGAGGTAAATTTGGGGTGCGGTTTATTCCTTAATTAAAATCGATGCTTGACAGTCCACCCCGTAATAGGGTATATTATTACTTGTCGCTGTTATTGACGCGGGGTGGAGCAGCTCGGTAGCTCGTCGGGCTCATAACCCGAAGGCCGCAGGTTCAAATCCTGCCCCCGCAATCTATTTTACCCAGTTTTTCGGGCCCTTAGCTCAGTTGGTTAGAGCGGTCGGCTCATAACCGATTGGTCGGGGGTTCGAGTCCCTCAGGGCCCATAATGTATGCACAAAACCCTCTCTTGCTAAGGCATGGGAGGGTTTTTGCGTTGTTGCTGGTATATACTATTTATTTCGGCGATTTTGCTCGAGAGAGATTTTAGTATCGACGGCCTTTAATATGTATAATAAAGAGGCGCTTTTACGTGTAATTATATGGTTTGCATTTTCCTTAATTTTCTGCCTCATATGTATTGGGTGATGAACCAGGCAAGAAGGAACGCACCCGGCTGGCTGCGTAACTGCAGTGTTGAGCCAGCCGGTAGTTCACCTAAGCTAGTTTATTTTCTTTTTTTTCTCTTCTTAACACTGGAGACGAAGCACATTTCATCTCTTTCCGTATACGTACAAATATGCTGTGGTACTGGTACACAATGATGACGTCTGACTACTTCAATTGGGTGGATGACTTGAACGACCTGTGGGTGGAAATAATCCTCAAAAATTGTCTGCGGTGGGTCAACAATAGTTTGAGTTGGACACGTTGGGCAAAATTCCGGCATTTTCTTCAACTCCTTTGTAATGGTGGGTTCAAAGGCAGTATACAACAAATGATTGTTCGTTTGTCCATAGATATAAAATCGCAAATAAATAAAAGCTAAGAATAACACGTATTAGAGATAGCCGGAACAACTATATTGCTGAAGCGTAGTATAAAATATGATTTGAAAGGGGTGGGGTACAGATGGGTAACGAATTTTACGTTGGTTGGGGCACGCTCGCTTTGATTAATGCAGGACTCGCACAAGGGAAAAATAGAAGTGGTTTAAATTGGTTTTTGTTGTCATTGTTATGCGGTCCATTGGCTACATTTTTTCTTGTTATATCCGGTAAAAAGTAGAGGGTTGATTCTTAGAGATTATTGTATTGGTTGAATAATAAATTTTCGTATGATTGAGCTTAACCCAAAACGGCCCTAATAAATAGGACCGTTGGGAACTGCTTATAGTTTATTCTTTCTCGGTCTTTTCATAAGCAATTAAGGTAATAGGGGTACCTGTGATTTTGGCGATCTCTGCTTCGGCGTCTTTGATAATTGTTACGGCCTGTTCTGTTTCCTCAAGTGGGGCGAATTTGTAATTTTCAGCAATAATATTCAAGAGTTACTTCCTCCAATGCGTAGATGATTAACATGTATTGTTCCCGATTGGAGGCACATCATAACCTAAATAAATATTGTTTAATAAAAAAAGTTGAAACTCAAGGTAATTCCGTATATAATCATTTATACGGGACTTTTATTCCCCTTTCATGCCGGGGTGGCGGAACTGGCAGACGCACAGGACTTAAAATCCTGCGGTAGGTGACTACCGTACCGGTTCGATTCCGGTTCTCGGCATACAATGGTTAGATAAGTATTTAAATAACAGAAGGAGTTCTAAGTCGGCGAGAAGCTGGCCTAGGACTCCTTTTGTTTTGTTTACACAGTAGGATAGCTGATTTGTATATTTCGTGCTCTAAGAAAAAGAGAGGGGAAAATAGTGATGTTTGGTAATGATTGGGATGATCAACTACATAGAGAAGTGAGCAAGCCATATTTTATAGAATTAATGAAATGGTTGGATTCAGAATACCGTGAGTTTACTGTGTATCCACCACAGGATCTCTTATTTGAGGCGCTAAGGCTGACAAGCTTTGGAGATACAAAAGTAGTGATCTTGGGACAAGACCCCTACCACGGCCCGGGACAAGCACACGGATTAAGCTTCTCCGTATTACCAGGGGTAAAGATTCCGCCTTCACTTCGGAATATATACAAGGAGCTATTCAGTGATCTTGGGATCAATCCTCCGGCTACGGGTAATTTGACGCCATGGGCCGAACGAGGTGTGCTTTTGCTTAACAATGTGTTAACTGTACGTGACGGTCAAGCGGGTTCTCATCAAGGGAAGGGATGGGAATTGTTCACTGATGCAGTTATTGAAGCCCTCGATGAACGGGAGGAGCCCGTTGTTTTTGTGCTTTGGGGTAATCATGCACAGAAGAAGGGTGCCAAGATTGATGCGAGTAAACATACAGTGATCACTTCTGTGCATCCTAGCCCTCTTTCCGCAAGAAGGGGGTTCTTTGGAAGCCGACCGTTTTCTCAAATTAATGAGCATTTAAAATCACAAGGCCAAGAACCGATTGATTGGGAAATATAGGGTAATTATTAGATTGTTTTCTAGGACCAAGGGATTAATTTCAGTAAAGGGGTTACGTAATTCCTCCTATTTGTCGATATAAAACGCATAGGGCTGGAAACTGATTCTAGCAAAAGTGACAACCCAAAGGAGAGAAATTGATGATTGCAAACAAGAAAATGATGAAATGGCTTCTAGCACTAACACTGCTTCTTGCTGCAGTATTTCCGACAAGTGTGCTTGCAGCAACAGGAGATGTTCGTTCGATTGATATCGAGGGTTCTGGTACTGTAGTAGAACTCAACGTGGGCAAGACAAAGCAGTTGAAGGTATGGGGAACGCTCGAAGGTTCAACTTCGAAGAGTGATTTGACTGGGCTTGTAGACTGGTTCTCAACAGACGATTCCATTGTTAAAGTCACTAACGGATATGTGACTGCCATTAAAAGTGGGCAAGCGACAATTACGGCCAAGCACGATAAAGGCCCTGTATCAACTATCGAAATCAAAGTTGTAGATACGTATAAAGAGTTGAGCCTAGATTACGGATCAGAAGGTAAATTCAAACTGGGTGATACTAATTTATGGGTTTATGCCAAGGCGACGATTGATACGTCTGAGGCCAACAAAACCGATGTTTCTGACAAAGCGGAGTGGAGCACTTCGAATGCTTCAGTCCTGACGATCGAGAAGGGTAAAATCACTTTGGTCGGTGAGGGAACGGCAACTGTTACAGCTAAGTATTCTGGGTTGACTGCGTCCTTTAAGGCGACAGTATCTTCACCGTATTCTGAGTTGAAAATAGTTGATGGACAAAATTCGGTTGTCGAAAATGATATCGAATTGCTTGTTGGTGATGATGAAATTACCTTACAAGCCATACCGACTCTAGCCGTTGATAAAACAAAAAGCAGTGATGCGTCTGTGAAAGCCACATGGACCTCTTCTGATAGTGGTGTTGCAACGGTAGTGGAAGGCAAAGTTAAAGCTCTTACTACTGGTAAGACGACGATTACTGCAGAATACCTTGGTGTGAAAGCTAAAGTTGATGTTTACGTGCGTACGAAACACGAGGCGATCATCGTAACACCATCAACGAAACAAGTAATGTTCATTGGTGAGCAGCTTGAAGTGACAGCAGGTGTTAGAGATGCTGTTAATCATACAGACGACGTTACAGAAAAAGCGGAATGGACCTCCTCTAATCCGTTACTGTTTACTGTAGATAAAGGTGTAGTGACAGCAAAAGCTGCTGGAACTGCTTCAGTGAAAGTTAGTTATTTAGGTATAAGTAAAAGTATTAACATCACAGTCTATCCAACCATTACGAAACTAGCATTGGAGAAAACGGAGAAGACGGAGTTAGAACTTTTGAAAGGTGAATCATTGAGCGTTCCTAAGGTGGATGCAACTAAGCTGGATGAAGAAACTCTCGATTTTAGTAAAGAAGTTATTTGGTCATCATCAAATGATGAAATTGCAAAAATAGAAGATGGGAAGATTGTAACTAAAGCAGCTGGTGAAGTGATCCTAACTGCAAAGCTTCCTGAATCTACTATAACTTCACAGAGTGCAGTTCGAGGAACAACTGTAACTGTTAAGCTCGTAGTTAAAGAGAAAGTCTTAGCCCTTATTACTGAAGTTGAGAATGTAAATGTAATCATTGGTGAAGAAAGTGCGCTTCCAGCCATTTCGATCGTATGGGAAGACGGCAGTGAAGTTGCCAATTATACGGATCAAATGACATGGACCTTAACCGGCTCTAATGCAGTTCTTAAAGACACGGCTTCAGGAAAAGTAATTAAAGGTCTGATTAAAGGTTCCGCTACGCTAAAAGGAACTTATTCGAACAAAGTAATCAGTATTCCAGTTGTTATTGAACCAAAAATTACAAAAATTGTAGTTGAGCCGCAGAACATTGAGCTTAATCTCAAAAAGTCTAAGGCAATCAAAGTAACTGGATATTATACAAATGGCAAAACAGTAAATCTGGCAAGTAAAGTGAACTGGGAATCTTCTAATGTTGAGGTTGCTTCAATAACGTCCACTACTGTGAAAGCAGTGAGTGAAGGTACGGCTACTTTAAATGGTGCTTATCAAGGAATCAAGGTTAGCGTCAAGGTTAGCGTAGTACCTAAACTGAAGACTCTTACCGTAGATGAGAAGAAGTTAGTATTAGCCCCAGGCGGAGTCAAAACTGTAGTGCTGACTGCTGGGTATGATACTGGTAAGACTTCTGCTGTCACTGGTAGTGCGGCTTGGACAAGCTCCAAACCTTCAGTTGCCAAAGTTACTAACGGTAAAATCGAGGCACTAACTAAGGGTACCACAACAATTAAAGCAAAGTTCGATGGAAAAACAATCAGCATTACTGTAAAAGTTAGTTAAGATGATATTTTAAGGTTCATACTTTAAGCCGCCTTGGTTGCAAGGCGGTTTTTATTTATGCCCAAATACATATATTCATATTGATTTAGAGGGAATTAAGATGTATATTCAAATAAAACTTAAGGGTAGGTGAGTTATATTGAATGAGATTCCAGAACCCTATGTAAAAGCTAATCAAATCGGTATTGTATTGTTCGTTATTATTGCTTCTTTATTTAGAGAACCGTATGTACTATTACTCTTATGGATGATTCAAATCACAGGTCTTATATTTGGTAAGAATATATTTGTTATTTTAGCTAAGCCATTTCCTAAAGTGGATTCTTCACCTCGTCAAGCTAAAGAACTGCAACGATTCAACAATGTGCTAGCCGTAATATTTCTGACAGGATCATTATTAGGTTTTCTTGTCCAGGTAAACTGGTTAGGCTACGGTTTCAGTTGGATGCTTGGTTTGGCCGCATTTGCTGCTATTTGTGGATATTGTGTAGGATGCACTATATATTTTCAATTTAAGCAATATAAAGCGAGAGCACAACGTAGGTTATGATTGATTCTGGAAGATGATTCAAATATAATTAGGATAGAACAAATGTTCTAATTATATTACATACGGGGGAGTTTGGACATCACGAAAAGGTTAGCTTCTATGAAAAGACAACGCAAAATGTCTATCGTACTATTGGGTTGCTTATTATTATCATTCATTATTTCAGGTTGTTCGTTAGAATGGGAATCACAGAATGAGACGACAATTGCTCCTGGTTCCGTAGATTCAGAGAGTAAGCTTAGAGTCATATTTCTGGATGTGGGTCAAGGAGCTTCACAGCTACTTATCAGTCCAACGGGACAAACGATGTTGATCGATGCTGGGAATAACGATCGGGAAGAGCAGATGGTGGAGTACTTAGAACAATATGGTGTGGATCGCTTGGATATCGTCATCGGTACCCACCCAGATGCGGATCACATTGGGGGGCTTGATGCTGTCATCAATACTGTAGATGTAGGCAAAATTTATATGCCTAAAGTCCAAGCCAATACGAAGACGTTTGAATCGTTGCTAAGATCAATAAAGAATAAGGGGCTTAAGGTTACTACCGCTAAGGCGGGACTGCAGTTAGATTGGGACGAACAGGTTGACGTCACTATGATAGCACCAGTTGTAAATGGCTTGGATAATAACAATATGAGTGCTGTTATCAAGGTTACCTACGGGGATACCTCTTTTCTACTGACGGGAGATGCGAGTAGTGCCAGTGAGAAGGAGATGATCGGTTCGGGTGTAGATCTTCAGGCGGATGTCCTGCTCGTCGGGCATCACGGATCTAAGTCATCTACTACGTTGAGCTTCTTGAACCAAGTTAACCCTGAGTATGCAGTGATACAGGTTGGAGATAATTCATACGGTCATCCTAAGGAGACTATACTAGAACGTCTGCGTAAGAAGAATATTGAAGTGTATCGTAATGATCTGCAAGGAACTGTTGAGATCACTTCAGATGGATTAGATTATCAGGTGACAACAGAAAGGTGAGCTAATTATGCTTGGTATCATCGATCGATTTGAGGAAGATTATTGCATCATTGAATTTGATGGGCATACAAGAGATATTCTCCGTAATCTGGTAGAGTCCACGGCAAAAGCAGGAGACGTTGTGGAATGGGACGGCAGTAAGTGGGTAACTAATCAGCAGATGACGCATAAGAGAAGTAAAGAGATTCAAACGTTGATGAACGATGTATGGGAAGACTGATAATAAGTTATGGGGAGAGTGAATTCATGTTAACCAGACCGCAAGATGGGGAATTTCTGAGTTATTATCAAGTATATATTGATAAAGTGCCAGAGGGAGATTTACTGGATTTACTCCAGCAACAAGCTAAGCAAGTGATATTAGAGTTAGCAGATATCTCTGACGAGCAGGGTAAGTTCCGTTATGACGAAGGGAAATGGTCTCTGAAGGAAGTTTTGGGCCATATTACGGATACAGAGCGGATTATGAGCTATAGGCTGCTACGGATTGCTAGAGGGGATACTACACCCCTTCCGTCATTCGAGGAAACCCTATTTGTAAGTAATGCACATTTTGATGGGCATACAGTTGCAGAACTGCTTCAAGATTTCTCAGCCGTTAGAGAGTCTACACTTACCTTGATCCGACAATTAGAAGATGCTGATTGGCTGCGTTTGGGTACAGCAAGCGAGGGGCCGATTTCAACGCGAGCGATCGCTTATATTATTTATGGACATACACTTCATCATTTGAAAATCATACGCGAGCGCTATTTGAACGTTTAAAGATCCAATACTTAAATGAGAAAAGAGCCGTTTCTCCTTTGTATAAAAGGGAAAATGGCTCTTTTCATTGTGACACTATTCCCGGGAAATAATCAGTTCGAGAGTGCCGCTCATTTGATATGGTCCGAAATCAACAGGGAGAATGAAGTGTTCACCTTTGCTGAGGGAGTAAACTTTGTCACCAGCAATAAGTTGGCCGCTACCATCAATTACGCTGCAGATTGTATATTTAGGATTAGCAGTGAAATCAGCAGTTCCGTCAATGTTCCACTTCTGAACTGTAAAAAATTCATTGGATACAAGCTGAGTAATCGTAATTCCTTTTTGGTTAAAGGTTTCGTAGGAAACGGGTTCATAAGCTTGTGGCACAGTAGAAACATCAATGGCTTTTTGAAGATGAAGTTCTCTACCATTACCATCCTTATCCTTACGATCATAGTCATACACACGGTAAGTAGTATCTGAACTTTGTTGTGTTTCTAGTACGACAATACCTTTGCCAAGCGCATGAATGGTGCCGCTAGGGACATAGAAGAAATCACCACGTTTAACTTTAATCTTGGTTAGAAGATCATCCCATTTAGCATCGTTCATCATTTGTACCAATTGTTCCTTAGATTGTGCCTCATGTCCATAAATAATTTCTGCACCTGGTTCTGCATCAACGATGTACCAGCATTCTGTCTTGCCTAGTTCACCGTTCTCGTTCTTGCCGGCATATTCATCATCAGGATGAACCTGAACGGACAAATTGTCTGAAGCATCCAATATTTTGGTGAGCAATGGGAATACTGGAGAATCTGAATGGAATAGCTCTTGATGAGAGCTCCATAGTTGGCCTAAGGTCTTACCTTGATAAGCTCCGTTCTTAACAATACTTTGTCCGTTTGGATGTGCGGAGACAGCCCAGCATTCACCAGTGAGTTCATTGGGAATATCGTAGCCGAATAGGTCCTGTAGCTTTCTTCCACCCCAAATCCGTTCTTGGAAAACAGGTGCTAAAAAAATTGGTTCATTCATGATTAAGGACTCCTTTGAGTATTAGATTTTAGTATGTCATATGGACTAAGGCTGCTGCACCGATTAATCCTGCATCTTGCTGTAAGGCGGCAGGAACTATAGTGGTATTTCGGCCTGAAGGATTCAAAGCATGCTCGGAGACATAATCTCTTATAGCATCAAACAACGGCGCACCAACTTGGGACACACCGCCTCCAATGACAAGCAATTCTGGATCAAAAGTATTAATGAGTGTAACACACCCAATTCCGATATAGCGGAAAACGCCATCTACAAGTTCCTTGATAGCAACGTCTCCTGTAGCTGCCAGATCAAAAGCTTCCTTAGAGGATACTTCACGGCCTAGTAGTGTTGAGGCTTGTCTTGCAATAGCGGTACCCGACGCAAGGTATTCCCAGCATCCAGATTGTCCACAGACACATTTGCCTCCAGCGGGATCGATAACGAAGTGTCCCACATCTCCGGCGTTGCCGGTTGCTCCAGTGAGTAGTTTGCCATGGGTATAAATACCGGCGCCGATTCCTGTGCTAATCGTAATGAATACGAAATGTTCGGCATCCTGTGCGGCACCTACCCATTTCTCAGCGAGTGCTGCCGCCGTAGCGTCATTCTCGAAAGTAATCGGAAGATCGAAATGCCGGCTTAGCGATTTCAATATAGGGAAATCCCACCAACCCGGTAAATTGGGTGGTTTGACAATATGACCTGTTTTCGTGTTGAGTGGACCAGGTGCACCAACGCCAATACCGAGCAGTTCGGATTCTTTCATATTTTGTGCTGTAATCAGTTCCTTAACCGCTTTAGCAATCCGGTCTACCATCTCATCAGGTTGGACAGATTGGTCAGTCGGTAGGGATGTCTTTGCTAGGACGACTCCTGCGGAGTCTATCAATCCGATGGCTGTCTTTGTGCCGCCGATATCAATGCCAACTGCGTAACTCAAAGTGCATTCCTCCAGTTATTCATGTCAAATCACTTGACAAACTTGACAAAAGTTAAATTTGTAAAGTATATTTAGCCTAAGTTTATCATGTTTCGAAAGGAATGAAAAGTTTGGGCCGCAAAAAGAAAGTGTCAATGCAGGATATTGCCAACAGATTGGAAATATCTAAGAACGCAGTATCGCTGGCTCTGATGAACAAGAAGGGCGTGAGCGATGAGATGCGTTCACTTGTATTGCAGACGGCTAGAGATATGGGCTATGGGCCCTATGCTTCGATCGACACGACTGAGAATACGAACATACTGGTGCTTGTGCCTGAACGGATCATGAGTTACCAGGATAACGATCATTTTCAATTTTATCATGACATGATATGGGGACTTGAGAAGAGTATCCGTAAAAAAGGATTTAACGCCGTAATTGCACCGATTGATCGAGAGATGGAGACAGGATTAAAGCTTCCTGGTTTGTTTACAGACATATCTTATCGTGGTGTCATTTTGTTTGGGATTATCGATAAAGCTTATGCTCGGCTTATTTGGGAGAAGGATATAAAGCTAGTTATGCTTGATTCTTATTATCGAGACTTATCATGCCCTGTGGTCACATCGGCTAATATGGAAGGGGCTTATGAGGTGGTGTCCTTTCTTATTGCTGCTGGACATCAAAGAATAGGGTTCATTGGTCCAACAAATATGACGACGAGCCATGAAGAGCGATGGTTTGGTTATTGGAAAGCAATGCAGGATCATGGACTGGAATTTCAGAGTGAGAATTGTCTAACGTCCTCAGAAGGATATGATTATACGGCAAAAGAAATCGTGCAGTTTCTCGATGGATTACAGGAATTACCGACGGCTTTTTTTTGCGGAAACGATCGTATTGCCTTTATCCTAGCGGGGCTTCTGGAAGAGCGTGGAATCATAATTCCTGAGCGTGTATCTATTGCGGGTTATGATGATACTGAATACGGGGACAAGATCGGTACGACCATGACAACCATGACAACTATGCGTGTTGAGAAAGAAAACATGTGTGATGCCGCAGCTTCAATGCTATTGATGCTAACTGATAATTGTCGGGAGTCTATTCGGTATAGTGTACCTCCTACACTGGTGATTCGTAGTTCGGTGAAGGATCTTAAAGAGGCAGGACTTGTGTAATGAAATTAAAGAAAGACGCCCTCCATGGAGAGCGTCTTTTTTCTTTAAAGTAAAATGTAGTCCGATATTATTTAGTTGCTGCTTCGTAACGTTTCTCAACTTCAGACCAGTTAATTACGTTGAAGAATGCTGCAATATAGTCAGGGCGTTTGTTTTGATATTTCAAGTAGTAAGCGTGCTCCCATACATCTAGACCTAGAACTGGAGTTTTACCTTCCATGATTGGGGAATCTTGATTAGGAAGGCTATATACGGACAATTTGCCGTCAGCATCAACAGCAAGGAATGCCCAACCGCTACCAAAGCGAGTTGTTGCTGCTTTAGCGAAATCTTCTTTGAATTTATCAAAGCCACCTAATTCATTGTTAATTGCATCAGCCAATTTACCGGAAGGTTGACCGCCGCCGTTTGGTCCGATTGTTTCCCAGAATAAAGAGTGGTTGGCATGACCGCCACCATTGTTACGAACTGCAGTACGAATCGCTTCAGGTACGCTGTCCAAGTTAGCAATCAAATCTTCAAGAGATTTGGATTGAAGCTCAGGAGCAGACTCCAAAGCTGCGTTCAAGTTAGTTACATATGCGTTGTGGTGACGGTCGTGGTGAATCGTCATCGTTTGCTCATCGATATGTGGTTCAAGTGCGTTGTTAGCGTAAGGTAAAGCAGGTAGTTGATGTGCCATTATTAAATTCATCCTCTCTAATATATGTAGATTGTTTTCTTGATAATCATTATTATAGCCCTATCTAACCACTTAGTCAACATAAATGTATGTTAAGTATGTTAATTGCATTATACACATTGACAAACTCTATCTCTTTCATCATAATGAGTGATCGTACATGAATTAGTTTGGTTTGGAGTGAAATGATGTGGGACTAGGTATTGTAGTAGTTGAAGTCTGCGACAGCAACCTTATGAGCGCACTGGAATTAGAAGACTTGGAAGAGGAGTATCCCGAAGTTGCAGTACTTCGTACGGAATGTCTTAGTTTATGTGGTTTATGTAAAATCAGACCTTATGCATTGGTTAATGCGAAGAGGGTATTCGCCACGACGTCTGAGGAATGCATAAAATTGATTAAACAACGAATAGAAGAAGAGCTACTAGCTTTTGAAATATAAAAAAAGACCTTCGATGCCATAGGCTTCGAAGGTTTATTTGTGTTTACGAATAATATAAAGACATCTTCTATCGTTCTGAGCGAGACATTCCGTTCTTTCGACATCTGCGTCTAGAAGCGATTCAAATAGATTTAATTCACAGTTACAGGCGTGATTATAACGCCCTGCAATTTGGGAAATCGGACAGTTATGTTCCTTCAGAATGAATTCATCTTCTCCATGGGACTCAAGCTCAGTCATATAACCATTATCGTTTTGAATTTCAGCGAGTCTGCGTACTTTATCAGCAAATGATTTGTCTTTCATATCAGCTTCATACTGATGCTTTAATTTATCTCTACGTCGTTCAAATAATCGATTGACACTCTCTTCACCGGTTTCTTCTGCTAATTCTCCGAGCAAGTCTAGAGTGAGTGTATGGTAGTTCTTAGGGAATAAATTTTCCGCAAATTCAGTTAACCCGTAGACTGCTGTAGGACGGCCTAATGTTTGACGAACCATTTTGGATTCAATCAATCCATCACGTTCCATCGTACCAAGATGGCGTCGAACCGCCATCTCAGTAATTTGGAGGCGGTCCGTGATTTCCTTGGCGCTAAGAGGACCTGACGTTTTCATCATTTGAAGAATTTGGTCTCTTGTGGACAAATCACTTTTTTGGTTCATTTTGGACACTCCCTTGACTTACTTAGCGCGAAATCATTACCCAATATTAGACGGGCATTGTGGCTTCTTTGCATGCATCGGAACAAAAGCCATGGTGATGCGTTTCGCAATCTTCACAGCTAACATACTGAAGGTTACACACGGGGCAATTAATATAACGGTCATGTGTTACCCCACAATGGTGACAGTTTGCAATAACGATGTCTTCATTGGTTTGATTAATTGGTACGGAGATGCGTTCGTCGAACACATAACATTTTCCGTCAAATAGCCGTCCCTTAGTATCGGGGTCTTTACCATAAGTCACAATTCCACCCTCAAGCTGTGCGACATCCGAAAAGCCTTCATTCATAAGAAATCCGGTCAATTTCTCACAACGGATTCCACCGGTACAATAAGTTAATACTTTTTTGTCTTTATATTGGCTCATATTTTGCCGAATCCAATCCGGGAATTCACGGAAAGATTCCACATCAGGGCGAATGGCTCCACGGAAATGGCCAATTTCATATTCATAATCGTTGCGTCCATCAATGACTATGACATCGTCTTCTTGCAATTGTTCATAGAATTCGTTGGGGGATAATTTCTTACCACTCAGTTTATTGGGATCAAGCTCATGTTCATAACGGAATGTAACCAGTTCCTCTTTGTGTCTTACAAATATTTTCTTGAATGCGTGTTCTTCCGCTTCATCTATCTTAAATACAATGTCTGCAAACAGTGGATTGGAGCGAAGATCGTTCATGTAACGTTCGGTTTGTTCTACTGTTCCCGATACGGTTCCGTTAATCCCCTCGGAGGCGATAAGAATACGTCCTTTAACTCCAAGATCTTTGCAATATTGCAAATGCTCTGCCGTAAATATTGCCGGATCAGCAATGGGTACAAATTTATAAAATAATAATATGCGGTAAGATGTTTTGGTTTTGTTCATTATATATCACCTGTCTATATTGGATTCTACTGAATTGTAGTGAATTTCTGTTACTTAGTCAATATAAAAGTATAGTAAGTATGTTATCTGAAAAAAGGGATGACCCTCACTATGGAGGATCATCCCTTTATATTCGCACCTTTAAGAGTAGCAATTGAGTTTAAGGCATGGAAATTATTGAGTTACTTTGATGTGGTGATCTTGATCGTCTTTTTGGGATAGCAGTTGTGACACGGTTACAAATGAATAACCCCGTTTTTGCAGTTCAGGTAATATGATCTTTAAAGCTTCTGAGGTTTGTGAGCTATTGTATACATAATCATGCATAAGAATAATGTCACCATTCCGAACATTATTTAGCACTTTATTGACTATCCTTTGTACCCCAGGAGCCTTCCAATCTTTTGTATCCTGATGCCATGACCATAAGATCAACTGTAGATTATTTTCCTTGGAGATATTAATAATGTATTGATTGTAGGATCCTCCAGGTGGACGAAATAGTAACGCTGTTTGACCAGTCGCCTGGCTAATCGCTTGTTGCGTCTTCGTCAATTCAGACAGGATGCTGTCTCTACCTAGATTCTGGAAGGAAGGGTGATGATAAGAATGGTTGCCAATTTCATGTCCTTTACTTAGTTCCATTCGAACAATTTCAGGAAAACGATCAACTCGATCTCCAACGACGAAGAAGGTGGCTTTGGCCTGATATTGTTCTAACACTTCTAGAATTTTTGGTGTTTGCCTTTGATCAGGACCATCATCGAATGTAAAGGCGATCGTCTTTTTTTCAGTCGGAACTTCCCATACGATATCACCGCGTTCCTCATAATAGCTCCTGTCTCTAAGTTGTGAAGCTGGATGCGCATCAGCATAACCCGCATATAATGTGACTGTTACAGATACTATCAACAAAGTTTTAAGTTTGAGCATCAGTACTTTATCCTCCATTTTTAAATTGCGAACCACAACATGTTTAGTTATTTTGCTTAAACAGGACTTTTTTATCCGTGGGTTAAAAATGAAGGTTTGATTCTAGTGAATAACGTTGTTCTTTAGCTTGATTTGGGTATTAAATCTAGTACAAGCGCTGATAACTTAGGCAGTGAAAAAGACTACAGCGGTACAATGAACCAGATCGAATTGTAGACGTTAGAATAGGATGAGATGTGAGCTAAACACTAAGTTAAACATAAGGAGGATACACATGAACGGTATAGTTGGAGGGTTTGGAGAGTGTGGTAGACCAAAACCAGTTTGTTGTGGAATAGGGACATCCACCGGAGTAATTTTAGTTTTGTTCATATTGCTTGTGATCATTTCAAGAGCCTGCTTGCTGTAATTACTAACTGTATTAATGGCTTGCGTAGAGCTCTATCGACTTCGGACGGTGGGGCCTTTTAAATGATGTCACTTTGGAAATTCCGTCCCCAAACCACTCTGAAATCCTCAAAAAAAGTCAATTTCACGTAAACAAGCAAAAACCCCTGAAGCCAATAGCCTCAAGGGTTTCTTAGTATGATCTGCAGTGGGATCGAACCACTGGCCCCTACCCTGTCAAGATAGTGCTCTCCCGCTGAGCTAGCAGATCATGAATATAGCGAATGTAAAATTTATATTATCAGGATGGGAGGGTAATGTCAAACTATTTTAAGCGTTTTTATCATAGTTTGAAGCGTATAAAGCGACCCCCACGAGACAACAATGAATCATACGACGATAAATGGAAAGTGGGTTGAGTTATAAGGATGCGAAACGACAAACAATTTCGATTGTTAACGCAGGAGTCTATTCCTAGAAGACTAGTTCTAATCATAGGAATTACTTCGCTATTAGTAGTAGGTGGGTGTAACTTATCGCCTGACCCTGAAACTCTGCAGCGACAAGTAAGTAAATCATCGTGGTCCGGTCCCTCGGTTTCGAATGGAGTATATGGCCCAAGTATAAGAGATGACATTTACTCTAAAGAATAGCGTGCTCTAAGCTTTATTAGTCTTCGTCCCATTTGCGAGAATAGCCTTTTTTTGTTGTATAGTACATTAATATGATTAATATAACAGTAATTAATACAGCGGCAGCGATCGTAATTCCAAGGACCATTGTTCGGACAACTCCTCTTTTTACGGTTTCAATATACTTGGTTTAATTCAATTTAATTCAACTATACATGACTACCATTTTTTTGTATAATGATGCAATTCGAGCTTACGAAAAGACAACATGGGAGGAATCAATATCAATGACTGCCGCTATAATTATACATGTAAAAAATGAAGAACAATTAGAGCATTGCCTGGATATTCGCAAGGAAGTGTTTGTAAAGGAGCAAATGGTACCCATTGATCTGGAGATTGACGAATATGATGTGATCAGTCCTGATGTGCATCATGTGTTGATAGAGCAAGATGGTACGTATGCTGCTACAGGAAGACTGACCTATTATAAGGACAATTCAGCTAAAATGCAGAGAATTGCTGTTCATAAATCATTTCGTTCTCAAGGTATCGGTAAAATACTGCTTTTGGCCTTGGAGGAGCTTGCTCGTGAACTAGGATTAAGTAAGTCCGTTCTCGACGCACAGTGCCAAGCTGAGCCGTTCTACCAGAAGCTCGGTTACGAGACAATATCTACTGAGCCATTCGATGACGCTGGTATTCCTCACGTACGGATGGAAAAACCGCTTTAATAATAAATAGAAATATGAATATAGGACAAACTATAATCATCCCTAACAGGGACATCAAGAACTGAGGAGATGTGATATAGAATGGGACCTAACACCAGAGAAACATTTATCGCGGTTCAGAAAAATGGAGATGGTGATTTAACATCATTCAAAACTTCCAGTGGACGAATCTTGGATTATGAACAAGCCTTGCAGGAAGTAAATGCCGGAGCGATCGCCGGTGTAAATGTGTTTAAGGGTAGAGATGGGGAAATGTATATTCGTGGTGACGCCGATGGAGATCCAAGTAACAATCTTGATGCGTTACCCAATTTTCAATAAATATAACTCGTATTGTAGTAAGCAGGCGCTCAGATTGAAATCTGGGCCTGCTTTTTTTTGCGTTAGAGCAAGGACATAATCTACCTATAGGGTATAAATTTTATGTTGTTGCAGAAAATTCATTTCCCCAGTTTCCCGAGCGTACATTTCCATTTCATCACCGTAATGCATGAGGGAAATCTTCTCTTGGATTTCGGTTGGCAAGGAGAGTAGCTCTTGAAGCGTTGTATGTACCTCACCTTTTCTGGTAAGTTGCACTTCATGAGCTATTTTGCGGCAACCTCGTTCATAGACCAGATGTTTCAACAAGTCAGGTTGGAATATCATATCCGCACTGTAGAACACTTCGTCGTTAATATATAGTGAGTAGCTAGCTTTTCCCGGAATGTGAGGAGTTTGAATTAGTTCTACGGTGAGGTCATTGCACAATGGGGTAGATTGACCCTCCGTCAACAATCTAACTTCGAAGAAATCTTCTAATGAAGTGGACTCATCCTGCTCCATTCCACCCCTTAGTGTGTTGTCCCAGAGTGGACTTACCAGCTTGTCAGCTATATAGAGAACAGGCTTACGTCCGACAACGTATTTCATGCGAAAAGCGAGTTCTTCTAGCCCGCCAACATGATCTCCGTGAATATGTGTAATAAGAATAGCATCAATTTCATCAAGTGATTTGCCAAGTTGATGAAGTGATAAGGGGGCTGTTATCCCACAGTCGATCAGCAGAGTGAAGTTACCACAGTAGAGTAGCCCATTATTGTTGTAGTATTTTTTGGCAAATGCACCGCCAGTACCGAGCATTTGAAGTTGAAGTGACATAAGTTCCCTCCTCTTTTTCTAAGCATAATGTACACTAATTCCCTATATAACAAAAGTAAATAAGGATCACGGGATCGACTTTCCGTAGAGTTTTCTATAAATTAGCAAAAAAATAAAGCATTTTGGCAGGTGAGACCGCAACTTGAACAACCTTCCGGAGTATAAATTTACATCAACATGATATATATGGAGGGTTATTATTATGAAATGGAGAAGAGTAGGGCTGCTTGTATTTGCATTCTCATTGATGGGTGGTTCGTTATTGTTCGCTGATTCAGCATCCCAGAAGGTCAAGTTTCTGCTGAACGGGAGTGAGATAGAGGACGGCGGGTACATGGTCGATGGTAAAACCTATGTTGCTTTGCGGGAACTTCAGGGTTTTGTCGAATATAACGAATCATCCAAAAAAGTGAGTTACTATAAACCGAATGTCCATATGTTTTTGTTCACAAGTTCGGATGAAAAGGTATTTGGAGATATAAAGAAAACGGGAAAATTAACATTTAATGTGTTCTCACAAATTGATAACCTTAAGACGGATATTTCCTCGGTACGTGTAACGATTACACCACCTAATGGTATCCCTGAGGTTATTCAAACAGAGGAGATCAAGGAACAACGGGATAACTTTTGGTTTCGGACCGAAGATTATTCCTATGACTTCAAGACTGCGGGTAAATACACGATTGGGTTTTATATGAAAGCCTCATCTGGCGGGGATTACGTGCTAGTCTCTGAAAAAGGTATTAACGTACTTAAATAATTCTATGTGCATTCTCAAATTGACCTGTACTATGCAAAAGTGTTACGATACGAGGTAAACCGACAGGTTTAACAAATCAATTCAAAGCGAGGTATTTCAATGAGCGATCACAATCACGAACACGGCGAAGATTGCGGCTGTGGACATGACCATGAGCATGAAGAATTTGTATTAACGCTAACAGACGAGAATGGCAAAGACGTAGAAATGGTTCTTGTCGAAACGTTTGACGTAGCTGACAAAGTATATGCGCTTCTGCTTGAGCGGAATAACACGGATGCAGATGGTATTATTCTTCGTATGGAAGAAGAGAACGAAGAAATGATGCTTTACAACATCGAAGATGAAGAAGAGTGGCGTCTAGTTGAGGCAGCTTATAACGAGCTAGTCTCCCAGCAAGACGAAGTATAATAGAATAACTCGGAAGAGGGTGTCCCAAAAGCCATAAAAATGGCCAGGGATGCTCTCTTTTTATGTGGGAGTAAGGTAGGTGTTTTTGAGTGGACGCTCCGCGAACGGACCGTTCCTACAATCGCTGTGGTCTCCAAATTTCTCGATTTAACTGCTTAGCAGTCTGAGACCAAACGAGCGCTATCGCTTTTTCATTAGAATAAAGAAGAGCTGTCTCATTCGTAGAAAAATCTACTTTTAAGACAGCCCCTTGGTGAAGTTTCACTATTTAACTTGATAGTCGAATTAGAAAATCGGATTGGTCTCGACAATTACCTTAACCTGCTTAATATAGCGATCCTCTGGTCCTTTAACAGGCAGACCAACTTCAACATGGTCTATGATGTAATCGATATTATCTTGGGAAATAACTTCTCCGGGCAGTAGAATCGGAATGCCGGGTGGGTATACATAAATAAATTCGGCAATAATTCGACCTGCGGATTGCTTAAATGGAATCACTTCAGTGTCTGCATAAAAGGCATCACGTGGAATAAGTGACAGTTGTGGAATTTCCGGAACTTTTACAATGAGTTCGTTAGCGTTATTTTCCTTATAGTAGATTGTTGATAATTCGCGTAGAGCCGTAAGAAGTACATCCACCGTTTCTTTGGAATCACCTGGGGTAATTAAACAGAGTATATTGTACATATCACTAAGTTCTACTTCGATATTGTAGTGATCTCTGAGCCAATTCTCCACTTCGTACCCGGTAATTGCTAAATGCCGGACGTGTACTGTTACTTTCGTGGGATCAAAAGCGTAGGTAGCTTCTCCACCCAGAATCTCACTCCCGAAGCATTCCAAGCCTTCAATTCCGTTGATCTCACGACGTGCATAATTTGCGAGCTCGATGGATTGTTCTGCGAGTTCTCGGCCATGCAGAGCGAGATTTCTCCGTGCAGTATCAAGTGAAGCTAGCAATAAATAAGAAGTAGACGTGGTTGTCAGCATACTAATAATAGTCTGTACCCGTTGTGGGTTAACGAACCCGTTCTTAATATTAAGGTTTAGTACTGAGCTTTGAGTCATAGATCCACCTAGCTTGTGTACACTGGTGGCTGCCATATCGGCGCCAGCTTCCATAGCAGACATAGGTAAATCCTCATGAAAATGGATATGCACCCCATGGGCTTCGTCTACGAGGACGGGAACATGGAAGCTATGTGCTAGATCGACGATTTCTTTCAGGTTGGCGCATATACCGAAATAAGTCGGGTTTATGACCAGAACAGCCTTAGCATCAGGATGACGTTGCAGTGCCCGCCTTACGGAGGAAGTTGTGATACCGTGATCAATGCCGAGGTTCACATCTTGAGTTGGAGAGACGAACACTGGCTTAGCACCGGCGAAGATAATTGCGGACATAATTGATTTATGAATATTTCTCGGGATAATAATTTTATCACCGGGAGAACAAATGGATAGTATCATGGTCATGATGGCACCGCTTGTGCCTTGAACCGAGAAGTAAGTGTAGTCAGCGCCAAATGCATCTGCTGCAAGTTTTTGGGCCTCTTCAATTACTCCAGAAGGCTGATGGAGGTCATCCAAAGGAGCGATGTTGATTAGATCGATAGATAGAGCGTTGTCACCCAGAAATTCTTGAAACTCCTTATCGGCGCCGACTCCCCTTTTATGCCCGGGAATGTGAAATTGAACGGGATTACTGGCTGCGTGCTGCTTAAGGGCGGTAAATAGCGGCGTGCGTTGATGGTCCATAGTGACCGTCCCCTGCCTTTCTACGTTAAATTTACAAACAAGGTTGAGTATAGCAAAAAGAGACTGGAATGCAAGAAAAGAATATAGAGTGCAATGAGAAATAACGAAATAGCTGTGTAAGTTGACCGGTAAAAAGGGACAGACTAATAGAAGTCTGATATCTAAAAAAGAAGGAGAGGATACTTTCATGGAACTGACTGCCCCGCTTGTAAATAAAAAACTGTTAACTCCGACCTTCATCTGTATATGGATCATCATGTTTTTGGTGGAGTTTGTAAAGGGAGCATTAATCGTTGCCATTCTACCAGTCTATATGGGAGGAGTTCTGAAATTAAGTGCGTTTGCGATAGGACTATCCTTTTCACTTCAGTACATAGGGGACAATGTATTTCGTAGTCCGGCGGGTTGGCTTATTGAGCGGATTGGTTTTCGAATCACGATGATGTTGGGTCTCATCATTGCTTTTGGAGCTGTGAGTATCATTGCATTAACGCAGACGATGGGATTTATCGTTCTAGGCTGTGCATTACTCGGAATAGGAACGGCACCGCTGTGGCCTTGTGTCATGATGGGGATCTCCTCCGTGACGAAAGAGAGTAAAAATTTTGCGACAGCGATGGGAGTTATCCAAATCTCCTGTTTAGGCGGAACTGGAGCGGGCCCTGTCATTATAAATTTTTTTGTTAATGATTCGTATAAGTCGGTGTTCTGGATTTTACTTAGTTGTTTAGCACTCGTTATCATTGTGGCACTGTTTCTTCCTGGTAGAAAGGCAAAAGTGGTCACAATAGATCCAGCAGTTGCACCTTTAATTAAGAAGAAGGGGTTGCGGGCTAGTTGGAATAACTTACGTCAAACATGGTCCAATATCAGAGAGAACCTGGATGTTAGCCCATGGTTATACCCGGCATTATTCCTGCAGTCCTTTGCAATTGGTCTGTTAACGCCTGTCATAACACTCTTTGTTCGTACGGAGCTTGGCATGTCACCTCAGACTTTCAGCTTTTTACTTGTGGCAGGAGGTGGAATTACAGTGTTGGGTCTTGTTCCTGTTGGTAAACTGGCAGACCGTTTTGGGACAAAGTGGTTTCTGCATACAGGCTTTTTGCTCAGTTCAGTAGCGATAGGATTATTTGCGGTTTCACGATCGGTTCCGGTAATCTGGCTACTAGTTATGTTAATTGGGCTTAGTTATGCGTGTATTCTTCCTACTTGGGATACGATGATTGCTCATATGCTTCCAGAAGGTGAGAAAGGTACAGTATGGGGGTTGTTTCTGACTATACAGGGGTCTGGGATGGTAATCGGTCCGATTGTCTCGGGTAAACTGTGGGATATGTTAGGGCCGCCGGCACCTTTTCTGGGGAGCGCTATTGTGATGGCTGTGCTGTTTTTTATTCATATCGCGCTTTCGCGAAGACAACAGCACAGCCAGGCATAAATAGTCGAATTCTTTTAGAAAGAGCCTTTATATAACGGCAGTAGGGTAGTGAAAGTCTCTTCAATAGTAGTTAGAAGTTGATCACCGTCACGGAGAATAGCGTTATCTCGCTCAAGACGAAGTCCACACATAATCTCTGATTTCTTCACCGTCTTGAGTCTATCTGCTAATGTCTTCAACGATTCGTTATCACAGTCTTTGTGAAGCGTTCCGCTAGGATCCATATGATCTGTGGACCAATAAAAGCCATCAGGGACTAGCTTCTTTACTTTGGCAGTATGCTTCTCTAAATAATCGGCAAACACCACTTTATTTGGGCTCTCATAAATAACAGCAAATATGATGAATAGATGTGTAGAGAACATACCCACTTGAAAGTGAGGTAATGCTTTGTATCCACGTTTATTGCTTGCCCAAGCGATCCACGTGTCATTCGGAGGATTCACCTTGCGCCGAGCATGTTTAGCTACATGAGGGTACATTTCTTCTCCACAAAGTGCTGACAAGTAGGGCGACACCATATTTCCTAGTGATGTTAGTTTGGGGCGTACCTGATCTATAATCGCTTCCATCCGAGGTTCAAGACCCGGAACGGTCATACAATCGAAATCTTGTTCGGAAAAACCGGAAAATGACATTTCTTGTTACCTCCAAAAGATAATATTGTTCATATAATTTTATCAGTATAACATAGTTCGATTCAAGGCTTGTCTAAGCCAGCAGCATGCAAGAGCATTAATGGGAACAAAAATGTGCCCCTTTTGCGTCAGAACCTGTCTGATGCGGGTAAAAATAATCAATAAACCAAGTTCCACTACATAAGATAGAGTATTAAGATAAGGCAAGTCATAATCGGGATTTTGGTTCACCAAAATTTGGGGAGGGAGTGCCGTGAATAAAAGTTACGAGGTGGAATATTGCAACCTGGAGCTCAGATTCGACCGCCGGCACATTCAACAACTAATCCGCGATTTGATCCAAGACGGGTATTCTTTATATTGGAGTGAGAATGAGAATATCTTCATCATTTCCGTCCGAACTGGACGTAAACTGACGAAGTTGCGCTTTCAACGGCTCGCTAAAGGATACAAGCTTGTGGGTGATTACGTAATAAAGGATGCCAAACTGGCGGATTGGTTAGAGAAGCAGATCGGTGATTTGCGTGGCCATGCTGTGGTCAAGCGTTTTAAAGATCGTCAGGTATTAATTGAGAGTATTTTGTTCGGTGAAGTTATTCGGCTTGTGGAAATCATTGGAGTAGAACATCGCGTGATCTTTCAAAAAGGACCCATGGTAGACCGCCGAAAGTTGGCTGAAATATTTGCTTCCGAGGCGGCTGAATGCCAGCTTAAGAGCCTAGAGCAAGAGCTAGATGATGAACTTGCGAAGCTGTCAGCTGCACTGCAATGCGGGGATGAAGAAGCAGTGGAAGCTTGTAAAGAGAAATTACGAAATTTGCGTATTGAGTTGATTCGACTTGAATGGTAAAGGGCAAATTGTAAATGGGAAGTAGGGTGTGTATCAAAAATCATTGCAACCCCCACTATTTTGGGGGGTTGTTTTGCGAATGAGGGGGTATGGGGGTTCACTTCTGTACTCAAAAGAGTTAAAATGATATTATTGAAAATAAAAAGTGTGCAAAGGATGGAGACCATGTCTAAACAACAAATTGGCGTTATCGGCCTTGCCGTTATGGGCAAAAATTTGGCCCTAAATATCGAAAGCAAGGGCTTCACAGTGTCGGTTTTCAACCGCTCACCGCAAAAAACTCATGACCTGTTAGAAAATGAAGCTAAAGGCAAGAATCTTGTAGGTACATTCACAATCGAAGAGTTTGTAAACTCCTTGGAAATACCTCGCAAAATTTTGATCATGGTACAAGCTGGTGCCGCAACAGACGGTACGATTGAGCAATTGCTTCCGTATTTGGATCAAGGCGACATTATTATTGATGGAGGTAACGCGTACTTCCCAGATACGCAACGCCGTAGTAAAGAACTTGAAGCCAAAGGATTCCGTTTCATCGGAACAGGCGTATCGGGCGGAGAAGAAGGCGCACTTAATGGTCCTGCGATCATGCCAGGTGGCCAAGAAAGTGCTTATCAATTGGTAGAACCAATTCTTACGGCAATTTCTGCGAAAGTAAACGGGGACCCATGTTGTACATATATCGGACCTGACGGAGCTGGCCATTACGTGAAAATGGTTCACAACGGTATTGAATATGGAGATATGCAATTGATCGGTGAGGCTTACCATTTACTTAAAGATGTTCTTGGCTTGGATGCTAAAGAGCTACATGAAATTTTCTCGGAGTGGAATAAGGGTGAACTGGACAGCTACTTGATCGAGATCACAGCGGATATTTTCTCCCAATATGATCAAGAGACTGGCAAACCGATGGTTGACGTTATTCTTGACGCTGCAGGACAGAAAGGTACTGGTAAGTGGACAAGCCAAAGTGCACTTGATCTAGGTGTTCCATTGTCCATGATCACAGAATCAGTATTCTCTCGTTTCCTTTCCGCAATGAAAGAAGAACGTATTGCTGCTAGTAAAATCCTTAGCGGTCCTGCGAAAACAGCATTTACCGGCGATAAAGCTGAATTTATCGAGAATGTGCGCAAAGCGCTATTTGCAAGTAAGATCGTTTCTTATGCTCAAGGTTTCGCACAAATGCGCGCGGCTTCTGACGAGTATGGTTGGGATCTCAACTACGGTAAGATTTCGATGATATTCCGCGGTGGTTGCATTATCCGTTCGCAGTTCCTGCATAACATAAAAGAAGCATATGATCGTGATGCTGAACTTAAGAATCTCTTGCTTGATCCGTACTTTAAGAACATTGTTGAGAACTATCAGGACTCATGGCGTAAAGTCGTTGCGGTTGCGGTTGAAAATGGAATTCCGGTTCCTGGCTTCTCAAGTGCTATTTCCTACTACGATAGCTATCGTACTGAGCGTCTTCCAGCGAATTTGCTGCAAGCGCAGCGCGATTACTTCGGTGCCCATACATTCAAACGTGTGGATAAAGAAGGCGTATTCCATCACCAATGGTTCTAAGATAATTCCGTAATATCTTAAAGAGATGTCGGAGGGGGCGTATACTACCGCTCACTCCGGCATCTTTTTTTGAAATATAAGAATGTATTTATGTACTTTTATGTCTCGCATAGGATCAGCCTGTGTTATGATATGAACTAATTAAATAATTTAACGCATTACCGCGGTTAACCAACAACAAAACAAATAATAATGTACAAAGGGGATTTGTATATGGATGTTATCGTTAGACCTACGTCAGAGCTTAAGGGTGAGATTGGCGCCCTCTCATCGAAAAATTACACGACCCGTTATTTGCTTGTCGCAGCTCTGGCAGAGGGGACGAGCACGGTGCATTATCCCGCACATAGTGAAGATAGCGATGCCATGCGCCGTTGTATCCAAGATCTTGGTGCTGTGCTTGAAGAGGATGACGAGAAGATAGTTATTACTGGTTTTGGTCGAAATCCTAAAGATGTGAAGGAATTGAATGTAGGAAACGCGGGTGCAGTATTACGTTTTCTTATGGCCGTGACAGCATTGTGTCCTGAAGTGACATTTGTTAACTCATATCCTGATTCGCTTGGTAAGCGTCCACATGATGATTTAATTGAGGCGCTTGGAGGGATGAGAGTAGAGATAGAGCATCGAGATGGTAAATTGCCGATTACGATCCGAGGTGGTAATCCTAAGGGTGGTAAGATAAAGGTATCGGGTGCTGTTAGTTCTCAGTATCTGAGTGCTTTGCTCTTCTTGACGCCGCTTCTTGTTGAAGATAGCGAAATAGAAGTGTTAGGAGATCTGAAATCCAAGGTAGTTGTTGGCCAGACACTTGAGGTGCTTGAGCAGGCGGGTATCATTATTCACGCAAGTGATGACTACATGAATTTCCGCATTCCTGGTGGTCAGACATATCAAGCGAAGACATACACAGTACAGGGTGATTACCCTGGATCGGCGGCTATTCTAGCGGCCGCAGCAGTTACGAAATCGGACGTGAAAATCTTCCGGCTGGCAGAGAAGAGTAAGCAAGGTGAGCGAGCAGTAGTTGATGTTCTCCAAATGATGGATGTGCCGCTAACGCATACTGATGGAACAGTACATGTGCAAGGCAATGGTCGTTTGCGGCCCGTAGAATTCGATGGGGATGCAGCAACTGATGCGGTGCTTGCGATGGTGGCGGCGGCCGTATTTGCGGACGGAACCTCACGGTTCTATAATGTAGAAAACTTGCGTTACAAAGAGTGCGATCGCATCACCGATTATTTGAACGAGCTCCGAAAAGCTGGAGCAAATGTGGAGGAACGACAGGCAGAAATTATTGTACATGGGCGTCCCTCTGGACTAGAGGGCGGTGTGGAAATTAACGCACATTATGACCATCGTGTAATTATGGCACTTACTGTAGTTGGATTACGTTGTAAGAAGCCATTGGTAATTAAAGATGCACACCATGTTGCTAAATCATATCCGCAATTTTTTGATCACATTTCTGCGCTTGGTGCAGCCGTAGAATGGGTATAACAATAGAATAGAGAGGAGGAATGAATGTGACATTTCAGAACCCAAACAGGGAAGAAGTCAAACAATTGTTAGAAAATGCCGGTAATATCGCCGTTGTGGGCTTATCAGACAAAACGGATCGTACCTCTTACATGGTTGCGCAGGCACTTCAAAATAATGGTTACCGTATTATTCCGGTCAACCCTACTGTTAAAGGCGAAATTCTGGGTGAAAAAGTATATTCATCTCTTCAGGACATTCCTGAACCTGTCGATATTGTGAACGTGTTTCGTCGAAGTGAACAAACACCCGAGGTGGCCAAAGCTGCTGTGGAGATCGGTGCGAATGTGTTATGGTTACAGCAAGGTATTACTAGCGATGAAGCGAATGACATCGCCTCAAAGGCCGGACTAACCGTAATTATGGACCGTTGTATCAAAGTAGAGGATAGTATCTTAATCGGTAAGCGCAGCTAAACTAACACTCTTGGAGGGACCCTTTATATTGTTGAAAGGGTCCCTTCTTATGTTTTTTTTTCATCCGTGTATATGTCATTCTAGGTATTTCCCTTTGACAAAATTATAAGGCTAGGCTTACCATAATGAAATATAGAGAAGATAACCTATAACAGAGTGAGATGTAGGGGGTCAATAAATGATACAAGGTATTGGTGCAGCCGCAGGCGTAGCTATCGGCAAGGCTTTTGTGCTGCCCTCATGGGATTGGGATGTACCAGATCGAAGAATGGAAAAGGTAGATCTGGCATTGGAATTCGAGCGGTTGTATGAAGGAATTCGAACATCCAAAACTGAAATTGAAGTGATGAAGAACGAGATCAAAGAAACAGTAGGAGTAGCTGAATCGAGTATCTTTGACGCTCACATCGCTATTTTGGAAGATCCTGTATTTATGAGTGAGATCCAGGGTATTATTGAGCGGCAATACAAAGCAGCGGAAGTAGCTGTGAAAGAGGCCATTGATCATTTCGTTACTATGTTTGATCTACTTGATGATGAATATATGAAAGAGCGAGCGCTCGATATCAAGGATGTTGGCAATCGACTTCTTAAGCACTTGCTTGGTACTCCGGATATTACATTGCCGGCGGATACTCAGCCCTATATCTTGGTCGCAAAGGAGCTTTCTCCTTCTCAACTTGTTCATCTAAATCCCAACAATGTGCTTGGTATTGTCACATTAGCAGGAGGGAAAACTTCTCACTCTGCAATTATGGCACGAGCGCTGGGGATTCCATTGGTATCTGGGTTAGAGAATAAGCTGGCTGAGCCCCTTCAAACAGGGGATATGCTCGTTATTGATGGAGATGAGGGTAAGCTATATTTAGACCCGAGTCCCGATATTATTGAATCTTACACCGAAATGGCTGTGAAACTTTCGCGGAGGAAGGAGCAGCTCCAGCTGCTAGCTTCGGTTGAAGCAGTCACGAAGGACGGAGTACATCTTCGATTAGCGGGCAATATTAGTTCGGTTAAAGATTTGAAACTAGCCCTTAAGCACGGAGCCGAAGGTGTTGGTTTGTTCCGAACTGAATTTTTGTATATGGACCGCTCAACTTTCCCCGAGGAAGAGGAGCAATATAAAGTATATAGGCAGGTTGCAGAGACAGCCGGAGCCCATCCCGTTGTCATTCGTACACTCGATATTGGTGGGGATAAGCAGTTAGAGTACTTCTCTTTACCAGAGGAAGATAATCCATTTCTGGGTTATCGGGCTATTCGGATAAGTCTGGATCGTAAAGAAATGTTTATTACTCAACTAACGGCTATTCTACGAGCAAGCGCACATGGGAAGGTTAAGATCATGTACCCGATGATTTCCTCAGTAGAGGAAGTGCGTGAGGCGAATCAGTTACTCGAAGAAGCAAAACGAGGGTTACATGAACGAGGAATTGCTTATGACAGCGATATTCAGGTTGGAATCATGATCGAGGTTCCTGCAGCAGCTGCCATAGCGGATTTACTTGCCGCTGAAGCCGATTTTTTCAGTATAGGTACGAATGATCTTGTTCAATATGTACTGGCCGTAGACCGGATGAACGAGAAGATAGCCCATATGTATAATCCTTATCATCCAGCAGTGCTACGGGCACTACGGCAAACAGTGCTGGCTGCCAAGGAGGCGGGGATACCGGTTAGCGTATGTGGAGAGATGGCTGGAGATGAGAAAGCTATTCCTATTTGGAACTATTTAGGGGTGGTAGATCTCAGTATGTCTCCACAATCATTACTGCGGGTGAAACACCGGATCTTGAATACAACGGCTAAGGAAAGTCAAGAAATCGGAGCTCGTTGTTATTGTCTCTCCACAAGTGCGGAGATTGAATCTGAATTGGCTATATTTACCGAAAGCGGCAACTATAGCTCGGATAGTTTAGCCTGATATAGAACAACGCCAGGAAGCAAAGCTCCCTGGCGTTTGTTTTGGTTTCAAACCATAAAAGCGATTCTATTTAGAGGCTGCTATAAGCGCATCTACGAAAGCTTTGCCATAAGGAGGCAGATCTGGCGGACGACGGGCGGAAATAATGTGTCCGTCCACTACAACGGGTTCGTCTTTCCAAATTGCCCCGGCATTGGTCATATCATCGCGGATTCCTGGCGTCGATGTTACCGTTACTCCTTTAAGAATTCCAGCTGAAATCAGAACCCAGCCGGCATGACAAATCTGGCCGATCGGTTTCTTAGCCTCATGCATATCTCTGACGAATTGTAGCACTTTATCATACCGACGAAGCTTGTCCGGAGCCCAACCGCCTGGGACAAGAATACCGTCATATTCACTGGTATCAATTTCCTCAAAAGTGAACTCTGCCTCTGCAGGGACGCCATATTTTCCAATGTATTTTTTGCCTTTCGTAAGACCTACTAGATGAACCTCAGCACCCTCTTCGCGAACGCGATAAATCGGATACCACAGCTCTAAATCCTCGAACTCATCATCAACCAATGCAATGACCTTTTTACCAGTAAGTCTCAAAATCGTTTCCCCCTGTCTTGGACTGCTCTTGACGAATAACACTTTCGATACTTTAATTGTATCAAATTGATGATAATTTTCATACCTACGGACTCGATCCCTTACCTTCCTTTCATTGGAATCTCTAGCGTTTTTGAGTAACTGGAAGGAGTTCACTAAGGGTGGGTCGAATACATCTAACATTCATCGAATGTGATCTATAATGATAAGGATTAAGATGAGGTGATACTTTGTATAAGCAATGCCATTGTGGAGGAATGATGAACCTAAGTTTTCGGTTAGTCATTTTTGAAGGGGTTCTAGAGATTGATAGAGTACCTATTTACGAATGTGAATTGGATTGTTATCATGAAGTCTTTCCAGCGATCAAAGCAGACCTAAAAGCGTTACTGTCCTCTTTGAAGCAACAAGGAAAAAATGGCCGAATTATTTTTACGGAAGTAAATGAATTAGCTCATTTAATTTTCGATATTTACCGAACATGGGAACAAAGCGAATCGCTGTCATTTGAAGCGCTTTTGGAACGGAAGTCGGGGGAGCGTATTAATTTACTGCTTGATTTGTATGGTTGTGCTAAAGCGATGAACGATTCAGGTTGGATGGGTGATATTTCAAATCGTCTTGCTCAAATGTCTAATATTGTTAAAGATCGTCAGTTTTCAGAAGAAAATCAACGATTTACTTACTAATTCGACGGTTTAAGTTGTTTTTTTATTTACCTTTTTGATAAGATAGTAGAAGATAAGTTGTGTAGACTCTTATGTGAAAGGAGTTGGATATATCATGTTCACATTGACAAGAATAACTTCCATAGAGGAACTTCACAGTCTTTTGGATAATTCTAGGCAAAAGCCTTTACTGTTATTTAAACATAGCACCCGTTGTCCGATTAGTTCAGGGGCTTATCGGGAAGTTGAGGCTTACTTAAATGATAATCCTAATGAAGAGGTTACATACGGGCTTATTTACGTGGTTGAAGATAGAAATGTGTCTAACGAGGCAGCTGAGCGATTGAATGTAAAGCATGCATCTCCGCAGGTTATACTGGTTAAGGACGGACAATCACAATGGAATACTTCTCATTCTGCAATTACTAGTGAGGCATTGAGAGGAATTCTAAACTAATGTGAAGCGTTATCATTGCGCAAAGTAATATTTTGTCGTATCATAAATTTAATGGGATCTAAATGTAAAATGATAAAAATCTATTGGCAATGGAGAGAAGAATGTGACGGTTACCATATACGATGTGGCACGTGAAGCAGGCGTCTCGATGGCCACGGTTTCTCGGGTAGTAAATAACAACCCTAATGTGAAACCGCAGACCCGGAAGAAAGTTTACGAAGCAATTGAACAATTGGGATATCGTCCAAATGCGGTGGCAAGAGGTCTTGCCAGCAAGAAGACGACCACAGTTGGTGTGGTTATTCCTGATATTTCGAATTCTATTTTTGCAGAAATTGCTCGGGGCATCGAAGATATAGCGAATATGTATCACTATAATATTATCTTATGTAATGCGGATAAGAAGAAAGAAAAGGAAATTCGTGTAATTAACACACTGCTCGAGAAACAAGTGGACGGGCTTTTATTCATGGGTGGTGCTGTGACGGAGGAACATATACAAGCATTCCAGTCGTCTTCGGTACCGATCGTGTTATGTGCTACAAGTGATGAGCAAGGTGTCATTCCTTCCGTGGATATCGATCATGAGTCTGCAGCATTTGATGCTGTAAGCACATTGATCCGTCACGGACACCGTGATGTAGCTATGATTAGTGGAACGTTGCAGGATCCTGCAAATGGTTATGCTCGTTTCCAAGGTTACAAACGTGCACTGGAAACAGCAGGAATTGAGTACAAAGAAGATTTGGTTCGTATCGGAAATTATCGTTACGAGTCAGGCGTTGAGGCAATGAAATATTTCTTGGGATTGAAGAAGCGGCCATCTGCGATATTCGCAGCTACAGACGAAATGGCGATTGGTGCGATTCACAGTATCCAAGATGAAGGGTTGAAAGTACCTGACGATTTCTCCATTATCAGTGTTGACAATATTCGTATGGCATCTATGGTGCGTCCGCAATTAACTACTGTGGCACAACCGATGTATGACCTCGGGGCTGTTGCAATGCGTTTGTTAACGAAACTGATGAAGAAGGAACCTGTCGAGAATCCACGAGTGATTCTACCTCACGAGACAATTCTAAGGTTGTCAGTAAGTCATGTGTAAGCTGATTCACACGATATAGAGATATAGATAGATAAACAGATAAACAGAGAACAATGATATGAAAAAGGGTTATAACGTGAAAAAGCTCCTGCTTAGGAGCTTTTTTTGGGGTTTATGGCCATTAGATGGCGATCTTTAGAAGATCGTGTAGATTATATTCATCTAATAATGGAGGTATTATGACTAGAACTATTGGGCTTATGGGAGCCATGGATGAAGAAATTGTTTTATTACTACAAGGATTAGAACGGCAGCAAAGCGTAGTCCATGCGGGTATCTCCTTCGTAACAGGAATATTCCATGGTAAAGAAGTTGTCGTTTGTAAATCAGGCGTTGGTAAAGTGAATGCTGCAGTGACTACGCAAATATTAATTCACCGCTTTGGAGTGGATATCATTTTGTTTACAGGAGTGGCTGGTGCAGTCAACCCTTCGCTGAATATTGGAGATATCGTCATCTCTTCGTCCTGCCAGCAGCATGACATGGATGTGACACCACTTGGTTATAAACGTGGAGATATTCCTTATCAGGATATATCAGATTTCCCAGCAGATCCTAGATTGTTACGATTGGCAGAAGAGATCTGCAGTGAATTGTGCAGGGATCGAAAATTTATAGTGGGTAGAGTACTATCAGGTGATCAGTTTATTTCAGATTATAATTTCGTTCGGATGCTACATGAAACGATGGATGGTGCATGTGTAGAGATGGAAGGTTCTGCAGTGGCTCAAGTATGCCATATGAATGGAACTCCTTATCTCGTTATTCGTTCCATGTCGGATAAAGCTGATGGTACTGCTGAGATAAATTATGCTGAATTTACAGTAGAAGCTGCTACACGCTCGTATGAAATAGTTAATGAAATGGTTTCAAAACTAGATACCATCCTGAATTAAGGATAGTCCTGCAGTGCGACCGCGAGATTCTCGCGGTTTTTTGTTGTGATCTCGTTCCTTCTCGGTATGCCATCCCACAAGGAAAGATCATCGAGCCATTCAGAAGGAAGTTCTACTGACGTCTGGCTTTGCCACTTCGTGATCCATGCTTCAGGGAGCCTAGAATGGTTACTCTGGGTTAAGCTAGCCTTCAGGGGATGCCCACTCATTTCAAGCCAAAGAAGGCTCCAGGCCCGAGGGACGACACGCCATAGGTCATATCCACCTCCGCCAACAGCTACCCAACGTCCACCACAATAGGTATGAGCCAATTGATGTAGGATGCTAGGCATTTCATTGTAAATTGCCATGCTACATTGCATATGGGACATAGGATCTAGGGCATGGGCATCACAACCATGTTGGCTAATAATAAGGTCTGGTTTGAAATGCATAGCCAGTCGACTTATGGATTGTTCGAAACACTCCATCCAGGATTCATCTTCGGTATAGGGTTGCAGCGGAATATTCATACACGCTCCGTAACCTTGATGTTCGCCTCTCTCTTGCAGAAATCCGGTACCAGGAAATAAATACTTACCCGTCTCGTGAATCGAGTATGTACACACATCAGGGTCGGAATAGAAGCTCCATTGCACACCGTCTCCGTGATGAACATCAGTGTCCACATATAGCACCCTGGCACCATAGTGATGTCTTGCATAAGCGATGGCTACGGAAACATCGTTATACACACAGAACCCTGCAGCCTTAGCTGAGAGCGCATGATGGAGTCCTCCTCCTAAGTGTAGGGCGTGATTGCATTTGCCTGACAAGACAGCCTCTATGGCGGTTATAGTCCCACCAGCCACATAGGAGGTCGCCTCATGCATGCCTGGGAAGAATGGGGTATCCTCATCCATCAGCCCATACTGTTCTGCACGGCTTAACCAGAGCGGGGAGGGTGGCGTTTGACTGAGTCCTTTGACTGCATCGATATATGCTGGTTGATGAATCCGAAGTAGATCCTCTTGTGTTGCTGGGATGATTTGAAGTTTCTGTTTGTCATCTAATGCACCAATCTCGGTTAGAAGATCTAAAGTTAATTGCAACCGAATGGGATGGAAAGGGTGATTGTCGTGAAAATGATAGTTCATAACCTTATCATGATGGATAAATAAAGCGTTTTCATCCATAATCTCACACTCCCTTTCTCTTGGATATGCTGCCGAAGGACACTATTAATACATGAATCGTTGTTGAAAACGCAAACGGTCAAACTGTTCTTCAGACTCCAGGGGAACGTTCTTACCGATTCGGACCATCAGGCAATTAGCCGGATGAGAGCAGATCTCGGGGTCGTCGGTAGCATACCAGAACATGTCGACTGTCTGCATCAGTCGCTCCATCATTTTACGGTAATCCCACACACTAAGTCCGCTGCTTTTCAAATCCCAATGCCAGTAATATTCTGTTGTAAATACAATATAATGTTCCATCTGATTGTCTTCAAAAGCCGTCTGAATCATGCGGGAGCCTAAGCCTAAAGAACGATATTCATTCGATACCTCTATGGCTCCTAGTTCAATTAGATCGGGCATGTGGGCTTGCGACCATCGCTCCATTTCATCAGGATAGTGGAAGGTGACGTAACCTATAATGATGTTCTCGACTCGGGCTAGAATGATTCGGCCCTCTGGAAGTCCAGCAATTTCTACTAAAGCTTCGTGTTGTTCACGAGGCCTTCGAAAAGCATCTAGATCCGGATGCATTTGCAAATCTAATAGTCCAGTGGATGTTATAGGTCCTTCGATGACAATCTCTTTGTTCTGATAGGGTAGGGTATGGCGAATGTAGGTTTTACGGTGTTCCATGTTGCCACCTCCGTTACTTGTTCCCCTCACTTATAACAGAAAAATGAAAATTTGAAAAGTATAGCCGTATTGTTAAAACCTGTGCTATAATTAATTCCGACATAAAATATTCACATTTATTAGTTGACATTGTGATATTTATCTTAAACTTTCAACCAACTATTGTGTATCCGTTTTCATTGGTTTTGAACTTGTATTACCTAGCGGGATAGTTTCAAGGGAGGATGAAATGATGAGTCAACTGCAGGGGGATATTCTTTCGGTGAGGGCTTCGGTGTCCAACTTGGGCAATTATGATGAAGCCTACGGAAATTTTAAGTGGGAAGACGTGGAGAAGAATTTCTCCTGGTATGAAACAGGGCTTATTAATATGGCCCATGAAGCTATCGACCGCCATGTGGAACAAGGCAAGGGTGCGAAGATTGCTCTTAGCTATAGTGATGCAGCAAGAGAGGAAACATATACTTTTCAACAAATGCGGGATCAAAGTAATCGTTTTGCGAATGTGCTTCGTAGCCATGGTATATCTAAGGGCGATCGTGTTTTTGTGTTCATGCCGCGTTCCCCTGAGTTATATATCAGTATATTTGGTACGATCAAAGTCGGGGCTGTTGTAGGTCCGCTCTTTGAAGCTTTTATGGAGACAGCGGTAAAAGACCGTCTAGAGGATAGCGGAGCAGTTGCAATTGTTACAACTCCAGCGCTACTTGGGCGAGTAAAGGTTGAAGAACTACCCTTACTGAAGAAAATATTTGTAGTCGGCGATGCAGTGAATACAGATAAGGGATTGATAGATTTTCATGCTGAAATGGAACAGGCATCTTCTAACGCAGATATCGAATGGCTGAATCGAGAAGATGGACTAATTCTTCACTATACTTCTGGATCAACTGGCAAGCCGAAGGGTGTTTATCATGTTCATAACGCTATGATTCAGCATTATTATACTGGAAAAATGGTTCTAGATCTCCAAGAAGACGATGTGTATTGGTGTACTGCAGATCCAGGTTGGGTCACGGGAACTTCCTACGGCATGTTTGCTCCATGGTTGGTTGGTGTTACCAACGTGATCAGGGGAGGGAGATTCAGCCCTAGCGACTGGTATAGCACGATACAGAACAATAAGGTAACTGTGTGGTACAGCGCTCCTACGGCTTTTCGGATGTTGATGGGGGCGGGACAAGATATTATTGAAGCCTACGATCTATCGTCCCTTAGACATGTCCTATCTGTTGGTGAACCGCTAAATCCTGAGGTAGTGCGTTGGGGGCTAAAGGTTTACGGGCACAGGATTCATGATACTTGGTGGATGACGGAGACGGGAGGACAACTGATTTGTAATTATCCGTCGTTGCCATTGAAGCCGGGTTCGATGGGAAAGCCTGTTCCAGGTATTCAGGCGGCGATCATCGATGATAACGGCAAGGTGCTTGCGCCTCATCGGATGGGCAATTTAGCAATTCGGACTCCTTGGCCGTCCATGATGCGACTGATCTGGAACAATGCTCCAAAATACGAAGAATACTTCCGAATTCCAGGATGGTATATTTCCGGTGATACGGCTTATATGGATGAGGACGGGTATTTTTGGTTCCAAGGTCGGATCGATGATGTAATCAATTCATCCGGGGAACGTATCGGACCGTTTGAGGTCGAGAGTAAGCTATTAGAGCATCCAGCCGTCGCTGAAGCGGGAGTCATCGGCAAACCGGATCCAACGCGTGGTGAAATTATTAAAGCGTTCATTTCGCTAATGGATGGATACACACCCTCAGAAGAACTGAAGAAGGAGATCTCTATGTTTGTGAAGGAAGGGTTGTCAGCCCATGCTGCACCAAGAGAGATCGAATTTAAGGATAAGCTGCCAAAGACGCGTTCTGGTAAAATCATGCGTAGGGTACTCAAAGCTTGGGAATTGAATCTTCCGGTGGGCGATCTGTCTACTATAGATGATTAAATAGACTACAAATTAGAAAATTCAAAAAGAGTTCCAAAGGTCATTTGACCTTTGGAACTCTTTTAAATATCATGTTGCAAATTGTGCTTCTAAAAGGCTATTTATTAAATTGTACAGGCGTTGACGTAGTGGATTCTCCCATACTATTCATAGCCGTCACTTGAACCCAACCACTGGTTGAATCCGTTTTGAACGTAAATTGTGTTTCAGGAGTCGAGCCTATCTTGGAATATGCACCATCAGAGGTAGCCGATAAGTAGACGTTATAGCTCGAAACTTGGTCTTTTGAGGCATTTCCTCCCCAACTTACTGTTAATCCGTTATCACCACTGGTGATCGTGACTTGGGATGGAGTGGCAGGGATAGAGAGTTCTCCACCGGCATTTCCTGAGTCATCTCCCGGCCATATGCTTTCTCCGAGATCAGATGGTTGTTCTGAGTTGTCAGGAGGCAACCAGCCCTCATAACCCACGGTTGCGCTTGGCCCTGATTCCCTTCCTGCAACATCAACCGCCGTTACGTAATAGCTGTAGCTGTGGTCAGATGATATGGAGTCGGTAAAGGTTGTGGCCCCTCCGGTAAGTACTGCTGTTCCCGTATATTGTGGTGAATTTCCATCGATTGATTTATAGAGTCGATACCCAACGATGTCATTTTCCTTATTCGCATTAAACGTAATCGTCGCAGAGCTGTCTGTTGATGAAAGTCTAACGTTTACTGGCGCACTCGGATCAAAGCCGTCATCTACACGCGGATCGGGCTTGGTAGGTGCATCCTCACCGGCATCTTTAGGCATGTAGAAGCTAATGTCTTTATGAGTCTTCATTACTTTAAAAGCATTTTGAAGATCGTCAATAAGTTCTTTGATTGGCTTCTCACGTTTCATGACTACCTTTTCCTGAACCATGTCAGAAGGTGTAGATTCAAGCGGGATGTAATTGACCCCTTCATAAGTAATATACTTTGCTCTAATCAGCACATCATCCGATTCAGTAGGCACGAACTTAGAATTGAAAATATCAGTGACGAGCTTACCACCCTGACTAGTTAAGGCAGTTGGGAGCTTTCCACTATACCCGGACACGGTTTTACGGACAATACCGTCAGGTTTTACGAACTCTGTAGTCGGAAATAAATCGGGTTTATTTGCCGTTACTTCATTCATAACTAAGGACCAAATTGATTTGGCTCTAGTCTTTCCAGCAGTTGATAATGTATTAACTGGTTCTTTATAACCGACCCAAACACCAAGTGAAACATCCGGCGTGAAGCCCATGAACCAGACATCTGCGTAGTTTTGCGTAGACCCAGTTTTACCGACAACCGGGATTTTTCCGTAGCTCTTAAAATCACTTTGAATCGACTTAGCCGTACCGCTGGTAATAACAGTGCGAAGCATGTCGGTCATCAGGTATGCAGTTTGCTTAGAGAATACCCGCTGCGGATCGGTATTATGCTTGTAAACAAGATTACCTTTTGAATCGGTAATCTTGGCGATCATATAAGCGTCGTTGAATTCTCCGCCGTTAGCGATTGAACTGTAAGCATTGGTCAATTCCTCGACCGTTACCCCATAACTGAGCCCACCTAGTACGCCGGTTTGTGCTGAATAATCCTTTTCATCCAACGTAGTTATACCAAGCTTTTTGGTGAAATCCCAAGCTTTTTCGATGCCAAGAACTTGATTGAAGATTTTTAGTGCTGGAACATTGCGAGATTCATTAAGTGCTGTGCGGGCTGTCACTAGACCTTTGTAGCCGCCACTAGAGTTAACTGGAATGTGATAACCCTTGGAATAATCGCGCAATATGATCGGTGAATCGTCAATGATGCTTGCAGGTTGAATTAAACCGAGTTCCATCGCTGGTAAATAAGCGGCGATCGGCTTCATTGTTGAACCTGGTTGCCTCACCATTTGTGTAGCGTAGTTCATTTGCTCCGTGTAGAAGTCGCGACCTTCAATCATACCTAGGATTTCACTGGTTTTGTTATTGATCATCATTGCGGCCACTTGCTCAAGTCCCTTAGTTTCACTAAATGGGGAGAAGTTGGCTTCGTTTTCTGATACCGTATGCATCGAAGTATACACTTTCTTGTCAATCGTGGTGTACACACGATATCCGCCAGTTAGGAGCTGCTGACGGGCTTCTTCAATCAACTGAGGATTCTTAGCGGCTTCCTCCTTGGTCATTTCGGGATTGTTCAACATGACAATAACCAGGGCTGCCTGACGCTCCGTCTCCAGCATGAGATATGGAAAGGTTTCGTATGCTTTTTTGGTAGTCTTGGCAAGTGATCCTTGAAGATCAAAGGCTAAAGCTTCGTTATATTCCTCATTCGTAATTTTGTTCTCCTCCAACATACGTTGGAGTACTAAACGTTGACGCTTGATCGCGCGATCAAAAGCATCTGGATTAAATTCACCTTTCCCGTTGTAAGCTGAGTAGCTAGAGGGAAGTTGTGGCAAACCTGCTAGATATGCAGATTGGGCAATATTCAAATCCTCCAGATTGTTGGCGTTGAATATGCCTTTAGCAGCAGCTTTGATACCGTAAACCTGATATCCACTAGAGCCGTTACCAAAAGGAACCTTATTCAAATAAGCGGTAATGATTTCCGGTTTGGATAGGAATCTCTCCAGTCGAAGTGCAAGTAGCATCTCTTTGACCTTTCGGTTGTCTGTTCGATCCAAACTAAGAAAAACGCGCCGTGCCAATTGCTGGGTTAGCGTGCTACCACCAGTTTGAACATCTTCCTTCAATAGTCTTTCCTTAACAGCTCTCAAGGTTCCCTTAAAGTCAACCCCAATGTGTTTCTCGAAATTGTTATCTTCGATTGCGATGAGTGCTTCTAGGATGGTTGAAGGTATTTCTTCGTAACTGATGGGCCGACGATCTTCTTCAGAACGAAGTTGACCAATTGCCGAACCGTCACGAAAATAAGCGAATCCGGTTATCTCGTTATAATTCATTTTTGCTTCAATATCGGCACGCGAGCGTACCGGATCGTCTTTGACGATGGAGGAGACATAGCCGAAAACGGCGCCCCCTGCAAATAGAACTCCGGCAAATACGAGGAGAGTAAGCCAGCCTAGTGTTTTCCAGACCCAGCGCCCCCTCTTAGGCTTACGAATAGGTGGCTTGTCTTCTTGCAGGCCATCTTCCTTACCGGAGTTTTTATCGTTAGTATCAACCATGGGTATCCTCCTTTTTAACAGCAACATTATAGCATATAATCGCTAAAGTTGGATGTTTTTTAAGCCTTTTCATTTTGTGAGCTGGAAGTTTGGATTACGTATAAGGTTTGGAAAGACTTAGTAGAAGGCGGAATAGAGGTTGAATTCACGTGGATAGTAGGAGTCGTTGATGGAGACGTTATTCTTGGGTAATTAGAATCCACAAAATGTAATTGTTAAAAAAAATTTATAGCTAAAAGAAAAACAAGCCTGAAGTCATGAAGACTCCAGGCCCGTTTGTAATAATCTTAACGGTTGTAGAACTCGACGATTTGTTTTTCATCGATTTCTTGAGACAATTCAGAACGATCAGGTAGGCGAATAAATTTGCCTTCCAGAGCAGTATCGTTGAACTCAAGGTAAGCAGGAACGTGATTGCGGTTCTCCAAAGCTTCTTTGATTGAAGAAAGACCGCGACTTCTTTCACGAAGACCGATAACATCACCTAGTTCTAAACGGTAAGAAGCGATATCCACTTTTTTGCCGTTTACAGTTACGTGACCATGGGATACCAATTGACGTGCTCCTGCACGGGAATTAGCAAAACCAAGACGGTATACTAGGTTGTCCAAGCGGCTTTCAAGCAAGATCATGAAGTTCTCGCCCGCGATACCTGGCAATTTTTGCGCTTTGTTGAACAAAGTGCGGAATTGTTTTTCGCCCAAACCGTACATGTGACGAAGTTTTTGTTTTTCCAAAAGTTGCATACCGTAGTTGCTGATTTTTCTCCGTTGGTTCGCACCATGTTGTCCTGGTGGGAACGGGCGTTTCAAGTCTTTGCCAGTACCGCTTAGGGAAATGCCAAGACGGCGGCTTAGTTTAAATTTAGGTCCAGTGTAACGTGCCATTGTATAGGTAGACTCCTTTTAAAATGAAATTTTAGTTGTAGGGTTCTACTTGCGCAGTTTTTGTTTGCCTGAGCGGGGGATAGATAAAACTCGCTCAACTGACATGAAAGTTCAGCCGCTGTCGTGTCAGTAACAAAAAACTCAGAGGGTGCCGCATGCGTTACTCCCTAATCAAGACTCTATCCAGTCTTTATCAACAACAAATTATATATGAAGTTCTAGAGTGAGTCAAGTGGAATTTCAGATTATTACGGGGATAGTTTTATACGAAAAAAGGAGTAATTTGTCGATAGGGCTTTTGTCCTAAAAAAGTGTTGTAAAATTGAGGATTTTTGGTGCAAAACGGGAAAGAAGATAGTAATATAAACATATAGTCGCAGATATAGAGCGGAATGATGCTGAATAATTGGTGGGAATTCAGGACAGAATCGAAAAACATCGCTGCGAGCTGGACGCGGTGAAAAGGAGCTATCCTATGGCAAAACAATCACGAGATGACCTGAAGAGTGAAATGCATACAGATTTTTCTTTGCCACCGATTCATATGTGGGGTGATTACGAAGCTCAAATGAATTGGCTTGAGCAACTCGATATCACTGCATACGATTTTCCGTATACAGAACCGCTTCTTAAAGTCAGTTATGATGATTGGAAGAAACATGCCACTGATCTGTCAGAGCTTGATGGAGTCAGCTGGTTTATTACGAATCACATTGGTGAGGTGCTGAGTAGTGATCTCGATCCAGAATTAGCATTGGAGGAAGTGGCGCAGCTCTCTCGCGAGGCTATAAATAAATGTCTTGATTTACAATCTTCTGTAATTGTTAAGTCTACTCAAGGAATATGGCTTGCTAGTCCTGTCGTGACACGAGAGCATAGCGAGACTTTCGCTGTGATTGGTTGCTATATGAATGGAATTGAAGCTAGCTCTGTCGCTCAGATGCTAGTGCGGGCAGCGGCACAACATTTCCGTAGTTGCTTTTATAAGAAATTTGAGACTCTGTTTGTATCTGACCTGTTAAACATTCAGAAGCAAGCCAAACGAGAAGAACATAGACGTTCTATGTTATTTCAAGTTGTGCAGAAGCTTCATGATAAAATAGATGTAGATTCGGTTATCACGGAAGTATTTGAGAGAATTGAGGAAATGTATCCTGAGGGGAAGCTTGAGCTTCTCATGTCCCAGGACCACCCAAGCAGAAATCCCCGTGTAAAGTCTCTGCAATTGCAGGGGCAAGAACCTGAGGACTATATGTGTGTAAGGGCATTCATGGAGGGGCGGATGCTTCGTAAAGACAATATTAGCGATACAGGTGAGACTCTGATTGAAATCGCAGTTCCACTGATCGGCAAACAAAGTGTGTATGGCGTGTTTCATATGATCATTCTGCAAGAGGGAATTGAAGAGATAGATTTGCAGTTGATCGGAATGCTGGCCGATACTGCCGGTACTGCTTTCGAGAATGCAAAATTGTACGAGCAGTCTAACATATTGATTAGTGAGTTAAGATTAATAAATGAGCTGACCAAGCGCTTGAATCAAAGTTTGAAATTAAAGGAAGTATTCAAGTTTGCCAACGAGGAGCTACTATCGATCTTCAATGCTGAGTTTTGCTGCATAACACAGATTGACGAAGAAAGTGATATTTTTGAAATTGTATCGTGTAATGTTCCCTCCTTATCTAGGGAAATATTCCCGAAGGATTATGGGTTTGCGGGTCTAGTCTTTTCAACGCGGGAACCGATCATCTTATCCGATTACAAGGCGTATGGGAATGTAACGTCCAGACTAATGGATGAGACGGATTCACGTTCAATGATAGCTGCTCCTCTCATTGTACGGGGTGAGGTCAATGGAGCTATCATCTTGGCCCATCGTTCTCAGCGTTTCTTCTCTTATGAGAATTATAAACTGCTCCAGGTCTTAGCCTCGCATATCGGACTAGCTATCGCTAACGCGTCTCTTCATGCTGAAGTCCGCAAAATGGCGAACCGAGATATGCTTACTGGACTCTATGCTCGTCATTATTTGGACGATGCGATTCAGAATTTTCAGAAGAGTGATGTTAATGGTTCGCTGATCATCGTTGATATTGACCAATTCAAGCAGGTTAATGATACATTTGGTCATCAAATTGGAGACAAAATTCTGAAGCAAGTCTGCGCTATCGTAAGAGGGGCAATTCGAAAAAGCGATGTTCCTGCTCGTTGGGGCGGCGAAGAACTGGCCATATATTTACCTGGTGCTGATGTGGATAAGGGTTATCAGATTGCAGAAAATATCCGTAGACGTGTGGGGATGGAAACAGAGCCACATGTTACCGTATCATGTGGGATCGCCGAGTGGAAGCATGAAGATGATCGGGTGAGCGTAGAAACGCTATTCTATCAGGCTGATATGGCCTTATACAGGGCTAAGAATAACGGAAGAGATCAGACTCAAATCGGTTGAATTAGTTTGGGTGGTATATAGATTGAAGAGCAAAAGAACGCCTCATTCAGGGCGTTCTTTTGCTTTTCGCATAGAATTTGGAATGGGGGTAAACCTACAGATAACACATCATTTCCCTGATAGCCGTTGAGCTTCTATTGGGAAACGAAGGGCGCGAGATGGGATGAGAATTAGAGTATTCAAGATGATTTTGATTCTATGCTGTATCTGTTCCATGGTGGCTTGCGGACAAAGGTCAGCTAAAACCCCAGAGCAATGGTTCGAATTCACTTGGTCCGGACTAGCAGGACGTGATGCTTTAACCTTTCAGGGGGATGCAGCTCTTTTGCGAGGTGATAAGTCATTCTTGGAGGATAGCATGACTTATTATGGAGAATTAAAGAATCATCGAGAGTTGAATATGGTAACGGTTCTACCGCATGGAAACAAAATCGGTACGTGGCAAATGGCGGGAACAGGAAAAGGAAATCAATTTGCAGCTAATTTGTTATGGGAAGGAGGATCCTGGACACCGACAACGAATCAAGGAGATGCTTTGAGTTTGGGGATGACCAGGCTGAATCCGCTCGATCAACTTGAAAATATTCGGAGAATGAATAAGAAAAAAATTACGGCCGAGAGTGGAGCGGCGAGAGGAACAGAAGTGCTACGAATTGAACTTGATCCTAGTGAAGCTAAGGATATGATCGGTGGCAAACTTATAGATGAGATGCAGGAGGTAAGGGTGGGCCTCCAGAATAAGCTTGCAGAAATAGAACCCGGTCGCCGTAGTACAATAGAGAAAGAAGTAATGGATCTTTGGTCATCCGGCAATGGACAGCTTGTACAAATGTTGGAGCAAGCCGAGGCAAGGGTAATTTATCATTTAACGATTGATCGGAGAAGCGGTCTGCCTCAGCGGCTAACTTCAGAATCGGAATTGAATTATCGAAGTCATGCAGGGTTGCAGCAACGTGAATTATTGCTAACAGATAACCGTTTTGTGAAATACCAGTAGCTGGTCTTAAGTGCTGACTTCCCTTTAAAGCCGTGCTACAATAGAGAAGAATTAACCAGTGTTCAACTAAGAATTCCCTCGTGATAGGGAGGTTCTACAGCGTGTTTTTTTGCGCAATTTAAGGAGGCGTTATAACTATGCGAGACCCTAGAATACAGAAACTAGCCGAGAACTTGGTTGGTTTTTCCGTAGATGTTCAACCAGGGGAAAATGTGCTGATAGAAATGATTGGGACAGAACGCGATTTATTAACTGCAATTGTAGAAGAAGTTGGTAAGAAGGGAGGCAATGCGTTTGTTGAGCTGACCGACAGAGCCGTTCAAAGTTCGCAGTTGAAATATGCAACGGCAGAAGGAATTAAAACTTGGGCGGACTATGATTTGATTCGGATGAAGCAAATGGACTGTTATATTGGTATTCGTGCGGGCTCAAATGTTAATGATTTATCCGACGTGCCTGAAGATAAGATGAAACTGTATAACTCGCTATATCAACATACTGTACATAGTGAAGAGCGAGTGAAGAATACAAAGTGGGTAGTGCTTCGTTATCCAAATGCTAGCATGGCGCAACTTGCAAATGTCAGTACAGAGGCGTTCGAAGATTTCTACTTTGATGTTTGTAATCTGGATTATGCTAAGATGGACCGGGCGCAGGACGCACTAGCCGATCTTATGCAAGTTACGGACAAAGTACGTATTACTGGACCAGGAACAGATTTGTCATTCTCGATTAAAGACATCAACGCAATTAAATGCTCAGGTAAGAGAAATATCCCAGATGGGGAAGTATACAGCGCTCCTGTACGGGATTCTATAAATGGAACAATTAGTTACAATACAGCTACACTGTATAATGGTATTACTTTTGAGAATATCGTCTTCCGTTTTGAGAATGGTAAAATCGTTGAAGCAACAAGCAGTGACACCAAGCGGATTAACGAAATTCTTGATAGCGATGATGGAGCTAGACATATCGGAGAATTTGCGATTGGCTTTCACCCCTACATTTTACACCCGATGAAAGATACGCTGTTTGATGAAAAAATAGCGGGTAGTTTGCATTTCACACCGGGTCAAGCTTATGAAGAAGCTGATAATGGAAATCGCTCATCTATTCATTGGGATCTTGTACTGATCCAGCGTCCAGAATACGGTGGTGGGGAAATTTACTTCGACGATGTGCTGATACGTAAAGATGGGATTTTTGTTCTTCCTGAACTGGAAGGCTTGAACCCGGAAAACCTGAAATAAACAGAAAACAACTTGCTAGGAAAGCGGATTCAATGTATCATATTATTATATTTGCAAGTAAGATACGGAGGGATTCCTATGGCAACTAATAATGAAGCGGTAGTTGAAATTGCTCAAACTGCAGGCAAGTTTTCGTCTTCGATTGTATTGCAAGCTGACAACAAGTATATTGATGTAAAAAGTATCCTTGGATTGTTTACTACTTTGGTGAACACTCAAAGTTATGAACTTCATGTTCATGGTTCAGATGCAGAAGAAGCAAAAGCAGCAGTAACAGCTGTTTTCGCTAAATACGACTTGAAGATCAAAGTAGTCGAGGAATAAGAATTTCAAAGAGACACTCTTGCCTTTAAGGCAGGAGTGTTCTTTTTTTTGGAAATACTAGGGTGTAGTTTAATTGACATCGAACTCTCAGTTTAGTTTATTTAGAGAGGTTCTTGTATTGGTCTGCAATTTCGACTAATATTAAGGATAGAGTAGATGAGTAACGATTTTGGACATGGGGAGGAAACAACATGACTTCATCTGATTTGCAGGAGCAAATGGGCCTTAAAGCGTTAAATCTTCTGCAGGAAGATGCTGATAAAATAGAGAAGCTGATCGAAGTGCAGATGGAGAACCTGGCCACACGTTACTGCCCTCTCTATGAGGAAGTGCTGGACACCCAAATGTATGGTTTCTCAAGACAAGTTGATTATGCAGTCCGTATTGGACTTATCCAGGAAGCGGTAGGTAAAGGGATCATGACCAAGCTCGAACGGAACTTGGCTTTACTTTACGAAGCGATGAACAATAAAGACTGACCTGTTTTGAGAGAAACAGGCTACATACAGAATGAAGAAAGCGTATGTACCGGGTTTGCCCGGAACACACGCTTTTTTTGATGTTAATACATAGATTCATAGAGGTTAATTCCAGTTATATCAGATAGAAGGATACACCGAGAATGGCGTAAACCGCAATGAGTAGTAATCCTTCATACCAGTTGGTTTGTCCGTCCTGGGTGATTGATTTGGCAATAAACACAGATACACCGATTGCAGCGAGCTCTATCGCAGTAAATACGATATCCATGGGTCTACCGAACAGATGGCTGACAAAGACAAGTACTGGAGCTACGAACAAAGCGATCTGTAAGCTACTCCCTACAGCAATTTCTACAGAAGCGCCGATTTTGTTCTTCATGGCTAATAGAATCGCTGCACTATGCTCTGCAGCATTTCCGACAATAGCCACGACGAAGGCGCCGACGAAAATTTCACTCAGTCCAAACTTGGCGGTGAAGGTATCAAGAGTACCTACTAACCATTCGCTGACAAAGGCCACCATAACGGTCGCCAGAATAAGATACAGGATAGATTGACGTTTCGACCATGCAGGCTTATGTTCATGCGGGAGTTCTTCAGCGTTTGTTTCTGTCACATCTGCTAGATAATCCTTATGAGTGATCATGGAGAAGAGCAGCCAGAGTAGGTAAGCGACGATCAGAATTCCAGCTACTATAATACTTAAAGATGTTATATGCTCTTTTGGAAGCTCGTGGGATTGCAAGAATATAGCGGGGACAAATAGTGCAATAATCGCTACGATCATTAGCGAACCATTCATTCCAGCGAGTGAAACATTATAGTGCTGGACTTTATGTTTCAATCCACCTGCAAAGAGACTTAAGCCAAGAACAAGTAGTAAGTTTCCGATGATCGAACCGGTGATGCTCGCCTTAACCATGTCAAACAGGCCTTCCTTGACGAGTAAGATACCGATGATCAGTTCTGCAGCGTTACCGAAGGTCGCGTTTAGGAACCCACCCAGACGTTGTCCGGCATAGTGAGATACACTCTCCGTCGCTTTCCCTAGAAACCCGGCTACGAAAATAACCGAGATAGCTGAAATGACGAATTGCAATGTGGCGGACCATTCCGCGAAATGTCCGATGGCACTGAGTACAAAGAAGAGTGTAAGCAGACCTGGAAAAAGATATTTTTTCATATGTATACCTCCCGATATTTCAATATATCCAAGTAACGTGAAGATTATAAACGATAAGGTAGGAAATGGTCTATAGTTGCTTTACTAGGTTTTACGAATTACAATGAATATAATGAGGTTGAAGGAGGAATTACCATGACCGAGCAATTGCAGTTGGATATGGGGCTTATTCGGATTTCAGATGATGTCGTTTCCAAAATCGCTGGAATGGCGGCCTTGGAAACACCAGGTATCGCAGCGATGTCTGGTGGACTGTCAGAAGGATGGGCCAAACGTTTAAGTGGTAAAAATGTGCAAAAGGGTGTCACAGTGGAAGTCGGTCAATTGGAAGCAGCGATCGATTTACGGATTATCGTACTGTACGAAACTCCAATCCATGAAGTGTGCCGTATGCTACAACAGAATGTTCGAGAAGCAGTGGAAAGTATGACTGGGCTCAAAATCGTAGAAGTGAATGTGAAAGTCGAGAACGTAGCATTTAAGGATGACGAGATTTAAATTTATTGGGTTACATAGATATTTAGGTAATAAATTGAAAATGGGCTGAGCAAGGGATTATCCTTGTTCAGCCCATTTGTTGTTTATTCATTATCGACGTCTAGAGGTGTTCAAGTCATAAGAGGCTTGCTTGACCACAACAGATTTGGTTCTCTCTTGCTTCGTTGGCAGTGACGATTGACGCGAAATACTAAGTACAATCCCCATGGCAACCATCATGACGAGTAGTGAAGAGCCGCCGTAACTAATGAAAGGAAGCGTTACACCAGTAACGGGGATCGTTCTCGTAACACCGCCAATATTAATGAATGCCTGAATGGCGATCAATCCCATAATACCGACTCCGGTTAACGTACCGAATATAGTGGAACTGCGAAGAGAGACAAGAATCCCCCTCCAAATAAAATATAGATAGAACAGTAAAAATATTAGTGTACCGATAAAACCGAATTCTTCACCTATGACAGCGAAGATAAAATCGTTATAAGAGTTGGTGAGATAGTGTAGTTTTTGGATGCCTTGCCCAAAGCCTGTTCCAGTCAATCCTCCATGACCAATGGCGGTTAGTGATTGAATAAGACTGAATCCCGTTCCTTGTGGATCATCCCAAGGGTTGATATAGGCTTGAAAGCGACCAATTTTGTAGTTTGTTCCTCCTGATGCAGTATCAACGACATCGCTAGGGTTAATTTTATCAATTAGCGCCCCAGCACCCAGCACGATACTTGCCCCAACGATTAACAGGAGAATAGAACCAAGAATATGCTTCAGGTTGGCTCCACCTGCAAAAATAACTAATCCGGCGGTGGCAACGAGGATGAAACAAGAGCCTAAATCGGGCTGGAGCATGATGAGCCCAGCTACGAAACCCACGATAACCATGACGGGAATATAGCCAGTCCGCAAGTCACGGAACCGTTCACCCTTCTTAGATATGAGGGCGGATAAATATAAGATCGTGGTAACTTTGGCAAGTTCCGTAGGTTGAATACCAAACTTACCTAGTGTGATCCAACTGCTGGCCCCGTTAATTGCACCTACAAAGGGAACAAACATTAGAAGAATAATGGCTAAAATAAAAACAGGGATAAATAACTTTTTGTATTTTTCGTAGGGGATATTCATCGTGATAAGCATACCGAATAGACCGAGAGCTCCGAAAATTAGCTGACGTTTTGTGAAATACATCGGATCATACTCAAATCTTTCACTGACGAGGGTGATACTAGAACTAGAACTGAACACCATAACAACACCAAACCCTACTAATAATAGGGTGAGGATGAGCAATTGGAAATCGGGAGCCCCGCGTCTGGGCATTTCATTATTATCTCTCATGTGGTTCTTCTTAAGCCTTAAGCCTCAAGAAGTTCCTTCAACTCAGCCAGCTTAACCTGTGCTGATTGTATGACATGAGGAGGGATTTCTGACTCGTAATCCAGCCCGTGTGGGAATGTGGTTCGGCCCATATAGACCGCTTCAATATCCAGAACCGCGTCTGGCCGCTCCAATTTTCCTTCCACGGCGCGTGTGTTCATACGAAGGAAATACTCGTTGTTGTCAAATGTTATCTTGTAATCGTATGTGGCTCGGTAGTATTCCCATTGCCAGCGAACAAATCCAACCTTCTCGGATGTTTCATCTAGGTAGGCCAACTCGACTTTTAAACCTTCTAATCCGGTATTTTCAACAATCATCTTGTAGAATGCCCCCTTAAAAGTTCTCCTCTCATGATATTATGTTTCCATCACTTGTGCAAGAGAGGCAAAGGCTTCCAATGTATGATGTTTCAATGTTTACGGACTCTGTGGCAACCTGATTTCTGATACAATGGAATAATAATACTGATAAGAAGATAAGGAACAATCGTTATACATAAAAAAGGAAGTGAATTTATGGAGGAAGAATTATTAAGAGAATTGTTACCAGCTATGGTGGAGCGGAGGCGACATTTGCATCGCCATCCAGAGCTTTCTTTTATGGAGAAAGAAACTACAGCTTTTGTAAGGCGTATTCTCGAAGAATTAGGTGTGGAACTATCTTCGGGCAAGGGTGATATCGGAGTCATTGGAACGATTATAGGTGAACTACCAGGAAAGACGGTTGCCTTACGAGCTGATATGGATGCGCTACCACTTCAGGATGAGAAGTCGTGTGAATATGCCTCACAAGTTCCCGGTGTCATGCATGCTTGTGGTCATGATGGGCACACCGCGATTCTATTAGCTGTGGCTGAATATTTCAGTCGTCAAAAGGAAAAGTTGCAGGGAACCATTCGCTTGATATTCCAACCAGCGGAGGAGGTTTGTCCCGGCGGTGCAGTATCAATGATCGAAGGAGGGGCTCTGGAGGGTGTCGATGTTATTTATGGCATACATCTATGGACACCGATTCCCGTCGGTACGGCGGCAAGTGCACCAGGTCCTTTGATGGCCTCAACCGATGAGTTTTTCATCGAAGTTCATGGCAAGGGTGGACATGGAGGAATGCCTCACATGGCTGTAGATAGTGTAGTAGCTGGCGCTGCACTAGTACTTCAGTTACAAAGTGTAGTGAGTCGTTCTATTGATCCATTAGATCCCGTTGTTGTGACGATCGGATCCATTCAGGGAGGAGCCGCTCAGAATGTAATTGCTGAACGCTGCCGTCTGGCCGGCACGGTACGTTGTTTCCGCGAGGAAACGCGAAGTATAATCCGGGGTAAGATTGAAACTTTGACTGAGCATACGGCTCAAGCATATGGGGCAAATTCATCGGTTGAGTACATGACGGGATATCCAAGTTTGATCAACGATCAGAATGAATTTAAGAGGTTTCTCCTTACTGCGATGGAAGTACCTAACCTAAAAGGGGAACTCTCTGCACAAATCATGCCTGCTGAGGATTTTGCTTATTATTTGCAGGAGGTGCCTGGTTGTTTTATATTGGTTGGTGCTGGAAATGAGGATAAGGGAATAGTATACCCGCATCATCATCCCAAATTTGATATTGATGAGGATGCCATGCTCCATGCCGCTGGATTGATGATTAAGATGGCAGAATCATATCAGCTTGAACATGCATAAAGTTTACCTAACTTTGGAATTATAAATACCGAAGGAGGGGTTACAAGTGAGAAAAGTAAGTGAAATTATGACTACAAATGTTGTTACTGTTACCCCGCGGGATAATGTATATGAAGTTGCTGTTAAAATGAAAGAACACGATACCGGGTTCATTCCCGTTGTAGAAGTTGATGGGGACAGACTTCTTGGCGTTATTACTGACCGTGATTTGGTCGTGCGCGGAATTGCGGAGAAGCACCCTGGTTCTACGGCGGTCGAGGTCGTAATGACCAAAGGAATCAAGACAGCTTCACGTGATACCTCAGTAGAGGAGGCGGCCGAACTGATGGCAGAGCAACAAATCCGTCGCCTACCAGTGACTGAGGGAGACAGATTGGTGGGGATTGTGTCGATTGGAGACTTAGCAATCCGTACTATTTTTGCAGATGAAGCTGGAGAAGCATTGACGCAAATATCAACAGAGCAGATTCATTGATTCAAATGATAAGTGAGACGATTTGTCAAAGAGAAGTTCGCGGTCTGTGGCGGGCTTCTTTAAGTCTATATGAGACTGAGAGGAGGCATTAATTCATGAATGGTGCAGGGGCCGGTATCGTCCAACGTGATTTCACTGTGTTGTTAGAGAAAGAACATCCTGGGTTTGGAGAAGCTAGAGTGCAGTTAACTCATTTCGCTGAGTTGGTGAAGAGTCCCGCTTCTTACCATACCTATCGAATTACCCCTCTTTCATTATGGAATGCTGCTGCCTCAGGTTTGACGGCAAAGGAAATCATCGAAATGTTACGGTTTATTTCTCGTTTTGATATGCCTGCAAAGGTAGTTTCGGATATCGAAAAGTGGGTCTCTCGCTATGGATCTTTGAAGCTTCGGCGTCCAGAGCATGAGCCAGCTACCTTATGGTTGGAGTGTCAACCAGAGAATGTTGAGTTGCTGGACCGCTTGCAGAGTGAGTCCTCGCTATCACAGTTACATTTGCAACGGGTGGAAGCACATCGTATGGTTCTGTCTGCAGATTTTCGAGGGGTATTGAAGCAGGAATTGGCCCGACTAGGGTACCCCGTTACGGACGAAGTGGGATATCATAACGGACATCCACTTTCATTCAACATGCGATCTTCCTTGGGAAATGGGGAGCCTTTGTTGCTAAGACCTTATCAGAAAGAAGGAGTCATTTCATTCGCAGGACAAGAAAAGAATGGAGAGAATGGTGTTCTTGTTCTCCCTTGCGGTGCAGGTAAGACCATTATTGGGATCGCGGTGATGGAGAGGTTTCAATGTGAGACCTTGATCTTGACATCGAACGTGACTTCGGTTCATCAGTGGATCACGGAAATTCTAGAGAAGACGACGCTGTCTGGAGAGGACGTGGGCGAATATTCAGGTGGTCATAAACAGGTGAGACCCGTGACCGTGTCCACTTATCAAATTTTGACACATCGGGCAAGTAAGGGAGAAGGCTTTAAACATATGGGCTTATTTAATCAGCGGGATTGGGGACTCATTATATATGATGAAGTCCATTTACTACCAGCACCCGTATTTCGGGCGACAGCCGATATTCAAGCGACCCGCCGCCTTGGTCTGACGGCGACGTTAGTTCGAGAGGACGGTTGTGAATGCGATGTATTCTCTTTGATCGGACCCAAGAGATATGAGGTGCCTTGGAGAGAGCTAGAGAAGACGGGATTTATCGCTCAAGTGGAGTGCTGTGAAGTTAGAGTTTCGATGCCAATGACGCTCAGAGAACATTACATAAAAGCAGAAGGACGTGCGAAGTTCCGAATTGCTGCAGAGAATCCGCGGAAAATTGAATGGCTAAGGTCACTGATTGAACGTCATTCCGGACGTCAAATTCTTATTATTGGACAATACTTGGACCAGTTGCGCAGTGTAGCCTCACGGCTGAATGTCCCGCTTATTACTGGCAACATGCCACAGGACGAGCGTGGAGATCTGTTTGCAGCATTTCGGGCGGGGGATATTCATGTTCTAGTGGTATCCAAGGTAGCAAACTTTGCGGTTGATTTACCAGATGCCTCTGTTGCAATCCAAATTTCGGGTAGTTTTGGATCCCGTCAGGAAGAGGCACAGAGACTGGGACGCATATTGCGACCTAAATCGGACGGAAGTCAGGCGTATTTTTATACCTTGGTATCTGAAGATACACGGGAACAAGATTTTGCAATGCGCAGACAACTATTTTTGATTGAGCAAGGGTATGAATATTCCGTTACGTTTGATCTTGAGGATGGATCTAACTTTCCTATTGCAGTGGGGGCGCAGGAAGGAACTCATCTATGATGAAACTTCCCGAACAGCAGCGCATTACTGCAGCGATTGAGAGCATCGGATGCTTACATCCAGTAGATTCGGCAGCATTGGCCGCCATATTTCAACGATATGCTGGATTACCGTTTAAGCTGGACGGTTTAAATGAGATGACAACTGGGAGACTTAGCGGCGCTGATCTACGTGCAGCAATCCCACTACTGATCCAGCAAGGGTTCTTGTTTTCAGTAAAGAAAATATGGGGGGAGCGGTTGTTTTATATTCCATTTGATTTACTCTCATCACTTCAAGAAAGGTATACCGTTTATCCTATCGAACTAAGTAACAAAGTGGATATAGATCTATATAAAGAATCGAAACGTGGATTAGCCTATGATTTGTTCCGTATACTGGCGTGGATTGAATTTAATGGTCTGCCAGTTACAGTTAAGGGAACGCCTTATCAAAAGGCACTGAATAAAATGGAGGGCCAAATTCATTTGACTGCGGAGGATATTGTGGGTCTTTCGCTATATTATACCGATCAAGATGTCTATTCTCCGCATATAGCAGTTGTGTTTGATATGTTAATGAAATTTGATCTTATTGATAAAGAGCAGAGAGAGTGGAGGTTAAACACGGTTAACCTTAGATCTTGGTTGGAACTGGACATACAAGAGATGAATTCCGCCATATTTCGGCAGCTTCTTCTAAGATATGTCCCGTCAGACGCAGTGCTGCAGCATTTCGTATTTAGGACAGCATCTTCCGATTTGTCATGCGGAGTGTGGTACGGTCTACAAGATGTGCTAACTTCACTTCGGAGACAGGGAATATTGAAGGAATGTATATCGAAGGAACAGGATTTATGGATGAGAAGTTGGCTAACTGCCTTATGTGGATTTGGTTGGTTGGAACTTGGATATGGTCAAGAAGAACAACTGTATCTAAGGTGGCTTGTTAAGCCTAGATTCACAAAGGAAATGGAATTCCCAAAGCAGCAACTAATCGATGCTGAGGCCTTGTCTGTCGATATGTCGGAAATAAATATATCCATAGCGATGAATCGTCATCCGCGTTCGGGAAGATGTCATATCCAACCGGATTTTGAAATTCTCGTACCACCGGATGTGTCATTTGAAGTGCGATGGGTATTGGAGGCCTTCTCCGATAATATAACAATGGATACGATGTCAGTTTATCAAATCAACCGATCCAGTGTGACACTAGCTGCTCGGCAAGGCCTTTCATCTAAGGAAATATTAGCTGTGTTGCATGAGCAGTCTTCAGGCGTTCCGAATAATGTAAGATTAGCGATTGAGCAGTGGAGCCGAGAGATAGAACAAATTATAATACCCGAGAAACAACGGTCATGGTCCAAGGATCATAAGACCGTAGATACGACGTTTGTCGGAGTAATTTCTGGTGTGACGGGTTTGCCTGTAGAGCAAGGATGGATATTTAGTGGTAGGGACTACAAGTCGTATGAACGAGATGATGTTATTCCCACGACCACCGAACTGTTCCCCGGACTTGAGGATATCCCTGTGATATGGTTCAAAGAGATGAGGGACTATCACGTCTCTACAGCCCGGAAGATCATTGCACAAGCCTTAACTTGGCACACAAAAATTGAATTACAAATACAGGGTGAAACAGTAGAGTATCTACCTTTGACTTTGATAGGGGAAGAGAGCTGGAAAATGAAAGGCGTGATGTTCACTATGAAGGATAGCATAGGGGTTGAACATGTCTTGGCACCAGGAGAGTGGGAAGCCTTACGACTGATTATTCCTGACATAAAGCGGAAAATGCTGCAATGAAACTCTTCTTCTCTAAGTAAGATTGTGGTATGATAATGTCGTCTACTCTGAGTAGAACATTACACAACAGAATCGAGTTGAAATTCATGAGCGTATCGGAAATCAACACGGTTGATATGGCCGAATTACTAACTAGCGCCTATGAATTAGGCGATATGATAAACAATTCAACCGCTGTCTCCAGCTATTTGTACTGGAAACGGCGTGTTGAGGAAGATATTGAAGTACAGAAACTAGTGAAGAAACTTTCTGCTAAGAGAGAGCTTTTTGAAGAGACCGAGCGTTTTGGTCATTTTCATCCCAACTATCACGAAGCTAAGGATAAGGTGGCAGAAGTAGAGCTGGAACTTGAGCAATTCGAAGCGGTTCGTAACTTCAAGAATGCAGAGAAAGAGCTTGATGATATTCTGCATCAACTGTCGGAGACTATTGCGCATTCCGTTTCAGATAGTATTAAAGTGCCTAGCAATGATCCCAATCCCTCTGGTGGCGGATGCGGAAGCGGTGGCAAATGTAGTTGCGGCTAAAGTGGGGAGCAGACAAAACTAAAAAGCTTGTCTATTCCGGGTTAAATAACAGGCGATAGAACGGGAGGTAAATGGATGTTTCCGGAGCGTACAGGCTATATTATATGGGTTAGTGATTTGAAAGCTGCAAGAAATTTAGATAAATACGGGAGTGTGCACTACTTATCCCGACGGATGCATTATGTTGTTATGTATGTGAATGCTGATCGTGCGGAAGACATCATGAAGAATGTTCGTAAGCTATCTTATGTTCGAAAGATCGAACGTTCTTATCGCAATGAGATCAAGACAGAGTATTCAAAAGATGTTCCAGATAAAACTCGTTATTACGGGTTATAATAGGATGTCGTGAATAGCAGCCCAACTCGGGCTGCTATTTTTGCGTGGAGATATGATCTGGTTTTACTGAAGGACGTAGGAACTATTAATGAATACGTTTCTTGTAGAACATTGTGGAATGTTGTAGTATAATAGGTAAATATACTTAGTTATTAAGTCCTATTAATGTTCGAGAGGTGCGGCATGAGAGAAAAGGTTAAAGAACGGTGGGGAACAACTGAGGTTTTCCCTGTACTTTTGGGTGACAAAAGGGTTACCGATATCGTAATAACCAACCATGCCAAGGTAAGGTATAACGATCGGATCAACCGAGACAGCACGGACTACGACAATATAGCGATTTGGGCATGGGATTGCCTGAAGCAAGGTCGTATTAAGCCTTATTATCGAAATGAAGAAGACGTTTATCTTGTTGACGATGATCTCGTAATGGTAGCCGAGTTTGCTGAAATTCCTGATGTAGTAGATCCTGCAGGAAGACCGATGCACCGAATGATTGTTGTTACTTTTCTTGGACGTATGTCTGAAACAATTGAGCTGCGAGATTTGAAATCTTACTACTCATGGCTTCGGCATTCCCGTCGTATGACTTTGATGAAGAATAGTCGTAAACAAAGGTAAAATATAAATAGATACATAATAAAACATAAAGCATGCGCTCCTTTGCTCATGCTTTTTTTGTGCACTCTTCCATGCTATTGTAGGGAGAGGGAAGGGAAGTGGATCATAATGGCACTAAATTATCACCAACTACATATCTTTTATACCGTTGCACAGCGGGGGAGTTTCTCAGTTGCAGCACAGGCGTTACATATGACCCAACCAGCAGTGACAATGCAGATTCAGTCGTTGGAGGATTACTTTGGCAGCAAACTGTTAGTGCGATCAACCAAAAAAATCGAATTAACGGAAGCAGGTGAAACATTACTCCCTTTTGCCCGTCAAAGCATGGAGCTGATTCGGGAGACAGAGCAAGCTATGTCTAGTTTCACTTTTATGTTAGAGGGTAGATTACAATTGGGTGCAAGTCTAACGATTGGGGAATATGTATTGCCTCGCTTGTTGGGTCCGTTTGGTCGCCAATATCCGCAAATTTCGATTATGTTAAAAGTCATGAACACGACTCAAATTGTCGAAGAGATTGTGAATCATCAATTGAATTTCGGACTAGTTGAAGCACCTGTGCATCATCCCGATCTGGTATTTGAAGCTGTCATGGAAGATGAGCTGAAGCTTATAGTACCAGCTGGACATCCATTGGCTGGGAGAAGACAGGTCGGAATCGAAGAAGTCATGTCGTATCCTTTTGTACTTCGAGAGAAGGGGTCAGGAACTCGACAAGTGATGGAAGAAGAATTAGAACGCAGAGGAATCGATCCAACCCGGATGAAGACAGTGATGGAACTAGGTAGCACGGGTGCGGTAAAATCGGCGGTTGAAGCGGGTTTTGGATTAACCTTGATTTCTCCCTCTTCGGTGAAACATGAGGTTGCTTTGGGTCTGGTGGAAATACTGGACATAAAGGATATATCGTTTAAAAGACAATTTTATTCTATTCATTTAAAATCTACCCTACTACCCGTGTCTGCAGTCACATTCCTGACGTTTCTGCGGGAACACAAACTGCTACCGTAATATATAAGGAGTTGAAGTAGATATGAGATCAATCGAGGGTAATGGAAAATGTGATTTGCATACCCATACAAGAGCTTCGGACGGAATGAATTCACCTACTGAGAACGTATTACTTGCTAAGGATAAAGGGTTATCTGGTATAGCGATCACAGATCACGATACAGTGGCTGGCGTCGCAGAGGCCTTGGAAGCTGGTCTTGAGGCTGGAATTCTTGTCGTACCCGGGATTGAAATTAGTACTAGTGCTGAAGGGAAGGATATTCATATTTTAGGATATGGACTGAATTTCACGGATCAGCTACTACTTGAAAGGTTGGATCAATTACGTACGACGCGGGAGTCGAGAAACGAGATGATTCTAGCCAAGTTGCGTGGACTAGGCATGTCCATTACGCTTCAAGAGGTGAAGGACGGGCTGGGTCGTCCCCTTTTGCCTGATGAGAGTATTGGTCGACCACATATCGCAGATGCCATGGTACGCAAAGGATATGCCGACAATCTGCGGGATGCATTTAATCGTTTTTTGGGAGAAGGTCAACTGGCTTATGCTTCAGTACCACGGATTGCTCCAGAGGAAGCGATGATGTGGATTCGTGATGCAGGTGGTGCACCTGTACTTGCCCATCCGGGACTGTATGGAGATGATAACTTGGTTCGTAAGATTATGGAGAATGGGAAGCCCTCGGGGATTGAAGTATACCATTCTGATCATGGTCCTAAGGAAGAGATGCGTTATCTTGAAATAGCAAGAGAGTATGGGCTGATCCCTACGGGGGGATCGGATTATCACGGTGTTCGACAAGGCGTCGTATTTCATGGTGATATAGGCAGTCGTTATGTACCGATAGAGACAGTTGCACAACTCAAAGAGACCACGAATTGACAAAAGACAAAGGCTCCTCTGCACGATTGGAAGTTTCAATCATGCAGGGGAGCCTTGATTTTTAAATAACATTATACTGGTTTTATTGTTGCCGAAATTCAATTATTTTCATTTGATAGAGTTAGGTAATTTCTTGATCATTTGCTCATCGGGCGTGGCGTACAGTGTTTTCTGATGATCGTAAATGACAAAACCAGGTTTGGCTCCACTTGGTTTCCGAACATGCCGAATCAAAGTACAATCTACCGGAACACTACTAGATTCTTTAGCCTGACTGAAATATGCTGCCAATTGGGCAGCTTCGTTTAAAGTCGCCTCACCGAAGGTTGCGCTACGGATAAGTACATGCGAACCCGGAATATCTTTAGTGTGTAGCCATGTATCATTCGAGTTACCAAGTTTATTCGTGACATATTCGTTCTGAAGGTTATTTTTACCGACATAGATTTCAATACCTTCCGAGGAAGTGAAGACATGTAGTGTCGGACGAGCATCCTTCTTTTTCTTCTTCTTGTTATTCTTTTTTCCACGTTCCCTTAAATATTCTTGCTGGACTAATTCCTCACGAATTTCTTCGATATCAGTTATCGAGGCATAGGTTAGCTGCTGGAGGAGTCCTTCTAAGTAGGTGATTTCCTCTCTTGTTTTACTCATTTGCTCGTCTATGGCCGCAAGGCTGTTCTTGAACTTGTTATATTTCTTGAAATAACGCTGTGCATTCTCAGAAGGGGTAAGCAGATGATCAAGTGGGATCGTTAAGGTGTTCTGTTCCTCATCATAATAATTGACAAGTTTCACCTCACGGTCACCTTTACTGATCAGATGCAGAGAAGATAATAGTAACTCGCCCGAAATGCGGTAGCGCTCAGCGTCATCCGCTTCAGCTAGATCCTTTTCCAGATTAGTTAACTTTTTGATGTTCTTATTACGTTCGTTCTGCAGAAAGCGTAAGAGGTCGCCTGTTCTTTGCTTGACAGTGTCGCGCAACGCTTTATCTCCGTAATAGGCTTCCATACATTGACTGATGGAGTCGAAGGTTCGAATCTCCCCTTGCACAAGACGCAGAGGTATTGCTGAGAATACACTTTTTCCTTTGGAATTGTTCCCGATAAGCGGGGAATAGCGTTGCTCACGGATCTCACTCATTAATTCGTTGAAGGAAGTCCATAACGTCTCATTGTTCAGGTCTGTTAAGTTACCTGTTGCATCGTTTCCCGCAAGCGAACTTTCCCCATATGCTCGGAAATAGATCTCTTCGGCGATTAAAGGACTAAGCCCGCTGTAGGCGTTCACTATCCACGCTTTACCCACGTTCTCTTCCTTGCTGCCAGCTTCCGTAAGTGCGGCTAGAAATTCTTCCTTACTGGATTCCAGAGGATTCAACTTGTGCTGCTGTGGAGGCTCACTGTATGCGAACCCAGGCATAACGATCCGAAAAGTGCTAATGGCGGGAGTCACATGATGTATGCCGTCAAGCTGGATTCCCGTATTTGGATCAACCAGAATAATGTTACTGTGACGTCCCATTAATTCAATAATGATCCGCTTCTGTGACATATCACCGAGTTCATCACGTTGCCGAACATCGATATGAATGATCCGCTCCATCCCGATTTGCGAGATAGACTCAATAACACTGCCTTCACAGTGTTTGCGTAGAAGCATACAGAACATAGGGGCTTCCTGCGGATTAGGGAATGATTCTTCAGTGAAGTGTACCCGTGGGTAAGTAGGATTCGCTGAAAGTATGAGACGTCGATTCTCGCTCTGGGAGCGCAGGTTAATGATGATGTCGCTTGTTGAAGGTTGATGTATTTTATTGATGCGTCCGCCCACACAAACTTGTAGTTCGTGGACGATGGAACGCGTAACAATGCCATCTAATGCCATATCGTATATTCTCCTATCTATAAATTACCTAGTACTTAGTAGCACTATCCTTATGATGCCATACTTTAGGCAAAAACTTAAGAGCCTCGCTGTGATAATTTGGGACTGGCTTGAATACATTTACCCTAGGTGGAAAAGCCTTCACGCTATAAACGCAATAAATACGGAAGGGGAATACGGAGAATGGAACAAAAAAACTGGCACCAGCTAAGCGGAGATGAACTTCTGGAATCGTTCGGCGTCACGCGTGAGCAGGGCCTGACCGAGGAAGAAACGGAGCGAAGACGTCAAGAAAGTGGATGGAACGAACTGTTGGAGGGGGCACGGATATCACCGTTCATATTATTTTTGAACCAATTCAAAGATTTTATGATGCTAGTGCTCATGGGCGCCACTTTGATCTCTGGACTTCTCGGCGAGTATTTGGACGCCGTTACCATTATAGCCATCGTCATTCTTAATGGGGTTCTAGGATTTGTGCAGGAATTCCGGGCGGAACGTTCGCTAAGAGCACTCAAGCAACTATCGGCGCCTCACGCTAATGTATTGAGACAGGGAAAGATTCAGCATGTGACTGCTAGGGAACTCGTACCGGGTGATATCGTAATAATGGAGAGCGGCGACCGTATTCCGGCAGATATCCGTTGGCTTGTAACGAACAGTTTAGATGTGGAAGAGTCCGCTCTTACCGGGGAATCACATCCAGTTGGGAAACACACAAAAGCGCTCTATGAGCTGGAAGTCCCCCTCGGAGATCAGAAAAACATGGGTTTTATGGGTACCATGATCACGCGTGGCTCTGGTAAAGGGATTGTTGTTAGAAGTGGTATGGACACAGAAATGGGTAAAATTGCTGACTTGCTCCAAAATACCGAGACACAAGATACACCATTACAGCGGCGGCTTGCACAGCTCGGGAAAATATTGATTTACTTGTCACTAGCACTAACCGTGCTTGTTGTTCTCGTAGGTATTATTAATGGTCAACCGGCGGGCAGCATGTTTCTTGCGGGGGTCAGCCTTGCGGTTGCCGCAATTCCGGAAGGACTTCCTGCTATCGTTACGATAGCATTAGCTCTGGGTGTGCAACGGATGATCAAGCGTAAGGCGATTGTTCGTAAGCTACCTTCAGTTGAGACGCTTGGTTGTGCTTCTGTAATTTGTAGCGACAAAACTGGGACACTTACTCAGAATAAAATGACGGTTACGAAGTTGTGGCTCGAGGGGCGTTCTCTTGAAGTTACGGGGGAAGGCTACGAACCTGTGGGGAATATTCTCGATCAAGGGCTACCAGTTGATCTGAAAAGAGATCAAACTTTACGTCGCTTGCTCCAAATCAGCTCATTGTGTGGTAATGCGGTAATTTTTGAAGAGGATATTGGAGAAGAAGGGCGTCCACGTCGTAAAGGAAAGGAAGACGCAGCTGAATCCCAGTGGAGGTTGAAAGGGGATCCGACAGAGGGAGCGCTCGTTGTCCTATCTTCAAAGATGGGACTATCTCCTACATCACTTGGAAGTATGTACACGCGAGAGGTAGAGTTCCCATTCGATTCCAAGCGCAAGCGGATGTCAGTTGTTGTCTCCCATCAAGGCGGAAAAATTGTATTGGTTAAAGGTGCACCAGATATGCTTCTGGAACAGTGCTCCTACATTTTATGGGGAGGGAAAGTTGTTCCCCTTACGGGTACGTTCCGACAAAAGGTCTTAGCTTCAAACGAGGAGATGGCGAGAGGTGCTCTGCGTGTTCTCGGAATGGCTTATCGTGAACTGCGTCCCCAAGATAGTATGGATAATGAAGATGTGGTCGAATCTCAATTGATCTTCGTTGGATTGACGGGAATGATTGATCCACCTCGACGTGAAGCCAGAGAAGCGATCTCTGTGTGTCGTCGAGCAGGTATCAAGACGGTGATGATCACTGGGGATCATGGACTAACGGCTGAAGCTATTGCAAACGAATTAGGCATCATGCCACGAGGTGGACACTCCATGTCAGGGCAACAATTGGCGGTGCTATCTGATGAGGAGTTGGACCGTCAGGTTGAAGGGATCTACTTATATTCTCGTGTCTCACCAGAACATAAGCTGCGGATCGTCAAGGCTTTACAGAATAGAGGACATGTCGTTGCCATGACAGGTGACGGAGTAAATGATGCGCCAGCGATTAAAGCGGCGGATATAGGGATTTCAATGGGGATTACGGGAACGGATGTAGCTAAGGAAGCCTCATCACTCATCCTGAGCGATGATAATTTCTCATCTGTTGTAGCCGCGATTGAAGAGGGCCGGAATATCTACGAGAATATTCGTAAATTTATTAGATACCTACTTGCTTCAAATGTAGGTGAAATATTAACGATGCTCTTTGCCATGTTAGCCGGACTGCCTCTGCCATTGCTTCCGATCCAAATCTTATGGGTAAACCTTGTTACTGATGGACTCCCAGCTATGGCACTAGGGGTAGACCAACCGGAGAAAGATCTAATGGAACACAAGCCGCGCGGAGCGAACGAGAATATCTTTGCCAGACGTATGGGCTGGAAAATATTAAGTCGCGGTTTTTTGATTGGAATCTGTACTCTAGGTGCTTTCTGGCTCACCTATCGAATTGCTCCTAATGATGCGGGCCAATTAATAAAGGCACAGTCGGTTGCTTTTGCAACCCTAGTCATGGCGCAGTTGATTCATGTATTTGATTGCCGTAGCTCTCGTTCTATCTTTCATCGTAATATTTTCCAAAATCGCTACTTGGTTGTCGCAGTCTTATCATCGGTTCTATTGCTTCTTGGCGTAATGTACATTGAACCACTACAACCGATCTTCAAGACCGTACCACTCGGGACTCGTGAATGGGCGATTACCTTGGTAGCTGCAGGCATTCCGACATTCTTACTTGGCGCAGGAAGCGTCTGGTCGGGCAATCGTCGTCGCAAATATAACGGTCCTCGTCCCATGGTCCCAGCGAAAAGTACAAATTTTCGTGCATAAAATCAATACCCTTTCGAGGCGCTAAAATATAGACTTACCTCATGGAGCTAAGCTTTGTTTAAAGTGTTTGGTGAAAAGCTAGCGGAGATTATTTCATCAAACTTTAAATAAGCAAAGCTTAGCGTATGCTTTCGAAGTAGCTTTGCTTCGCAAAGCTTGAAGGAGTGGGGTAAATGGAATTCACGAAAATGCATGGATTAGGTAATGATTTTCTTGTGATATATGGTGAATTAGAGCTGCCGGAGAATGTCTCGGAGCTGGCGATTAAATATTGTAACCGATTTTTCGGTGTTGGTGCCGATGGTTTGGTATTTATACTGCCTTCGGATGAAGCTGATTTCAGAATGCGGATTATCAACTCAGACGGAACGGAAGCGGAGCAGTGTGGTAACGCCATTCGTTGCGTTTCCAAATTTGTGTACGACAACGGCTACATTAACAAACAGCAGATTACGATTGAGACAATTGGTGCAGGAGTTCAACAGGTAAGTTTGCAGGTGGAACAAGGCACCGTAAAAACTGCACGGGTTGATATGGGAGAGCCAGTGCTAGATGGGCTAGCTATTCCGACTACCTTAGAAGGTAATCCCGTGATAAATCATCACATTGATGCTGGGGGAGCGGAGTTTTCGTTTACCGCTGTTTCGATGGGAAATCCACATTGTGTCATATATGTAGATGATGCGCCCGAATTTGATCTGGGAACATGGGGACCACAAATTGAAGTACATTCGTACTTCCCTCGTAAAGTTAATGTTGAATTCGCAACCGTTACTTCCCGGGATAGGGTAGAAATGCGTGTATGGGAACGTGGAGCTGGTCCAACATTAGCATGTGGAACGGGGGCTTGCGCTACTTTGGTCTCCTCCGTGCTAAATGGTCTTACGGATCGTGCAGCATGGATTGGACTGAAGGGCGGGGATTTGTTTATCGAATGGGATGAACATGACAACCACGTCTACATGACCGGTCCCGCAGAAGTGGTATACCAGGGTAACGTGTGAAGAGAATCTCTGATCCATGTTTAAAAACAGTAGGCCTAGGATTATCCTAGGCCTACTGTTTTACTCTTTTTTTCACTTACCTATAACAAAGATTCAATAGAATCCAAGAACAATTCTTATCATTCCGAGGGATTTATGATACATTAGAATGAAATTATCAACACAATGATAAAGTAATCATTTCTTTTGTTGGATTTGATCTACTCTATGGGGGTACTAGAATGAAGCTGGATCTACGTAAAGCATGGGACAATAATGTTCTAGTCGGCGATGGAGCTATGGGCACCTATTTATATCAACTGGGGTTTCCTGTCGGCATTTCATTTGAAGAATTTAATTTGGTGCGCCCGGAAGTAATCGGTGACGTACACCGCCATTATATAGAGGCTGGCGCTCAACTTATTGAGACGAATACCTTTTCTGCAAACTTTAACAAGCTCTCTAAGTTTGGTCTGGAATCAAAGGTTGAGGAAATAAACCGTGCTGCCGTACGAATCGCGAGAAAAGCTGCAGGAAGCAATGCTTATGTGGCAGGTGCAGTGGGTTCTATACGCGGGGGAAAACGTGCGGATGTATCTGTGCAGGAGCTCAGTAGATACTTTGAAGAGCAGATTTCGGCCCTGTTGACTGAAGGAGTAGACGCGCTTTTATTTGAGACCTTCTATGATCTTGAAGAAATGAGAATAGCACTCCAAAAAGCACGAAAGTTAACGGATATTCCGGCGATTTGTCAATTTGCTGTAGATCAAGTAGGTCGGACATTGGATGGATACAGTATAACGGAAGCTTTCGGAACACTTCGTCAGGAAGGAGCAGACGTCTTCGGTTTTAACTGTCATTCCGGTCCGAAGGGTATTATGAACGTGATGAATATGTTGGATGGCCCACTAAATATTCCACTCTCGGTATTTCCGAATGCAGGTCTAGCTGATTATGTGGATGGCGAGTATATATATGGAGCGACACCAAAATATTTTGGCGATTGTGCCCTTTCATTTGCAGATTTAGGGGCACGTCTTATTGGGGGTTGCTGTGGAACGACGCCAGAACATATAGCAGCCATTTCACAGGCACTACAGAAATACGTTCCTCGTCCTCTATCTGAAGGAAGAGAGTTACCATTGACTCAAGCATCTATTGTGATTGCTGAACGGGAGCAAATATCCAATAATGAAGCTTCTATTGATCAAAGTACAGATGTTCCAAGTATTGTTGAGATGGTAAAAGATCGGCATACTGTTATTGTAGAGCTTGATCCACCCCGGGATCTGGATATCGCTAAGTTCATGAAGGGCGCTGCTGCCCTCAAAGAAGCAGGAATTGATGCATTAACACTAGCAGACAATTCACTAGCAGTTACAAGAATGAGCAACATGGCGCTAGGGCATCTTGTTCAATCCCAGCTTGGCATTCGTCCACTTATTCATATTGCTTGTCGCGATCGTAATTTAATTGGCACGCAGTCACATATGATGGGATTTGATGCGTTAGGCATTGATCACGTTCTTGCAGTAACGGGAGATCCGGCTCGGTTTGGGGATTTACCAGGGGCTAGTTCTGTATACGACTTGACTTCATTTGAAATTATTCGGATGATCAAACAGTTGAATGAAGGTGTAGGATTCTCTGGCAAACCACTCAAACAAAAGGCAAAATTTGTGGTGGGTGCTGCTTTTAACCCTAATGTGAAGTATTTACACAAAGCGGTGGAACGACTAGAAAAGAAGATTGCTTCGGGTGCGGATTATATTATGACACAACCTGTGTATGATCCAGAATTAATTGTTGCGGTCAAAGAAGCAACCGCTCATCTCGATATTCCGATCTTTATCGGGATCATGCCGCTCGCTAGTGGTAAGAACGCGGAGTATCTTCATAATGAGGTGCCTGGTATTCAACTTCCAGAGGTTATCCGTAATCGGATAGCGGGTTTACAGGGTGCTGAAGGGCGTCAAATGGGTGTGGAAATCGCCAAAGAATTGCTTGATACGGCAATGGAGCATTTCAATGGGATCTATCTGATGACACCGTTTATGTTCTATGAAATGAATGTCGCTTTAATGAATTATATTACTGAGAAGTCAAAACGCAGCGTGTCCCACTTGTCTCACTCATAATTATCAATTACAATAGTATAACGGATGTGATGTATTTGACTCACAGTATGACTGGATACGGTAGTTCCGCCAAACATTACGGCGGTTTCGTCATTCAAATAGAAATAAAATCCGTCAACCACCGGTACGCCGAAGTTGTTCTTCGGATGCCTCGGGAATGGACCTGTTACGAAGACGGACTAAGGCGCCTGGTTCAGCGTCATGTTAAACGTGGACGGATTGATGTATATATCAGCAGAGAGCGAGATAGTGAGAACTCCTCACCATACGTGCTGAACTCTTCCGTAGTGGAAGCTTACTTACACGCTGCTGAAGAGCTTGGGGCAAAATATGGTGCCAATACTCAATTGAGTGCTAAGGATTTACTTGCTTTACCGGACGTTCTGTCTGTTCCCGATCCTTCATCGGATAGTAGTGATACTGGCGAGGAATGGGAGAATGTGTTGAGTGAAGGGGTAGACGAGGCACTTGCTGGATTGCTGCGAATGCGGGAGCAGGAAGGTCTACACTTGATTGCTGATTTGGAGAACCGCTTATCTAATCTTGAAGGAATTCATGCTGAACTGCTGGAATTGGCCCCAGAGGTTGTGAAAGATTATCGCAACCGCCTAAAAGGCCGTCTTGCGGAACTGTTAGAGGGGACTACCCTCGACGAGCAGAGATTCGCGATGGAAGTGGCGCTTTTTGCGGATCGTTCCAATATTGATGAAGAGCTTATTCGATTAAAGAGTCACTTTGAGCAGTGCCGCGGACTTCTTCAGTCCCGTGAGCCAGTTGGACGTAAATTAGATTTTTTGATACAAGAAATGAATCGGGAAACCAATACGATTGGATCTAAAGCCAATCATTTGGCTCTAGTCAACCGTGTCGTCGAAATGAAAGCGGAACTGGAGAAAATTCGTGAGCAGGCGGCGAATATTGAATAACGTTCATTTCTATGTTTTGACGCTGGTGAGTCAAGTAAATTAGGGGGAACAACCTGAACATGGCAATTAAACTTATTAACATTGGATTCGGAAATATCGTATCGGCCAACCGCATCATTTCTATTGTAAGTCCGGAATCGGCTCCGATTAAACGGATCATACAGGAAGCTAGAGACAGGCACATGCTGATCGATGCTACTTACGGTCGCCGTACGCGTGCTGTAATTATTACAGACAGTGATCACGTCATTCTTTCGGCTGTACAGCCGGAGACTGTCGCTCATCGTCTGTCCACCAAAGATGACGACAACGACGAATAAGATGGAGAGAGCTATGGCAAAAGGATTATTAATTGTACTATCGGGACCTTCGGGTGTCGGCAAAGGGACGGTATGTAATGAACTGCGAACCCGGATGCCGGACCTCGTATATTCCGTATCTGCAACATCGCGTCAACCCCGGTTGGGAGAAGAACATGGGGTGAATTATTTCTTTAAGAGTCGCGAACAGTTTCTTGAAATGATTGAGAACGATCAGCTCTTGGAATATGCGGAGTATGTCGGGAATTATTACGGCACGCCTCGTGATTTCGTGGAGCAGACGCTCGAAGAGGGCAAGGATATCATTCTAGAAATTGAAGTTCAGGGCGCACTTAAAGTCAAAGAGAAGTTCAAAGAAGGAATATTCGTATTTCTTCTACCACCTTCACTGGATGAGTTGAAAGGCCGCATTCAAGGACGTGGAACAGAGAGTCAAGCGACGATCGATAATCGGATGTCGGTTGCAGCCCAAGAGATTGGGTTGATAGAGAATTATGATTACGCCGTTGTGAATGATGAAATTGATCTTGCCTGCAAAAGAATAGAATCCATCATCATCGCCGAACATTGTAAGGTAAGAAAATAATTGTTGGTGAATGAGCCCAATAAGAAGAGGTGTAATGAATGCTATATCCATCCATTGATAAGATGCTAGATAAAGTTGGTAGTAAATATTCGTTAGTTGTGGCGGCTTCCCGTAGAGCAAGACAGCTTAGAGAAGGCGAGAAGAGCGAACTGAAACAAGGTAAATCCTATAAGCAAGTTGGGATTGCACTAGAAGAAATTTATGGCGACCATGTTAAGATCAAGAGAGATGCACACGGACAGCCACTTATAGACGAAGAGGAATAAATCAGCGGCCTCCGGGCTGCTTCAAGACAACCGTGAGGTTGTTATTTTTTTCTGGTTATATCCATTTGGAAGAAAAGCGAGGGGATACCGATGTTAACTGGCAAGAAAATTTTGCTTGGCATCACCGGAGGGATTGCCGCCTTTAAGGCTGCGTCCTTATGTAGCAAACTAGTGCAACAGGGGGCTGAAGTCAGGGTAATTATGACTAAATCCGCGACTAAGTTTGTTACAGAGCTAACGCTGCAGGCGCTATCCAAGAACCCTGTATATACGGACATCTTCGATGAGAAGAATCCCGCTGCTATCGCTCATATTGATTTAGCTGATTGGGCCGATCTTGTTCTGGTAGCCCCAGCCACGGCTAATATCATTGGGAAAATGACAGCGGGTATAGCCGATGATATGTTGTCGACAACTTTGCTTGCTACTCAATCACCAATTATGCTATCTCCAGCTATGAATGTACATATGTATGTACACCCGGCAGTAACCCGGAATCTGGCAGAATTAGTATCGCGCGGTGTGATGATGATCGAGCCGGGGGAAGGGTTGCTGGCGTGTGGTTATACGGGAAAAGGAAGGATGGAGGAGCCTGAGACCATCGTGTCGGTTGTTACGGCTTACTTTAATCGTCTAGAGAAAGTGTCCCATAAACCTCTTGCAGGTAAAAAGGTAGTTGTTACTGCTGGGGGGACAATAGAGCGCATCGATCCTGTTCGATTCATTACCAACGATTCCTCAGGCAAGATGGGTTTTGCTGTTGCTCGTGCAGCGCAACAACTTGGAGCAGATGTAGTTATTATTGCTGGCAATACGCAAGCTTCACCACCTCCAGGTATTGCGATTACACATGTGGAATCAGCAATTGATATGTTCGAAGCGGTAAGTGCTTTATGGGAAGATACCGATATATTGGTCAAAGCTGCTGCTGTGGCTGATTATCGTCCGAAGGAACGCGCTGCACAGAAGATGAAGAAGTCCGGTGATACCATGACATTGGAACTTGTTAAAAATATCGATATCCTTGAAACTTTAGGCCATAAGAAGTCATCTCAGTTTCTAATCGGCTTTGCTGCTGAGACGGATAATCTTGAGAAATACGCGATGGATAAGCTTCGTCGTAAAAATTGCGATCTGCTGATTGGTAATGATGTAACTGCTATGGGCGCTGGGTTTGGTTCCGATACGAATGTGGTTCACATCTATGATACAAACGGCCTTGCCTTATCTCTGCCTGTCCTGTCCAAGGAGGAAGTGGGCCTGAGAATTTTGGAATGTGCAGTTGATCGAATCGCAGGAAGTTCTGAATGATGTACAGAATGGCTAAAGTTATAGTTGATGTGCCGAGCCGGGAAACCGACCGGCCTTTTGACTATTTGATCCCGGAATCGATGTCAGAATGGATCGAAGTTGGAAGCCGGGTAGGTGTTCCTTTCGGACGTAGGACTGTTCAAGGGTTCGTGGTGTCCCTACATGAAGAGCCAGAAATGGACAAGTCTAGGATGAAGCCGATTCAGGAATTGCTAGATTTGCTTCCACCGCTTCCGCATGACCTAGTAGAACTTGCGGCATGGATGAGTAAAAAGTATGCGTGCAGCATGATTTCTACGCTACAGTTGATGATACCGGCTGCACTTAAAGGAAAAGCGGAAAGATATATTCATTTGAATGAAGACAATGAAGTATCAGGGGAGCTTGATGAGGGCGCCTTGTTTGCTTTGCCATCAGTGCTGAGTAGAGAAGAAGAAGAAATTATCTCTTACTTGAGGTCCTCTGGACCGGTGACGATGTCTCATCTGAGCTTGCGTTATCCCGCACATTCTAAGCTGATCAAGGGACTTCTAGGTAACGGTATTTTGTCCGAGAGTCAAAGTATTAAGGATAAAATTCGTAAAAAGACGATAAAAACTGTCGCAGCCACTGTTAGTGGAGAGGAAGCGGAGATCGCTCTAGCCTCTTTTGGGGCTCAGGCTCGTCGTCAAAAGGAAGTTCTGAATTTTCTGTTAGAAGTAGGCGTTACGCTATCGCTTCAAGAAGTACTCTCTACACTTCAAGTCACTGCGGGTACGGTGAAGAAGCTAGTTGAGAAAGGTTATGCCGTTATAGAGGATGTGGAAGTATTCCGTGATCCTTATCAAGATCGGCATTTCAAAGGAACCGTGCCGCTAGAGCGGACTCCTGAACAAGATTATGTGTATAATGCACTCATCAATACGTTGAACAAGCGGACTAACGATGTGTTTTTACTGCATGGGATAACAGGGAGTGGGAAGACGGAAGTATATCTGCAGACGATCGAACGCTGCATTTCTATGGGACGCCAGGCCATCGTTCTAGTCCCTGAGATTTCACTTACACCGCAAATGGTGGAGCGTTTTAAAGGTCGTTTTGGTGCTAAAGTTGCAGTCATGCACAGTCGTCTCTCAACCGGTGAACGTTATGATGAATGGCGCAAGATCCGCGAAGGACGTGTAGAGGTGGCGATTGGTGCCAGATCTGCAGTGTTTGCTCCATTTAAGGATTTAGGCTTGATTGTTATGGACGAAGAGCATGAGACATCCTATAAGCAGGAAGAAACACCTAAATATCATACACGAGATGTAGCAGTACGACGTGCGCAGCAGCATGGAGCTGCTGTTATTCTTGGATCGGCTACACCATCGCTTGAGAGCTATTATGCCGCCCGTTCAAAGTCGGATGATAATTTCGCGCCTATTTTATTAGAAATGAATCAACGGGCATCCGGTAGTTCGCTGCCTGGGGTTCATATTGTGGATATGCGGGAAGAACTGAAGGAAGGCAACCGCTCCATGTTTAGCAGAGCTTTACATAGTGGTATTGCTTCACGCCTAGAACGCGGTGAACAAACGGTGCTTTTGCTTAACCGCCGTGGTCACTCTACGTTTGTTATGTGCCGGAGTTGCGGGTATGTGGCAGGGTGTTCTGAATGTGATATTTCATTGACTTATCATCAGAAGTCCAATAATTTACGCTGTCACTATTGTGGTTATTCGGCTCCAGCTCCTTCTATTTGCCCCGAATGTGGTAGCGAACATATCCGTTATTTTGGGACAGGAACTCAGCGAGTCGAAGGAGAACTAAGTAAGCTATTTCCAGGTATTCGTGTGATTCGTATGGACGTTGATACAACAAGCGAGAAGGGTTCCCACGAGAAATTGCTACAAGCTTTCCGTGAGAAAAAAGGGGATGTCTTGCTTGGCACGCAAATGGTTGCCAAAGGTTTGGATTTTCCTGATGTGACGCTGGTTGGTGTTATCGCCGCGGATACAGCGCTGAATTTCCCTGATTTCCGTTCAGCGGAGAAAACCTTTCAACTCCTCACTCAGGTCGCGGGCCGTGCAGGCCGCCATCAGCTTCCTGGTGAAGTAGTTATACAATCTTACGTACCAGATCACTATTCAATTGTTCATGCGAGTGGCCACGATTATAATTCTTTTGTGCGAGAAGAGCTTAACCATCGGAAGGCGTTACATTATCCGCCATACAGCCGTTTGATTCTAGTGACAATGTCGCATGAGAAGCTGCCTCTACTCCTACGGATGGCAGAAAATTTCGTTGTTGAACTAAAGGGGAAGGCCCAAAAGCATGGCTGGTATGGTAGTCTGGATAGATTTATGCCGGAGGCGCTGGACATTCTTGGTCCAGTGGCATCTCCAATGCCACGGATCAAGAACCGTTACCGATTCCAATGTATGGTGAAATATCGCGGGAATATAGATGCGGTTAGTCTCGTTAGGGAGACAGCGTCTGCCACTGTGGATAATTTACGAGATGCTTCGTTGCAAATCAGTATTGATGTGGATCCGCAGATGTTGATGTAGGGGGATCCCATCCCATCCCACCCAAACCCTCCCTTATCGTAAGGGAGGGCCCCAAGGGCTCCGCCCTCTGGACTCCCGCTTAAGGAACGTGGGAGTGTAAGAGGCGCTCCTGCATCGCTGTCCCCTTTGGGGGATGCGCTTTTGGTTGGTGTGTGGCACGCTTTTCCCCTTCGGGTACGTCTTACTTTGGGCGCACCCGAGTTACCATGGGAAACATGCTCCGGAATGCTTCGACGGTTGATGCACCCGAGAAGGTGATTGCTGGTTGAGCCGCTTTCGCCCTGACGGGCACGCTCCACCTCTGGTGCTCCTGCTACTTCTAAGCATTCGGGTGAAGGCTGTCCCCTTCGGGGATGCGCTGGTACTGCGGATAAAGAGCGCTGTCCCTACGGGATAGGCTAGGTTGGAGCGTGAGGATGGGGATGCGCGGGACTGATTTTCGAGTGTGTGTTAGTATAGAGTCAAAGATCGAGGGATTGGCATATATTTTATATAATTACATGTGTTAAGGGGTGGCCGATATGGCGATACGGATTATTGTAAATGAACCGGATGAAGTATTGCATCAGATTGCGAAGGAAGTTAAGAAGGTTACACCGAATATACAGAAGCTGCTGACTGATATGGCGGATACGATGTATGATGCGGAGGGAGTGGGATTGGCTGCTCCACAGATCGGTATTTTGAAACGGGTTATTGTGGTGGATGTAGGCGACGAGAATGGGTTGATTGAGCTTGTTAATCCAGAGATTGTATCGATGGAAGGCGAGCAATTTGGGCCAGAGGGTTGTCTCAGTATTCCGAATTTGCGGGGCGATGTGCGCAGGGCGCTGACAGTTACGGTAAAAGGATTGGATCGTAATGGTAACGAGGTGACCTACACAGGAAGTGAATTGCTAGCAAGAGCTTTTCAGCATGAGGTCGATCATCTAAACGGTGTCCTCTATACGGACATTGCTGAACGAGTTTATGAAATTACATCTGAAGGTGAAGAGAAGGAGTGACTTCTTCGATGAATATTGTATTTATGGGAACCCCGGAATTCGCGGTTCCTTCTTTAGAAAGTTTGCTAAAGGAAGGTTACAACGTGGTAGGCGTTGTGACTCAACCGGATCGTCCGCAAGGGCGTAAAAAAGTGCTAACTCCAACACCTGTCAAGGAAGCCGCGTTAAAACATGGTCTTCCCGTATTACAGCCGCAGCGTATGCGTTCTCCAGAAGCAGTGGAGGAGTTGGCTGCACTGAAACCGGATCTTATTGTAACGGCAGCATATGGTCAGATTTTGCCTAAAGCGGTGCTTGATCTGCCACAGTATGGTTGCCTTAACATTCATGGATCATTGCTTCCGAAGTACCGAGGCGGCGCCCCTATTCAACGCTCCATTATCAATGGAGAGAAGGAAACGGGGATTACGCTTATGTATATGGCAGAAGGTCTGGATACGGGTGATATGATTGCTAAATCTGTCGTTCCGATTGAGGACGAGGACACGTCTGGTTCTGTTTTTGAAAAGCTAAGCGTGGCTGGTGCCAAACTGTTGCTGGAACAACTACCATTAATTATTGCTGGAACGGCAGATCGGATTCCGCAGAACCATGAGGAATCTACATATGCGTCCAACTTATCTCGCGATGACGAGCGAATTGTTTGGACGGCCTCATCGCGTGAGATTTTTAATCGTGTGAGAGGATTAGTTCCTTTTGCTGGTGGGTTTACGATGTGGAACGATGAAGTATTTAAGGTTTGGGCGGTAGCCAATCCTTCTGAGGTGTTAGCTTCTGCGGCATCTGGACAAGCTCCCGGTACGGTCTTGGATTTGTCGGAGCGTGGGATTGAAGTCAAGACAGGGGACGGCAGTGTCCTGTTAACCCGGGTTCAACCGGCAGGTAAAAAAGCAATGGAAGCAACTGAATTTATCCGCGGTGGTGTGATGAAGAAAGGCACGGTATTGTCATGAGTAATGGTAAAAGCGTTAATTCTGGAGGCGGAAACCGCGATCGTAGCGGGGTAAAACCTCAGCAGAGCCGGGGTAACTCGAATTCAAAAGCGAACTCGAAACCATCAGCACGGGATACAGCGCTTCAAGTATTAACTGGGGTTGAGCAAGAAAGTGCATATAGTAACTTATTGTTAAACGGGGCTTTGCAAAAGTCTGGATTATCAGGTCCGGATGCTGGACTGGCTACGGAGCTTGTATACGGCACGATTTCACGTCTGAATACGATTGATTATTTGCTTGAGCCGTTTGTGTCAAAGGGACTTGGCAAGCTGCAACCCTGGGTGCGAAATTTATTGCGCCTAAGTTTCTATCAGTTGTATTATTTGGACCGGATTCCCCCGCATGCAGCGGTTAATGAAGCAGTTAATATAGCGAAAAAGCGTGGACATCAAGGAATTTCTGGAATGGTCAATGGAGTACTTCGTAGTGTGCTGAGAAGCAAGGATGAATTGAAGCTTCCTGATCATTTATCGCCAGTGGCACGGATTTCACTCCAACATTCACATCCTGAATGGCTTGTGTCCCGCTGGATTGAACAATATGGAGTAGAAACTGCTGAAGCCATCTGTGAGGGAAACAATGAGCCTCCTTCGGTTAGTGTAAGAGTGAATACTTCACGGATTAGCCGAGATGAACTACTGAAGCAAATGGAAGATCAAGGTTTGAATGTGTCTGAGTCTCGGGTATCACTAGATGGTATCATCGTTAATAGCGGTGGGAATATGGCTTTGAGTTCTTGGTACCGGGACGGTTTGTTGTCCGTACAGGATGAAAGTTCAATGCTCGTGGCTCATGCTGTGAATCCACAACCTGGTATGTCCATATTGGATTGTTGTGCGGCTCCTGGTGGGAAGACTTGTCATATTGCCGAAAAGCTAGATGGTAGCGGCAAGGTTATCGCGAACGACATTCATCCTCACAAAGCCAAGCTGATTGAAGATCAGGCGAAGCGACTGGGATTGGGCAATGTAGACACATTATCGGAGGATGCAGCAAAATTGGCCGAGCGGTTTCCGGCGGAATCTTTTGATCGTGTTCTGCTTGATGCTCCATGTTCAGGACTTGGAGTTATTCGCCGCAAACCTGATCTGAAGTGGGCTAAGACTCCAGAAGATATTTCTGAAATCAGGGGAATTCAGATGGAGTTGTTAGATGAGGTATGTGGTTTGCTCAAACCAGGGGGAATATTGGTCTACAGCACATGTACGATTGAACCTCAGGAGAACAGTGAAATGGTGCAGCAGTTTTTGAATCGTCATCCTGAATTTGAAATTGCACAAGATGATTCTAGCGTTTTTCAAGGTTTAAATGAGGCTGGCGCTAGAGAAAAGGTCGGTCTGCAAATATTGCCACAGGATTATCATTCAGATGGTTTTTATATTGCTCGCTTGTTAAAACGGGAGAGCAGTAAATAAATATTTATTCCTCGCGAGCTATTTACGAACGGGGATATAATGTTATAAAATGGAAAACAGGTGAAGCACACCTCACAATTGTTATTCGATTGACGAGGTGTGTCTTTTTTATGTTTATTTTTCCTTATTTTATCAAATAAGTAATTGTGAAGGAGGTCACAAACCTCGTTTTAGCGAAATAAGTAGGAATACATAAGAGCCACTCAACATTATCCGACAAAAGAGAGCGTATAGACGAGCATAGGACAATAGAGTTCATAAAAAATATGGGAGAGTGATTTAAATGAAAAAGCGAATCGTAAGTTGGTTATTGTTTGCTATTCTGTTGGTTGGATTTACAAATGGGACTAGTGCTGAACAAGCGGTGGAAACAACAACAGAAGCAGCGGTAGATAGTCAGACTTCATTCACGGATGTGAAAATAGATCATTGGGCTAAGGGTGATATTGAACGAGCCATAGGAAAGGGCTATGTGGCCGGGTATCCAGGAGGTTTATTTAAACCGGACCAACCTATTAAGCGGGATGAATTTATAAAAATGGTCGTGACAGCGTTAGGCTTACCGATTGAAACTGGGATAGGCGCATGGTACGAGCCTTATGTGAAAGTTGCTAAGGAGAACACCTTGTATGCAACCTCAGATTTTGCAAATAACGATAAAGAATGGAATACCAACATCACACGTCAAGAACTGGCGCGTATTGCTGTTCGTGCAACAGGCGCTAGTACAAATGAAGATGATAAATGGATGTACCTTGCAACAAAAACCGGGCTCATTACTGGCTTGGGTAAGGGAGAACTAGGTAAAGACAAAACAACGACTCGTGCCCAGTCTGTGACGATCATCGAACGCATATTGTCTGTGAAAGATGGCGGTACACTACCAGTTGATAAATACGCAGTAGGAAGCGCAGAAATTGCATGGCATGGAACGAACATCTTTACCGTGATGCCGGAAATTTATGTAACGGATGAAAAGGATTATGCAGGAAAGACGATTGAAGAATTGTGGCGTCAGGATCTCATGGTTTTGGAAACAAAGGACGGAAATTACAAAGGTGTGTTAGAAGCTCTGATTGCAATTGACTTAGAAGATCCGAATGATCCGAATTTGAAACTGCTTCCTCCGGTGAGTGAATTGAAGTGGAGTTATGGTTCTGGTGTTATAGATGGTGTACCGATTGACCAAGCCCCTGTTACCAAATCGATGAACAGTTATCTACTGTATTTTAAAGGAAAAGAGATCTTCAACAAAGATCCGAATCGGTATGGTTCAGATATTTTAGGCCCTTCGGCAATGCTATCAGGCATGCAATGGAACAATAAAGATGATTTTTATAAGGGAATACTTAATAGGCCAACTCTTGTATATCATCACAAAGAAAATGATTTAAATGTGACTATCGTGCCGAAATCAGGCTGGATTCAAGGGGAAAAGAAATTGAAAATTCAAATTCTTACTAACAATAAAGTTGCTGCTGGATATAAGCTTAATGTCTTGTTAGAAGTGAAGGGGCCTAAATATGGTGAGTAATAGAAACGAACAGGCTCACCCTTGGAGGTGAATAAATTTGCAAATAATCACAAAGACTATTCCTTTTTTTGTAGTCTGTACTTTAGTTTCATCATGTTTATCAAATTTTACTAGTTCAGCAACTGCCGAACAAGAGTTTTCGCTTCCCGAAAAAAAAATATCTTACGGACTAACTGAAGCTAATATATTGAGGGGATATCAATCTGTTTTTGCAGGTAGTAGTAAGCTAACAACACAATTAGCAGAAGATGTAGGAGAAGGAAAAATAATCACCAAAATTGAGTTTCTGAAAGGACCGGAGATTGTTAAAACTGAGACAGTAGGCGCGCAAAAAATCAATAAAGCGGTTGAATTCGTTGGCGAAAAGGTACTAGTTGTTTCCTTTGAAAATAAATCGCCATCAGGAGCAACGATTGCGTTTCAACGAGGTGCTTCGGATACAGCATGGACTATGAGTACCTCATCCAGTCTGCATTGGCCTCTAGGATCTATTACACCTGAAAAAACACCTGGTACTAATTTGGATGCTTATCCAGGCAAAAAAATTAAACATTTAGGTATATTTGCTAGGTCGGTTCCCTACAAAAGTGAAACATACCCGGACATCGGGAGCTTCAAAACAGCAGTTTTAGAAAAGGATGCCGATATATTGGACTCTTTAAACCCTGACTCTAATGCGTCAGTAATGACAGATAGAATCAATATCGAATATCCATTCGGTAGGGGAAAAACAGATGTTTCAACAGAAATAATGGACCTCGTCGTTAAAGATGTTGACAATGCTGATATTTACTTCTCACAGAACTATGACCACGTAGGCTATTACCACCCACTATCTGCTGGAAACGCAGCAATGATGTATTATTTATCGTCATATGAATACACGCTAAAAACCTACACCTATCGCTACCCTGATCGGATTAAGGTCTATTATACCGGCGGAGATGATCCAGGTGGTGGACCAGGCGAAACAGACCCACCTGATCCCAGCGGGGTAGAATGCACAGAACCTTCATCTGGACGCACAATGCAAGGACAAGATATGAACCCCAATGTGAGCGCAGCTATCAAAGCGGATAGGCGGGGAAGCGAAGCGTTTAATGTCTTACAGGGAATCCCTACGTCAGACAGTATCTATGGAAATGTATGGACTAAAAATTACTTACATAATTATGAGTATCAAGAGATGACCGGGAAGTGTACATTTACGGTGAATGTATTGGTTCTCCCACCACCTCCAGATCCAAATGCTCCCTTACCTACTCCTACGCCGACTCCAGAACCAGGAGGTGAAGGGGAGACTGAACCTGAAGGTAGTACCGTCTCTGTTGAAGTCGAGAAAGAATATTCGTTTTGGACGATTGAAGATGTAAAAGTCTATAAGATCAATGAAGCTGCTCTGTGGAATTATGCGTTTGACAGTGGAGGAATACGAATACAGCCAGTTGGATACAACACGCCGTATTATAACATTACATCGACGAGTGGATACGAACCGGACGAAATTCCAGAAGATTTGGAAGTTCCCTTTGATCAAGACCCACAGGAAGCCGCGGAAAATGCCGTTAGTGTTACCGTGAACAATGATACATTTACGTTCTTTAATGACACTTTAATGGATGGAGGATATAGATCTAACACAGCACCTACGCCTTCAGTCATCCCTAACGCTTCAATTATTGGAGATAATGTGCTGTATAAGCCTAACAACGTTATACCAATCAGTAAGACGAATAAGGCAGACCAGCAGAGCACAGGTACGATATATTATGGTCAGGTGAATGGTTCTTCAACTTTGAACTATCCTATCTATGGGATCAATTGGGTTACCGTACATACACCAGTCGTCAGTTATCCAGATGTGTCCGATGACACAGCACATAACCAGAAGACAAAGCCAGCCGCGGGACGCTCCGCAATCATTCTCGACCGTCCATTTACAGTGGATATGCCTAACAATGGTCAGCATACGAACTATCTTGGATATGGAAATCGCAACTATCTCCAGTACATTGGCAGTAAACATGTGAGGTTCCCTTTTGATGTATATGACGGAACAAAGACTATCTTTTATACCAAGAATACCTGGATTGAAGTGGAGAAATCTCAAGAGACTTTCACGTATTTCCTTCCGGTGTGGGTGGATGAAGGATTCTATGATGTTGAGTTCAAGACGATTGCGCATAATGCTCCTTCTGGGGCATCGCAACAGACGAACGCCAACCTCAATTTAACTAACCATATCGCTTATGATACGGTGCCAGTGGATGTCATCGGACGGGTATATGATTTCCGAGTTACGGATATCGCTGATTATAACTGGGAAACGGTATTTCGTACGGCTAAGGGATTAGCGACCCCGACGGGGGCGTCCTATTGGGTTGGATTGGGGGACATCGACGGTGCGATGCGAGGTAACACGCAGAGGTATACATTGCCGATTCGGCCTGGCAGCCATCCACTTTACAAAAATGCTGTGATCAAGACGGGCTATCATTTCAAGTTTGACCTAAAAACCAAAGGAAATATGTTTGGTAAGCAGGATCAGATTACGATTAAGCCTAGCTTCTATTTCATTGATGCGAAAAATGGAAGTCGTACGAGTGTGGATCTTTACTATCATACGAGCAGCAAAAGTTACGTTAGGATCGGTTCATCACGTGATCAGGTTGAGAGATATGTCATTTTGAACGAGCGACTGCGGAATGTATCGAATGAAGAACTGACGGATACGGCGTTGTACAAATACGATCATTACTATACGTTTAGCCAGATCGTGGCAATCGGACGACCTCAGTTTGTAAATAAATATATTAACAAGACAACCAAATTAAAGACTTCGGTTGGTAATTTGAGTTTACTGCGGTTAACGGAAAGTATCCGTACTTTCATAGGCCCCAAAAAGGGAATTCCTGTGAGTGTGGCACCGGACCGAGTCAATGCATCTATACAAAAGTGGTATGGTGAATATAGCTTACCGGCTGATTTATATGCTGTTAAATCGGGTGTAAACGTGGCGGAATATGGAAGAACTCATAGTGGCTTGTCGGACAAATCTCCGATATTTCTGAAGGAGGGTTATATTGTCGTGAATTTTAACATCGAGACTGTAAGAGATGGAGAAGTGAACGCTCCGTACCTGCAGTATATCGATGCTCAACTAATGAATCAATGGACGCAGATGGAGGGATTTTCCCGCATTGTTAAGGATCCATATGGAGTGACACTAACCCTGATGGATGGGGATGTTGTCTTGTATGACGCAAATAGATCAAGTCGAGACGATTTCCGTTCTACGGTGACGCATTGATTGCATTTTCCGACTGTTTTCCGTATGATCTGACACTAACTGAGTATGCTATTTACGAATGATAATATGGAGAGGCCAAATTTGACGCTCATCATGAGTTGTTGATTTGGTCTTTTATCTTTTACTTTATAAAATTCTTTGCTATAGTGGGTATCCGGAAAACCTTCTCATTTCGCTTGGACTTTAGTGTAATCGCGATTTATGCTAAAATAGGTAGAATGAGTGAGGTAAGTCTTACGATATACTATAGAATAGGTGTGTGAAAATGAAACCCTTTATATACAATTTTACTTTAGAGGAACTACAAGAGTGGGCTGTTCAACAAGGAGAGTCAGCTTTTCGTGGGGGTCAGATTTTTGATTGGTTATATGTTAAGAGAGTGAATTCATTTGAGGAAATGAGTAACCTCTCAAAGGAGTTACGTCAAAAGCTAGAAGATCATTTTGACTTCGTGACGTTGAATGAAATTACGAAATTTGAATCGAAGGACGGAACGGTTAAGTTTCTATTCGGCCTTCATGATGATCATGCGATTGAGACAGTTGTTATGAAACATAACTATGGCAACAGCATTTGTGTAACGACTCAAGTCGGTTGTAGAGTTGGATGTACCTTCTGCGCTTCCACGCTTGGAGGCTTGAAACGGGATCTGACTGCGGGTGAGATTGTTGCTCAAGTTGTACAGGCCCAGAGAATTTTGGATACCCGTGGAGAACGCGTAAGCAGCATTGTCATCATGGGAACAGGCGAGCCATTTGAAAACTATGAAGCAACGATGAAGTTTTTGCGGATTATGATTCACGAAAAGGGCTTGAACATTGGACAAAGACATATTACTGTATCTACAAGTGGTATCGTTCCAAACATTTACAAGTTTGCGGATGAAGGTACACAAATTAATCTAGCTATTTCGATTCACGCACCAAATGATGCGCTCCGTTCCAAGTTGATGCCAGTTAATCGTCGTTTTCCTTTTGACGATGTGATGGAATCGCTCAGATATTATATCGCCAAAACAGGGCGAAGAGTTAGCTTTGAGTACGCGCTAATCGGAGGTGTTAATGACCGTCCAGAGCATGCAGAAGAACTTGCTAATGTGCTGAAGGATATGCTCTGTCACGTCAATTTAATTCCAGTAAATCATGTGCCAGAGCGGAAGTATGTAAGGACTTCGAGAAGTGATATTTTTCAATTTCAACGCATATTGGCGGATAAAGGCATCAATGTAACGATCCGTCGTGAGCAAGGGCATGATATTGCGGCTGCTTGTGGTCAATTACGTGCGAAGCATATGGAGTCTGGCGAGTCTAGTGCGAGGTGATGGAGTTTGATTAGAACGGTTTATGTAAGTGATGTAGGACGTGTTCGCTCGGTAAATGAGGATAGTACCAAGGTTGTTCATATGGAGCAAGGTTATGTGCTAGGGATCGTTGCTGATGGGATGGGTGGACATCAGGCGGGAGATACGGCCAGTCAGCTTGCGGTACAGACGATTGTACAGGACTTAAGTTCTCTACCTGTTGGTATAACCCTAGAGGACTGCGACAATGCATTGAAGCGGGCTATTCTGCATGCCAATGAAGTCGTATTCCGTAAATCTCAGGAACATGTTGAATATCACAACATGGGAACTACAGTCGTTGCTGTTCTTCTGAAGGGCCAGGCGGGAGTCATTGGCCATATCGGCGATAGCCGGGCTTATTTATTCCGGCAAGGAGAAGTAGTCAAATTAACTGAGGATCACTCGTTGGTTAACGAACTCGTGAAGAGTAAACAGATTACTGAAGAGGAAGCTAGTGTTCATCCACGTCGAAACGTTCTTACAAGAGCGCTCGGTACGGATGAACAAGTGACGGTTGATATGGATCCGCTCACGATGGAGCCAGGGGATATCTTACTGTTATGTAGCGACGGCCTCAGCAATTACGTAACAACGGTACAAATGACCCAGACGCTCAGCTCGAATTTTCTATCTTTGGATGAGCGTGCAAATGGTCTGCTTCAGCTTGCACTGAATGCGGGGGGCGATGATAACATTTCGGTCGCCTTATTAGAATTTCATGAAGAAGCTGGGTCAAGCATAAAGGAGTTGAATTCATGATCGGGCACGAATTGGGTGGTCGTTATCAGATTATTGAACGGATTGGTGGAGGTGGAATGGCGCTTGTATATAAAGCGCGTGACATTCTGCTGAATCGCAATGTGGCCATTAAAGTTCTGCGCCAACAATTTGTGAACGACGAGGAATTTATCCGTCGCTTTCGCCGTGAAGCACAGTCTGCGGCTTCCTTGTCGCATTCTAATATTGTAAGTGTATATGATGTGGGGCAGGAAGATGAGGTTCACTATATTGTTATGGAGTGTATTGACGGTCAGAATCTAAACGAGATTATTAAAGAACGTGCGCCACTGCAGATTGAAGAAGCGGTGCGAATCGCCTCACAAATTGCTGACGCACTGGATCATGCCCATCATAATGGAATCATTCATCGAGATATTAAGCCTCATAACATACTTATCGGACGTAATGGCCGAGTAAAGGTTACTGATTTTGGTATCGCTCGGGCGGCAACCTCATCAACGATTACGCAAACAGGATCGGTGGTTGGCTCAGTGCATTATTTCTCACCGGAGCACGCTAAAGGTGTGGCGACGGGGGAGAAGTCTGATCTATATTCACTTGGAATCGTACTCTATCAAATGTTAACGGGACGCCTCCCATTCCTTGGTGAGAGTCCCATTAGTGTTGCTCTGAAACATTTGCAAGAGCACTTTGATGAACCACGCATGGTGAATCCGATGATTCCACAAAGTGTGGAGAACGTTATTTTAAAATCGATGCGCAAAAATCCTGAAGAACGTTACCAATCGGCACGGGAAATGCTACGTGACTTAGAAACTTGTCTGCTTCCAGAGCGGCGGTTGGAATCAAAAATGGCATTTATAGATGATGAGGATGAAGATAGTACTCGTGTTATACCTGCTATTAAGCCTCAGGTAAGGAACTCTGCGAGCTCACAGAAACTCTCGCGAGACTCGCAATTTTCCGAAGAACGTGGTAGCAAAGAACCTAATAAGTCTTCGTGGCGCAAGCCAGTGCTATGGGTGAGTCTGACGGTCTTATTATTATTAGCTTTGGTTGGAGTAGCGTGGTATGTCAAAGCAACATTAACTATTCCAGAGGTTAAGGTTCCGAGTGTAATCAACATGCAGGAAGCAGCAGCTACTACTCTTCTGTCCGAGACGGGTATCGAGGTTGATAAGGTTAATCGTATATACAAAGAAGGTATAGAAGAGGGTATGGTTTACGATCAAAGTAAACCTGAAGGTACCCTTGTTAAAAAAGGATCAAACATTGAACTGACGGTCAGCACCGCTAAGCCACTCTCTCCAATGCCACCGCTCACTGATTATACTTTTGAAGAGGCTGTAGAGAAGCTGGTTGCGCTTGGTGTAGGTAGGGATAACATCGAGAAAAAAGAGGATTTCAGTAAGGACGTAGAGGCTGGGAAAGTTATGGTACAAAATCCTGAAGCGAATACTGACTTTGACCCTGCTATAGTTGAAGTTGTATTGACAGTCAGCAAAGGTCCGGAAGATGTGGTCATGCCAGATCTGGTTAATAAAACGTTAGCGGAAGCTGAGGCTATACTTGCCAAGCTGGATCTAAAAGTTGCAAAAGATGGGGTCAAGAATGAACCAAGCTTTGAAATTGAGGCAGGTAAAGTTACCGCTCAATGGCCATATGCTCCGAACGAACCAGTAACACCAAGATCGGAAATAAATCTCACAATTAGTTCCGGTTATCCGCCGGAGGCTTTAGAATACACTTATCAACTTCCGGTTGCTCCAGCTGAGGTAGGTAAGAAAAGTACAGTTCGTGTTGTATACAGTGATGCAACGGGAGATAATCAAGAGTGGGGCACCAAAGGTATTGGGAAGGAACAGTATCTCTCCATCAATTTAATTTTGGCTCCTAATAAGAACGGAGTCGTTTCGGTAGAACGGGATGGTATTCCACTGGCGACCTATTCGATCTCGTATTTTGATGCCAAGCAGGGTACTGTACCTATTCCAGATATGCCTACAAGCGCAACGGAGGAAGATCCTATGGACTGGAACGAAGAAGGTAATTCGGGTAACGGCTTATGAGACATGAAAGTGAGGCCGGCATATATGCCTGAGGGCTTAATAGTTAAGGCATTAAGCGGATATTATTATGTGAAACCCGCTGATTCAGTTGAAAATGGTACTATTCAATGTCGAGGACGCGGTATACTTCGGAAAAACGGGGTAACTCCCCTTGTAGGAGATCAGGTTCGCTATTCTTTAACGGAGAATGGGGAGGGCATGGTCGATGAGGTTTTGCCTCGGATTACGGAGTTAATTCGTCCACCAATCGCGAATGCGAGATTGGCAGTGCTACTCTTCTCCCTTCGGGAGCCTGATTTAAATCTTCAGTTGCTTGATAAATTCCTTGTTCACATCGAGCATGCGGGACTTCGTACGCTCATATGCCTCACGAAGAGGGATCTTCTGAAGCAGCAGGAAGAGAATGATCTGACCCATGATATAACGAAACAAACGGCTGATTTGTATAAAAGTATCGGTTATGACGTTATCGTCACGAGCTCCAAAACAGGGCTGGGAACAGAGGAAGTGAAATCCCGATTAGCTGGAGAAATTAGCGTCTTCTCAGGCCAATCGGGCGTTGGTAAATCCTCGTTACTGAATGCGATGTTACCTGAGTTATCACTGGAAACAGCGGAAATTAGTATGAAGCTTGGACGCGGACGTCATACAACCAGACATGTTGAATTAATGGAACTTACGAACGGCGGATACGTTGCCGATACACCAGGGTTCAGCCAGCTGGATTTTATGGAGATTGAGGCAGATGAATTGTCTAGCTGCTTCATAGAATTCCAATCATATGCTGAAAACTGTAAATTTCGTGGTTGCAGCCATCTACATGAGCCAGGTTGTAAGGTTCGACAAGCACTGGAAGCTGGCGAGATTGCAGCGAGCCGGTATGAACATTATTTGCAGTTCCATGAAGAAATGAAAGAAAAAAAACGGAGGTATTAACTTCATGACGAACATTAGTATTGCACCTTCTATTTTATCCGCAGATTTCGCTAAATTGGGCGAGGAAGTTGCCGAGGTAGAACGCGGCGGAGCCGATTGGATCCACGTTGATGTGATGGATGGTCATTTTGTACCTAATCTGACGTTCGGTGCGCTAGTAATGGAGTCGATCGCTCCCCATACGAAGTTGCCGCTGGATGTACATTTAATGGTAGAGAACCCGGAATTATATGTTCCTGCTTTTGCTAAAGCCGGGGCGCACATGATCACGGTTCATGCGGAAGCCTGTGTGCATCTGCATCGTGTATTGCATTTGATCAAGGAGCATGGTGTTAAGGCAGGAGTTGCCATCAATCCAGCTACACCAGTGTCTGCAATCCGTGAAGTATTAGAAGATGTAGATCTGGTTCTGATCATGACAGTTAATCCTGGCTTTGGAGGACAAGCTTTTATTCCGGGAACGCTGCGTAAAATCACAGAGTTGCGTGAATGGAAGCAAGAGCACGGCATCGATTTCCACATTGAAGTGGACGGGGGCGTTACTTCTGCAACTGCACCACTTGTTGTAGAAGCTGGGGCTGATGTGTTGGTTGCTGGAAGTGCGGTGTTTGGTAAAGTTGATCGCCGGGCTGCGATGGCTGAAATTCGTGATAGTGTTACTTTGCCTCGGTAATTTTTTTATTCAGGAATAACGCGTGCTTTCCTATGTATGACAAGTACTTCTACTCGTCCGGGTGGAATAGGGAAAGCATGCGGTGCATACAATGGGTTACATGAGAGGTTCTCATGTAGCCTTCTTTTTTTGCGACGAGAATACACGAGTATAGGGCTTGTGACATAGAATAGGCTGAAGGCATGAGAATGATGGGGAGGGTAAATGATGAAATTTTACACATTCAAGCTGCCTAAGTTTTTGGGGGGATTTGTAAAAGCCGTTCTGAACACATTTCACAAAAACTAAGAACCACCGTTTGGTAGGTGAAGCGGTAGGGGCGCGCGCGGACTTCTCTGCCATCACAGTTTGCGGCGCTCGCCCGCGAAATGCGATGTGGGGATATGGGAGCATCAAAAAAGCACCTCTAATTAGAAAAGGTGCTTTTTGTCTATATGCTTATTCCCACCATTACACGCGGGTCAGTTTACCGGATTTCAAAGCCCGAGTGCTGACGTATACGCGTTTAGGTTTACCGTCTACTAGAATACGGACTTTCTGTACGTTCACGCCCCAAGAGCGACGATTGCGATTGTTTGCGTGTGATACATGGTTACCTGTACCTTGAGTTTTACCAGTCACATAACATTTGCGAGACATTCATTACACCTCCTGTTCAATTACACCTGTCTTGAGAATAACAGTTATTTATTCATGCATAGTTATTGTTCAAGCCGGCATTCTACCAGTTGATTTCCTTCATCAATGCCAAATAGGCAGAGGAAACCTCATAAAACAATACTAACATATAATATCATAGTAAAAAAAGCGCCGTCAACTGATCATTAAATTTAATTTTGATCTCATGCAGTTCTTTTATTTATTTCTCCTTGTTCTTATAGTACAATATGGTTTAGTCCATAATAATTTCAAGGGAGGAGTGAATGCAGTCGTGACTATAAAACTGAATACCGAATATGGACAAATCAATATATCGGATGAAGCAATAGCGGTTATCGCTGGATCGGCCGCCATGGAATGTTATGGACTAGTAGGAATGGCAAGCCGAAAGCAATTTAAAGATGGTTTCGCCGAATTGCTCGGGCGTGAAAATTTGACCCGGGGTGTGGAAGTTAACCTAGACAATAATCGATTATCAATTCATCTTTATATTATAGTCAGTTATGGTACAAAGATTTCTGAGGTTGCACACAACATTCAACTAAAAGTGAAGTACGTATTAAATGAAGTCGTTGGACTCGATGTGGATAAAGTTAGCATTTCAGTCCAGGGCGTACGTGTATCAAGCTAGGAAGGGGAATTCTCAATTGAGTAAGCGTTCTCTAAATGGAACAGATTTTACCGCCATGGTACTTGCCGGAGCGGAACGGCTTGCAGCGCATGCCGAACATGTCAATTCTCTTAATGTGTTCCCGGTTCCTGATGGGGATACGGGAACAAATATGAATTTGACAATGACAGCTGGCGTGGCCGAGCTAAAGAATAATGGATCAGGAGGCATAGGCAGCCGCTCGGGCACTTTGTCCAAAGGGTTGTTGATGGGCGCAAGGGGGAACTCTGGCGTTATTTTGTCTCAGTTATTCCGCGGTTTCGGCCGATATGCTGCTCCATACGAAGAGTTAAATACAGTTCAATTTGCTGCTGCATTGCAGAGTGGAGTGGACACCGCCTACAAGGCGGTTGTGAAGCCCGTAGAAGGTACGATTCTTACCGTAGCCAAGGAATCTGCTAAGCACGCTGTTTACTATGCCAGACGGACAACAGATGTTGTAGAACTAATGACGGAAGTGTTGGCAAAAGCACAGGAGGCTCTCGCGGGCACACCTGAATTACTGCCTATACTGAAGCAAGTAGGTGTCGTTGATTCTGGTGGACAGGGACTTGTATATATTTATGAAGGATTCATGGAAGTATTGACTAACGGTAAGCTACCGACACATGTACAGGCTGAAGGACAAGCCTCAGCTCCAGTATCTTCACCGGTTTCGACAGCGCCGCGTGTGGTTTCACATGTTCCGCTATCGGCTCAAGCGCGCCTTGAGACGGAGGATATTGAATTTTTATATGATATGGAGTTTTTCATTAATCGCCAACTAGGTGATGTTAAAGGTGTACGCTTCGATGAAGACCAATTCCGTAAAGAGTTATCCAAAGATGGGGATTCCATTATTGTGATTGCGGATGACGAAGTCATCAAAGTACATGTGCATTCTAAACAGCCTGGTGAAGTTATGAATCTGGCACTGCGTTATGGAGAAATTACTCAGATTCATATTCTGAATATGCGTGAGCAACACCGTGATCTATTATCGGCAGGTATGGACGCTGCTTCTATGCCAGAATTATTCGCGGATATCCCTGCGGAGCCAGTCCGTATTGCAGAATCGGCTGAGCTTCCAGCGCATGAACTAGCACCATATGGGTTTATCGCCGTTGCATCTGGACAAGGAATTTCAGATATCTTCTCTAGTTTGGGTGTGGATGTTGTTCTGTCTGGAGGCCAGACGATGAATCCAAGCACAGAGGATTTCGTTAAGGCGATTCATTCTATTTCAGCAGAGCATGTATTTGTATTGCCTAACAATTCGAATATTATACTTGCTGCCCAGCAGGCGAAGGATCTTCTTGAAGGCGAACGGAGTATAACTGTTATTCCGAGTAAGAGCATTCCACAAGGGATAGCTGCGGCATTTGCTTTCCAAGAGGAAGAGCAGGTAGAGAGTAACAGTGATAACATGCTGAATGCCGTTAAGAATGTCAAAACAGGACAAGTAACTACTGCAGTTCGGGATACGGTATTTGATGATCTAGAGATTACGGCTGGACATTATATCGGGATTGCTGATTCCAAAATCGTAGCTACCGAGTCAGGTTTATTGGAAACGAGTCAAAAGCTAATCGCAAGCATGCTAGCTGATGGCGATGAGATCGTTACTGTGCTGGCTGGCGAAGAAGCCACTGACGAGATGACCGAATCTCTTACAGCTTGGATTCAAGAAAATTATCCTCAAGTGGAAGTAGAGACGCATACAGGCGGTCAACCTATATATTATTATTTATTTTCTGTTGAATCCTGATTGGTCTTGAAATCAGTGAAATACTGAAAGGATGGAGATCCAATGAGTCAGGTCGTTATTGTAGCCGATAGTACGGCGGATGTCCCGCAGGCGATGCTTTCTGAATATGGTATTCATATTGTTCCAATGAGAGTCGCATTTGGAGAGGAATCTTTTCTGGAGGGCATAGAAATTACTGCGGAGGATTTTTACGACAAGCTGACGAAGTCGCGCGACTTACCAACGACTTCTCAGACGTCTCCATCCCAATATGTTGAAGTTTATCGGAAGTTCTTGCTGGATACTCCCGGCGCTTCGATCATCTCAATTCATCTCTCATCTGGTATGAGCGGAACATATCAAGCGGCTTTATTGGCCAAAGATATGCTGGAAGAAGAGTTGGGTGAAGAACTCGATATTACCGTGATTGATTCCTTGTGCGCTACATACGGATTTGGTTTGCAAGTGGTTCATGCGGCTAGATTAGCTAAGCAAGGGCTAGCAGCTAAGGACATTGCCGCTCAGGTGATTGATTTAGGTAAACAGCGTAGACTTTATTTTCTAGTGGATACGCTAGAATATCTACAGAAGGGCGGTCGCATTGGGAAAGCAGCGGCGATTGTCGGTACACTTCTTAATATTAAGCCTATTCTTTCAGTGGATGGGGAAGGCGTTATATATGCGGTAGATAAGGCAAGAGGTCGTAAGCGGGCTGTTGCCCGTGCTATCGAATTGTTTATTAAAGATTTCGGAGATCATAAGGACCTGAATGTAGCGGTATGTGATGCTGTTAATCCGGAAGGAACGGAAGAGTTCCTAGCGTTGATGGCAGAGCACTTTACCTTACACGAAGTGGTTCGTACGAGTATCGGAGCCGTTGTAGGCACACATGTCGGACCGGGCACGTTAGCAGTGTTCGTGTGGCCGGCTTAAGCGGGGGAACGATATGAATTTAACAGAAATACCAGTTAAACAAGTTAATGGCGTGAGCGCTCTGAAAGCCGGAGAGCTTCACGCCTTTGGCATCTCTACGGTAAATGATTTGATTGAATATTATCCATATCGTTATGAAGATTATCGACTTCGCTCGTTAGTTGAGGTTAAGGATGGAGATAAGATAACGGTACAGGCAAAAATAATGGGTGTTCCCGTACTACAACGATATGGGGGCAAATCCAGATTAAGCTGTAAGATGGTGGCGGAGGACTGGATGTTCACGGCCACATGGTTTAACCGTCATTTCTTGAGAGACCAGCTAACGGCAGGTCGGGAAATCATTCTGACAGGAAAATGGGATCAACGGCGTAGCCAATTAACGGTGTCAGAATCAGAATTTCCGGATAAAGGAACGGTAAGAAGTGGGAGTCTTCAGCCTGTCTACTCGGTTGGCGGCAATATTACACAGGCTTGGATGCGCAAGAGTATTGGCCAAGCTTTGCTTCAATATGGAGAGATGATTCCGGAAATACTGCCGCAGGAACTTCTGGATGAATACAAGCTAATGGCTCGTAAACGTGCGATTCAGCGTATTCATCAGCCTCAAGATAATGAGGAAGGGCAGTCTGCACGGCGGCGGATGGTATACGAGGAATTATTTCTGTTCCAATTGAAGCTTCAGGCCTACAGGGCAATGAATTATGAACGTATGGATGGTGTGTGTCATGAATTCGAAAATTCGACGATACGTGAGTTCGTTCGTAGTTTGCCTTTTGAGTTGACGGATGCACAGAAGAAGGTAGAGCTAGAAATCCTGCAAGATATGCGTTCCTCGTTCTGTATGAACCGACTGTTACAAGGAGATGTAGGCTCTGGTAAGACAGTAATTGCGGCAATTGCATTATTTGCTGCGGTGAAATCAGGGCATCAGGGTGCATTTATGGTTCCTACTGAAATTTTGGCAGAGCAGCATGTCCGGTCGTTGTCCAAACTTTTTGAACCATTTGGAATTTCTGTAGGCCTGCTTACAGGAAGCGTTACGGGGCGAAGAAGGAAGGATTTACTGGGATCTCTACAAATGGGATTGACGGATATCGTGGTAGGTACGCATGCACTGATTCAGGAGGATGTATTCTTTCGTTCACTGAGTATGGTCGTGACAGATGAGCAGCACCGCTTTGGTGTGAACCAACGGAGTATTCTGCGGCGTAAAGGTTTCAATCCCGATGTGCTGACGATGACGGCAACTCCGATCCCACGGACACTAGCGATTACGGCATTTGGTGATATGGATGTCTCTACACTATCGGAGCGTCCGAAGGGGCGCAAGCCGATCTCGACCTATTGGGTTAAGCAAGACATGATGGATCGTGTGCTTGGCTTTATCTCGCGTGAAGTATCGCAAGGGCGTCAGACTTATCTTATCTGTCCGTTGATTGAAGAATCGGATAAGCTGGATGTACAGAATGCTATTGATCTGTACGTGATGATGGGACAGGCCTTCCCAGATTTCAAGGTTGGGCTACTGCATGGGAGAATGACCTCAGCTGAGAAGGAAGAAGTTATGCGTGGCTTCTACGATAATGAGGTGCAGTTACTCGTTTCGACGACGGTTGTAGAAGTTGGAGTAGACGTGCCGAATGCAACATTGATGATTATCATGGATGCGGATCGTTTCGGCCTCTCTCAGCTTCATCAGTTGCGGGGTCGTGTTGGCCGGGGTGAGCATGAGTCCTATTGCGTGCTTATCGCCGATCCTAAGTCGGAGGTAGGGCGTGAGAGGATGAAGGTCATGACGGAGAGTGACGACGGCTTCGAAGTGGCTAGGAGGGATCTGGAGCTGCGTGGTCCTGGTGACTTCTTCGGTACGAAACAGAGCGGTGTACCGGAATTTCGCATCGCGGATATGGTTAGTGATTTCGCTGTGTTAGAGACCGCGAGAGATGATGCCGCTCGGTTGGTGCGAGAACCCTCCTTCTGGACATCACCACAATATGGACCGCTACGGAGTTTTCTAAAGCGGGAGCAAATCTTACAAGGTGAGTTAATCGATTAGTTTTCTTTCTGCCCGGCACTAAATACAGTCTTTCCGTCATATATTAGAGAAGGTCTCCAAGTGACGGGAGGTGTTGAGTAGTTTTGGCGAATTATCAACAATATGGAATCAGTCCACAGTTAGTAGAGCGAATCAAACTCAAAATGAAAAATCCAGCAGTGAAGGAACGGGTCAAAAAGCTTGTAGACGGATTGACCAAATCAGATTTGCAGGATCGCGCAAAAGTACGTCGACTTGTTAAGTCGTCGACAAAGCTGTTAAGTGAACAGTTAACTGGGGCGCAGGAGGAGCAAATTGTACAGTTTGTGATCGATCAGAAAATCGACCCGCGTAATACACTCCATCTAATAAAATTATGGGGTATGTTCCGGTAAGGGCAGGGATACTTATTTTATAAGCACATCATCCCAAAAGGATGGTCAGAGTTACTCTGGCTGTCCTTTTCCTTTTATCACACTTAAATGCTGCAAGTTTGAGAAAAATAGGTAGCTCGTAATATTAGGGCTGTTATAAATTTCTTGTTTGGTATATACTTTTTTATATCGACATGACAGTAGGTCAAAAGAAAGAAGGGCTGATACATCCAATGACTCCGCGAACGAGAGAGCAGAACGAAGAAATAAGGCGAATTCGAATGACCCAAATTGTTAAGTCGGCCGCCGACGTTTATCTCGATAAAGGCATGCTCATGGAAATTCGAGATGTAGCCCTTGAGGCAGGTCTTGGATATGGAACGGTCTATCACTATTACAAGAACAAAAACGATCTACTCCATGATCTGTTGTGGCAGGCTATGGATCGGGCCGCTGAATGGATGTATGGTGTAGCAAAACAGGGTAACTCTAATCCATGTGAGTTTAAAGACACTGTTGTTTCACTTATGGAATGCTGGGCAGAGGATCATGCCTTATATTTGTTATGTAAAATGAGTATCGATGATTTTCGTTCATTGTCTGGGGAACAGGCTGAGTCACTTGTTACAGCTTATCAAGAGAAGGTGTTCATACCTTTGGCAAGCTTAATCGCACATGAAACCTCATTACCCTTACTAAATGCGAAAAAGAGGGCTCAAATGTTGCTTGCCTCTTTGATTGGATGCGCCTTGCCTTCCCTTAGAGTAGGGAGCTTACAGGAGGATGCCAAAGATATCGCTGATTTTCTGTTAGAGGGCCTAATTCAGCGTAAGAAAGTGCAAATTTAAGGAGTGAAACGAAGATGATTATATTGAAATCACCAAGAGAAATCGAAGAAATGAAACCGGCGAGCCAGATTGTGGCAGACTGTCACCGAGAGATTGCTAAGATTATTGAGCCTGGGATCACCACGCTCGAAATTAATGATATGGTTGCTAGGCATATTGTAAAATTAGGCGGGAAGCAGTTTACGAAAGGGTATAATGGCTTTCCTGCTGAAACATGTGCTTCTGTTAATGATGTGGTTGCCCATGGTTTTCCGTCACGCAGAAAATTAGATGATGGCGACATTGTTACAATCGATATCGTGGTCGAATACAATGGCTGGTTCGGTGATTCGGGTTGGACTTATGCCATTGGCCAAGTGAGTCCGGTTGCAGAGAAGCTGATGAAGGTTACGAAGGAATGCCTATATATCGGGATTGAGAAGGCGTTACCCGGGAATCGTCTGGGTGATGTGACTTCAGCCATTCAAGCTCATGCGGAATCCAATGGTTTTTCAGTCGTACGTGACTTGCTGGCACATGGAATCGGTAGAAGTTTGCATGAAGAGCCGAATTATGAGCATGTAGGCATTGCTGGTAAAGGAATCCGGTTGAAGGAAGGTATGGCCATGACTATTGAGCCGATGATCAACGAAGGAACGTATCGGATCACGATCGATGATGATGAATGGACAGCGAGAACCGTTGATGGCAAGCTATCCGCACAATATGAACATACCATTGTTATTATGGGCGATGGTCCACAAATCTTAACGGCCCAATAAGATCATAGGACAGACAATCGAGGAGATCGTTCGCGAGCGTAGCTGGTGAACGGTCTTTTTTTTATTCCATAGTTAAATGGTATCTATAAATAAGGATTGACCAAGGTCATTCTTTGCGAGAGAATGTACGCGTGTACATAAGTGGAAAGGATGATCTATATCTCAACTCGTAAGGAGGTTGCGAAGCTGATGGGGCAATTACGCATTGGAATGATCGGTTATAAATTTATGGGCAAAGCTCACAGTAATGCATATCAAAGCTTGCCGATGTTCTTCCCCCAGGCAATAAAGCCGGAGATGTCCGTTATTTGCGGGCGAAATGCTGGCGCGGTGAGTCAAGCGGCAGTTCAGTTAGGCTGGAGTGAAAGTGTCACGGATTGGAGAGAACTAATTTCCCGGGAGGACATTGATCTTATTGATATCAACGCGCCAAGTAATGCGCATAAGGAGATTGCGCTGGCGGCAGCTCATGCGGGTAAACATATCTTCTGCGAAAAGCCGCTTGCGCTAACATTAGAGGATGCTCGAGAAATGCTATATGCTGCTGAAGATGCGGGTATCGTCCATATGGTCGGATTCAACTATCGTTTTTCTCCGGCGGTAAGACTGGCGAAAAAGCTTGTGGAGAGTGGAAGATTAGGCACTATTTATCACTTTAGAGCGTGGTTCTTGCAGGATTGGATTATTGATCCCGAATTCCCATTGGTTTGGAGATTACAGAAGGAAATCGCCGGGTCCGGTTCTCATGGTGATCTTGGTGCTCATCTCATTGATTTGGCTCATTTTCTAGTTGGAGATATACACGAAGTTATCGGGATGAGTGAGACCTTCATCAAGGAGCGTCCGATTGCCACTGAAATGACGGGCTTAAGTGCCAAAGGAAGCAAGGATGATCCTAAGGGTCCGGTAACTGTAGATGACGCGACGTTGTTTTTAGCCCGTTTTGAAAACGGTGCCATGGGCAGTTTTGAAGCAACACGATTTGCCGCTGGACACCGCTCAACGAATTCTTTTGAAATTAACGGAAGTTTAGGTAGTGTGAAGTTTGATTTTGAACGGATGAATGAGCTTGAAGTTTATTTCACTTCTGATGATGAGGATGTGCAAGGATTTCGCCGTATTCTTGCAACAGACCCTACGCATGACTATGCAGACGCATGGTGGCCGCCGGGTCATACGATTGGTTTTGAGCACACATTCATTCACGAAATGTTAGAATTGTCTTCCGCTATTGAGGAAGGGCGACAGCCAGAGCCTAATTTCCGTGACGGAGTGAAATGTCAGGCTGTGCTTGAAGCCGTTGAACGCTCGATTGATGAGCGCCGCTGGGTGAATATATCTGAAATGTAATGTAACAGACTTTGTCGTTAGTTGTAAGGTGCTTCTTCATTTTGTTTCTTTGGAGTATTCTTTGAGCTGCATGGCTAACCCAGAGATATACTTTGTCAATTGCAAGCTTATCTCTGATCGCATAACATCACGAGTCATACCAAACTGTTCCTCATATCCCCGACAATAATAACGATGATAGACAACCAACTCGGATTGCTCCTCAGTTAAAATTTTGATATTACGTCTCTTAAGCTCACGTCGTAGTCTATATAAGTCTTTTACGATCTGGTCCAGAATCTTTTGGCCGGCCATCAGATATAGGCGTTTTAGAATATTGGTTGAGTATTCGATGTCAGCTAGGCTCTTCTGAACCATCTTTTCCATGTACGGTAGTAAAATATAGTCACGGATCATTGTCCGTTCCTCGGTAGTGATGATCTTGTTCTCATGAGAATGTTGTCGTTGTTCATAACCCTCAACATGTTCTGTCAATAACATCTTAGATTTCCACCGTTCGTTATCGTCAAGCTTACTCATTTATAATGCCCTCCAATTTGTTCGGCTCTTTCTCGTGCCACACCAGCTTCCATTAGAGAAGAGGCGCGCACAATGGCATCGCTCCCGTACCGATGTTTGATTCCATCGATCGCTCGTTCTTTACGATAAGCGAGGGATCGATCTTCAAAAAGGGTAAGTTGAATCATGCTATCGTCCGTCAGTTGAGATAAGGAAACACTTAGGTTACTGAGAGGTAATCCACTCCAGTGTTCTATGAACAGCTTATGTGCAGCAGCAGCAACTTCATGGGTTAGGGAAGTCGGTTGTGGTAGTGTCGTTTGTCGACTAAACCAAGTAGATCGTTTACCATCCGTTTCCGCAGCGGAGACAGAAACAACTGAGCCCATATAATGATGTCGCCTGGTGCGTCGGCAGACCTCTATGACTAGCTCAAGCAGGACGATTTCAATGTCTTTGAGCCCGGTGTATAGACTCCAGCGAAGCGCTTTGCCATGGCTGACCGATTTTAACTGATGTCGTATTCCAGCTACAACGGGGCTTGGATCGATTCCCCGTGCAATCTGCCAGTAATACCCCGCCTGGATATCGCTTTGTTTTCCCATTTCACGCCGCATTCGCTGTTTGAATTCACCGAATTCCATGCATGCAATATCACCGATGCAGGTTAGGCCCATCCGGGTAAAGTGACGGGTCATAGCGGATGCTACCATGAACATATGATGCACAGGGAGCTTCCATAATGTAGATTCCAATTTATCAAATGAGAGTTCAAATATTCCTTCCGGTATCTTTTTGGCATAATTATCGGTCGCCATTTTGGCGAGAACTTTCGTAGGACCTATCCCAACCCTTGTCAGGACACCTGTTGATAGATGTACATGGTCTTGAATTCTTCTGGCTAGTTCATGAGGAGATCCAAAGTAATTGAGCGAGCCTGTAACATCCAAAAATTGCTCATCGATACTGTAAGGCTCCACAAGATCTGTATAGGATTCGAAGATTTGTGTGATTAATAGCGAGATTTGAATATAGGTCCGCATTCTGGGACGGATGACAATCAATTCTGGACATTTAGCTAATGCCTCTCCGACTCGTGACGCTGTAGTTACACCGTAAGATTTAGCGATAGGACATGCTGCCAGTATAATACCATTTAGCCTTGCGGGGTCTCCGACGGCAACTGGCTTATCACGATATTCGGGATGAGCCGCTTTTTCCACGGATGCGTAAAAGGACTGTCCATCGATTAAAAAAATTTGTCTCGTCATGGGTTAACCCTCCGTTAAAAATGCTCGTGATCATGGGATAGGGTGTATTCAAGTATAATCTTTGACCTCATGACCCTTCATTTTATGAAAAATACGAAAGTATGTTCGCCTTTTATTATATACCAGATCATGCTCAATAATACAAAGGCTAAATAATCCAACAAGATATAGAATAGTAAAAAATTAAGCTAGACTCTGAATAACAGAGAAGTCTGTCTTAATTTTTGATATAATAGTTTTTAATAGCGGCTTATCGGAATGGAGAGGGATGAATGATTTTACATAAGGGAGAGATTTTATTTCGGCAGGGCGATGAGGGAGCGTTCATATACCATATCAAGAGTGGTTTATTCAAGGTGACGCGTCTACATGAGAATGGGAATATGGTTCTATTTAACATTCTATACCCTGGTGAAATGGTTCCGCATCATTCACTTATCTCACCTAAAGATATCCATGGTACGGCAGTAGCACTCATCCGCAGTGAGGTGGAGACTATCCCGGCTCAGGACTGGTATCGTGAGCTGAATGAGGATCCAAAAAAGCCGCTTGAAGTGGCGAAGCTGTTACAGGAGAAAGTTCGATTCATGCAGGAACGACTGGATCATCTGACCGTGGGTACCCCTGCCGAAAGACTGGGGCTACTTGAGAAATGGCTGAAGAATCATGCAAATGGCATTCCTCTAACGGAATATTTGACTCAGGAGGAGATAGGCCAACTGATTGGTGTTAGACGAGAGACCGTTAACCGATTATTGCGCGGACACTAGAACGTTTAAGGAACGGATAAAACTGCTCAAAACTTAAAAGGCAACGATCCTTAGCTGGGATTTCGTTGCCTTTTGGCGTATCGAGAGATGGAGTTATTGGTGCACCTTTTCTGAAGAAGAAGTACTAAAGGCTATCGGCTGGACCAAAAAATTCGAAATGAATGCGATCCTCAGGTATACCCCATTCCTGAAGCGCCTGATTGATCGCTCGCATGAATGGTACAGGTCCACAAAAGTAGAAATCCGCCTGGGAGTCAGCCACTGTCTTTAACCAAGGAAGATCGATAAACCCACTTTTGTCACAGCTATCACCGATTTCAGGTGACTCATAAATCAAGTAGGAACGGAGTTTCGCATGCTGCTTAGTGAGGCCTTTGATATGTTTGTTCATCGCATGTTGGCTTCCGTTGCGTGCAGCATGAATATATACAACTTCCCGCTCAGGATCATTTTGAAGAATCGTTTCTAGCATGCTGACCATCGGAGTAAGACCTACGCCGCCGCTAAGCAGGACAACAGGGGTGTCTTTCGATTGATCCAGAGTGAAGTCTCCAGCTGGCGCGCTGATCTCTAGAATATCTCCCTCCTCCACTTGGGTATGCAGATAGTTAGATACGATACCAGCGGGCTTATCCATAATGGCATCTTCCCGCTTAACGGAGATACGGTAATAAGGATGCACTGGAGCAGTAGATAGACTGTAATGACGGAGATGGGTAAATTCCTGATTCTCGGGTTTAACAGAAACCGTGATGTATTGTCCCGGTTGATAGGAAGCAATCTCGTTGCCGTCTTCCGGTTTCAAATAAAAGGAAGTGATAACATCGCTCTCCTTGACCTTGCGGTCAACTATGAAGCGACGGAAACCACGCCATCCACCCTTTTGCTCTGTGGCTTCATTGTACATTTGCGCTTCAATACTGATGAACACGTCAGCAATAATACCGTAAGCTTGACGCCATGCCTCTATAATTTCGTCGGTTGCTGCATCTCCGAGTACGGTCTTGATTGCGGCGAGCAGATTTTCTCCTACGATCGGGTAATGCTCTGGTTGAATACCTAATGCCCGGTGTTTCTGTGCGATCCCTTTAACGACAGGTAAAATCTCTTCGAGACGGTCAATGTGTACGGCCGCAGCATAGACCGCGTTGGCCAGAGCTGCAGGTTGTTTACCTTGACGTTGGTTAGCATGATTGAATATATTCAGTAGCTCGGGATGGTTTTTAAACATCGTTTGATAGAATGTTTTCGTTATAGTCTGCCCATGAACTTCAAGCACAGGAACAGTGGATTTAATAATCTCAATCATTTTGGAATCGAGCATAGTGGTACCCTCTTTCTAGTGGAATTGATCAACTACCTCATCAAGTATAGGCAGTGGTAATAGACGAAAGAGTGATTTTGGTCACAATAGAGTTTAACAAAATGTGAATTAGTCATGCTTCGCAATGATATTTATCACATTATTGCAAATAAATTATTTGTTTGTGTTCAAGCTGTTTAGTCATTACTGAGTCTGTGTTATAATAAATATAAATAAATAAACTTGAAAGGATCAGGATACCATGTGTTCCCGAAGGACGAATCCCCAAAGGACGATTTGGAAACGTTGTGATCTCTCTTATACTTAGCTTCTTTCGTGGCGTGTCGGTTTATGGCCAACAACCCTACGAAAGAAGAGTGTGACAATGCGAAGGACAAAGTCCTCCAAGAACCTCTTCGTAGGGAGTTGCCGTAAGGTCAACAAAACTACGATTAGAGGGATTCTGGATGAGGAAAGCGCACAAATGGCAGATTGAAGGTTCACAGTTATTGATGATGTTGCTTGGGTCTTTTTTATTAGCTTTTACTTATTACCATATTAATTTTCAAAATGGGCTGTCGGAAGGCGGTTTTGTGGGGCTAGCGCTCCTAGGTAAATATTTATTTGATTTGCCACCTGCGTTATCGATGATTGTACTAGATATTCCTATTTTTATTCTAGCTCTGTTTCTAAAAGGGCGTAAATTCATTGTAAGCAGTTTGTTCGCTTCGATGATGTTCTCTGCGTTCTACGAGTTATGTGAGAGGTTCTCACCACTTACCTTGAATTTGCACCACAATTTGCCGCTAGTGGCTTTGTTGTCAGGTGTACTTATTGGGATTGGTGCAGGTATGGTGCTGAGAGCTGGAGGAGCGACGGGCGGGGATGATATTTTATCTCTGATCGTAAGTCAGTGGTCAGGTATTAAGATCGGAACTGTATTTATTCTGATGGATGCAATAGTACTGATGATTTCATTGTTCTTCTTACCTTTTGCAGAAACAATGTTTACGATTATGGCGGTACTGATATCCGGAAAAGTGATTACTTGGATCGTGAATTATGGCAAGAGAGATCTGGCACCAGTCCGTGTTCCATATGGCATGAAGAAGAAAACGGCTCGAGCTTAATAGCTCAGGCCGTTTTTTTGCGTTTTAATTAAATAAATGAACGTATTCTCCGTATCCTTCTTTCTCCAAATCCTCTTTCGGCACAAAACGTAGTGCGGCAGAGTTGATACAGTAGCGCAGCCCAGTTGGCTCTGGTCCGTCATTAAACACATGGCCAAGATGTGAGTTTGCTTCCTTACTACGTACCTCAGTTCGGATCATGAAATGGCTTGAATCCGTCTTCTCCTTGATGTTGTATTCTCTCAAGGGACGTGTAAAGCTAGGCCAGCCACAACCGGCATCGTATTTGTCTTTGGAACTAAAGAGAGGTTCACCTGATACGATATCCACATAGATACCTTCACCTTCATGGTCCCAATATTCGCCTGTGAATGGTCGCTCTGTACCCTGATTCTGTGTAACCTCGTATTGAACCGGTGTAAGTCGTTGTTTAAGTTGTTCGTTATCTAGAGGACCGGACCAATGATTCTCGATGAAGTCCTCTCGGCCAGAGCCTTTGCGGTACCGCTTGTAATGTGCTGGGTTTTTCTTGTGGTAACCTTGATGGTATTCCTCAGCTACATAGAACCGAGCAGCCGGTAGAATCGGTGTAACTATCGGTTTGTCGAAGCGACCACTTTGTTCAAGTTGCAATTTAGACTCTTCTGCTTCTCTTTGTTGCTGTTCATTATGATAAAATATCGCTGTCTGATAAGATTGGCCCCGATCATGAAATTGTCCACCCGCATCTGTCGGATCGATCTGTTGCCAGAACAGTTCAAGAAGTTTACGGTATGGGAAAATATTTGGATCAAACGTGATTTGTACGGCTTCATAATGACCGGTGTTATGGGTGCAAACTTCTTCATAGGTTGGATTGTCCGTGTGGCCACCTGTATAACCCGAAAGTATGCTATGGATGCCGGGTAGCTCCTCAAATGGTGACACCATACACCAGAAACATCCGCCAGCAAAAGTGGCGAGCTCTCTATTAGTATTAGTAGTTGACGCTGGATTCATGTATTTCCCTCCGTTTCATCCTCTATTATATCAATTTTAAGATAAAACCCAAAATCACTGACTTTGATCTCTCCGGAATCGTTTGTATATCCAAAGTACGATGGCGAGAAATAGGAGGTACACCGCTGTTACTCCCAAAGCTGTTATAGGTTCAGATAGAATGGAATTGCCTAGATACGCATACAGAAAAATACTGGGGAACTTACCGATGATCGAGGCGAGCAAGTAAGTCATAAATGGAATACCAGCAACTCCGGCATAGATGTTAACAGCCGTTTGGGGTAACACAGGGATAAGACGACATACGATAATGGCTGCAAACGGCCGTTTATTGATGAATTGAGTCACGCGTTCGAGAGTTTTAAGTGATCCAATCCACCGTAGAGCAGGTTCACGAAATCCATATGCAGAACCCCAATAGAACAATGCCCCTGCTATCGTAGATCCAATTAGCGTGATCATTCCACCGGTCCAGGTGCCGACTATGTATCCTGCAGCAGCGATTACGATTCTATAAGGCATGATGGGAACTAGGGCAAATAGGATCGAGAGAGCAAATAGGCTCCAAATAGAGGGTTGATCGTTGATTAGGGCGGCTAAATCCTCTTTATATGTAAAGGCCAAAGTGAATGTTACGAAGTATATAGCAATGGCAATCCATCTTTTCATAAATGTCTACTTTCCTCCTATCTATTCGTCTATCATATCAAAAATGGGAGCATGCATCTAATGTAGGAAAATATCTTGGCGGATAGAAAGAGTACGTGCTATAATAATTTTAATTAAACATGCATGGTTCCCAAAGGGGAGTAGCTTATAACAGTAAAGTCGTCATTACGGGAGAAATCCCCGGCTTTATTGCGACATTAGTGTTGTTAGCGAGACCTTTGCCCGGCGTATAGTACTTGGGTGAAGGTCTCTTTTGATGCAAATTTTGCGTCGTGCCGAGTACTGCGGTACGGCGCATTTTTTTTGAATGTAGGGCATCATAAAAAGATAATAAGGGGGAGAGAGAATGGATTTTATGTCGGTGGATTTTTGGATGGCATTGCTATCTATTGTGATGATCGACCTTGTGCTGGCGGGAGACAATGCAATTGTCATTGGGCTTGCTGCAAGGAATGTACCAAAGGCTGATCAGAAGAAAGTTATTATGTGGGGAACAGTGGGGGCTATAATAGTCCGTGTCATTATGACCGTACTGGTAGTTCAATTGCTTAATATCCCAGGTCTTCGTCTTGCTGGGGGACTTGCGCTTATGTGGATCGCATACAAGTTACTCGTGGATGAGAAGAACCATGATATTAAAGCAGGTAATCAGATGTGGGCCGCCATCCGGACGATTATTATCGCAGATACTATGATGGGACTGGACAACGTTCTTGCCGTAGCAGGAGCTGCACATGGCGACTTTTTGTTAGTAGTCATTGGGCTGGCGATTTCTGTACCGATTATGGTGTGGGGCAGTACCATGATTCTGAAGCTTACAGAACGTTATCCGATAGTCATCACAATTGGTGCTGCAGTACTGGCTTGGACAGCAGCGAAGATGCTTGTAGAAGAACCACTAGTACATGATTGGTTTGCAAATGGATTTATAAAGTATGGTTTCGAATTACTTGTTATTGTGATAATCGTGGGATTAGGAACTTATGTTAAGAAAAACCGTAAACAACCTAGCGCGGTGGATCACTCACATAGCTAAGAGAGCACTCATATCATACACAAAAGGCCGCTTGACGATTCTAGTCAAGCGGCCTTCTTTATGTGGATACACCTACTGATTCTGGTGAGCATCCAGACGAAATTGTTTTGGTGACATGCCGTAACGTTTACGAAATACTCTGTGGAAATAGTTGTAGTTCGGAAACCCTGAGCTTTCTGCGACATGTTCCAGTGACAAGGGACTAAACGCAATGCGTTCACGCGCCATGTTGAGCCGAACCTCTAACGTATATTGGATAATACTCGTGGCAAAAGCTTCCTTGAACAGGTGGACAGCGCGAGATACACTAATCCCAACATGGGAAGCTACGTCTTCAAGTTTAAACGTTGTTGAAGCATTTTCTTCAATATAATTCTTGATCCGGTGGGCAAGATAGGTTCGATAGGTCGGTAGTGGCTGTTGGAGCAAATTTCGATCGATATCCATACACAATATTTTTAAATAATATTCCGCGATTTCGGGGCAAGGATTTGAAATCCGTCGTAGCTCGGTCATGATCTGCCGGAATGCTCCGATAATGCCTTCGGATAGAGGGACTTTGATCTTATTTGGGCGTTGATGCAATTTCCACCAGTCTTCAATCCATTTTCCTTGCAAAAAGATATGATAATCACCACTTGAGACGGCCGCTTCACCAACTTGGGTAAACTCTGCTTCTATTCTAAGTTCATAGGGTTCATTGGGTGAGAATAGGACTAGATCTCCGGGCTCTAGAAGCTCCAAACGACCATTCAAACGGATACGGCATTTGCCGGTAGTTTGCAGACGTATTAAATGGTTGTCTAATCCGTCAGGTTGGTTCGCTATGTAGGGCTTGCGGTGCATCGAGTACCCCGCTGTTAATATTTGCAGGTTTTGATTCTCATTCATAAGCGTCCTCCATTACTTCGCCAAAAATTATGATCAGATTGTTCATGTTTCAATCATATTATTCATTTTACATTTAGACAAATTGAAATACCATGATAGATGTAAAGATTAACGATATGAGGTGATCAATTTGGTAAGAGTAGGATTACAGCTCTATACTGTTCGCGAAGCACTAGACAATGATTTTGAAGGAACGTTGCGTAAGGTTGCTGAACTTGGCTATCAGGGTGTTGAATTTGCAGGATTTTACGGTCGCTCGGCCCAGCAGGTAACTGAGATTTTAAATGAGACAGGCCTAATTGCTTTAGGCGCTCATACGCCATATGAAAAGCTACGCGATCAACTTGAGGAAGAAATTACTTTTAACCTAGCTATCGGTAATCGTTATCTCATTTGCCCGTATTTGAGTGAGGAAGATCGTAATCGTTGGGATGAAGTAATTGAGGATTTGAAAGTGATTGGTAAGCGCTGTCACGAGGTGGGTGTAGTCTTATGTTATCACAACCATGAATTTGAATTAACACAGTTGATCGGTGATAAGACCGTTCTGGATACTATCTATGAGGAAGTTCCAGCATCGCTGCTGCAAGTTGAATTGGATTCTTGTTGGGTGTCCTATGCTGGTTACGATCCGTTGCAGTACATTGCTAAATATAGTGATCGACTACCGATCTTGCATCTGAAAGATATGATTACCAAGGAAGATGGATCTCCGGAGACTGTGGAACTTGGTAAAGGTGAGATTACTATTAAAGCAATTGCTGATGCTGCTGTGGATGCAGGAGTTGAGTGGTTGGTTGTAGAACAAGACTATTGTACACAAGATGCACTTGAAAGTATTAAGGTTAGTATGGATTGGATCCACGGATATGCTAAACAAGGAGGAAATTTAAATGTCTAAAAAGTTAAGAGTTGCGATTATCGGATGCGGAGGTATTGCTACTGGTAAGCACTTACCTAGTCTTTCAGTACAACCACAGGTGGAGTTAGTCGCCTTTTGTGATATCGTTGTAGATCGTGCAGAGCGAGCCGCGGCTAAGTATGGCACGGAGGGTGCAAAAGTATACGAAGATTTCCGTAAAATGCTCGAAGAATGTGAGCTTGATGTGGTTCACGTTTGTACACCAAATGATTCGCATGCTGAGATTTCCGTAGCAGCTTTGGAATCAGGTAGACATGTAATGTGTGAGAAACCGATGGCGAAGACGACAGCACAAGCACGCTTGATGCTAGACGCTGCCAAACGTACTGGTAAGAAGCTAAGCATTGCTTATCAGAATCGATTCCGTAGCGACAGTTTATACCTAAAGGAACTATGCGAGAATGGAGAACTGGGAGATATTTATCTCGGGAAAGCGCTGGCGGTTAGACGTCGTGCGGTACCAACATGGGGCGTATTCCTGGATGAAGAGAAGCAAGGCGGGGGACCATTAATCGATATCGGCACGCACGCATTGGATCTAACGTTATGGTTGATGGATAACTACGAACCAAAGAGTGTAACAGGATCTGTATATCATAAGCTAGGGAACCGCGTTAATGCTGCCAATGCTTTTGGTCCTTGGGATCCAGAACAATTTAAGGTAGAAGACTCAGCGTTTGGTTTTGTTACGATGAAGAATGGCGCTACGATTATGCTGGAAGCAAGTTGGGCATTGAACGTAGTTGAAACTGGTGAAGCGAAAACGTTATTGTGTGGTACTGAAGGCGGAGCTGATATGACTAACGGTCTTCGGATTAATGGGGAGAAGCTTAGCCGGTTGTATGAAACGAAGGTGGAGCTTGGAGCAGGTGGAGTTGCTTTCTTTGATGGACAAGAGGAAACAGACTCAAACAGAGAAGCAAGAGCATGGGTTGAAGCTATCCTTGAGGATAAAGAACCGGTGGTTAAACCAGAGCAGGCGCTTGTTGTAACGGAAATTCTCGAAGCTATCTACGAGTCAGCTAAGACAGGGAAAACGGTCTATTTTGATTAATAGCAACAAAACAAAGCGTACGAAGATCAATCATTGAAGTAAATGCTAACAAAACTAAGCATACGCTTACGAAGTAAGTTTTGACGAAGATCAATCATTGAAGTGAATGCTAACAAAACTTTTAAAAGGAGCAAATACACATGAAACTCGGAGTGTTTTTAGTATTGTTTGGGGGGCGTCCATTTGAAGAGGCGCTGGATCTAGCTGCTGCACAAGGATTGAAAGCAGTCGAGATTGGAACGGGAGGATTTCCAGGAACTGCCCATTGTAATCCGGATGAACTGTTAGAGAATAAAGCTGCACGGGATCAATTTAAGCGTGCGGTGGAATCACGTGGCATGATCATTAGTGCGCTCAGTTGCCATGGTAATCCGCTACATCCACAAAAGGCGATTGCTAAGGAATTTCACGATACTTTTGTGAAGACTGTTCAATTGGCTGAATTGTTGGAGGTTCCAGTCGTTAATACATTTTCGGGTTGTCCCGGCGATCATGAAGATGCTAAATATCCGAACTGGCCTGTTGCGCCATGGCCTAACGATTTCCAAGAAATATTGACATGGCAATGGGACAATAAAGTTATTCCTTATTGGACAGAGTGGGGCAAATACGCTGCTGATCATGGTGTGAAAATAGGATTGGAGCTTCATGGCGGATTTTCTGTACACACTCCAGCTACACTACTTCGGCTTCGGGAAGCCGCGGGAGAAGTTATTGGGGCCAACTTAGACCCAAGCCATATGTGGTGGCAGGGAATCGATCCTGTTCAAGCAATAAACATTCTTGGACGGGCAGGAGCAATTCATCATTTCCACGCCAAAGATACTTCGCTTGACCCGATTAATGTGAATAAGTATGGGATTACGGATATGCAGCCTTATACATCCATGTTGGATCGGGCTTGGCAATTCCGTACCGTTGGATATGGTCATGATCTTAAGACTTGGGCTGATATTATCAGTGCTCTACGATTGATAGGTTACGATTATGCAGTCAGCATTGAACATGAAGATGGATTGATGTCTATTGAGGAAGGTTTAACCAAAGCTGTTCGCAATTTGCAAAGTATTCTTATAGAAGATGCTCCAACTGAAGCTTGGTGGGTATAAGTAAGTAAAGAAGAAATATACTATCAATAGCGGCCGCCGCTCAGGCGGTCGTTTATTTATAACAATATTGAAAATCATCTCAGTATGCACCCGTGTAAAAATGTGTTAAAATGATATATACTAACTAAATGTAAGTTTTTTTGATGGTTACGTTTTAAATGTAAAGAGGTGAAATGTGATGGAGGAGCAAAGTGCAATGTGTCCGCGCTTTGAAACAGCTTTTTCTTTTTTGGGAAAACGCTGGAACGGTTTGATTATTCAATCCCTAATGGGCGGACCTAAACGGTTCAAGGATATCTCCAACCGAATTCCTACGATGAGTGACAAGATGCTATCTGAGCGGATGAAAGATTTAGAGAACGAGGGTATTCTTATTCGGCATGTTTATCCAGAGACCCCTGTACGAATTGAGTATGAGCTAACCGACAAAGGACGTGCACTACGTCCGGTGATGGAGCAGGTTCAATCTTGGGCAGAGCAATGGGTTCAGTAAACATGACATGCCGTTACTAGTGATGGTGCGGCATGGAAAAAAATGGAAGTGGGTGTATTTGTGGCTGAAGTGATTGTGATCGGAGCGGGGCCAGCGGGAGCTAGCGCAGCTTTATTTCTGGCAAAAGCGGGCAAGGAAACGCTTGTCCTTGATAGCAATGCCAGCATGACGAAACGAGCTTGGATAAGAAACCACTATGGTGCTAAAGATGTATCCGGACCGGATTTACTCAAAACCGGGCGGGAACAGGCCGAAACATTAGGTGCCAAGTTTATTGAAGAAAAGGTCACTGTCGTGGATACCAACGGCGGAAAAAAGGTTACCGTCAAAACGGAATCAGGTCGCAGCTACGAAGCTTCCCACATTATTTTAGCAACAGGTGCTATCACTGAACTTGCAAGCGCTATCGGACTGGAACTTCGGGATGGAAGAGAGCCACGCATCAAGACCGTGATTGCTACTGATGGAAATGGTCGTACGAGCAAGCCGCGTATTTGGGCTGCGGGAACGGTCGCTGGAGTCAGTGTACACACGATTATTACGGCGGGGGACGGTGCTAAAGTAGCGATTGAGCTAATTAGCGAATTGAACGGTGAACGCTATGTTGATCATGACGTCCTCAAATAATTAAATAAGTGATGATTTTATAGTTTACGTAAGAAGCCTCCCCACTCGATGTTTCAGTGGTGGGGGCTTTTTTTCGTTTTTATTTTCTGCAAATACTAAGTGATCAGGATCACAAGGAGCTCGGAATCCTTGGGGTACGATGATCCCGAAGGGTACCATTTCAACATCTTATTTTACAAGGAGGAATTTGATATGGCTAATAAAGTACAGCTGTATTTTGATAAAGAAGATTTTGTTAGGGATATTGTTGTTCAATTTCCGAAGTCGGCGGATTATTTCCGTAGCCGGAGAATCGACTTTTGCTGTGGTGGGAATCGACCTCTACATGAAGCAGCCGCAGAGAGAAATATGGATGTGGAAGAGCTTCTTGTTGATCTTGCTCAACTGGTAGCTGATCATCCAGATGCGGAAGAAGGAGACTCTTGGGCAGTGGCGGAATCAGCGGATCTGATCGGGCATATTGTTAACAAACATCATCGTTATTTACGAGAAGAGCTACCGGAACTGAAGAAAAGTGTGATGAAAGTATCACGGGTTCATGGTGAATCCGGGCCTCACTTGATAGAGGTAGAGCGTTTGTTTGGTCAACTCATGTCTGAACTGCTAGAGCATACGGGCAAGGAAGAAGCCGAGGTATTTCCTAAAATGATAAATTGGGAATTAGGGCAGGAGGATGAGGTGCTATCCAAACTTCGCTCTTCTATAGAAGAGTTGGAGGCAGAGCATGACGCTGCGGGAGATATTCTGAAGAAACTACGGGAGTTAACAGGGGATTTTGTGCCTCCAGCACACGCATGTACAACGTATAGAATGACTTATGCGCGTTTAGAAGAATTGGAAGGTATGACATTTACACATGTGCATTTAGAGAATAATATTTTGTTCCCACGGTATACGAAAGCATAAATGCAGTTCATTTAGCCGCAAGCACTTCGTAATAAGAGGTGTTTGCGGATTTTTCAATAGCAATTATTAGAAAAGTATGACAAATATTGTGCAAAATTTCACAATTAATGTGAATCTAATCACAACCTATTGATATCAATCTAATGTAGACTTTCAGCATGATTCTGAAATATAAGTTGTGATCGTCATGTCGTAACCGTAGGACTTTGAAGGAGGCAATCAAAATGACAACGTATAGAGAGAAACTTGTAGTGATTGGCAACGGAATGGCGGGAATCAGCGCTGTTGAACAAATTTTAAAACTAACAACTAAATTTGACATTACGGTGTTCGGAAGTGAACAACATCCGAATTACAACCGAATTATGCTCTCTTACGTTTTGGAAGGCAGCAAGACGATCGATGATATCGTGCTTAATGATCTCCATTGGTATCAAGATAACGGAATTACATTGCACATAGGAACAACGGTTGCCAAAATTGATGAACAAACGAAGGAAGTTGTAACCGAGGATGGAGTACGCGTTCCGTACGATAAAGTACTTATTGCCACTGGATCCAATTCGTTTATTCTTCCGGTTCCTGGGAGTGACAAAGAAGGGGTCGTAGGATTCAGAGATATCGCGGATTGTAATCAGATGCTTCAAGCAGCCCAAGTTTACCGGAAAGCTGCTGTAATTGGTGGCGGTTTGCTTGGGTTAGAAGCGGCTAAGGGACTTGTTCAATTGGGTATGGACGTAACGGTCGTCCATCTGATGGACGACTTAATGGAGCGCCAACTTGATCATCAAGCGTCGTCAATGCTACAGGCAGAACTTGAACGTCAAGGAATTAAGTTCAAGATGGGTGCGCAAACAGCTGAGTTACTTGGTGATAAAAGAGTAAGCGGACTAAGATTTGCTGATGATTCGGTATTGGATGCAGAATTCGTTGTCATGGCGGTAGGTATTAAGCCAAATATTGTGGTAGCAAAAGAGAGCGGGATCGATGTGAACCGTGGAATCGTCGTGAACGATTACATGCAAACCTCGATGGAAGGTGTGTATTCGGTTGGAGAATGTACAGAACATCGTGGAACTTGCTATGGACTTGTAGCTCCGCTGTTTGAGCAAGGAATGATTTTGGCCAAACATATTTGTGGCGTAGATACTGCACCGTACGAAGGATCCGTTGTGTCAACTAAATTAAAGATATCTGGTGTTGATGTGTTCTCAACCGGTGAGTTTATTGATGGACCAGGACATATGATCATTGCAAATAAGGATGAATGGAAACAAACATATAAGAAAATTCTGCTGAGAGATAAAGTAATGGTTGGAGCAGTACTATTTGGTGATATTACAGATTCAGCAGAACTGCAAAAGCTCATCAAGCAGAGAACAGAGATGACAGATGAATTGTATGAATCTCTGATGGGTTCAGGGTGCTGTGGCGGAGGGGGTAAGAAAACCACTTCGGTAGAAAGTATGTCTAATGAAGAAATTGTCTGTGGTTGTAACGGTGTCACCAAAGGAACCATCGTGGATGTTATTACGAACCAAGGATTAACTACAGTCGATGAAATTAAAGCTTGCACAGGTGCAACCCGTTCGTGCGGTGGCTGTAAACCAGTTGTGGAGCAAATTTTGCAATATGTACTTGGTGATGGGTTCAAAACCGCGGACAAACAGGGCATCTGTGGATGTACAACCATGAGCCGGGATGAGATTGTGGCGGAGATCAAAGCGAAAGGTCTTCAAACAACCAAAGAGGTAATGAATGTGTTGGGATGGAGCCAACCAGAAGGCTGCTCGAAGTGCCGTCCTGCGGTTAACTATTATCTAGGTATGATCTACCCGGATAGTCATGAGGATGAGAAGGAATCACGCTTCGTTAATGAGCGGATGAGTGCTAATATTCAGAAGGACGGAACGTATACTGTTATCCCGAGAATGTATGGCGGTATTACCACACCTGAAGAATTGAAGAAGATTGCTGATGTGTCCTTGAAATATAATATTAAAGTTGTGAAAGTAACAGGTGGTCAGCGATTAGTTTTAGTCGGAGTAATGAAAGCGGACTTGCCGAAGATATGGGAGGAGCTCGATATGCCGTCGGGGTATGGTTATGCCAAAGCCCTACGGACAGTGAAGACCTGTGTAGGATCCCAGTTCTGCCGTTTTGGTACGCAAGATTCGATGGGTATGGGTGCGTTGATTGAACGCAAGTTCGAGAGACTTGATCTCCCCGCTAAATTCAAAATAGCGGTTAACGGCTGCCCGCGTAATTGCGCTGAATCGTGTACCAAAGATATCGGAATCGTCGGTAACGACGGTGGATGGGAAATTTTTATCGGCGGCAATGGTGGGATCAAAGCACGTCTCGCGGATAGTCTCTGTAAGGTTAAGACAGATGAAGAATTGGTCGATATTTGCTCAGCTATCATCCAGCATTACAGGGAGACAGGAAATTATCTAGAGAGAACCTCAGAGTGGGTGGAACGAATCGGCCTAGATACTATCAAGGCAGTTGTTTTGGATAATGCTGAGTCACGTAAAGCACTAGTAAATCGAATCGAGTTTGCACTGCAACAAGTTGAAGACCCTTGGAAAAAAATGCTGAACGATGATAAGAGCCGTAATAGAATGTTCCATCGGTTGGAGATTAGTAATCAGTTGTAGGCTTATTATTATAGCGGTGTGAGAGAAGGGAGAAGTCATGAATATGAGCTTACCAAATGAAACGTTCTATCCTGTTGGTTCACTGGATCAATTTATGAAACAAGTAGGTCGGGTTATTGATTTAAATGGGGTGGAGATTGCGGTATTCCAGACTTCAGACGGTAACGTGTTTGCTATAAAGAACGAGAGCCCTCATCCGAAAGGTGGGCCTCTGGCCGAAGGCATGGTATCAGGACATTACTTGTATGATCCATTGCATGATTGGAAGATCGATCTGGAGACAGGAAATGTTCAAGCCCCAGATCATGGCCAAGTTCAAGTATATCCAGTGAAAATAGAAGATGGCCAGGTCTGGGTTGCCACGTCTGAGTTTTTGACGGTGTAACCTAACCTTTGATTAATCAAGTTCATATAAGAGTGTTGGGGAGGCAGGCCGGATGTTCACGCAAAGTGTGGAAGCAATAATTGAAGCGGCAGTAAAAAAGAAAGAGAAGATGAATGAGAGTCTGCCGCGGTATATCGTATCGGCAATGTTAGCTGGGGCCTATGTAGGATTGGGTATCATTTTGATATTTAGTATTGGTGCTCCGCTAGCAGCAGTTAAATCGCCGTTCCAGACGACGTTGATGGGGATGTCGTTTGGACTTGCACTCACACTTGTCGTGTTTGCGGGATCCGAACTGTTTACGGGTAACAATATGTTTTTTACGATGAGTACGCTCGCTAAAAGAACGACAGTGGGGGATACGGCTAAGAACTGGACTATTGTTTTTCTAGGGAATTTGGCAGGTGCTGTGCTGCTTTCCTTGCTTGTCTGGGGAAGTGGACTGTTCAAGACTGCCGCACCGGAACACCTCATTTTTGCCGCATCAGCAAAGAAGATGGCTGCTCCGTTCTCAGAATTGTTCTTCCGTGGCATATTGTGTAACTGGCTTGTCTGCCTTGCGCTTTGGATGGCCAATCGAGCAAAGGATGATATCTCCAAACTAGTCTTGATCTGGTGGTGTTTATACGCGTTTATTGCTAGTGGATATGAGCATAGCGTGGCTAATATGACCTTGCTTAGTTTGTCCTTGATTCTACCGAATCATCCGGATACAATTACGATCGCCGGCTGGATGCATAATATGATCCCGGTTACTCTTGGAAACATCTTAGGTGGAGCGGTATTCGTTGGAATGGCATACTGGTTTATATCACCGGTACGAAAGAAATAACTTAGTAAAATATAAACAAGGTTGAGGGTAAATCCCCCCAACCTTGTTTTTGTTTGCAAATGGTATGAAATAAGAATTCCAGGCGCGACCGAAGACGAGTACCATTAAATACGGCAGATTTCGTTCGGGCACAGTTCACAGTGACAAATGTCCTGTAGCATAACGAGGTCTTTAATTACGATCATCCCGTTCTCATACTCTAATGCATCCTTCTTGCGGAGATCACTCAGCATACGGTTGACACTCTCGCGAGTAGCTCCGATCATGTTAGACAGATCAGTATGCGTGATCTTTTTGTTAATAAGGATGGTGTCACCATGTTTCTCACCGTATGTGTTACTCAGACGAATGAGCGTGGAGCAGAGAGCTCCTGGTTTACCATACATCATTAAGTCACGGAATTTTGTCTGTGTCAGGCGGTGATGAATTCCCATCCATTTCATAAAGTCGATAGCAAAGTCACAGTGCTGGCAGATCATGATTTCAAGATCTTTTTGCTCAATTACACCAACTTCACTGTCTTCAATTACTTCAGCTGTAAAGCTGTGCTTGCTACTAAAGAAGGGATCTGCCTGACCGACCATATCGCCACGGCCGTACATATACAGAATAAGCTCTTTGCCTTCATCAGTTGATTTAGTTAATTTAACGCGTCCGCGTTTAAGGTAGAACAGTTTATCGGAAAAGTCGCCTTCCCAGAATAAGTGTGTTCCCTCGGGATACGCTTTTTCTTTCATGGTAACGAGGAGTCGATTGAAGTTTTGTTCGGAGAAGCAGCTCGTATTCCCACGGGGCAGGGCAGCATTCATTATTTCATTCATCATTAAGTTCCCCTTTGTACTCCAAATTTTTCTGAAAATTTAAATTAATTATATACTGTTTATTGTGATTTGAGTTACTGTTAAATGAAAAAAAAGTGTCGAAATTTCAACATTGTGACTAATTTCACTTTATTTTTGATTATGGATAACTTTGCTAAAGAGTTAATAGGTTTTCAGATTGCGGACTTTTTTAGCCACTCTATAGAAGGAAGAAGAAAGAGTCTTATTTTTTGAAAGGGCTTCATTTTACTGAATATACTTTTTATGTAAGCAATACATGAAAATACACTCAATTAACTGAAATATTTTCATTTTCTTTATAGTATGTGAAAAAATTCACTATACAAGAGTGAAAGTGTGTGATATGATTTATTCATAAAGAGAAGCGCAAAGCTTCGCAAGGACGAACTAATAAGTGAATTTTTTCACGATACCAATAAGGTTCGATCCATTACCAATACCTAGGAGGACGAGAGAGATGGCCGTAAAAAACGAAGTGACGACAAAGGCACAACCGGATGCACAGGAATATATCCAATCGCTGATCGACAAAGCGAATAAAGCAACTGAAGCTTTTATGGGAATGGACCAGGAACAAATTGACAAGATCGTGCAAGCAATGGCATTGGCAGGACTTGACAAACACATGCATCTGGCAAAGTTGGCTGTAGAAGAAACTGGACGTGGTGTTTATGAAGACAAGATTATTAAGAACATGTTCGCTACGGAATACATCTGGAACAGTATTAAGAACAACAAGACCGTAGGCGTTATTGAAGATAATCCTTACGACAACTTCCAGAAGATTGCTGAACCAGTGGGAATCATCATGGGTATTACACCAACAACTAACCCAACTTCAACTACAATCTTCAAAGCCTTGATCGCGATTAAAACTCGCAACCCGATCATCTTCGGTTTCCATCCATCTGCTCAAGCGTGTAGTACTGAAGCAGCTAAGATTTTGTTGGAAGCTGCAGTAAAACACGGTGCTCCTGAAAATTGTATCCAATGGATCGAGAATCCTTCGATGGATCGTACGAACGCACTTATGAATCATAAAGATGTAGCATGTATTCTTGCAACAGGCGGATCCGCAATGGTTAAAGCAGCATATAGCTGTGGTAAACCAGCACTAGGTGTAGGCCCAGGTAACGTACCTTGCTTCATTGAAAAGTCTGCCGATCTTGATCAAGCGGTGAATGACCTTATTCTTTCCAAAACATTTGATAATGGTATGATTTGCGCATCTGAGCAAGCAGTTATCATCGAAGAGCCGATATTCGATCAAGTGAAGAAGAAAATGATCGCAAACGGATGTTACTTTGTAAATAAAGAAGAAGTAACTAAATTGACTGCAGGAGCTATTATTGCTGATAAATGTGCAGTGAATCCAACTATCGTTGGTATGCCAGCAACTAAGATTGCTGAATTGTGCGGAATCAGTGTTCCAGCTGGAACAAAAATTCTAGTTGCTGAAATTGAAGGCGTGGGAACTAAATATCCACTGTCTGCAGAGAAGTTAAGCCCGATCCTTGCTTGCTACAAAGTGAAGAACCCTGAACAAGGTATCGAACGTGCCCTTGAAGTTGTTCATTTCGGTGGTATGGGTCACTCTTCGGTAATTCACTCAAATAACGAAGAAATTATTCAAAAATACTCCGATCGTATGCCGACTTGCCGGATCTTGGTTAACCAACCATCTTCGCAAGGTGGTATCGGTGATATCTATAATACAAACTTACCATCGCTAACACTTGGATGTGGATCTTACGGACGTAACTCGACTTCGTCGAACGTAACTGCTATCAATCTAATCAACGTGAAAAGGGTGAATCGTCGTACTGTGAATATGCAATGGTTCAAAATTCCTAACAAAATTTACTTTGAAAAAGGATCCACTCAATATCTTGCCAAAATGCCTGACATTACTCGCGTACTGATCGTTACTGACCCTATGATGGTTAAGCTTGGATATGTAGAGAAGGTAGAACATTATCTTCGTCAACGCCAAACGCCAGTAGCTATCGAAGTATTCTCGGATGTAGAGCCAGATCCATCGACTACAACAGTTAAACGTGGTACTGAAATGATGGAGAAATTCCAACCAGACTGTATCATCGCTCTAGGTGGCGGATCGCCAATGGATGCTGCTAAAGGTATGTGGTTGTTCTATGAATATCCAGATACAGACTTTAACAACTTGAAACAAAAATTCATGGATATCCGTAAACGGATTTACAAATACCCACGTTTGGGCCAAAAAGCAAAATTCGTTGCGATTCCAACAACTTCGGGTACAGGTTCGGAAGTAACATCGTTCGCCGTTATCACAGATAAAGAAAATGGTAACACGAAGTATCCACTTGCTGATTATGAGTTGACTCCAGACGTAGCTATCATCGATCCAGAATTCGTATACAGTTTGCCTAAGTTCGCTGTTGCTGATACAGGTATGGACGTATTGACTCACGCTATTGAAGCTTATGTGTCGGTTATGGCTAGTGACTATACGGATGGTCTTGCAATCAAAGCGATTCAACTAGTGTTCCAATGGTTAGAAAAATCGGCATTAACTGGCGACAAGCTTGCTCGTGAAAAAATGCATAACGCATCGACTTTGGCTGGTATGGCTTTTGCCAACGCATTCCTAGGCATTAACCACAGTTTGGCGCACAAATGGGGCGGTCAATACCATACTGCTCATGGACGTACAAATGCGATTCTTATGCCGCACGTTATTCGCTATAATGCTAAGAAACCAACTAAATTTGCTGCATTCCCTAAATATACTCACTTCGTTGCTGACGAACGTTATGCAGAAATCGCTCGCATTCTTGGATTGCCTGCTCGTACAACAGAAGAAGGCGTTAAGAGCTTGATCAAAGCAATTCGTGAAATGAACAAGAAACTAGGCATTCCAGAAACATTCCAAGAACTTGGCTTCGATGCAAAGGATTTCGAATCACGCGTAGACTATTTAGCAGACCGCGCTTTCGAAGACCAATGTACTACTGCTAATCCGAAGTTGCCACTAGTTACAGAATTGGCTGATGTATACCGCGATGCATTCTACGGAAGATTTGAAGAATAAGTGAACAAATAGTTCAAAAAAAGTGACAAATATCACTCGAAGAGTGATATTTGTCACAATGCTTTTATGGTAATTGTTATATGATAATAGCATAAATGATTCCTTACAAAGTGATAGGGCATTTGAGATGTTATTATCAAAGATTATTATCTTATCAGTGTCCGAAATGTGAAATTTATCACAAATTAAAGGAATCATGAGGCGCGGAAAAATATCCTTCAAACCGCGTACTCCAAACTATATAAATGGAGGGAATACAGATGTCGGTGATTGAAAGAGAAGTAAAGGAAGTACAGTCGGGTTGGAGAGGTTTTAAGAAAGGCAAATGGATGAAGGAAGTCAATGTCCACGATTTTATCGAGGGTAACATTGCTTCTTATACTGGTGACGAATCTTTCTTGCAAGGCGCAACTGAGAATACTAAAGCTTTGTGGGAGATTGTTTCCGATCTAACTAAGAAAGAACGCGATGCTGGTGGGGTACTTGATGTAGATGTTAACACACCATCAACGATTGTCTCACATGCTCCAGGTTACTTGGACAAAGATAAGGAACAAGTTGTAGGTGTTCAAACGGATGCTCCTTTCAAACGTTCAATTCAACCATTTGGCGGCATTAAAATGATGATCGATGCTTGTAAAGCTTATGGCTTTGAGCTTCCAAAAGACATCGTAGACATGTTTACGAATATCCGCAAAACGCATAACCAAGGCGTATTTGATGCATATACTTCAGAAATGAGAGCCGCTCGTAAAGCAGGTATTATCACAGGTCTTCCAGACGCATATGGACGTGGACGGATTATCGGTGACTATCGTCGCTTAGCACTTTACGGTGTGGATTTCCTTATCGCACAAAAAAAACAAGACCTCAACAATCTTGAGGTTGATGTAATCGATGAAGATGTTATCCGTCTTCGCGAAGAATTATCTGAGCAAATTCGCGCATTTGGCGAATTGAAACAAATGGCAGCAGCACATGGATTTGATATTTCCAAGCCAGCTAATACAGCTAAAGAAGCATTCCAATGGGTATATTTTGGATACCTAGCAGCAATCAAAGAACAAAACGGTGCGGCAATGTCACTAGGACGCGTATCTTCATTCCTTGATGCTTATATTGAACGTGATCTAGCTGAAGGCACAATGACAGAAGAACAAGCTCAAGAGCTAGTTGACCATTTCGTTATGAAACTACGTATCGTCAAATTCCTGCGTACTCCTGATTATAATGATCTATTCAGTGGTGACCCTACTTGGGTAACAGAATCACTAGGTGGTATGTCCGTATCTGGCGCGACTCGTGTAACGAAGAACAGCTTCCGTTTCTTGCATACTTTATATAACTTGGGACCTGCACCGGAACCAAACTTGACTGTACTCTGGTCTGAAAAATTACCTGAGGGCTTCAAGAAATACTGTGCAAAAGTATCAATCGAAACAAGTTCGATCCAATACGAGAACGATGATTTGATGCGTCCGATCTATGGCGATGACTACGGTATTGCTTGCTGCGTATCCGCGATGGAAATCGGTAAACAAATGCAATTCTTTGGTGCTCGTGCGAACTTGGCTAAAGCTTTGTTGTATGCAATTAACGGTGGTAAAGACGAGAAGTCTGGTGCACAAGTTGGTCCTGAACTTCCGGCTATCACTTCTGAATACTTGACATACGATGAAGTCATGAAACGTTTCAAACCGATGATGGAATGGCTTGCTAAACTGTATATGAATACACTTAACGTTATCCATTACATGCACGATAAATATTCCTACGAACGGATCGAAATGGCGCTGCATGATCGCGATATTCTCCGTACGATGGCATGCGGAATCGCTGGCTTGTCTGTAGCGGCTGACTCCTTAAGTGCTATCAAATATGCTAAAGTAAAACCTATCCGTAATGAAGATGGCATTGCAATCGACTTTGAAATTGAAGGAGATTTCCCTTGCTACGGTAACAACGACGATATGGTTGACCAAATTGCCGTTGAATTGGTAGAGTCATTCATGGGCATGATTCGCAAACATAAAGCATATCGTAACGCATTGCCGACTCAATCTGTGTTGACAATCACATCTAATGTCGTTTACGGTAAGAAAACAGGAACTACACCGGATGGACGTAAAGCAGGCGAACCATTTGCTCCAGGTGCCAATCCGATGCATGGTCGCGATAAGAAAGGTGCACTCGCTTCCTTGAGTTCTGTTGCTAAACTGCCGTATGAACATAGTTTGGATGGTATTTCTAATACCTTCTCAATCGTACCTAAGGCATTGGGTAAAGAAGAAGAAACACGTAAATCTAATCTCGTATCAATGTTGGATGGTTATTTCGGTAGTGATGCACATCACTTGAACGTAAACGTGTTTGATCGTGAGCAATTGATGGATGCTATGGATCATCCAGAGAACTATCCACAGCTTACAATTCGCGTGTCGGGTTATGCAGTTAACTTTATCAAATTGACACGTGAGCAACAGCTTGATGTAATTAACCGGACCTTCCATGGTTCGATGTAATTCCTTTACCAGTTAAATGTAGCAATTTATACTGAGTAGCCGAATGGAGAGTGACGAAAGATGCTAAAAGGTCGAATACATTCATTGGAAACTTTCGGAACGGTTGATGGCCCCGGTATACGTTTCGTGCTCTTTATGCAGGGCTGCCTGCTGAAATGTCAGTATTGCCATAATCCTGATACCTGGAGTCTGACGGACGGTAAAGAGATGACTTTGGAAGAGGTTCTATCTGAAATCGAACCTTATCTGAGCTATTACCGTTCATCAGGCGGTGGGTTAACTGTATCCGGCGGGGAAGCGACACTACAGGCCCCGTTTGTTACGGAGTTATTTCGAGAAGTGAAGAAACGTTGGAACCTTCATACGACTTTGGATACCAACGGTTATAATGAAGGGGATAAAATTCGCGAACTTCTTGATGTCACTGATTTGGTTATGCTTGATTTGAAGCATATTGACGATGAGAAGCATATTAAGTTGACAGGTAAATCAAACGAACGAATGCTGAATATGGCAAAGTGGTTATCTGATCATAATCGTAATATGTGGATCCGCCACGTTTATGTCCCTGGTATTCATGACGATGAGCAAGATTTGTTGAAATTGGGTAGATTCATTGGTGGCCTGAATGCAGTGGAGAAGTTTGAAATTCTTCCATATCATCAAATGGGTGTATTCAAATGGCAAGAGCTCGGTTGGGAATATGAGTTGGAGGGTGTTCCATCACCTACTTCTGACGAAATTGAACGGGCAAATCGCTTGATTGAAGAGGGGCGGCAGCAGGTAGTTGCTGCAACGAAGTAATATACATGTCATGAAAGTTTACAGAAATAACTGAAAAAATTAACCAAAACGGTTAAACCTAACACGAGTTGTGGGGTTTAACCGTTTTCATTTTACATACTAGATGATATTATCCCTATAATAGAAATATGTCCTCCTTACCAAAATTGAAGGCGCTTTCTATAATAAAGATGTAACACAAACCAATCTTGAGGAGGGTCATAGAAACATGAAGAAAAAAAGTTTGCTGCTATTAATGTCTTTGATATTCGTAGCATCGGCAGTAGTCACAGGTTGTGGAAAGAACAATAACACAGAAAAAGAAAGCGCTCCCACTACGGAACCAGCTAAGACAAATAACGCTGCCGAGGTGAAGGTGAACGATGAACCGTTCGAAATCACAATTCGTCACACTCAAGTAGGGGAAGCTAAGAAATTCCGTCTAGCTATGCTAGAAGATGTAGTTAAGCAAACAGAAGCAGCAGTTCCTGGCCTGAAAATTAAGCTTGATGCTGTAGATTCTGAAGTTAACCGTAAAGAAAAGCTGAGAGGCGAAATGGCTGCGGGTAAACCACCAGAAGTGTTTGACGTATTCGGTAGCCCAGATGCTGCTCTATACGCAAAAGAAGGTTTGATGCTGGATCTGACTTCGATCTTGAATGATCTGGGCATCAAGGAAAAATTCAATACTTTGGCTCCATTTACTTACGAAGATAAAATTTACGGTCTTCCTATCGGTGGTTCGATTGAAGGATATTTCTACAATAAAGAATATTTCGAACAAAAAGGACTTAAAGTTCCTACAACAATTGCTGAACTTGAGCAAGTTGCAGAAGCAATCAAAGCGGACGGCAAAATTCCTTTCGCACAATCATCTAAAGATGCTTGGATTCCTTTGATGACTACGAACAACCTGTGGTCATACTATGCAGGAGCTGACATCACTTACGGATTCAAAACAGGCGCTACTAAATGGACTGATCCGAACGTAGTGAAAGCAGTTGCTAAACATGAAGAATGGGTTGAAAAAGGTTATTACAAAAAAGGTGAACTTGGATTTGAGTACGCTGACATGAGAAACCAAGTTATTACAGGCGAAGCTATCATGATGATGGACGGATCATGGGCGAACTCAGTATTCAGAGATCCTGCTCAAGCTGGTGACATGGTTGGAAAAATCGGATACTTCAATATGCCTCCAGTAAATGCTGGCGATCCAATAATTGTAATGCAAGATGCTAACAATGGTTATGGTTTCTCCAGTGCAGTTGCTGAAGATCCTCGTAAACTGCAAGCTGTAACAGAGTTCATCAAGAACATGTGGACTGATGAAATGCAACTTCGTGGTCTGAAAGAAGACGGCGTTCTACCAGCTATGAAAATTAGCTTGGATCAAATGAAAGCTACTTCTGACGATGCTCTAATGCAAGACATATTCAAAGCAGTTAGTGAAATCGGAACTTCATTCCCTGCATTTGATGCTCTAGTTCAAGCAGAAGTTAACACTGCGCTAAGCATGGGTATTCAACAAGTAATTGGCGGCGAGTTCGATGCAGCTAAGATGTTGGAAAATGTGCAAGCGGCTCAAGAAGCGGCAAACGCTACTAAGTAATCATCTAAATTATTTTATGAAAGGGTGTCGCCCGCCTCGTAACATGTGGGGGGCGCCCTTTTTAAAATTAAAGAACTTTTACATTTTTTACAAGGCACAAACTACGGAGGTTATCATGAATAAAGCACTTAAAAGCCCTCTGACCTACATTCTATTTATACTGCCGGCATTCATTTTATTTCTTGGGTTCTTCATTTACCCAATCTTTACAGCGGTTAATAATAGTTTGACGAGTTGGAATGGTATATCAAAAACCATGACTTATATTGGACTAGACAACTATGTGACAGCATTTAATGATATTGCCTTTTGGAAGTCTGTACGAAATAATGTATATTTCATTTTCTTCTCTTGTTTAGTTCAGGTTCCACTTATCGTAATCTTCTCCTTACTTATTGCGAATGTGAAGAGACTAAAAGGCCTCTACAAAACAGCGGTTTTTATGCCTTCCATTATGTCAACAGCAGTAATCGGTATATTATGGGGCTTTATCTATAACCCGGATTTCGGTCTTCTAAATGAGTTGCTCGGTGTATTCGGAGTTGAGCCGATCTACTGGTTATCTGATAAAAAGTGGGCCATGATTTCGATCCTAATCACGAATGCTTGGCAGTGGACAGGATTTTATATCATTATGGTACTTGCAGCAATCCTTGCCATTCCGAAAGAGTTGGATGAAGCGGCGGCGATTGACGGTGCGACTGGCTTCCAAAGAGCCGTCAAAATTACACTTCCGCTCATTATGCCAATCGTTTCTGTAGTAATCATGTTGTCAGTAGCTGGTGCAATGAAAGCGGCGGATATTATCCTCGTTATGACTAAAGGTGGACCTGCTGGTTCAACGGATGTTATGGCTACTTATATGATCCGTTATGCAATCACAAGCTTTAGACATGGCTTTGGTAACTCAATCGCTATACTAATCTTTGTATTCACTATGATTATCACGGTACTATATCAAGTCTTGATTGCTAAACGTACAGAAAGGATTGAATACTAATGAGATCACTCAAAAAATTAATACCGCATATCTTTCTGATGGGTTATCTGCTCATTATTCTATATCCTTTCTTGTTCGTTCTATTCTCTTCGGTAAAATCGAATAACCAAGCCATTGCATCCAATCCGTTTGGACTTCCTAGCTCCATTATGTTTGATAACTATGTGAATGCTTGGGTGAATGCCAAAATTAGCACTTATTTCTTTAACAGTTTGTATATTGGTGTGGTAGCCGCGTGTGTTTCCATCTTATTAGCAGCGATGCTGGCATTTGCTGTGACACGGATGCGTTACAAAAAAGTGAGTGCCATTATATTTCAATTAATTCTGGTTGGTATGTTGATTCCGAATAACTCTCTCCTCCTTCCGATTTACGGGATTATGAGAAACTTAAACATTTTAGATACGCGTATGGCTCTGTTCTTACCATATATAGCAAATGCGATTCCGTTCACGGTTATTATCCTTGCGGCGTTTATGCGTTCTCTTCCAGGGGAAATAGAGGAAGCGGCGGTAATTGATGGGTTGAGGCCAGCAGGGTTATTTGCTAGAATTATAATACCGCTTACAGTACCTGCTATTGTGACCGTATTCATTATAAACTTTCTCGGGAACTGGAACGAATTCTTGCTAGCGAACTATTTCATATCTAGCAACGAATTAAAGACACTCCCAATAGGTATGGTCGGCTTTAGAGATGCTTATAACACCAACTATGCCCAAATGTCAGCTGGTATTGTTTTCAGCGTGCTTCCTGTAATGATCATTTATGCGATTCTGCAAGAGAAGATTATCGAAGGGGTAACGGCGGGCAGCGTAAAAGGATAATAGAGATTGAATAGGGTCTCTACTTTTCGAATACGCATAGTATTCTATTAGGGAGCTGCGCCTATGAATCTGCGAATCAAATTATTTACTGCCTTTATCGCACTCGTGATTATCCCGCTCTTTGTTCTTGGGATTATTACCTTCTTCGTGACGTTCAACTCTATCGAGTCGAGACATAGTCAACAAGCTGAATACTCGCTTAAAGCGATCAGTTACAGTATCAAGAACGTATTTCATGAAATGGATAATTTGACCGACACGGGGATTGCTAAGGGTGTCTTTCAGGCAGCAATTGTTGCAAAGGATCCTGATTCGCAAAATCTGACGGCGACTACTCAGCTTGAACTCAATGCCAACCAGAAGAATTTCCGTTCCTTGCTGTACAACCATCCAGCCATCGATTATGCATTTTTGTACAATGTTAATGGTGGTGTTGGGGATTCAAATGTCATTTCAATTTTTAATAAAGAAAACTTTCAAACATTACCTTATGAGAAATTTAAGGAACACCCTCTCTTTAATGAGGTGATGTCCCTCAGAGGAATGCCGAAATGGATTGCTCCACATGAATATCCGGAACTGACAGGATCAGATAAAGTATTCACGGAGATTCGTCTAATTAAGGATCTTAGCAACTTTCACAGAGTAGGAGTTCTTGTCGTTCAGATTAAGGACTGGGAATTCGAGAAGATATTTCAAAATTTGGAATTGGGAAGTAATATGCGTGATACCCGGTTTATGCTCGTCAATGACAAAGGGCTCATATTGTATGACTATCAATCCGAGCTGGACGGGCAGTCAATTCAGTCTTATATGAAACCAGATTATAAGTTTAGTGCTGACTATCAAAGTTTCAAAGGGAAATTTAACGGGGAAGAAAGTATTATTTCGATTTACAATTTGAAGGAATATCCTTGGAGTCTTGTATCAGTTACTTCATGGAGTTACTTGTCCAAAGAACTGACCACGTTTGCGAAATGGTTTGTTGCTATCATTTGTATTTGTGTACTGACAGCGATGCTCTTTAACCTAGTCTTCATGAATCGGATAACGGGGACGATCGGCGTAATCGTGCGCTTTATGCGTAAAGTCGAGGACGGTGATCTGAACGCGAGAGTGGATGAGAAGGGCGATGACGAGCTACTGCTGCTGCAAAAAGGATTTAACAATCAGATGGACAAAATCAATGAATTGTTTCATCAGGTAAAGCGCGAGCAACTTCAGAAAGCGAATGCCGAACTGAGGGTGCTGCAAGCGCAAATCAAACCGCATTTTCTGTTCAATACGTTAGAATCAATCAATGTGCTGGCCGTTCAGAATGAAGGACGTAAGGTCAGTGAGATGGTGCTTCGTCTTGCCAGTATTCTGCGTATTAGTATTCAAGACAAAGAAGAAATCAAACTGAGTCTGGAAGTAGAACATCTTCGGAGTTATCTGGAAATTCAGAAGTTCAGATTTGATGAATTATTTGAATATCACATTGATATTCCTGATGAGATGATGAACTGTCTTCTTCTCAAACTCACGCTTCAACCGCTAGTGGAGAATAGTATTCAGCATGGTTTTGAAGGCATCGACTATATAGGTAAGATCAAGGTTACGGGTATCATGGAAGAAGACAGGATCTTACTGAGAATTGAGGATAATGGCATCGGTATGACGAGCGAGCAATTATCTTCCATTCAATACGCGGATATAGATGATCCAGAATACGACTTGATTGAGCCGTATCCAAATCATGAGCGTCGGGGATTGGGGCTACGAAGCGTGTTTGATCGGTTGAGATTTAAGTATGGTAGTAAATCTGGGTTATTTATTTGCTCGCAGCCGGGACAGGGTACCATTATTCAATGTGTGATTCCTAAATACGAATTGGGTGATAAAAATTGAGACTGAAAGCCTTGCTAGTTGACGATGAGGTCCACATTCTAAACAATTTATCCAAGGTACTTCCTTGGGAGGATATGGACATTGAAATTGTTAGTTTGGCCAAGAATGGTGTGGATGCACTAAATGCAGCTATCCAGCATGAACCCGATTTAATTTTAAGTGATATCCGCATGCCAGTAATGGACGGGATGACTTTGCTACAGGAAATCCGGAATAGGGGATTAACTTGCGAGATTCTACTCCTAACAGGTTATCAGGAATTCGAGTATGCAAAGACGGCTATTAGGCATGGTGTAAAGGATTATATTTGTAAGCCGATCAATTATTTTGAGCTGGAAGAGACGGTTCGGAATATTGCCGGTCAGATCAGAGAGAAGAGAAAGAAGCAGAACAAGGAGCAGAAGTTGAACAGGGTTGCTTACCTGGCCAATGAAAATTATATGCTTCATTCGTTGTTGGGACAGGAAACGGAAGAAGAAGGCGTACTGTGGGATGAAGAAGACGGGCTCGCCAATGAGAAACGATATGCCGTCTTGTTATTAGACCTGGAGGGTTATGCCCACCGGTCTATATCCTGGACCGCTTACGAGCGGAAAGCATGGAATCTTCAAATCAAGAATATGCTGAAAGATATTTTTAGTCCGATACTTAAAGATAAAACGGTCCTGCAAATCCGGGAGGGAGAATGGTGTGTTATTTTCCCTTCCCCGGAGAGGGACTCTCGGATTACAAAGGAACAATTGTACCCAGGATTGATTATTCTGCAAACTATTATTGACGAGAATGCCGGAATGTCTATCCGAATGTCATTAGAGCAGAATCCTTTCTCATTAAAAGAGTTATCGATGGCATACCAAAGAATGCAGAAAAAATTAATCCTTAATCCTTCGAGTGAATGGTTTTTGGATACGGATACAGCGAATATGGAGTATTCCGGACCGGAACTAAGTGCTACCGAGTCGAAATGGCTCTGGATTGAGAAATTGAGTGCTGGGCTTCGTAACGGAAATCAGGAATCTCTTGTTCAAATCACTCAAGAACTTAAATCGTTTGTAGGCCATTTAAATGAGAATAGTGTGGGCCAATCGGAGAAGTTGCTACATTATCTATTGATCCATTTACTTCGTGAAATGCGTGAGTTGCAAATGTTATCGGGGGAGCAAGAGGAGAATATTTGGCAAAGGCTTCAAGAATCGTTGAGTCTTAAAGAGTTGCTATCTTTAATTGTTTTATTGATAGAGCGATCACGAGATTCACTCTCAACCAAAAAGTCCTCGGAACTACTCATGATGTCAGCGCAAAATTATATTCAGCATAATTTAGAAAACGACTTTGGAATTGAAGATATTTCCGAATATCTTGGAATCAGTTGCAGTTATTTCTGTCTTTTGTTTAAGAACCAATTCGGCGAGACTTTTGTTGAGTATCTTACTAAACAACGTATGGAAGTGGCAAAAACCTTGATTATTAGCAGCGATAAATCGATTACTCAAATTGGTTCTGCTGTTGGCTATCATGAACGACGTTATTTCACGAAAGTTTTTCAGAAATATACCGGGATGACTCCATCGGAGTTTCGTTTGAAGGATTCAACCGAATCATAGGCAAAGAAGGTGACCCATTAATGGATTTATCTACATGGACATTAGAACAGAAAATTGGTCAATTATTTATTTGCGGTTTTCATAGTCTTGTTCCAGATGATCAAATTAAAAAATTAGTTAGTGATCTTCATGTTGGTGGTGTAGTTTATTTCCGCCGCAATGTACAAACGATAGAACAACTAGCTACGCTGTCACGGGATTTGCAAGCACTTCCACGCAGTAAGGCTGAAATACCGTTGTTTATTTCAATAGATCAAGAGGGCGGAATGGTTTCGCGTTTGGATCATGACGGTGTAAGCCGGATTCAAGGAAACATGGCGCTGGGTGCTGCAAATGACTTGACTCTTACTGAAGAGGTAGCTGTTTTAGCAGCTAAAGAGATGCTTGGTCTAGGTATTAATTTAAATTTTGCTCCTTGTGTTGATGTTAACAACAATCCTGGCAATCCAGTTATTGGGGTTCGGTCTTTCGGTGAAAACCCGGAGCGGGTTGCTGAACATGGTGCTGCCGCAATTCGGGGATATCAGAGCCAAGGTGTCAGTGCAACAGCTAAACATTTCCCGGGACATGGGGATACCGCGGTAGATTCTCATCTTGGATTGGCCGTAGTTCCACATGATAAGGATCGATTGAACCGTGTAGAGTTACTTCCCTTCCGTAAAGCTATTGAGGCAGGGACTGATGCGATTATGACAGCACACGTGATTTTCCCGGCCTTTGAGCCTGAGGATATCCCGGCGACATTGTCTCGTCGAGTACTTCATGATCTATTGCGAGAAGAAATGGGTTTTGAGGGAGTTATCGTTACCGATTGCCTCGAAATGCATGCTATTTCAAAGCATTATGGCATTGCTGCAGGCGCAGTTCAAGCTATTCAGGCGGGTGCGGATATTGTGCTAGTAAGTCATACCTTAGAGGATCAAGTCAATGCGATTCAAGCAGTGCGAGAAGCGGTCATTCAAGGTGCTTTAACCGAGGATCAAATTAACACTTCAGTTGAGCGAGTCTTGGCCCTAAAGGCTAAGCGAATCAACGATATTGATTTGGCAGCTACTTTTAATCCAGAGAAGATCTCTCTGACACCGGTTATAGAGAGTGAATCACTGCTACGTCGGGTTGCTGAGCACAGTGTAACATTGGTCAATAATTCGGGTAATCTTCCATTACATAAAGATCAGCCTGTACTGGTCGTATGGCCGGAACTGCGGCATCGGACAGAGGTAGATGAACCATCCGTACATGTATATAGTCTTGGAGATGCACTTGAGTCTTATGTTGATGATATTGTACTCAGTATTATCGGTACGCATCCAACAGAAGAAGAAATACAGTCCGTACTTGAACAAAGTGGCGAATTTTCTCAAATCATCGTTGTGACATATACTTCGGAAGGTGAAATCCCTGAAGGACAGCGCCGTTTGATTGAAGCTTTGCATACAAAAAAAGGATCAGAGTTAATTGTTGTTTCTACACGGAATCCATATGATATACTAGGATTTCCACAAATCGGCACGTACTTGTGTCTATATGAGAATCGGTCATTTTCACTAGATGCACTTGCCAAAGTATTAACGGGAAACCTGGCTCCAAAAGGTATACTTCCAGTGAGTCTAAACTCTGAGTATCCCGTAGGACATGGCCTCTAATTTACTTATTTACAATGAGTATCACTCGTAATAATTCTCCAAAATTGACCTAAATAATAACTTTTTATAAGAACCGGGTAGGATACCGCATTTGTGGTTATTCTATGCGGTTTTTACATTGCAATAATAAATAGCAACTTTTTCTCGTTAACAGCGTTAAATACTATGTGAATATAATCAGAGAGTCATAAATTGTGAGCAGAAGGGGTTTAGGCATGAATTTCAAAAGAATACTCATCACCGCGATATTAGTTACTTCGCAAGTGGCGATGGTCCTTCCTGTAAGTGCAGAAGAGGCTGTCCATAGTACTACAAACGTAGCAGAACAATCGGTCAATACACCTGATTCGACAAATCAGAATCAGGATCAACTAGAGAATAACGGAACCGAATTAAGTAATGAATCGGACATAGTGGAAGATAGAGCAGAGGGAACAGAAGGTGAAGTAACCCCTCCTGTGACGGAACCAGTTACAGAACCAGTTACAAATCCAGTTGATCCAGGTGCGACGACTGCGGCCGGAACAGGCGAACTAATCTTGATGATGAACAGCAATAAGATGTATCAGAACGGTAGTTTGTTTATTGCAGGGAACCCAATGGAGGTTAAGAAAGGTGTATCTTACGTTGCGATCCGGGCAATTGTAGAACGCGCTGGATTACAACTAAGCTTTGATAATAAGACGAAAGAAACTATAATTACACGCGGCAGTGACGAATTACGTTTCCAATTTAACAAAAGCACTTATAAAGTTAATGGCGTAGTTAAGCCGATGAAAGGTACGTCTTACTCAGCAAAAAACAATTTCATGGTTCCTCTGACTGCAATTACAGGAGCTTTGAATATCCCATATACAGTTGATCAGCCTGGGAAGCGGGTTATTCTGAGTCTTTCTACTAATCCAGTGGCCTCTTTTAGTGTAGGAAACAAAGAGATCGTTGCTGGTGAGACTGTTGTTCAATACTCAACTAATTCCTATTCTCCATCGGGTTTAGAAATCGTTGAAGAACAATGGGAAGGTCGTGAAGACACCTTTACCACCCCGGGTAGCTATTTGGTTACTTATCGCGTAAAAGATTCTAATGGACAATGGAGTAATCCATTCTCCCTTACTTTAAATGTTGTTAAGCCACATACACCGCCTGTAGCGAACTTTACAACAGATAAAGATACTTATAAAATGGGTGAATTGATCAACTATACGGACTTTAGTACGGATGAAGAAAACTCGATTAAGGATCGGGTATGGGAGAATAAAGAGCTTGCCTTCTTTAATCCAGGACCAACTACCATTCGCTTGAAAGTTGTAAATAAATACGGATTGTACTCAACGGTAGAGAAGACAATCACAATTACGGATGAAGTTTTGTATACAAAAGATGAATTTAATAAAATCTTTACCCCTGTAGGGGAAAAATATACATTTGATGGTACAGTGATCCCAAGTTGGACCAAAGTGAATTACTCTTTCACCTCTGAGCCTACTACGTTAATTCGTAGCAATAGCCCGGAAACCGTATATTCCGAAGGACGTGTGTACACTGAAACGGCAACGGGTGGTACACGTTTTATGATCCACCATGTGAATTCTACGGGTAAAAATGTGAAAATGTATGTGATTGCTACCAATAAGAATACGGAAACAACACGTTTGACACAAACCACTATGGGATTCGGTGGACCATCTCCTTACGCAACAGCGGCGGGTAGAGCTTCAGTTAATCGTTATTATGAATCCTTGCAAACAGGAAAAGATTATAAGGATGTGTGGATTGCTCAAGGTGAAAGTAAGATTGTCATGACGGAGTTGAATGCTAATCCTATGAAACCGGGAGAAGTTATTTCTCTATACTCAGATTTGTATAGCGATCATACCCTTCAATACGACGTTATTATGATTGATGCAAATAAGGATCCTTTTAAAACACTGCCTACGTTGGATCTATTGGCGGCGGATGTGCATAACCGCGGCACCTATATGGACGCCAATCGTAATATTGAATACAATGAATTAGTTGGTGATTCACCAGTCCGCCTCATGATTGCTGATAATTCCACTGATCCTTTCCAAATAGGTACGGGTCCTCAAGGCGAATATCAAATGAACTCAGGTAACTTCGGTGTTGTCTACAAGATCAAGTTGTATCGTGTAGCACCAAATACTTTGATCACCTTTAATCCTCGTGGGGGAAGATATTACGGATCCATGATGGTTAATGGGGAGATTGTCCAATTATCTAGCTCGGGTAGTCTGTCAGCACCTAACGAGAACAGTGTACTGTTCCGTTCAGGAGACCGGGAACAAACGGTTGAGTTCACGTTCACTGCTGCACCAGGTAGTAACTTGTCCGTTAACCTTCTTCTGCAACCATTGCCGGAGATCAAACATTAGTTATAATATCAAATCGATGCTACCTATGGAGATAGGCTCCTAGGTAAAGTAGTAGAGGACGCGGAGTATCATAGCCGCGTCCTTATTGTTATATTTTTGAGTAAAATTTTCGGTTCGTTTTTATTCAAATATGATGCTAGGGATATCTTTCTTGGCGTCTATGAACATTGACGCTGTCGTCTTTTTAAGGCATTATTAGAAGAAATAAGCTACATGTTTGAAGGTTTAGACGGGAGGAAAGTCATATGCTGTCAACAGACCAAATTATCGGGGTCATGTCTGCCCGAGGATTACGGATTACCGATCAGCGGAAGAGTCTAGCCAAACTGTTCGCAGAGCGGAATGGTTATTTAACACCAAAGGACGTATATGAATATATGGGGAAGCAGTACAGCGGACTCAGTTTCGATACTGTATATCGTAATTTGCGAGTGATGGACGAGCTTGGGGTTCTGGAGCAAGTGATGTTCGAGGACGGTCTTAAATTTAGAGCCAGTTGTAATGAGGATCAACACCACCATCATATGATTTGTTTGCAATGTGAGAGAACATATCCGATTCATTTTTGCCCTATGCCATTGACCGATGCACCGGATCAGTTTCAAGTGGTGAAACATAAATTCGAAGTTTTTGGTTACTGTAAAGACTGTCGTCCTGTCAGTCAAGAGGCGTCGCAGTCACCATCACAGCAGGATGGGCTCTCTTAACATGGCTGTCATGCGCAAAGTAGTTCAGGGTCCTATCCATGTCTATCGTAAATTTATCTCACCTTTGAAGCCTCCAACATGTCGGTTCTATCCTACTTGCTCTGCCTATGCGTTGGAAGCCATTGAAGTTCATGGTGCAATTAAGGGTTCTTGGTTGGCGGCGAGAAGGATTGGAAAATGTCATCCCTTTCATCCGGGGGGGATCGATCTTGTTCCACCAAAGTCTACTCGGGGCAAGAAGGAACAGGAACAGGAACAGGTATAGACGTCTTGACAGGGTTACTATCTTTTCATAATATTAGACTTATACATTTCTGATGAATGGATGAAGTACAAGGAAGAGTTCAGCAACAGAGAGCCGGGGGAGCTGCAAACCGGTCTGAATCAGCTTTGGAACATGGTCCAGGAGGAATTGCTTTCGAGCTAGCGGCATTTGCTGATAGTAAGGGAGTGACGCGGAATCCGGCGTTAATGGAGGGTCGTAAAGACCGACAGAGCCCGTTGTCTGCGAAGACATGGGGAATTTGGGTGGTAACACGTGAGTAATCTCTCGTCCCATTATGGGGGGGGAGTTTTTTGTATGCCTATAATTATTGAGGAGGAACAATTTATGTCAGCAAACAAAACGTTCTATATCACAACGCCGATTTATTATCCGAGTGGTAAGCTACATATCGGACATGCCTACACAACGGTGGCAGGTGACGCCATGGCACGTTATAAGCGGCTACGGGGGTATGATGTACTATACTTGACGGGAACAGATGAACACGGACAGAAGATCGAACGTAAGGCTGAGGAGAGCGGGAAGACGCCGCAACAGTTCGTTGATGATATTGTCGGTGGGATCAAAGAACTATGGAAGAAGCTTGATATTTCATATGATGATTTTATCCGTACGACTGAACCTAGACATAAGATCGTCGTGGAAGAAATCTTCGATCGGTTGTTGAAACAAGGTGATATTTATAAAGGGGAATATGAAGGATGGTATAGTATTCCTGACGAAACCTATTACACAGAAACCCAATTAGTGGATGTGATAAAGAATGATCAGGGAGAAGTCATCGGCGGTAAAAGTCCGGAGAGTGGACACCCCGTGGAACTTGTCAAAGAGGAATCTTATTTCTTCAAGATGAGCAAATATGTTGACCGATTACTGAAATATTATGAAGAGAATCCAGGTTTTATCCAACCAGAGTCCCGTAAGAATGAGATGATTAACAATTTCATTAAACCTGGACTAGAGGATTTAGCAGTATCTCGTACAACTTTTGAATGGGGTGTCAAGGTTAAAGGAGATCCTAAACATGTTGTATACGTTTGGATCGATGCTTTGTCGAACTACATTACTGCGCTTGGATATGGAACGGATAATGCTGAGAAGTATGAGAAATTCTGGCCGGCGGATGTTCATTTGGTAGGTAAGGAAATCGTCCGGTTTCACACCATTTACTGGCCGATTATGTTGATGGCTTTGGATTTACCATTGCCGAAGAAAGTATTTGGACATGGCTGGTTACTTACGAAGGAAGGCAAAATGTCCAAATCCAAAGGTAATGTTGTAGATCCTAACATGCTAATTGATCGTTATGGTCTAGACGCGGCAAGATATTATTTTCTACGTGAGGTTCCATTTGGGTCGGATGGAGCATTTACGCCGGAGAGCTTTGTTGAACGGGTGAACTCAGATCTTGCTAATGATTTGGGGAATTTACTTAATCGTACAGTAGCGATGGTTAATAAATATTTTGATGGCAAAGTTCCTGCCTATCAGGGAAATGTGACGGCATTTGATAACGAGTTGAAAGAAATGGCGCAACGAACCATTCAGAAAGTGGAGGAAGTCATGGAGAATCTAGAATTCTCTGTAGCACTAACCGCCATTGGCGCATTTATTAGTCGGACCAACAAATATATTGATGAAACACAGCCATGGACCTTGGCCAAAGACGAGTCCAAATGGGAAGAACTTGCTTCTGTTATGGTTCATCTTGTAGAGGCATTGCGTATTGCATCTGTTCTGCTACAGCCTTTCTTAACGAAAGCTCCGGCTAGAATTTGGGAACAATTAGGGATCAGTGAGGGAGAATTAACTACATGGGAAAGTGCTAAAACTTTTGGCCTTATCCCTGAAGGTACGAAGCTTGGTATTGGGGAACCGATTTTCCCGCGGCTTGATGCAGAGCAGGAGGTTGCTTATATTGTGAGTGAAATGAATGCTGGAGCGCCTGTTCTAGCTGCTGAAGCTGCACCATCTTCGTCCGCTGAAGTGGTTAAACCGGAGACCAAGGAAGAAATCGGAATTGACGATTTTGCCAAGGTAGAGCTTCGTGTAGCTGAGGTAATCGCTTGTGAACCAGTACCAAAGGCAGACAAACTACTTAAACTGCAGCTGGATCTCGGATTTGAGCGCCGTCAAGTAGTCTCCGGTATTGCAAAGTTTTATAAACCGGATGAGTTGATTGGCCGTAAGGTCATTTGTGTGACTAATCTGAAGCCTGTAAAACTACGTGGTGAGTTGTCTCAGGGGATGATCCTCGCTGCTTCGGAAGGTGATAACCTGACACTAGCTACAGTTCCGGTTAGTATGCCAAATGGCGCAGTTGTGAAATAGAATCATCTGAAAGAGCTATTCTAAAGGTTTTATATAACCTTAAGAATGGCTCTTTTTACTTTTAAGAGATAGTTTAAGAAGTCTAAGAATGAGTTTAGTAATTTGCAGAGATACTTACGGTATAACTATATAATTCCTGAATAATATCTCTATGATCCTAAGAAGATCAGCGACAGAGACGGGAAAAAAGTTGACAATGACTTGGAAATGACCCTATAATCCTTATAGTAATTATTACGAATAAGAAAGGGAGAGATCTAGTGGCTTCTTTAAATAAAGTATGGAAGTACTCGTTCATGATGATGATATTGATATTGATACTCGCAGGTTGTGGGAAAAGTGAGGGCGGCGAAATCGTATCAGGGAAAGTAAATGTGGTGACAAGCTTCTATCCTATCTATGAGTTCGCTAAGGAAATAGGAGGAGAGGAAGCGAATGTGATTAACTTATTGCCTACAGGTGTGGAACCGCATGAATGGACGCCACGCAGTAAAGATATTTTGAATACTTCCAAGGCTGAGCTTTTCCTTTATAATGGTGCGGGATTGGAAGGTTGGGTACCTAATTTCATGAAGGGTTTTGGCAGTGATTCCAATGTAAAGGCAATTGAAGTTAGCCAAGGCATCTCTCTCATCGCGGCAGAAGGCGAAGACGATCACGATCATGATCATGGTCAAGACGAGTCAGCTGATCATCATCTTGATCCTCATACTTGGGTTAGTCCTAAATCGGCATTAGTAATGGTAGAGAATATCAAGAACAGTTATGTAGAAGTAGATCCAACCAATAAAGATAAATATGAATCCCGCTATGCGGCTTTGAGTGAAAAATTAATTGAATTGGATGCTAAATTTACAGAGCAACTGTCTAAGACCACACATAAGGAGATTGTCGTATCGCATCAAGCATTTGGTTATTTGTGTCGTGACTATGGGTTGACGCAACATGCGATTATGGGGTTGTCTCCAGAAGCGGAACCGAGAGCACAAGATTTAATATCGCTTTCTAAACTAGTAAAAGAAGAAGGGATTCAGTATATCTTCTTCGAAGAGCTAGTATCAGATAAATTAGCAAAAACTCTTGCATCCGAAACAGGAGTGAAAACATTGGTTCTTAACCCTGTTGAAGGGTTGACGAAAGAACAAGAGCAAGCAGGCGACAATTATTTCACGTTAATGGAAAGAAATTTACAAAATTTAATTCTAGTCTTACAATAAGCAATAGCTTGAACTGGAAGGATGAATAAAATGAAATCAGATAGCGCCGCGTCTGCGGGATATTGTCACGATAAAATTATTGAACTTAATGATGTTTCTTTCTCCTATAATGATCAAAAGGTGATTTCCGATTTTAGCTTTGTTGTAAAGGAGCGAGATTTCGTCGGAGTGATTGGTTCGAATGGGGCCGGTAAAACGACGTTATTACGCATGATGGTGGGACTTTTGAAACCTACTAAGGGAGAGATCTCGATGTTTGGTCAGCCCATCAGACGGTTCCGTGATTGGGATCGAATCGGATACGTGCCACAGAAGAACGCATTTAATCCGTTGTTTCCTGCGACGGTGCGAGAAGTAGTGTTATCCGGTTTATACAGTAACAAGATGATGTTTCGCCGAGTAGGGAAGGCTGAACAGCAGAAGTGTGATGATGCACTTGAAGTTATGCGGATCACCGATATCGCGGATAAGCGAATTGGACAATTGTCGGGTGGACAACAACAACGTGTATTTCTGGCAAGAGCGCTTATTAATAAGCCTGATCTATTAATACTCGATGAGCCAACTGTCGGAATTGACGCACAAACACAGAGTGATTTCTTTGAGCTTATCTTTCATATGCATGCCCATCATCATATGACTTTCCTGATGGTATCGCATGATATCGACATCATAGAAGGGTATTTGGGTCAAGAGCCACGTGATCATTGTGGAGCAATTAAATTATATGTGAGACATTCGCATGAGCAGGACTGCGCCATTCCTGACTTGCAGCACTCGCTAACTTAGTTTTTTATAAAAATATAAATTTTCATGAAGTGGTTTTGCGCAAAACTTAGCTTATGCTTTCGATGTCAGTTTTGCTTTGCAAAACTTAAGTTAATGCTTACGGAGTTAGTTTTGCTTTGCAAAACTTGGCTTATGCTTACGAAGTAGTTTTGCTTCGCAAAACTTGGAGGAGTTGTGATACTTGGAAATATTAACGGTTGATTTCTTTCAAAGGGCGCTAACTGGTGGTGTGCTGATAGGGCTTACGGCCCCCCTGATTGGCATCTTTTTAGTTCTTAGACGACTATCGATGATTGGGGATACGCTTGCCCATGTGACGATAGCGGGTGTAGCCTTAGGGTTTCTTGTTGGGGTGTACCCAGTGGGTATGGGGCTAATCTTTGCTGTTATAGCTTCATTCGCGATAGAGAAGCTTCGTAAAGCATATAAAGGCTATGCCGAATTATCTATAGCTATCATTATGTCGGGTGGTGTAGCGCTAGCTTCGTTGTTCTTTACGCTTGGAATGGGTTACAATACGGATGTTGTTAGTTATTTGTTTGGCAGCATATATACGTTAGATACTACAGATTTGTATGTTGTTGGTGCAGTGACTGTAATTGTGGTTACTGTGATCGCTGTATTTTTCAAAGAATTTTTCCTTCTCAGTTTTGAAGAGGATGCTGCCGCTGTAAGTGGATTGCCAGTTAAATTACTAAACATGCTCATTACTATCATGACTGCACTTGTAGTTAGTACTGCAATCAAAATTGTCGGAGCACTGCTAGTGTCTGCGCTTCTTACAATTCCTGCAGCTTGCAGCCTGATTATTGCTAGAAGTTTTAAATCTTCGGTAGTTTTCTCTGTAATCATTGCTGAAATTGCCGTTGTAGCAGGATTAATGATTGCGGGGATTTGGAACTTGGCGCCGGGTGCGACGATTGTGTTACTATTAATTGCAATGTTAATTTTGACACTTCTCGGTAAAAAGGGGCTTTCTGCATAACAAGGCATTATAAAAAAAATATCTTATGTGGCAATCATTTCAGAGCTTATCTCAATTTAGATTTGGAGGTAATTATGGCTGATCTCAATGTTTGGCTGGCTTTTGGTGCGGGAGTTGCTTCCTTTGTCTCTCCGTGCTGTTTGCCACTTTATCCGTCTTATTTATCTTATATTACTGGTATGTCGGTACAAACATTGAAGAACGAGCAAAGTACGCGGGAAGTTCGTTTCCGTACGATGACTCATACGCTGGCTTTTATTCTTGGTTTCTCAGTCGTGTTTTACACGTTAGGATTGGGAGCAGGATTGTTTGGTGATTTTTTCAACGCTAATCGCAGCTTAATTCGTCAACTTTCCGCTATCCTAATTATCGTGATGGGATTATTCTTGCTTGGGATTTTTCAGCCACAGTTCCTACTTAAAGAACGTAAAATGAATTTGAAATTCAAGCCGTCAGGATATGTCGGCTCTTTTATTTTTGGGATTGGATTCGCTGCTGGTTGGTCACCTTGTGTAGGTCCAATCCTGGCTGCAATTATTGCCATTGCTGCAAGTGAACCAGGGGTTTGGTTAAGCATGATCACCGCATATACACTCGGATTCGCCTTGCCTTTTTTTGCAATGGCCTTTTTTATTGGATCAACAAAGTGGATCCTCCGTTATTCCGGTATCATCATGAAAGTTGGCGGAGCGCTTATGTTGCTAATGGGTGTACTACTATTTACTAATCGGATGTCGCAGATTACAATCTGGTTACAGCAAATAACGCCAGAATGGCTTAAATTCTAAAAAAAACGATCAAACTTCATGCGCACTTGCCAAGGGACAAGTATAACATGTATCATAAATAGAGAGTGTTTCATTAAGGTTAAGTTACCGTTAACTCATTGAAAAGAGGTTATTATCGAATGCCAACGCCCAGTATGGAGGATTATTTGGAGCGTATCTATAAACTGATCGACGAAAAGGGATATGCTAGAGTTTCAGATATTGCAGAAGGTTTGGAGGTTCATCCATCTTCTGTAACTAAGATGATTCAGAAATTGGATAAAGATGAATATTTGATTTATGAGAAATATCGTGGGTTAATACTAACAAGCAAAGGCAAGAAGGTGGGTAAACGACTCGTTGATCGTCACCATCTGCTGGAAGAATTCCTGGGAATGATCGGTGTTGAACATGAAAACATTTATCGTGACGTGGAAGGGATTGAGCATCATTTAAGCTGGGACTCCATCACCCGAATATCCACGCTGGTTGAATATTTCAAACGTGATAGTTCTCGAATTGAAGATCTTAACAACGTTCATCAGGAGATTCTTACTGAATCTTAAAAAAAGCATCTGTCTTTAATTAGACAGATGCTTTTTTTATTTGTTCTACACCTAACCGCAACTCTTGTACCATCGAGAACGTTAAAAGAAGGTAGGAGAATTTCTCCATACAAATAATAGAATCTCGGAGGTTACTGATGAAATCTTTACGCACATGGCTTATTCCTCTTCTCATTCTGATTATGTTTTCTTCCACCGTCGGTCAAGTGGGGGCAGCTTCTCCCCGCGATATTACTATTTATTTGGATGGTGTGTCTTTATCTAGTGATGCAGCACCTTATATTAAACCCAAAGAGAATGTTACGATGGTTCCCCTCCGAGTTATTAGCGAGGGATTAGGAGCGACTATAGATTGGTCACAAGCTACTAAGAGTGTAACGATAATAAAAGATGAGAATACGATATTGCTTCGCACTGGTAATAAAACTGCGCAAGTGAATGGCAGCCCTGTTAGCTTGGATGTGTCAGTGGAGAATATTAAGGGCCGCACGATGGTTCCTCTTCGCTTTGTAAGCGAACAATTGGGTCTAAATGTAGATTGGAATCAGACATTAAAAACGATTACTCTGACCTCAAAGGATAGTGTTGTAGAGCCTCCGGAATTCGAACATCCAGATACTACACCGCCAGTGACTGTAGAACCACCAATTACTGAAGGCCGTCAGGATGAACTGCGTGGAGCGTGGGTTTCTACGGTGTTTAATTTGGATTGGCCAAGCAGTGGTTCCTATGGAAAAATGGAAGTTCAAAAAAATGAATATATCAAACTACTAGATGAGTTGCAGGGTATGGGGATGAATGCGGTGTTCGTTCAAGTACGTCCTTCAGCGGATGCGATTTATCCTTCAAATCTGGTGCCTTGGACTTCCTTCCTGACAGGAACTGCAGGTAAGGATCCAGGATATGATCCATTGCAATTCCTTATTGAGGAGACTCATCGCAGGGGAATGGAGTTTCACGCTTGGTTTAATCCGTTCCGGGCAAGTACAGGAAGTGATACTAGCAAGTTACCAGCAAACCACGTAGCTAAAGAGCATCCTGAATGGATCGTTAAATTTGGTTCTACCTTGTATATTAACCCTGGAATTCCGGAAGCAAGGCAGAGTATTATCAACGTGATTATGGAAGTAGTACAGAGATATGACATTGATGGTGTCCATCTAGACGATTACTTTTACCCGACTGGTGAGACAACATCTAGTAAATTTAATGATGATAGCACTTATAAAACCTATAACTATATGCAATTTACGAATAAAGGAGATTGGCGTCGAGATAACATTAATAGTTTCGTTCGTGACCTTGGTCAAAGTATCGAGGCTGTAAAGCCCGCTATTTCTTATGGAATTAGCCCATTTGGAGTATGGCGGAACAAAGCGACGGATATCACTGGATCAGACTCTAAGGCGGGGATAACTGCCTATGATAACTACTACGCTGATGTACGGACATGGATACAGAACGGTTGGATCGATTATGTAGCTCCTCAACTGTACTGGAGTTTATCGCGTAATGAGGTTCGGTATGACATATTGGCTGATTGGTGGGCCAATGAAGTTAAAGGGACGAATGTGAAATTATTTATTGGCCATGCGCCATACAAACTAGGCACTAAAGAGATTGGATGGAACTCAGCTTCTGAAATTATCAATCAATTGAAATATAACGAAGGTATTCCAGAGATTAAGGGTAGTATTTTCTTTAGCGCGAAGGAATTGCAGAAAAATCCATTAGGACTTATTCCGTTATTACAGTCATATTACGGATCTTAAAAATAGCATAGAGACAGCCCTCGACATCATACATAAGAGTAGACTTATGTATGGGATTGGGGGCTGTTTCTTTATGCTGATTAATGGCGTGTTCGAGGGTGGAGGCGTAAAAGGGATTTCATTAGCTGGAGCTGTGCGGGCTGCTGAAATTCATGGAGTAAGGTTTCAGCGGGTTGCTGGAACCTCGTCGGGATCGATTGTAGCCTCGCTTATTGCAGCGGGTTACACAGCAGAAGAAATGAAAGATATTATTATGTCTACATCTTTTACTCATTTCTTGAAGAGAGCGGCTATTTTTAACACTCCCATTGTAGGACCTGCACTACGGGTAATGCTCAAAAAAGGACTTTACTCGGGTGAGGCGCTCGAAGAATGGATACGGAAAGTTCTGAAGTCCAAGGGAGTGAGGACTTTCGGTGATTTGGAGAAAGGGAAGCTAACGATCATTGCTTCTGACATAACTAGCGGAAGAATTTTAATTCTTCCAGATGATTTAGCAAGACTAGGAATTAACCCGGAAACATTCGAGATTGCAAAGGCAGTAAGGATGAGTTGTAGTATACCTTATTTCTTTGATCCCGTTCTGTTACGATTACCAGCTAAACAGGCCAAAGGGAAAACATTTGCAGGTCAATTTCTACACATTGTTGATGGGGGGATGCTAAGCAACTTTCCATTGTGGTTATTTGATCAAAATTGCAGAAGCCCTGGTGGGAAAATAATTCCGACGGTTGGTTTTCAAATGGTGGGTAAAAATAGCAATCAACCGCATGTCATTAAGGGACCATTCAGCATGCTTCAAGCTATGGTGGAAACAATGCTATCGGCCCATGATGAGAGATACATCGAACAATTCAATCGGTATCGTACCGTAAAGATTCCCACACTTGGAGTCGGTACAACTCAGTTTGATATTGATAAAAAAGAAAGCTTGCTGCTTTATGAATCCGGGTTAATGGCCGGCAATCGCTTCTTCGAGGACTGGAATACCCAGTATTACGAAGAGCAGTTCATAAAGTATCAGCAAGCTAAAGGGATGGAAAACTAATTAGTGATATTTAGGTGTATCGTCGTTCTTTCCTTTTTGGCCTTCAATGACCTGAAACGGATAATGCTTACGTTTCTGTCCTGAGCCTGTAGTCGTGGTTTGACGCCGTTCCGCAGCTACCTTGGCCATCGTACGGGCAGAAGGTTTGACTTTGGGATGTTTTGATTTCCGATACTTTTTAGGCGGAAACTTATAGAGCCAGAATATGATCCCTAGAACGAGTACTGGAGGGAGAAAAGAACCTAGGTTCAATTTGCCTCCTCCTAAGAACAAAAAATCTACAAGATAGAATACCGCAAGTCCGATGGTAACCCAGAAAATAATGAATTGTTTCTTCATGAATCCATCATCCTTTCGCGGGATCCAAAGTGGAATGGCCTACTGGTGATTCCACTACACCCTCTCGTTCGAAGCGAGCGTCTAATTCACGCATCCGATTAAATGATGCTATGGACACTTCCACTTGGTCGTCCGTAGGTTCTTTGGTTGTTAGGAGTTGTAACCACAATCCTGGATATCCAAGAAAACGCAGTACAGCAATATCTCTAACGGCATTAGTTAACCGCAACATTTCAAAGGAAATACCAATGACTAGAGGAAGCAGTAGGACGCGGATATACATTCGTTCCCATACGTTATCCCAGCTAAATAAGGAATAGATGATTACACCGACTATTACAGTCAGGATGATAAAGCTACTGCCGCACCGATAATGGAGGCGGCTATATTTCTGTACATTCTTAGGTGTAAGTTCTTCGCCATGTTCATAGGCAGTAATGACCTTGTGTTCAGCACCATGATATTGAAACAAGCGTTTGATTACCGGCGTAAGTGTCATAAGCCATAAATAGCCGAGTAGAAGCACAATTTTGATTATACCTTCCACCAACGTATGCAAGACACGGTTATCAAATGCATGCTGGAACAAATATTGTTCCAAAACCGCAGGGACAAGCGTGAATATAAGCTTACCTACAATAAAAGATAGGATACCGGCGATAGCAACACCTACAATCATCGTAAGTGAGAATCCCGATTCATCTTTTTCTTTTTGTTTGGCGCGTTCTTCTGGTTCTGTTTCATCATCTGCCATGGCTTCAGCGGAATAATTCAAGTGTTTGGAACCTTTGGCACTGGAATCGATAATGCTGACGAGTCCGCGAAGTAACGGAATTTTGCGAAGCCGCTTAACCCAAGCCTTATCTTGCTTAGGTACTTCTAAAAAGGTGATCTCTCCGGATTTTCGGCGGACTGCTGTTACATTGACATGTTTGCCACCAAACATGACACCTTCGATGACGGCTTGACCACCGTAAATTGCTGGTTTAGATTCTTGAGGCAAAAATTTCACCTTCCCTAACTGTTAATAGATCCATTGTAGCGAATTTTCGTAGCAAATTCTAGTTTGTTTAGTCTTATTAAAAATGGTCATACTAATTGCGAATTTGATATAGATCAATTCCAAAGGAGAAACGAAATATGAATCAACATCATCAAAACAAAAAGAAGGTCACGAATGTCTGGTTATTTGCTCTGAACATTGGTTTTTTTGCGGGATTCATATGGGGAGGAATTAAGGGCTTGTTTTATTATATGAGCTTTACTACTGTGCTCCCAGGATACTTGTTGGAGCCATTTTTTAAACATAACTTTCTGAATAGTCAGCTAGGGTACTATGTTGGTTGGTTATCTTTTATCGTGTTCTCAATTATCGTGACAACCTTGTATACGTTGTTTCTCCGAAAGCTGAAGGGACCTATTCCAGGGCTCGTTTATGGGATCGTATGGTGGATCATTATATTTCTGGTTATTGGTCCTATGACACATATGACGATTCCTTTTCGCGAACTATCAATTAACACCTTTATCAGTGAGTTTTGCCTTTATTTACTATGGGGATTATTTATCGGCTATACGGTGGCTGTGGAATACAATGACGAACGGCAACGAGAACCGGAGAAGGCATATCAGTAGGGACAAAAAAGCTTCTCAATTAGCCCTTTTTTATGTTAAAATTACTTTTGGTTAATTCACATCATAGATGTGCTAAGCAATGAACGGACTGAAAAGGGGCGCACATAATGGCGAACACTCGTGTTATTCGGCTTCGGGAAGCTCTTGAGCTTCAAAATTTGGAGGCCATATTGATTACTGGAGAGGTTAACCGCCGCTATTTGACGGGGTTTACTGGGAGTTCAGGATATGTTCTGATTACGGGACAGAGAGCCTATTTGTTAACAGATTTCCGATATATGGTACAAGCGTCCGAACAGGCTGTAGGTTTTGAGATTGTTGAGCACGCTGCTTCCGTTACGGATACACTAAAGGAACTGTTACAGGCAGGGCAAATCAGTCGGCTTGGTTTCGAGGAAGAGAATGTTGTGTACTCTACATATCGGAGCTATGAGACTGCATTAAGTCCTTGTCAGCTTATTCCTGTAGCTGGACTCGTGGAAGATTTGCGAGTGTTTAAGGATGAGGAAGAGTTAGCTATTATGAAGCAGGCGGCAGATCTTGCTGACCGCACGTTCCATCATATGTTGGGAGTACTTAGACCTGGCGTTACGGAATTGGATATGGCGCTTGAATTGGAAGTGTTCATGCGTAAGAATGGAGCCACTTCAAGTTCTTTTGAGACGATTATAGCATCTGGGGAACGCTCTGCCCTTCCTCACGGGGTGGCGAGTGAACGAGTTATCAAAGGTAACGAATTTGTGAAAATGGATTTCGGTGCTCTCTTGAATGGCTATTGTTCAGACATTACCCGTACGGTTGTTCTGGGAACTCCAAATGACAAGCACCGCGAAATTTACGACATTGTGTTGGAAGCACAACTACACACACTTGAGTTTCTTCGTCCTGGTATGACAGGAAGAGAGGCTGATGCTCTAGCTCGTGATGTTATTACCCGATATGGCTATGGTGATCAATTTGGTCACAGTACGGGTCACGGCCTAGGCATGGAAGTACACGAAGCACCTAGGTTATCCAAACTTAGCGATACGGTTCTTCAACCAGGGATGGTCGTGACAGTGGAGCCGGGCATTTACCTGCCGGGATTTGGCGGCGTCCGGATTGAAGATGATGTTGTCATTACAGAGAACGGTATTCGCCGTCTTACTGAATCGACAAAGGATTTTACCGTTATTGCCTAGAAGTTATGATATATTTTATTAATTAAAAAACTGGTGTTAACTTTACCCAAGGAGGTTCTCTTATTGATTTCAGTAAATGATTTTAAAACAGGCTTGACCGTCGAAGTAGACGGAGATATTTATACGGTGCTTGACTTTCAGCACGTTAAACCAGGGAAGGGCGCAGCATTTGTCCGTTCCAAATTGAAAAATCTTCGTAACGGAAATACCGTTGAGAAGACGTTCCGTGCCGGTGAAACCATCGGACGAGCTATTATTGAAAACCGCGATGTACAGTACTTGTACGCTAGCGGTCAAGAACATTCTTTCATGGATAATGAAACTTATGATCAGTTTACTTTGACTTCTGATCAATTGAAGTGGGAACTTAATTTCCTAAGAGAGAATATGAATGTAAAGATCATCAGTTACCAAGGCGAAATCTTGGGTATTAATTTGCCAAACAGCGTTGAACTACGCGTTGTAGAAACCGAACCAGGAATTAAAGGAAATACGGCTACTGGTGCAACTAAGAATGCCAAACTTGAGACTGGCCACAACGTTCAAGTACCTCTATTCATTAATGAGGATGATGTATTGTTGATCGATACACGTGAAGGTAAATATATTTCCCGCGCGTAGTGGGGAAATAAGTCACAGTATCTCTACAAAAAAGCTTTCTCCTCCATCTTTAATAGGTGGAGGAATTTTTTTATTCGTATTATACTGGTTTAAAGCGTTACCGATAGTAGGAATGAAATGAGTACTATATAAGTTAAATTAAAGAACAATGATATAGCGGAGAGAGCGAAATGATTCTGAAAAAGCGAAGCGGTCGCCTTTGTCCCCGAATTTCAACCATTTAAAAAATAAATAAAGAAATTCGGGGACAACAGCGATTGTAAGAACATTTCGTACTCGTAGCTTTATCACAATCGATAGTTAAACTTATATAGATTAAGGAAGATCACATTGGGGAGGGTCTGATTTGGCTTTATATGTTATGAAATTCGGAGGAAGCTCCGTAGGGGATACAGAACGGATGATGCGTGTCGCAAAACGTGTCGTAGAGAAACAAGATGAAGGACATAAAGTTGTCGTTGTTGTTTCTGCGATGGGAGACACGACAGATGATTTGATTGATCAGGCGAAATTGCTCAACGAACAGCCGCCATTACGTGAAATGGATATGTTGATGACAACGGGTGAGCAAATATCTGTTGCTTTACTATCGATTGCAATTCACGCGCTCGGACGCAGCGCAATTTCATATACGGGATGGCAGGCTGGGTTCCGTACTGAACCTGTACATGGTAAAGCGCGAATTACGGATATTCATCCAGAGCGGGTCCAGCAGGCTCTAAACGAGAACAATATCGTCATCGTTGCAGGCTTCCAAGGGATGACGGAAGATGGAGAAATTACGACGTTTGGTCGTGGTGGTTCTGATACAACCGCAGTAGCTTTAGCGGCAGCAATTTCTGCAGACTATTGTGAAATTTATACAGATGTTGATGGAATCTATTCCACCGACCCGCGGATCGTCAAGAATGCACGTAAGCTGAAGGAAATATCTTACGATGAAATGCTGGAATTGGCTAATTTAGGGGCAGCAGTGTTGCATCCGCGTGCTGTAGAATATGCGAAGCACAATCAAGTTCGTCTTGTTGTCCGTTCAAGCTTTAATCATAATGAAGGTACTGTCGTGAAGGAGGAAGTCAATATGGAACAAGGTGTAGTAGTCAGTGGTATAGCCTATGATAAGAACGTAGCCAGAATTAGCATCTTAGGAGTTTCTCATATTCCTGGCGTATTAGCGAAAGTATTTGGTTCGCTTGCCGATGTCAAAATTGATGTAGATATCATTGTGCAAAGTGGCGTACAAGATGGGAAAGCTGATTTCTCCTTTACAGTTGGCCTTTCGGATCGTGAGAACGCAATAAACGTAATCAACGGTATTCGCGGAGAGGTTCCTTTCGAGGATATAACTTCAGAAGAAGGACTTGTTAAAGTATCTATTGTTGGTGCTGGTATGGTCAGTCATCCAGGCGTTGCCGCACAAATGTTTGACGTTATTTCGAAACAGGATGTTAACATTAAAATGGTCAGCACTTCAGAAATTAAATGTTCTTGCGTTATTGATGGAAGTAAATTGAATGAAGTGGTGAAGGCACTCCACACTGCTTATGGTCTTGATACGAAAGAACAGGTATCAGTTGGTGGTCCTGAGGATAGACGTTAGGAGATTTTGTAATTATATATATTTTCACAGGAAGATCCGCAGCTTTATTGCGGGTCTTTTTTTGTGCGTCGGAAGGTTTATCCAAGTTTGTGAGGGGTTACAATCCGTCATACAAAAAAAGATTTAAATAATTTGCTATTTTAAGACATGGGAGCGATAAAACAGAAGTATGTTTAGATATACCGGCCATAAACTTATAGCAGATACTAATTTTTAATAGGGACATCACTGTGAAAGAGGTGCTTTCATGAGAAAAAAAGAAATCGTAGCCATGCTGCTGGCTGGAGGACAAGGCAAGCGGCTCAAGGGACTTACTAGAACTCTTGCCAAGCCTGCGGTGTATTTTGGGGGCACGTACAGGATAATTGACTTTCCACTAAGCAACTGTTCTAACTCGGGCATCGACACAGTGGGAGTTCTGACGCAGTACGAGCCGCTAGTGCTCCATTCCTATATTGGGGTAGGGACGGATTGGGATATGGACCGCAAATACGGTGGTGTGTTTGTGCTGCCTCCGCATGAACGGGAGGACGGGAGCAACTGGTACCGGGGGACTGCGGATGCCATTTACCGCAACGTGAAGTTTATCGAACAGTTTGATCCTGAGCACGTACTCATTTTGTCAGGAGATCATATTTACAAGATGGATTATAAAGCGTTGTTGCAGTATCACAAGGAACGGGATTCCGATTGCACCATCTCGGTTATTGACGTTCCATTGGAAGAAGCAAGTCGATTTGGAATCCTGAACACAACTGACGATTTGCAGATCTATGAATTCGAGGAAAAACCAGAGCACCCGAAGAGTACGCTGGCGTCTATGGGAGTTTATATTTTCAAATGGGACGTATTACGTGCACATCTATTGGAGGATGCTGTGAAGCCGTTCTCTTCGTATGATTTCGGTAAGGATATCATTCCGCTGATGCTCCAAAATGACAAGAAATTGTTTGCCTATCCTTTTGAAGGATATTGGAGAGATGTGGGTACCGTTCGCAGTTTATGGGAAGCCAATATGGACCTGTTATCTGATGATCCTCCACTAGATTTGAATGATTCATCCTGGCGGATTTATACACGAAATCCAAATCAGCCGGCACAATACATCGCGCCTCAGGCCATTCTTAAAAATTGCATCATTAATGAAGGATGTATTATACACGGGAAGGTAGAACATTCAGTCCTCTTCTATGGTGTAGAGGTGGGGAAAGATAGTGAAATTACCGACTCAGTCATTATGCCTAAAGTGAAAATCGGGAAGAATGTGCGCATTCATAGAGCGATTATTAATGAGGACATCGTCATAGAAGATAATATTGTCATTGGTTCGGAGGATGAAGGTGACATTCTATTGATTGATAGTGAAGAAGATGTTGAGTTGTACCTTACAAGAACCAAACAAAGCTAAATGAGGACGGTGATTACGGAATGAAGCCATTACTCGGAGTAATCAGTCTTGATCACGAACTGGACCAGTTAAATGAACTTACGTATTTTCGCTGTGGTGCATCGGTGCCTTTTGCCGGGCGGTATCGGCTGATTGATTTCATACTGTCAAATATGATGTATGCCGAGATTGTAAGCGTAGGTCTCTTTATTCGTCGAAAATACCGCTCCCTCCTGGATCATTTAGGCGACGGGAAGCCTTGGGACTTGGACAGAAAGCGTGGGGGGTTATTTATTCTACCGCCTGATTGGAATGATCCTACAGACACTTCGCGTGGCGAATTGCAGCATTTTCATAATAATCTCCATTTCTTTCGCCGCTCACCAGGTAAATATATTGTGTATTCCGGAAGTCGCCATATCAATATGGTTGATATTAGAGAAGTTTATCAGCAGCACTGTGAGAGTGAGGCTGATGTTACAGTAGTATATAAACAGGTCGAACAGCTTGAACCTGAGCATGAAGGATGCATAAGGCTTAATGTAGACTCTTCCAACAGGGTAACGGGTATTCATCAAGAGAAGGATAATCACAATATTTACATGGAGATGTTTGTCATCGAGAAAGAGCTCTTTTTAGACATGGTAGATTTGTGTATAGCGCACGGAGGTAGCCACTTCTTTCGGGACGTAATTCAGAAAGGTCGCGGAAATCTAAAGGTTGCTGCCTATGAATATAAGGGATATCATGCCGTGATTAATTCAGTTCAAAGCTATTATAAGAATAGTATGGATCTCCTGAAACGGGAGCATTATTTGCGCCTCTTTGGTAAACAAGCGGTACAAACGAAGATAAAATATGAAGCTCCAACTAAATATCTAGCGGATGCTAAAATAAGTAATTCGCTTGTCGCAAACGGTTGTGTGATCGATGGATGGGTAGAGAATAGCATTATTTTTCGAGGTGTTCGGATTGAAAAGGGTGCCAGAATTATAAATTCAATTGTAATGCAGAAGTCCATCATTGAGATGAATGCAAATATCGAGAACGTAATTATGGATAAAGATGTGATAGTATCTCAGAATCGTACGCTCATGGGAGCGCCGCAGCAACCTTTTGTCATTGCCAAAAGCAGCATACTTTGAAGGAATAATTCATTCAGTAATAACACTTCCAAACTTGATGAGAAATAGAAGGCCCGCGAGATTTTTTTGCGGGTCTTTTTGTTTCTTTTTAATAATAAGAGAATTTTATGCATAACGATAAGAGAGACGAGCTAAGACGAACCCTACAAAGAAGGAGGTAACTATGCTCGATAAATTTGTAACAAGTATGGCAACGTTACGGATTGTCTCTGGGACAATTGAGATTGCTGCAGCGTTACTCATGCTTAAGCTTGGGCGGGTTGATAAGGCATTAGTCGTCAACTCAGCGCTTGCTTTTGTGGGACCGACAGTACTGATCATTACCACGACTATTGGACTTGTAGGTATGGCGGATAAGATTTCCTGGGGAAAAATGTTGTGGATAGGTTGCGGTATAACATGTCTCTTAATTGGTATTTTGAAGAAATGATAGATTTACCGTCATAAAGACAAAGTACAAGCATACACATGAGATATAACAGAAACCATTTAGATAAATAAGAGACAGAGTCTTGGGGGGATGCTAATGAACCCAAGTTGGTTATCCGTATTTCCTGATAACATCCGGGGATTATTGCTAAAGTTACCTGCCTCTATCTTTGCTGGGCTGGAGGAAATTCGTATCCGTGAAGGACGCCCTCTTGAAGTCAATGCGGTCGGTCGTCATTATTTTCTGACTTCCAGTGGGGAGTTAACTAGTAATCCTAACCTTGGCTTCAAGACGGGGAAGCAGGATAGCAACACGCTACTCGATTTGATGACGAATCACTCCCTCTATACGATGGAGGAGGAGTTGCGAAGGGGATTTATTACCATTGCAGGTGGTCATAGGATAGGACTTGCTGGAAGGACTGTACTTAGTGGGGGGCGGGTCGAGCATCTTCGTGATATTAGCGGATTTAATGTTCGTATCGCTCGCGAAGTACAGGGGATTGCCGATCATATGATACCTCAACTTCTAGATTTCAAACATCAGAGTGTGCAACATACCTTAATACTCTCTCCACCACAACAGGGAAAAACGACTCTGATCCGTGATTTGGCTCGTCAGATTAGTAATGGGACCTGGGGTCACCCAGATGCCAAGTGGCCAGGACTCAAAGTGGCTGTGATTGATGAACGTTCCGAAATTGCGGGGAGTAAAAGGGGTGTACCCAGCTTCGATGTTGGAACTCGGACAGATGTGATGGATGGTTGTCCCAAAGCAGAGGGCATTATGATGATGATTCGTTCGATGTCTCCTGACGTTATTATCGTCGATGAAATTGGACGTGCTGAGGATGCTGAAGCACTCGCTGAAGCATTGCATGCTGGAGTACGAGTAATTGCCACGGCGCACGGTTCTAATGTTAATGAACTGACATCGAGACCTGCACTGAGTAAACTGTCAAATCCCCCCTTCTTTCAGATTTATGCGGTATTGAATCGTACGGAGAAGGGACTTGCCTTCCGGTTGTGGGACGGAAAAGGAAGAGCGATCCAGACTCATGAGCCAGGCTGGAGAGGCGGGGTTGAACATGCTTAAAATGTTAGGAGCTGCGCTAGTTATCTTGGCTGCTACGCTTGTTGGATGGTACCAAGCAAAGCAATTTGCAAACCGTCCAAACCAAATCCGCCGGCTTATCCTGGCTCTGAAGAGATTGGAAACAGAAATTATGTATGGCTTCACCCCTTTGCCTGATGCTTTACAGCGGATTGCGGATCAGAATAAGGAACCCATCAAGTCACTGTTTGTAGTTGCTGCGGAGAATATGAACCCTCCAAGGAACTGGACTGCACAGAAAAGTCTAGAGCATGCGATCGAGAGTGGGTGGGGAAGGACGTCAATGAAGAAGCCGGAGAAAGAGGTAATGAACCAGCTTAGCTATACGCTCGGGACAAGCGATCGGCAGGATCAAATCGGACATATTGTCACAGCTGTTCGGCAATTGGAAAGTGAAGAGGCCGCTGCGCGAGACGAGCAGTCCCGCTACGAGAAAATGTGTAAGAGCTTGGGATTGCTGAGCGGAGCGTTCATCGTTATCTTATTCTACTAATTGCATTCCCCTCTCCATTCGATGGTCGCTGTGAAATTGATAGTGAGGTGCCAAATCAATGAACATAGAAGTGAACGCCATTTTTCAAATTGCAGGCATCGGAATTATTATCGCCATGATTCACACGGTGCTGAAGCAAATGGGCAAAGAAGACATGGCACATTGGGTGACGTTGATCGGGTTCGTCGTCGTGCTGTTTATGGTGATTAGGCTGCTTGACAGTCTGTTTCAGGAAATTAAATCGATCTTTTTATTCCAGTAGGTGAACTAACGGTGGAAATGATCCAGATTGTAGGACTTGGTCTCTTAGCAACGATATTGATTCTAGTAATTAAAGAGCAAAAGCCGATCTTCGCTTTTCTGATCGCAGCAAGCACAGGAATCATCATTTTCATGTTTCTTATCGGGAAAATCGGTGGAATCATCGAAGTGCTTGAGCAATTAGCAGAGTCTTCTGGGGTACAGATGATCTACCTAAAGACCATTCTCAAAATAATTGGGATTGCCTATATCGCCGAATTTGGGGCGCAAATCGTCAGAGATGCTGGACAAGAGAGTATTGCTTCCAAAATCGAACTTGCAGGAAAAGTACTGATCATGGTGCTGGCCATTCCAATTATCAGCATTATCATTGAAACGGTAATGAAGCTGTTGCCAGCTTAGAAGAAATGGGGACAAGGGATGAAACAATTTGACCTGACATGGAGACAAAAAACATTGGTCCTCATTGTCCTCGGATTTCTGCTCTTCTTTCCGATTAAGTTGTTTGCTGAGGGTACTGACGATGGTTGGGTACAGCGTCAGGCACAGGAACTCCCAACGGATCAGGTTGAGTCATACTGGCAGCAGTTAATGAAGGATTATGGAGGATTTTTTCCAGATCAGAATATGCCCTCTTTCATAGATATGCTAGTTCAAGAAGATAGCGGCTTCAATTTGAAGACGGGCTTATCTGGTCTGATGAAATATATGTGGCATGAAGTATTGTATAACGGTCACATTTTGGTGACCATCGTAATTCTCTCCATATTCAGCATGATACTGGAGACGTTACAGACGGCATTCGAACGCAAACAAGTGAGTAAAGTTGCCTATTCGATTTGCTACATGGTCATTCTTATTCTGGCGATTAATAGCTTTCATGTCGCCATCTCCTATGCAACATCAGCTATCACAGGAATGATTGACTTCATGATGGCTATGGTTCCGCTACTGTTCATGCTACTTGCTTCGATGGGGAACGCGGTAACAGTAACGGTGACACATCCGCTAGTCGTCTTCATGGTCCATACGGTTGGGACAGTCGTTCATACAGTGGTGTTCCCCTTATTGTTCTTCTCAGCCGTACTGCATATCGTGAGCTCACTATCAGATAAATACAAATTGACTCAATTGGCTAATCTCTTGCGGACCGTAAGTATGGCACTTCTTGGTTTACTGCTCACTGTGTTCCTCGGTGTCATTTCTGTCAAAGGGTTTACGGGGTCTGTGGCGGATGGAGTCACCCTCCGTGCTGCTAAATATTTAACTGGGAATTTTGTGCCGGTTGTGGGTAAGATGTTCGCTGATGCTACGGATACAGTCATTTCTGCTTCCATGCTAGTGAAAAACTCAATTGGTCTAGTAGGTGTCATTATCCTGTTGTTCCTTTGTGCTTTTCCTGCAATAAAAATACTGACGCTCGCGCTGATCTTTAATCTGTCGGCCGCCGTCATGCAACCTCTAGGAGATTCGCCGATAGTTACCTGTCTAGCTACCATCGGTAAGAGCATGTTGTACGTGTTCGCTGCGCTTGCCGCAGTGGGGTTGATGTTCTTCCTTGCCATCACGATTATGTTAACAGCAGGCAACATCACGGTAATGATGAGGTGAATAGCAGCGTTAATAAGGCGGTGAATCCCTATGACTTGGATTAGTGAGTGGCTGAAGGAAATAATTTTCGTAGTCTTGATCGCCGTTTTTATTGAACTTCTTCTCCCGAATCGTTCCATGGAACGATATGTGAGATTCGTCGTCAGCTTGCTCATTCTTCTAACGATACTCTCGCCGATCATACGGTTGTTCTCAGGTGATACGGAACAGAAGCTTGCGACGGCACTAGCGGACAATATTAACGGCCTGGAAGGTTACTCCACCAATGAGAGTACTGCACTCATTTTAAAGCAAGGTGAAGAACTTAAGAAAAAACAGGAAGTTGAGTCCCTGCAGTGGGCTGGTGAGGAAGCGGCAAGACAAATGAAGGAACAGATCCAAAGAGAGATCGGGCAGCCGATTGAAAGAGTTGCCGTGAAGTTGGTTACCAAGTCTACAGATGAAGGAAAAACGCAGGGGAATTTTGGTTCCAAACAGACCGAGCTGTTGATCTCATCTGTTGAGGTTTTCATTGGACAATCGATGACGGTGCAAGACCCGAAAAGTAGTAAAGAAGGAATAAGCGGTTCGGAAATTACCATTCAGTCGGTAGAAGAAGTAACAATAAACGTTGATTTACAACAAGATGTACCCATGATCAAAGATAAAGGCGAAAAAGGAGATAAAACTGCGATGGTAAGCACAGAGGACACTCCTTTAATCGATGATGAGACTAGCGTCCTGACCCAAGGGAAAGACGAAGCTACAGTTGAGCGTATCAGAGAATTACTATACAAAGAATGGGGCGTATCAAAGGAAACGATCACTGTTATGAAGCGAGAAAATCAAGAAAATTGATTCTAAGGGGGTGAGGAACCTTGCCAAACTGGTTGAAGAAATTTGAACTTTGGTTAGGAAAAGGTACTGATGGGAAAAAGAGTGCGTATACTTTCCGTCTGCTAATTATCTTGGGTTTGATTGGGCTCGCCATTATGTTATTTAACTCATTTGTAAACGTGAAACAGATCGACACGAATGGAGCGGGAAGAGAACCTCCGGTTACACAAGATATACCAACCTCTGCATTAGTAAATGATGGAACGGAAGACAATTCGTTTGATGGAATTGAACTCTCGTTAGAAAATAAGACGAAAGAAATTTTGGAGAAAATTGTCGGTGTTGGCGCGGTTGATGTGCTTGTCACAATTGACTCGACAGAAGAAATCATCGTGCAGCGTAATGTGAAGGATACCCAAGAACTGACAGAAGAGACTGATGCAGGCGGGGGAAAACGACATGTTACACAATATACACGAGATGGGCAAATTGTTACCTATTCGGTTTCTGGTGATGAACAACCCATTATTACGAAGAAGATAAAGCCAAAGGTTCGAGGTGTACTCGTTGTAGCACGAGGCGCTGAGAATAAAACAGTCAAAAGTTTAATTGTGGATGCCATCGAAAAAGGGTTAAATGTTCCGGCATATCGTATTTCTGTCGTTCCCCGGAAACAATCGCAGTAGTGATCGTAGTAACACGGATGTTCAGGTCCATTTTTATATAAAATCTATCATACTTTTAGGAGGAATTTTACAATGAAATCCAAAAGACAGACGGTATGGCTCGTATCAATGCTCAGCTTGATGGTTGTTCTCTCCGCATACTATTTATTTTTTACAGAGGATTCAGGCAGTACTACTCCACCGTCAGCGGATGGAGCTCAGGTTACAACAATGGATTCGGGTACTTCAAATGGAGATGATGTGGTTCTCTCAGAAGTGTTGACAGGCGACGATGCTAACAATCTTACTACGGATGCAACGGATGAAGTTGTTACCGAAGATATTGCTACCCCTGAAGGTACAACTGTAGATACTCCTGCTGAAGAAACTACTAAGAGCGATTCAGAGTTGGGAACAACAGAAAAAGGAACGACAACGACAGAGACAGGGACAACAGATGCGGACGTTCTGAAGCAATTGGAGTCTGAGGGTTTAACTGGTGCCGATACACTTACGGCTTATCAGCTTGAACGTAATGAGAACAATATTAAGAAACAAGATGAATTGCTTCAAGCCATTAGCGACGATAAGAAAACTTTAGATGAGGCAGCCATGGCTCAGCAGCAATTAGGTGCTTTAGAAGAGAAAGAAGCGAAGATCACTGATATTGAAGAACGCCTTCAACAGCAATATGCTAATGCAGTGGTGACAGAGGATAACGATAAATATAAAGTAGTCGTAGTTAGTGAGAAGCTTGGAGCGAAAGAAGCCGTAGGAATTATGGATCTAGTGATCAAAGAACTAGGCGTTTCCCAAGACAAGGTAAGTGTTCAGTACGTAACGGAGTAACTTATATACACTTGAAAAGCTATTAACGGTAGTATATTGGGAGAGTCCAGGGCAATCTTGGGCTCTTTCCATTTTGAATGATTGTGATATAATACATAAAGTTATGGTATAAATGGCCCAGGCTTTCCGATAAAGCTGAAGGAGTGAAATGAAGAATATGTTCAAATTAGACGAAATTAAAGAATTGATTGAATTGATGGATAAAACGACTCTCCATGAACTTGAAATTGAAAACGAAGGTGCTCGTTTGTGTATTCGTAAATTTGGTAAGAGTGAGGGGATACTCGTTCAACCGTCTGTTCTATCTGGGGCTTCGCATCCAGGTGTGCCAGCACATGTATCTGCTGATTCGATCAACGTTGGTCAAGTTGTAGAGTCAACGACTCAAAGCCCAAGCGTACCGGATGCAAACTTACATACGATTGTTTCTCCGATGGTCGGTACATTCTACCGATCTTCTTCCCCGGATGCCAATCCATTTGTTAATATTGGGGATAAGGTCGGCGACAAGACAACCGTCTGCATTATCGAAGCGATGAAGCTAATGAATGAGCTCGAAGCTGAAGTAAAGGGTACAATTATTGATGTTTTGGTAGAAAACGGACAACTAGTGGAATACGGACAGCCTCTCTTTCTGGTGAAGCCGGAGTGATCGGTCTGAAGGCGTCTACAAAATCATGGCGCTTATCTAGCTTTCCAAGGAGGATGCGAAACAGTGAAATTTCATAAAATATTGATTGCGAACCGCGGGGAAATTGCAGTTCGGATTATTCGTGCTTGCCGCGAGCTTGGTATTTCTACCGTGGCTGTGTACTCGGAAGCGGACAGGGATTCGCTACATGTCAGGCTTGCGGATGAAGCATATTGCATTGGTCCAACTCTGTCTAAGGACAGTTACTTGAATATTTCAAACCTGATTAGTGTGGCAACATTGACTGAATGTGATGCCATCCATCCGGGTTATGGATTTCTTGCAGAGAATGCGGATTTCGCTGAAATCTGCGGTTCATGCAACATTACTTTTATTGGTCCTTCCCCGGAAGCCATTACAAAAATGGGCGACAAAGCCGTGGCGAAGCAAACCATGAGAGATGCGAAGGTTCCTGTTATTCCAGGTTCCATCGGCGTGGTAGAAGATCTCGAAGAAGCCATTCTTATTGCAAGAGATATTGGTTATCCTGTCATTATCAAGGCAACTGCTGGTGGTGGTGGGAAGGGAATTCGATTGGCCGAAGACGAGTCTTCGCTCATTCAACAGATTACAACGGCACAACAAGAAGCTCAAAAGGCTTTCGGTAATGCAGGCGTGTATCTGGAGAAATATTTGACCGGTATGAAGCATGTAGAAATTCAAATTATTGCTGATAAGCACGGTAATGCTGCTTATTTGGGTGAACGCGATTGTTCCGTTCAGCGTAGACGGCAGAAGCTAGTTGAAGAAGCACCTTGCCCAGTTCTCTCACCTGAGAAACGTAAGGAAATGGGCGAAGCGGCTGTTAGAGCAGCATTGGCCGTGAATTATTCTGGCGCAGGAACACTTGAATTTTTGCTTAGTCCAGATGGTCAGTTCTTCTTCATGGAGATGAACACACGGATTCAGGTGGAACATCCCGTTACAGAAATGGTGACAGGAATCGATCTAATTCAGGAAATGATTTCGGTAGCTGAAGGGAATCCACTCTCATTCACGCAAGATGAAGTACAGATCAACGGTTGGTCAATTGAGTGTCGGATTAACGCGGAAGATCCTTTCCGGAACTTTATGCCTTCTCCTGGGAAAATTGGTTTTTATCTTGCACCGGGTGGACCAGGAGTCCGTGTAGATAGCGCAGCCTATCCAGGATATACAATCTCTCCTTATTACGACTCTATGATTGCCAAACTGATTGTTTGGGGTCCTACACGCGAGATTGCGATCGCCAAAATGAAACGTGCCTTATCTGAATTTGCGATTGAAGGTATTCATACGACGATCCCTTTTCATCAGAAATTGTTGGAGCATCCTACGTTTATTAAGGGTGATTTCGATATCAAATTTTTGGAAGAAAATGAGATTTAGATATTGTCTCTTTGTTTGTCATAATGAATCCGAAATGATATAGTATTTATAATAAGTGCGCTAGTCTCTTCGATGTGAGGCAACGTCATACTTATTGAGAGGTGGATGAATAGAATGAGTACAGTGCCTACCGAATTTGAACGAACAGATATTGGTGAAATTCAAATTGCTCCTGAGGTAATTGAAGTCATTGCAGGTCTTGCTACAGTTGAAGTCAAAGGTGTCGCGGGAATGAGTGGCGGATTCGCTGGAGGTATTGTTGAACTCTTGGGAAGAAAGAATTTGTCCAAGGGTGTTAAGGTGGAAGTAGGCCAACGTGAAGCGGCTGTTGACGTCTCTGTTATTGTGGAGTTTGGTCATCGTCTTCCTGAAGTAGCTACCGAAATTCAACGCAATGTTAAACGTTCTATCGAAACAATGACTGGTCTCACTGTGATTGAAGTGAATGTACATATTCACGATGTAATCTTTAAGGCAGTGGAGAGAGTCGAAGAGGTAGAGTTGACCCACAGAGTGAAATAAATTGCATTGATAAACCCCCGACTTACGTCAGGGGTTTACTATACTTTCAGAGTAGAACTTTTAGATGTAGTTCAAAAAGTCATTTTTTGATCACTCACATTTTAAGGAGGCTGTACCCGTCGTGGCCAAAATTTTGGACAGACTTTTGCTGTTCATTTACAGCTTAAGTATCGGAATCATTTCTGTCATCGCCATCCTCCTGCTGACGAACGTCGTGCCATTATCACTAAATAGCACAGAAGAGAAAAACCTCTTAATCGTAACGTTGGTAGTTGCCGTAGTGTTGTTCCTCTTAAGTATCCGTTTCTTCTATATTTCTGTTCGACGGGATCGTAACTCGTTGCCATCGATTGATCAGCGTACCGAGTACGGAGATATTCAAATCTCTGTGGAAACGATTCAGAACTTAGCTTATAAGGCTGCTTCTCGTGTTCGGGGAATCAGAGAGGTTAAGACAAGAATTCGAATTACGGATGCAGGTATGGAAGTTATGGTACGAGCCATGGTAGATGGAGAATCTTCTATACCGGCTTTGACCGAAGAAGTGCAAAAACAAGTCCATGATCATGTGGAGGACATCACTGGCATTCCCGTTTCTTATGTTTCGGTGTATATTGCCAACCTTGTCCAATCAACTACTGTGAAAAACCGGGTTGAATAGGGGTGAGTAACCCGATGTTTTGGAGACAATTGTGGGAGAGTTATAAGGGACGTCTATTAGGTGTAGTGGCGGCCGTGTTTTTTTGCCTAATTTATCTGTATTTCGGATTTTGGAATATGCTGTTCTGCGCACTATTGTTGTTTGTTGGATATACAGTTGGCAAACACAAGGATGTAGGTCAAGGTCCACTTTTCCCTTGGAAGGAACTTCGGGAATGGTTGGAGTCTCGATGGCGCCCCTTTAAATAATTCCTGTGATATGCTTTCTCCGGAAAAAGAGCTGCGATTTCATCTTGCCCATTTTTTGTGGAGAGAGCGTGTCAAGGGATTTTTTTGTTTGAAATGAATTACCCATAAGAAAATGTGATGATTCGTATCGTTTTGGATCATCATGAAGGTAAGAAGAAAATGTTCAGTGAGTGCCATAAGTAAGACGTACCCGAAGGGGTAAAGCGTTCTTAACGCCAAAGTATAGCGCATCCCCACAGGGGACAGCGGGTAGGAGCGCCTCTTCCCAACCAATCTTCCCTAAGCGGGTGTCCCAAAGGTGGTCAACCCTTGGGGCCTTTCCTTACGGAAGTGAGGGGTTGGGTGGGATGAGAATCATTTAAGGAGGAAACACATGAAACGACGACTAGCTAGAGAAATTGCCATACAAAGTCTGTATCAAATGGAAATGAATGAAGTAGAAGCTGAGGAAGCTGTAACCATGTTAATTTCTGAAGCAGCAGGAGAAAACGAAAGTGAAGTGGATTTGTCCGATGTGGATGCCACTAAAGAATTTGTCTTGGAAATTGTAAACGGTACTTGGGAACGTAAAGTGGAGATCGATGAACTCCTCGTTGACTACTTGAAAGGGTGGCATATCAGTCGCTTATCCAAAGTAGATCGACAAGTGCTTCGATTAGCTGCATATGAAATGATTTACCGTGATGATATTCCAAGCAAAGTTGTTATCAATGAAGCGATCGACCTTGCGAAGCATTTTGGAACGGAAGATTCCGGGAAATTCGTAAACGGCGTTCTAGGAAAAATGATTCATGAAGTGGATGAAATCAAAAGTAAAAATTAATGTCTGCAAGTTGTAAAGATAAATTGGGGTAAAGGGGAGAGAGTGACATGACTGCACAACTTATTAGTGGGAAACAAATTTCTGAGGAAATACGCGGAGGACTCCGCAAAGAGGTTGAACAATTGTTAAGCCAGGGATTAACACCCGGCCTTGCGGTCGTTCTTGTCGGAGAAGACCCAGCTTCGCAGGTTTATGTGCGTAATAAAGAAAAGGCATGTCAGGATCTCGGCTTTTATTCGGAAGTTCACCGTCTTCCAGCGTCCACTTCTGAGGAGGATCTCTTAGTCTTAGTGGACAAGTTAAATCACCAGGATAGCATTCATGGTATCCTCGTACAGCTTCCTTTACCACAACACATTCACGAAAAGTCTGTTATTGATGCGATTTCAGTGAAGAAAGACGTTGATGGATTTCATCCTGTAAATGTAGGCAATCTCATGATCGGTGACGATAGTTTGTTGCCTTGTACACCTGCTGGAGTGATTGAATTGATCAAACGGGCAGGAATTGATATTTCTGGCAAACATGCGGTAGTGATCGGACGTAGCAATATCGTAGGTAAACCTGTATCACTTCTGTTACAACGGGAGAATGCAACCGTAACAATGTGCCATTCCAGAACGGCAAATATGAAGGAATTGACTAAGCAGGCGGACATTCTTGTTGTGGCTATTGGTCGCGCAAACTTTGTTGATGCTTCTTTCGTAAAACCAGGTGCAGTAGTTATTGATGTAGGTATGAACCGTTTGGATAATGGAAAATTGGCTGGAGATGTAGATTTTGAGAGTGTAAAAGAAATCTCCGGTCCGATTACACCTGTCCCAGGCGGTGTAGGCCCAATGACGATCACAATGCTAATGATGAATACAGTACTTGCGGCTAAGAGACTAAAAGGTCTAGCGTAATATCTGGGGAGGGCAGCGCCTATGGAGCAGCGAATTTATTCCATCAAGGAATTGAACCGGTATATCCGGATGAAGCTGGAGTCGGATACGCTGCTGTCGGAAGTTTGGATACGTGGTGAAATTTCGAACTTTACGCATCACTCTAGCGGACATATGTATTTCACCTTGAAAGATGCTGAGAGCCGAGTTAAAAGTATTATGTTTGCTTCGCACAATCAGAGACTACCTTTTATACCAAAGGAAGGTGCTCGTGTAATTGCTCGTGGCAATGTGTCGGTGTACGAACGTGATGGACAGTATCAGTTCTATGCGACACATATGCAGCCAGATGGAATAGGGAGCTTGTATCTAGCTTTTGAACAATTAAAACAAAAGCTGGAGCGTGAAGGGCTGTTTGCCCCAGAGCGTAAATCACCTATACCACGGTTTCCCCGTGTGATCGGTGTGGTTACGTCCCCCACCGGAGCGGCTGTGCGCGACATTTTAACTACGCTCTCACGTCGATATCCTCAAGCAGAGGTTGTTCTGTATCCCGTGTCGGTACAGGGTAAAGGCGCAGCACCATCGATCATTCGAGCGATTCAAACGCTGAACGATATGAATGAGGCTGATGTCCTAATCATTGGCCGTGGAGGCGGATCTTTAGAAGAACTGTGGGCGTTTAATGAAGAGGCGGTAGCACGTGCGATCTACGAATCGGAAATTCCTATTATCTCGGCTGTTGGCCATGAGACAGACTTTACTATTGCCGATTTCGTTGCGGATCTACGCGCTGCTACGCCAACTGCTGCAGCGGAGCTTGCCGTACCTCACGTCGCCGAGCTGAAGGCGCAGCTGAACCAGCGTGAGCAAGTGCTGCAGCGTGCCTTGCAGCATCAAGTGTCACAAGCGCGTGAGCGACTTCGGCGTCTGCAGCGATCACCAGCGCTGCTTCAGCCGCGGCGAAGTTTACTCCAGCATGCTGTGCGGCTGGATACGCTTCAATCTCGCTTAGTGAGCAGGATGAAATCGCGTACTCAGCTCACGATTTCGACTCATGGTCGCCTCAATGAGCGATTGCTGCGTTATCATCCACAGGATGCGCTAAAGATGGCTAAGCGTAGACAGAGTGAAGCCGGGCGTCAGCTTCGCGGGGCCATGAATGCAATGTTTAGAGAGAAGTCACAGCAGTTGACCTCTGGCATCCGGCAATTGGATGCACTCAGTCCGTTGAAGGTTATGGCACGGGGATATAGCCTCGTATATGACGAACAAGGGAAGTCTTTAATTAAATCACTAAATGATGTGGAGCTTGGTGATCGGGTGAAGGTAAAAGTGACTGACGGCGAGCTGGATTGCCAAGTATGGGGTATGAAGCGGGGAGGAGACGATCATGAAACAGGAGAAGCAAATTAATTTTGAGGATGCCATGAATCAATTGGAAGATGTCGTGTCGCAATTGGAGAATGGGGATGTTCCCCTTGAGAAAGCAATTGATCTGTTTCAGAAGGGGATGCAGCTTTCGCAGCTTTGCAGCCAGAAGCTGGCTCAAGTGGAACGCAAAATCGAAATGATCGTAGAGAATGACGGAGACATTGAGAAAAAACCTTTTGCTCCACAAAGTGAGGAGAGCGGTGATTCTCTTGGATAAATCGTCCATTCGCGACTATATAGAAGCTGTTTCCAGTTTGGTGACTTCTTCTCTTCAAGATATCGTACCTGGTTCGTGGGAAGTTCCTACGAACCTTAGGGAATCGATGGAATACTCGCTTATGGCGGGGGGCAAGCGACTTCGGCCACTCCTTGTCATTGCTGCGGCGGAGTCGTTGGGCGGAAGCCGAGAAGCGGCTTTGCCCGTCGCTTGCGCCGTGGAAATGGTTCATACCTATTCGTTGATTCATGATGATCTTCCCGCAATGGATAACGATGATTTCCGGCGTGGTAAACCAACGAATCATAAGGTGTTTGGTGAAGCCATGGCAATCCTGGCTGGAGATGGTCTTCTGACACATGCCTTTTATAGTATTATTCAAACAAGCCGGCAATTTGGAATTACAGCAGAGTCTGCACTAGCGATTGTGGAGGAGCTGTCTTTGTTCGCTGGACCTGCGGGTATGGTAGGTGGTCAAGTTGCTGATATGGAGGGTGAGCAAGGTCTCACTGAGCTGGACCAACTGCGTTATATCCATCAGCACAAAACAGGTGATCTTATCGTGTTCTCCTTGAAAGCGGGAGGAAGAGTGGCTGGGGCTTCCGAACAGCAGCTTGCTGCACTGGAACAGTTTGGCCGGGCAATTGGTCTTGCGTTTCAGATTCAAGACGATATCCTTGACCTTATCGGCGATGAGGGGAAATTGGGAAAGAAAACCCAAAGTGATGTGAAGCAACAGAAAGTAACATATCCGTATTTTATCGGTCTGGACAACTCGCGTGCCGAATTGGAAGCATTGACCCGTACTGCAAAAGGAGCCATAACGAGTGGTCTTATTCCGAATCCAGAGAAACTGCTGGATATCGCAGATTATTTAATGGAGCGGGATCATTGATCGCACAAAGATTTCGATTCAGCTATTCATATGATATAATGAGTGCTATTAACTACGCGAGACAACTTTTAAGGAAAGCGGGGAACTCGTATGCTGCTTTCGAAAATTAATGAACCTAATGATTTAAAGAAATATTCGGTTGAGCAATTAACGGTTCTTTCTTCGGAAATCCGGCAGTTTCTAATTGAGAAGCTCTCGGTAACGGGTGGACATCTTGCCTCTAATTTAGGGGTAGTAGAATTAACGATTGCACTACATTATTGCTATAACAGTCCGGTGGATAAATTTATTTTTGACGTGGGTCATCAGGCTTATGTGCATAAAATATTGACGGGAAGAATGGATAAGTTCGACACACTACGGAAGCATAATGGTATGTGTGGTTTTGTTAAGCGGTGTGAAAGTGAACATGATGTATGGGAAGCAGGTCATAGCAGCACTTCGCTTTCAGCAGCAATGGGGATGGCATTAGCTCGCGATCTCAAGGGCGAGAATAATAAAGTAGTTGCAATTATTGGCGATGGATCTCTAACTGGTGGGATGGCATTTGAAGCATTGAATCATATAGGTCATGAGAAGAAAGACCTTATGGTTATTTTGAATGACAATGAGATGTCGATAGCTCCAAATGTAGGGGCGATGCATAATTATTTATCGAAAATTCGCTCTGACAAAAATTATTTGCGCGCCAAAGATGAAATTGAGCAGTTATTGAAGAAAATCCCGGCCATTGGAGGTAAGTTAGCCAAGACAGCCGAACGTTTGAAGGACAGTTTGAAATATATGGTGGTATCGGGTGTTCTGTTTGAGGAACTAGGTTTTAAGTATCTGGGACCTGTCGATGGACATGATATACATGGATTAATTGAAGCTTTTAAACAGGCGAATAATGTTGGCGGTCCAGTGTTGGTGCATGTATTGACCACTAAAGGGAAAGGATATTCTCCGGCGGAAGAGGATTCACATAAATGGCATGGGATTTCACCATACAAAATTGAGTCAGGACAAGTGTTGAAAGCGGTAGGCAATCCTATGTATACCGAAGTGTTTGGAAAGACACTAATTGAACTTGCCGAGCAGGATAAGCGTATTGTTGCAGTTACACCAGCAATGCCAGGTGGTTCGGGCTTAGTTAAATTCGCCGAACGATTCCCTGATCGGATGATCGATGTTGGTATTGCTGAACAGCATGCGGCAACGATGTGTGCGGCAATGGCTATGGAAGGGATGAAACCGGTCTATGCCGTCTACTCGACTTTTATGCAAAGAGCATACGACCAAATTGTCCATGATATTTGCCGTCATAATGCCAATGTTATGTTTGCTATTGACCGAGCAGGCTTTGTAGGCGCCGATGGGGAAACTCATCATGGTGTTTATGATATTGCATTTATGCGCCATATACCGAATATCGTATTGATGATGCCTAAGGATGAGAATGAGCTACGCCATATGATGAAGACGGCGCTTGAGTATAATGATGGACCGATTGCTTATAGATATCCACGTATTAATGTACCTGGAGTACCTCTGGATGAGGTCCTTACCCCTATTCCGATCGGAAGCTGGGAGAAGGTACGTGAAGGCGAAGGATTTGCCATTATAGCTGTTGGACCGATGGTACAGGTGGCGGAAGAAGCAGCGGAAATTCTGAAACGTGAAGGTGTATCGGCAAGTGTAGTTAATGCTCGCTTCATCAAACCTCTCGATCACACCATGCTGCTTAATTTAGCTCGCGAGGGCAACAAGATGGTGGTGCTGGAAGAAGCTTCGCAAGCAGGTAGCTTGGGGAGTGCAGTGTTAGAATTTTATGCGGAGCAAGGAATTTCCGGCGTGGACGTCTCACTACTTGGAATTCCAGATCGCTTTATAGAACATGGCTCGATAAAGGAACAATTGGATGAAGTTGGTTTGACGGCGGAATCCGTCGTTCGTGAGATCAAGAAGTTCCGTAGCGAGCATCAGTTTACTTATGGCAAGAAGGTCAAACCGTCTTAAGTTACGGTACCTTTGGGGCCGATGAGAGTCAGGAGAATTTGATGTCTGTTTCCAAAGAACGTATTGATGTCCTGTTGGTGGAACAGGGGTATTTTGAAAGTAGGGAAAAAGCAAAGGCTGCGATTATGGCTGGACTTGTATTTGGAGGACAGGAGCGAATCGAGAAGGCGGGGACCAAGATCCCTCGAGATACCCCTTTAACAGTTAAAGGGGCCGTTCATCCTTATGTTGGCCGTGGTGGGTTGAAGCTAGAAAAGGCCCTAAAAAGATTCAACATCGATATGAATGGTCGTGTGATGCTTGATATTGGCTCTTCGACCGGAGGATTTACCGATTGTGCTCTGCAGCATGGGGCCAGTTATGTGTATGCTATTGATGTTGGTTACAATCAGTTGGATTGGTCGCTTCGTAATGATGAGCGGGTTAATGTGAAAGAACGGACCAATTTTCGTTATATGACCCCCGAAGATCTAGATGGACCAAGTCCGGATTTCGCTAGTATAGATGTATCCTTTATTTCTTTGAAGATTATTTTACCAACTCTTTTTACACTGCTGAAGAGACCTGCGGATATCGTTGCTTTGATAAAGCCACAATTTGAAGCAGGACGTGACAAGGTTGGTAAGTCTGGAGTTGTACGGGATCCCAAAGTTCATTCCGAAGTTTTGGAGACAGTTCTCCAATTTGCACTCGAAGGTGGGTATGGGTTGAAGGAGCTGACCTACTCTCCGATTACAGGTGGGGAAGGGAATATTGAATTTTTGGTCCATTTGACTCTTGATGATCAAAGTGAAAGTGCTAATACTATCGATATGAGTTACATCAAGGATATTTCCAAGAAAGTGGTCGCTGAAGCTACGGATACCTTTACAGGAAGCCCATCGAAGTGATGGGCTTTTTGTATACTTGATATCAGAACGAGTGTTCGATATAATGAATAAAAATGCATAATTCATTATTTTCCTTGATGAATTATGCTGTTATAACAGGAGCTTGAGATCATTCGTCGAATTAAATCCTTGAGGTGATTTCGATGGGACATTACACCGATGGACTATTGATGGTACTCATTACAGGTATTGTGATTTTCCTGATTTATCGTGGATTACAATCTTGGGTTCGCAAACCATTTACGTTACGATCAGGGATCGGGTTTCATTATAATGAGGAGATCATGGAACATCCTGCGGTAGACCTTCTAGAGCAGTCAGGATTTGAGATCGTCAGTGACAAGCTTAAGGTGCCACTCGTTTTCAAGGTAAATGGAAATGTGCTGCACAGCCGTTTGTTTATCGACTACATAGTGACGAAGAACAGAGAAATGTATTTAGTCAAGACATCTAGGGAACGGCTAACATTAGAATGGACTGGCAGTGGTGTACGTAGAGAACTCCTGCCATATTTACTTCTATATCCAGAATGTGCTGGTGTGCTTTATGTGGACACTGATCTTGGAGATATCAAGGAAATTGCCTTAACAAGTGATGAAGACGAAGATGAATCAGCCTATTAAGGGCATTTGGAGGACAAGATGAAAGGTCAAAGACATATTAAAATTCGAGAAATTATTACTGGACAGGAAATCGACACGCAAGATGAATTGGTAGAAGCACTACGTAAAGCAGGATTTCAGGTAACGCAAGCAACAGTATCACGCGATATTAAGGAATTGATGCTGATCAAAGTACCAACAGATGAAGGTAAGTATAAGTATTCCTTGCCAACGGCTCAGCGGTACAATCCTGTACAAAAGCTGCAGCGTTCATTGGTGGATAGTTTCGTACATATCGATCACACAGGAAATCTTGTTGTTGTAAAATGTCTTCCCGGAACAGCCAACTCGGTAGCTGTATTGATCGATAATATGGAATGGCCGGATTTGCTCGGAACCATTTGTGGGGACGATACCATTCTGCTTATTTGTAGAGACGAGAAGTACAGTCACTTTATTATCGAACAAATTATGGGTTTTATCTCTTAATTATTGAATTGACTTTTTTTAGGCGAAGGGAGTTGTACTCACCTTGTTAGTCCATTTATCGATTCGGAATTTAGCAGTGGTGGAAGCGGTGGACGTAAAGTTCTACCGTGGTTTTCACGTGCTCACAGGAGAAACAGGAGCGGGGAAATCGATAGTAATCGATGCGCTGGGTCTAATTGCTGGGGGCCGGGGGACGGCTGATTTGATCAGGTATGGCTGTGAAAGAGCAGAAATGGAGGCTTCCTTCGACTTGCCTGAAGCTCATTCAGTGTGGAAGACACTTGAGGGATTAGGTATTATTGCCGACCAAAAGGAATCATTAATCATTCGCCGGGAGATTAGCCATCAGGGAAAAAGTACTGCCAGAATTAATGGGCAACTCGTCAATTTATCTATGTTACGCGAAGTGGGCGAACAATTAGTCAACCTTCATGGTCAACATGAACATCAGAATCTTCTTCGCCCAGAACGCCATTTGAGTTTGCTCGATGCATTTGGTGCGGAATCCATCAACTCCATTAAGGCGAAATATCAAGAGACGTATGCTTCTTTTGTCAAAGTGGATAAAGAATGGAATGAATTACGAAATAATAGCCAACAAGCGCTTCAGATGCTTGACTTGTATCGGTTCCAATTAGAGGAAATTGCAACTGCTGGTTTAAAACTGGGTGAGGATGAATTTCTTTCTGAAGAAAAGGTCAAGCTATCTCATAGTGAGAAGACTATGGGTTCAATCTCTGAGGCATACAACCTTCTGCATGGCCCCCAGGGTTTGGAGGCAATTGCTAAGGCCGTTTCAAGACTTCAAGATGTAGCTGGATACGATAGCAATGGAATTAATCCATTATTAGAGCAATTGCAATCGGCGTATTATCAATTGGAGGATGCTTCGTTTGGTCTTCGGAGTTACCGTGAGAACATTGAATTTAATCCCAGCAGATTGGAAGAAGTTGAAGATCGGTTGGATTTGATCTCTTCATTACGTCGTAAATACGGTGATCGGATAGAGGGTATCTTGGAGTATTACGAGAAAATATCTCGGGAGACGGAGACGTTAGAGAATAAGGATGAACTCTTAGAGAAGCTGGAGGCTACCAGGGACAAACTGCTGAACCGTTTGCTTCATGAAGCCGGGGAACTAAGTGACATCCGTCAGAAGAACGCTGAGGAGTTGGCGCTTCAGATTGAAAGCGAACTGAAGGATCTGCAAATGGGGCGGACATCTCTTCAAGTAAAGCTTAATTGGAATGAAGATGCCAACGGTTTCGAATGGAAAGGTAAGCGAGTTAGACCAGGTAAGCAGGGGATCGACAGTGCTGAGTTTCTAATTTCCCCGAATCCTGGAGAACCATTAAGACCACTAAGTAAAATCGCCTCTGGTGGGGAGTTATCACGAATGATGCTGGCACTTAAGAGTATCTTTGCTAAACATGATGAAGTGCCTGTCCTGATATTTGATGAAGTGGATACGGGTGTCAGTGGGCGTGCAGCCCAATCGATTGCCGAGAAATTATATACATTATCAAAGTCCTGCCAGGTATTCTCCATTAGTCATCTTCCTCAAGTTGCTTGTATGGCTGACCGACAATATTTGATTGAAAAGGTAGTGGAAGGGGATCGCACGATGACTTCAGTTGAAGCATTATCTGAAGAAGGGCGAGTCCATGAGCTGGCACGTATGCTTGGTGGCGTGGAAATAACGGAAAAAACATTGCATCACGCACAGGAGATGCTGAAGTTGGCACAGGCACAAAAGGATTCATTTTAGTGTTCGGAGCAATGTTTGACAGTAATAAAAGACCACACCGGGGGTATCTTATAGGTACGCAATTGGCGACCACCTTTTCGTCAAGCGAAAGAAGCAAAGGGAGCGTGACAGCCATTGAACCCAAACCTCAGGAAAAGATTGCTCGGTCTTTTACTTGCCTTCTTCTTTTGTTTTCTTGGCACATCTGCAGCTGAGGGGCAACTGCCCTTTATGCCAGGCGAAATGCGATTATTTCAGGGGCAGAATGCGCAAATCCATTCGGCTTTGCCTGTACAGGCAGAAGTCAGTGTGGATCGGCCCGATGTGATTATGCTGAATGGCGGGAAAAGCTCCTCCATGAAGGTATCCCTCGGAAATCCGCTCAATCTCTCCTCGTTAAGCAGTGGGGAAGCGAAACTTCGCATGAAATTATTCGGTCAAATTCCGTTAAAGACTGTAAAGGTTAATGTCATTCCCGACTTGAAGGTTATCCCTGGCGGGCAAACGATTGGTGTCAAAGTTAAATCGGCAGGGATCTTGGTAGTGGGGCATCATCAAGTTAATACGAATGACAGCAAAGTATCACCCGGAGAAGTTGCGGGTATTCAAGTCGGGGATTTGATTACCCATTTGAATGGAACTACATTGAAGGACGTAAAAGAAGTGGGCGAGATTGTTGAAAGATCTGGCGATGTAAAGAAACCGCTAAAAGTTACTTATAAGCGGAAAGGGAAGGAATACTTTACCTCCTTGTCACCTGCCTTTGATAAAGAGGATAAAGCTTGGAGATTAGGTCTTTATATTCGAGATTCAGCTGCTGGAGTCGGGACTCTTACTTTTTTTGCTCCTGAGCAGGGCGTGTATGGGGCGTTAGGCCACGTTATTACGGACATGAATACACAGACACCGATCGTTGTTGGCAGCGGAGAGATTCTTCAATCCAGTGTAACTTCAATTTCTAAAAGTGAAAGTGGAGAACCAGGCGAGAAGAGAGCTCATTTTCTGAAAGAAGGAAAAACTCTCGGTAATATCGAGCGAAATACTCCTTTTGGAATTTTTGGGAAAATGTCTGAGAATCCAGAGCATAGTGTTTATAATAAAGCGATTCCTGTGGCTTTTTCTGAAGAGATAAAAGAAGGATCGGCAGAGATTTTAACGGTTGTAGAAGGCCAACGTGTAGAACGATTTAAGGTTGAAATCGTACATGTATCTCGCCAAAGCTCTCCAGAAACAAAAGGACTCGTGCTACGTATTACGGATCCACGACTTATTGATAAAACAGGTGGTATTGTTCAGGGCATGAGTGGCAGCCCAATCATTCAGAATGGAAAACTAATTGGTGCCGTTACACATGTGTTTGTCAACGATCCACGGTCTGGATATGGATGTTTCATTGAATGGATGCTTCAAGATGCTGGAATTCTTCAAGGGAATCAACAGAAAAATCTTAAGGCGAGTTAGACGCCTTAAGATTTTTTTTATAAAGAAAAGGGGATTAATTCGTATGTGATTGTCGAAAACTAACGAATAGAATCGTAATATGTAAATAAATATATTATTATATATCATACATAAAAAAAAATAAAGAAAAATAAATTTCGACAGAAGGGATTTACATTTGCATGTCGAATCCTTATTCTGGAAGAGAAAAATATAATTTATGTAATTATTCTAAGGAGGAAGTAGTCGGTGCAGAAAATAGAAGTGTTGTTGGCGGATGATAATCGGGAATTCACAAGTTTACTTGCTGAATACATTTCGGAACAAGACGATATGATCGTCTCAGGTATTGCTTATAATGGCGAAGAAGTTCTGGAAATGATCGAGAATGCTCCTAAGGTTCCGGACGTATTAATTCTAGACATCATTATGCCACATCTGGATGGACTAGGTGTGTTGGAGCGTTTGCGTGATTTAAATATGTCTCCACAGCCTAAGATCATTATGCTGACAGCTTTCGGACAAGAGAACATTACACAACGTGCAGTACAACTTGGAGCCTCATATTACATTCTCAAGCCATTTGATATGGAGGTACTGGTCAATCGAATTAGACAACTTGTTGGCGTACAAAGCCTAACGATTGGCGGAGCTCAAACTTCCGTGTTCACAAGATCGAACGTAGTGCCCCTTGGTAAGGGCAAGAACCTGGATGCGAATATCACTTCCATTATCCATGAGATCGGGGTTCCTGCGCATATTAAGGGTTATCAATATCTACGTGAAGCGATCACAATGGTTTACAACAACATAGAAATACTTGGTGCGATTACCAAAACGTTATACCCTGCGGTAGCTGAGAAATTCAAAACAACACCATCTCGTGTCGAACGTGCAATTCGTCATGCTATTGAAGTTGCATGGACACGTGGCAACATCGACAGCATCAGCCACCTTTTCGGCTATACCATCAACATCAGCAAATCCAAACCAACGAACAGCGAATTTATTGCCATGGTAGCTGACAAGCTACGGATTGAGCATAAGGTTAGTTGAAAGGGTTAGGGGCTTTGTGGGGTAAGGGTATTAAATGTTGCTAGATGTGAAATACATCCTATGTTGAGAGAGATTTTTAATAAAAAAGTGAACCGCTGTGCACGGCAAGAGCTATCAAGAAATCAATGCAGTAAAAAGACACTGAGATTCTATTCATCAGTGTCTTTTTTGTTGATACATTTCCATCAGAGGGTTGTAATTTAAAGCAACTTAATCAGCTCTTCTAGCTCATCAAGCAATACTTTTGCAAGTTCGAAATCGGTATCTTTTAAAGCTAATTCTATTTTCATTTCCACTGACTTTTTCTTTTGTTCAGTTTCTAAATAGTCTTTATCAAAATGACTAGCATAAATCATCTGTCTAAATTTTCGCATACTCATTTTTCTAATCGTCTTATCGTCAATGATTAAAACATAATCCATACCGTTTACCACAGAATAGAAGTCATGAGAAATCATGAGAATCGCGCCTTTGTAGTCTTGGGTGGCTTTCTCCAGTGCTATTTGTGTATAGGTGTCTAAATGACTTGTCGGTTCATCCAGAAGCAATACATTTGCTTTGCTGGCAGAAACTTTAGCTAATTGAAGTATATTTTTTTCTCCACCAGATAAAGATTCAATCTTCTGATCAACGATTTCGCCTTCAAAGCCATAGTGCGAAATATATGATCTAACCTCATCATAAGAGTTAAACCCAGCATCGATGAATTCTTCTAGTATTGTATTAGAATCCTTTAGAACTTCGCCTTGAAGCTGAGATAAATAAGCCACTTTAGCATTCGCATTTATTTCAATGGAATCATGATTATTTTTAAAGATTTCACGGAGTAAAGTCGTTTTCCCAGTACCATTTGCACCGATCAGAGCTACTTTATCCGTTGATTTGATCTCAAAGTTCACATTTTCTAACAGCAATTCATCAAAGGCAACACGATAATTACTGACATTGATAACCGTGGTGTCTTCTTCCATTTCATGATCAATATCTAAGCTAATATTCGGTTGCTTAATATCAACAAATGGCGCTTTAATTCTACGCGCTTCCAATCTTTCTTGAAATCTAACTCTTGCTTTGAGCGCTCTCCCTCTAGATGCTTCTGAATTATAGGTTGCGATAGCTCTAAGATTATCGATGATGCTCTCGTTTCTCTCAATTTCTTCACCCTCAGCGACCGTGAGTTCTTGTAACTCAATTTTTGTTTGAAGTAATGAGAAGTTATACTCAATATATCGTCCATCAAACTCTTGGATCTCCATGTTTTCAAGATGCAAGATTTTGTTGAAGCAATGATTCAATAGATAGCGGTTGTGCGTAACAACTAGCAGTATGCCTTTGTGAGAATTAATAAGATTTTTAAGCGCATTTAGGTTTTCAAAGTCTAAGAATACATCGGGTTCGTCCATAATCATTAAGTCTGGACTACTAAGCATTTCCTTCATCACTTGAATAAGCTTGAATTCCCCGCCACTCAGGTCGGATACCCTAACATCTTTTAGCTTCATGAGGTTTGCCAGGTTTAGTTTCTTATTAATGTTGCTTTCAAAATCATCCCCGCCTATTGAATCAAAGGCGTCTAGAGCTAATTGATACTTTTCCAGTAATGAATCAATATCCTGAGATGTTTCCATTTCAGTGCAAATAGCTGTTATTTCATGTTGTATCTTAATAAATTCTTCTCCGATATATTCAAAAACGGTTGTTTCTTTAGTTTTTTCTGGTTGTGAGAACTGACTTACATACCCAATTCTGCAAGTCGGGTCTATCTCTAACAAGCCATCAAACAAATATCTTTCTGGATCCATCAGTATGTCTATTAGTGTACTTTTCCCACTGCCACTTGTTCCTATAAAAGCGCATTGTTGTGCCTCTTCTAACGTAAATGAAATGTTTTTATATAGTTCTTTTTGCGGAAATGAGAAGGATAACTTATCAAATTTTATCATAGTATTACCTTTCTTTATAACTAAAATAGTGACTATTATTTGATGTATTGCAGAACATGGATTTTGAGTTTGCCGTTGTTAGAGTAACACTGTTTACAACCAACTTCAATCATTTCACTTTAAAGTTGGGCGTGAAATCGAAAAATACAACTTAGAACATGATCACGCCTGCCTAGATGGCGTCTTTTTTACGTTCTAGTCGTATTTAAAATGTGGTAAAGTAATAAAATGACTGATTCGTTAGGGAGATGTGTTGTTTGAAGAGTTTCGAAATTTGGTCAGAGGGTTTTGCTGATTCTAGACAAATTTGTGGTGCCGCTTACCTTGGATGTGCTGAGGGTGAAACTTTTAGGGAGGCATGTATCAACTTTATGGAAACAGATAAAAAACACAAGCAGCTACGATATTTTAATAAGGATACTATGACCTTCTGGGGTTGTAGACTATTTGATAATGAGGTAGATGCGAGAAAAAGTTTCGGCTAGGATTCTCTTCAGACTTATTTGTAAATGTAATTTTTAATGTTAAAATATAATGGAATGTTTTAAAATTAAAATATTAATATTAATGTTAATATATACGGAAATGGAGCGAAGCCAATGATCAGTAAAGTTGGACAAATTATGATATATGTGAATAACCAAGAGGAAACATTGAAATTTTGGACTGAAAAAGTTGGCTTTAGCTTAATCGCTGATCAAGATAATGGCCATGGTATGAGATGGATTGAAATAGCTCCTACAAAAGATTCGGAGACGAGTATCGTGCTCCACAACAAGGAACTAATTGCTAAAATGCAACCTGAATTGAATCTTAATACACCTTCATTATTGTTTTACTCGGAAAACCTCGACCAACTTTACAAAGATTTTTCGGACAAAGATATTACAGTTGGAGAAATTGTGAGTATGCCTACGGGAAGAGTATTTAATTTTGCTGATAATGAGAATAATTACTTTGCAATTGTGGAAAAACAATAAATCACATAATAAAGCGAAAGAATAAGTCAACCTTCGTGTTGGCTTTTTTTCTGTCGTACTGGATCAAAGTTGGTGTGAGTTTGACTTATATAGTTATAGTGGAAAGATGAAAATATGTTAAAATAAAGACTCATTCTAAAAATGTGGTTAAGTTGAACGGAGGTACAGTATGTCAGTAAATACAGATGATGTGAACTTGGAACAATATAACCAACTGCTTGAACATACAGAAATTCCTGAGCAAGATAAAGTTGTGATTCGTCAATTGATTGAACAAGTGGAAACATTAACAGCTGAGAATGGTCGACTGCGTAGAACATTACTACGTGTGTCATCGAAGAATGAATCCAAGATGTCTAGCAAATTGAAGGACGCACTCTATGAGTAACATAAAAACCTCTTTCAGCATTTAAGCGGAAGAGGTTTTTGGTATGGAGATATTTATGCTTTCTTGCGGAACCTGGGTCCCACATAATTTCGTTTGCGATCCCGAAAGAAGGTCCATCCAGCTAGAAAACTGATCCCACAGAGAAACAGCAGCAGGCCGATAATGAAATTCAGCCAGTCAAACGAAATGCTGGTTAGTGTGTCATCACCGTGGTTAGCTAAGTATAGAAATAAGGCGTCTTTCATCTTGAGAAAGCCATACATGGCCGCGATTCCTGGGATGACTAGGATGATAATTGCGATAAATCGGGAGGTTTTTAATTTCATAGACACGGTTCCTTTCCTGATAAAAAGCAATTTTTGATTTATGTAAGAAAGACGATGTTTATCGCATACTTTGGTTGTTGTTACTCACTGAGATAGGCAATCGTCCAAATGAGGACAGCGAAAGAATGGTTCTATTTGATCATAACTTTTTCTTGAAGTTCTGTCTATTTGGTTCCTTATATTTGTAATAGCTGTAAAACGAGGTACAATAAGAGGCGAAATACTAGTGATTATTCAATGGAATGGGTGGAGATAGGTTATGACAATTTCATGCGACGTAGCAGTTCTTGGTGGAGGTACCGGAGGATATGTTGCGGCTATCCGCGCGGCTCAACTAGGGAAGAAAGTTGTAATTATCGAACAGGACAAGCTCGGAGGGACATGTTTACACAGGGGATGTATTCCCAGTAAAGCATTACTACGCAGTGCAGAACTGTTCGCTCAGATGAAGGATAGTGCTAGTTATGGTATACAAGCGGAAGGAATTTCCCTCGTGTTCCCGAAGGTTCAGGAGCGAAAGCAGGGAATTGTGGATCAGCTTCATAAAGGGGTCCAATATTTGATGAGTAAGAATAAAATACAAGTTGTTCAAGGTAAGGGACGCGTTACGGGACCTTCTATTTTTTCGCCTAAGAGTGGTGCGGTTGCTGTTGAATTAAGTGATGGAGAGATGGAAACCATTCTTCCGACACATTTGATCATCGCTACTGGATCTCGTCCACGAACATTACCAGGATTAACGCCAGACGGGATGTATATATTAAGCAGTGACGAAGCGCTTAAAATGGAAGAACTCCCTGCCTCGATACTAATTGTTGGTGGTGGAGTGATTGGTGTTGAGTGGGCGTCATTATTGAATGATTTTGGTGTACAGGTCACCATCGTGGAAGCTGCGAAGCAATTATTGCCAACTGAAGACGAGGAAGTTGCTCGTGAGTTACAGAAACAGCTTCAACGCCGAGGCGTTGCAGTGTTGACCGGTGTGAGTGTGCTAACAGATACTTTCGATGTACAAGATAATTTAGTACATATCTCAGCCAAACGTGGCGAAGAACTCATTGATTTACAAGCAGACAAGTTGCTGCTCTCCATCGGACGTCAGGCTAATGTGGAGAACATTGGACTTGAGAATACAGATATTGCCTTAGAAAATGGCTTCATCCGAGTTAACGAGTCCATGCAGACGACGGAGCCGCATATATACGCTATTGGTGATTGCATTGGTGGTTTGCAGTTAGCGCATGTTGCTAGCCATGAAGGTCTGGTTGCCGTCAATCATTTGGCAGAGGAATCTGCTCATGGTTATAACGTTCATCATGTACCTCGCTGCGTGTATACACGTCCTGAAGTAGCTTCCGTTGGAATAACGGAGAAGGAAGCACGTGAACAGGGACGCGAGATCAAGGTAGGTAAGGTCCCTTTCTCAGCAATTGGTAAAGCGTTAATACTAGGGGAACGAGACGGATTTGTAAAAATACTGTCTGATGCAAACACTAATGATATTGTTGGGGTTCATATGATCGGAGCCCATGTAACTGAGTTGATCAGTGGTGCTTCGCTAGCCCAACTCCTTGACGCAACACCATGGGAAATCGGACAAGCCGTGTTCGCACATCCATCCCTTTCTGAAATCATTGGTGAAGCTGCCTTAGCAGTAGACGGACACGCTATTGGTATCTAAAAGTATTATTTTCTTTTTGCGGAGAAAGAGATTATAATGAGGTTAACCCAAGTCTTAGTACCAGGTTTTAAGATGAGGCATATAATTAAGAATATGGGTTCTAATTGAAGGAGGTAACTCCCATGAACGCAAAAAGTTTAACACAAACCAAACATAAACATGAGCAGCTCGGATTATCGGACACCGAAGTGGTGGACATGTACAGATATATGCTGCTTGCACGGAAGTTCGATGAGCTTAACCTGTTATTACAACGGGCAGGTAAGATCAATTTTCACGTTTCGGGTATTGGACAGGAGGCTACGCAGGTAGCAGCAGCGTTTGCTCTGGATCGAGAACGCGATTATTTCCTACCGTATTACCGTGATTACGGCTTTGTTCTTTCTGTCGGCATGACAGTGAGAGAACTCATGCTGTCGGCTTTCGCTAAAGCGGAAGATCCAAACAGTGGTGGACGGCAGATGCCGGGTCACTTCGGCAGCAAACGACTACGGATTGTTACCGGATCTAGTCCAGTGACGACACAGGTACCACATGCAGTTGGTGTGGCATTAGCTGCCAAAATGAAGGGTGAAGACATCGTCTCCTTTGTTACTTTTGGTGAAGGTTCCAGTAACCAAGGTGATTTTCACGAAGGATTGAACTTTGCTGGTGTGCAGAAGCTGCCGGTCATTTTCATGTGTGAAAATAACCAATATGCGATTTCGGTACCGGTTAGTAAACAGCTTGGTGGCAGAGTGTATGACCGTGCTAAGGGTTATGGTTTCCCTGGAGTTGAGGTGGACGGGAACGATGCTTTAGAGGTATATCGTGTTGTCAAGGAAGCACGTGAACGCGCAATACGTGGTGAAGGACCAACTTTAATCGAATCCGTGATGTACCGACTGTCACCACATACGACCTCGGATAACGATTTGGCTTATCGGACGAAGGAAGAAGTCGATGAGAACTGGAAGAAAGACGGAATCCCGAAACTGAAGTCCTATCTGATCCAATGCGATCTATGGGATGAAGCGAAGGACGAGGAATTGAACAAGGAATTAACTAAGCATGTAAAAGAAGCGATTGATTCGGCTGATAAAGCGCCGTTTCCAAAGCCGGAAGATACGTTATTACATGTTTACGCTGACAGCGAAGGGGAGGGTCAATAAATGCCAGTTATGGAGTATATCGACGCCATTCGCCTTGCGATGAAAGAGGAAATGGAACGCGACGAGAACGTATTTTTATTGGGAGAAGATATTGGTGTCAAAGGTGGAGTATTCACGACGACGAAAGGTTTGCAGGAGCAGTTCGGCGAACAACGTGTAATGGATACACCACTGGCAGAATCTGCAATTGCTGGAGTGGCGATTGGAGCAGCGATGTATGGAATGAAGCCCATTGCAGAGATGCAATATTCTGACTTTATGCTTCCAGCAACAAATCAGATTATCAGCGAGGCGGCAAAGATTCGCTATCGTTCCAATAATGATTGGAACTGTCCTTTGGTCGTCCGTGCACCTATTGGCGGCGGGATTTTCGGTGGATTATACCATTCTCAATGTGCAGAATCGATTTTCTTTGGTACACCAGGACTGAAGATCATCGCCCCTTATTCAGCTTATGATGCCAAAGGGTTGCTCAAGGCGGCAGTTCGGGATCCTGATCCTGTGTTGTTCTTCGAGAATAAGAAATGCTACAAACTGATTAAAGAAGATGTTCCAGAGGATGATTACATCGTACCGATTGGTAAGGCAAATGTGTTACGAGAAGGTTCTGATATCACAGTGATCAGCTACAGTCTTCCACTACATTTTATTATGCAGGCTGCGGGAGAATTGGAAAAGGAGCAGGGAATTACTGCCCATGTCCTAGACCTCCGTACACTACAGCCGCTGGACCATGCAGCCATTGTTGAATCAGCTCGTAAAACTGGTAAAGTGCTAATCGTCCACGAGGATAATAAAACGGGTGGCGTTGGTGCTGAGGTTTCTGCGATTATTTCGGAGGAGTGCCTATTCGATCTTGATGCACCAATTCAGCGTTTGTGCGGACCGGATGTACCAGCGATGCCGATCAGTCCTCCAATGGAGAAGTTCTTTATGCTCAACAAAGATAAAGTTAAAGAGGCCATGTTACAGTTGGCGCTTTACTAATTGGGAGTGACAAGAATATGCCATCAAATAAAATTTTAACCGATGTTACAATGCCTCAACTTGCGGAATCACTTGTATCTGCTACGATTGGAAAATGGTTGAAGAAGCCGGGCGATCCAGTAGAACAATACGAACCGATCTGTGAAGTAATCACGGATAAAGTTAACGCAGAAATTCCTTCGACCCTAGATGGGGTGATGGGAGAGTTGCTTGCAGAGGAAGGTCAAGAGATTCAGGTTGGAACTGTTATTTGTCGGATTGAGACGGCAACTACTGGTGTGGAATCGAGCTCAAATGCCAATTCTGCTGAAGCAAAGAACAGTGCTCATTCTGCAGAGACCACAGAAGATAATCAGCGAAGCCGTTATTCACCGGCAGTATTGACACTTGCTGCACAACACGGTCTCAATCTGCAAGATATTCCAGGTAGTGGTCTCGGCGGACGAATTACGCGTAAGGACGTACAGGCCTATATTGACGGAGGCGGAGTAACTTCAACTAATGCATCAGGAATAACTCCTTCGTCTGCACAGCAGCTTAATCAGCAAGTCACACCACAACCTGCAGCATTTGAGCCCAAGAAGGTAGTTGAAGAGCCTGTTCGTCATTCCGGACTGCATTTAACAGAGCCTCCTAGAATTCCAACTATTGAGATTGAGGAAGGGAATCACAACGAACATTTCATTGATGTGACACCTATTCGTAACACGATTGCTACGCGTATGCGTCAGAGTGTATCGGAGATCCCGCATGGCTGGATGATGATCGAGGTTGATGTGACGAATCTGGTTCAGCTCCGGAATAAGTTGAAACATGATTTTATGAAAAAAGAAGGCGTAAACCTAACCTATTTAGCCTTCCTAATGAAGGCTGTTGTTGGTGCGATCAAAGATTATCCAATTATGAACTCTGTTTGGGCAGTAGATAAGATTATTGTTAAGCGGGACATCAATATCTCACTTGCTGTAGGTACAGAAGATTCGGTTATGACTCCAGTCATCAAAAAAGCAGATCAGAAAAATATCGCTGGTCTTGCCCGGGAAATCGAGGATCTTGCTAGTAAGGTTCGTGCGGGTAAGCTGAAGCTAGACGATATGCAGGGTGGAACGTTTACCGTTAATAACACGGGATCTTTTGGTTCTATTTTGACTCAACCGATCATTAATTATCCGCAGGCTGCTATACTTACATTTGAATCTATTGTGAAGAGACCTGTGGTTATTAACGATATGATTGGGGTTCGTTCGATGGCCAATATGTGTTTGTCACTTGATCATCGGATTTTGGATGGTGTCATATGTGGACGTTTTATGCAGCGTGTGAAAGATAATATGGAGAGCTATTCTCTGGATACTCAGGTATATTAATCGATCAGCGGATTATGAAATCCCTTCTCCGCGATATTTAGAGATGAGGCGATGAACGGCATGACGAAGTCCTTGCAAATCCGCTATTTTCCGATGATGGAATACGGGGAAGCTTGGGAAATGCAGAAGATGCTCGTAAAAGCCATCGATGAAGGTCAGCAGCAGGAACACCTGCTGCTTCTTCAGCATCCACCAACATATACTATCGGTTCACAGCGTCATCCTGAGCATTTGCTGCTTAGTTCAAAAGAGTTGCAGGAGCAGGGAATAGCGTTGTTTGAAATCGATCGAGGTGGAGATATTACATATCATGGACCAGGGCAACTTGTGGGTTATCCCTTATTGTGGCTTGATGGTACGAAAGGCTTAGATTTACACGGGTATTTACGAGAGCTGGAACAAGTAATCATTAATTACTTGAGATTGTTCGGAGTTGACGGATCTAGAAAACCGAAATACACCGGGGTTTGGATCGGGGATACGAAGATCGCAGCCATCGGCGTGAAGTTTAATAAGTGCCGCCACAGGAAAGGATTTATCGCCAGTCACGGATTCGCTTTTAATATCAAAGCGGGCATTCAAGCGGATGGCTTTCAGGGCATCATTCCCTGTGGCATTGAGCAATATGGAGTGACATCACTTGAGGATGTCACTGGACTTCCATTCACAGTGGAGCAAGTTTCACGGGACATCGTCCCCTATTTTAACGAGGTATTTAGCATGTATGGGTCGTGGAGCTAGCCCCGTAATTAACGGATGAGAAATGGTTCAATCAGGGCGAGTAGTGTCGATCCAAGCATTGCAAACAACATTATATAAATAACGATCTTTAACCATTTTTTTCGCATATAGAAAAGCTCCTTTTGATTAAATTAGATTGGAAGTAGTATATTTAAAGACTACATCCATTTATATTAACGCAAAAAAGAAGGCGAGGAAAGTATTATGATAAATAAGGAAAGAGTTATCGCACAATTCATCGAGTTAGTATCTATTGATAGTGAAACGAAATATGAACGGCAAATCGCAGATTATCTGAAATCAAAATTTCAAAGTCTAGGCCTTGAAGTGGTGGAGGACGACTCCCAGGCCATCACAGGTCACGGAGCTGGCAATCTAATTGCTACTCTTAAACCAAGTGGAGCCAATACGGCTGAGCCATTCCTGTTCACTTGCCATATGGATACAGTGACACCCGGAATTGGAATCACACCAATAATTGGGGAAGACGGATGGATTCGCAGCGACGGTACTACTATTCTGGGAGCAGATGATAAAGCAGGTGTTGCAGCCCTCCTAGAAGTTATTGAGGTTCTGAAAGAGAACAATCTGCCACATGGACAAATTCAGTTCGTGATCACTGCAGGTGAAGAATCAGGACTGCTGGGTGCGAGAGCGCTAGATGCTAAATATCTTGACTCAAAATTCGGATTCGCGATTGACTCTAACGGGGAAGTGGGGACCATTTGTGTTGGGGCTCCAACACAAGCGCGGATTGAAATTGAAATATTCGGCAAATCGGCTCATGCCGGTGTGAATCCAGAGGATGGAATTAGTGCGATTCAGGTGGCTGGTAAAGCGATTTCCCTTATGAATCTGGGACGTATTGATGAAGAAACATCCGCTAATATCGGTAAATTTGAAGGCGGCGGTCAGACGAATATTGTAGCTGACTATGTGAAGTTGTATGCAGAAGCGCGGAGTCTTTCGCAAGATAAGGTCAATAAACAACTGGCGGAGATGAAGGAAGCGGTTGAATCAGCTTGTCGTGATTACAATGCTCGGGGAGAATTTAAGAGCGATATTATTTACCCGGCCTTCCATTTCTCAGGGAATGAAGATGTTGTCAAACTAGCGAAGAAAGCTGCGGATCAATTGGGGCTTTCGGGTGATACCTTTACTTCAGGCGGGGGCAGTGATGCCAACATATTCAACGGATTAGGAATTCCAACCGTTAATCTGGCCGTGGGATACGAGGATATTCATACCACTAAAGAGCGAATCAAAAGTGAGGATATTGTTAAAGTAGCTCAGCTTGCCCTTGAGATTGTCACGCAGACTTTGACTAATTAATCAATGTTTATTCACCGCCCAGTAGGCTTTACAAAGCCTGCTCGGGCGGTTTTTCGTTGTTATTAGCTTAATATAAGAGAAGTGAGTTAATGCTTGAGGGATACGCTTTGCGCAGGGAGGTTACGTTGTTGCTCCAGTGACCATTCGGTATGCCAGCCCGAGCTATGTATGATTTGGAGAGATTGAGTAATGTCATTTAGATATCGCTCAATCTTGGTCCTCTCTTCTTCAGCGGGATGATACAACGTAATCCGTCTTAGGAGGTTGGACATCGCTTCGTTCAAATAACAGGATGCAGCACCAAATCGGGCGCGAGCGATTTCGGGACTCTTTTGCAAAAGGGACTCAAATAATTCAGTTGCTTGGGAATATTGACCTTCATCATAAAGTATCTCAGCAGAAATGTAAGTCAAATTTAACATAGAGTTACTGTTCTCGTTAATGGGATAGGCAGACAATTTATCCTTAGCTTCTTGTACGTACCCCTGTTCATAAAGGGCTTGAATGAGCTCGCTTTGGAGGTAAATGTCTGGAGATCCACCCAGTAATGTGTCGGCGATATCAAGTAAACCTAATGATACAGTGCGTTGAATAAGTTCTGCGAGATGAATAGAACTCAGGTTATGTTGGGAAATGTTTGTATCCCTATGGAGTTGGCAAATGACCGATAACTGTCGTAATGCTTCTTGAAAAGGCAATGAAATAGCTGCCTCTTCCTTTTCCCACTCCTGAATACATTGAAAAGCTATCTCAATCTCGCCAGTGCGAATGAGTGTTTCGAGATATATTATACGATACGGCTCTGTCTTATTATTTTCACAGATTGGAGAACTGCTCATAGTTCATCACTTCCAGTCCGATGAGTTCAATTATTTAGTGAGTCTTGATGCTAAGAGTTCTTTTACTTTAACGGAAGGACCCGCCTCTTTTTGCCACTGAGATAAAAGAATACGAATTTGCCAAGCCTTTCCTTGGGCACGTAAGCGATCATTTGAGAAATATGACTTCATGTTGATGCTCCTTTTCTTAACGAGTTTGGTATAATAACACCATATGTCTCAGGCGGACAAGTTATGACGTTTTACATTTAAAGGAGGAATAATAATGACAACATCGCATGATAAGTTAGTCGAGAAGACAATATCTACAGAACCCGTGTTCTCGGGCAGGATTATATCTCTACAGATCGATACAGTTGAGCTTCCTGATGGTTCCAAGGCTACTCGGGAAGTTGTGAAGCATCCCGGTGCGGTAGCGGTCATTGCCATTCATGAGGGGCGTTTACTACTCGTTGATCAATTTCGTCAACCAATGAGAAGATGTGAGCTCGAGATCCCCGCTGGTAAGCTAGAGAAAGGCGAAGACCCAATGGAAGCGGCTAAGCGTGAACTTCAAGAAGAGACAGGGTATCACTGTGATCAAATCAGTCTCATTCATTCTTTCTATACTTCCCCTGGATTTGCCGATGAAATCATTCATTTATATTTGGCTGAGGGATTATCGGCTGGGGAGATGGCGTTGGATGAGGATGAATTTCTTGAAGTTTATGAAGCGACTCTAGAGGAATGTCAGCAGTATATCGTGGAAGGGCGTATTGCAGATGCCAAAACCATTATGGCCGTATATATTTGGCAACAACAGCTTGCACGGGATACTGAGAGCAAAGAAATATGAGTCCAAAGGAACCGGACTTATCGTCTTACTATGCTGATCTACATATTCATATTGGACGAACAGAACAAGGGGCTCCTGTCAAAATAAGCGGTAGTCGTAATCTAACGTTTGAGAACATCGCCAAGGAAGCCCAAGGACATAAGGGAATTGGACTTGTAGGCATCATCGACTGTCATTCCCCTGGAGTACAAGAGGATATTGTAGCAAGCTTGGAAAAGGGCGAAATGAAGGAATTAGAAGACGGTGGGATATCTTACAAAGGAACAACCATCTTACTTGGTTCGGAGTTAGAAATTCGTGAGCCCGGTATGGGTCCCGCACATATTCTTGTCTATTTTCCATACTTCGAAATGATGAAGTCATTTACTGGCTGGTTAGAGCAACGAATGAAGAATGTTAGTTTAAGTTCTCAGCGAGTGTATGCACCAGCACGTGATTTACAAGCAGAGGTTTATGACAGAGGGGGAATGGTGATTCCTGCTCATATATTTACACCTCACCGCAGTATTTATGGAAGCTGTGCCCCACGGTTGGATCAGGTGCTTAATCCTGAACTCATTAGTGCGGTAGAGCTTGGACTAAGTGCTGACAGTGAAATGGCAGGACTGATTAGCGAGTTGGACAGATATACAATTCTAACTAATTCTGACGCACATTCGCTCGGTAAGATCGGAAGAGAATATAATGAGTTAATCTTGCAAAGGCCTAGCTACCGAGAATTTGAAAAAGCTCTGAAACGTGAAAGTGGCCGGAGGGTAGCTGGGAATTTTGGTTTGAATCCTCGTCTTGGCAAATACCACCGAACATACTGCGGAGGATGTAATTTTATCATCAACGAGACTGAGCATTCTGTTGAGCGTTGCCCTTATTGCGGAAGTACCAAATTAGTACGTGGTGTCCTGGATAGAATTCATTCTATCGGTGACCGCAAGGAGACGATGATTCCATCTCATCGTCCGCCGTATCATTATCAGGTGCCGCTTGAATTTATTCCGGGGCTTGGTCCGGCTAAACTTAACCTCCTACTTGAAGCCTTCGGCACGGAAATGAATATTCTGCACCGAGTCTCTCAGCTTGAACTTGCTGAAGTAGTTGATGAGGAGCTAGCTGCCCTTATCTGCGAAGCACGCAGTGGACGGCTATCTTTATCGCCAGGTGGTGGCGGGACCTACGGTAAGGTCATCAAATCCTAGAGGAAGTTCAAAAAGTCGACAATTGATCACGAAGTAACTCTGGATGTTTTACTACATCGAAGATTACTCCAATCCTTGAAGTCCGTTGCTCATGTAGGTTTGCCTACACTCCGCTACTCCTTCTTCGGTTTGAAGTAATCTTCTCGGTGCTGAATCGTCGACTTTTTGAACATTTATCCTAGAGGAAGTTCAAAAAGTCGACAATTGATCACTCTGGTTGAAGCATAAGGTAGCCAGCTTGTACATAGTCTGTTGTAAAGGGAAAGACGACTATGTTCAAGAGAAAGGGGGCTCACGCATGCTTCAACCTTTTCGTCATGCGCTCAAGGATCAGACGCCACTATATGTATTTGTAGCTGTGCTCTTTCTGATGGGTGTTGTTTTTGGTGCGCTAATGGTTAATGCACTGACTTTAGAGCAACAGCAGGATTTATCTCGGTATCTTGGGGATTTCTTCGTATCAGTGAATCAAGGAGGGACTGAGTTTAATCAGTTGGATTTTTGGGCTGTGGCGGCGCTACATTTGAAGTGGCTGGGCCTGATTTGGATTTTAGGACTTTCTGTCATCGGTCTTCCAGGTATTCTGATTCTTGATTTCCTGAAAGGTGTTCTGATTGGATTTACGGTGGGTTGTCTGGTTGGGCAATTCACTTGGTCTGGGTTATTATTCGCCCTTGTTTCAATTGCACCGCATAACTTAATTATTATACCAGCCTTACTTATAGGTAGTGTTGCAGCAATCGGATTCTCGTTAGGCATTATCCGAAGTAGGGTGTTGATGAACCGTAGTGGAAGCGTAGCGCGTCCTTTTCTGTCCTACTCAGGCTTAACGCTCGCAATGGTACTGGTAATCCTGGCGGCGTCATCCTTTGAAACATGGGTTACCCCGGTGATGATGAGTTGGGTTACTCCTATGTTGGAGCAGGTTCTAAACCCTGTGTAACTCTAGTAAAATGTTTGACTTTGTTGTTTGACTCCCCCTATAATAAAAGAAGTGATCAAAGAGAAATTAATGCACGGCGATTCCTGGGGGAGGGACATCATGGAAGCAAAGATCGATAAAATCAAGCAGCAGCTACAATCCCACGGTTACAAGTTGACACCCCAGCGGGAAGCCACGGTAAGGGTACTGCTAGAGAATGAAGAAGATCATCTAAGTGCGGAAGATGTATTTATGCTTGTAAAAGATAAAGCTCCGGAAATCGGTCTTGCGACTGTTTACCGTACACTAGAGTTATTGAGTGAATTGCATGTCGTGGAGAAGATTAATTTTGGTGACGGAGTTGCCCGGTACGATTTGCGGACGGACACATCGAAACATCATCACCATCATTTAATTTGTGTACAGTGTGGGGCAATGGATGAAATCCGTGAAGACTGGCTTGGAGAGCTGGAGGAACGATTGGACAAAGAGTTCAATTTTACCGTTAGTGATCATCGCCTTGACTTTCATGGCATTTGCCATCGTTGTAAAGACAAGAATGGTGATAACCAGGATAAAAGTACTGATTAATCAATGGAATCGAGAAGCTTCCCATGGCCACCTGAGCTGTGTGAGGCTTTTTTTGGCCTGTAAGTCGTAGCCAGCAAAGAACAAGTCATAACCATAGCTAACATACATAATAGCCACATCTCTTTTATATACTGATATAAGCGAGTCCCATGCAATGAGCAAATGGGTTGATGGGATGGCATTTCGGTTATATAGGAAGAGGGAGAGATTATGGTAATTTCATTGCGGAAGTGGCTGCGATCGCTTAAATATTTGATAGCCTTTATCGTATTAGCTTATATCATGTATAGGGTTCTTGGGCTGTTGGAAGGGTATATATTTCCGATGGACAAGTACCGTATTCCAGATGGATCCGCCGTCAAAGCGTTTCGTTCCGGTACGGATGGGGACAGTGCCGTTGGTGTAATGTCGGAAAGATTAAAGTTATTTTTCTGGTATGGAGAATAAGCCCAACAGCAGGGAATTACGTAGGAATGTTGAATTATTATAAATAGACTTATCCTATAGGATAGGACTTATGGTGGATGAAAGGAGGCATGAGAAATTGGAACAATATGTAGCCTCTTTTATTTCTCATTTAGCAGATCAGAAAGGACTTAGCGGTGCGACTTTAGAGTCTTACTCTAGAGATTTGAAACAGTTTGTTGCCTATCTCGATGATCGAGAGACGAGCAGTTTTCGTGAGGTTACTCGGGCAGGAATTTTGCTCTATTTCTCTGCAATGAAGGAATGGGGAAAAGCGCCTGCGACGATCACTAGAGCCGCGGTATCCCTACGAGCGTTCTTTCAATTTCTTGTTCGTGAACGACTTGTTGATCAGGATCCATTTCTAATGATGGACATGCCTAAGAGCGATAAGAAAACTCCTCAGACTCTTACGGTGGAGGAAACGGAAAGACTGCTGGAATTACCTGATGTAACCAACCCGCTGGGTATGAGAGATAAGGCGATGTTGGAGCTCTTGTACGCTACGGGCATCCGAGTGTCTGAGCTCATCTCATTAAAGGTGGAGGATGTAGATACTGGCCTAAGATTTGTACGCTGCTCCGGAACAACCGGCAAGGAGCGGATTATTCCGATTGGCGGTATGACTGCTGATTGGATGGAAAGGTACTTGCTGGAAAGTAGGCCACAATTGAGTCATGATGAGAGTCTTGGTGCTCTATTTCTCAATAGCCGCGGGATAGCTATTAGCCGCCAGGGATTTTGGAAGATTATTAAGAAATATGGTCAAGAAGCCGGATTTGTTATCGATATTACGCCCCACACGTTACGTCATTCCTTCGCTGCGCATTTAATTGCCGGAGGGGCTGACTTAAGGTCGGTTCAGGAAATGTTAGGACATGCTGATGTTTCGACAGTACAGATTTATTTGAATAAATCTAAGCCGAATATTAAATCCGTATATGATTCATTTCACCCCCGAGCGAAGAATGCTTTTATGACTAATGGGGATAACTTAACTAACCGCTAAGAAAAGAGGAGTGAATGAAAATGGATAATAATAACAAGTTTAAGAAGATTACTGTAATTGTACTTGATAGCGTGGGTATTGGAGAATTACCGGATGCGAAGAAATATGGCGATGAGGGCTCACATACTTTAGGTCATATTTTAGAGAAAGTGCCGAACACCAAATTACCGAATTTACAGAAGTTAGGGCTTGGGAATATTGCTGAGTTGCCAAATCTAAGCGCGGTAGAGTCTCCAGCTGCTTCTTATGGTAAGATGGCTGAAATCTCCACAGGTAAGGATACGATGACCGGACATTGGGAATTGATGGGCCTTAAGATTTCTACTCCATTCCAAACGTATTCGGAAGGATTTCCACGTGATTTGATCGCTCGCTTTGAAGCAGAGACAGGACGCAAAATGATTGGTAATAAACCGGCATCGGGAACCGAAATTCTTGATGAACTTGGGGCAGAACATATGGAAACAGGGGCGTGGATCGTATATACTTCAGCAGATAGTGTGTTTCAAATTGCTGCACACGAGGAAGTTATTCCTTTGGCCGAGTTATATCGCGCATGCGAAATTGCCCGCAGACTCACGTTAGAACCGGAACATACCGTGGGCCGAGTTATTGCCCGTCCTTTCGTTGGCGAGCCAGGTAATTTTAAAAGAACATCCAATCGCCACGATTATGCAGTGAATCCACCGGAGCCAACGGTTCTTAACGCCCTGAAGAATGCAGGGAGAGATGTAGTCGCTGTTGGGAAAATCAACGATATTTTTAGTGGAGAAGGTGTGACAGGATCCCATCCGACCAAGAGTAACCGTCATGGCATTGATGAGACAATTGCTCTTATGGGACAAGATTTCTCAGGCCTATTGTTTACGAATTTAGTTGACTTTGATTCCTTATACGGTCATCGGAGAGATCCAGAAGGGTACGCTCGTGCTCTGGAGGAATTTGATGCTTCATTGCCGGATTTGATGAATCAGGTAGGAGATCAAGATTTACTCATCATTACGGCGGATCACGGAAATGATCCAATTCATGCAGGGACGGATCATACACGGGAATACGTTCCATTACTTGTTTATAGCCCAGGGTTAACTCAGTCAGTTGATTTGGGTATTCGTGCGACATTCGCGGATCTTGCGGCAACGATTGCAGATAACTTTGGCATCAACGGTACGCAGCATGGGAAAAGTTTCCTAAAACAATTGAAATCATAATTAGGAGTGAAAGTAATAATGACGACTTTAACGCAAGACATGATCAGAGAAGCTGCACAATACATCAAATCAAAATCTCCAGTATCCCCAGAGATTGGACTTATCCTAGGGTCTGGTCTAGGTGTTCTAGCTGAGCATATTGAAGAAGCGGTAAGTATCGCTTATCAAGATATCCCTCATTTTCCACAATCAACTGTTGAGGGACATGCGGGCGAATTGCTAGTTGGTTCACTTCAAGGAGTACCCGTTGTACTCATGAAAGGCCGTTTTCATATGTACGAAGGTTACGGCCCAGAACTGACAGCCTTTCCCGTTCGAGTCATGAAGGAGCTTGGGGTATCGAAACTACTCGTAACCAATGCTGCAGGTGGTGTTAATACTGCTTATGAACCAGGGGATTTAATGCTGATTTCTGACCATATCAATATGACTGGTAAGAATCCGTTAATCGGACCTAATGACAATGAACTGGGTCCAAGGTTCCCTGATATGTCGCAGGCTTATAGTCGTAAACTACGCGAGACAGCCAAGCGGGTCGCCATAGAACAGGGTGTACAGCTTCAGGAAGGTGTTTATGCTGGACTCCTTGGTCCAACTTATGAGACGCCAGCTGAAATTGTAATGCTTCGTACACTAGGCGCGGACGCAGTTGGAATGTCCACCGTTTCAGAAGTTATTGTAGCCAGACATGCGGGAATCGAAGTGCTCGGTATTTCCTGTATTAGTAATATGGCATCTGGTATTCTTGATCAACCGCTATCGCATGTTGAAGTGATGGAGACAACTGAGCGGGTTCGTGAGAAGTTTCTAAGTCTTGTACTGTCAATCATTCCTGAATTGTAAATCTGGAAGGTGATGAAACTGATGAGAGCCGTAGATCTGATTCGAAAAAAGAGAGATGGCTTGGAGCTTAGCAACGAAGAGATTGGCTTCTTGATTCAAGGTTACAGTGTAGGTGATGTTCCTGATTATCAAATGGCGGCTTGGGCCATGGCTGTATACTATCAAGGTATGAGTGCGCGTGAAACGGCTGATCTGACGCTTCATATGGCTGCTTCAGGAGATATGGTTGATCTTAGTTCGATTCATGGTCTTATGGTCGATAAGCACTCTACAGGCGGTGTAGGCGATAAGACAACCATTGTTCTTGGGCCACTTGTTGCCGCTGCTGGCGTGCCAGTGGCGAAAATGTCTGGTCGTGGACTAGGACATACTGGTGGAACAATCGACAAGCTAGAAGCCATCTCAGGCTTCTCTGTGGAGCTTGGGAAAGAACAGTTCTTCAATCAAGTGAATGAGATCGGACTTGCTGTTGTGGGTCAGAGCGGCAACATGACACCTGCGGATAAGAAGCTGTACGGTCTACGTGATGTGACAGCAACGGTGGATTCAATTCCACTCATTGCTAGTTCCGTGATGAGCAAGAAAATTGCGGCGGGTGCAGATGCAATCGTTCTTGATGTCAAAACGGGTAGTGGAGCTTTTATGAAGACGTTGGATGATTCCATCCGTCTTGCTAAAGCGATGGTCGATATAGGGACACAGGTCGGAAGAAGCACGGTTGCGGTAATCAGTGATATGGATCAACCGCTCGGATATGCCATTGGTAATGCACTAGAAATCAAAGAGGCTGTAGCAACTCTGAAGGGTGAGGGCCCTGCAGACTTAGAAGAGGTTTGCCTGATATTAGCCTCGCATATGCTTGTGTTGGGTGGAAAGGCAGAGTCGGAAGCTGAAGCGCGAAAGATCCTTCAGGAGAAGCTAAGCAGTGGCGAAGCACTGGACAAGTTAAAAGCCTTAGTTCAAGCCCAAGGTGGAGATATCACTCAAATTCATGATCTACAATTACTCCCTCAGGCCGAAATTATTGTCGAAGTCAAATCTTCGAGTGATGGTTTTGTGGAGTCTATACAAGCTGAGGAGATTGGAATTGCCGCAATGTTACTTGGCGCTGGACGAGAGACAAAGGATTCTATCATCGATCTAGCGGCAGGTGTAGTCCTTCACAAGAAGATCGGTGATCCGGTGGCCTTAGGTGAAACATTAGCTGTTCTGCACCTGAATGAGGTGCATAGGGCCGGGTGTGTAGAAGCGGGGAATAGAGTAAGAGAGGCATATGGTATCTCTACAGTTAAAGTGCAAAGACGCCCCCTTGTATTTGCTCTCGTAACACCGGAAGGAATAAAGAGATTCTAGGTTGAGATAGAGCCTGAATTGCTGCGAACCGTAGCATTTTCAGTAATCCGAATCAGGGTTACCGGAGATGCTACGGTTTTTTTGTGCTATAAGGAATATTTTACCGTGATATGGATGATACTAGGTTATCAGAATTAAATGTATGTCTAAGGGGGATTAATCATGAAAAAGGTAATGTTGACGTGGATACTCACGTTGATATTGGTAGTCTCGGTCTATCCTGCATCTAGTAACGCAGCACAAAGCCGACTTCATGAAGACGATGATGGTACCGTACTTGCGGAGAGTGCCCGTTCTGCTATTTTGATGGATGCGGACACAGGTACCGTGATTTACGAGAAGAAAAGTCATGAGAAGTTACCACCTGCTAGTATTACAAAGATCATGACAATGCTCCTAACTATGGAAGCCATTGACAAAGGTTCGTTGAAATTAACGGATAAAGTTAGGGCGAGCGAATATGCCTCATCCATGGGTGGTTCACAAATTTTCCTTGAACCTGGGGAAGAGATGACCGTTGACGATATGTTAAAAGGGGTAGCAATGGCATCAGGTAATGATGCATCTGTAGCTCTGGCCGAGAAAATCGCTGGATCGGAGAAGGCTTTTATAAAGCTGATGAACCAAAGAGCAGAACAACTGGGTATGAAGGATACACATTTCGAAAATTGCAATGGCTTACCTGTTACGAATCATTATAGTTCGGCTAATGACATCGCTGTTATGAGCCGAGAGTTGCTCAAATATTCAATTATTACAAAGTACACAGGTTCCTATCAGGATTATTTACGTAAAGATTCTGCAAAGCCCTTTTGGCTGGTAAATACCAATAAGTTAGTCCGTTTCTATAGCGGCGCAGATGGTCTTAAGACAGGGTATACATCCGAAGCGAAGTTCTGTTTGTCAGCTACCGCTACACGGGATGGGCTAAGGTTAATCGCGGTTGTGCTTGGAGAACCAAATACAAAGACTAGAAATAATGAAGTTTCGGCCATGTTTGACTATGGATTCTCCCAATATTCATTACAGCCAATTTATAAAGCGGGTGAAGTCGTCAGCAAAGTGAAGGTGCAAAAGGGTAAAACAGCCCAACTTGAAATAATTGCACCACGTCAACTGAGCGTTCTTGTTAAAAAAGGAGCGGCGGAAGGAATCACCCAGAAGGTAGTTGTGCCTGAAAAGGTCAGTGCACCTGTGAAAGAAGGACAGGTAATTGGCAAGCTGGTTGTTTACCAAGATGGTAAGGTATTAACCGAGTTTGAATTGAAAGCACCCTCAGCGATTGATAAAGCAGGTTGGTGGACATTGTTTAAACGAACGGCATCACACTTGTTTTTTGTAGATTCATAGGAGTTTTCTTCTAGTTTTGTCACAGAGAAGGATTATATCAATTACATGTAGAAATGTGTGTTCATGTCAGAGAGGAGAGTGAACAGACGTGAATTTGCATGCGGAGATGGAAAGAACCCGCGATACGTTAATTGTACGTTTAAGTGGAGAGTTAGATCACCATACAGCGGATGATGTACGGATGCGTATGGATGAAGAACTTGGTCGTGCTGGTTGCCGTCATCTTGTATTAAGCCTGAAATCACTTCAGTTTATGGATAGTTCAGGGCTCGGAGTTATTCTGGGGAGATACAAGTTGATCAAGCAGAGAGGTGGCAGAATGGTATTATGCGACGTCAACCCGTCGGTGTACCGACTGTTTGATATGTCAGGTTTGTTCAAGATTATGTCCATATTCGAGAACGAAGAAGTGGCTCTCTCTGATTTGGAGGTGGCGCTATGAGTTCAACTGAAGGTAACTTTATGTCGCTGCATTTTGCTGCGAGGTCGGAGAATGAATCGTTTGCCCGCGTAACCGTAGCGGCTTTCGTGTCTCAACTCGACCCTACTATGGATGAAATTACTGATTTAAAGACGGTAGTTTCGGAGGCGGTTACGAATTCCATTATTCATGGCTATGATGGTAATCCAGAAGGTGTCGTGATCATTTCTGCAAGTATCGAAGACGACACGGTTACATTGATCATTGAAGACAAGGGACGAGGCATTGAGGATTTGGAGTTGGCTAAACAGCCACTTTATACGTCAAAGCCTGAGTTGGAACGCTCGGGTATGGGCTTCACAATCATGGAGAATTTCATGGATGAGTTCGACGTCGTCAGTGAGGTCGGTGGTGGTACCTCCATTCGAATGAAGAAACGGATTGTATCCAAGAAAGCTTTATACAATTAGGGGTTGGGTCTATGGATGCTGATGTGAAGCAAACCTCGCGAGAGTTTCTAAACGACACGGAAGTGAAGCGGTTGATTGCTCTAAGCCAGTCTGGCGATAACGGAGCAAGGGATCGGCTGGTTAATAGTAATATTCGGCTGGTCTGGTCTGTAGTGCAGCGGTTTATGAATCGAGGATACGACCCAGATGATTTGTTTCAAATCGGTTGTATCGGTCTATTAAAGTCGGTTGATAAATTTGATCTTAGTTATGATGTGAAGTTTTCTACGTATGCGGTACCCATGATTATCGGAGAGATTCAACGTTTTTTACGTGATGATGGAACTCTCAAAGTTAGCCGCTCTCTCAAGGAGATGGCGAATAAAGTTCGCAAAATGAAAGATGAGTTATCTAAGCATTTGAATCGACTTCCAACGATAAAAGAGGTCGCTGAAGCACTCGGGGTATCCCCTGAAGAAGTGGTTTTTGCTCAAGAAGCGAATAAACCACCAGCTTCCATTCACGAAACAGTATTCGAGAATGATGGAGATCCCATCACGCTAATGGATCAAATTGCCGATGAGTCTCAAGAACGATGGTTTGATAAGCTCGCTCTACATGAAGCGATTGATGGTTTGAATGAACGTGAGAGGCTTATCGTGTATTTGCGATACTATCGCGATCAGACCCAGTCTGAAGTTGCGACACGGCTTGGGATATCTCAAGTACAAGTGTCCCGGTTGGAGAAAAAAATATTGCAAAGCATTCGTGACCAGATCGCTCAATAATCAATGCATAACATTAAAAAACGGCTTCTTCAGGGACTTTTCCGAGGAGCCGTTTTTTTGTTATGTCAGTGAGTCAGTGGGACAGAGTAAAAATGAGTATGTCTTGGCATACTATGCACAATACGGCAGTTAAGGGGTGAATTTAATGGGGATAAAACCCGCCTCTATTATATATTTACGTCTTCGTAAACAGGTAGGACTCCCTCCAGGATCTCCGATTAAACTGGGGGACGTTGCCCGCGTGTTAGCTGAACCAGATCAGGAGGCAAAATTGCTGAGTCTGGTTCTTGTTCGGCCAGAGAGTCGTGATGGAAATTTGATCGTTATTGATATGTTGCATGTCATTAGAGTCATCAGAGAACAGTTTCCTGAAATTCAGGTCGAATTTGTCGGTGAGCCGCATGTGTTAGTCGAACTAGTTAGCAAAGAGAAGAAACCATCTCCAATCCTATTTGTGCTCGTCTGGTTACTATTGTTCTTCGGTGCTGCACTAACGATTATGAACTTTCACGCAGATGTCAGTATGCCTGAGGTACAAGTCCGTATCGTTGAAATGATCACGGGGGAACGAGACGAGCATCCTTACTTGTTCCAGGCGGCTTATTCCATGGGACTCGGACTCGGGATGATTGTTTTCTTTAACCATTTATTCAAAAAAAATTGGAATGATGAACCTACCCCGCTTGAAGTAGAAATGTTTCTATATCAGGAGAACTTGAATCATTACATCATAGCTGAGGAGTACAAGAAAATGCCGAATGATTCCGTACGGGAGAAAGCTCCTTGACCCCCTTAGTATCGGGTCTAGTTTCTATTTTTCTTGGATTAGCGGGGGGCGTTGCCGTAGGCGGTGGTGTGATAGCGTTGTTTATCGTTCTGGATGTAATTCCGAGGCTGGCTCAAGTTACTAGAACGTATAAAAAAGTTCACTGGTACGAAGGTGCGATGGTATGTGGCTCGTTTATTGGAACAGTAGGCGATTTCTGGAATTGGCATATTTCTGGCCCATGGATTGGGAGCGGGATTGTCGGATTACTTAATGGGATATTTGTTGGGATGCTTGCTGCTGCACTTACAGAAGTGCTTAACGTTCTTCCGATTCTGGCCAAAAGATTGCGAATGCAGCGTTATTTGTTAGGTTTACTGCTTGCGATGGTATGTGGTAAGGTAGCGGGTTCATTTTTTGAATGGTTTATCTACAGGTCATAAATCGTTAGGGAGGAATGAGTAAATGGGACGGACAACCGCGAATGATGAGAAAGGGCTACATAATGTTGATAGTGATGCGATGCGGCGTAAGAAAGAGAATGAGGAATCCGACTCTATAGAAGAGTCCATTATATATTGGCAGAAAACAGACGAGATCAATGATTCGCTAGAGATTACAAAGCAGACGCTCAAGGAAGTTATAGGACTTGGTGAAAGCTTTGATATTGAATTCCGTGAGATGACGTTTGGGGGCAGAAAAACAGCGCTATTCTACATTAGTGGATTTGCTAAAGATGAAATAATGCAGGATGTACTTAAAAGACTAACGTATTTGGAGCCGGACAGTCTGTCTAAAGATGCACTCCAAAGACTACTTGATTTGTATATTCCTCATATTCAAGTGATGACCTTTGAGAAATTAAGTGAGGCTGTAAACAAGGTAATGACGGGAATGAGTGCACTGTTCATCGAAGGAGTACAGGCAGCAATCGTTATGGATACCCGCTCTTTCCCATCACGGAGTCCAGAAGAACCTTCGCTAGAAAGGGTTGTTCGAGGGGCAAGAGATGGATTCACGGAGACTTTACTATCCAACGTGACACTTGTAAGACGGCGACTACGGGATCCAGGCGTTAAATTTGAAGCCATGACTGTTGGACGTCGTACGCGGACGGATGTTGTTCTTTCCTATATCGATGATATTGTAGATAAAAATTTGGTGGATGACGTACGGAAGAAGATTGAGGAAGTGAATATCGACGGGATCCCACTAGCGGACAAGCAACTGGAAGAGGCAATCCTTCATAAAGGTTGGAATCCTTATCCCCTCGTACGTTACTCTGAGCGTCCTGATGTCGTGGCGTCACATATGATGGAAGGACGCGTGGTTATTTTTGTAGACACCTCACCGAGTGTCATTATTCTCCCGACTACCTTCTTTGATCTATGCCAACATGCCGAAGAAAATAGACAAACAGCCTTTATGGGAACTTATCTGCGATGGGTTCGTTTCTTCGGCATATTTGCTTCCCTATTTCTACTCCCGATCTGGCTGTTAATAGTTGTTCATCCCGAATTGAAGCCGGCTGCTCTAGCATTTATTGGTCCACAAGAACAGGGAAATATCCCGCTGATCGCTCAGTTTATATTTGTAGAGATTGGCGTAGATCTTCTAAGAATGGCTGCAGTACATACCCCGACACCGCTAGCTTCGGCGATGGGTTTGATCGCAGCTATCATGATCGGCGATATTGCAGTAAAGACGGGGCTGTTCGTTAATGAGGTTGTGTTGTATATGGCCGTGGCAGCAATCGGTATGTTTGCAACACCGAGTTATGAGCTGGGTTTAGCTAATCGAATCGTACGGCTTATACTACTCGTTGCGGTCGCCATATTTGGTGCATCTGGCTTTATTGTAGGTGTTACTGCATGGATTGTGTTCCTTACGTTACGACGCTCCTACAATTCTTCGTATATGTGGCCGTTTATTCCGTTTAATGCAAAAGCAATGGCGGCTGTTCTGGTACGTGTACCGGTCTTAACTTCTAAGCTCAGACCGTCAATAAATAAGACAAGAGACAATACGAGAATGCCAACTGATGAGTAGATAAACAGGCCGTCCTACAAAGAATACAAATGATATTCACAAAAATCCATTTTTCAGTTTGCTAGTTGTTTGCTATACTGGTGTAAAAATTGAAAGTGGAGGCCTGCATAGATGTATTTACACGGTACGAGCAAAATAAATGCAAAAGCTCATTTAGAAATTGGCGGTTGTGACACTGTAGAATTGAAAGAAACTTATGGCACTCCGTTGTACATCATGGATGAAGCTCTTGTTCGGCAAAGATGCCGCGAATATATGGGGGCTTTTAGAGAATCAGGTCTGACGTTTCAGGTTGCTTTTGCGAGTAAAGCTTTCTGTGTAATGGCGATGTGCCGACTTGTCGAAGAAGAGGGACTATCCCTTGATGTTGTCTCAGAAGGTGAGCTTTATACAGCCCTTCAAGCTGGCTTCCCTGCAAAGCGTATCCATTTTCATGGAAATAACAAAACACTTGCCGAATTAGAAATGGCTTTATCAGCAGGTATCGGTTGTTTTGTAGTAGATAATTTTACTGAGCTTCACATGCTCCAGGCGCTCGCAGCGGATAAAGGTATGAACGTCAATGTTCTTCTGCGTGTTACACCTGGGGTGGAGGCTCATACACATGAATACATTTCTACAGGGCAAACAGATTCCAAGTTCGGCTTTGATATCGCAAATGGATCGGCATTTGAAGCGGTACAGCTAGCTTCAGAATGTTCGAACTTGAATTTACTTGGTCTTCATTCTCATATTGGATCACAAATCTTTGAGGTTGAAGGATTTCAATTGGCAATCGAACGAGTTGCAGACTTCTCGAGAGAAGTGAAGCAAAAGCTAGATGTTATCTTTAAAGTAGTGAATCTGGGTGGAGGTTTCGGCATCCGTTATACAGCTGAAGATACGCCGTTGAAAGTATCCGATTACGTTAAGTCAATCACGGATGCTGTGAAGACATATTTTGCCGATGTCTACGCTCAACTACCAGAGATCTGGGTTGAACCGGGCCGGAGTATTGTCGGGGACGCCGGAACGACCTTATATACGGTCGGTACGATGAAGGACATCCCAGGTGTGCGTAAATACGTAGCTGTGGATGGCGGCATGACAGATAATCCTCGTCCAGCATTGTACGATTCCAAATATGAGGCAACACTAGCAAATCGTGCTAATGATCCTGCCGAAGAAACGGTCTCAATTGCGGGTAAATGCTGCGAAAGTGGTGATATGCTCATTTGGGATTTAGAACTTCCTAAGGCTAACAGTGGTGACCTACTTGCTGTTGCTTGTACTGGAGCATACAATTATGCTATGGCGAGCAATTATAACCGAATTCCTCGTCCTGCTGTTGTATTCGTTAATGAGGGTACTAGCGATCTCGTCGTCAAGAGAGAAAGTCTACAGGATATCATCGCAGGCGACTTGATTCCAGAACGGATTTCAAAGCAACCTTCGCTTAAATAAGGGTATTTATTCAGGTATTCTTCTTTAATTATTTGAACTTCCTTTGCAAGTCTCTTTGCTCCTTGTGCGATTTCATAGTACACTGTAATAGGTTCAATTTAAGAGACATGAAAAGGAAGTGATCCATATGAAAAAAGGTAAAATCATTTTGGAAAAGGGTGGAGAACTAGAAATTCAGTTCTTGCCAGAAGAAGCACCAGGTACGGTAGCTAACTTTGAAAAATTAGCGAACTCCGGATTTTATAATGGTTTGTCATTCCACCGTGTAATTCCAGGTTTTGTTGCTCAAGGTGGCTGTCCAACAGGTAATGGTACTGGTGGACCTGGTTACACAATCAAATGTGAAACAGCAACCAACACAACGAAACACGCTCGTGGGGTTCTATCCATGGCTCACGCTGGTAAAGACACAGGCGGAAGCCAGTTCTTTATCGTATACGAAGCACAGCCACATTTGGATGGAGTGCATACTGTATTTGGTAAAGTTACTTCCGGTATGGAACTTGTTGATCAGATCAAAGCCGGCGACAAGATGAAAGAAGTTACTGTTTGGGACGAAGAGTAGGAATATAATGAATCCCCCTCCTGATGGCACTCATCAGAAGGGGGATTTTTTGTAAGCTAGAATCTCAGTTCATATTCACACCGTTCATCTCCGTTAACGTTGCACTTCACTTCCTTAGCTGTTACTCTCTTGTTGTAAATTTTAGACAATGCCCCCTCCATAATGGCTCCTTCAAGATCACAGACCATTTGACCTTCATGTGCTGGAAGTCCTTCACAGAAACAATCCTCAACAGCGATATGCATACTTCGTTCAGTAGAACTAATGATGTGAGGTATACCAATCTTTAAATCCTCCAAAAGCTGTAGTAGTTCTTCGACCGTTGTTACAGGCAAGCTCTGACCAATTTTTCTTCCTATCGTCATGGTTGTACCTTTCCCACCTGAGGGCAAGCCTTGATACATTCCAATTAATCGAATAGCCCTGAATAATTCTAAAGGAACTTCAGAACCTAAATTTTTCCGTTTAATCTGTTTCATGTCCTCAAAGCTAAAATCATTCATTTCGCATTTCTCCATTCCTTATGTAGAGTTTAATTACTTGTACCAGTTGCTTTTATCCTACCCTCAACTTTGAACACCCCTTGTGATTATCATCACTAAATTATGAGAATTATTCTCAGTTATATTTTTTGACAAGAATATAGTTTGCGTGCAAGTGTTTCCAGGAACCTTGATTTATTTTTGTCTTGGTGATAAGATACCGTCATAATGGAAAGGTAATACTTTTCAAGTAACAACTCAAAATTTAATATTTGATGCAATCCTTCGGGGAGGGGTGAGATTCCCTACCGACGGTGATGGCATATCTTGGATTAAACTATCAAGGTATGCATGAGTCCGTGACCTGTATGTGGCTTTTCATGTGCATATGGCTGAGCCGGTGTGATTCCGGGACCGACAGTATAGTCTGGATGGGAGAAGGAGAACGCAGGTACACATAGATTAATACCTATGTGTCCTAAATGTAGAGCAGTTTTTTTTATGTCCATTTTTTCACAAAGTAGTATTGCTTTGTTGTGGGCATTAGAAAAAGGGTTTTTAGGCTTATTTGGGTTAGCTATTATTTTAACTTTGTCGCCTAATGTCCTGATTTGCTGACTTTATTTGCGTACAACAACTCTCATTGTTCCCTACTGGATTTTTCCGGTAGGGATTTTTATGTTTATCAGCAGTTGTAGGGGGTGGAAGAAGAGCAAATGGATAAGATCAACGACGAGTATTACATGGGATTAGCGCTAGATATGGCGGAGCATGCACAAGGTCAAACGGGGATGAATCCAGTTGTCGGGGCTGTAGTGGTGAAAGATGGAGCCATCCTTGGACTAGGCACGTACTTAAAAAGAGGCGATCCACATGCTGAAGTCTATGCTCTAAACATGGCCGGACCGTCGGCTGAAGGTAGCACAGTCTATGTGTCACTTGAACCTTGTAGCCATTATGGAAAAACCCCTCCCTGCGCAGAACGACTTATCGCTGAGAAGGTATCACGAGTAGTGGTGGCTTGTGAGGATCCTAATTCCCAGGTTGCAGGTCGTGGTATTGAATTACTTCGACAGAGCGGGATCGAAGTGGAAGTTGGTGTGCTTCGGGACCGGGCAATCAGGCTGAACAAGCAATTCATTAAGTTTATTACTACCGGTATTCCCTACGTGACAATCAAGACTGCGAGTACATTGGATGGGAAAGTCGCCTCTAAGTCAGGGGATAGTAAATGGATTTCAAATGAGTCGTCCCGTGAGATGGTTCACACGATGCGTCATAGGCATCAAGGGATCATGGTTGGTGTGGGAACGGTTATTGCAGATGACCCGCAGTTAACAACGAGACTTGAGGTGCCTGGATTGTCACCGATCCGTATCATTGTTGACTCTACATTACGGATTCCAGAGTCCTCCAAAGTACTTACTGACGGCCTAGCTCAGACGATTATCCTATCAACAAGTCAGGCAGATGAAGGAAGATTGTCTACATTAACTAAGCAAGGGATCACGGTTATCCCCTGCGGTGATGGACCTGAAGTAGACCTGTATCTAGGGCTAACCAAGTTAGGAGAAATGGATATTTCTTCAGTTCTTGTAGAGGGTGGAGGTCGATTGAATGGTTCCCTCATCCACAAGAAACTAGCCGATGAGATCGTCCTATTCTTTGCACCAAAACTTGTCGGTGGCTATGAATCTCCAGGGAACTTCATGTTTGACGGTTTTGACCTCATGCAGGATGCAATCACTTTAAGCAACATCCAAGTGGAACAAATCGGAGATAACGTATGCATCAGAGGAAACCCCATCTGGCCCACCGAAACCACCTGACGCATCCGTTGATCTAACTCAATCGCGTATTCTACCGCGAAACGAGTTTGATTCACTACATTTTTAAAAGTGTGGTGAAAAGTACAGGTGGACACGAGGTGAGATTCAGAACTGGAGAAGCGTAGCGTTCGTCTTTGCCACGTGATTGTAACCCTGCTGGGTGTTATAAGATCATACAATCACGTGGCAACAACGATCGGAAGTTTGAATCACACCGATTGTCCATGCCTGTTCACCACACTTTTACATGTACTAAGCAAAGGAGGAGAGCCCATGTTTACCGGTCTCGTAGAAGAAGTAGGAACAATGAGTTCCGTCAGTCGCAAAGGAGAAGCGATGGTGCTGGAAATCGCAGCTGGTCTGATAACCGATGGGCTGAAATTGGGCGATAGCATATCCGTAAACGGAGTTTGCCTTACAGCGACTACATTTCATCGTAATAAATTCACTGTTGATGTGATGCCGCAAACTTACCGCAACACAAATTTGAAGGATTTGAAGCCTGGAAGCAAAGTTAATCTAGAGCGTGCAATGTTAGCCGGCGGGCGGTTTGGAGGTCATATCGTACAGGGACATGTCGACGGGGTAGGAACTATCGTGGGCATGAAGAAAGATCAGAATGCAGTTGTGTACGAAATTGCTCCAGCCGATCATGTCTTATTCAAATACATTATTCCAAAAGGTTCGATCACTGTGGATGGTATTAGCCTGACTGTGGTGGAGATAACGGATAGAGGGTTCAGTATTTCGATTATTCCACATACTTTGTCCGAAACTTTATTTGCTTTTAAGAATACTGGCGATACGGTGAATTTGGAGTGTGACATACTTGGGAAGTATGTGGAGCACCTACTGAAATACGGGAATTCCCGGGAAGGTGATCTTAATACATCCAACAGAGCTTCATCGTCCACAGTAGATATGTCATTTCTAGTGGAGAATGGTTTTGTATAATGAACAACCCAGAGGAGGGGATCGTAATGAACGATATTCAACTGGATCAAGTCGAAGAAGCTATATACGATTTAATGCGTGGGAAAGTAGTTATCGTGGTTGATGATGAAGATCGCGAGAACGAAGGGGATTTTATCGCTCTCGCAGAAAAAGCCACTCCTGAAGTCATCAACTTTATGATAAGTCAAGGACGGGGGCTTGTGTGCCTGCCAATTACACAGGAGCGTGCGGAAGAACTTGATTTACAGCCGATGGTGGCACAGAATACCGATTACCATGGAACGGCGTTTACTGTATCTATAGACCACAAAGATACAACAACCGGGATTTCAGCGTATGAACGCTCGGCAACGGTGAAAGGGATTATGGATCCTAATGCTAAACCGTCAGATTTCCGTCGCCCTGGCCACATGTTCCCACTGATAGCCAAGAAAGGTGGCGTGCTTCGGCGTGCAGGTCATACCGAAGCAGCAGTAGATTTAGCTCGGATGTGTGGAGCGTATCCAGCGGCTGTGATCTGTGAAGTTATCAAAGAAGATGGTACGATGGCCCGGCTTCCGGATTTAGCGGAAATGGCTGAGACATTTGATTTGAAATTAATAAGTATCAAGGATCTAATCCACTATCGTAACGAAAAAGAAAAGCTCGTAACTCGTGAAGTAGAAGTTCAAATGCCAACAGATTACGGTGAATTTAAAGCTATTGCGTATACCAATGATGTAGATGCCAAGGAAAACGTTGCTCTTGTTATGGGTGAGATCGATAGTGAGAAACCGATCCTAGTACGTGTGCATTCAGAATGTTTAACTGGGGATGTATTTCATTCCCATCGTTGTGATTGCGGTCCGCAGTTTGAAGCGGCACTCCGCCAAATTAAAGAGGCTGGAAATGGTGTGCTTTTATACATGAGGCAAGAAGGTCGTGGGATTGGACTTGTCAATAAGCTTAAAGCTTACAAGTTGCAGGAGCAGGGCCTGGATACAGTAGATGCTAACCTTGAACTTGGATTTCCGGCAGACCTTCGAGATTATGGGATTGGCGCTCAGATTTTAAAAGATCTTGGTGTTCGGAAAATTCGCTTAATGACCAATAATCCACGTAAAATCAAAGGCCTTGAAGGCTACGGATTGGAAGTGGTGGAACGAGTACCAATTCAAATCAAGGAAAACCAAAATAATAGTAATTATTTACATGTCAAACAGTCTAAACTAGGACATCTGCTGGAATTTGATGATTTGGAGCAAGATGAATCTGCTAAAGTTTAACCTTAGAAATTCAGCTAAAAAATATAATATCTTATAATGAAAGGTTTGATTCCTATGACACATGTATTCGAAGGAACTCTCGTATCGGAAGGACTTAAATATGCGATCGTGGTTGGCCGGTTTAACGAATTTATTACAAGTAAATTACTGGGAGGCGCGTTGGACGCGTTGAAGCGACATGGAGTTCAGGATGACGAAGTTACAGTCGCTTGGGTACCGGGTGCATTCGAAATTCCCTTCGCCGCACAAAAGCTGGCCGAGAGTGGCAACTACGATGCGGTCATAACACTTGGAACGGTCATTCGGGGCTCAACTTCACATTATGACTATGTATGTAATGAAGTTGCAAAGGGTGTAGCAGCCATTGGTCTCAAGACAGGTATTCCAACGATCTTCGGTGTAGTCACAACAGAAAATATCGAGCAGGCGATTGAGCGTGCGGGTACGAAGGCTGGAAATAAGGGCTGGGATGCTGCGATGGCAGCAATTGAGATGGCAAACTTGACGAAACAGCTAAAATAGTGCTTATTTAATGTAGTACCCTTTTTTCTTAGGGTACTACATTTTTCATTTGCTCAGCTTGTACTATATAAGATGATTATGACTGTGATTAGGCTGCGATAGCGAAATGTTCTTACGATCGCTGTTGTCCCCGTATTTCTTGATTAAATTATTTAAAAGGTTGAAATTCGGAGACAAAGGCGAACGAAGCGTATGCTTACGAGGTAACTTTCCAAGGAAAGCTTTTACTTCTTTAGAATCATTTCGCTCTCTCCGCTGTATCTTGTTATTTAATCAACTAATATACTTACATGTGTACAAGCAGGCACTAATGGGCGGAGGATATTTTCATTGACGACAGTATCATATAAGTTGGAAACTTTCGAGGGGCCGCTTGATTTGCTGCTCCATCTGATCGATAAAGCTGAGATTGATATTCACCAAATCTCTATTAGCGATATAACGGATCAATATCTTCAATATTTGCATAGCATGCAGGAATTAGAGTTGGATGTTACGAGCGAATTTCTTGTCATGGCGGCAACGTTATTGTCAATTAAGAGCAAGCAACTATTGCCCAAACCACCAGTGATCGAGTTTGATGACGATTTTGAATATTTGATGGATGATGAAGACGATCCTAGAGATGAACTTATTCGCAAGCTAATCGAATATCGCAAATATAAAGGAATCGCTGAACATCTACACGAACGCGAGTGGGAGCGTAGTCTTATTTTCTCCAAAGAGCCGGAGGATTTGACGCCATTCATGCCTCGAGTCGTTGAGAACCCAGTGAAAGGTCTGCATACGGAGGACTTAATCTCTGTATTTCAGAAGGCACTGAGAAGGGCGGTTAAACGAAATGTTGTCGCACGTATTCAACGGGATGAAATCTCAGTTAAAGATCGTATTAGGGAAGTCGTATCGGCCTTAGAGATGACCGGCAAGGGCGGTAGATTGCTGTTCTCAAAGCTATTGCATCCTGAGATGTACCGTCATGAGATTGTTGTTACTTTTCTCGCTGTATTGGAATTGATGAAGATGAAACAAATCGTCTGTTATCAGAGTAGACTGTTTGACGATATTGTTATGGAGTGGAGAGGGGAAGGACAGGTTAATGAATTTTCAGGAATTGAAGTCGATTATTGAGGGATTGTTATTTCTAGCAGGTGAAGAGGGGCTCGGAGTTAAGCAGATCTCGGAAGTTACCGAGCAAAGACCAGAATTAATCACAGATGCACTATTGGATATGAAAACATCATTCGAGCGTGAAGAACGGGGATTACAGATTGTTCAGATTGCGGGGAAATACCAATTCGCAACACTACCTGAACATGCCCCTTATTTCGAGCGGTTAGCTTATTCACCTTCTCGTTCTTCCTTATCTCAGGCTGCACTCGAGACTCTCTCGATTGTTGCTTACCGCCAGCCGATCACTCGAGTAGAAATTGAGGAGATACGTGGGGTAAAGACGGAACGAGCTATTCATACTTTGGTTAACAAAGACTTAATTGAAGAGGTAGGTAGAGCCGAAGCAATCGGACGACCTATCTTATATGGGACTACGAAGGCGTTTCTAGATTATTTCGCATTAGGAAGTCTAAAGGATCTGCCTGATATGTCTAATTTCGAGAACACTGAGAACTTGGAAGAGGAGACACAGCTCTTGTTCCAAAAACTAGAGGAGCAGCAACAGCTTACTTTTGATGATGTAAATGACAACTCGAATGAGAATGGTCAATGAGTAAATAGACGGTTCGCTCTGAATAAGAGCGGCCGTTTTTTTTGTACAAATACGTTAGTTCAGCCTAAGCAAACGTTCATATTGACGAATTTTATCTCTTTTGGGAAGCCATACTACAGGAAGATTGTTATTTGATAGGCTTGGAGGGCTTTCCCGTGTGGATTTGGCTCGGAGGCATTTTAGTCTTGCTACTGTTAGCTGTTGTATTGATCCTGATGTCCAACATATCTATAGATTTGATGGCACGGAAGAAAAATTGGGATGAGATTGTTTTGCTGGATATCAAGTTTGTATACGGATTAATTCGCATCCATTACGAAGTACCCTCCATCGTTCTACGTAGTGTGAAACAAGGCTTTCAGGTGGAGGACAATGTCGTTACTAATTTCTTCAAAGGCCATACTTCAAGTAACGAACAAGATGTAAATAAGGAAAAGATGGAGATTTGGGTCACAAAATTTCACAGAGTATTGCAGGCCGTCTTTGAATTTAAGAAGTGGCTTAGGCAGTTGCTTAAGAAACTCTCCTTCCACAGGCTAGATTGGTCTACAAATATTGCACTTTCCGATGCGGCACATACAGCAACTCTGACGGGAATTCTTTGGGCGATCAAGTCCACATTGGTTGGGGGGCTCTCTAATCATGTATCTTTAAGACAAAGGCCGAAACTGTTTGTTGTTCCTATTTTCGATAGTCCGCCGTTATTTTCCACCGAAATCCACTGCATAGCTAAAATCCGCTGCGGTTATGCTATATATGCTGGACTGATACTTATAGTTCGGGTGTTAAAAGTGAAAGGAGGAGTGAGGAAATGGCTGAACATCCTATTCAAGGGTTAATGCAAACAGCGATGGAAAATATTAAAGAAATGGTCGATGTCAATACGATTGTGGGTGATGCTGTAGAAACCCCAGACGGTAGTGTGATCCTGCCAATTAGCCGCGTTGGATTCGGATTCGCAGCAGGTGGGAGCGACTTTAACTTAGAAAGTTCAGGGAATAATGCGGGCAACTCCGCAGATGGCGGGAAATCACGGCCATTTGGTGGCGGTAGCGGCGGTGGGGTATCCATTAATCCTATTGCATTTCTTGTTGTCGGTAAGCAGGGTGTAAACATCGTGCCGCTCGACAATCAGACACATCTCATGGAGAAGATGATTGATGCATTGCCACATTTTATTGATAAAATCCAATCCTTATTCTCAAGTGATGGTAGTTCAAAAAATGCGGGTAAGCCGGAATCCAAAATCATCTTAAATGAAACTGATTCTAAACATGGATCACAGTCCTCCACTTAAAAAGACTTTGTACCGTGTTAGGTGGGAAATGATCCTTTCCGGAAACTCGGGAAGGGTCTTTTTTTTGGCGGATCAAGGGTGGACATACTCTCTTGTACCGTCGCATATAGTGATACAAGTAATCTTGCAACTAGTCCGGAGGAATTAGAGATGAAGAAGATAACAACAATAACAGCTTTTATTTGCGTTTGGGTTCTCTGCTTTATTTTGGTTTCTCCCGTAGGTGTACAAGCGGGACAACTGAATCAAGGGGCTCCCTCCACTCATGCTCAGGCATTTGCGCTTATCGATGTAACATCGGGGCGGATTTTATATTCAAGCCATGGCGACCAAGAGCTACCCATTGCAAGTTTGACAAAAATTATGACAGCTATTGTTGCAATTGAACATGGTAAGTTAGACGAAATGGTAACTGTTGGGCGTAATGCCTTTGCGAAAGAGGGTTCGTCACTATATCTTCAGTTGGGTGAGGAAATGAGTCTGCGTAACATGTTGTATGGTTTGATGCTACGCTCGGGTAACGATGCGGCAACCGCAATTGCGGAGCATATTGGAGGTTCTGAAGAGGGCTTTGCTCATTTGATGAATGAGAAAGCAAGGCTAATTGGCCTAGAGCATACACATTTTCAAAACCCTCACGGTTTAGATGCTAAAGATCACTATTCTTCCGCAAACGACCTCGCTAAATTGACGGCATATGCATTACATAATCCTGACTTTAAAGAGATCGTATCCACACGAAGTAAAAAAGCACCTAATCCAAACGATCCATGGGATTATAAATGGGATAACAAGAATAAGATGCTCCGGCTCTACGAAGGGGCAGATGGTGTGAAGACTGGATATACCAAAATTGCTAGACGATGTCTTGTTAGTTCGGCCACACGCGGGGGACAACAACTTGTCGTAGTTACAATTAATGATGGTGATGATTGGAACGACCATCAAAAGTTGCTTGATTATGGATTTAACAATTTTCCCCTCACCGATTTGATCGGCGAGGGACAAGCGGTCGGGGATGGACTAGTCACGGGAAGCGGGTTCCGGTATGCTCTTGCAACTGGAGAGGTAGCAAAAATTGAGAAGAGACTTACGCTAACCAATATCAGAACACCTGATGACTTTGGGTATCGGGGCGAGATTAGAATTACTTTAGATGGTGAACCCATTGGTAATGTACCGGTATACGAGAAAGGCAGGATTATTCCACAGCAACAGGACCAACGTCAAATATCTACAGGAGCTACTGCTACTAGAAACACACTTGCAGAACAGAGCGGTTGGACGGGTGCGCTAATCGCAGTATTCAAATCACTGCTTCTTGCCGGATAAAGACCGGGGACCTTGAAGGGAGAGTGGATAAGTTATGGTGAATAAAATTTGGCTTGCGCTAATTCTAATAGGATTTATATTTGCCGTGCTCAAGGGGGATATAAACACTGTAACGAAAGCAGCTTTTGATGGTGCAGCGACTGGTGTTACTGTAAGTTTTGGTCTTATTAGCGTGCTAGTATTCTGGTTAGGTATTATGCGACTGGCAGAAGATTCAGGCTTGGTCAAAGTCATTTCTAGGGTGCTTGGTCCTGTTGTTTCATTCTTGTTCCCAGATGTGCCAAAGAACCATCCTGCTATGGGCTATATTCTATCCAATATGAGCGCGAATTTACTTGGTCTTGGAAATGCAGCTACACCAATGGGGATCCGAGCTATGCAGGAACTACAAGAATTGAATCCAGATAAAGAGACTGCCTCACCTGCAATGTGTACATTACTAGCACTTAATACTGCAAGTATTACTTTAATACCAACTACGCTGATTGCAATTCGTCTTAACTTTCATTCCGCAAATGCGACCGAGATAGTAGGATCAACCTTACTTGCGACCGCAGTTGCTACTGCTGCTGCAATCGTAGCAGATCGTTGGTATCGACGGAGGAGTATTCGTAGAACACTGCCACCATCGTCTCCGCCCACTTTATCCCTGAAGAGGTGAGCCTAATTGTTGGATTGGATTAATGTATTGTCCGCCTGGGCTGTTCCTGTGATGATAGCATTTATTCCATTATATGCATATTTGAAACGAATACCCGTATATGAATCCTTTGTAGATGGGGCCAAGGATGGATTTTCAACGGCCATTGGCATTATTCCGCATTTGGTGGGGATGATGGTGGCAATCAGTGTGTTTCGCGCTTCAGGCGCACTTGATTTTTTTGTTGGATGGATGACACCTCTCTTAGAAAGCCTTCGGGTTCCACCTGAAGTGTTACCGCTAGGTATCCTTAGACCGCTAACAGGGACAGGTTCGCTCGCATTCACGACGGATCTGATTAAGACATATGGACCAGATTCGATGATCGGTCGGATAGCTTCCACGGTCCAAGGTAGCACGGATACAACACTGTATGTGTTAACTGTATATTTTGGAGCTGTGGGGATCAAAAATGGTCGTTATGCCCTAAAGGTCGGACTATTCTCTGACATTGTTGGTTTTATCGCCGCTATTTGTGTATGCCTTCTTATGTTTAGTTAAAGTTACTTTAATAGATTTGATAGCATGACTTCTGAACTAGTTCAGAAGTCATTTTTTATGTTGATTTCCCTAATACAGGAAAAAAGTCTATCCATATTCGATTTCTATATGTAAAATGGGAATTACTATAAAAATACATAAGCATGAATGAGAGAGGAAGAATGAATTTGCACAAGAACAGAACCAGAAAGAGTAACAGAATAAGGCTAGGGGTAGCCACTACGTTAATTTGTATGTTGATTTTCGCATCTTTTCCACTTCAAGCACTGGCAGAGACTGAGCTCAATTGGGTAGAAGGAACAGGACAAAGTATCGAGGTAGGATCAGGACTCGCTGATCTGACGCTTAACGAAGGATATTATTTCCTTGATGAGGCGGATACAATTACCTATTTGGAGGAAAGTGGAAACATTCCAGATGGTCTTGAAATTGCTTCAATTTTCCCTGCGGATGAGAATCAAGGATGGGTATTGTACCTTGAATACGAAGATACGGGACATATAAAGGATAAAGACAAAGATAAAATAAATGCCGATGATCTACTTGAAAGTTACAAGCAAGGAACTAAAGCGGCAAATGAAAAACTCGCTGTGGAGAATCATTTGTTTGTAGATGGTTGGGAGACGCCTCCACATTATGATGAAACTTTACATAGTTTAACTTGGTCACTTTTGCTTCATGACTCCGAAGATTACCCATTGGTTAACTACAACATACGTATTTTGACTCGTGAAGGAACTGTATCCGCGATACTTGTAACTGATCCTGAGAATTTAGAAGCAGACCGCGCAGTTATGGAAAATGAAGTTCTTGCAGGTTTTAATTTGAAGCAAGGACAACGTTATGAAGATTATAATTCCAAGACAGATAAGACAGCTGAATATGGTTTGACAGCTCTTATCCTTGGTGGGGCCGGTGCGGTAGTTGCTAAGAAATCAGGACTATTAGCGCTTATACTCCTCGTACTTAAGAAGGGATTCGTCGTTATTATTGCTGCTTTTGCATTTGTTGGACGCCTGATATTCAGGAAGAAGAAGAAAGTTACGCCGCAACAGCAGCCGATTGAAGTGAACAATGGACAGGATGATAGATTTGGTCAATCAGATGACCGATTTAATTCCGATGATAGGTTCAATCGACCGGAATAGTAGAATGTAGTAGAATGATACGACCCGTGGGAATTTTAACCTGCGGGTCGTTTTGTGATTAGAAAGGTGCTTCCTATTGTGATTTTCTTCTCCTATGGGTATCATGTTTATGAGGTGACTTATTGAACATGGAAAGATTGCAGAAAATATTAGCTGGAGCGGGTATCGCTTCGCGTCGTAAATGTGAAGAACTGATTTTAAAAGGTAAGGTGGAAGTAAACGGTGAGGTCGTTACTACCTTAGGTACAAAGGCTGATCCTGCGGTTGATGTAATTTCTGTTGAAGGAAAAACCATCGGTGCAGAGAAGAAGCTGTATGTTGTTTTTAATAAACCTAAAGGTGTTATTACGAGCGCATCAGATCCACAAGGCAGGAAGATTGTTACGGATTATTTGAAGAGTATTCCGGAACGTCTCTATCCCGTTGGGAGACTTGATTACGATACCGAGGGTTTGCTATTGCTGACGAATGATGGTGAATTCGCTCATCTTCTGACGCATCCCAAGCATCATGTTCCCAAGACATACGTAGCAACTGTTAAAGGCGTACCCCACGGTTCAGCACTTGACAAGCTTAAGAATGGAATTCTGCTTGAGGACGGAATTACAGCGCCGGCGGAAGTGGAATATCAGGATATTGATCCCGAGGGTAAATTTTCGACAATTTCGATCACGATTCATGAAGGAAAGAATCGTCAAGTACGTCGGATGTTCGAGGCAATCCAGCATCCAGTAACTAAATTGAAGAGAATTTCGTTTGGTGAGTTATTTCTAGGCAACTTGAAGAGGGGCCTATATAGATACTTGACTAAAGAAGAGATCGAGGGATTATTTAAACAAGCCAGAAATGCAGGCAAGCCAGGTAAACCTAGTAAACGCAAATAGACACACAATTTTCACATTTGCCCCTTCAACCTAGCTGAAACCGAGTCAATTTTCGTTATAATGTTCATATGATGTTCACTATTTGTTCATATAATATGATTATTGTCACGGAAGGAAGTTAGAGATGGGGAAAGCGAGACGGCCTGTACAAGTCGTCATTTTGCTACTTATCATAATCCTTGGTGGTTATGCCATCAGTACGGCGGTAATCGGGGGCGGGGACGGCAAGCCGGTAATCGGTGATAAGCCACCCGCCATCAAACTGCTCGGACTTGATGGAGAAGTACATACCCTGAATGACTACAAGGGGCAAGCGATAGTCATCAACTTTTGGGCTACTTGGTGCACGTACTGTGTGAAAGAGATGCCCGCGCTCCAAGCTCAATGGGAGAAATGGCGCGATCAGGGAGTCGTTATTCTGGGGATTAATACGGGAGAAGACGAAATGACCGTGCGTAATTTTACCGAGCAAATGGGTGTGAATTTTCCTGTGGTGTTTGATAGCGATAATGAAGCAGTTCGGAAATACGGTGTTGTACCGATGCCAACAACATTTTTTGTAAACAAGAATGGGAAAATATCCTCCATCCATCAGGGGGAACTGAATTTGGAAAGTCTTAATGACCAAATCAGGCAACTGGTGAATCCTTGATGAAGATAGAGGGGGCTTTCTGTTGATTGAGAATACAAAATGTGAATGCGGACATCAGAACCGGGTAGGAACTGTTCTTTGTGAGGCTTGTGGGAAACCACTGTTTGAGGTTGATTCTGGAGAAGTCCTTGAAATGCGCTATGATGGGACCGCTAGACGTTCTCAGCGGGTTAATCCCAATATTATCGACAAGGTTTGGAACTTCTTCTCATCCGTTAAAGTCGCTATTTATCTCATTATATTTACGCTGATTGGTTCGATTTTCGGTACGATATTTCAGCAAGAAAGTAACTTCGTGCAAGTAGATGCATCAAAGTTCTATAAAGAGAACTATGGGACAATTGGCGATATCTATTATAAGCTTGGTCTATCTCATACGTATGAGTCGTGGTGGTTTATCACATTGCTAGTGATGATCGGAGCCTCACTTATCATTTGTAGCTTGGATCGGGTACTGCCACTGTACAAGGCCCTCTCCAAACAGAAGATTCGGAAGCATTTGCAATTTCTCACCCGGCAGAAAGTCGTTTATCAAGGTCCTATTGAAGAGAATGCCGTTGAGTGGGTACAGCGATGTGCTGGTCCACTGAAGAAGAAGGGCTACCGCGTCCACATTGACGGCGACGCACTTCTGGCTGAGAAACAACGGTTTAGCCGCTGGGGACCTTATGTCATTCATATCGGGTTGATTATCTTCTTACTTGCCGTATTATTCCGTGGATTACCGGGTCTACATCTTGATAAGCATTACTGGTTTCAAGAAGGCGAGATTACACGGATTCCAGATACAACTTTTTATTTGAAAAATGAGAAGTTTAGAGTGGAATATTATAGCGAAGAAGAGATGTCGGATGACTTCAAAGGGACGGGTAAAATAGTTCCTAAACTTTTTGAAACAAAAGTTGTGTTGTACGAGTGTACTGCGGATTGCGGGGATCCATCAAAAATCCCTGTGCTCGAAGAGGTTAAACGACATGCGATTCAAGTGAATGACCCTTTAAGTTATAAAGGTCTTTCAGCGTATCAATTTGATTTCGATCTGACCCCCAAGCTTCGATCAGTACAGCCTATGTTGGTTGATAAGACGACAGGTGAGCAATATGGAAAGTTCAAGCTTGATATGACAAACCCCCTGCGTGAGTTCAAACTAGGACCTTACACACTTGAACTTAGTAATAAATTTATGGACTTCTCGTTAAATGATCAAGGGCAACCCATTTCCAAATCAGCCAAACCGAATGCTCCCGCATTTTTATTTACAATCAAAGGTCCGGGAGTGCCAGATACGGGTGGCCAATATATTTATTTCCCTAAGCAAATAGACAAAGAACGCTTTCAACAGGACGCTATCAACGAGAAACTCGGCGGTCTACAGAATAAGTTGGAATTGGACGTATTGGCTATGGAAGATGTAGACTTCAGCAATTCAAGCAGTTACTTGAACATACGTATCGACAGGGCCATGCCGTTTGTATGGTTGGGACTAGGGATCGTTATGCTGGGGTTAATTATGGGATTCTATTGGCAGCATCGCCGGATTTGGCTACGTGTGGACGATACAATACTAACACTTGGTGGACATACGACAAAGAATTGGTTCGGAATGCGCCGCGAGGTGTCATCGTTCCTTCAAACCATGGGTGTAGAAGTGGATGAGAAGTCATTGGATAACGGGGGGAATCGGCCATGAGTTTATTAGAATTCAGTAAGCAGGCTTTCGTCATCGGATTCTATCTGTATTGTGTAGCGTTTATCTTCTATGTGATCGCAGTAACGGGAAAAACGTGGAGAAACCGAGATCCACAGCAACATGAGCGGAAATGGGGAAGGATATCTTTTACGACTTCCACACTTGGTTTGGTGTCCCATTTAGCCTATTGTGGAACTCGCTGGGCTTATAGTGGACATATTCCAGTAAGTAACATGTATGAATTCATGTCCTTTTTATCCATGATGATAATGATTGCTTTTACTATCGTATTTCTGATTTATCGTAAAATCTTACTTGGAATGTTCGCTGTTCCTATCGCGATCATTATAATGGCTTATGCCGCAGTATTTCCCCAGGATGTTCAGCCGTTGATTCCTTCATTGAAATCGATATGGCTCTACATACACGTAACGCTCGCCGCAGCTGGTGAATCGTTCTTCGCTGTTGGTTTTGTAGCAGGATTTATGTATTTGCTACGTAGTATTCCATTCGGTGAGAACGATAAATCGACACGTCGACAAAAATGGTGGATTGAATTCACTTTTTTTTCTATAATTATATTGGTGGGCTTTATTGGCTCTGTTTTCGCATTTCGAGCCGCAGGATATGAAGCGGTTTTTACAACAAATTCGACAACGATTGACAACCAAGTACAACAAGATAGTACAATAGGGAAAGTGGTTTATAAAATGCCTCCCATTGTAGCCCCTTATCAAAGTCAGTCTGAGAGCGTAAAGTCATTCCTCGGGATGGATAAGCCTTTGTTTGAAGCCCCGTCATGGATGGCTGGAGTAAATGCAGGTCGCAAGTTGAACACGATCGTTTGGTCAGTTATTTCCGGATCCCTACTGTATGGGTTAATACGTCTTCTGATACGTAAGCCGATAGGTAAGGCAGTTTCTCCATTCTTAAAGGGAATAGCTGCAGATGATCTAGATGAAATTAGCTATCGAGCTATCGCAATTGGTTTTCCGATCTTTACGTTGGGAGCACTTGTGTTTGCGATGATTTGGGCTCAGCAGGCTTGGGGGCGTTTCTGGGCAAATGATCCCAAAGAAGTTTGGGCACTCATTACCTGGTTGTTCTATAGTGTTTATTTACATCTTCGATTGTCACGCGGTTTTCAGGGTCGTAAGGCATCCTGGCTCGCAGTTATCGGATTTTTGGTTGTGATGTTCACGCTCGTAGGAGTTAATTTAGTTATTTCTGGTTTGCATTCCTACGCGGGCACAGACTAACGATATAATCAAACCATACAAGATCTCAAGTGAATGGGTAAGATGATGAAGGGGTTGTTGTCCATGTCAGATCAAGAGAACCGCATTCTAGTAGTCGACGATGAAGAACGTATTCGCCGTCTGCTTAAAATGTATTTGGAAAAAGAGGGTTATGAGATCGATGAGGCGGAAGATGGTGAGACCGCTCTCAAAAAAGCAAGTGCGAATGATTATGGTTTGATTCTGCTAGATGTAATGCTACCTGGGATTGATGGCGTTGAGGTCTGCAACCGATTAAGACAAATTAAGTCAACTCCTGTACTTATGCTAACAGCAAAAGGGGAAGAGATTAATCGGGTTCAAGGTTTTGAAGTTGGAGCAGATGATTATGTAGTCAAACCATTTAGCCCTAGAGAAGTCATCTTTCGGGTGAAAGCCATCATGAGACGTGCTTCGGCAACAGCCTATTTAACCAAAGAAAGTGGCACTAGCAACAATATTGTGTTCCCTCATCTCATTATTGAGCATGATGCACACCGGGTGACTGCTAATGGTCAAGAAGTCAGTCTGACCCCCAAAGAATATGAGTTGCTTCATTATTTGGCAGTTTCTCCTGACAAGGTATTCTCACGTGAAGAACTGCTAAAGGATGTTTGGAATTATGAGTTTTTTGGTGATTTGCGTACGGTCGATACTCATGTGAAACGACTTCGCGAGAAACTGAATAAAGTATCTCCGGAATCCGCAGCGATGATTACAACGGTATGGGGAGTAGGTTATAAACTGGAGGTCGCGAAATAATTTGAGCCTCTGGAGAACACTCGTTGGCAAGCTGTGGATTACGATCATTTGTCTGGTAGCCTGTGTGTTGCTCAGTTTAGGGTTATTCCTGTTACCTTTTATTGATACGAATTTCACTAATCCTGGTGCCATCAAAAGATTATTTGTCATCGCTTCGATGATCGGCTTCTCGCTTACGACTTTTTTTGCGTTATTTCTGTTCACCAAAATCACTCAACCGATGCAGCAATTGATAAAGGCAACTGACTCGATACGCAAAGGAAAGTATCATACGCGTCTGTCACTTCGTACAACCGATGAAATCGGTGAATTGGCTAGTGCCTTCAATCATATGGCGGAAGAATTGGAGAATACGATTCGCAGCCTGAACCACGAGAAAGAGCATCTTGCAAGTGTGCTGCGAAGCATGAATGATGCAGTGATTACACTGGATGGAGAAGGTAGTGTTATTTTGACTAACCCTCCAGGAGATCAAATTATGAAATCGTGGGGCGATTTGCCGGAAGAAGAGGAAGAGGGTTTAGTGGGGAAAGGTCAACATGATCGATCGGGTACGTTGGCTCCTCAACCCCTGTTGCCCTTGTTCCGGAGTGTGCTGAATCAAGAGGGTGATCAGAGCTCGAATGTACATGTGAAGCAGGGGGTATGGTCTGTTCACATGGCACCGCTAACAGCCGAGAGTGAAATCCGTGGCGCAGTCGCTGTATTGCGTGATGTGACGGAAGAAGTCAGACTTGAGAAGATGCGTAGAGACTTTGTCGCCAACGTATCACATGAAATTCGTACACCACTCTCTATGATGCAAGGATACAGCGAGGCCTTATTGGATGGGATTGCAACTTCACCTACGGAAAGCATGGAGCTTGTGCAGGTCATTCATGATGAATCATTGCGGATGGGGAGATTAGTTCGCGATTTACTCGATCTTGCTCGAATGGAAGCTGGTCATACAGATACGACGATGAGACACGTAGATTTCCGGGCACTTGTCGAGCGGGTGTATCGGAAGTTTGCAGTTCGTGCCAAAGATAATGCTATTGCGCTTAATTTAGAGTTTAGAAATGATGAACTCTACCTGAAGGAGGCTAATGAGGATCGTTTAGAGCAAGTATTAACCAACTTGTTGGACAACGCCTTTAGACACACTCCAGAGGGAGCAAATATCACTATTATTGCGGGTACAGTGAAGCGCACGAGTGGATTAGTGCTAGAAGTTTCTGTTCAGGATGAGGGTATAGGGATTCCTTCCGAAGACTTGCCTTATATATTTGAACGGTTCTACAAAGCCGACAAAGCACGTGTACGTGGCGAAGCTGGCGGTACAGGACTGGGACTTTCGATTGTGAAGAATATTATCGAAGCTCATCACGGTTCCATTCATGCAGAGAGTGAAGTAGGCAAGGGAACGGTATTCAATCTAATGCTCCCTGTCGAAAAGGTGCAGTAAACGTAAAAACATCCTTTGGCCAAAGGATGTTTTTTGTTGAACGCACAAGATTAATCTTGTTCGCCGTGGAACAATATTGAGCTTTGCTGCAATATTGACGCAGAAACGGGTACCGTCCTAAATGGAGGGTACCCGTTTCTATTTGGTCTAAAAATTAAAAATACCGTTATTACACTTCTTAGTAGTCTCTTCGATTGCTTATTCGAAAGTGATTTGTAGTGCTTTGTTCAATTCTGGTTGTTTAGTCAAATCGTCTAATACTTCTTTGGACACTGCTTTATCAACCGTTAGAACCATGATAGCTTCCCCGCCGACAACCTTGCGACCAACTTGCATGGAGGCAATGTTAACTTCGTTTTTACCAAGTAGCGTTCCAACATGACCAATAATACCAGGTTTGTCATTATGTGAAATAAAGATTAGATTACCTTCAGGTGAAATATCCACTGGGAACTTGTCGATTTGGACGATTCGTGCGCCATATCCATTGAGTAAAGTTCCAGCAATGCGGCGTTCTGTGCCGTCACTTGCTTTGAGTGTTACGCTAATTAGATTCGTGAAGCCTTTAGTAGCTGTTGCCTTGGACACGACGATATTTACATCACGAACCTTGGCAAGATGCATCGAGTTAACAATGTTAACGTCATTCCCGAAATGGCGGGATAATACACCTTTGATAATATAACGAGTCAATGGCTGGGTATCCACTTCCGATAGGTCACCAGCATAGTCCACTTGAATCTCATTCACAGCCTGGTCGTTAAGTTGAGCTGCGAACGTACCAAGCTTTTCTCCAAGCTCGAAGTAAGGTTGTAATTTTTTCATTACGCTTGGAGCAACCGGTGGCATGTTAACTGCATTTTTGAAAGATTCATTTCGAAGAATATGCAGTACTTGTTCCGAAACGTCGATAGCTACGTTTTCTTGTGCCTCAATTGTAGAAGCACCTAAGTGAGGAGTAACGATGATTTTCGGATTGCTCAGGAATGGATGATCAGCTGCTGGTGGTTCTTGTTCGAATACGTCGAAAGCTGCACCTTCAACAATGCCTTGCTCCAACGCAACAAGCATAGCTGTCTCATCAATAACACCGCCGCGAGCACAGTTTATGATACGCATTCCTTTCTTCATCACTTCAAACTGAGGAGTGGAAATCATGTGCTTGGTTTCTGGTGTTAGTGGGGTATGCACAGTGATGAAATCAGCGTTACGTACGATTTCATCAACAGTTGCTAGCGTTATTCCAAGCTTCTCTGCACGGTCTTCAGTGAGGAACGGATCGTAGCCGAGGATTTCCATACCAAACGCTTTAGCACGTTTAGCAACTTCACTACCAATCCGACCCATGCCAAGTACGCCTAGTGTCTTGTTGCGAAGTTCAACACCAAGGAACTTGCGATCCCATGTGCCTTGAATTGTCTTAGCATAAGCTTGTGGAATGTGGCGAGCAAGAGCTAGCATCATAGCAAAGGCGTGTTCACAAGTCGTGATTGTATTTCCATCTGGAGCATTGATAACAATAATACCGCGTTTTGTGGCAGCTTCGAGGTTAATGTTGTCAACCCCAACACCCGCGCGTCCAATTACTTTTAGGTTTTTTCCGGCTTCCATGATTTTCTCGGTCACTTTTGTCTGGCTACGAACAAGTAAAGCGTCATATTGAGAAATGATTTCCACCAATTCATCTTCGCTAAGTCCTGTCTTCTTTTCAACTACAACATCGTCTGCATCCATAAGTTGTTGAATCCCCAGATCACTAATTGGATCCGATACTAGTACTTTTAACATGGTTTAATTCCTCCTAAAAGTTTTGTATAGCAGAGCTTCCTCGAAAAGTGGACGTACAAAACTTTCTTCGGAAGCATTAGCTTAGTTTTGAACTACTTTTCCCCATTACCGTTCCACTGCAGCAAAGAGTAGGGGTGTAGGGAGTTACGGATTGACCCTTATAGCCCAGAAAAGTAGTGGATAAATAAAAAAAACCCTCAATCCGCATACTACTTGCGTAGTAAGGGACGAGAGTTGTTCGTGGTACCACCCTAATTCGCTGCGCCTTCACAGAAGCAGCCTTTATTGTCATAAATGACAAGATTGATAACGGAGTTCATCCGATTACGCCTACTTGAAGTTCAGCGTAATGACTCAGGAGTGCTAAAGTTGTTCTTCTGCTACCGGTTTGCAGCACCACCGGCTCTCTGTAAAGCATGCAGAACACTTTGTTCCTTCACAGTGTTTCACAAATTCAATTTTTCATAATGTAACATGCAAAGAAGTACGTGTCAATACTATGGGGATGATATTCTTATTCTTTACAACTGCCGCCTTGAATCTGCGTGTTATTTTGGTTATGATTTTAATAATGTCGCATATCGCTATTTCTTGTCATAAAACAATCATGATTGTAACTAATCCTCGACAAAGAAAGGAAGCGCGGGAAGTTTTTCGGATGCATAATAAGTAGTTTTCCATTTTACGAATTCTTTACTTTGTACAGCTTCAGTTTCTGTGAGAATTTTCACAATGGATGACACAGAATGAAGGTTTAGACTTGATGCCTTACCACTAGCGATCATTTGATCAATCTTTGCAGTCATATCTTGTGGAAGGTAAGAGACGAATAAGTTGTCAGTGTTCATGATGTCAGTCACAGCTTTGTTTTTGACAGCAAGAGATAAATTCGACCATTGTTGCACTGTGGTATCCTTACTAAAAATGTAATCTGCCGAGATATTCTGATTACCTTTAGCTGTCCATTTCAGTATGGAGGTGTAGTATTTTTTCTGAGCTTGAAGACCGAAGTTTATGGCCTTTTCCGTAAATTCATCTGTTGCTAAACTCTTCGCAAATTGGGAACCGTTATTATTTCCGGATTCTGAAAGGATTCGGTCTATGCTTTCGTCAAAAAGCTTTAAGCTTTTGAGAATGTCTCCGTGAGCATCCTTCAACAAAGGGGAGGATGCAGCAATGGATGTGGCAGATATTTGTTCATACTGTTTTTGAGCAGAATCGCGGATTTCCCGTAGCGTAGCTTTAGATTTCAAACTGGAATCACTCCGACCTAAAATGTCAATATGAGCTAAATAATTATCTTTAAACTGCTGATACGGTTGAAATACTACGTAGTAGAATGTGACCAAATCCTGCTGAGTATAAGAATCTTCCGTTTCTAATTCTGGGATGTTAATTTTTAAATAAGCATATTTCGATTCAGTTTGTGCAATACCCATTTTCATACCCATAAAGAATGTACCAAATGCGATGATGAGAGTGCAGAGGAACCCAAGTATAAAGAAGATTTCAAATCGGGAGTTACGTTTTCGTATCATAATAATGACACTCCTAACTAAGTATTTTTAAAAAGTCCAAGAGTCTAAGCTATACTGAGATATGTACTTATAGATCAATTATAAAGGACAGGGTTTGACAGAAACTATGAAAAAATTCAAGTTTGGTAAAATTGAGATTAGAACAGTCGATCCCCGTCAGTTGAATGATCGTTTGCTATTAATAAATTTATACATTACTCAAGGACTTACTTTATTTATCGGCTTAGTGATACTTTTATTTCAGAAACGGAACCCGATTTCCTTATTTCATTTCCCTAAAAGTGTCGAATTTTTGTATTGGGGTGTAGGTTTAGCGGTTGTAATGTTTGTTATTGACCTCTTACTCTCCAAATTTATAGCAGAAGATAGCCTGGACGATGGTGGTATTAACGTCATGTTGTTCCGCAAACGTCCTATCTGGCATATCTTTGTTATATCTGCTGTAGTGGCTATTTGTGAGGAATTGCTGTTTCGGGGGGCGATTCAACATGGGATAGGTCCTTATTGGACAAGTATCTTGTTTGCAGTGATCCATATTAGATATTTAAAGCATTGGATTCCTACGGGCTGGGTGTTTGCTAGCAGTTATGGACTAGGTTATATCTATATACTTTCCGGGAGTCTCTGGGCTCCGATTATATGTCACTTTCTCATTGATTTTATCTCGGGCTTAGTGATTAAATTTCGGAGGGAATCATGAATGAACAACGACTGAGTAGAATGGAACGACATGGGCGTGGCCGTAGCGGGAAAATGAGCAAAGATGATGATTCTACTACAAACATTATGGATAATTCCGAAGTCTACTCCAGTAATGAATACAGTATCAACGAAGATGTTTTAAATTTAGGTATCAGGAAACAGAAACAGCCCGCTTCTCAGAATGTGAATACGCCGGAAAATATGCCTTCGCGAAGAGAATTGTTTCCATCACAAAGGCTGAAATTAACGAGATGGTTCTTTAATTCTTTAGTGATTATTTTTGTAGCAATTATGATTGCTTTGCTTTGGTGGGGAATCAGTGACTCACCGTGGGGGCAAAAATACAACAATGTGCGGTAACATGACTATTGATTTTGATAATTGGGTAACGTATACTGTGAAGAATAAATTAAAGATTCGGAAATATGCCTATGAAGAGAATCCAACTCGGAGGCGTTTTCGCCAAAGGAATCATAGTCATTCCTTAAGTTAACCGGCCCCGTCCGTTATCGCGGAACCAAGAGATTAAAGTAATGTTATTGCTTTAATAAGTTGGGTGGCACCGCGAGCAGAGCGCTCCTCGTCCCAAGGGATGAGGGCGCTCTTTGTGTTTTTACGGACAAATGGAGGGATACGGTATGTTAGATTTGAAATCGATTAGAAGTAATGCAGCAAAAGTTCAAGAAGCGGCTGATCAAAAGGGAATTCAGGTTTCTGTTCAGGAATTAATAAGCTGGGATGATCAAAGACGAGCGTTGATGAGAGAGACGGAGTCACTTCGTGAGCAACGAAACCTCGGGTCTAATCGAATGGGAGCGCTACTGCAAGCTGGAGAGCACGCTGAAGCTGCTACTTTGCGTGAATCGCTTAAGAACCTCAATGAAGGATTAAGTTCCGTAGAAGAGAAGTTGGAGGAGACTGTGAAGAATGTGCAGCGTCTAATGCTGCTTATTCCTAATGTCCCTTCGCCTGACTCTCCAATTGGACAGTCGGATCTCGATAATGTTGAGGTAAGGTGTGTGGGAGAACTTCCGGAATGGAATTTTGTGCCTCGGAATCATATGGAGCTTGGAGTATTGCATGATATCATCGATATGCCACGTGGGGTGAAAGTAGGCGGAGCTCGGAGTTATTATCTCAAGGGGGCTGGACTTCTGTTGCATCGAGCTGTACAGCAGCTAGCTTTAGATATGCTGCTTGAACGGGGATTCACACCAATGGAAGTGCCATTAATGGTGAGAGAAGAACCTCTAATTAATACAGGGCATTTCCCGATAGGACAAGAGCAGACTTATGCGGTTAATGACGCAGATAAATGGTTGGTGGGGACATCAGAGGTTCCTTTAGTATCATATTATGCTGACGAGGTATTAGATTTACAGGAACCCATTAAACTCGCAGCGGTGTCGAACTGCTTCCGAAGTGAGGTTGGATCTGCTGGAAGAGATGTGCGAGGGTTGTATCGTGTGCATCAGTTTGCCAAGGTGGAGATGGTCATCATTTGTGACCCGGACGAAGCTAAATCAGAAGCACTTCTTCAAGAAATTACTTCCCATGCGGAAGAATTGCTCAGTTTGTTAGAACTTCCGTATCGGGTAATGTTGGTATGTACAGGCGATATGTCTCAAAAAACTTACAAACAATACGATATAGAAACATGGATGCCTAGCCGTGAGACTTATGGTGAGACACATTCATCTTCAAACTTACTCGACTTTCAAGCCAGACGCTCCAACATTCGCTGCCATGATGCTGAGCGGCGCCTGGTATATTGTCATACGCTTAACAATACGGCAGTTGCATCACCACGGATATTGATTCCACTGCTTGAGAATCATCAACGAGAGGATGGTTCGATTTATATCCCCCCAGCTCTGCGTAAATATATGGGGAATCGTGAGGTATTAATGCCCTTAGATGTGAAGGATATTCTGGACGAAGAAGCCCTATAAAGAGTGAGTCGCATTATCTCGTTCGAAAATGAAGGAACATGTATGAACTCAGAGAAAGAAGATCTGAGTGAGAGGTTTCCTGTATTTATGCCGAATGAGTTTATTCAAATGAGTGAACACTACCTATGATTTTAATACATCAAGGGAGGTTTTTTAGGTGAAGTCATCCTCATTTCTATGCGGGATTCTCCTTGGGGTTGTAGCTACAACTTGGGCGAAGAAAAATCAAAGTTTATTAACCGCAGCAAAAGACGCGGGGTCCATGATGAACTGGTCCGGTATGATGTCAGGTCATTCAAATGATAAGAGTGATCATTCGACGTCACATTCAAGCTCCAACGGGTCCTCAGGCACCCAGGTGCATCCCAGTTGTTGCTCCACATCGGATAAGGATCATTCGAAGGAACATAGTCTGAAACAAATCTTGGAATTCATTAAGGGAAATCCGGATGTCCGCAGTGAGGTCGAAGGGATATTAAAAGAAACAAATACGGTAATCCCAGGCTTGTAATCATCTTTAACTCCAAGAATCATTTTCAGCTCACGAGTTCGTGGGCGGGAAATGATTCTTTTTTTGGCTATTTTATTGCGTGCATTTACAGAAAATTAATGATAACATAATTACAAAGAACCATTTCCAGCACATATTAGAACAGGTTTCATAATCTGTGATAACAAGGCTTGGAGAGGAGGATCCTGTATGAAGATAGAAAGACTAGGTAATGACAAGATACGGATTTTCCTCACGTTTGACGATCTTAGCGAACGAGGTATTCAGAAAGAGGACATGTGGCATGAAATTCCCAAAGTCCACGACCTGTTCACCGAAATGATGGATCAGGCTTATAGTGAAGTGGGATTTGATGCTACGGGACCTTTGGCTGTTGAAGTGTTCGCGCTACCTGCTCAAGGAATGGTCGTCATAGTGACGCGCGGGAAATACGATCACCATCATCATGGAGGCCCATCTCCTTATGAGGATGAAATGTCAGAAGAGGTTTATGAGATGGAAGTTACGCTAGAGCAGAGCGATACGATTTTGTATTCGTTTGATGATTTTGAAATTCTGATTGAAGCGGCCCATGTTCTGCAGCATATGCTTGCCGATGCCGGCAGATTGTATAAATATAATCGGAAATGGGTTCTGCACTTAGAACCTGAGGAGCTAGAAGAAGGAAAACAGGCAGCTATAATCGCTGTGTTGGCTGAATTCGGCGAAGCGACATCGGTTACTCCAGCTATGCTAGAGGAGTACGGCGATGTCATCATGGCAGACAATGCCATTGGTGTGATTTGTAGCCATTTTAAGCGTCAGGATTAACTTCATTAGCGGGTTATTTGCTAGCTTGGTAGAGATAAGAAACGGAAAAGTGTTAGATAGGGGGGATAACCGTTGCTCTTTTTCTCGATTGGAATTGCAGCGGTGGCCCCAGGTATCGCTTTACTGACTTATTTTTATCTTAAGGACAAGTACGATTCGGAACCGTTGCATATGGTCATGAAGATGTTTTTTCTTGGATTTCTGATAGTGCTTCCTGTTATGATCCTGCAACGAGGACTGGAAATATGGCTGGGGGATAGTCCTTTTGTTAGTGCGTTCATAATTTCCGCAGGTGTAGAAGAAGCGATGAAATGGTTCGTACTTTTCCATCTAATTTATAACCATACGGAGTTTGATGAGCCCTATGATGGTATTGTGTATGCGGCAGCAATTTCGCTTGGATTTGCAACAGTAGAGAATGTTATTTTTGCTCTAGCAAGTCAGGTTTCAGTTGGTGCATTACTTATTCGTGCATTACTGCCAGTTTCGGGACACGCAATGTTTGGTGTGATGATGGGGTATTACATGGGCCGAGCCAAGTTTTCTACTGGTAATAGAACTGTAAAGTATCTCCTCTTTTCATTAATGCTCCCTATGTTATGGCATGGAGTGTACGATTGGGTACTAGACAATATCACTCAATATTGGGTGTGGTACATTGTTCCATTGATGGCATTCCTCTGGTATGGTGGCATCGGAAAGATATATCGTGCTAATAATCGTTCTCCTTTCCGGTTAACTCGGGCAGGGGGACAGGACTAATTTCCGAAAAAATGGGCATCCTGATTCTAGTTATTTACGGCATAAAAATCGCCGTTTAGCTGGAGGGGGGTGCCTTTTTGGCGCGTGTGAAAGTGAAAATTACCTGCAAGTCTTGCGGCGAACGTTTTGTACTCCGAGGAACAAAGGATCGAGGACATATTCAAACGGGATTTAAGCGATGTATATGCGACAACCAGCAGTTCTTCATTGAGGAAATGGAGGCGCTCTAATTAATATATTTACATATAATTTATTGTTATGAATAAAGCCCCTTTCTTCTTGTCAAACTAACTTCAATTAGTTTTAGTTGAAGAAAGGGGAGCACATCAAGATGTATAAGCGTTTAAGTGCAGTATTATTTCCCATAGTAACTCTTTTATTGATCGGCTCGATGGTATGGGGCTATCAAGAGAACCAAGAGAAGAATGCCATTTTGATTAAAGCGGAGAACCAGTATCAGCGGGCTTTCCACGATTTGTCCTTCCATGTGGATAAGTTACATGGTGAACTGGGGAATACGTTAGCGTTACATTCTGCTTCGACCGGTTCACAAAGAAAAGGACTGGTTAATGTCTGGAGGATTACAAGCGAGGCTCAAAATGAGATTAATCAATTACCATTGACTTTACTCCCATTTAATAAGACGGAAGAGTTGCTATCACGGATATCTAAGTTTTCTTATCAAACAGCAGTTCGTGATTTGACTAAGCAGCCTCTAAGCGAGAACGAGGTTAAGAACTTGAAAGAGCTGTACAAAAATTCCGCGGAAATCTCTAAAGATTTGCAGGGAGTTCAGGATAAAGTAATTAACGACAGGTTGCGTTGGATGGATGTTGAAACCGCATTAGCAGCAGAAAATGATCAAGAAAATAGCATTATAGACGGTTTTAAGACGGTGGACAAAAAAGTTGGTGAATATCCTGAGCTCGACTGGGGTCCGTCAATCGCTAGTATTTATAACAAACGTTCCGTTAAAAAGCTTGGCGATACACCTACTACTATAGAGGATATCAAGAAAAAGGCTGCCCAATTTGTAGGATCTAAGGATTCTGCAGCGATAGAAGTTGTTGAAAACGGTAAGGGAACCGAGTGGGCTTCATATACCGCAAAGGTTAAGACTAAAAAGAATGGAGAATCGGTAAGCCTCGATTATACACGTAACGGGGGGCATTTGATTTCTTATAATAAAGATCGTCAGATTGGGAAGAAAGCTGTTTCCTATGCTGATGCTAAAAAGCGGGCTGAAGAGTTTCTTCAGAACAAAGGATATCCTGATCTAACAGCTGTATTTTATGATGAGTTCGGTGACATTGGTAACTTTACTTTTGTTAGCAAGTCGGGAGAGATCCTCATTTATCCAGAGAAAATCTCGCTTCGAGTTGCACTTGACGATGGAGAAGTCACAGGTATGCAAGCTACTGATTATGTGTATGAACATGAGAGTGGTGAGGCAGCGAAGGTGACTAAAACGAAGCCGAAGCTTACTTTGGAGCAAGCTAAGAAATACCTGAACTCGGATTATAAGATGGACTACAGTCGCTTAGCGATTATTGAGAACGAAATGTCGGAAAAAGTGCTCACTTACGAATTTGGAGGGAAAATTAACGGCTCGGAGTATCGTATATTTATTAACGCGGATTCGGGTGCCGAAGAAACAGTTGAAGAAATCAAAAGTGCAAAATCACCAACAGCTTCTTAACAAGTTCAAGAGGACGTTCCTAATTTGTGGAACGTTCTCTTTTTATTTTGTTGAATTTATACATGTCCACTCCTCCGGCTCGTGGTATAATTATGCCATACTGTAGTTTTATTAATGATGGGCGGGTGGAGGAACTTGTTTCCTAAAGTAAACGATTTTGTGTACATTCAAGTAGCATCAGTGGATAAGAATGAAGTAAATAAAGAATGTAAGTCGCGGATCGCAGATATTGAAGAAGAATCATTTTTAATTGAAGTTCCAATGGATATGAAAAGTGGACAGAGTAAGAGATTGTTTTTGGGTGATGAATTGTCTGTATATTTCTTGACCGAGGGCGGCATCAAACATTATTTCAATACATATGTGCTTGGATTTGCTGATGATGTGGTAAAACTGATACGGATTCGCAAACCAGAACCTGAGTCGATTACAAAAATCCAAAGACGTGATTTTCTACGTGTAGTTGCTGAATTGGAAATTGCCGTAAAATTGAAAGATAACACTCGGTTTTTGGCATATACAGATGATGTTGGAGGGGGTGGCGTCTCCTATTTGACCGATGAAAATTATAACTTATCTGAAGGAGATACTTTGGAGTGTTGGCTGCTTGTCCCATACAAGACAGGGACGATAGAACATGTACCATTTGAAGCAGAAGTAGTCCGCTCAAAAAAGTTGGAGTCTGGAAGATGGATCACGATGTTGAAATATCTTAGTATCTCAGATTTTGAACGGCAGAAGTTGATTCGATATTGCTTTGAACGTCAATTTGATTTCAAAAATCGTTAATACGATGGATATACGGTTCTCTTTTTTAGAATTGGATAAGCTAGAATTATTCAACAGAAAAGGGGACCTCTTTATTATGGACAGCAGGGATGATGAAAACTACACTGACTTGTTTTTAAAATTTTGTGGGATCGTCGAGCCTTGGTTAATAAAGGCAGTAATTACATTGTTAATAGGTTTATTTATCTTCCAGGGAGCCCTACGAATACCGGAATTACGCAAGTTAATTTCCTCTGCTGAGTGGTACGAGGGTGTCCCAATACACAAATCAATAAGACGATAAAAAAGAAAATTTGCAGTGGATCGTTTTTGCATCCCTATAGTATGTGTGGTATAATTTTTACGTCGCAGGCAAAGCCTGCTTTTTTCTTGAGACAGTGTCTGAGGAGGAGTGCCCCGTTGGCAAGTGTAACGTCAGCATCTAGTGGCAAAATTAACATCGCGATTGACGGACCTGCTGGGGCAGGCAAGAGTACAATTGCCCGTATGGTTGCGGGTAGGTTGTCTTACGTCTACGTCGATACCGGTGCAATGTACCGGGCAGCTACTTGGTATTGCCAGAGTCTTGGTGTCGAACCGGAAGAAGTTGAGCAAGTGCTTCAAATTGTAAAAGATCTGGTTATCGATTTAATACCGATAGAGAATGGACAACAGGTATTAGTTAATGGACAAGAGGTTACGGAACAAATTCGCTCTCTTGCGGTTAATGCAAAAGTATCCCGATATGCGCAAATCGAGGGGCTGCGAAGCAGACTTGTCTCTCTGCAGCGGCAAATGGCTTTACGCAAAGGCGTCGTGATGGATGGACGCGATATCGGTACGACAGTACTTCCCGATGCAGAAGTCAAAGTTTATATGACCGCAACGGTGGAAGAACGGGCGAAACGCAGGTACAAGGAAATGAAGGAACAATCTGCAATTTCGTTGGAACAACTTGCTGCGGATATTGCTGAGCGAGACCGTCTGGATCAGGAACGGGAGATTTCGCCGCTTCGTCAGGCAGATGATGCGAGACTACTGGATACAACTCATATGTGTATTGAGGAAGTAGTGGAAACCATCGTATCTTATTGTAAGATTTATGGGATGGAGAGCAAAGCATGATTTATAATGTTTGCCGCGGTTTACTACGAGTAATTTATAAGTTTTTGTTTCGTCTCGAAGCAAGTGGTTTGGAGCACATACCACAAGAGGGTGGTGTGCTACTTGCATCCAATCATATCAGTCTTTTTGATCCACCAACTATCGGGATTTTACTTGATCGTAAAGTACATTTTATGGCCAAAAAAGAACTCTTTGATGTGTTTGGATTGGGTTGGCTAATTACTCAGCTAGGTGCTTTTCCCGTCAAACGGGGTGGAGTTAGTAAGGAATCTATTAAGAATTCGCTTAATATCCTTCGCAATGGCAAAGTTATGGGTATCTTCCCAGAAGGTAGCCGAAACGATGAAGGAGCAGGTAAAAAGGGTGCTGCGAGCTTTGCACTACGCACGAATGCTGTTGTTATACCAGTAGCAATCATCGGTAATTATAAGTTGTTTCGTAAAGTTAGAGTGATCTATGGTGCACCAGTGGATCTATCCAAAGTTAAGGATATTCCTGACTCGGATCCGGTCGAATTGGCTACCCAGGAGATTATGTCCCGCATTGCTGAGTTGAAAGCTCTAGGATTATCATACGTTAAGTAATTAGCATATGAATGAAGGTCGGGAATATATGGAACTCTATAATTAAAGTAGTTTTGAACTTCGCTATGAGCGGGTTTAAATAAATGGTTTTTTTTGAATTTAGGAGGGTATTGACATGTCGGAAGAACTAAAGAATGGTCAAGAAGCCGTTGAAGCGGTAAGCCAGGATGAAATGGAACAAATCGTATCTTTGAAAAAAGGGGATACCGTCAAAGGAACGATCGTCAAAATCGAGGATAACCAAGCTTATGTAAGCATTGGATATAAATATGACGGCGTTATTCCTATTCGTGAATTGTCCTCCGTCCAATTGGGCAATGCTTCGGAAGCCGTAGAAGTTGGCCAAGAAGTTGAGACAAAAGTTGTTAGCATTGACGATGAGAAAGAGCGTCTTGTTCTTTCCAAACGTGCAATCGACGGCGAAAACGCTTGGGATGAGTTGCAACAACGTTTCGACAGTAAGGAAATCTTTGAAGTTGTCGTTGCCGACGTTGTAAAAGGCGGTATCGTGGTAGACGTAGGCGTTCGTGGTTTCATTCCTGCATCTATGGTTGAACGTCATTTCGTAGAAGACTTCAGCGACTACAAAGGACGTACACTTCGCGTAAGAGTGAAAGAGATTGATCGCGAGAACAACAAAGTAATCCTTTCTGCTAAGGATGTTCTTGATGGAGAGTTCGAATCAAACAAACTCAAAATCATGGGCGAACTTAAAGAAGGTCAAGTGCTTGAAGGTACTGTTCAACGTTTGACTCAATTCGGAGCATTTGTTGACGTAGGTGGCGTGGATGGACTTGTACATGTATCCGAAATCGCATGGAGCCATGTAGAAAAACCAGCTGACGTTCTTTCCGAGGGCGACAAAGTTACAGTGAAAGTGCTTAAAGTTGATCCTGAAAAAGGGAAAATCAGCTTAAGCATCAAAGCAGCGGCTCCTGGTCCTTGGGAAACTGCTACTGAGCAATTCAAAATCGGTGATATCGTGAGCGGTGAAGTAAGACGTCTTGTTGCCTTTGGTGCATTTGTAGAAATCGCTCCAGGTGTTGAAGGACTCGTTCATATCTCTCAAATTTCGCACAAACATATCGGCACTCCTCATGAAGTGTTGAAAGAAGGTCAAACCGTTCAAGTTAAAGTCTTGGATGTTAACCCTTCTGAAAAACGTGTTAGCCTCAGCATCAAAGAAACTGAGGAAGCTCCAGCAGCTGCTGCTCCTAGAACTGACAGACCTTCCAGAGGCAGTAGTGTGAAAAAAGAAGATTTGGGTAACAACCCAAATGTTTCTCTAAGTAATGAAGGATTGAGCTTCACGCTAGCTGAACGTTTCGGCGATAAGCTGAGCAAATGGAAGTAAGCAGGATTTAAGCAGGCATAATAATCGGCGGACCTCCTTTGAAGGTGGTTCGCCGTTTTTATTTTTAGGGCGATATTTCATGGAAACTGAAACGTTAGCCATTTAATTCTTTTTTTGCTATGATGAGTAACGTGGTTCATGGTAATTAAGAATTGATCGACTTTTATATAGAAGGATATTTTTAGGAGGAGTGCGCATGGCAAGACCCGTAGTGGCGATTGTTGGAAGGCCTAATGTAGGTAAGTCCACAATCTTTAATCGTATTATTGGTGATCGACTGGCTATAGTTGAAGATAAGCCGGGGATTACACGTGACCGGATTTATGGTATTGGTGAATGGAATGGTAAGTCATTCAGCATTATTGATACCGGTGGTATTGAGTTGGATGATCAAGAGCCTATTTTAAAATCAATTCGCATGCAAGCAGAACTTGCGATCGAAGAGGCAGACGTTATTGTCTTTATGTGTGATGCTAAAGATGGTGTGACAGGATCGGATGAAGAAGTTGCAAATCTGTTGTACCGTTCAGGTAAGCCGATTGTACTTTCTGTTAATAAAGTAGATAACCTTGGTCGAATGGACAATATCTATGAGTTCTATAATCTTGGCTTTGGAGAACCAATTGCTGTATCCGGAAGCCATGGTACAGGGGTTGGCGATTTACTCGACGAAATAGTTAATAAACTGCCTGATTTAGAAGAGGAAGAATATGATGAAGATATTATCCGTGTAGCGTTGATTGGTCGACCTAACGTTGGTAAATCTTCTCTAGTGAACGCAATTCTTGGCGAGGAACGGGTAATCGTGAGTGATGTGGCCGGTACAACGCGAGATGCGATTGATACACCATTTGAGCGGGATGGACAACGTTATGTGTTGATTGATACAGCAGGTATGCGTAAACGTGGTAAAGTGTACGAAACGACAGAGAAATATAGTGTTATGAGAGCCATGAAGGCGATTGAACGTGCTGACGTTGTACTTGTCTTGATCAATGGTGAAGAAGGTATTATCGAGCAGGACAAGCACATCGCGGGATATGCCTATGAAGCTGGGAAAGCTTCCGTATTTGTTGTAAACAAATGGGATGTTGTTGTTAAAGATGATAAAACAATGCAAAATTTCGAACAAAAAATACGTGACCATTTCCTATTTATGACCTATGCTCCAGTTGTATTTCTCTCAGCCAAAACTAAGCAACGTGTGCATAAGCTTCTACCCGTTGTGCAGCATGTGGCAGATCATCATACTAAGCGAGTACAGACGCATTTGTTGAACGATGTTGTCTCTGATGCTATCGCGATTAATCCTCCACCTACCGATAAAGGACGTCGTCTACGAATTAATTATGTGACACAAGTAGCGGTCAAACCTCCAACGATTGTCGTGTTCGTAAACGACCCTGATTTGATGCACTTTTCATATGAGCGGTACTTGGAGAACAAAATCCGAGCTGCGTTCGACTTTGAAGGTACACCAATTCGCTTGTTTACTAGACGTAAATCAGATGAAGGTTAGGAGAGAATAACGTGATTCCATCTCTAATTGCAGTGTTATTCAGTTATTTACTTGGCTCGGTCAGCTTCAGTGTCCTGCTGGCGAAGTCCTTGAAAGGCATTGATATACGTCAGCATGGCAGTGGAAATGCTGGGGCGACCAATACGTTGCGTGTACTGGGAAAAGGACCAGCTATTCTGGTTCTTATTCTCGATGTATTAAAGGGTATTGCAGCTGTATGGTTAGGTCGCTGGCTTGGAGAGGGTTCTGAGTGGGTTCCTGCGCTTTGCGGTATCGCTGCCATCGTGGGTCACAATTGGCCACTCTATTTCCGCTTCCGTGGTGGTAAAGGGATAGCAACAACGATTGGAGTCATGGCTACCCTAGCCCTTATACCTGCGCTATATGCCGGTGCGATTGCAATTTTATTAATTGTTTTCACTCGGTATGTTTCGTTGGGTTCGCTTATTTTTGTATTACTGACACCGCTATTTTTATGGATTTTCGGTGAAATAGGTCCATATTTTTGGGCCAGTTTGCTCATTTGTATTTTTGCCTTTTGGAGACACCGTAGCAACATTGTAAAACTAGCTCAAGGTAGAGAGAATAAACTGGGTTCCAAGGGAGGAGAACGCGTTGTCTAATAAAGCTGCTGTGCTTGTAGCGGGCAGTTGGGGAACGGCTTTAGCTAGCGTACTTGCGGATAAAGAGATGGATGTTGCCATTTGGACGCGAAATGAAGCACAAAGGGATGAAATCAACCACCACCATCGGAATGAGCGTTTTCTACCTGGTGTTGATTTATCTTCGCGTATTGCAGCTACTTGTGATATGGGAGAAGCTGTACGAGGAGCAAAGGCTGTTATCGTTGTTGCCCCTTCTTCAGCTGTACGTGAAGTAGCACGTTCCTTAAAACCTTATTGGCATGAAGAGATGACAGTAGTACATGCAACTAAGGGGTTTGAAACGGAAAGTTTGAAGCGTATTTCGACGGTTATTTCCGAGGAACTAGGATGTGAAGAAGGCCGGATTGTCGTCTTGTCGGGACCAAGCCATGCGGAGGAAGTTGTTAAACGTTGTCCTACAACGGTTGTGGTAGCTTCGCTGGATGATGAACAGGCGAGTTTAACTCAGGATTTGTTTATGAACTCTTATTTCCGTGTCTATACTAACCGGGATATGATTGGTGTGGAGCTTGCTGGTGCTTTGAAGAATATCATTGCATTTGGCGCCGGAATGTCTGATGGTCTTGGCTATGGAGACAACGCGAAGGCTGCGTTATTAACTCGTGGACTTGCGGAAATCACGCGAATTGGTGTAGAGATGGGGGCTAACCCTCTGACTTTTGCTGGACTCGCTGGAATTGGTGATTTGGTCGTTACGGCGACAAGTCAGCACAGTCGTAACTGGCGTGCAGGGTATATGTTGGGTGAAGGTAAGCCACTAGAAACCGTCCTAAGTTCGATGGGCATGGTAGTGGAAGGCATTCGAACAACCAAGGCTGCACACACGATTTCAGAGAAATATAAAGTACAAATGCCGATTGCTAACCAGATCTACTCTGTTCTGTTTGAAGGAAGGGAACCTAAGACGGCCGTAGAGGCACTTATGGGCCGTGATCGGAAGACAGAGATGGAAGTTATTTCTCAGGAAACATGGGAACAATGGCATACATAGTAAGCCGTAATTAGCTACGATTATTACGTAGCAAACTATTGTTAGTTCATTCGCTTCTCAATAAGGCTAACGCATACTCACCTTTTGATTCCCTACCTCATACATTGTTGAAGAGGACAGTGGAGGAGGCGAAACGATGAGTAAAATTTCTAAAGAAGCCCTGAATGCTATTAATAAGAAAAGTGGCAAACATCTCACGGATGGTAACGTTAAAAAACTGGCTAGTACTGTGAAGCCGTCGACACTTCAGAGTGAAACTGAACTGCGTAAGTTAATTAAGCAGGTGTCAACAATGGCTAAGGTACCTGTTTCTGAGGCTACAATTAATGAGATCATCGGGGCTGTGAAAAAGAGCGGCATGAACCCTTCCAATATGGAAGCATTAATGAAATTAATGATGAAGAAATAAGGCGGGTATTAGACCGATTAACAAGTAATTAATAGGACTTAGGCTCTGCGGCGATGAAGCTGTAGGCCTTATTTTTTTGTGGTAATAGGTAGGTTCGTAGCCTGAATTGTTTGATAATGCTATAATATTTATCATATCAATAATATGGAAAAGTGGGAGATAACGCTTATGGACGCTATGACCAAAATGTGGTTATCCATTGCGGCGGTTCTCGTAATGGGGTTATCTGTTTTTTTGATCACGTTTGCCCGGAATAAGACGAAAAGTTGGGTAAAAGGAATTCTATCGTTGATCGCGTTTGTTATGATGTTGACTGGGTTTCTAGTCGGCCTTGTATCGATTACATAGGATAGGATTTCTAGCGGAAGCGGAATAGAGAAGAGGTATACAAATGATTTCAGACATAAATGATAACCTATATTCCGAAGTATTAATGGCACTCCGAGAGCTCAGTGTCCGCCTGCAAGACTTTGGAAATCCTTGGTTGCTAGGCGGGAGCTGTGGGCTTTGGTTACAGGGTGTTAAGCTTGGAACTCCTCCAAGGGATGTTGACATCTATGCGGATATGGATGATGCAGTGCTGCTGCATGAACAACTGGCTGACGTTCTGCTGGATGTCCCGCGACTTGATGAAAGTGGTGTATATATATCTCGACTTAGTCATTATAGACTAGGAAATTTGACGTTAGAACTAGTCGGAGGGTTCGAAGTGAAGACTTCGGATGGTAGCTATAGGACGGAAGTGTCTAATGTATTACACGAAGAAGCTGTGCTGGGTCAACTTGAGGGCATAAATATGTTCTTAATGCCACTGAGTCATGAATTGCTGTTTAACTTGTTGAGAGAACGACCGGACCGGTATCTAGCGATTGCTGAGGTCATGCGGGGGTCGATGGAGCGACATTTGCCGCTTTTATTAAAGTTACTCAAAAGGAACGATTGGAACACCCACCTGGTGAACAAATTGGCTGATCTGTTAGACAGCCCGACATTAGCTGAGCAATGGTTCCGAAATCGAAACTGTGAGGCGTAAGGAGGGACATGGTGGAATACCAAATAAAATTCATACCACAAGGTAGGACACTTAAGGTCCGTCCTGGGACAAGTGTTCTTCGCGCGGCACGGGAAGCTAGAGTTTTTATTTCAACACGTTGTGACGGTCATGCAGGCTGTCTCATGTGTAAAGTTGAGGTGGAACCTGAGCATGAGTCTGCATTGACCCCTCCGAGCGATGCTGAACTCCGTAAATTGGGTCCCTTACTAGATCAGGGCATTCGTTTGGCCTGTCAGGCCCAGATATGTGGTTCTGCAGAAGTTAGACTACCAGAGGATCCTTTGAAAGCGGCGATCCGAAAGCAATTAGAGCGGCAGAAGGAAAATGACGATTTGTGGTAATCCGGCAAGAGTCCATGAGTAAAGGATGATTCATTGTGAGACCTGGAAGGTATAAAATCGTCAATCTAATTGCCCGTAGTGGGCTCCTACTGTGTCTGATTACAATCGGGACAGTGTATTTGTCCGGGTGCATGTATCCAAAGGAACAGCGGCAGGAGAAGGTTGTGACTTATCGAGAAAGTGTAGATCGTATTCAAAGAGCGATGGATCAGTTTCAAGAAGAACAGGGGATTCTACCGATCATTACGGCAGGAATAGAGACTCCAAGATATGAAAAATACATCATTGATCTTGATCAGTTGAACCGAAAAGGATACATCGATGAAATTCCAGATACTGCTTTTGAAAAAGGGGGTAGCGCATATTTTTTAGTCATTAACGAAGAGATTGATCCAAGGGTTAAAGTCATGGATTTAAACACAGTCCAGAGGGTCAATGATGTGCAAAGACTCGTAGATAAATATCGTGCTTCCCATGGAAATGAATTACCTGCGGTTGACGGGAAAGAAACCTATCCAGGCTTATACACCGTGGATTTACCACAAATCGCCGGCAAAGATTACCCACTTCGAAGTGTGTTTTCTGGCGAGACACTACCCTATTTGATGAATGGTAAGGGACAGGTATTCGTGGATTATGCTGTTGACATTATGCAAGCTGTGGATAAAGCAGGGATCAAACCGGAAGGGGATGAGGATCTAAGGTTAATTTTGGTAGATCAGTCATACTTCGTGCCGGTGAAATCTCTTTCCTATCATTGGGTCAAAGGCTTGCCAGTTCCACAAGTTGAATAAGCAATTATTTTCCTGCCTCATGACTTAGTCGTGAGGTGTTTTTTTGTCTATTTGTTATTTGTCAACGATTGAACATAGCATTAATCATCACTATCAATATTTCAACTGATAGTAAAGATGATATTGTCATAATTCTACTTGTTGATACATACAAATTTAATATGGCGGAAAAAAATCCGCCTTGTTCGTGGCGAAGCAGCGACTTTGCAAAAAAAAATGGGCGTGGCATGTTTCTACCGTCATAATTACGCATCTGGTACATATGATGATACTAGTCCAAATGCATGTACGAGTTAACGCCGCTTCGTTCAGGTTCTCTCCCCAGTGGTTTTCGGCGGCGGACACGGGCAAGAGGAGCTGCCGCTCCTGCCGTAGCAGTGATTGTGAAAAAGATGGTGAATAACGAAGCGGATGCTCTCAAGGCATTTTTCCTTCGGCGAATTTTGAGGAGGGGATATCATTGGTATTGGAGAAAGTTGATATTTTTAAGGACATTGCCGAACGTACCGGAGGAGACATCTATCTAGGTGTGGTTGGAGCTGTCCGCACCGGGAAGTCTACCTTTATCAAACGATTCATGGAGACGATTGTGCTACCGAACATCGCGAACGAAGCGGACCGGATCCGCGCGGTGGATGAACTTCCACAAAGCGCAGCTGGTAAAACGATCATGACGACCGAACCCAAATTTGTACCTAACAATGCGGTGCAAATTAAGGTTGCTGAAGGTCTTGATGTAAACGTAAGGCTCGTTGATTGTGTTGGTTATGCAGTCGAAGGAGCTAAAGGTTACGAAGACGAGAATGGACCACGGATGATTTCGACTCCTTGGTTTGAAGAACCTATTCCATTTCAAGAAGCGGCGGAAATAGGAACTCGCAAAGTGATTCAAGAACATTCCACACTAGGTGTGGTAGTAACAACTGATGGTACGATCGCAGATATCCCACGTTACTCTTACGTGGAATCAGAAGAGCGTGTGGTAGCTGAACTGAAAGAAGTCGGTAAACCATTTGTGTTAGTCATCAACTCGACTCGTCCTAGTAGTGAAGAAGCACAACAATTGCGTGGGGAACTGGCTGCGAAATACGACATTCCAGTTATTACACTCAGTGCTGCAACGATGACCGAGGAAGATGTTACTGGCGTTCTGAGGGAAGTACTGTATGAGTTTCCTGTTCACGAAGTCAATGTTAATCTACCTAGTTGGGTAATGGTACTAAACGAGGATCATTGGCTCCGTAGCAATTATGAGAACTCTGTCCGCGATACCGTAAAGGATATCAGACGGTTACGTGATGTTGACCGGGTTGTCACTAACTTCTTGGATTATGATTTTATTGCTCGTGCCGGACTTAGCGGGCTGAATATGGGGCAAGGGGTAGCTGAGATCGACCTGTACGCTCCAGACGATCTGTATGACCGAATTCTGATGGAAGTAGTAGGGGTTGAAATCAGAGGCAAGGATCACCTGTTGCAGCTCATGCAGGAGTTTACTCATGCTAAGAAGGAATATGATCGCTTTGCTGAAGCGCTTGAGATGGTCAAGACGACAGGTTATGGGATTGCAGCTCCATCATTGGCTGAAATGGCGCTTGACGAGCCAGAACTTATTCGCCAGGGAGCAAGGTTCGGTGTGCGGCTGAAGGCAACAGCACCTTCTATTCACATGATTAGAGTTGATGTGGAGTCGGAATTCGCACCGATTATTGGCACCGAGAAACAAAGCGAGGAATTAGTTCGCTACTTAATGCAAGATTTCGAAAACGATCCAATCAAGATTTGGGAATCCGACATCTTTGGTCGCTCGCTCCATTCCATTGTAAGAGAAGGCATTCAAGGGAAAATAGCTATGATGCCAGACAATGCACGCTACAAGTTGCAGGAAACGCTAGGACGAATTATCAACGAAGGCTCCGGTGGTTTAATAGCCATAATTTTATAACCATTGATTCCTCACAACAACCGTGCGCAAGCTAATGAGCTGCGTGCGGTTGTTTTTGTATTTTAGCTCATAATTTAGTGATTTTATCTATTATTTTTACAGTTAAAATAGGTTAAAGACTTAAAAAGCTTGAAATTATGGATAGGCTGTATTACTATAAATTTGTTCGGCCCTCCTGGTTTTCGCTGTGAAATGGCGAATTTACAGGGGATTTGATGATATTGGACGTAGTATAACGTATATTCTGCCGCAAAACGGAAACACAGAATATCATGGTATTATTAGATTACTTAGTAGGGAGGTGAATCATGATGAACAAATCTGACTTGATTTCTCAAGTAGTGGAAAGCACGGAATTGTCGAAGAAAGATGCAACTAAAGCAGTTGACGCAGTATTCGAAGCAATTTCCGAAGCGCTCCAAAATGGTGATAAAGTACAACTGGTTGGCTTCGGTAACTTTGAAGTCCGCGAGCGTTCTGCCCGTAAAGGCCGTAACCCGCAAACTGGAGAGGAAATTGAAATTGCTGCGAGTAAAGTTCCCGCTTTCAAACCGGGTAAAGCACTCAAAGACGGAATCAAATAATGATTTCTACATATTTTCTCTGCAAAAAGACCGTGGGCAATTGTTCACGGCCTTTTCTTTTTAATTAGTCAGAAAATATGGGAATCATGTCACTCAGGTGTAAATAAGACATGGGAAGAAGGTCTGATCATGGATAGTCACAATCACAAAGCCAATAGTGGAGACGAGCAAGAAGCTATAAGTGGCGATTATTTCGTGGTGAAAGCCAAAGAGCAGGGCGTTACGGTGATCGGACTGACCCGGGGAAAAGATACACGATTTCATCATACCGAGAAATTAGACAAGGGTGAAGTTCTGATTGCACAATTCACAGACCATACCTCAGCTGTGAAGGTTAGAGGTAAAGCAATTGTGATGACGAAGCACGGTGTAATCGATACGGATGAATGATTTTTTTGTTTTGCAGGCATAGCCTGCTTTTTTTAATTGTACAATGGGGTATGGACCCGAACGGAAGTCATCTGTAAACGGGTGAAATCAAAGGGGGAATGCCCCATGAAACAAAGATGGGTACTTCAGGTCATTGTAATGATGTTTGGCTGTACACTTCTGCTTGCTTCCTTGTCTTGGTTAAGCACACAAGGAGACAAAGCTGGTGGGGCCTACACGGTGTTTGCTGAGGAACAACCAGCCATGCTAACTAATGATAACCTTGTCGAAGGGTTGAGTGCTCTTGAGCTTCCTACAAGGATTGGTAAGGTGAACTTGAACAGGAGTATCTTGTCAGTCGACCTAAAGGTGACGGAAGATGATTTTGATGCAGCAAAGTTGTATCAAGGGATGGCGGAATTAATCTCCTTCTCGATGGAGCGAACTAGTAATGTGGATCAACTCTTATTAAGACTTGTGGCAGAAGATAAATGGCTCGGAACAAGATACTTATTGCTCGCTGCTGATGTACGTAGAGGTCAATGGCCAGAAACGGCGCTAGAGAATTTGCGCAATGTAGGAAACAAGGAGATCCCTAAGGAACTCCAAACCTGGTTTCGTATGACGGAAACACATCTCTGGAAATCGAAGTTCCGGGATTTATAGTCAAGAGATTCATTTTTTTATTCAGCGCGAAAATGAGCGGTGCTGATCGTGCGCACCGAAAAAACATATGCTATAATAGACAAGATATTGACAACTTTATGTGATATGTATGATAGTATACCGGCTCGGAGGCTAAGGATGAAACCTTATCGTATAACTGAACTAGCAAAAAAGTATATTGATTATGACATGATTTCAACTCACACGGCGCTCCCGGATTTTCCGGTTCCCCGTGTTCGTTTACTTTATACGTTTCTAATGGATCGGGACGGCGGTAAATCTTATCGCACGGCAGAAACGTTTGCGTTGGCGGCTTTTCTAGTACAGTTAGGTCTAGATATCCATGATCGAATCGATCAAGAAAGCCATCGTAAAGAGGAACGGAGTATGCGTTCTAGGCAATTGAAAGTGTTGGCAGGGGATTATTTCAGCAGTGCATTCTATGAACTGCTTGCCCAAGCCGGAGAAATCGAAATGATATCTGTAATGAGTGCCGCTATTTGTGAAGTGAACAAATTAAAAGTAAACCTGTATTCAAAGTTAAAAGGGATGCTGCTGTCTGCTGAGGATTATTTGAAAGAGCATGTTCATCTGAAGATGCCACTCTTTCTGTCTTTTTCCCATCTCTTGGACAAGTCGGTTCATAACATATGGAGATTGCTACTTGCTGAATTAAGCCGCTGCGAAATAATTCTTAGCGAGATCAACTCTAGCGGGGAGCTGCCGCAGAACCATCGGGGTTATGCCTATCTGAAAATTATGGAAACAGGGACATTTGAAGATAAAGAGACATTAACAGGAAGCAGTGTTGGAGATCGGGAATGGAAGTCTTTGCTTGCCAAATACGGTGTGAAGGAACAATTGATAGTCTTGCTTCATCAATCGGTAGAGCGGACTCAATTGCTGCTCCAAGAATGTAAAGGTGAGACGGTACGCTCCGAGCTGGGAAAGGCTCTGGAGCCTTTTATTTCCATTATTTCTCCTCCGTGTCGCTCTCTGCAGGAAGGGTAAGGTGAAACGAATAAATGAATAATGACTCTGTATCTAAACCGAAAGAACAGTTTGTTCATTCTGTCTTTGAGAGTATTGCTCCGAAATACGATATCATGAATGATATTTTGAGTTTTAGACGTCATAAGGCTTGGCGTAAATTTACAATGGCTAAGATGAATATGTCACAAGGTGATAACGCAATCGATATATGTTGCGGGACTTGTGATTGGACAATTAGCATGGCGGAAACATCTGGTGGTCACATCACGGGCCTAGATTTTAGCGAGAATATGCTCGAAATTGGACGTCGCAAAATCAGTGATCGGAACTTGGGTAACAATATCACAACCATACAAGGTAATGCGATGGAGTTACCGTTCGAAGATAATACATTTAATTATGCAACGATAGGTTTCGGTCTGCGCAATGTTCCTGACCTTCATCAAGTGCTGAGGGAAATGAAGCGTGTTGTGAAGCCGGGTGGGATGGTTGTATGTCTGGAGCTGTCTAAACCTACCTGGCAGCCGTTCAAAGGACTTTATTATTTCTACTTCCAAAAGGTACTTCCCAAGCTTGGAAAGCTATTCGCAAAGCGTTATGAACAATATAAATGGCTTCCTGATTCGCTTGCTCAATTTCCGGGGCGTGAGGAATTAGCGCGCATTTTCGCTGACACCGGATTGGAAAAGGTCCAAGCATATCCTTTAACTGGCGGTATCGCTGCTTTACATATCGGCATAAAGGAGACACATAATGTTTAAAAAAGCTGTTGTATTTCTGCAAATGATCAAATTTGAACATACGTTATTTGCGTTGCCATTTGCTTTTATGGGTGCGCTACTTGGATCCGTAGCTGTTAACGACCATCTCCCATCCTGGGCGCAGATCGGTTGGGTGCTATTAGCTATGTTTGGCGCTCGTAGTGCGGCTATGGGGCTTAATCGGTTGATTGACCGGGTCAGTGATGCGAAGAATCCTCGTACCTCGAACCGAGCTATTCCTGCTGGGCTATTGCAGATCGGAGAAGTGCTCCTATTTATTTTTGTTTCATTTGCTATGTTATTCTGGGCTTCCTTTATGCTTAATCCACTAGCTATGAAGTTGCTACCTATCGCTGTGGTGATGTTGGTAGTCTATTCCTACACCAAACGCTTTACCTGGCTATGCCATGTTGTGCTAGGTCTGACGATTGCACTCGCACCACTCGGTGGTTGGGCGGCAGTTACTGGTGTAGTAGACTGGACGGCAATGGTATTCTTTGCAACAATCACTTTCTGGATCGCGGGTTTTGACATTATTTATTCGTGTCAGGATGTTGAATTTGATCTTAAAGAAGGACTACATTCGATTCCGGTACGCTTTGGTGTGGCCAACTCACTGAAGATTGCTAGAGTGCTTCATATTATTACTGCATTAGGATTTATTGCACTCTTACTGATGACCGATCTAGGTGGCTGGTATATTGCAGGTATGGTTATCGCCTATCTCATATTGTTCTACGAACATTATATTGTATCGCCGGACGATCTTAGTCGTCTGCAGACTGCATTCTTCACGATGAATGGCGTGCTTAGTATCGTCGTATTCTCATTCACTTTAATTGATTTGGTGGTGCGAAATCATTGATGGAGTTGAACCCAACAAGGAAATCAATCGTGGTCGGAATCACGGGGGCCAGCGGCTCAATTTACGGTGTGAAGCTGATCGAGACGCTGCTAGGGATTGGGTATAATGTACATCTAGTTATTACTAACGCGGGCTGGCGAGTAATTAAGGAAGAGCTAGGCTGGAATACTACGGATCGGGACAAGGTGCTTGCGGAGAAATTCGGTGGACGTCCTGGAAGTTATATTTATCATAATAATTCCGATATCGGGGCCACAATTGCTAGCGGTTCTTATCTTGTTGAAGGTATGATTGTGATGCCTTGCTCGATGGGGACATTGTCTGCTATTGCTAATGGAACTTCTGATAATTTGTTAACGCGCGCGGCTGACGTAATGATGAAAGAGAGACGTCCACTGGTACTAGTACCACGTGAGACACCTCTGCATGCCATCCATTTGGAGAATATGTTGAAGCTTGCCAGGCTGGGTATCGTGATGATTCCGGCCATGCCAGCTTTTTATTTTGGCCCTAAGAGTATAGACGATCTTGTCTCTTTCCTTGTGGGTAAAGTACTAGATAATTTAAGAATCGAACATGCTTTGTTTACTAGGTGGGGGGATCAGAATGAACAGCAGAGAGAATGACAATATCCTCATTGGAAAAATAAAATATACGAATGCTTGGCCTGTGTATCATCATTTCAATGTTGGGGCTTTATCTCGCAAGAGTGAATTAGTTACAGAAGTACCTTCCGTGCTAAATCGGGGTATTCTTGATGGATCACTAGATATCGCTCCTGTATCCTCCTTCGCTTTTGGTGTAGGAGCTGACAGGCTGTTATTACTGCCTGATCTGTCCGTCAGTTCAGATGGTCCAGTTAACTCCATCCTTCTCTTCTCACGTAAACCACCTGAGGAAATGAAGGAAGGAACCATTGCACTGACAAATACTTCTGCAACCTCTGTCAATCTACTCAAGATTATAATGCAGAAAGCATATGGTCTGAATCCAACTTATTCGGTTGGTGAGCCAGATCTGGATCAAATGATGGCTCATCATGATGCAGCTTTGCTGATTGGCGATCATGCTATTCGGGCTTCATGGCGGGATCACGGGTATATTGTCACGGATTTAGGGGATATCTGGAAAAAGTGGACGGGGTACGGTATGAGCTTTGCCGTGTGGACTGTTCAGCGCAGTTTTGCTGAGGCTAACCCCGAGTTCCTCAGTGAAGTATGCACAGCTTTTAAGAGAAGTAAGCAGCAAAGCTTGAATGATTTGTCTTCGTTGGTTTCAGAGGCATGTCGTGAAATCGGAGGCACAGCAGATTATTGGCATCATTATTTTAACAATTTATGTTATGATTTTAACGATAAGCAACAGGCGGGACTGGCTTTGTATTTCGCCTATGCCTATGAGTTGGGACTCTTGCAGAATGAGGTCCGTATGGATATTTGGAGTGACAATACGCTGACACGGGTGAAATAATGAAACTAATGGATATTTTCGGCACGTTAAAGAGAGATATGGATTTTATAGAGCGGCAGTTGTACCGGAGCATCGATGGTGATGATGAACTGCTTAGTGAAACGTCTCTTCATCTTCTCAAAGCGGGAGGAAAACGACTTCGACCCGTCTTTGTTTTACTTGGGGGGAAGTTTGGAAACTATGACCTAGAGCGGCTTCAGCATGTAGCCGTTCCGCTGGAGCTCATCCACTCAGCTTCGCTGGTACATGACGATGTGATTGATGATGCAGGAACTCGGCGAGGTAAGCCTACAGTTAAAGCGAAATGGGATAATAAAATCGCCATGTATACGGGGGATTTTATTTATGCCAAAGCTCTTGTACTGGCTGCAGAACTGAGTAATCCAGAAATCCACCGTATTTTATCCAAAGCGCTAGTGCAAATGTCAATCGGCGAAATGGAGCAAATCCGTGATTTTTTTAATACGGAACAGACGGTACGAAATTATTTACTGCGGATCCGGCGTAAAACGGCATTACTTATTGCGATCAGTTGTCAACTTGGAGCTATGGCAGCAGGGGCACCGGAGAAGGTAAGTTGGTTGCTGTACAGATATGGATATAACGTAGGAATGGCATTTCAAATCCGCGATGATTTACTAGATCTCTGTGGAACAGAGAAGAGTATCGGGAAACCTCCTGGAAGTGATATGCGTCAAGGGAATATTACGCTACCGGTGATTTATGCACTGCAAGAACCAAAGCTAAGGGATAGTCTACTTCATGAAATTCATGGAATTCGTGCTCAGGACGGTGCAGGTGACGTGTCGAAAGCGATTGATATGATTATTTCCGGTCCAGGGATTGGACAAGCGGAAAAATTAGCAGATCGTTTTATTAGCAAAGCTTTGGAGGCACTGGAAGGTCTACCTGAGAATAAATCGAGGGCACATTTAAAGGAAATCGCGCTCTTTGTAAATAAACGTTCTTATTGAATCTTACCCTTCCGTCTTTTTTCTGGTAAACTACGGGTGAAGTAATACTTCAATCATGTACAGAATTATGAAATGATGTAAAGAACGTTGAGAATTCGGGAGGGAAACCGTGGAACGAACATTTTTGATGGTTAAGCCGGACGGAGTACAAAGAGGCCTAATTGGCAGAATTATTAGTCGATTCGAGGACAAAGGATTCAAACTGGTAGCAGGAAAGCTTGTTCAGATTTCGTCTATCCAGGCACAAACCCACTATGCAGAGCACGAGGGCAAACCTTTTTTTGGCGAGTTGGTTGATTTCATAACTTCTGGGCCTGTATTTGCTATGGTATGGGAAGGTGATGATGTGATCGCTTTGTCACGGTTAGTCATTGGCAAAACGAAGGTTACTGAAGCACTACCGGGTACAATTCGTGGGGATTTTGCAGCACATACCCCATTTAATCTGATACATGGTTCCGATGGACCAGAAAGCGCAGAGCGAGAGATAGCCAATTTCTTTGAAGCGCAGGAACTCCTCGGATATTCCAAAAACCTTGACCTATGGATTTAAATCTAAAGTTTACACCATCCCTACGGGGGAACAGCGAAGAGCCAAAGGATCCAGATTATCTAGGTTTTATCCAGAATATTAAGAAACATACAGGCATCGATTTGGCTCAATATAAAGAAGCACAAATGAAGCGTCGGTTGACAACATTGCGTAATAAAAATGGGTTTTCAACTTTTGAGGCATTTTTCAGTGCGATGATGAGCAATAAGCCATTGTTTTATGAATTTTTAGATAAGATGACGATTAATGTATCCGAGTTCTGGCGTAATCCCAACCGCTGGGAAATGCTGAGAGATGTAGTTCTGCCAGAGGTGGCATCAAATAAATCACGTCTGCGGATTTGGAGTGCTGCTTGTTCAACTGGTGAGGAGCCGTACACTCTAGCGATGATTTTGGCAGACCTGAGACTATTAACGAATACATATTTGCTTGCATCTGACATTGATGACGGGGCGCTCAGCAAAGCAGCAGAGGGACTGTATGTTGAACGTTCACTCAAAGACGTGCCTCCTGCTGTTGCGAAGCAATATTTCAACCAAGAGGGCGCGATGTTTCGGATTGACGGTGCACTGAAAAAGGCGGTTACATTCAAGAAGCAAAATCTGTTACTCGATTCTTTCGAAGAAGGTTTTGATCTCATCGTATGCCGTAATGTCATGATCTATTTTACTGAGGAAGCAAAACAGGAATTATATCATAAATTTGCTAAGGCTCTGCGTCCTGGGGGCGTTTTATTTGTAGGTAGTACAGAGCAAATTTTCTCTCCGGCTGTTTTTGGTCTTGAAGCAACGGAAACATTTTTTTACCGCAAAAAAGCTTAAGAGCCACAGTATATTCTTCTTGTTCAATCCCGATACTGGAGAACATAAGCTATCGTGGAGGTTGGTCATGGATAAGAGAAAAGTAATTGATGCTTACCAACGTGGTTTTCTGACACCACAGGAGTGCGCTCAAGTTCTCGGGTTGGAAAAATCACAACTAAAGGGACTATTGGAGGACTTTCCAATGGAAACTCAGCGTACTGTAACATTGGATAATCACCCAGCTTCAGGATAGGTGAGAAAAATTAGAATATGTAGGATATATGAAGGCGCGTCGCTTGCTCTGCTACGGTAGAAGGAGCGGCGTGTTTTTGTTATGGGTATAGAAGTTCATGATGTATGCTGCACTTCTATTGGGTGTCTTCTTGTCAAAAGGAAGCGACCTATACTATAATGAGCAAAGAAATTATCGGATTTTAGCTCTTTACAGTTTAACAGTTTAAAGGGGGAACGTATTATGAGTTTACGTTACTTGTCGGCAGGGGAGACGCACGGTCCCCAGTTGACGGCAATTATTGAAGGACTACCAAGCAATCTGGAGCTTGATTTCGAAGCTCTTAATTTTGAACTTGCTCGTCGCCAGAAGGGTTATGGCAGAGGGCGCCGGATGCAGATCGAGAAGGATACAGTTAGTATCGTCGGAGGTGTTCGGCACGGTTATACGACAGGAGCACCGGTTGCGCTAGTTGTTGAGAACAACGATTGGAAGCACTGGCAGAAGATTATGAACATTGAGCCGATTGAAGGATCGGATGAGGAGAAACGTCGTGTACACCGGCCACGTCCTGGACATGCGGATTTGAACGGAGGACTCAAATATAATTTGAAGGACCTACGCAATGTACTGGAACGCTCCAGTGCAAGAGAAACCGCTATTCGTGTGGCATGTGGCGCAGTAGCCAAGCAGTTCCTAGAACACTTTGGTATCAGAATAGCCGGACAGGTTACTCGTATCGGTGAAATTGAAGCACCTCCACATAATTTGTCCATTGATGAAATGAGACGAGTGACGGAAGAATCTTCAGTACGTGTTGTTGATGCTGAGACAGAGAAGAAGATGGAGGCGTACATCGATCAGATTAAAGCTGATGGTGACTCGATCGGCGGAATTGTAGAGTGCATCGTTGAAGGAGTTCCGATAGGACTTGGCAGCCATGTACAATACGATCGTAAGCTTGATGGACGGATTGCTCAGGCGGTTATGTCGATTAATGCCTTTAAGGGAGTAGAGATCGGTATTGGTTTTGAAGCCGGTACACTACCAGGCTCGAAAGTACATGATGAAATTTTGCATAACGATGAACTTGGTTATCATCGAGGAAGTAATCGTCTAGGTGGATTTGAAGGCGGTATGACTAATGGTATGCCGATTGTCGTTCGCGGTGTGATGAAGCCGATTCCAACGCTTTATAAACCGCTGCAAAGTATCGATATTGATACCAAAGAGCCATTCACAGCGCAAGTAGAACGTTCAGATGCATGTGCCGTGCCAGCCGCGAGTGTAGTGCTGGAACACGTAGTATCATGGGAAATTGCTAAGGCATTCTTAGAGAAATTCGGCGGCGATTCCATAGAGGAAATTGAACGCAATGTGAAGGGCTATTTGTCACAATTGGAGAACTACTGATGAGAACATTACAGGTGGACTTGGGGGAACGTTCTTATCCGATATATATCGGTGGCGGCTTACTTTCTGAGGCAGGGGAATATTTCGAACGGCATCAGTTAGCGAAGAAAAGTCCCGTACTTATTGTCACAGATGATAATGTGGGGCCCTTGTATCTAAGCAAGGTGGAAACGTCGCTGCAAGATGCCGGATATCATACGGTTAGTAAGGTTGTAAAAGCCGGTGAGAAGTCGAAGTCACTTGAAGTATTTGAAGAGATCATGACTGTTGCAATCCAAAGTGGGCTTGATCGACATTCAGTAGTTGTTGCACTTGGTGGTGGTGTAGTTGGTGATTTAGCTGGATTTGTGGCTGCGTCTTATATGCGTGGTGTGAAGTTCGTGCAAATGCCGACAACCATTCTAGCGCATGATAGCAGTGTCGGTGGCAAAGTAGCGGTGAATCACCGACTAGCGAAAAATATGATCGGTGCATTCCATCAACCAGAAATGGTACTCTACGATGTGGACTCCCTGCAGACATTGCCGATACGTGATGTTCGCTCTGGTCTATCTGAAATGATCAAGCATGGACTGATCTGGGATAAAGAATTTACGGACTGGTGTCGTGAGCACACCGAGAAGTTACTCGCTCTAGACCCAGAAACTTTAGGTTATGGCTTAACACAAGGGTGCCGGGTTAAGGCTCAAGTCGTGTCTACGGATGAACTAGAGCATGGACTTCGTGCCATTCTCAACTTGGGACATACGATTGGACATGCGCTAGAGGCAACGGGTGGTTATGGACAATTTCTACATGGTGAAGCAATTTCGATTGGAATGGCTGCAGCAGCAAGGATAGCCGTGAACCGGGGAAGAGATCGCTCTCTATACTCGGATACGAAGGAATTGCTGGAAGGGTTCGGCCTACCTACTACGTTGCCAGTTGAAATGAATGAGGATGACATTATAGCGGCGATGATGCATGACAAGAAGTTTAAGGAGAATCAAATCATCTTCGTACTTCCAGTTGTCATCGGGGAAGTAGAAATTGTATCTGATGTCACTCTCACCGATGTACGACGAGTGATCCGAGAACTGAAAGAGGAGGGACAGCATGTATAACCGAGGAATTCGCGGGGCTACTACAGTATCCCACAACGAGGAACAGGAAATCCTTCAAGCCACGGCAGTCCTTTTAAAGGAAGTTGTGGAGCGTAACGAGATTAAGCCTGAGGATATCTGTAGTGTCTGGATTACGGTGACCCCGGATCTGGATACTACGTTTCCTGCTAGAGCTATCCGTGTATTGAATGGTTGGGACATGGTTCCATTGATGTGTTCAACTGAAATTCCTGTTAAAGGCGGTCTTCCTAAATGTATCCGGCTGCTCATTCAGACGAATACAATGAAGAGCCAGCGTGAGATGATACATGTATATCAGAACGAAGCCAAGAGCTTGCGTCCTGATTTGAGTACACCTGCTCAATAAGTAATCACAGAAACTGGTGGTTGCCAAATTGGTATAGCATAAGGTATATTGAAATTATATTTTTTAGGTAAGTTAGTTTTTATGAGATGTTTGAGACGAGTAGAGCTGAGTATAGTTGAGATGAGCAGAGTTGAGCCGAGGATAGTCCTAGTGTAAGTAGAGTTAGCATGAGATTCGAGATCTTGGTTGGAGGGTACTTTTGAATTCCTCTCCGAAGTGGGCTTGTTTGCCTTACTTTTATTCCATCGAATTTATTTGCTATACCTATTCATAACATGTGACTGTCAAACTGACTGCAAATCCAACCAACCTCTACTTCGGTAGAGGTTTTTTTGTTTGCTTTTTTGCTAACAGTGGTGGGGAAGTAACGAAGAGGAAATTTGGAGCTGGAGAAGCGAAGCGTTCGCCTTTATCCTCGGATTTCATCCGCTATCAGCGGTATAAATTCAAGAAATCTGAGGATAACAGCGATCGAAGGCCCAAATGTTCTCGTAGTTACCATAGTTCACCACAACCAACTTTGATGAAAAGGAAGTGAAAGACATGGCAACCCCGCAATTAGAACAAACCATTGCCTTAGCGAAAGATTATAATTTGATTCCCATCGTCCGCCCACTGCTTGCTGATATGGAAACCCCGATTCGTATTTTTCGCCGAATAGCACAAAGAGAACGGGCGTTTTTGCTTGAAAGTGTAGAAGGTGGCATTCAATGGGCACGGTATTCGTTCATCGGAACAGATCCATTCATGATGGTGTCAGCTAAGAAGGGCGAGGTTGTCATGGAGCGTGATGGGAAAAAGCAGACATTACCTGGCAAACCCATTGAGGAGCTCAAAGCGATCCTGCGGAATTATCGGAGTCCAAAGTTAGCAGAATTGCCTCCGTTTACAGGTGGAGCTATTGGATTCTTCGGATACGACCTTCTGCAGTATTATGAGAAATTGCCAGCCCATAAAGTGGACGATATGAATTTACAAGATATTCAGTTCATGTTCTGTGATCAAGTGATTGTATTCGATCATGTGAAGCAGCGGTTGTTACTTGTAACAAATGTTCATGTCAAGGAAGGCGATCGGGATTCGGACATCGCGAAGTCATACGAACTTGCCGAGCAAAAGTTGGATGAGATCGCAGAGTTGTTGCAACAGGAAGGACCAAGCGAGACGTTCAATACTCGTTCACTTCCAGCAGATGTGGAACTCGGAGATGTTCGTTCTAATCTGACGAAGGAGCAGTTCATTGCTAATGTGGAGAAAGGTAAGGAATACATCGCTGCGGGTGATATATTTCAGGTGGTGTTATCTCAGAGGTTCCATATAGAGACTGAGGTAGACCCACTACATGTCTACCGGATATTACGTACGATGAATCCTTCTCCGTATATGTATTACCTTAAGCTCGATGATGAAATCATCGTGGGAACTTCACCGGAGGCGCTAGTGAAGGTAGAAGGTGACCGAGTAGAGACAAGACCCATTGCGGGAACTCGGCCCCGAGGAGCTAACGCACAAGAGGATAGTGAGTTAGAAGCAGACCTACTGAAGGACGAGAAAGAACGGGCAGAACATCTAATGCTGGTCGATCTAGGACGAAATGATCTTGGGCGGGTATCGGAGTTTGGCAGCGTGAAATGCGAAACATACATGGAGATAGAGCGTTACTCGCATGTCATGCATATGGTTTCTAAGGTCTCAGGGAAACTGAGAGATGATAAAGACTTTTTTGATGCTTTTCTGTCCTGCTTGCCGGCGGGAACTGTATCAGGTGCACCGAAACTACGAGCAATGGAAATTATTGCGGAGCTAGAACGTGAAGCGAGGGGCACATATGCCGGAGCTATTGGTTACCTTGGCTTCTCGGGTAATATGGATTCCTGCATTACGATTCGAACGATCGTCTTTAAGCAAGGTAAAGCGTACGTGCAAGCTGGAGGCGGTATTGTATGGGATTCAATTCCGGAGAATGAGTATCAAGAATCGGTAAACAAAGCAATGGCCCTACTGAAAGCAATTCGGATGGCCGAAATGATGTTTCCGCCAAAATCGCTTCATGATTCCGTGATTAATCAAGATTATTTGTATGAATATAGTTCAGAGAACCGGTGATTCTTAGATTGAGCCTTTAAAATTTATACAAATTATAGCGAACTGTAGTGTGAGAAGAAGGGAGCAGAATACGATGAACGTAGACCATCCGGTACAAAGTGGCCTCAGTCGGCTGATATTAGGGGAGAACTTGGGGCGAGAAGAGGCCCGTGCAATAATGGAATCGATTATGAACGGTGAATCGACATCAGCACAAATTGGTGGATTGTTGGCAGCACTTCGTATTAAGGGCGAGACAGTGGATGAAATTACAGGTTTTGCTGAAGCGATGCGTTCTCATTCAAGTCGATTGCATACGGACACTAGACAACTGTTGGATACGTGCGGAACAGGTGGATCAGGCATTCATAAGTTTAATATCTCCACTACGTCCGCTATCGTTGCTGCTTCGGTATCAGTACGGGTTGCTAAGCATGGTAATCGTTCTGCTTCAGGGCGGGCTGGAAGTGCGGATGTGCTTGAAGCACTTGGCGTGAATATCCATTTGAATGCCGAGCAGGCGGAGCGTTGTCTGAATGATATTGGGATCTGCTTCTTATTCGCTCAGATATATCATCCATCCATGAAGTATGCAGCGGCCCCGCGTAAGGAACTTGGTATACGGACGGTGTTTAATATGCTTGGACCGCTGACCAATCCCGCAGGTGCAGACCGTCAAGTACTTGGTATCTATGATCGTAATAAGACAGAAACGATAGCCGAAGTGTTACGTGAGCTTGGATCTAAACGCGCGCTTGTTGTGACAAGTCAGGAAGGATTGGATGAGATTAGTATTTCTTCACCGACTCGTATATCGGAATTGAAAAATGGTGAAGTGGTAACTTATGATCTCCATCCGCATGATCTGGGACTTGGCACTTACCAATTGGCGGATATGATCGGTGGTGATCCTGCAACGAACGCTGATATTATTAAGCGTGTACTGCAGGGTCAAAAGGGGGCGTATCGGGACGTGGTTCTTGCGAATGCGGGAGCCTGTATCTACGTTGCAGGAATCGCCAAGGATATTCGCGAAGGAGTATCTATAGCTGCGGAAGCGATCGATTCCGGCAAAGCACTAGGAAAGTTAGATCAGCTTATTCAAACAACGGAGGACATTAGTTATGTATCTTGATCGTATCGTAGAGACAAAGAAACAAGAAGTAGAGTTGTTAGCGAACGCCTTCTCATTAACAGAGGTTGAACAAAGGATCTCGCAGCTTCCGCCAACTCACGGATTCCATCGTGCACTTACCGTAGGACGCAAACGTGAACTTGGCCTGATAGCGGAAGTTAAGAAGGCTTCTCCTTCGAAAGGTCTAATTCGGCCGGACTTTGATCCTGTTAAACTTGCTTTGGCATATGAAGCTGCAGGTACGGATTGCATTTCTGTGCTGACGGATGAAGTTTATTTTCAGGGTAGCGGAGCATATCTTACGGCAATTCGTGAGGCGGTTAGCGTTCCACTATTGCGTAAGGATTTCATCATTGATGAACGTCAAATTTATGAGGCTAGGTTACTAGGTGGAGATGCTATACTGCTTATCGCCGCTATTCTTAGTGATACTCAGCTTAGGGACTACATGCAGCTTGCTGCTTCGCTTGGACTTGATTCGTTGCTCGAAGTTCACGACCGTGTGGAATTGGAGCGTGTACTCAGTCTTGGAACAGCGAAATTGATTGGGATCAACAATCGGAATTTACGTACATTTGAGACGTCCCTTGGGACAACGGCTGCTTTGGTTGAATTGGTACCTGCTGGAGTGACATTGATCAGTGAGAGTGGCATTGTGACGCGGGAGGATGTTGAATATCTTGCCGCCAATGGAGCACAAGGAGTACTCATCGGTGAAACATTTATGCGTAATGAGCAGGTAGATCGAGCCGTTTATGAGTTGATGGGACCTCCTAGGGTTAACAAATTTACGGATGCTGTAGAGGAAGGAAGCCTTTCCCATGAGTGATGTTATCTTAAAAATTTGTGGACTTCAGTCCGTTGAAGTGCTAAAATCTATGATAAACTTACCCATTGATTATCTGGGTTTTGTGTTTGCAAAAAGCAAGCGCCAAGTTACCAGTTCGCAGGCTGTTGAACTTCTATCTGTTCTGAGTGAATGGACGTCTAGCCACAATCCAGAGAGCGTTGGAGTGTTTGTAAATCCAACCATAGAGGAACTCCAAAGTCTTCTAGCTGAAGTTCCACTTGATGTACTTCAACTACATGGTTCGGAGAGTCCAGAATTTTGCCGTGAAGCAAGCGAACTCTTTGGCATCAAAATATATAAGGCATTCTCAGTGCGTGATGACGAATCAATTCATGTAGAAGAGATACTGGAACGATATAATGGAGTGTTGGATGGCATGTTGCTTGATACTTACGATCCACATTATGGTGGAGGATCGGGTGTGACATTCCGTTGGAATTTAGCCGCGCCATATCAAACATGGGCCAAAAATCAAGTCATTCCTTTTCTAGTGGCGGGAGGACTTCATGCCGGTAATGTAGGGGAATTGATCAATACTTTAGCCCCTGATGGCGTGGATGTTTCAAGTGGTGTAGAGAGCGATGGAGTTAAGGATATAACGAAAATTACAGCATTTGTAGAGAGGGTGAAAGGGATATGACGCAAGTACCAGATGAACACGGGCGTTTCGGCCCTTTTGGCGGAAGGTATGTGCCAGAAACATTGATGAATGCGCTCATTGAACTGGAGAAATCTTACCGACATTATGAAGATGATGCCGAATTCCAAGCAGAGATTAGTTACTTGTTGAAGCAATATTCAGGTCGGGAAACGCCACTATATTATGCTGAACGTTTAACTGAGCACTTGGGTGGTGCAAAAATATATTTGAAACGTGAAGATTTGAACCATACGGGTGCGCATAAAATCAATAATGCTATCGGACAAGGAATTCTGGCCAAACGTATGGGCAAGAAAAAGGTAATTGCGGAAACAGGGGCTGGTCAACATGGTGTTGCAACGGCAACGGTAGCTGCTCTACTAGGTCTTGAATGTAAAGTATTCATGGGCGAAGAAGATACGAAACGTCAGCAACTTAATGTATTCCGAATGAAATTGCTCGGTGCAGAAGTAGTGCCTGTACTGTCCGGAACTCGGACCCTAAAGGATGCTTGCAACGAAGCGCTTCGTTATTGGGTCAGCAACGTGCATGATACTTTTTATATCCTTGGTTCAGCGACAGGTCCTCATCCATATCCCATGATGGTTCGCAACTTCCAACGTGTTATTGGTGATGAGACGCGTCGTCAAATTCTAGAAGCCGAGGGCAGACTGCCGGATATGCTAGTTGCTGCTGTAGGTGGTGGAAGTAATGCAATTGGGATGTTCTATCCGTTCGTAGAAGACACGGACGTTCAAATGGTTGGTGTAGAAGCGGCTGGTAGAGGCGTGGATACAGAATTTCATGCGGCGACGATGACGAAGGGGACAAAAGGTGTTTTCCAAGGTTCACTTAGTTACCTCCTGCAGGACGCCTTTGGTCAAGTGTTGCCAGCGCATTCCATCTCGGCGGGACTGGATTATCCAGGGATCGGGCCTGAGCATTCGTATTTAAAAGATATTGAACGTGCAAAATATTATCCAATAACCGACAAAGAGGCGTTGGATGCACTGCATCTACTCAGTCGGACGGAAGGGATTATTCCCGCATTGGAATCCGCACATGCCGTTGCACAGGTAGTTAAGCTAGCTCCAAATATGACTAGGGACGATCTTGTGGTCATCTGCCTATCCGGGCGTGGGGACAAAGATGTTGAATCGATTATGGCGTATACAGAGGGTGGGGGGATACTATGAGTGTGATAACCTCGAACTTGTTGGACGAAACGTTTGTGAGACTTCAAGAAGAAGGTAAAACAGCGTTCATTCCATTTATCACAGTAGGAGATCCAGATCCAGCTACAACGGTAGATATTATCGTAGCTTTGGAGCAAGCCGGTGCTGATATTGTTGAACTGGGCGTACCCTACTCCGATCCACTTGCGGATGGTCCGGTGATCCAGAGAGCTTCAGAACGAGCTCTAGTTCGCAAGATTACGATAGATACTTGCTTTGATGTTGCTCGCGAGACTCGAACACGTGGTGTAAATATGCCATTCGTATTGTTCACTTATTATAATCCTGTCCTGCAGATGGGATTAGATAAGTTCTTTTCTTCCATGCAGGCTGCTGGTATTAGTGGACTAATTATTCCAGATCTACCGGTAGAGGAATCGGGAGAAGTACTTGCACTGGCTGACGCAGCCAATGTAAGCCTCGTTCCGCTGGTTGCTCCAACTTCGCAAGATCGTATTGCCGTCATATTGTCCAAAGCACGTGGATTTATTTATTGTGTATCCTCACTTGGAGTAACAGGAGAGAGAGCTACGTTCCATGAAGGTTTGGAGGCTTTTATTAAGTCCGTCAAAGAAATGAGTGATTTGCCTGTTGCGATTGGATTTGGCATTTCGAATGCTGAACAGGTGAGACAATTCTCGAAAATTTGTGATGGAGTTGTTGTCGGGAGTGCGATTGTGCGTAAAATAGAAGAGAGCGTTCCTTTGTTGCAACAGGGGCATTCGAAAGAAGAAGGATTGTTGCAAATACGTGATTTTGTGAGATTATTAAAATCATAAACTGATAAAGAGATAGAGGAGGAATCATGATGTTGGCGAAACCCCAAATCGTTAACCTTCCGGTATACCAACCAGGTAAGCCGATTGAGGAAGTGAAGCGAGAGCTTGGTCTGGATGAGGTTATCAAGCTTGCTTCAAATGAAAACCCTTATGGTTGTTCACCCCAAGTCCGTGCGGCGATTGAAGCGGAATTTGCACAAATCAGTGTCTATCCAGACGGTAGCGCTGCTGAACTGACGGAGGTATTAGCAGGTCATTTGGGAGTAAACCGGGGCCAAATTATTTTTGGATGTGGCTCGGATGAGATTATTGCTTTGATTGCTCGGGCTTTCTTTATTCCTGGGGATGAAACCATCATGGCAGACCAGACATTCTCGGTGTATAAGTCTAACGCAGAGATTGAGGGTGCGGTTGTTATCGAGGTTCCACTACAAGATGGAACGCATGACTTAGATGCTATGTTAAGTGAGATTAACGATAGAACCAAGATCGTATGGATCTGTAATCCAAACAACCCTACGGGGACGATTGTTTCGGATAACGCTCTTACCACTTTCCTAGACTCTGTACCGGATCATGTGCTGGTTGTGTTGGATGAAGCCTATGCTGAGTTTGTAACGGATGAAACTTACACGGATGGAATTAGTCTTCTAAGTAAGTATCCTAATGTGATCGTCCTTCGGACATTCTCCAAAATTCATGGTCTTGCTTCGCTTCGTATCGGGTACGGTGTGGGACAACCGGAAATTATCCAGTTGATTAATCGGGTACGTGAACCGTTTAATACCTCGAGGATTGCACAAGCAGCTGGAAAAGCTGCCATTGCGGATGAACAGTTTGTTAAGGATTGCCGGGAGAAAAATCGCAGTGGTATTGAATATTTGTATGAACAATTTAATGCGTTGGGTCTATCATACTTCCCAGCACATGGAAATTTCATCATGGTTGATGTGCAGACATCGGCAGTAGATATGTTCCAAGCATTACTTCAACTTGGTGTGATTATCCGTTCAGGATTTTCAAAGTATCCTAATTATATAAGAGTGTCCGTTGGTTCAGCTGAGCAGAACGTGAAGTTCATTGCGGCTTTGAAACAAGTACTAAATAAGAAGAAAGCACATGTATAATTAAGTTAGGATTGAGTGAGGGAATATGACAACAAAAATCGCAATATTTGGCGTAGGATTGATCGGTGGTTCGTTGGCACTATGTTTAAAAGGAAAGCCTGGTATTACAGTAATCGGGCATAGTCATAGACCAGAATCCATGAAAAGAATTATGGAGCGCGGCGTCGTAGATGTCGCGACTCTTTCTATGGAAGAAGCGGCGTGTGATGCCGATTTTATTTTTTTATGTGTTCCTGTGGGTAATCTAGAGTCTTACTTAAAGCAGCTAACCGAGCTTCCTTTGAAACAAGGATGTATTATTACAGATGTAGGAAGCACAAAGGCGGCAGTGGCAACCTGTGCAGAAGGTTTCTCACATCCAGGTGTCCATTTCATCGGAGGACATCCGATGGCTGGCTCAGAGCGTTCTGGAGTAGAGGCAGCTTCTTCGCTACTATTCGAGAATGCCTTCTACGTTTTAACTCCATCTCCAGATGTGCCTGAAGAGGCTTACACTCGATTGGAGCAACTCCTGACGCATACAAGAGCACAGATCGTCAGAGTTGAACCGATGCTTCATGACGAAATCGTGGGTGCAATCAGCCATTTACCACATATTATCGCGGTGGCACTTGTCAATCAGGTTCGCGATTACAATGAGAACAATGAACTGTACCGCATGTTAGCAGCCGGGGGGTTCCGGGATATTACCCGAATTGCTTCTAGTGATCCGATCATTTGGCGGGATATCCTACTCAGCAACCGAGATGTATTGCTATCCTTACTGCGGGATTGGAATCAGGAAGTCGGCGGATTCATCTCTATGTTGGAGGGAATGGATGGCACTGGAATTGAAGAAGCGTTCAAGAAAGCAAACATGTTCCGCAGTGAACTTCCTGAACGACGTAAGGGTGCAATAACTTCGCTCTTCGATATCTATATTGATGTCCCTGACCATCCAGGTATTATCGGTCAAATCGCAACGGAACTGGGTGTTCGCCAAATCAATCTAAGTAACATTCAAATTATTGAAAGTCGGGAAGATGTACCTGGTGTCATGCGTCTGTCCTTCCGAAATGAAGGAGAGATGGATCGAGCCAAAGAGCAACTTCAGACTCTTGGATACACGGTTCACATGTAATAATTTTCAAGGCCAGAAATGGCTTTGTATCAATAAATGTAAGCGCTAATAAAAATCTATTGACAGAATGAAAACGTATACAATATAATAGAAGTACAGTATGGTTTCTCTCCACTCCTATCCAATAATTACCGCTCGAAATAAGCGGTGGCCACTTCGTTAAGAAGTGGTCTTTTTTTATTTTCTAATAATAATAAACTTGTATTTGATCATCTCTCTGATTGGATATTAATAAATTTTAAGTAAAAAATCCTGACATTCATTTGAAGAAAATGTTATGATTATATAATCAGTGTGTAGAGATATTGGTCTTTTCTATTGTCCAAAAATATATGTCTCATGATACGTCTGCCATCTGAAATATTATTCGCGGAGATGACAAACATGTTAAGAGAAACAAGACTACCTAGAAATTCAAAAGAAGGCATTTTATTTTTATTGATTATTTCAATCATTTCAGTAAATACTATTGCCCCTATTATTGTGGGATTGGAACGTGGTTTCAGTAGGGAAGTGTATATAGATACACTAAAGATTATTCCGTTCATGTGGATAATCGTTGTTTTATCGGTAAGATTAATTGCAGGACCGGTTGTTGGGAAATTGATGCCCAAATTCATAGGACAAACCGATGGATTTAATGCTAGGGTACTATTGAATACTTTATTGAATGTCACAGTGTTATCTATTTTACTATCGATTATCGGTACTTGGGTTGGGACGAAACAAATAAGCCTAGAACCACTTAAGAACTTCCTTCACATCTGGCCAAGAAACTTTGCTATAGCATTTTGGATTGAACTGTTGGTTGCACAGCCGATAGCAAGATTTGTAATGAAAACATTACATGCAAAACAGGATCGTAAAACAGAAAGTGTAGATGCGTAACTAGCTAGGACGTGGTAGACGAATATAGATATTTAGGGAACGTCCATGGTGGGCGTTCTCTTTTTTATCCACTTAACAATATTAGAATGAATTTAATCCTTGTAATCGGATTATATTGAGTTCTTCCGCAGTAAATAATCCTGTTTTATATAAAGTCATATAATCATCGCTTACGCTTTGATCAAAAATTAACATGTCATCGCTGTTTATAGTTACTTTCACTCCCTTATCAAACAACTGACGGATAGGGTGACTTTTATAATCACTTACCCTGCACAACATCACATTACTTGAGGGACAGATATTTAATTGAATATCTCTTTCCACCAGTTGTTCCATTACGTAATCTGAATACACTGAGTTAATACCATGCTGTATTTGGTCTAATCCCAACATATTTACCGCATGAATAACGGATTCGGCATCACCAAATTCACCTACATGTGCTTTTAAAATGAAATTATGGTCTCGTGCCTTTTGATAAATATTCTTGAAATTATCTAAACTTTGAGTGTCATCGCCAACGATATCAATGGATTTAAAATAGTCGTGGCTTAGCAACTCTTCAAATTCTTCTTCAACAGCATAAATATCATTAGTTCTTGGATAGCAGATTTCCGGGATAAACTCTATTTGTGGAGCAATTGCCAAATGAATGTTATGTATGGCGTCAATAAATTCTTTTAAACTTCCGTTGTAATGAACTTTATCACCTGTTCCAAAACTCATACATAACAATTGGATCCCATCATCAAGGGCCTGTTGAAAAGCAGCCTCAATTCGTATAACAAAACCCGCTTTACCTATACAAAGTGACTTCACATGGGTATCATACCAATGTTGCATCGCATTTAACGACTCAAATTTGGGTGGCTCCACAATCGATGTGTTCGACCATGCTTCAATATATTTTCTGTTACCACCTCGTGCAGCATGGTTATGTAGATCACTTTTGGGAGCTTGACGTAATAAGTCGATGTTATTGTTTTCGAGTGCCGAAATAAATGAATCTGTCATAAGCTTATTCCCCCTCTACCTATGTAAATAAAAACAGCGTAGCAGATTAAGGGGATTTTGGGTGTGCGAAATGTAGGTACTAAGGGGTGCGAATTAATTTTTGAAAATAAAGAAATATAAGTTACACTAAATAACAGTGATCGTATAGATATTTGGCCCATGAGGCGGTCATCGATCGTCAGTAATATTACAGTTCGTTAGGAGTTGGAACGGTGAAAAATCTATTAATCGCAGATGATGATCCACATATTCGTACTTTATTAAGACATGTATTAACTAATGAAGGGTATTTCGTATTGGAAGCCAAGGATGGCAAAGAGGCTATTGAAAAAATGAAAGAGGCTACGGTTGATTTAGCCATTCTCGATGTCATGATGCCACATATCGATGGCTTGGAACTTTGCCAGCATATCCGTGAGAATTATGATATTCCGATTATTTTGCTGACAGCGCGTCAACAATTAAGTGATAAGGAACAAGGGTATTTGCGTGGAACAGATGATTATTTAACTAAGCCGTTTGAACCTGATGAGTTATTATTCCGGATACGGGCATTGTTTCGCCGCTACTCGATTGCTTTTGAGGACAAGATTCGTTTGAAGGAACTTGTGATTGATCGTAAAAACTATGAGGTTACGGATGGGAAAGATATGCTGTTATTGCCCGCAAAGGAATTCGAACTCCTAGCCCAGTTAGCTCAGTTTCCAGGTCGGCTCTTCTCGCGAGGAGAATTGATTGAGTTAGTGTGGGGGTTTGATTATGAAGGTGATGAACGAACAGTTGATGTACATATTAAAAGGCTGCGGGGAAGATTTGCCGATTACGAGGATAGCTTCATTATTCGTACTGTTAGAGGTGTAGGATATAAATTGGAGCTGGTGAATACATGAAGTCTTTATATGCAAGGATGTGCATTGTATTTTGTTCGATGATTGTCGTGAGCTTTCTTCTCGGATTTCTGTTATCAAACGGCTATTATCATGTAAAGATAAAACCTCAAAATGATAAGAAATTAACACAAATGGCGTTGAACTTACAGAAATTTAGTGAAGAGCATCCGAACTCGATTGATGAATACCTTAGTAATGCTGCTTCGCTAGGATATCGAATATACTTGACGGACAATAAAGGGGATGAACGTTTTTTTGGTAACCCCTTTAAGAGTTATGATTTGAAACAGGAGCAATTACAGCATGTATTAGACGGAAATATTTTTCATGGTGTCGCTGAGTATAAGGCCAATTTGTTTATTACAGGATTCTTTGATAGTGAAATAGAAAATGCGATAGGTGTACCTGTTCAAATCGAACATCGGACTTTCGCCATGTTTATGCGTCCAGATGCTAATGTGCAATTCGGTGAATTGCGAGTGTTCTTTGCACTGCTCTTAGGTGCGGCCGTTTTATTTAGCTTTCTCTTCTTAATGATTAGCATTCTTCATATCGTAAGACCGATTTCACGGCTTACTGTGGCTACCCAAGATATTGCCAAGGGGAAGTATAACTTGAGAGTGCAGACTCGAAGACGTGATGAGATAGGGCAATTAGCAAATAGTTTTACAATAATGAGTCAAGAACTGGAACGGACTGAAAGAGCGAGACAGGAATTTGTTGCTAACGTATCTCATGAAATCGAATCTCCACTTACCTCTATTCAGGGGTTTGCTACTACACTTAAGGATCAATCGATAACACATGATCAAAGGGTTTATTATCTTTCTATTATAGAAGAGGAGAGCAGACGGTTATCCTTACTAAGTAAGCAATTATTGACGTTATCCACCTTGGACTATGATTCAAATACATTGCACATGAAAACATTTAATCTTCGCGCCCAAATTCGCCAAGTCGCTCAAATCATGGAATGGAAACTTACGGATAAGGAATTATTTCTTAAATTAAGTGTGCCTGACATGAATTTATATGGGGATGAAGATTTATTGCATCAAGTATGGATGAATCTCATTTCAAATGCGATAAAACATACTCCGGCTGGCGGTAAGGTGATGATCGCTGCAGAAGTTCAGGACAAGCACTGCATTGTTACTGTATCCGATACGGGTGAAGGCATTGCTGAGGGGGATTTACCTAATATCTTCGACCGTTTCTTTAAGGTGGATCGGGTGCGAACTCGTGAAAGTAACGGCACGGGGCTCGGACTTTCCATTGTTCAAAAAATTGTTCATGCTCACAACGGGTCGATTCAAGTAGCTAGTAAGCTAGGAGAAGGAACCGTATTTACCGTGACTTTGCCGTATTTGTAATTTGTTATTCATATTCCGTTCATGTTTCCCTCCTAAACTAGAGTCATAGAGACAAGGAGGGAAATTTTTATGTTCTTAGCACTAAGAGAAATGCGTCACTCGAAGGTTAGATACATTTTTATAATGGTCATTATGTTGTTAGTCTCTTTTCTGGTTCTATTCGTAACCGGTTTGGCGAAGGGACTTGCTGACGCGAATATCTCGGCAATCGAAAGTATGTCAAATAATCATTTCGTGATGCAGGGGGATGCGGAGCAGAAATTTAGACGTTCGCAACTGGGTGAAGATGATTTGAACAAAGTCCGCTCGATTGTAGGAGAAGAGAACGCAACTCCAATTGCAATGCAAATGAGTGCAGTTACAGTTGAAGGACTGGATACGAAATCGGATGTTACCTTTTTTGCAGTAGATATGGCAGGAGCACTCTCACCTAAAGTTGTGGAAGGTGAAGCTGTCACCAATGATGACAATGGGAATGTCTTGGTGGATTCTAAGTTAGCTGATGCAGGATTGAAGATTGGTAGCACCATTAAAGATCAATCGACGGGAATGACTCTGACGGTTACGGGAATTGTCAAAAATCAGTCCTATAGCCATACTCCGGTTATTTTTATGAATATTCATGACTGGCAAACCATGAAAGGGCTGATGTCTCAGGACCCTGAGATATTGAAATCATCCCTGTTTAATGCTATTGCACTAGATGTCACTTCTGATCAAGCAACGGCGTTATCGGGGAAAGTGGACAACTTGGAAGTGATGACACAAAAAGAAGCTGTTTCTAATATTCCAGGTTATGCGGAAGAGCAAAAATCACTCTTGCTGATGATATCCTTTTTATATGTTATTGGTGCATTCGTTCTAGCAGTCTTCTTCTATGTCCTAACGATTCAAAAGACCAGTCAATTTGGGATATTGAAAGCCATGGGAACGAAGACAGCATATCTCGCAAGAAGTGTGGTAGGACAGGTTTTAATCTTATCTGTTGTAAGTCTTAGTCTGAGTCTGTTGTTGACATGGGGATTAATGTCAATCCTTCCTGAATCCATGCCGTTCCAGATGAATCTGTCTACCGCTTTATTAACAAGTGGTCTGTTTGTGGTCACGTCCTTGTTAGGATCACTTATTTCAGTAACTCAGGTTGCTAAAGTAGATGCATTGGAAGCTATTGGGAGGGTTGGAGCATGAGTTCAAAATTGATAATGAAGCAAGTTACAAAGACCTTTGGTGACGGAGATTCAACGATCTCAATCCTTAACCGTTTAAACCTCGAAGTTAATGAAGGAGAGTTTGTAGCTGTTCTTGGTCCTTCTGGTTCTGGTAAGAGTACGTTCTTGTCAACGGCGGGTGCGCTGTTATCTCCAACGAGTGGAGAGATCATTCTGGACGGAGAGTCTCTGACTGGAAAAAGTAAGCAGGAGCTTACTTCAATTCGTTTGCACAAAATTGGCTTTATGTTTCAAAGCGCCAATCTACTGCCTTATTTAAAAGTGCAAGAGCAGTTGTTATATGTGGCAAGGCTTACTGGGATGAATTCCAAGGAAGCGAAAGACCGTTCCGAGCGTTTATTGAAACGTCTGGATATATGGGAACGTCGTAATTTTTATCCTGAGAAGTTATCTGGAGGGGAGAAACAACGGGTAGCTATAGCTCGGGCATGGATGAACAATCCTGCGATTCTGTTCGCAGATGAGCCAACAGCCAGCTTGGATTTCAAGCGAGGTAGACAAGTGGTACAAATGATAGCTGATGAAGTGAAATCAGAAGGTAAATCAGCTGTCATGGTTACGCATGACGAGCGAATGTTAGAGTGGTGTGACCGTGTGTTGCACTTACAGGATGGAGTGCTTGTGTAAAGAATTCATTCACTTATATTTTTAAAATAGGGGTGTTCCACAAACCATGTGAATGGTTACTGGGATGCCCCTTTTTGTTAGCTTGTTCACGTTCTTTTCTAAGCTGCGCTTTCAGTATAGGAACACTTTGCCCAAGTATGCATTGAATATCGGCTAAGGGGAGCTTCATCCCGTACCATAGAAACTTCAGGACTCTCTCGTTAAGAGCCTCAGTAGATCGTAGGGGATCGCTCGTCAGTCCTTCAGAGCATTGACGTATACAAAATTGATAAGCTTGCAAAGAGAACTGACGAGGATTCCAATCCGCTTGAGAAAAGGGCTCGTAGAGCTCCAAAAAGGTACACGTTGTTACTTCTTCCGCTGCAACGGATTCTTCCAACATCACATAACTAAGGGAGTATATTGAATTCGCGTACTTGTGTACGTATTTGGCATACATCTTATTGTTACTATGGAGTTTTCGTAGTAAGGGAGACGTGTTCATTGCAAAAGTCCTCTCTAAAGAAAAATTGTGATAAATTTATAAAATCGAGAAGTAAGCCGTAGATTTATTGATTAAATTCGTTGTATTTAGATCAAAGTGAGGCTGCTTCGGGATTAAGACCTTCGGCAATGCTTTTAATAAAATTGAATGATTGCGGTACTCCCATAATTCTGAACCCACAGCAATTCTATACTGTACATATTTGACTTGAGCAAGTTTCAGTAAGGCAGTCTGAACCAATTTAAACTGATTTTTTGCCCATTCAGAGTCTTTATGGCGAACAATCTCCAACGCCTCTTCAAGTGTACGGTTCCGGATATTCATTAGGAAGGAACCCCACCTAATTAAATCCACTGCTGTATCATCCGCAGAAAGGATACATTCAGCAAAGCCACATTGTTTACCACAAGAAAGCTTAAGGACAACATGCCAGCATCGTTCTGATTGTCCGGTCCCACTCAGAAGAAATGGGGGAGAATCAAAAGCAAAGAGTTCTATTTGCGAAAGTTTATTCTGATCCATTTAGCGTTCCTCCTGAGGATTCCATAAGTTTAAGATCCACATTATGGGTGAATTTAACCTTTTCTATAAAAGCGAACAGTTCGGATTCACTCTCACAGACAGCAGTATGCTCCAGTGCTCCAGCCATATCCGATATCTCTTTTTATGAATAGCAGATAGATGTAAAGGAAAGATCTTGCGAGATCTTACGATATACCAACCGGAGGCAACATCCTTCCAAGGTGCTCTAAAGACATTGGAGAGTGGAAATCTGAGTCGTGTAGACCAATCCTGTTTCTGCTGCTTATCCCGAATGCTTCTATACACCTCGCGTACAATGTTTGGATCCATGCATTTCTCACAAGATGAATGGTTACTAAACTGGCGAAGCACCTCTATTTTGTTCTCACCAAATCCGTAACCCACAATATATCGCTGATTATTATCCTCATACCATAGCGCCCCGAAGCATAAGTAGCTTAGACTTACGGGTTCAAGCATGTTTTGATGTATCCCCAAATAATAAACCTTTTTTTCATTCAAAGTGACTCATCCCTTTGCAACTCTTTCATTGTAGGCATCAAAAAAACCGCAGACAGAGTAGGACCTCTGCTGCGGTTTGCGATTACAGGGACAAATAAACCTGACGCAAATGCGTGGCGAATGAAGGGTCTCTCTCTATGCGCTTACGAGGTTAGCTGTCGGATTCGGGCGGTGAGAGTCGCCCTACCTTATGAGACTACAAATCATCTCCTTCGGATTCACCCCAGTAGGCCTTATCGGCCTGATGGTTCCCCCGTTTCCCGCGGAACGCGGTAATTCAGCGTGTGTTCCTCAGAATGATACTATGGCTTGAATCCTTTTGTAAAAGTCAAAAGTTATCTCTTAAGTCAGGGTTAAACCAAATTCGGGCAACAACGGAGAAAAAATGGACTAAAAGCATATATGTGACCTATTACAAGGCCTCTACCTCTCTCAGGCTCGGTTTCTTGATTTATAGGTTTTTGAGTGGTCAAAGTCCCCATTTTCTATTCTGTATTAAATTTATCACAATCATTACCATTTTCGCGATAATCATTGCAAACTCACGAAAATAAGAGAGATAAGGAGTATAGATATCAAGTAAGCGCTCTCCAATATGTATTTAGTTTCGAATTTGCATTTTTTTGGCAACAATCGCATTTTACAATAAATCAGCTTGAATGTATGATTACTCCTGTTTCCATCACACAATTCAAAAAACAATCGAATATTTATCCGCTTAATTTCCGTTAAGGAAAGCGGGGGAACCAACAATGGGCATCCGATGTGAGAGTCGGAGCCGATTATGGGGTGAATCCTGTAAATGATGCATGAGTAGTGCATTGATACAGGTAGGGCGACTCTCACCGCCCGAATCCGACAGCTAACCTCGTAAGCGTATGGAGAGAGGATGAGTGCAATGTGACGGCTTTTGAGTCACAGAGGATTTCCTCTGTGGCTTTTTGTTGTGCCATTTTATGAAAATTATTTACAGGTACCGTCTAATGACGTGACACAGTGATTAGGAACTGTGTCCGAAAATGATGACTGATCAAAGGATCGTTCGGAGATTTTCGTTGCCTCCTTATGTGCTTGAGAAGGGAAAAGATAGAGATGGCGAAAGAAGAATATGTAGTTGTATGGGCACCAACAAAGGCCGGAGAAAATTTCATAAAATTATTGAAATTCAAAGGCATTAAGGTATCAGGGATAACCAACAGCCAAATGGGCAAAAGTCGGCTAGAAGAATTGGGAATCGAGCATTGTATTTTGGCAGATACGAGTCATCCGAATACGTGGAATCTCCCGCCGTTCCCGGTAGGAAGAGTATATCTGTTTGAGAGCAGCCTTACGTTATGTTGTCGTTACATTCAGATGTGCCGCTCATGGACGAGAAAACCCATTTTTGTAATCACAACTTCTATAAATCCGCGATTAGTGTATAAGGGGCTTGGGGCGAAATATGTAATTTATTCTCACAGCGGTGATGTGGCCTTTCTGGCAGACAAATCCGCCCTATTAGAATAATGAAAGGAGTGTGATGAACCATGATGGATCTGTATATGGTGGTTGCATTAGCAGTTATATACGGTTTGTTTTATGGATTTACGACTTGGTGCGAACGTGTAATTGAAGATACGGGGAGGAATGAATTGTGATTCTGATTATCTCGATTACCTTTTTATTGTTCCTATATTTAGTGTATGCCTTGATTTATCCGGAAAAATTTTTATTTCATAATAACGTAACTCTAAATATTGTAGAAGTTTTAGGCAATATAAGCCTAATTATAGGAGGGTCAGTCATTCATGGGCATTTTACAAATCATAGTGGTAATCGGAATCTTGCTGTTACTGGTTAAGCCGATGGGCACTTATTTATTTCATGTATTTTCCAATGAGCCGAATCGTACGGATAAATGGTTTTCGCGTATTGAAAAGGGCATCTATTCCTTGATTGGATTGAAAAAACGGGATCGAATGTCTTGGAAAAAATATGCGATGAGTTTTATTTTGACCAATATCGTATTGGTAGCTTTCAGTTATATTTTTCTTAGATTGCAGCGGGGATTACCGCTAAACCCGAATGGAATCGGGGGCATGGAGCAGACGCTTTCTTTTAATACAGTAATCAGCTTCATGACGAATACGAATCTACAGCATTATAGCGGTGAAACGGGGCTTTCCTATTTCTCGCAAATGGCGGTCATTACGATGATGATGTTCACCTCGGCGGCTAGTGGTTTCTCGGTTGCTGTTGCTTTTGTCAGAGGGATAACCGGGCAAAAGTCGGTGGGAAACTTCTTCGAGGATTTTGTCAAAGCACATATCCGTGTATTCATTCCTTTAGCGTTACTGGTTACCCTAGTGTTGGTAGGATTACAGGTACCACAGACGCTGAAGTCGACACTGGAGGTCGCTACACTTGAGGGGCAAACTGGGCAAATTGCCATCGGCCCGGTTGCATCACTAGAATCGATCAAGCATTTAGGTACTAACGGAGGAGGGTTCTTCGGTGCCAACTCAGCGCATCCATTTGAGAACCCGAGCCCACTTACCAATGTAATTGAAATGCTCTCGATGTGGTTGTTACCGGCATCCCTACCGTATATGTTTGGACTGTTCGCTAAGAACAAGCGTCAAGGTTGGGTGATTTTCACCGCGATGATGACGTTATTCGTCCTGCTACTCTCGCTGAATTTTTATGCCGAAAGCAAAGGGAACCCCGTCATTAACGCCATGGGAATTGACTCATCGCAGGGCAGCATGGAAGGTAAAGAGGTACGTTTCGGTATACCACAGTCCTCGCTGTTTACTGCTGTAACAACTGCGGCGACCACAGGTAGTGTTAACAATATGCATGATACTCAGACCCCACTGGGCGGGATTACCCCACTGGCGTTGATGATGCTGAACAATGTATTTGGCGGCAAGGGTGTCGGGCTAATCAATATGCTGATGTATGCCATCCTGGGCGTGTTCCTCTGCGGTCTGATGGTCGGTAGGACACCAGAATTTCTCGGACGAAAGATAGAAGCGAGGGAGATGAAACTGATCGCGATCGCGATTTTGGCTCATCCGCTTATTATTCTCGTACCTACGGCCGGGGCCTTTCTGACTGATCTCGGTAAAGGTGCTATTACGAATCCCGGCTTTCATGGGTTGTCTCAGGTATTATACGAATATGTTTCTTCTGCCGCTAATAACGGCTCGGGTTTTGAAGGACTTGCGGATAACACATCCTTCTGGAATATCACCACAGGGATCGTCATGTTGCTAGGACGATATATATCGATGATAGCCATGCTTGCAGTAGCAGGCTCCCTGCTCCGCAAGAAGCCAGTTCCAGAGACAATCGGTACTTTCCGTACAGACAATCACCTATTCACGGGTATTCTGATTGTTACGGTACTAATTATCGGTGCGCTGACCTTTCTGCCGGTCATCGTGCTTGGTCCGATTGCAGAATATTTGACCTTAGGATAGGAAGAGGGAGATCTAGATGAGTACTGTACAAAGAAAAAAGCTGCTGACCGGACCCATAATCCTAAGCGCTGTTAAGGATAGTTTTATAAAGCTTAATCCGGTAACTTTGATGAAAAATCCGGTCATGTTTGTCGTTGAGCTCGGAACGATCGTTGTTTTACTCATGGTGTTGGCACCAGGGTATTTCAACGCTGAAGATTCAGTAGGCTTCAACATTACCGTATTGTTCATTCTTCTATTTACTGTGTTGTTTGCAAACTTTGCTGAAGCACTAGCGGAAGGACGAGGAAAGGCGCAGGCTGATTCGCTCAAGAAGACGAAACAGGACATTACCGCTAATAAGTTGGTGGGAACGGTACTTAAGACTGTCTCTTCCTCGGAACTTCGTAAGGGAGATATCGTCATCGTAAGGCAAGGAGAACTAATCCCTGGTGATGGCGAGGTAATTGAAGGGCTAGCTTCCGTTGATGAATCGGCTATTACAGGAGAATCCGCACCTGTCATTAAAGAGGCGGGTGGTGATTTCAACTCCGTCACTGGGGGCACACGAGTGGTGAGTGATGAGATCAAAGTGCGGATTACAAGCGACCCAGGCGAATCATTTCTAGATCGGATGATCTCACTTGTAGAAGGTGCCAAGCGTCAGAAGACACCGAATGAAATCGCATTGAATACGCTCCTGATTAGTTTGACACTTATTTTCTTGATCGTCGTAGTTACTTTGCGTCCCATTGCGAGCTATTTAAATATTGACCTTGAAATCCCAGTCTTGATTGCATTGCTGGTCTGCCTGATTCCTACAACGATCGGCGGGTTACTCTCAGCGATTGGTATTGCAGGCATGGACCGCGTTACTCAGTTTAATGTGCTGGCGATGTCAGGGAAGGCGGTTGAGGCTGCCGGTGATATCAATACGATGATATTAGATAAGACCGGTACTATTACTTTCGGTAACCGGATGGCAAGTGAATTTGTACCCGTGGGGAATGAAACGGAAGCCGAGCTTACGGCTTGGGCAGCGATAAGCTCACTGAAGGATGAGACACCAGAAGGACGTTCTGTCATTGAATTGGCTAAGAAGCTAGATTGCAGTTATGACAGCAGTCTTGGAGATGGTGGTGAATTCGTAGAGTTCAAGGCGGAAACAAGAATGAGTGGTATTGATCTACTTGACGGACGCTCCGTTCGTAAAGGAGCGGTTGACTCCGTGAAGAAATGGGTACTGTCCAAAGGGGGTCAGATTCCTACTAATTTGGATAGTAACTCGGATGCCATTGCCCGGCTAGGGGGAACCCCGCTTGCTGTTGCGGTAGATAACCGGATCTATGGACTCATCTATCTGAAGGATACGGTTAAGCCTGGCATGAAGGAACGCTTTGAAGAACTTCGCTCTATGGGGATCAAGACGATCATGTGTACGGGTGACAATCCACTGACTGCCGCAACGATTGCTCGCGAAGCTGGAGTAGATGATTTTATTGCCGAAAGTACGCCTGAGGACAAAATTGCTGTCATTCGCCGTGAACAGAACGAAGGTAAACTGGTAGCCATGACAGGTGACGGTACGAATGATGCACCTGCTCTAGCTCAGGCTGATGTTGGTCTAGCGATGAACAGCGGCACGTCGGCAGCCAAAGAAGCAGCTAATATGGTCGATCTAGACTCCGATCCTTCAAAGATTATTGAAGTCGTAGCTATAGGTAAGCAATTGCTGATGACACGAGGCGCTTTGACAACGTTTAGTATAGCGAACGATATCGCCAAATATTTTGCAATTATACCAGCGATGTTCACATTAGCTATTCCAGAGATGGAAGCATTGAATGTTATGGGACTCGGCTCACCGAGCTCGGCGATCATATCGGCGCTAATCTTTAATGCGATCATCATCCCGTTATTAATTCCGCTTGCTATGAGAGGTGTTTCATATAAACCGATGAGTTCCACTAAGCTACTCAGCCGTAATATTTTGATCTACGGACTGGGTGGGATCATTGTTCCTTTCGTGGGTATTAAGATCATTGATATGATTGTAAGTGTGTGGATATAACGACGTATTGACTAATTATAGAAAGGGTGAGAGCATCATGGCGAACTCCATCGAAGCTGCTCCTGAACAGCAGTCACCATCGAAAGGTTCTTATTTCTTTATTATTGTACGACTAAGTTTGGTATTCATTGTTCTCTGCGGAATCATTTATCCTCTGGCATCTACAGCCATCGCCCAAGTTCTCATGCCTTCCCAAGCGAATGGGAGCCTATTGAAGAATGAAGATGGGGTTGTAGTGGGATCGGAATTGATAGGTCAAAATTTTAGTGATCCTGCGTTGTTCCATAGTCGGGTCTCTAGTATTGAGTATAAAGCGGAGGCTTCCGGTTCCAATAACTATGGACCATCTAACGTGGATATGTTGCAGCGTACGAAAGATTTCATTACACAATGGCAAGTGGATAACCCGGATGTTCCCTTGAGCGAATTACCCGTAGCTTTGGTAACCAATTCTGGATCAGGACTTGATCCACACATCACACCGGACTCGGCAATCGTGCAAATTCCGCGGATCAGCAAACTGACCGGTATTCCAGCTTCTCAATTGGAGGAGTTGGTAAGCCAGCACATAGAGGGCCGTGATCTAGGGGTATTCGGTGAGAAACGCGTGAATGTACTGAAACTTAATATGGATTTGATGGAGTTATCGAAATCGTAAGATGAATCTGTTGTCCCTGCCTGATTCCTTGGAATCGGGCGGGGATTTAATGCTTGCGTGGGAGTGGTGTTAATGGAAACGTACCGGAGAAAGACGCCTGAGGAATTATTGCTGTCCATGTATGAACTGCATCGCGGTCGCCTGAAGATTTTTATCGGGCCAGTTAGCGGGGCGGGTAAAACATATCAGATGCTGCGTGAAGGTCAGATGCTGAAATCCCAAGGGATCGATGTGGTGATTTGTGCCGTTTCTACTAATCAGAGTCCTGAAACCAGGGATCAGCTTGGCGATTTGGAACGAATTCCAAGTATACATTGGTATAAGGATGATATTGAGAAGAAAGACCTGTATGTCGAAGCTATTGTGAAGCGTAATCCCGAGGTCGTGTTGACTGATGGGTTGGCTCACCGAAACCAGGAGGGGGCGGAGCGGCCTGGACGGTTGGAGGATATCAACTACTTGCTGAGTTGCGGCATTAGCGTGATAACCACGGTGAACGTATATGAGCTGGAAGGTGCAGCGGATTTAGCTCGGAAGTGGACGGGAATGGAGGTCGAGTATTCTATCTCGACAGATGTACTTGCTCTGGCAGATGAACTGGTTCTGATTGATGTGACTCCGGAAAAAATACTTCAGCGTTTATCTGAAGGACATTTGGGACAAAGGGATCATATTCCACTTTTTAATAAAGGGAATCTTAGTAAGTTACGAGAGCTCGCGCTTCGGATGGTTGCCGAGGATGTAAATTATTCATTAGAGAAGCACCGCGAGGAACAAGGACTGCTTGGAACTGCGGGCATCGCAGAAAAGGTTCTAGTATCAGCACAATATTACTGGAACGGCTCGATACATATCCGCCGTGGACAGCAGATTGCCAAGCGATTAAACGGGGAATTGGCAGTAGTCTCTTTCTGGAAGCAAGGACTTCCGCTATCTAAGGATGCCGCTACATTTAAGCGTTCACTATGGAAACTGGCTGATAAAATCGGTGCTTTGATGGAGGAAATACCCTTTCGATATAAGCGGGAGATTCCACGTCTTCTGGTGCAATACGCATTGCAGCATAATATTACCCGGATTGTGATGGGGCACTCGAAACAGAATAAATGGCAGGAGTTTTGGCGGGGGTCCATCGCCAATTCATTATTAAAACATATCCGTAATGTGGATGTGTTCTTTGTGGCGGATCGAGCGGAGCAGGAGGGAGAACGAGTACTGCCGGCTTTACATAATCGTAATAAACGTGAGTCTGATTCCTACCATAGGCTGAGCAGCCAAGAAGTAATGAAGGAAATTGAAAATATCCGTAGAGGTACTTTTAAGGTGTATATTGGTGCAGCTCCGGGTGTGGGCAAAACCTACAAGATGTTACGTGAGGGGAATGACCTACTTAAAAGAGGGATCGACGTGGTTGTGGGACTGTTGGAAACCCACGGCCGTAAAGAGACGTTGGAGCAAATAGGCGGACTTGAAACCGTTGAACGCCAACGTATTGATTACCGTGGAACGGTTCTGGAAGAAATGGACACAGCGGCGATCATTAGGCGCAATCCTGAAGTAGTGCTGGTAGATGAACTCGCGCATACCAATATGCCGGGTAGTAAACATAAGAAACGATATATGGATGTAATGGAGCTACTAGATGCAGGGATATCGGTCATTTCCACGGTGAATGTACAACATTTGGAGAGTCTGAATGATGCAGTAGAGCAAATTACCGGTGTTAGGGTAAGGGAAACCGTACCGGACAGCATTCTGCAGCGAGCAGATGAAGTGGAGCTTATAGATGTGACTCCTAAAGCCCTTCAGGAACGGATGAAGGAGGGCAAAATTTATGCGATGGTGAAAGTTGATCAGGCGTTGGGACATTTTTTCAAAATCGGGAATTTAATCGCGCTTAGGGAACTGGCGCTACGCGAAATTGCTGATGATGTAGATGAGCGACTGGAGGCTTGGGAGCGTAACGGTTCATTGCGGGGACCTTGGCGGCGTCAAGAAGTAATTTATGTATGTATCACACTTGGACATAATGCAGAACGGCTCATCCGCCGTGGCTTCCGTATCGCTTACCGGCTGAAGGCTAACTGGTATGTAACGTATGTACAGGAAATCAAGCAGAGTGGGGAAGTGACAGATAAGCATATATGTGAACTGAAGGAATTGACGGAAAGATTGGGTGGTATCTTTAAGGTGATCCCGAATGTGATTCCGGGGCGTGTAGCTTCCTTATTGCTAGAGAGATCGCAAGAATTACAGAGTACACAGATTATTATTGGTCAATCCCAGCGCTCTTGGTTACGCAAGTGGTTTCGCGGTGATGTCACCAAACAGATATTGCGATCAGCGAGACATGTGGATGTTCTGGTCGTTGCGGATTTCATGAGAGAAGAACAATAAAAGTTTGAATATGTGCTCGAAGTAGCGGATGGGACGTAACGATTTCGGAAAAGCGACAGCGGTCGTCGTGGTCTCCGAATTTCACCCGCTATTTCCAGTCTTTTTAGGCTTATTTCAGCATATGATGGACGAGCGGATAGAAGCTCTTGACTTTAATATGGATTAATATTATATAATGGTAGCATTTGGAACGGGTGAACGGGGAGGTAGAGTGAAATGGTAGCTCGTATATTACGCAGATTCATATTTGTTGTATTGGTATTATTACTCGTGCTACCTGTTTCAATGGCATTAGGCAAGTCTACATCTGAAGAAGAAAAAGGAATTAAGCTTACATTTGCAGGGGATATTTTGCTTGACGGATATGTAGGAAATCAAATAACTAAATATGGAGCTAACTATCCTTTTGAAAAAGTGGCACCGAAGTTTAAAGAAGCGGATATGGTTTTTGCAAATTTGGAAACACCAGTCTCGACCAAAGGCCAACCTGTGGCAGATAAGACATTCGTCTTTCGTTCGAAGCCTACAACACTAGCAGGATTAGTGTATGCAGGAATTGATGGAGTATCCTTGGCAAACAATCATATTCTTGATTATGGTAAAGAGGCAATGATGGACACATTTGTACAACTAAACAAGTACAAAATCGGATATACAGGAGCAGGCAAGAATATTAAAGAGGCATTTACTCCATTTGTACAGACGATACAAGATAAGAGGATTGCTGTACTTGGTGTGAGTCGTGTTCTATCAGGTACTTCATGGCATGCAGGGAAGAATAGTGGAGGGGCCGCATCGGCCTATACTCTTGAACCCATGCTAAGTGAAATCAAGAAATCGGCAGAAGAGAATGATTATACGATTGTATATATCCATTGGAATGAGGAGTTTAAAGATTATCCTGAGCCGTATGCCCGTAAGATGGCACAACAAATGGTCGATAGTGGAGCGGATATGATTATTGGAGCACATAGCCACTGTTTGATGGGGATTGAATATTATAAACACAAGCCGATCTATTATTCATTAGGAAACTTTGTGTTTAATCGCTCAACACGTGGCGGAGATAAGACGCTTGATTCGATGATTGTTGATTTTGAAATTAAGGATTCTGTCATTACGAGTAAAATAACACCAGTAAAAATCATCCATGGGCAGCCTAATTATATGAGTGAAACTTATAATAAAAAGACGTATAAGCTCTTGAACAAGCTCTCTTATAATGCAAATATTGACGCACAAGGTAGAGTTACTGAAAAGTAAAGAATGGATTATACAAACAAAGGGTCAAGCCAAGTTCGACATGGCTTGACCCTTTGTTTAAATGAAATATAGCCCATACATATAAGGCAGAGGTAGTGTCTTCAGCTTGAAATTCGATGGTTGTGTAATTTCAGTATCAGGATCAAATAACAGGGAGCAAAGTTCAGCATTCCCGCCAATGACAGAAGCACCATCAGGTGAATTGAGGATATATGTACCCTCCGTATCAATGGAGATTGTAAGATCGTGTCCATGAACTGAATCTAACCTGGATTGAGTGATGAGGGTATTTCCGTCAGCAACTAAGAGAGTACCTGCATTAGTACTTGGGATCTGTCCTGTACCCGCCTCTTCCAGAGAAGCTGAAAGCTGGGTATACTGCCACGGTAGATTGATTTCTAGTGAAGATAGATTGAAGTGTGAGAGCAAATGGGACAGGAGCGCTGTGACCGCCTTATTTGATCCGGCCCATTCGATGACAGTTCCAACTTGACTAGTTTGTTCCTGGTGCTGTTCCGGGGAGGAGTCGGGTCGTGGAATACCTATCGCAGCAAAAGCGCTAATTCCTTCACCGGGTATTTCCGCTACTTTAATATACTGAGTCAGTCCATAAAGAGTAGCCATAGGAGATGTTCCGATGAATTGCTGTAAGTCAGAGAGACCCCATTGAATCGTACCAGTTTGAGATTTGATCAGATCATGCATGGCAAAAATATCTTCCGGCTTCATATCGCGAAAGTTCCATAAGTTTTGTTCTGAAACAAGGTGTCTTGCAGCGGGCGGGTCAAGTATAAACTGGGTGGATTTACCGAAGTACACACTTCCGGCTCTTAAATACAGTGATTTATCACCTGATATGAATAATAGTGAAGCTCCTGCATCTTTTGCATGTTGAAGGCATAGGGATAATAGTCTTGAGGCAATCCCTTGACCACGGTATTCTGGATGAGTACAAACTGCACCTATGGAAAATGCAGACAAGTTAACACTTCCTGAGTTGATGATTAGTGGAACCATGCCCATAAACGAGACGATATCACCATATTGATCAAAAGCACCATAGGAATGACTTACACCGGGTTGGAACAGGGCTGGAAATATCTCTTCCATTTGTATTTCTCCATCTTTTCTAAAGACGTTGTTCGCTAATACTGCAGCTTGCTTCAGTTCATGTTCCTTCATTTGTCTGAACTCCATGGTGTAACCCCCTGAGAATGAATTCAATAGTAGTATTATTCGCTTGTCCTTATTGTTGTTGCGGAAGAATCAGTCCTAGGCCTTCGATCTCAACAATAATACAATCGATATGATAGCGGATAACGATGGACAATGATTCCGAATCAAGTTGTTGAGAGGCTCTTTGATGTATAACTAGATCTTGTTCAATGTATAACCGTTGAATCATACGCATATGCGAATAAATATTTTTACAAATCTCTACTTCCTCTTCAATAAGTTCCATCGTTTGACTTAGGTCCTTCTTGAGGTGGAATTCAAGTTTACAAAGCTCGAGATATTTTTCCAAGTCAGCAATATCTTTTTTGAGAGGTTTTAAGTCATCGTTGACCCCAAAGTTAACTACTTCCTCTGCTGTTTCTGCAAGTCTCCTCATGACTGTTTTTCGTGCGATATGAAGGTTGTACTCATGTTTTGGAGGGAAGATCAGATAATTAACGACAACAGCCACACTAACGCCGATTAGCGTATCAAATATCCTGTTTAGACCATAGAGAAGTGGGCTACCTCCAACCTGTAAATTTAACATGATCGCGAGAAACACGATACTAGCAATAGATATGGACTTATTCCACTTTAGTAAATTACATATGTAAATGACGAGTACGATACCAATGGCGCAATAAAAGGCATTCTGCGGATCAATAATGGCAAAAATTAAGCCTATACCTGCACCAACAAAAGTGCCCATCATTCTGTTCTTGCCGACCGTAAATGAATTTGTTACAGAGTTCTCCATGGATATTATCGTTGCTATAGCAGCATAAAATGGATATTCCAGGTGTAGGAGTTCTGAAATGATGAGACAAACAAATATCGCAATGGCGGTTTTAATATTTCTCATGCCTATAGACAATCTCATGGGGACCTTCCTTTCATTAGAACTGAACACTATTATACATTATTTTAAGGAAATTCATCGAGAAACTGCCGCAATAACATAGTTATAAATTTTACGATTTATGTTATCTAGAGTAATATAGAGAAGTTTTTTAATCCCCAGTTCTATGGTATAATATTCATCGATTAGAGCAAGTCATACTATTTCAGAAATATTTTGGCTGTTTTTTTATAAAATAGTACATATAAACCGCAACTTTTTATATCCTGTTCGGTAAGAATAAGTGGAATCGAACGGGGAATAAGTACATGGATGGGCGAGGAGGATCGCACTCATAATGACGGATTCCCAAATGATTCGTGAAATTAAAGAAGGCAATACCGAGTTGTACGCGGAGTTAATGCGCCGTTACCAACGCAAAATATTGGCCTTTGTGTATCACATGTTGAAGAGCGCTCATATGGAGTTGCTCGCTGAAGACTTATGCTCGGAGACATTCTACAAAGCATTTAGGAGTCTGCACTCCTTCCGGGAAGTGGATGCTTCTTTTTCCACATGGTTGTACACAATCGCTAGGAACACCGTGCTTAGTGAATTGCGTAAGCAGCGTACGGCTAATATTCCTTTAGAGGAAAGTGGGTATGTACCGGTTGCGACTAATGATGTTGTTCCGGAGCAAGCTGTACTGCGGAGTGAGAAGGTAAGTATGGTGCGCGAAGCCATCAATAATCTTCCTGAAAAACAAAGATCTGCACTTATTCTACGTGAATATGACCAGTTGGATTATCAAGAGATCGCCGGCATAATGGGACAGAGTGTTAGTGCGGTGAAATCTCTATTATTTAGGGCACGCAGTAGCGTGAAGATCCAGCTTGAACCCTACTTTTATGAACCCATCTACGAACAATATGAAGGGATGAAAAGCAGATGAACTGTAAAGAGGCCCAAGAGTTGTTTGGATTGATGCCGGAATTACCGGAAAATCATCCCCAGCGTAGAATGCTGGAGTGGCATACTTTGGGTTGCGAATCTTGCGCTGCAGAATATCAAATTTGGCAAGAAAGTTTAAATGCGGTGCATGATTTACCTATAGAAGTGTCAGAGGAACAAGCAGAAGGCATAAACCGTAGGGTGATGGAGCGTATTTATGCAGAATCCCCTTGGTTAGCACCTAACGCTGGGGAAGGTAAGACTTCACGTCGTTTACGGCAACGCGTTTCAATTTGGGCCGCTTGTTTCTTGGCGGTTTTCCTCTGCAGCTTCCTGTTAGTTATGGTCGGAGGATCCAAAGATAACCATGAGGCTGTTAAACCGATGACTGGTATATTGCCAGCAGTCGCTGTGGTTTCTGATATCGAACCCCAAGAAGAATTCTCACTGACATTGCCAAGTGTATCTCGAGGAATCGTCGAGCCATTTGTTGCTCAAATGGGACCATCTTACCCGCAATATTGGATGCTTTTATCTATGGCGGGAATGGGTCTTGCCTTGTTTTCGTGGAAGGGTATCAGGCGCGCAAAGAGATAAATAAGAATATTAGCTTCTTCCTAACTAAGAATTTGGAAGAGGCTTTTATTTTTATTTCTTGATACAATAATACATAGTGTTTATCACATCAAGTATAGGGGGATGAAGATGCTCGTAGGATTAATACGCCATGGGCTTACGGATTGGAACGCAGTTGGCAAAATCCAGGGCCAGAGTGATATTCCATTAAATGAAGAAGGAAGAAAACAGGCATATCAACTTGCTCAAAGATTAAAGGATGACTCAACATATCAATGGGATTTCGTGATTACTAGCGGATTGTCGCGCGCGCAAGAGACTGGAAAAATCATTGCTGACTCGTTGAAAATACCGATGTATGACCCCGACTCTAGAATTATGGAGCGTGCATTTGGTCAGGTGGAAGGATTAACTTCCCTGGAACGTGAAACATTGTGGGGTAAAGAATGGGATCAACTGGACCTTGGACAGGAAAAGGATGAAGCAATTCGTAAACGGGCATTAGCTTTCATGAATGATTTAGGGGAACGTTATGGTGACCGTAATGTGCTAGTTATCTCGCATGGAGGGCTGCTTGCACAATTATATAGTGCGTTATATCAAAATAAGTGTAGTGAACGAATTGGGAATTTATCCCTCACGATTGTCGAGAAACAAGAGTCGAATTGGGATTTAGTATTATACAATTGTACCCGTCATTTGAAAGAAACTGTAGAAGATCGATTATAATCCGACCTAGGTCGGATTTTTTTTGCTATTAAGGGAATAAAAGTTGCATATTTTCCAATAATGATAGTAAAACGGTGAGGCGGTAAAGTATGAACTTGGCGGATATGCTCACTTTTGCCGATATCGGACAACTAAATAGAATAGCAAATCACTATAAGTGTGACTGTAACGAAAATTCCAAGCATGAGTTAATTCAGTCAATCTTGCAGACGATAGGAAGCAGAGAATTTATTGAACAGCATGTGGGCAGGTTGAGTTTGGAAGATTTGCGTTTTCTTAATACGTTGCTATTTGATGGCCGCCGTCAATTTAGTCTAGAAGAGTTAATTGCTTGTGCACAACAGTCGCGTTTCACTGAAGACGCCAGAGAAAAAGAAAGTCCAAGGGATGTCATTACAAGATTCAGGCAGCGGGGGTGGCTGTTCAATGGCTCGACTCAGAATACGCGTTATTTGTTCGAAGTACCAGAAGATTTGAATCATCGATTCAGAGAGGTACTTGAGAGACGTTTTAAATCGGAATTGATTCCAGCCTTGGGTGAACCATCCATGTATCGGGAGGAGATTGATCTTCTTCCAGGGGACCTACAATTGTTCCTTCAATATGTTCAACTTCATGAGATTCCCCTGAATAGTGAAGGGATCATGTATCGCAGGAATCAAATGCAGATTATGGAGACAATGCACATTTCAGAACCACTCGTAGGCAAAGGTTGGCGTTTTGGATATGGTCGTCGTTTCAAGGATTATCCTAGCCGATTTGCATTATTGTACGACTATGCCTATCATTCTCGGCTTATCAGGGAGAATGTAGGTGGCCTAAGTTTATCTGCTGCTGGTGTTTCGTTGCTGGGAGCAGAAAAGCAGGATTCGAAGATGCAAATGGTAAGCTTCTGGTTAAGACTATACAAAGGCCCGATCCCTAACCTGCTCTCTCTTGTTTACTGGATCGAACGTTGTTCCAAGGAATGGGTTACGATTTCCTCGTTGTATGAGAACATGGAGCGTCTCATCAAACCGTTTTTTTATGATTCGTCAGAATCTATATTTGAAGAAAGAATTCTGAGAATGATGCTACATCTAGGAATGGTACGGATAGGTGAAGATGAACAGCAGGTACGATACATACAGACAACACAATTTGGCAGGGCGGCTATCCTTGGTCTTCAGAAGGGTCGATGATAGAAATTTAAAGTTTGTGGCACAATTCATCATAAGTATCGCATAGGCTATAGCACTTTAATGTGTATAGAGGCTATAGTCACTAACGGTAAAAAAATCGGTGAATATGCTTAAGAAAGAGCAGAAACTAAGTTCTCTTTGACAAGTGTTTGGAGGTGCATCCTATGGATAAGATAAAGGTTACTTATGAAGTGATGCTTAGTTTAGCAGCGGAAATGGTATGGGACGAAGCTCTGCGTAAACAACGTTATCAACAGCTATATAGTGAAATTGATAATGCATTGGCCAAAGGCGATGAAGTGGCCTTCCGACTCTTGACGGATGAACTCAAAATATTGGGTAAATAAAGAAATGCCGTTTAAGGCATTTCTTCTTTTTTATATATAGATTGGCCTAATCGAACTTGCGCACTCCGGGGATAAACATGATGGAGATTACACAGAGGATTCCTAAGCTGGAGAAAATAGCAATCGTCTGCGTACCTCCGATAATATCAGCAAGCCAACCGACAAGGATATAGCCTAAAGGTAGTAATGCAAAGGAACCAAGCATATCTAAACTTGAGACTCGGCCAAAGGCTTCCTGCGGGACAAGCTCCTGAAGACTAGTCTCCCAGATCAAACCGAAGACCATTATTCCGAAACCCTCCAGAACAAACAGGGCACAAAGTATGAAGGGAGAAGATGTAAAAGCCATAAGTAATAGTGAAATCCCACTCAATAATGCTCCACCATAAGCGATGAGTCCACGATTGGACCACTTGCTTCTCGTTCCAAACAGAAGTCCAGCAAGTATTGCACCGATCCCTGAGCAGGTTATACCGATACCATATACATAAGGAGTCAATTCAAGATGAACTTTGAACAACCAGGGTATGAGAACGATAACAATTCCACTGTAACAAATATTGATGAATGAAAAAGCGAGGATTGTAATCCATAACCAGGCGTTACTCTTTAAAATCTGTATTCCTTCAGTGAAGTCTTTGCGCCAATCGCTATCTGGGGTCGTCTCTTTCTTGTGAAAGGGGAGAAGTTTACGCAGATAGAACAAACAAATAAATGATCCTACATAAGTGAGGGCATCCAAAGTAACACCCCAACCGGCCGAAAGGAAAGTAATAAGTAGGCCTCCTAAAGAAGGACCGATCAAGCGAACAGCCTGATTACTAATTTGCGTTAATGCATTGGCAGAATTTCGGATTTCAGGTGTAAAGACGGACGCTCGAACAGCAGAATAAGCAGGTTGAAAGAGGCCCTCCAATAATCCGTAAAGTGCTACAAGCACAAACAAAGCCTGAATAGATAAGATATCTGTGAAGATAAAAGAAGCGATGATTGACATAACTATGAAACGCATGATATCAGCAAATAACATGATATGGATACGATTATATCGATCTACGATCCAACCTGATATGGGAAGCATTAGGATGCTGGGGAGAGTATACGCAGCCATGATTAATCCCATCGTTGTCGATGATCCAGTAAGCGTGTAAACAATAATCGGAAGAATAACCATAGTAACTGAGCTACCTAAAATTGAGATTAACTGTCCCAGCCAAAGATACGGGAAAGAGCGGGATTGTAAGAAAGGCGCTGTAAATTGACTCAACAATTTCGGCCGCGCAGGCTTACTAGTTTCGACTTCCATTATAAACTTCCTCCTGACGATAAATGACTCAACAAAGTATTCATTTTGTTCTGAAACTGCTCCAACCGTTCATCTAATAGAAGTAGGTGAGTGGAGTTGTTTCATACTTCGGTTCATTCTCAAGTCTTCAGAATACATTTGTCAAGGACATTTGTTTGATTATAATGAAAGAGAGGTAAGGAGGAGGAGAAAAATTGAAATTTAGTGAAGTAGAATCGAACACGTGGGAAGAACTCCGGCCATACTTAGATACTTGTCTTCTTCCAGTTGCTGGACTTAGCGGAAAAGAACAACCGTATGAAGTGACTGCGGCTTTGTTGAGACTGAGAGATATGATGGATTTAGTGGAAATCCCCTTTAAAGGAAGGGTAGTTACATATCCAACAGTTCAATATGGAAGAGATAATATTTTTGAATTTATAAATGAAATTTCTCGCAATGTCAAGTCGTCCGGATTCAGGTTTGTAGTTGTCATAACATCGGATGTTTTACTACATAATTCATATCTTCCTGATGTTGATCTAGTCCTTTCCCTGCAAAGCTTAGAGGGTTCTGAAGCACTTCCTAATAGTATGATAATTCAGAACGAAATTCAACGTATTTGGCAAAGAGATAATCAAAGGTAAATGTGACTAAATATCGACAATTAATAATAACGGATGCCTAGTTGATAGAAAAAAGCAACTGGAAAATCTTGACGCTCTCATATTGCTCATATATTATTAATATGACTTATTAATAAAAGTGACATTTATCATTGAAAATGGAAAATAACGAATTGGCTGGCAAAGGGGGTTGGAGAAAGTAATGAGCAATCAGAGCGACCAACATGAATCATCGAATAAACCGCCTATTCGTAAGGAAATGTCCCGCCGGCAGTTTCTTACATATACTTTGGGAGGGGCTACTGCCTTTATGATGGGTGGTGTGGCACTTCCGATGGTACGTTTCGCTGTGGATCCAGTTCTACGGCAAAAAGGTGAGGGCGCATACATCAAAGTGGTTGAAGCTAGCAAAATAACGACTGAACCGCAGGAGTTTACCTTTGAACTCAAGCAGCAGGACGGATGGTATTTGAGCACCGCAACGCTGACGGCATGGATCAGCAAAGACGAAAAGGGAAAAATTTATGCGCTTTCACCGATCTGCAAGCACTTGGGGTGTACGGTAGGGTGGAACAAAAATCAGGAATTCCCAGAACAATATTTCTGTCCATGTCATGGTGCGCATTATACAAAAGAGGGTAAGCAGCTTGCTGTCGCTCCTAAGCCGCTGGATGAATACCGAGTAAAGCTGGAGAATGACTGGATTTTACTGGGGGAAATTATCCCGAACACGATCGTGAAATAAGGGGGCGTAGATTCAGATGTTAAAAAACATGTATAACTGGATTGATGAACGTCTTGATATCACGCCGATTTGGAGAGATGTTGCAGATCATGAAGTTCCGGAGCATGTAAACCCGGCACATCACTTTTCCGCATTCGTTTATTGTTTTGGCGGATTGACGTTTTTCATTACCGTTATTCAGATTTTATCTGGGATGTTTCTTACAATGTACTATGTCCCTGATATTATCAATGCGTATGGTAGTGTTGAGTATTTGCAGACCCAAGTCGCTTTCGGTCAAATCGTTCGTGGTATGCACCACTGGGGGGCGAGTTTGGTAATTGTAATGATGTTCCTTCATACCCTTCGCGTTTTCTTCACTGGTTCCTATAAAGCACCACGCGAAATGAACTGGGTTGTCGGTATGCTCATTTTCTTTGTCATGATTGGACTCGGATTGACGGGTTATTTGCTGCCTTGGGACAATAAGGCCTATTTCGCTACGAAAGTTACGCTAGAGATCGCTAATTCGATACCTGTGCTGGGACCTATTATGAAAGAGTTACTACAGGGTGGTACGATTGTTGGCGCTGAAACGTTAACTAGGTTCTTTGCCATTCACGTGTTCTTCCTTCCGGCTGTGTTGCTTACCCTTCTGGTGGGACATTTTATTATGATCCGCAGACAAGGGATTTCCGGACCACTTTAAGAGGCAGTCAACACATTCTAATTAGAAGAAGGGAGGCATTTATATGGCCCACGGAGATAAGTTGAAAGAGAAAGTCGTATTTGTCGGTGATTCGCGTGTTCGAAAAGGGAATGGATTTATCACTCCTCCCGACTACACGGCTTATCCTGGTAAATCGGAAGCGTTTATTCCTAACTTTCTATTGAAAGAATGGATGGTTGGTGTGGTTGTACTTGTTGGATTCTTAGTATTAACCATATCTGAACCTGCCCCTCTCGGTTTTCCTGCTAACCCTAGTGCGTCCGTTATACCCATGCCTGACTGGTATTTTCTCTTTCTGTATCAGTATCTGAAGTACCCATATGCTTCTGGAGATTGGGTGATACTGGGAACAGCTGGCATACCGACTGCGGCATTTGGGGGACTCATGCTTGCTCCGTTTCTAGACCGGGGGAAGGAACGTAGATTTTATCGTCGGCCAATTGCTTCGTCGCTTATGTTACTGTCGCTTGCGGCGGTTGTGTACTTAACCAATTTCGCTTGGACGCATTACCAGCATGAGTTGAAATTGGCTGGGGAAAAGCCGGAACATATCAAACGTGAGGAACAAGCATTAGAAAATAGGCAAAAAGGTCTACCAACTTCTAATGCGATTAAGCAAGAGGAAATTGGTATCGTGGATAAGGAAGATACTGCCATGGAGACATATAAGACAGCGACTTGTATTTCATGTCATGCTGCGGATCTTAAAGGGGCAAGTGGTCCTTCACTACGTGGTGTTGGTGATAAGCATGATAAGGAAGCTATCCTTGCCATCATTAAAGAAGGATACAATAATAAGATGCCAGCGATGTATGATACAGCTATTGCTTCGGGGCTCACGGATCAAGATATTGATCATTTAGCTGACTGGCTTGCGAAACAAAAAGCGGAACAGTAAAATTAGACTAAAGTAAAAAACCTGATCGTACAAACGATCAGGTTTTTATTTATTGGACCTGTGATGAGGAAGGGGCATGAAATTGAGATTGTCATATTTTTGGAGCCGAGCATTTTTATCAACTCGGTTCATGCTATGGTTATTTTTTATATCTAATTTACTAGGAACGGTATACGGATACATATGGTATGGAGGGCAACTTCGCGAGACGTGGATGAGCCAACCCCATTGGCTGATCGTATTCGTCCCAGACAGTCCTACAGCAAGTTTGTTCTTCACGCTTGCTTTGTTATTTCTACTATTTCCTGGACCTCTGGCCAAGTTTGGAAAAATCCGTACCTTGATCGAGGCACTAGCAGTTGTAACGAGTGTTAAATATGGCGTTTGGGCTGTCTCTATGATTTTTGCAGGGGCACATCAGGGAGGAGATCTAGTATGGCAAGATTGGATGTTAGTAGCTTCCCACTTGGCCATGGCGGTTGAAACGCTATTATTCGTTCGTATGTTCAAATTCGGGACATTAATGATTCTAAGCGCTACTTGTTGGACTCTATTAAATGATTTGGTGGACTATACCTATGATGTCTATCCATGGTTACCTCAGACTTTGTATGATGATGTAAACACAATAAAGCTCTTTACCGTACTTCTAACAGTTGCTAGTGCTGTGGTTACATGGATTGCCTTAAAAGGTGCAAAAAGAACTTGAGATACACGATGAACTAGAGTTCTAACTGTGGACAGCCTGCCATACCATGAATGGTAAGGAGGGATGTCCATGAGTTGGAGGAAAAGGATCGGGTGGTTAGCGGTGCTGCTATTCCTGATATGGAGTCCGTTAGCTGTGCCGTCATATGCTAGAGCATTTTCCGTAGACGTTGCTGCTACGGGTACGGCTGCGTCAGAGCGAGCTGAGAAGCTGCAAAGGCTTGAGACGGCAGCGGAACGTCTATATAACAATATGCAGCAAGGGAACGCACAAGGGGCGTTGCTGGAGATGGAGTCACTGATTGATGCTCTAGAGGGTCTTTCATTTAAAGGCTTAACATCAGTGGAAGGTATTCATGCGCTCGCTGAGACTATTATGGATGCGAGGGAGACACTATCCAGGGTAGAAGTCTCGCAGGAAGAGTGGATCGGTACTTCAGCTAGGCTGAGACTGGCTGTGAACAGTTTGAATCATCAAGAAGGGGCTCTATGGCTCCAGTATTATAAAGTCATGGCAGATAACTTGCAGAGTATGGAGAAAGCGCGTGTGGCTGGGGATGCTTCCGAACTAAAGGATGTATTTCAGACATTCAAAGAGCATTATGAGGTGATTCGATCTGCAGCCATCATTACCCGCGATCCTTCAGAAATTAATAAATTTGAATCGTGGTTATCTTACGTTGAAAGACTGAGCAATGACAAGACGTTGGATCTAGGGGCTATTGATCAAGGCATCGATCTGGGCAAAAGCTTGTTGAAGGAGTTATTTGGTCGGAGAGCTGACGAGCCCGTATTTCTACCGATTACTGGATATGGGAGCCCATGGTACTGGAGTACCCTCATAGGGGGCTGGATCGTGCTGACGTTATTCTATACGGGATTCCGTAAGTATCGTGGTGACCAAATTGTTTCTTCTGTAGGGAGAAGAGAAGATGACTCTAACCATTATCGACTGTAACTCAGGGGGTTCTCTATTGAAGGGGACCACGCTTGATAAATGAAAATTTCAAGGGGGTTGTCCCAAAAGCCAAAAAAATGGCTTGGGATACCCTCTTTTTATTTGGGAGTAAGTTAAGTGTTCTGAGTGACGCTCCGCGAACGGACCGTTCCTACAATCGCTGTGGTCTCCAAATATCCTTACCAACAGCTATATGAGGACCCACATAGGGGAGTCTGTAACAACCACATCAATATGTGATTCAAAGTATTTGAAGTCCAGCGCATTACCACCAAGGTACGGAGCAAATATTGGTGGATAGATAAGTTTGTCTCTGTTTACATACGGAAGGAAACTGTTAATTTTGTTTGTCTTTCGAATGGATATTGCTGTATAGTTCACCGTTAGTTCAACGGGATAACTTCAAAACTAGCTTTATTTGTTTCTATTTCAAAATCTTTGGTATTGTCCCCTTCACCAACTGTGAATTTAGCAGTTGCGGACACTTCATAAACACCTGGATTTTCTAATTTGTATATATACTGTTCTGATATCATCCCTTTTCCTTGAAAAGGACGATATTTTCCTACCTCAGCCATCACAAAAGTATTAACAAGCTTACCGTTAGTGTCTTTAATCGAAAAATAAAAAACTCTTGATGCATGTAATATGGTTAAATCATTATCAGATAAGTTTTCTAGCGTTGCCTTAACAACGAACTCTTCATTTGAATTAATTTGATTGGGGACAGAGATACTGGCGTTAAAAGGTTCAATTTCAGGATCAGGAATTATTGTTGAAAGGGTTTGATCCTTGGGGTTAGAGTGATTTATAGTAGTTTGTTCTTCAGATTGCGAAGAGTGACCGCATGCAACTAATCCTAGCAAGGAGAAAATGATAATAATTAATTTCATCAATTAAGCACCTCCAGAAGACTAAACGTAAAATCTGGGATTTTGTTGCAAAAACATTTAGTAAACTCATCTAAATTTGGAGGTAGCTTATGATAAAATATCCATTTTTAAAAGAAGAGGCAACCATAGGAATAACAGCTCCTTCATCAGGAGTTGGATCTGAGTTACATGGTTTGATTAAGGATGCTTGTAACCGTATGAATGCGAAAGGGTTCAATGTCATTTGTGGAGAGACAGTATGGACACAAGATAAGGCCAAATCATCTCCTGCAAAGATACGTGCTACAGAACTTAATGATACGATGCAAGACGATAATATCCATACTGTGATTCCACCTTGGGGTGGAGAATTGTTAATCGAGGTTCTTGAATATATTGATTTTGAAAATATTAAGTCCAAGTGGATATTGGGTTACTCGGATATAAGCGTATTGTTATTAGCAACTACTTTAAAAACAGGTATAGCAACCGCTCATGGACCGAATTTGATTGATCTAAGAGGTGTACATTCGGATGAGACAACAGCTATGTGGCAAGCGCTTCTCTCAATTAAAACAGGCGAATCAATCATTCAACATTCTTCACAAAAATATCAAAAGGAATGGAACCACGATAACTTCTCACCGTGTGTCTTTCATTTAACGGAACAAACTTATTGGAAAGTAATTTCAGATTCAAATGTTATGAAAGTAAGAGTAAGCGGGAGATTACTTGGCGGATGTGTAGATGTGATCCGGCATTTGATTGGCACACCATTTGGTGATGTGCAATATTTCCAACAACATGTTATCAATAATGATCCCATCTTGTGGTATTTAGAGAATTGCGAACTGACAACAGTGGATTTACGTAGGTCATTAGTCCAAATGAAACTTGCAGGATGGTTTGAAAATTGTTCTGGTATTATGTTTGGTCGAAGTGAAGCGAATCAACCTGTTCAGGACTATACTATTAGGGATGTCTATGAAGAACTTTCCGAGGAACTTCAAATACCAATCATCTATGATATCGATTGTGGTCACGTTCCACCACAAATGACTTTCATAAACGGAGCATATGCTGAAGTAGAAGTTGAAAATGGTAAGGGCACAGTTAAGCAATATTTTTATCCATAGATGCTGGACGAGTGCCCCGTGAACGAATCATTCCTCCAATCACATGGAGAATTGTTATTTGCATGTTGGGATCTTTAAAATGAAGGCTCTGTTAAAGTAGATGTATATATTTGATACCTCCCTGAATATTTGTTATAGTCAGAATAAGAACGAGCGTTCCTTTTATTCATCGGGGCAGATGAAACAATATCTGAATGAAAAAAGGAGGAAGAGTTGTGTCAAATAATATAAAACAGAGAAGAATAATTTTAGATTTAGCAGTTACTTTAGATGGTTTTATTGAAGGGAAAAATGGAGAAGTTGATTGGTGCATTATGGACCCTGATATGGGGTTCACAAATTTTTTGAGTCAAATTGATACTATTTTATATGGCAGAAAAAGCTACGATTTGTGGGGACAATATATTCCCAAAACCAAAGCCTCTGATACCGAGAAAGAAATTTGGGATTTGGTTCATAGCAAAGCGAAATATGTGTTCTCCAGAACACAAATAGAGACTGATAATCAAGCAATATTTATCAATGGAAATATTGCTGAAGAAGTAAACAAATTGAAGAATAAACCTGGTAAAGACATCTGGCTATATGGCGGAGCAAGCCTCATTACAACTTTTATAAATTTAGGGCTTGTTGATGAATTTAGATTATCTATTCACCCTGTTATTTTAGGAGAAGGAAAACCGATGTTTATTGATATAAAACGTAGATTGAATTTAAAAATGGTTAATACAAGAACGTTCTCTTCTGGAGTTGTGCAACTAATCTATCATTGGAATGGTAATTAATAATTTCGTTCATTACTTTAGAATAAGAATGGGAAACCCTTATATAATGGGTTTCCCATTCTTATTCTAAAATTATCATATTAAATCTTAACAGGGCCAAAATTAAAAGCTACTACCTAGGAGGTAGCCGTATTTCTTTTTGTCCCCCCTCCAATAGGCACAACACCAAAATAAGTGTTTGCTTGAATCAGTAACATACATAGATCATAACGGAGAGGATGGAATTGTCCTGAAGAAGCGGTAGCGTTCGCCTTTGCCCTTGGATTTCTACCTCTAAGGGTTGAATAAATTCAGGAAATCTAAGGGCAACAGCGATCGTAAGAATAATCCGTCATCGTAGCGATCATCTGCATTACTGGTATTTTAAGCACTCATTTTAATGTTGAGCATCAACTAATCTTATTCTTCCTTGAATCCCTCTCCATGAACATCATGCACTTCGCTGATAATGATAAACGCCCTAGGGTCGATAGATTTAGCAATCCCTGTTAGTCGCCGAATCTCTTGCCTTGAGACAACGCAATATGCCATGTGCTTGGCCTGTTTAGAATAAGCCCCAATCGCGGGTATCAACGTAACTCCACGCTCCATATCTTTCGTAATAACATCTGCAATTTCCGGAGCGTAGTCACTAATAATTGTGAATGCTTTGGCGGCATAAGCACCTTCTTGGATAAAGTCAATTACCTTAGAAGCTATGTATACAGCTACGAGCGTATAGAGGATGTTTTCCTTTTTGATATAAATAAGCGACAAGCCAATAATGATAACATCAACCATTAATATAACCTGCCCCATACTCCATCCATATTTACGTCCTAATATCCGGGCTATGATATCTGAACCACCAGTCGTGCCCCCGAAACGAAATACAATGCCGAGACCGGCTCCCAGAGTTACCCCTGCATACAGAGCCACAAGAATATAGTCGTGCTCTGTGGAAAAAGGGACAATCCATCCGGTTTCAATTAAACGTTCAAATAACCAGAGGAAGAATGTGAGCGATGAGATTCCTACCCCGGTATAAATGATCTGGCGTCCGCCAAGAATCTTCCATCCCAAGAAAAATAAAGGGACATTGAGTACAAAGTTTGAGATCGAAGGAGAGATGCCAAACGCATAATTAAGCAGAATAGTTACACCAGTAAGGCCACCTTCCATCAGCTTATTGGGTATAATGAAATAAAGTAACCCAAAAGCGTAAATTGCAGTTCCAAGGAAGATAGGCAGCACTGTTTTTGCATAACTTGATAACTTCGATGTATTCATCCGATACCTCACCTGTTTGAATTGTAAAAGTAAATTTGTCCATTCTTCCTTAGTATACCTTTTTTTGGACACATTAAAAAATGATTTGTTTTCAAAACGTCTTTACGATAACATAGTTGTAAAACCTAGCCAATGGACGGGAGGACCCATCTTTGAAAGAAAAATCTCTTGCGGAGTTACAGCGTGAAGTTGACGATTATATCTCCCAATTTAAAGAAGGCTACTTCAGTCCACTAAGTATGTTAGCTCGTATGAGTGAGGAAGTTGGCGAGCTAGCGCGTGAAGTGAATCATACTTATGGGGAAAAGCCCAAAAAGGACAATGAACCAGATAATTCCATTGAGCTTGAGCTCGGAGATATTTTGTTCATTACGATTTGTTTCGCTAATTCCCTGGGGATCGATTTGAATAAAGCACATGACAAAGTCATGCACAAATTTGCTACGCGCGATGCCAATCGTTGGAGTAAAAAGGACACCGAATAGGCGATGTGTTCATATGCTGTAGTAGAATGAGCCTACAAACCATTATCCAAGAGAAAGTGAGGAATACTATTATGGCAGAAAATATCAGAGTAGCTGTTGCCGGTGCTGCTGGCAGAATGGGTAAGGAAGTTGTGAAGATGGTATTGGAGGACCCGACACTACAGCTCGTGGCCGCCGTTAACTTGTCTGATGAAGGCTTGGATGCGGGAACACTTGTCGGATTACCACCATGTGGTGTTACTCTAAGTCAGGATTTGGAGTTGGCTTTGGTTGAGAGTAGACCGCAGGTGCTGGTTGACTTTACCACGCCGCAATCAGCTTATAGCAATACTGTGTTAGCTATTAAATTGGGTGTATCACCCGTAGTTGGTACCACTGGCTTTACTCCGGAACAGATCGAGGATCTGGACAAGCAGTGCCAGGAACGCGGTATTGGTGGATTAATAGCTCCTAACTTCTCCGTCGGTGCTATTCTAATGATGAAGTTCGCTGCTCAAGCAGCTAAATATTTCCCTCATCTAGAGATCATTGAGTATCACGGGGACCAGAAACTGGATGCTCCTTCCGGAACTGCGGTGAAGACGGCTGAATTGATCGCTAAGAACAGAGAAGAACTTCGTCAAGGGAATCCTGAGGAAGAAGAGTTGATTGATGGTTCAAGAGGCGGTTATTACAGCGGATTCCGCATTCATAGCGTGCGTCTCCCAGGGGTGTTCGCGCAGCAAGAAGTTATCTTTGGTGGATTTGGTCAAACGCTTAAAATTCGCCATGATTCTTACGAGCGGGCTGGATATATGCCAGGGGTTAATATAGCGATTAAGAAAGTGCTGGAATATGAGGGTATGATTTACGGATTCGAACATTTTGTGGACTGATAAGGGAGATAAAACAGATGATGAATATAGCATTTATTGCACATGATCGGAAGAAAGACGATATTGTTAACTTCGTTATAGCATATGAACATGTTTTCAAGGATAAGAAACTTTATTCAACCGGAACTACAGGATTAAGAATAATGGAAAACACAAGTTTACAAATTCAACGTTTTCTATCCGGACCGCTTGGTGGAGACCAACAAATCGGTTCACTGATTGCTCAGAACGAGATGGATCTCGTAATATTTCTTCGCGATCCATTGTTGGCTCAGCCACATGAACCGGATATTACGGCATTGCTGCGTCTTTGTGATGTACACGGCATTCCGGTGGCTACGAATATGGCCACAGCAGAAATTCTTGTTCGTGCATTAGATCGTGGTGATTTCGGTTGGCGTGAACTCTTAGAACAACATAAGCCGGGACTTTCGTAATGAGTCAGGAACTTGATATTCTAATCTTTGGTGCACATGCAGATGATGCCGAGATTGGAATGGCTGGATTAATTGCCAAGCAAGTTGCCGCAGGTTCAAGAGTTGGGATATGTGATCTGACCGAGGCAGAATTGTCCTCTAATGGAAACGTTGAGTTGCGCAAAATGGAGGCTGCAGCTGCTTCAGAGGTGCTAGGTATTACCATGCGTAGCAATTTGGGACTACCTGATCGCGGCTTGTACATAACACCGGATAACATTGCTGCAGTTACTGGAGCCATCCGTAAGTATTCGCCGAGTATTATCTTTGCTCCTTATTGGGAAGACCGTCATCCTGATCATATAGCATGCAGTAAGCTAGTTGAGGAAGCTGTATTTAACGCGAAACTTCGTCGTTATATGCCAGATATGCCGGCAGTTCCTGCTCCTGATCTATACTTCTATTTCATTAATGATTGGAGAACTCCCGATTTACTCGTGGATGTTACTGATTATTATGAGAAGAAGGAAGAAGCACTTGGATGTTATCAATCTCAATTTGGACAAGCAGCCCCAGGATTAGACGTAGCCCCTACTCCATTGAATCAGGGATATGTGGAGCGGGTTAAAGCTAGGGATGCTCTGCTAGGCCAACGTAAGCTTATTTCATATGCCGAAGGTTTTGCAGTAAAATCACCTTACTTAGTAAATCTATTCGGGCCCATTAACACATAAATTATAGAGAAGCATGATTATTAAGGAGGCCCCCGATTTATGGACCGATTCTTGAAAATTGGCATTACCTGTTATCCGTCACTAGGCGGATCGGGGGTTGTGGCGACTGAGCTGGGTAAGCTTCTCGCTGAAAAAGGCCATGAAGTTCATTTTATTTCGCATAGCGTTCCGTTTCGCTTAGGAAGTTTTCATAAGAATATTTTTTATCACGAAGTAGATGTCAGCGATTATTATGTGTTTCGATATCCTCCGTATGATTTATCTCTAGCAACAAAAATGGCCCAAGTGGCCAAGTCACAACAGCTCGATATTCTACATGTTCATTACGCTGTACCTCATGCGGTATGTGCTTTCCTAGCGAAGCAAATGGTCGGGGATAATTTGAAGGTTGTGACGACTTTGCATGGAACGGATATTACTGTCTTAGCGCAGGATGAATCACTCAAGGACTTGATTCGGTTAGCCATCAATGAAAGTGACGCTGTGACTAGTGTGTCGCATGATCTGATGAAGGAAACTCGTGAAGTATTGGATATAGTAAGAGATATTGATCTGACTTACAATTTTGTAGATGAACGAGTTTATCATCCGCGTGATGCAATTGCATGCCGCAGTGACTTCGCTGCACAAGATGAAAAGGTGCTTATGCACATTTCTAACTTCCGCCCAGTGAAGCGGGTCAGCGATGTCGTCGACATTTTCAAGATGGTAAATGAACAGGTTCCTTCTCGCCTTTTACTTGTAGGGGAAGGTCCAGATCTACCGAAGGTTCAAATGAAAATTAAAGAAATGGGTTTAGAGAACAGGGTGCATTTTCTCGGCAAGCAGGATGATATCGCACATGTTATTTCCATGGCAGATATATTACTTCTTCCTTCAGAGAAGGAGAGTTTTGGTCTTGTTGCTTTAGAGGCGATGGCTTGTGGTGTACCGACAGTTGGAACGGTGGCTGGAGGGATCCCGGAGCTTGTGTCACATGGCCAAACTGGTTTTCTTGCTCCGATCGGAGCTACACGTCAAATGGCGGATTACAGTATTTTGTTGCTTAAGAATGAGAAGCTCGCTAGAGAGATGAGAGAGTCCTGCTTATTACGAGCGAGAAATGAATTCAGCAGTGATGTGATAACGGCCCAATATGAATCAATTTATTACCGGGTTCTTAATCGGGAGGCACCTCATTTAAACCCGACTTGCGGGTAAGGAGGTTTCAACATGAATTCCTGGAAACAGGTGAACCCCCTGATGTTGCGTCAGGGGGAAGATGTGCTGCGTAAGTTACTCGAAAGTGGCTTTCAGTGCTTTTTTGTCGGAGGATGTGTACGAGACGAACTGATGGACCGTCCGATTCATGACATGGACATCGCAACTTCAGCGAGTCCTGAGCAAGTCATTTCTTTGTTTGAACGTACCGTGCCAACGGGAATTCAGCATGGAACAGTTACTGTTTTAATGGAAGATTATCAATTTGAGGTGACGACATTCCGTAAGGAGTCTTCCTATGCGGATCATCGTCGCCCTTTAAGCGTGCAATTTGTAGATGATATTACGGAGGATTTACAGCGCCGTGATTTTACTATGAATGCCATTGCGCGTGACATAAACGGTGTTCTGATGGATCCGTTTCATGGCCGGGAAGATATTGAAGCTGGGCTAATTCGGTGCGTAGGAAATGCCTCAGAACGCTTTGACGAAGATGCACTTCGGATGATGCGGGGGATTCGTTTTGCTTCCATATTTGGTTTTCGTCCTGTAAAGAGCATGTGGCGTGGACTACTCGCTGGCAGAGACAAGCTGTCTTACATTGCGATGGAGCGCATTCGTGCAGAACTTGAACGGATTGTTCTTGGTCCGCATCCTCTTCGCGGACTTGCCTTATTAGATCGAAGTGGGTTGCTGCATTACACGAAAGTTCCAGTACCTTCAATTAATGATATTCGTAAAGATTTGCTTGAGACCTTAGGTAAGATTCAAGGAAATGAACCAGAAGTACGATGGTCTCTATTAATACAAGGTTTAGGAATTCAAGGGGATGAGGCGTCACGCATTATGAAGGCTTGGACATTCTCCAATGCGGTCGCACAAGGGACGGCAGAGATTGTGCAATTTGATGAAGCGTGGACGGAAGCTAAAGTTCGTCCCCATAATGAAGAGGAACTGCGTAGAGTGTGGACAACACTGCAAGTTAGGTTCGGTAAGTCTGTAACGGAAAAATGGCTAGAACGACAAGCTATACTGCTTGAAGGCTGCAATGGGGATCATGGAGGAGCGAATGATTCAAAAGTTAGTTCGTTAGAGATGACGAGACTATGGCATGAAAGTTTGTCAGTACATCGGGTTCAGGATTTAGCTGTAAGCGGAAATGAAGTTCTCTTGATCACCGGTAAACCGGGAGGTCCATGGCTCGGTAAGTTGATGAAACAATGGTTACTTAGTGTGGCCTTGGGCGACTTGCCCAATGACAAAGACATACTATTGGAACAAGCGAAAGCTGTGGTGAACCGAGATGAAAGATAACAAACTATTGAATATGTTACTACAAAATCCTGGGGAGTATATATCGGGTGAAGAAATTAGCCGTCGCTTGGGTATCAGCCGGACAGCAGTATGGAAACAAATCAACAAGCTTCGCTTAGAAGGTTATGAGTTTGAAGCCGTATCGCGCAAAGGCTACCGACTAGTTCATACACCGGATAAGCTGGAGTTTACTGCAGTGATTGAGGCAATGAAGACAAATTCGTTCGGAAGGCGTCTGAAACTTATAGATGTGACAACCTCGACTCAGGAGGAAATGCGGTTGCTCGCTGAACAAGGCGCTCCTTCTGGCAGTCTTATCATTGCTGAGGAGCAAACTAGTGGTCGTGGACGTCAAGGTAGGAAATGGCTATCACCTCCAGGTAAAGGGATATGGATGAGCCTTCTGCTGAGGCCTGAGCTTCCATTAACCTGTGCTCCCCAACTCACTTTATTATGTGCTGTTGCGGTTTGTCGGGCTATCAGAGCGGTCACAGGAGTAGATGCCGGGATAAAGTGGCCAAACGATCTGTTGGTTCAAGGACGCAAGGTATGTGGTATCCTTATTGAGTCCGTTGGTGAGGATGAACTGATCCGCTATTGTATAGCGGGTATCGGGATCGATGTGAATTTAGAGCCTGAAGATTATCCGCCGGAGTTATTAGCAATCGCTACTTCGCTCAAGATGGAGAGCGGTCAAGATTGTAATCGGGCCGTGCTGATTGGTGCAGTAATGAACGAATTAGAAAAGTTGTATGAATTATATGTGGAACAAGGGTTTGGTCCGATCTGTCATCTATGGGAAGCGTTATCGATTACCATGGGTAAAGAAATCACCGTTAAAACGGCTCGTGGCGACATTCAAGGGATTGCAGAAGGATTGGATCCTTCGGGAGCTCTGACGTTAATTAGTAAGGATGGCCAGCGAATAAATATTTACTCAGGAGAAGTACAACTTGGTGGATGAAATATAAGGCGTATTTTGTTATACTGTTGGCATGAGGCGGTATTAGTTATTCTAAACTGCACTCATGGCGGTATGACAGTGTGACTTATGAAAATTTCTTGAATTTGTTATTGGTAACGTTGGATTCTGCTCTGAGCCGTAAAGGACCGAGACAGAAGGGACGATCGAAAGTGACTCTTCTTTAGATTTCGGACCTTTTTAGTGCCTATACTAAAAGGTTTTTTGTCATGGGCGTTAAAGTCGGTGGGGATATAGAAATCATGAAGGAGATGGGCAAAAATGTCAGTTAAACGAGCATTGAATATTGTCAAAATAAAAAAAATGAAACAAGAGGGTAATCCTATTACGATGATCACGGCTTATGATTATCCTTCAGCCAAACTGGCGGAGGAAGCCGATATCGATATAATATTAGTTGGTGATTCACTTGGAAATGTGGTACTAGGCTACGATTCAACCATTCCGGTAACGTTGGATGACATGGTGTATCACTCTCGCTCCGTAGCAAGGGGAGCAGAACACACTTTTATCGTAACGGATTTACCTTTTATGACATACCACGGAAGTATAGATGAGACATTACGGAATGTGCGTCGATTGATGCAAGAGGGTCATGCTCATGCGGTTAAAATGGAGGGTGGAGCTGAAATTGCTACTACGGTTCAAACCATTGTCCAAGCAGGTGTGCCTGTATTAGGCCACATCGGTTTGACACCTCAATCGGTCAATCAAATTGGAGGATATCGTATACAAGGGAAAGACGAGCCGGATGCCCGCCGATTGATTAAGGATGCGAAAGCATTGGAGCAGGCTGGTGCATTTGCCATCGTACTAGAATTGGTTGCTGAGGAAGTAGCCGCTGCTATCTCCGCGGAAATCTCTATTCCGACAATTGGGATCGGTGCAGGTCGTGGATGTGATGGTCAAGTGTTGGTATACCATGATGTGCTAAAATATACTTCCGAATATAGGGAAAAGCGCTTCGTAAAAACTTATGCCAATATCGGGGATCAAATACGAAGTGGAATTTCAGAATACGTGAAAGAAGTTAAAACTCGCGTTTTTCCAGGGGAAGATCACGTGTTTGCTGCAGAAGAAGGTGTGCTTGATCAACTTTATGGCAAAGGAAAGGCGGAGTCGCACTCATGAAAGTTTTTACAGAAATCAGTGCCTTAAGAGCTTATTTGAAGGACACTAAATTTAACGCTGCTCGCTCTGGACAGCACTTGAGTGTTGGATTAGTGCCTACAATGGGATTCCTACATGAAGGTCACGCTAGTCTAATGAAGAGGGCTCGTATGGAAAATGATTTGGTCGTGCTCAGTATATTTGTGAATCCAATCCAATTCGGCCCTAATGAAGATTTCGAAACGTATCCACGTGATGCGGAGAAAGATTTGGCACTGGCTAAACAAGAGGGAGTTGACGTGGTTTTTCTACCTAGTGTGGAAGAAATGTATCCACGTCCGACCAAGACGACGATCTCGGTCAAAGAATTGACTGCTAAATTATGTGGTGCATCTCGGCCAGGTCATTTCGACGGAGTGACGACTGTGGTTGGCAAACTGTTACACATCGTTTCACCCAATCATGCTTATTTCGGACAGAAGGATGCTCAACAAGTTGCAGTTATTTCCCAAATGGTTGGGGATCTCAATATGGATGTTCAAATTATACCTTGTCCCATCGTGCGGGAGCATGATGGTCTCGCCCTCAGTTCACGGAACGTGTATCTAAGCCCTGAGGATCGTAAGGCAGCATTAGTGTTGTCCAGAAGTCTTCAGCAGGCTAGGAGTAAAGCTGAGGAGTCTGAGCATGTGACTGTGGGGGAGTTAAGACAAGAAATTCAGCAAATGATTCAATCAGAACCATTAGCTCAAATTGATTATGTAGAGTTTACCCAATTTCCAGGGATGATCCCTTTGGATGATATAACTTCCTTGAAGGACAGTGAAGAGGATGTTCTAATTGCACTTGCCGTACGATTTGGTAAGACACGCTTAATCGATAATATAATTCTAACTAAGAAAGGTGTCATCAACCATGTATAGAACGATGATGAAATCGAAAATCCATCGTGCCACCGTAACAGAAGCCAATCTGAATTATATCGGGAGTATAACAATTGACGAAGATTTGATGGAAGCTGCTGATCTTCTGGAAAATGAGAAGGTACAAATTGTCAACAATAACAACGGTGCACGACTAGAAACTTATGTTATCCCTGGCCCAAGAGGCAGTGGTGTGATTTGTTTGAATGGTGCAGCTGCTAGGTTGGTACAACCAGGAGACAACGTTATTATTATCTCCTATGCGCAAATGTCTGCTGAGGAACTCAGAAGTCATAAACCAACGGTTGTCTTTGTAGGCGAGAATAACCATCCAGTGGAAAAAGCGGATCAAGAGCTTCACTCGACTATCCGCTAATTTTAGTGGTTTGCAGTAAATAAAGCCCCCTTGTTATGCAATTAATACCTACGGGAATGAAAAGTGCTCCATTAACAGAAAATGAACGTAAGTTAAATACAGAGTTCATCTTCGTTAAGGGTGGGGTGCAAATGATGTTTCAGCATGTATTTGCGGAAATGAATGATATGCTGGATGAAATAACACGGCATTACCCGGTGGCCCAAGGAGTGCATAAGCAGGATCTAGGCCATAAATGGAACCTGCTCAAGCATATGAGTGACGGCATTATTGAGGAATGGCTTTGTTTCGAAGAGAAGATGGGTATTTTACGCCAAAATTGGGGGAGTCCTGAAGAAAGCCAGGAACTTGAACCACCGGATTTGGTGATGAAGAATGACGCCTTCGTGAAGGGGCAAGGTTATTACAAACTTCTGATGTATCCACAGGCAATGGGGCAATTCGAACATGTATTGGAACAGTTCCCTAATAGTTTCCTCACACACGCATACTTGGGCATGTGTCATCTGCATATGGGACAACATGAGGCGGCAGATTCACAATTTCAACAAGTACTAAAAGGTGCAGCTAATAAACGTTTACGTGGAATCATTTATAACGCACTTGGATGTATTGAAGCGAATCGCGGAGTGCGTGTGAAAGCCAAGGAGTATTTTACAATGGCTCATCACAGCGATCCGTCCTTGCCCGAACCTCTCGCTAATTTGGAAGCATGTATGCATCACTCCGGAAAGCTACAATTCGGGAATCAATTATCATCGCTGATATAACGCAGAATGAAATCCTTCCATTGAATAGCGATGCGAACACCCTTTGTATGGTGCGCATCGCTTTGTTATGTTGGAGGGACTAATTTTCAAAATTGAAATCTTCTGTTATGCTGTTAAAGAGACTGGGATGAAAGGGACTTATAAACGCAATGAAATATGCTGTACTTGATTTTGAAACGACAGGTAATCAGTCCTCGGATGAAATTATCCAAGTAGGGCTTGCCATTATAGATGATGATCTTACTGTGTCCCACGTTTATTCTTCCTTTGTTAATCCAGGAGTATCAATTCCACCGTTTATAACGGGGTTAACAGGCATTACGGATGAACTTGTTAAGGATGCACCAGATCTTGATGTGGTTATGATGGAAATGGTTCCATTACTTAATGATGTTGTGCTTGTAGGTCATAATGTGGCTTTCGATTTCAACTTTTTGCAGAGCTCATTGGATAGAACGGGTTACTTACCATTTACCGGACGAATTCTCGATACGATGGATTTCTTGAAGATTATTTTTCCTTCACTGACTTCGTATCAGCTAAGCCAAGTTTCTTCAGAGTTTGAAGTTCAGCATGATCGTCCACATCAGGCGGATAGCGATGCTCTGGCAACAGCTCTGATCTTCATAAAATGTTTGGAGGAAATTGAGGGTCTGCCGCTGCTCACCTTGCAACGTTTGTCCGATTTATTTGCAGGAGAAGATAGTGATTTAGGTTGGTTCTTTGATGCCATGTTGCAAGAAAAGGAACAACAGGTTGATCCTAATCCGAAAGGTCATACCTATTATCGGCAATTCGCCCTCCAAGTAGATGATTGGACGGAGATGATTCCTGCTAGGTATGGTGACGATACTAATCCATTGGGTAATGTGACATTCCAGCAATTTATGGATGGGGTAAGAGATCGACTACGTGCTAAACTGCCAAATTATGAAGAGCGAGAAGCACAGAACTTGATGCTTGACGAAGTCATGCAGGCTTTTCAAGAAGATAAGCATTTATTAATTGAGGCCGGAACTGGAACAGGTAAATCTCTAGGGTATCTTCTGCCTGCCATTTACCATAGTGTGAAACAAGATGACAAGGTTATGGTCAGCACTCACACGATTAATCTACAGGAACAGCTGCGCGAGCGTGACATTCCATTACTGACTGAAGTAGTGCCTTTTCCATTTAGAGCTGCCATTTTTAAAGGAAGACAGCATTATTTGTGTTTGAGAAAATTTGAACATAAAATAAATAGAAAAGACTTTGCAACACCAAAAGAAGAAGTAATGATCGCCGCACAAATGATTGTATGGTTGACCCAAACGGAGACCGGAGACGATGAGGAACTCAACATGGGGAATCGTGGGGGGGACTTCTGGGAGACTGTGGCTAGTGAGTCGGACTCCTGTCTGGGTCGTTCCTGTCCTTGGTTCCGCAAATGCTTCTATCATCGTGCTAAGCATGAGGCTGGTATCGCTGATGTAGTCATTACTAACCATTCCAAATTGTTCACAGATATTCAAGCGGGACATCAATTGCTTCCTAGCTATGAGCGATTGGTTATTGACGAAGCTCATCATTTAGAAGACGTAGCCGGAAAGCATCTGGGCCTTCAATTAAAGTACTTTACTGTTGTGCATACTTTGACACGTCTGTTCAAAGATAGTAAGACAGGACAACTTCCGAGTCTTAGAAGCGCCCTTCAGAATACGAAGAGTGAAAAGTCATCAGAGTGGTGTTCTATTATTGATGGCTTATATCGTTCTCTGCTGGATGTGAAAGAGAGCTGGGATAAGCTCAGCGAAATGCTCTTCGTGCTCATGCCTGACCGCAGTGATGCAGCTCCAGGAGATCCTGGACAGTTCGTTCTTCGGTTACTTCCAAATAGGAAGCCCAAGGAATGGGATGCTATTGAAGCATTAGAGAATCAGATTTATGTTATTCTGAGCGATGTGCTTCGCAAGGGAGAACGCATGCTAAGTGAGATTAGGGAAGAGCCAGATGATTACGGATCTGAAGGTTTAATGACGGATATCAGTGGATTATTCAAAGATATCGCAAACGAGCGTGATGGTTTGCGTTCTTTCATCAAACTGGATGACGAGGATACGGTGTACTGGATCGAAGGCAATGGTAATTACCGTAGTCGATCATTACAGATCTTTGCTGTTCCAATTGATGTGAGCGCCCAATTAAAATCGTATTTCTTTGATAAGAAGAAGAGTGTAGTGATGACTTCGGCGACATTGTCGGTCGATAAATCATTTCAATATATGATTGAACAGCTTGGACTTCAGGAGGCTGCCTCCGAAGATAGATTGGTTACTTCAGTGCTTCCATCTCCATTTAATTACCGTGATCAAGCACTCCTAGTAATTCCAAGGGATTTCCCGAGTGTTAAGGGGAGCGTAGGAGATGATCATTTTGTCAATACGCTTGTGCAGTCTTTAGCAGACACTGCAACTGTAACACAAGGTCGAATGTTGGTGTTGTTTACCTCTTATCGAATGTTACGGCAAGTGTATGATCCTCTTAAGGAACTGCTGTCTCAACGGGGAATTACGGTAATAGGCCAAGGGATGGATAGTGGTAATCGTAGTAAGTTAACTCGCAGGTTTCAAGGGCAGAGTGCTTCCGTTCTGCTTGGAACGAGTAGTTTCTGGGAAGGTGTAGACATTCCAGGTGAAGCTTTAACCAGCTTGGCAATTGTCCGTTTACCTTTCCAACCTCCCAACCATCCGTTGATTGAAGCGAAGAGTGAGCGACTTCAGAAGGAGAAGAAGAATCCCTTTATGAAGTTGTCTGTGCCGCAGGCGGTTATCCGCTTTAAGCAAGGTTTTGGACGGCTGGTCCGTTCTTCGCAAGACCGTGGAATTGTGGTTGTTTATGATACGCGCATCTTGGAATCCTACTACGGAAAATACTTTTTATATTCATTACCCGGACCGAAGATGGAGCATATGCCACTTGAACAGATGGTTCCACGTATTTCGGAATGGCTGGTCGCTGAAGAACAACAAGGTTCTTCTTTATCAGATTAGGAGGAAAAATGCATGAAATCAGAAAAAATATCGGATGCCGTGGTACGAAGATTACCCGTTTACTTACGTTTTCTAAATCAATTAAGTCAAAGGGAAGTACCTACAGTTTCTTCACAAGAGTTGGGTCAGAAACTGGCACTCAATCCGGCACAAATTCGTAAGGATCTTGCCTATTTTGGTGATTTCGGTCGTAAAGGGATTGGATACGACGTTTCTTATCTGATTGAGAAAATTCGTCAAATTTTAAACTTGGACCAACAAATTAATGTAGCTTTGGTCGGAGCTGGTAACTTGGGACAAGCACTTTCCAATTACAATGCTTACTTGAAGGATAATATGAAAATTGTGAGTATTTTTGATGCCTTTCCGTCGAAGATTGGTAGCAAAATCAATAATATTACGGTACAACCAATAGAGGAATTAGTAGAATCGGTCAAACAGAATAATATCCGAATCGGGATTATTACAGTTCCGGATACAGAGGCGCAGCGAGTAGCTGATGTTCTAGTAGCTGCAGGGGTAGAAGCAATCCTTAATTTCGCTCCTACAATTCTGAAGGTCCCACCTGAGGTGCGTATTCATGCGGCTGATTTTACAACGGACCTCCTGAGTTTAGCCTATTATTTGAATGGAAAGGAAACAGAATTGGATGAGTCATAAGTGGTTAATTAAAAATGGGACGATTGCGGTAATGGACGATGCACGTCCCGTAGTTAATGGTTATATGTTGGTTGAGGGAGATACGATAACGTATATTGGTGAGGAACGCCCTGAAGGTGCAGAAGGAGCAGAAATTTTTGATGGAGCAGGCCTTCTCTTCCTTCCAGGTTTGGTAAATACGCACGGACATGCGGCGATGTCACTGTTACGTGGGTATGGGGATGATCTTGCCCTACAAGTTTGGCTTCAGGATAAAATGTGGCCTATGGAGGCTAAATTTACAGGTAGTGATGTGTATTGGGGGACTTCATTGTCCGTGCTTGAAATGCTAAAAGGTGGGACGACGACCTTTCTAGATATGTATGACCATATGGACCAAGTGGCCAAAGTAGTAGAAGAATCGGGTATACGTGCTGTTCTTATGCGTGGTGCAATTGGGTTCTGCTCTGAAGATGAACAACGCCAGAAGTTAAATGAAGCTGTTGGATTTGCTCGTGACTGGCATGGCAAAGCAGACGGACGGATCACAACGATGCTTTCACCACATTCACCTTATACTTGTGCACCTAATTTCTTCGAGAAATTTGTTCAGGCAGCCCACGATCTTAATTTGCCGTTACATACGCATATGTCGGAGACTAAGACTGAAGTGGAACAAAATGTGAGTGATTATGGCATGCGACCGGTTCAACATTTACTCAATATGGGTATGTTCTCTCGTCCATCACTTGTTGCACATGCTGTGCATTTGAATGATGAGGAGATCGAAATCCTGGCAGCACATCAAGTAGGAGTATCCCATAATCCAGGTAGCAATCTAAAGCTCGCTAGCGGTGTTGCTCGAGTGCCTGAATTACTCAAAGCAGGTGTTACCGTTTCACTTGGTACAGATGGTGCTGCTAGCAATAATAACCTTGATATGTTTGAGGAAATCCGTTTGGCTGCATTGATTCATAAAGGGGTATCTGGTGATCCAACTGCTGTACCGGCATTACAAGCACTCAAGATGGGTACAGAGTATGGTGCTAAGTCAGTTTTCTTACAGGATACGGGCAAATTGGCCCAGGGAATGAAGGCCGATTTTATTGCTCTGAATACGGAGCAGGCTCATTTTCTACCAAGAACCGATTATATTTCTCATGCAGTGTATTCGGCCGGAGCGAAAGATGTGGAGCATGTTTGGGTGAACGGCAAACAAGTGATTAAGAATGGGGCTGCGCTGACTATTGACGAAGAAAAAGTGCGTTATGAAGCGCAAGCAGCTTATGAAGGATTGTTATCTCGTTAATTCGTCGTCATAGCTCAAACAAGTCATTAACGGGGAGTGGAAGAGAAGGTTGAAGAAGAAAACCAAATGGATACTAATCTCTATCCTAACCCTGCTGATCGTGCTCTTTGGTCTTCACCGTTTCTATATCTATATCCAACAGGATTTGTGGAGCGGCGAGCAAGCCGCGGTAGTACGAGCACAGCAGGAAGCCGGTATTAGCGATGTTAAGAAAGTATATAAATCGGTTTGGGATGAAGTGTGCTGGGTTGTAGAAGGTAAGGATGAATCGGGGCAAGCAGTCATGGTATGGATTCAAGAAGGAAAAGAATCCCGAGTAGTCCCTCTCTCAGAAGGAACAACTGAAGCCCAGGTCAAAGCGATCATACATGAACGCTTTCCGGAAATTGATATTGTAAGATTGGTTCCTGGAATTTATAACGATCAATTAGTGTGGCAGTTATTTTATAAAGAGAACGCACATCATTATTATCGTTTCTACAATTTCAGCAGCGGCGAACCACTCTCTGAGGTGTTTACACTACCGAATCGCTAGGTAATTACATTTAAATAAGCCATGTGCACGAATGTTGATAATGAACATTTTGCACATGGCTTATTTGTGTGGTGCATGCATAGTTTAAACTGCGAAATAATATAAAATTTTAAATATAGTCACACCTTCCATTCGAATTAGCGTGTATGATGTGATATACTTTTATTTGTTGAAATGATATACGAATAGTATATCGATTTAGTTGAAAAATAGTATACAAGTTAATATATATCAACACATATTATCATCATAAGGGGGACATTAAAGTGAAACTTCGTACCTGGCCGATTGTTATAACGGTTGCGGTATCAGCACTGTTGTTGTTTGGTGGGTGGTTTGCTTATCGCCAGTGGGTGGTTGAAAATCCCCTAAAAAAACTGGTGACAGAATATGAGGGTGTTAATGCTGTTCAGTTTGATATTACCCGCACTCAGGTTGATTTGAAACTGAAATTAGAACCAGGAACCGATATTAGTGGTTTGGTCAAACATATAGAACAGGACGGAAAAGGATTTATCGGAAATCGCACACTGAAATTGGACGTTGAGGATAATTCCTCACCTGCTCTAGATAAATTATGGGAGCAGGCATTGTTCTCCGTAGCACAGGCGATGGAGAACAAACAATATACAGAGATCACAGCTACCTTGGAGAAGCTTGAGCAACAAGATAACTCATTACAGACGAGTGCGGAAATAGATGATAAAAATGTATACATTACTTTGACTAATGGAGAAAATAGCAAATTTATTATCTTGCCTCGCATTCCGCAGAAAATGGGGGTATGGTCCAATGCGTAAATCAATGATTGAGGTTGCGATTGGATTTGTGCCAGTATTTTTGGTTTTCTTGGCTTATATAGGGGTGAATATTGTACCCATTATTATTGTTCTGATCATGCTTGCAGCCCTATTTGCAGTAGCTAAATCACGAGGAGGAATTGCGGTTGGTGCTCTGCAAGGTCGCAATCGAAAGAAGAAGGGGATAGACAAGTTAACATTTGAAGAAATTGGGGGTCAAGAGAGCGCTAAGCAGGAGCTTAGAGAAGCACTTGATTTTCTAGTTCGTCATGATGATATTAAGAACTTTGGTATTAGACCTATCAAGGGTATTCTACTAACTGGTCCTCCCGGAACTGGGAAGACGTTGTTGGCTAAAGCCGCTGCACAATATACAGACGCGGTGTTCGTTACAGCTTCGGGTAGTGAATTCGTGGAGATGTATGTTGGTGTGGGTGCGGGACGCATCCGTGATTTGTTCAAAGATGCCCGAACTCGTGCTGTGAAAGAGAAAAAAGAAAATGCGGTTATTTTTATCGATGAAATTGATGTGATTGGTGGTAAAAGGGAAGGTGGTCAGCAAAGGGAGTATGATCAGACACTCAACCAATTACTCACTGAAATGGATGGAATGTATTCTTCGGAAACACCACGAATTCTGCTCGTAGCTGCTACCAACCGGAAAGAAATGCTCGATAGTGCGCTGCTGCGTCCTGGTCGGTTTGATCGGCATATTCAAGTGGATCTTCCTGATAAGAAAGGCCGTAGACACATTTTGGAACTTCATGCGAAGAACAAACCGCTTGCGCAAAATGTAAGTCTGGATAAAGTTGCTGAGGAAACCTATGGTTTCTCGGGGGCTCAACTTGAAAGTGTAATGAATGAAGCAGCTATTTATGCCATGCGTGATCATCAAACTGAGATTAACCAGAATTATTTATCGCTAGCGATTGACAAAGTCATGATGGGTGAGAAGACGGACCGTGAATCGACGGAGGAAGAAAAGCGCCGTGTTGCGGTTCATGAATTGGGCCATGCTGTAGCTGCTGAAGTCGTTTCTCCTGGAAGTGTAAATCAAGTCGTCCTTAGCCCGCGTGGAAGGGCACTAGGGTATGTTCGGCATAATCCTCAGGAAGAGAAATACCTGTATACCAAGGGTTATTTAGAAGGTCAGATCATGGTTACGCTGGCTGGTGCGGCTGCAGAAGAGATTTATTACGGCGGACGTAGCACAGGTTCAAGTAATGATTTTGAGCAGGCATTAAATATTGTCCATACGATGTTGACATCGGGAATGACTTCGCTCGGTATCGTCAATATGGATATGGTGACCAAAGAAGTGCTTATGAAAGAGAACGCCTTAATTCTGGACGAATTATTTTCTAGAACAAAACAGCTATTAATGGATCATTCTGCTGTATTTGATCAATCACTGGATATCCTGTTGAGCGAGGAAAGACTCTCTGGTGAACAATTTCGTTGTCAATTTCGTGACAGTATCACATTACCGGCATAAAAAATGATGCCGGTTATTTTTTTTTACTTTTTGCTCGTGCTAAGATATTATTAGATGTTGGGTATAAAACATTGTATTATTCGACACGAAGGGTACAATATATGTAGAGACCACGAAAGGATGGAGCGACTGAATTATGAATTTTAAAAGAATAGGTGTCATTGGTGGCGGTACGATGGGCCAAGGCATCAGCGAAATGTTGGCGGCTAAAGGACTAGATGTATTACTTGTAGAAGAAACTCCAGAAAAATTAAACCATGCGTACAGCATGATAGAGACGAGCCTGGATAAGCAGCTTGAGAAATGGGCGATTACCAAGGCGGAGAAGAAACTTATCTTATCTAAAATTCATAAAGTAACCCATTTTGCCGAACTAGGCACCTGCGATATGGTGATCGAGACCATTTCGGAAGATTTGGATGCAAAAAAGGAAATATTCAAGCAGCTTGATCAAGTGTGCCCAAGCAATATCCTGCTTGCGAGCAATACATCAACGCTTAGCTTAACAGAAATTGCTGGTTCGACGATGTATCCGGAGCGCGTAATCGGTATGCACTTTATTTATCCGGTATCCCGGATTAATCTGGTAGAGATTATTCGTGGCTTGAAGACATCAGAGTCGACCTTTGAAGATACAAGACGCTTCGTTGAAGAAGTTGTCGATAAACGGGGTGTTATGGTTTATGAATCCCCTGGTTTTGTTACATCACGAATTATTTGCACGATGATCAATGAAGCACTTCACGTGCTTGGTGAAGGCGTTGCAACTGCTGAAGATATTGATGCTGCAATGCGCATCGGTTATCAATTCCAGTATGGCCCGCTCGAAATGGCTGACCGTTTCGGTCTGGATTCTGTATTGGCTGCTCTTGAGCGTATGTTCCGTGAATTTGGTGAGTTGAAATACCGTCCTTCCTTTGTGTTGAAGAAAATGGTTCGTGCAGGTAATCTTGGTGTTAAAACCGGCGAAGGATTTTTCAAATACGACAAGGATGGTGACCGGACATGAAAGTACTAGTAATCAACTCAGGAAGTTCTTCTTTGAAATACCAATTATATGATATGACTGATGAATCAGTTCTGGCAAAAGGACTAGTAGAACGGATCGGAATGGATTCATCCATTCTGAATCATAAACCTACGGGTAAAGAAGAAGTGACAGAAGTCAGTGAAATCCTTGAACATAACACAGCGATTCGTAAAGTGCTTGATATGCTGACAGATCCAGAACACGGCGTGTTAGAGTCCGTGGGAGAGATTCAAGCTGTCGGTCACCGCGTTGTACATGGTGGGGAAGCATTTAAAGGTTCTGTACTTGTTACTGGCGAAGTGAAATCAGAAATTCGCCGTTTGTTTGACTTGGCGCCTTTGCACAATCCACCAGCAATTATGGGGATTACAGCTGCTGAGAGAAATATGCCAGGAGTTCCTCAGGTTGTGGCATTTGATACGGCTTTCCATCAAACAATGGATGAGAAAGTATATTTGTACCCTATTCCGAAAGTATTGTATAAGAAACATCATGTTCGTCGTTACGGCGCACACGGTACTTCTCATGAATATGTAAGTAAAGCTGCTGCAGAATATTTGGATCGTCCAATTGAAGACTTGAAGATCATTACTTGTCATATTGGTAATGGTGCAAGTTTAACAGCTGTTAAGGGTGGCAAATCTGTAGATACTTCTATGGGATTAACACCACTTGAAGGCTTAATGATGGGAACTCGTAGTGGGGATCTAGATCCAGCTATTGTTACGTTTGTTATGAACAAAGAGGAATTGTCGCTAAGCGAAGTAAACTCAATGTTGAACAAACATAGTGGATTGCTTGCTATCTCTGGCTCGAGTAGCGATATGCGTGATATTACAGACGGTTGGGAAGCTGGCGAACCAAATGAGACGCTTGCTTTTGAAATGTACGAATATCGCCTTCGCAAATACATTGGTTCATATGCTGCAGCAATGAATGGTGTTGATGTGATCGTATTTACAGCAGGTGTTGGTGAAAATTCCGCGATCGTTCGGGAGAAAGTATGTCAGAACCTGACTTATCTTGGTGTGGAGTTAGATAAAGAACTCAACAAAATTCGCTCTGGGGATCCACGTCGTATTTCAACTCCGAATTCGAAGGTTGAAGTACTCGTTATTCCAACGAACGAAGAGCTAGTGATTGCTCGCGATACACATCGTATCGTACAGGAAGAAAAATAATATAAATATTTTGTTACGTTAGAGGAGAGATTGTGTCATGGCGAGCAAAACCGTGATCCGTCAGGTTAATGAATACGTCGATCAGACCGTTATTATCGGTAGTTGGCTGAACAATAAACGTTCCAGTGGTAAAATCCAGTTCCTGCAACTTCGTGATGGAACTGGTTATATTCAAGGTGTAGTAGTGAAGAGCGAAGTGTCAGAAGAAACTTGGGATCGTGCCAAAAGTTTGACACAAGAAACTTCGATGTATGTGACAGGTGTAATTCGTGAGGAACCACGTAGTGCATCTGGTTATGAGATGACAGTAACTGAGATTGAAATAATTCATTTAACCGAGAATTATCCGATCACTCCGAAGGAGCATGGGGTTGATTTCCTTATGGATCACCGTCATTTATGGCTTCGTTCGGCGAAACAACGGGCTGTTATGGTCATTCGTGCAGAAATTATCCGTGCTGTGCAACAGTTCTTCGATCAGAATGGATTTACCTTGGTGGATCCACCGATCTTGACTCCAACATCAGCAGAAGGTACAACTAACCTATTCCATACCAAGTATTTTGAAGAGGACGCATACTTAACACAAAGTGGCCAACTCTATATGGAAGCTGCGGCGATGGCCCTTGGTAAAGTTTATTCCTTCGGTCCAACATTCCGCGCTGAGAAATCTAAGACACGTCGTCACTTAATCGAGTTTTGGATGATTGAACCGGAAATGGCTTTTGTTGATCATGAAGAGAGTTTGAAAGTGCAAGAACAGTTCATCGCACATGTCGTGCAATCCGTATTGACGAATTGCCGTGCTGAACTGGAAGCGGTAGGTCGCGATATCTCCAAGCTGGAGAATATTACGGTTCCTTTCCCACGGATCACTTACGATGAAGCTATTGAATTCCTGCACAGCAAAGATTTTGATATTCCTTGGGGTGATGATTTTGGTGCACCTCATGAAACAGCAATTGCAGAGAATTATGATAAGCCAGTATTTATTACTCATTATCCTGCCAGCTTTAAGGCATTCTATATGAAGCCTGACCCGAATCGCCCAGAAGTAGTTCTGTGTGCGGATATGATTGCTCCTGAAGGTTATGGTGAAATCATCGGAGGATCTCAGCGTATTGACGATCTGGAACTGATGGAGGCCCGTTTCAAGGAACATGATCTTTCACCAGAAGCATATCAATGGTACATGGATCTGCGTAAATACGGTTCGGTACCGCATTCTGGCTTTGGTTTAGGGCTTGAACGTACTGTGGCTTGGATTTGTGGACTAGATCACGTGCGGGAGACAATTCCGTTCCCACGTACGTTGTATCGCCTTTATCCGTAATTAGGTTATGGAAGTTTATTCACCTGACTTGTAGTGAAATGAAGAAAGGTGAGAAAGTATGGCTATGACTGAAGGTTGGAAAGTCTGGGCTAAAGGAATATCGTTCGGAATGGAAGTCGGAACGGTCAATGTGCCATATGCACTTCTCTCTCATTATCGTAAGCTTCATCTCAATGATGCTGAAGTCATGCTTCTGATGCAATTACTGGCTTTTCTTCAGGTGGAGCATAATGATTTTCCATCTATTGACGAATTAGAACAACGGATGGGAACATCCACTGGAACAGTAGCTACGATGATTCGGCGCCTGATGAAAGATGGATGGATTACGATTGATGAGGAGAAAGACGAGACGACGGGAATCCATTCCGAGCGATACAATTTGTCTGGGATGTATGATCGGCTTGGGCAATATATTGCTGAAGAGCGGGCAGCCGCTCGGCAAAGCATGAGGGACCGCGAGGTTTCGCCACAGCCGCAAGAGGAACAGGTTCGGAATCTATTCGTTATTTTTGAGAAAGAATTCGCTCGTCCATTGTCGCCAATGGAGTGTGAAACAATCTCAGGTTGGATTGATCAAGACGGTTATCCGGAGGAACTTATTCTATTGTCGCTTAAGGAAGCTGTGTTTGCTGGGAAAGTACATTTTCGGTACATTGATCGTATCCTTCTTGAGTGGAGTCGGAACCGCGTGCAAACCGCTGAGGATGCCAAGGCATACACGCAAAAGTTCCGTGGCCGTTCATAAAAACGAATAGAAGATGATGATAAGTAAAGAAGCAGTTCACCTTACGAAGGTGGGCTGTTTCTTTTTGTTTTGTATGTTATTCTGAAGTAGTAAGATTTTGGGGCCTATGTGGCGGGAGGCAATGAACTTGAGAGGCTGGATCATTTACAAGAGTGGCGCAAATGAAGTGAAGCCTGAGACGTTTGAACTCGGTCGTCTAGTTCGAGAGGCTGAGAAGCAAGATATTGATATCCGGGTTTTATCACCCGAACAGTTTGAACTGATTGTGACACGTGATGATCGCAAAAGTGTAATGGTAGACGGTGAAGTGCAGCAATTACCGGATTTCGTGTTGCCACGAATGGGAGCGGGGACGAATTATTTTGGACTGGCCCTGATTCGTCATCTGGAAAGGCTCGGTGTTCGAACATTTAATTCATCACAGAGTATTGATACTGTAAAGGACAAGCTGTTCACACTACAAATTTTGGCGGAACATAATCTTCCCGTACCCAAGACTATGTTGATCCGTTCCAAAGTTGATGTTGATCTAGTTGAGAAGCATCTTGGATTCCCCGTCGTAGTGAAGACGATTTCTGGTTCACAAGGAAGCGGCGTATTCTTAGCAGAGACGAGATCTAAGTTCATTGATTTGCTCGAGATGATTAGTGCTTACAAAGAGAATGCTACTATGATTTTACAGGAGTTCGTAGAGTCGAGTCGCGGAATAGATCTTCGTGTTATCACTATTGGCGGTAGAGCTGTCGCCGCAATGAAACGTATTTCTGGAAGTGATAGTTTCAAAGCTAACTATTCTCGTGGCGGTTTAGTAGAGCCCTTCGAGATCAATGCCGAAATTGAATGGCTGGCATTGGAAACTTCACGCCTACTGAATCTGGACATTGCCGGGATTGATCTACTATTCGATGGGGACCATTACAAAATTTGTGAAGCAAATTCCTCCCCTGGATTTGAAGGACTTGAATCATGCTGCAATGTTAACATTTCCGAGGAAATCTATAACTTTCTGAGAGTTCGTCTTAATCGTTTTTAACTATACTACAACAAAAATTGGTAGAGGTGTCTGTATACAGACGCCTCTTTTTAGTGTGTTATTATAGGTTGAACCTACTATATAGATTGCTTCTGAGAGGACGGAATGTTCCGAAGAAGCGGGGTGGTCATCTGACGTCAGCACTATACGGCTCTAAACCGTAATCAGTGCTTGTTAATAGAAGAAGTATATGCAGATCATAGAGCGAAGAGGGCGGAATTGTCCTGAAGAAGCGCAGCGGTCGCCTTTGCCTCCAAATTTTTACCGCTATAGAGATATATTCAAACAAATTTGGAGGCAACAGCGATCGTAAGGATAATCCGTCCGCGTAGCGGTATTGATCTACATGATGCTTTTTATCAAACACTGAATTAGTGTTGAGCCAAATAAACTTTTAAAAAGTTTTATTTTCATGCAGGGGTAAGCCATACTTGTGTCGTTTACTATATTGGGGAAGGAGGAGAGAACTATTGATGTAGAATCACTTATATTGAAATTTCAACAGGGCGATACTGATACTTTTCGCGAAATAGTGCAAGAATACGGGAACTATGTATATCGTGTAACCTATTCTGTACTGCATGATGCGAAGGAAGCGGAAGATGCAGCCCAAGAAACATTCCTACAAGTCTATAAGTCTCTCCCCGGTTACCGTTCCCAAGGGTTTAAATCCTGGTTAACTCGTGTCACCGTAAACAAAGCGATCGATATGAAACGAAGGCGGGACCGCCGCAGAGAAGAACAGTGGGACCCCGTAGATGTCGCTCTTCAAATCCCTGCGCAGGATGATGATATCCTAAAAGGACTCATAGATAATGAACATAGCCAACAAATTCAAGATAAAATCTTACAACTTCCGCCGGGACATCGTGATATTGTAACGGCATTTTATCTAGAGGAAAAAGGATATGAAGAAATTGCAGCGGATCAGCAAATCGCTGTAAAAACAGTAGAATCGAGATTATACCGTGCAAGAGCTTGGATTCGCGAACATTGGAAGAAGGAGGAGGAGTGGAGATGAATAAGCCGGGCGACAACAAGGAAAATGTCTGGAAAGAATATATTCGTAGAGATGCTATTCAACAAAGTGATGAAGAGCTTGAGAGTCTTCTTTTACAAGATGATGAATCTCTGGAGGCGTATATAACGGCGCTGACTTCACTCGAACATGAACTGCCTAATTTGTTAGATCAGAAGCGATTCACAGATAAAGTTATGAAGTCGCTGCCTATCGATGAACTCGGGCCTAAAGTTTCTAGTCTGCCAAAGTGGCCACGTAAGTGGAGTAGGCATCCTTTATTCCATTATGTTATAGCAGCATCTGTAACTGTCATTCTAATGTCTTGTGGCTTGTTCGATTTTTTGACTTTCGGTGCAGAACAAGTTATCCACCAGACGGATAGGCCGTCGATTAGTCAACAACTGCTCGATAAGACTTCGGGATGGATTGATAAACTTAAACCGTGATTTACTAGAAAGGATGAATGAATTTGCCATATTATCGTAATAGATTGTTAGCCTTGATTCTGAACTTCATTCCTGGCCTGGGCCATTTATACTGGGGTCGAAAAGGAAGGGGGATCATTTACCCGATCTTTTTCTTTGGGGGATTGCTTGGGGGAGCATTCTTGGCTATGGTATTCAACGAGGGTGGGATCTTCGCTGTTGCTGCTACAGGGGGGCTCATTCTCTGGGTTATATCTATGCTTGATCTTCTAATTCTGTTGTTGAAACAGCCTAAAGCCAGGGAGAGGGAGCTGTCGGACCAGTATTCCGAAGATCCCATGATACGGAGAGATGAGTCAGCAGAACGATTCTATACCATATTGTTGTCATTTATCCCTGGTCTAGGACATTTCCAATTGGGTCTGATGCAGCGGGGCTTGTCGTTTCTCATATCCTTCTTTGGACTGATCACCATGATGTTATTCATTACTAGTGTTACGAATCAATCTGTGTTTCTTCTATTTCTCGGTCTGTTGCCAATTATATGGCTATATTGCATGTTCGATGCGGTTCAACTTATTCATCGTAAGCAAGCGGGTGAATTTCTCGTGGATCGCACTCTATTTGACGAGTGGGAATCGGGAAGAACCGAAGGTAAACGCAGTAAAGTACTCGCTACCTTACTCTCGGCTTTTCCAGGTGCAGGACAAATGTATCTGGGTATGCAAAAGAGAGGGTTACAACTTATGGTTTTGTTTCTAGGGAGTTTCTATATTATTGACGTCCTAAGGATGTCGGTGTTTCTATTCATACTTCCCGTGATCTGGTTCTACAGTTTCTTTGACGGACTTCAGTCGACGAGCCGTTATGAAAGAGAGCCGTTAGCAGACATTCCCTTGATCCAAGGTAAACCCAATCATCAGCATTGGATTGGCATAGTACTGGTGCTTCTGGGTATTTATTATGTTGGCATGAATGTAGTGGTCCCGTTATTGAATAATTATTTTCCAGAGTTTCGGCTATATCATCGGATCGACACATACTTACGTCCGGCCGTGATTTCTCTGCTCCTGATCGGCGGCGGATTGAAGCTATTATCGAAGACAAAGAAACATGACGTATATTGGGATGATGAAGATGACCGATTGAGATAAATGATAGATACCATTCCCCAAAAAAATAGTCTTTAACATGCACTTAACTATCGGCAGATGTGCGCTGTACGGGCGGAATTTAGATGATGTCGAGAATGGCGACTTGATTCACACTGCTGATGAAGATGATGGAAAACGAGATGAATAAAATGAGAACCATTATAAGGAATGGTAAATTATGATAGAAAAATTAAAGAGACATCAAAAGATATTTACTATGAGTTTATTGGTTGTATATTGTTTAGCACTAACATGGATCATATTATTTAAAATGTGTTTTTCGTTTCAAGATCTACCTAATTTTAGAGGAATTAACTTAATTCCATTTGTTGGGTCAGTTATTATTAACAATCAAATTGATTTTAATGAAATTATGAATAATATACTTATTTTTGTTCCATTTGGAATTTATATAAGTATGTTGAAGCCGGATTGGACATTTTTAAAAAGGGTTGCTCCAATAGTAAGTGTAAGTTTGGTGTTTGAAGTATTCCAATTCATATTTGCGATTGGTGCTACCGATATAACCGATTTTATTGGAAATACATTAGGTGGACTTCTTGGGATTGGAGTTTACTTTGTACTCTACAAATTATTCAAAACTGAAATAAAGACTAATAAAATATTAAATGTTATAGCTTTAATCGGTACAGTTTGCTTCATAGCGTTATTTGGATTATTGATCTTAAATAATGATTAAATAGGAATGGTTGTAAACGTGGCTTGGAAAAACAGTCAGGATAATTGATAGGGAAAAGGGTTCCTTTTGAGGTTATGTACCTCTTAAAAGGAACCCTTTTATAGCTGAAGTCTAGAATTAAGTTAGGCATAAAGTGCAAACGTAGCGATGAACCATCCGACTCCGCAGCGTCTTATTGCAAATTAGATCCTTAAGTTCTGGTTTCACCTCAACCCAGAGCTAATCTCCGATATTCCACCTCGAAAATAAACTCGAATGCCTCCAAGTGCCGCTTGGCTTCAAACACATTTTTGCCCCAAGCATATATGCCGTGATTACGTAACAGAATACCTGGAATGTCTGATTGTAGGGAGGAAGGAATCAATTTTGCAATGGCTGAAATATCTGCATAATTAGGTAGTACTGGAATTTGTATTGCTGCATTCTCCTCCCAAATGCCGAGCCCTTTGATGAGCTCAATGCCTTGGGCAGGAACAAACCCCGTATCTCCATAACGTTCACTTAATAGACTATTAAATACCGTATGCACATGGAAAATAGCGCCGCAGCCCGTCATGCGGTAAATTTTTGCGTGAATGAGTGTTTCAGCACTCGGTTTAAGTTTGGTTGATTCACAAGCTTCGCCAGAGGCATTTACAAACAGGAAATCCTCAGGTGTATGTACTGACTTATCCCTGCCGCTAGAGGTTACTGCAAAGTGGAAGTTATCAGGAGAGAAATCACCGACCCGAACAGAGAGATTACCGCTCGTACCAGGGAACCAGCCCCGGGAAGCGAACTGCTCTTTGATGTTTCGCAGATCAGCAAGCGCGACTTGTTTCTCCTCTAACGTTATATCAGCAAAATTCATCTTCTATCGTTCTCCTTCCCGCTTAATCAGATCATCCCTTATATCGAAGAAAGTCTCAAATGGTGTGTGTGGTACGCCCAATTCTACACATTTCTTAGTCAGAGAAGCACGGGAGTATACCTGGTCGGCTAGCTTGGCTCCTTCGAAATCGGTTAGACTGTCGCCAATGAGGATTCGCTCGTAAAGATCTTGGGGAAAACGTCGCATAACCGTTGCTTTACACATGCCACAGTCGTTATTGCACTCCTCGTCGCACGGATGTGGCCAAGTGATGGTAATATGGTCACTGCTGAAATCAGCACCGTTACAATAAATATGTTCTTTAGGAATGTTATACGGGTCGACTATCGGCTCAAGAAAGAAATCAATGCCTCCACTTGTGATGTAAAACGGAATGTTACGCTCTCGAACATAGCTCAGAAATTCACCAAAACCCTCACGAATCCGCGCCTGTTGAAGGACGAATTGAGTTACTTCTTCCCGCTCCGTGGAAGGGATTAGGTTGAATAAGATATGGACACCCTTACGAATGGAAATCTCGTGGGATAATATTCTCTTCATTACATCTTCACTGCCGGCTGGCTTGAAATGCTCCATGATGGCTACGATATTATCGCTTGTTGTAATCGTTCCATCAAAATCACAGAAAATAACGGGCTGTTTGTTTGTGGTCATCGTGATCCTCCCCAGATGTCTAGTGCTGCTTTTAATTGAGGCATGTGTTCAGCGGCCTGTTCCAATGGTACGCCGTTTAGAGCGGCATCAATGGCTTGCACAAATGCTAGGCCGCCGTTGATGGCTCCGCCAGGATGGCCGTGGATACCGCCTCCAGCGTTAACGACGACATCGGTGCCGAAATCTTCTAGAATGCGTGGGACTAGGCCCGGATGGATCCCCGCTGATGGAACCGGAAAGCTAGTTCTAAGCGCAAGTTCAGAACTAAGCAGTTCGCGCTGAATGGCTAAATTTTCTGCTCGTGGCATAACGACTGATCCATATGGTGATGGGAAAAGGACAAGGTCAGCACCCGCAATCCGCATGAGCTTGCCCAGAAGCAAGGATGCAGAAATACCATAATGAGGAGAAGGGTAGAATGCACCAGCTAGAGAAGGGTGAGCAGCAATGGGGACCGTAATATCAGGGTCACTACTAAGCTCATGCAGAACGTCAAAACCGTAGGGCAATACATTGAATAGGAGCGCAGACGCTCCTGTATCGATAGCCTTTAATGCTTGATCTCTGAGTTGAGATGTGCGTCCTGTAATATTTACAGCATAGAGTAACTTCTTCCCTGTGATTTGCTCCGCCTCTTCAGCGGCTTCTAGACATACTCGAACACGCTGTTCAATGGGGGTAAGAGGGTTCTCAAACAGAATCTCGTCGTCTTTGATGAGATCCACTCCGCCAAGTGCTTGAGCCATAAATTGCTCCTTAAGCCCATCCAAATCATAACCAATAACGGATTTGAAAATGCTCATAAGGAGAGGTCTTTCCTTCACACCCAGCAACTCACGAATACCGGAGATGCCAAACTTGGGTCCAGGGAATGCACTGAGAAAATCCTTCGAGAAGGTTAAGTCGATTAGCTTAATCTTTCCATCCATTGAGATTTTGCCAAAGGTGGTAATCAGTAAGGCAGGAATATCTCGACTAAAATTGATATCCGGGTAAGAAATAGAAACGTCAGCATACCGTTCAACCTGATTTCCACTTTCGGGCTCATGTACCTCAACACGTTCAACATGACCTAAGTGTTTGCGCATTTCATCCTGCTTGGTCCCAGGGAGTTCCGTCCATGTACCCACAGTCATCCCAACTGCAATAGACTGGGCTTTACGTTGAAAGTCACCTTTTTCATCATAAATCCTGTAGGTTGCAGTGCAATAACTACTCATAGTAGAGCCTCTTTTACAGCCTCACCCATTTCTCGTGAACGCTCAGCACAACGGTGAACAGTAGCTTTAACCGTTGCCGTGAAATCACCTGCGGCCAAAACTTCAAGTGCCGCTTGCGTGGAGCCATTCGGTGAGGTAATGTCCGCACGAAGTTTGGCTGGATCTTCGCCTGTTTCAGTCATCATGGAAGCTGCGCCCTGTACAGTCTGTACTGTCAACTCACGCGCTTGCTCCGGTGTCAGTCCACCTTCGATTCCTGCAGCAATCATAGCTTCCATCATATAGTAAATATAGGCGGGGCCACTGCCGGATATCCCGGTCAATATTTCCATTTTGGATTCGGGAATGACACTAACTATACCCACAGCTTGGAACATGGATAGCACCTGGTTGATATGTTCTTGGGATGCTTCCGCCGAGAAAGAGATCCCAGTTGCGCCAAGTCCAATTGAGCTAGAAGTATTGGGCATAGTACGAGCTATCGGAGCTTTGACACCGAGCAAAGCTTGCATTGTATCAATAGAGAGCCCTGCAATGACAGAGACGATCAATTGCCCCTCCTTCAGTAGTGGACCAAGTGCTTTGAGGGCGGCTCCAGCGTCCTTGGGCTTCATAGCCAGCACAATGACGGAGGCTTGGGCTAATAATTCATGTTTAGTTTCCTCCGTGTTACCAGTAACAACGCCGTATTTCTCGGACAATTCTTTTAGACGTTCTTGATTACTGCGATTTAGCATTGAAATATGTTCAGGTTTCGCTACGTCGCGCGCAATAAGTCCACGTACAATAGCTTCTGCCATTGAACCAGCACCATTGAAGCAAATGGACAGCGGGGAATTGGATACGGATGTAATTGAGTTCATATAATGGACCTCCTGTCGTTGTGTAGGGATGCATATCAACTGTTACTGCTACGTTTATTGTCGGATTTGGCCGTTACCATCAATGATATATTTACTCGAAGTCAGAGCAGGAAGACCCATTGGACCTCTAGCATGCAACTTCTGGGTGCTAATACCGATCTCTGCTCCATAGCCGAATTCATAGCCGTCAGTGAAGCGGGTAGAGGCATTATGATATACAGCGGCAGCATCAACTTCTTGTTGGAATCGTTCGGCATGAAGTCTGTTATTTGTAACAATACATTCGGAATGTTTGGTTCCGAAACGTTGGATATGAGCCAGAGCTTCATCTAGATCATGAACGACTTTAATATTTAGAATATAATCGTTATATTCAGTAGCAAAATCCTCATCTGAAGCGGGTATTGCCCAATCTACAAAGTTTCTAGTTTGATCGCAGCCTCTGAGCTCTACCCCAGCTTCACGAAAACGTTGGGCTAGATCATTTAGATGTGCTCTAGCGAAGGTCTCATGAACGAGCAGAGTTTCGATAGAATTACATACGGATGGACGCTGTACCTTCGCGTTAATCGCAATTGCCGCACTCATTTCCAAATCAGCAGAACCATCAATGTAAGTATGACAAATCCCTGCACCAGTCTCAATGACCGGAACTGTGGCGTTCTGAACGACATTCTGGATAAGCGCACTGCCTCCACGAGGGATTACAACGTCGAGCAGACCGTTGAGCTTCAGCATTTCATCCACGGATGAGCGGTTTGGATCTTCAATCAATTGAACAGCATGGCTTGGGATGGCGCTTGTGGCCAAGGCACTGTGGATAATTTCCACAATTTTGCGATTTGACGAAAGTGCTGATGAACCACCACGAAGGACAACGGCGTTCCCCGTTTTCAAGCATAGACCCACGGCATCGACGGTCACATTTGGACGAGCTTCATAAACGATGCCTATCACACCGAGTGGTACACGTTTCTTAACAATATGCAACCCATTAGGGCGATCTGTCGTTTCAAGGATATCGCCAACTGGATCAGGTAGATCGACAATTTGTCTAAGTCCCTCAGCGATGTCTTTGATTCGCTCATGATTAAGTGCCAGTCGGTCTAGCAATGAGGTAGATGTCCCATTCTCCCGTCCGCGAATCAAGTCTTCTTCATTCGCAGCGATGATGGCATCACTCCCTGCAATAAGTGCTGTAGCTATAATCTGCAGAGCCTCATTTTTTTGTTCGGTCGTCAGACGATTCAGTATAGAAGTTGTTTGTTTAGCAAGCTCGGCTTTTTGTCTTACTTCACTCATTGTGTAACCTCCTCAAATTTATTTATGATTTTAAAGAAATCCATTCATCACGATGGATGACTTCTAAGCGATGGACACTATTAATCTTCTTCACTACATCCACGCTAGACAAACCTAGGATATCTTGTAACTGTTCCGCATCGTAATTCACAATTCCGCGTCCCAAAATTTCACCATCTCCGTTAAACACCTCTACCACATCTCCAGCATGGAAATGACCCTTGGCCTTACGCACACCTACAGGAAGAAGACTACGTCCGCCACGGATAAGGGCCTCTTCAGCTCCTGCATCCACTACAAGGGAACCTATAGGGGTGGAGAGGAATCCAAGCCACTGTTTCTTTCTCGGTAGGGAAGCGGATTGGGTCGAAAAATAAGTTCCTTTACCTGTTCCCTGAAGTATGGATAAAATTTCACCCGGTTGATTCATTTTGCCGATAAACACGGGTACGCCACCAAAGGCACCGATTTTTGCTGCATCTAATTTGGAGCGCATACCACCGGTTCCAACAGAGGAGCCAGCGCCGCCAGCAATGCTATAAATCGCATCTGTAATCTCATCGACTTGATTTATCCGGGTTGCAGCGGGATTAATCCTTGGATCCTCGGTATAGAGTCCATCCATGTCCGTCAGGATGATCAAGTGACTCGCTTTGAGCAGGTTCGCTACGAGCGCCGATAGGGTATCGTTGTCACCAAACTTTAATTCATCAATAGACACGGTATCATTTTCATTGATGATAGGTAGCACATTATGTTTGAGCAACTCTTCCACCGCCATACTGGCGTTGCCTGTTCTTTTCACATTATGGAAGTCGGAACGAGTTAATAGCACCTGAGCCGAGAGAATACCATGTACGGCGAGTGCCTCGCGATAGGTCTGCATGAGCAAAGCCTGACCGACGGCTGCGGCAGCTTGCTTCTCATGGAGCAACTTGGGTCGTTCAGGGTATCCGATTTCACGGAATCCTGCCGCAACCGCTCCAGAGGTAACAAGTAAGGGTTGATATCCCGCACGATAAAGTGCAGATAGTTCGGCAGCAAAGTATGATATCGCTTCTCGGTTTAATCCCCCTTCTAGCGAGGTCAGTGAGCTGCTTCCAATTTTGACGACAATGCGAGGTAGCATGGAGATCACTCCTTAATTTAGTAGAAAATAAAAAAACTTTCGCCTTTGCAGCGCAAAGGACGAAAGTTTAACTTCCGCGGTACCACCTTTATTGATGATGAGTCTCATCCAACTTAAGCCCGGTAACAGGGGCGCTGTCCGGTATCATGTACCGGCCGCTCGGGGATAGGTTTCGAAGGGGACGAACCGTAAATTCTCACAGCCTAAGGAATTTACTCTCTGAGGTTCCGTTGATCTCTCCTACTGGTCCCGTCTACACGTTTACTGATGTGTCACGAACGACGAACGATATTAATTACTGATAGAATAACATGCGTTTCAGGGCAATGCAAAACAAAATGCTTTACTATAGTGATGTATCCATTTCACCGGGGGCAATTAGAACAATCCGAGTTTCCCAATACGTAGTACCGCTTCCCGCATGCGCTCCTCCTCACTTAGCAAGCCGACGCGTATAAAACCTTCCCCATGCCGGCCGAATCCAATACCTGGTGCAACAGCCACTTTGGCTTTTTCAAGCAAGAGCTTTGCGAATGAGTCGGAATCATGGCCTTTGGGTACAGGAAGCCAGGCGAAGAAGGAGCCTTTGGATTTTTCTGCTTCCCAGCCTATCTCATCTAGGGCCGTAAACAATACGTTTCGTCTGGACTCATAGGTGCTAATCAGATCGCTCACATTTTGTTGTGAAGAAGTTAATGCGACTTTAGCTGCTTCTTGAATGGCTCCGAATAGACTGACATAGATGTGGTCTTGCAGCAAATTGATGAGAGAGACGATTTTTTCATTACCAAGAGCAAAAGCAACACGCCAACCTGCCATGTTATATGTCTTGGAGAGCGTATAATATTCTACACCGACTTCTTTAGAACCCTCCGCTTGTAGAAAACTTATGGGACGATTGCCGTCAAATCCAATAGCACCATAAGCGAAATCGCTGGCAACGACAATGCCATGCTTGGCCGCAAAATTAACTGTATCTTCGTAAAAAGAAAGAGGTGCCGTGGCCGCGGTCGGATTGTTGGGATAATTCAGAAACATTAACTTTGCACGTTCACGATCTCGTGGGGAAATGGCGTCATAGTCTGGAAGGTAATGATTCTCTGCACGCAGGGGCATAAACGACATTTCTGCTCCAGCCAATGCGGCACCCGACCAATAGTCCGGATAACCGGGATCCGGGACCAGGCAGAGGTCACCTGGGTTCAACAAAATTTGACTGATTTGGACCAGTCCTGTCTTTCCACCAAATAGGATAGCAATCTCTTTTTCTGGGTCCAGAGTGACACCGTAATCCTCCTGATAGCGTTTCGCTACGGCTTCCTTTAGAAAGTGATATCCCTGAAAGGGGGAATATTTATGATAGAGTGGGTTCGAGGCCGCAGTTTGTGCAGCTGCAACAATATGATCTGGTGTTGGGCGGTCTGGATTACCCTGACCAAGATTAATGACATCATGTCCACTCGCTATTTCATGGTTAACTCGCTCAACTAATGAAGCGAAAAATTGTGTTGGCAATCTCTTCATGATTTCGGCGGGTTCAATTGGAAACGAAGAGTTTCCGCCAAATGGTTGTGGTGATCTTGAATTCATCCTGCAACACTCCGGTCCAAAAATATAATATTGCTAATTTAACATGATTTATCCGGGTTGTATAGATGGGATTGACGGGATTATGAAGCGGACACTATGATGAAACAAATGCGAGTTATGTGATAGAAAGGATGATTAGGATGACTCAGAGGGAGACATCTTGGAATATAGCACTACTGCAAACTCATATTGAGGTGGGCGAGCCACAGTGCAATCGTGAAACCATGCAGCGCTGGATGGAGGATGCGGCGGCAGCTCCAATCAAACCAGATGTCATTGTACTGCCGGAAATGTGGAATACCGGCTATGCGCTGGAGCAAATTTCCGAGCTTGCTGACCCTGATGGGAGAGAGATCAGGGGATGGGTTTCGACGTTTGCCAAAAAGCATGATATCCATGTTATCGCAGGATCTATAGCTGAACAGCGGGATGGTAAAGTGTACAATACGATGATTATCTTCAATAACAAGGGAGAAGAGGTAGGAGCATATTCCAAAATCCATTTGTTTCGCTTAATGGAGGAGGAGAAGTATTTAGCCCCTGGTGAGGCAACACTTTCTTTTGAATTGGATGAAGTCGTTGCAGGAGCTGCGATATGTTATGATATCCGGTTTCCGGAATTGGCTCGAACGTTATCGCTCAATGGGGCGAAGGTGATGTTTGTTGCGGCTGAGTGGCCACATCCACGGTTGCATCACTGGCGTACACTGCTTATGGCACGTGCGATAGAGAATCAAATGTATGTGGTCGCATGTAACCGGACGGGGGACAGTGGTAGCGATTCCTTCTTCGGACACTCCATGATTATCGATCCATGGGGCGAGATTGTCGCCGAAGGTAGTGAAGAAGAAGAAATCGTTACAGGCCAGATCGATCTTTCACTGGTTGATCAAGTTAGAAATAGAATTCCTGTCTTCGAAGATCGGCGTCCACAGCTTTACGGAAATGGCATGTGTGAGTAAACTTATCCTTGCGTCTCATTTTCATCTTGGAGATGCTCTTTCATCGTTAATTTAAAAGTTTCAATAAATGCCTCAGCCGCTTTGGACAAATAACGTCCTTTGCGGTAAGCGATAACTAGAGTACGGCTTGGAACGGGACTAGAAAGTGGCACATACACTGGAATCAATTCACTTCGTTCCGCCCGAGCGATAAATCTAGGAACGAGTGTAATGCCCATGCCTGCTGCTACAAGGGATTGCACGGTTTCAATATTGTTACTCTCAAAAACGATATTAGGTTCGAAACCCGCGTCTCTGCATAAATCTAGTGCTATTTTACGGAAGCCTTGACCTTTCTTAAGAACGATAAACGGTTCGTCTTTAAGTTGTTCTAGTGAAACGCCACCTGGTTTTGATTTAAGCTTTGCTAAGGGATGATTGGGTGGTACAGCCAAATCAATTTTCTCTTCGCAGATCGTCTCATAAGTTAAAGTTGGTTCTTGCAGTGGTAGTGAAAGTAAGCTGAGATCAGTCCCACCGCCTGCCGTCAGTTTTTCCAAGTTGAGTGAAGTATCTTCTAGTAAAGTGACACTGATTTCTGGATAAGCCTCTTTGAACGCAGGTAGGACATAAGGTAGTAGATGGGAGCCAGTAATCGGCATACTTCCGATAATAACGCGGCCAGCACGAAGCTGGGAGATATCATCCATCTCTTGACGCAGTTGTTCGACGGCATCCATAATTTTTCTGGCATGTGTAATAAAGCTAGCACCCGCATGTGTTAGTTCAACTGAACTGGTATTCCGATGAAACAGTTTGACACCGAGTTCTTGTTCTAGTTTGGATAGTTGCTGGCTGAGTGAAGGTTGTGCGATATGAAGCTTTTCAGCAGCCCGGGAGAAATTTCTTTCTTCAGCGATTTGTAACGTATATTGGAGTTGTCTGAGTTCCATGAATTCACCTTCCATGACAAAGATATAAGAGATTATGCTATAAGTAATTCCTATAGTAATTATATATTATATATAGTATCCCAATAAGAATATATAGCACGCTAAATAATAAAATCCCGCTCGATGAGCGGGATTGGGATTCAATTTATTTTTCAGACTCAGGTCTCTTTATTTGAAGAGGAGGAGGGATGAGCCAACCCTTTTCTTTATTTAGCTTCAATATTTTAAGTCCTAAAGCAGCTTTAGTGAGATGGTATTTAGCAAATAAGGCGCCGATATCCTCCCTAATTGATTGAGCCATAGCTTGGCTACAAGCAACTAATCCAGCGGAAGTATCTACAGCAATTTTAGCAGCTATTTCAGGATCACTAAATTTTGCACCCGCAGGAATGTCTTCAAGCTTTACAGGAGGTTTATCAGGCATAATCGGTGCTGAAGGAATCCCGTTATCACTGAGTATTGTGTCCAACTCTTTAATTTCCAACTTAGCTTGATCAATAAGATCATTAAGTATTTTTTTTAGGTCTTTGTCACCAGCGTGGTTTAGATATGTCTGATAGCAGGATACTGCACCTCTGGCAGCCACGGAGGCCGCCCATACACCAAAAATTTCGCCATAATGCATAGGTTCATCTTTTGGATTACCACTTAAAACACCCATTTAAATCGCTCCTTTTTGTAGTTGTTTACAGATCTATAGTGTCCAGAAACAAAATATTAATGTATGTTTTTATTTGGTCCACAGAGTGATTGCTATAGAGGCGGTTAACGTTGTGGGGTGAAGTTCACAAAACCCAATCCGAACCTATCTTATATAGGCTGGATTATCCGCTCTATTTTATTAGTCTATGATTTTATGTATAATATAGGAAAAGCATCTACAGGAGGTTTGCCATATATGAAAGTATGGAAAGAGATTCAAGGATGGAGTATCTCGATTATACTTGGTTTTGTACTCAGTATGATTATAGGCATTTTTATTATTCAACCATACAAGGTAGATGGTCATTCTATGGAACCGACCTTGAAAGATAATCAACGGATTTTTGCTTGGAAATTTTCACATACATTAAACAAACTTCCTGATTACGGTGATGTTGTCATTATCGATAGTCGAGTTGATCGGAAGCGTACGCTAATGGATGACATTAGAGAGCATCCTATTATTCGGTTAATGTCCGGGGAATCAGATGAAGAAATCTTTTATGTCAAACGGGTCATCGGATTGCCTGGTGATACGATTGAAGTTAAGGATGGTAAACTATACCGTAACGGTGAAGAGTTACTTGAACCGTATATTAAAGAACAGATGGAAGTGGGTATTGATCAAGTATGGACTCTTGCCGAAGGATCTATATTTGTGATGGGAGATAATCGTAACCATAGTAAAGACAGTCGAATGATCGGCCCAGTTCCGCAAGATCATGTGATGGGCATTGACTCGTTTTAAAAGGCATGGGATCATAATAATATACATATAAGTAGTCCCCGAACTATGGGGACTATTTGTTTGCATCGCTATGTATGGACGTGATGATCATATGCATGGACATCATGATAATAGTAAGGTAAACATGATATTCATCTTGAAATTCATGATATATTATAGAAACTAAACTGATTAATCTACAAGTGCAGGAGGAGACAGTGGATATGAATAATAAAATCTATTCCTTAGTTATTGTCGGCTATGGAGGAATGGGCAGTCAGCATGGGCGGAAGTTAGAAGAAGTATCACGAATTAAGGTTACGGGTGTCTATGATATTAAAGAAGTGAGACAAGCTGAAGCGCGTACGAAAGGTTATAAAGTTTACGAGGATTATCAAGCTGTACTAGATGATCCCTCTGTTGATATTATTTTAATTGCCACTCCAAATGATAGTCATCACCCTATTACATTACAAGCTTTGCATGCGGGTAAGCATGTTATTTGTGAGAAGCCAGCTATGATGAACAGCCAAGAAGTTAAGGATGTAATGAGCGCTTCAGAAGAGACTGGAAAAGTGTTCATGGTTCATCAAAATCGTCGCTGGGATGAAGACTATTTAGCGATTAAGAAACTTGTCGATGAAAAAGAGCTTGGTGACGTATTTTATGTAGAGACACGGGTTCATGGTTCTCGTGGAATCCCTGGGGACTGGCGTCATGATCTTAAACATGGTGGCGGCATGCTCCTAGATTGGGGCGTACATTTACTAGACCGCTTATTGATTTTGTTCCCAGAAAAGGTTACGAGCGTTTACGCAAAACTAAGTTATATTTTAGGCCATGAAGTTGATGATGGTGTGAAAGTATACCTCACCTTTGAGGGTGGAAGAACGGCCCTGATGGAAGTTGGAACAACGAATTTCATTACATTGCCTCTATGGTATGTAACAGGTTTGAACGGTGCAGCGGTAATCGAAGACTGGGATATGAACGGGAAAGTCGCGAAATGGGATCAAGCAGATACTAGTGATGCCGTACCTATCGTAGCTGGTGCAGGACTGACCAAAACGATGGCCCCACGTGCAGAGAATACCGTATCAGAGTATCCAGTACCTAGAGTTGAGTGCGACGTACGTGACTTCTACTATAATTTTATTGATACTATTGAAAATACGGCTGAACGAATCGTAACTAATGAAGAAGTATTACGCATTATGACTTTGATGGAAGCTGTGTTTGAATCCGATAAAACCGGAGAAGTAGTACATTTGAATTTGTAAAAAGAAAATGAAGAAACATAAGGGCATCACCCATAGCATCCTAGTTCTACAGAGGATTGCTGAGGGTGATGTTTTTTATACTCCAGTCCCCTTTCACTAATAGTTGCACAAAGTACAGTTAAATTTGGCTAAGTTGCCAATCCTCACATTTTAATTGTATAACTGGACCTCTGTCAAAAAAGTGGACACTACCTTTAGCGAATTAAGCAGATTTCTTCTGAAACTGTGCAGCAAA
>NZ_RZNY01000029.1 GCF_003994475.1 Paenibacillus anaericanus | reverse complement strand
ATTGAGATAGAGACCTAAGTAATTCGCATAGCGTAGAGGGTTATTCTAGATTTAATAACCTTGTACCATATGTGAATTTTTTTATTTTTCAAAAGATAAGAATGTCATGTAAATTTTAATTAGGTGGTAATAATTATGGAAACAGGCACAGTGAAATGGTTTAACGGAGAAAAAGGTTTTGGCTTTATCGAAGTTGAAGGCGGTAACGATGTATTCGTACACTTTAGCGCAATCGTTGGAGACGGCTATAAATCTTTGGACGAAGGTCAACGCGTTGAATTTAATATCGTTCAAGGCAACCGCGGTGCACAAGCCGAGAATGTCGTAAAACTATAATTCAGAGCTTAATGCCCCAAACCTAGCGGTTTGGGGCATTTTTATTTTAGGTTTCAGCACCCATTCCCTACATATTATTAGTGAGACCACCTCATAAGGTGGTCTTTTTTGCATTAGCTATAATCTCTATGTAAGCTACTTTACAAATGATTTACATAACTACCGTAATTGATTTTACATAACTCCTTTAAACTATAATGAATGCAAATTTTAGCAACACAGATGATTTGTGCAACTAAGAATAGGGGAGATTACTACATCATGAACAACAAACTGAAATTATTTATGGGCACGTCACTTGCCTTACTAATGCTGTCACAAGCAATGATGACGACTTCCGTATCTGCGGACAATAACTCAACGAACACTGGCAAATGGATGTCGGGTGAGTATCACACGCATACGATCCAATCGAATGATGCGTCAGAACCTTTTTTGAAGCTTGAAAATGTACTCAATACTGCATTTCGTGAAGATTTGAATAGTTTGCCTAAGGAAGCAGTGGCATCATTGAAATATGGTACTCCATTTGATTATCTCGTAGTGACAGACCATCTTCGCAATTCCGCAAGAGATCCAGAAGGTAATGAGAAGGCAACTGCACGCTGGGAGGCTATTGCAGATCAGCAGAACAAGATTGCTGAACTGCAGAAGAGTGGGAAATATGCTGGAAAAATGATCTATACCGGCTTTGAATGGGACATGATGGGACTTGATCATGCCTCGGTTGGTATTATTGATTCGAAAAGTGATGTTGTACCTATAGATGCGATCCATCAGTTTGAATGGTTATACAGCTATGATACTAGTGCAGATAGTTTTACTTCGAATGAAGCTGAGATATGGGGAGAGCGGCCGACTAAGGAAGAGCTGAAACCCGACACAAGCAAAACCTATGAAGCAATTGATTGGTTGAAGAACAATTATCCTGACAGCTTTGTATTACCGAATCATCCGTCCAGGCACAATGGAAGTAACAGCGGAGTGGTAACCATTGAAGACCTTCGCAAGATGAATGATATTGCGCCTAACATTGTCTTCGGTATGGAAGGGATGCCGGGCAATCAGATGGCTGCGAGTGAGAACAGATCCGAACTGGCTGAAATCTATGGCGGAGCAGATGTCATGATCTCGCAGGTCGGTGGCATTTGGGATGCGTTACTGGGTGAGGGAAGACGGTTTTGGAGTTTTACCAACTCGGACTTCCATTTCAAGGTCAGCAGCAACCGGAATTATTCCAGCGGATACTGGCCAAGTGAATACTCCAGAAACTATACATGGGTTGAAGGTGATACCTTCAAGGATGTAGTAGATGGCATGCGTTCGGGTAAATCCTTTTCCGTATATGGTGACCTTATTAATGCATTAGATTTTAAGGCAAGTGGAAACGATCAACAGGCAGGAATGGGCGAGGACCTGCAGATGTCCGTAGGCGACAATACGAACATTACCATTCGATTCAAGAGCCCTGAGTACAACAACTATGCACCGATTTCAGAACATGAAACTACAGTTGATAATAAGGTCAAGGTAGACCATATTGATCTGATCTCCGGTGAGGTTACTGGAAAACTTAATGAGAGCCAATATGCTAGCAATACAACGAATGATACGACGAAAATCGTAAAACGATTCACTGAAGCAGACTGGGGACAACCGGATGCTGAAGGTTATTACACTATTAATTATACAGTGCCGGCAGATACCAATCGTTATTATCGTCTGCGAGGTACTAATCTTGGTGTAGATGTAGATGGCTATACGAAGAACGGTGAACCGCTGAAAGACCAGTCCTTTGACTACGAAGGGACTGCGACTGCGAAAGAGAATGAAGATCGATTTAATTCTATTAATGACCGAAACTACACCAGTATGTGGTTCTATTCCAATCCGATTTTTGTTGAAGTGCCAGATAATGAGCTGGAGATGTCTTTCAGCGACGTGAACAGCCATTGGGCTTCCACTGCGGTCAATAGTGTGGTGAAAGAGGGACTTTTCTCGGGCACCTCGGAAACGAGCTTTAGCCCAGATACGGCGATGTCCCGCAGCATGTTAGTCACAGTTATGCACCGTCTAGCTGGACAACCGAGTGATGGAACTCATCCATTTCAAGATGTTGCAACAGATGCTTATTACAATGATGCTGTAGCATGGGCAAGCACGAACGCCATTGTTAAGGGTGTTGATAGCAAGCGATTTGCTCCAGAACAGTCTATCACGCGCGAACAGCTAGCAGTGATTGTCTATAACTATGCGGAAGTCATGGGAATGGATGTAAGTGCTAAGAATACACTTGCTAATTTTACGGATACTATTAAGATTTCCTCTGGGGCTTCTAAAGCAATGCAATGGGCGGTTGGCTCAGGTCTTCTAGCTGGCAAAGAGGGTAAGGTGCTCGACCCATCGGGTGCGGTAACTCGTGCCGAGGGTGCAACCATCTTACATCGCTTTATAAATAATATTTGATCATAAGGAATTAGGCTTTTTCACCAAAATGTATGCTTGACGGCCTTCCGATTCTTTGCCAAAAGATAGGGTGGAATTCTGCGGAATCTCACCCTATCTTATTTATAAGATTGATCCATGTTACGGGTTGACCTTATACTATATCTTGAATCTTTTTTATTAGATAGGAAGTGAGGACTTTGGCAACCAGCCGTGGATTCGTGGAGCAAGATTATGTTATTGAGCACATCAGACAGACCTTTCAGTGTACGGTTTTATGGTGCGAAGGGCGCGCCTGCCTAGAGTATGGCACCGAGGAGGAGCTATATCATATATCTAAATACATACAAGAGAGTTTTGATAAAGATCTTCTGGATGTATTTTTTACAGCCATTGAAAGCATTCCGCTGGAATCGTAGACTACCCTGAGTTATCGCATAGTTAGCTAATATAATAGGAGAAACACTGCTCATACGGATTTCTCCTATTTATATAGGCTTAGAAAAGTACCCCGTAAGATAGACCTGATTGAGTGTCTACTCTTCGGGGTACTTTTTAGTTTGCGCTTTGACTGTCCTTAAATGTACTTATAACCTTCAATCTTATTTATACTCACCCGTGTATTTAGGAGAAACTAGTTGTATTCCAGTTGCGGATTTAAAATCTTGTACACGTTTATCCTTTGCTGCTTCAATACTTGGTAGTCCCAGTTTATCCATTGTAGTAATAGCTTCTTTGTACAGAGATTCAAACTCTGCATCGTTTTTAGCAAGAAGCATTTTCGGAACGATTTGTGCCCAGTATACTGTAATTTTAGCCTCTGAATTAGCCTCATCTGATCCAGGCTCATAAGCATCAAATAGGTTTCCAGAATCCAATGTGTCATTGCTAAACATATATTTAGATGTACCATAGAACAGATTTTCTTGATATTTTGTTAACTCAGTGGTTTCGACTTCTTTCACATGCTTCAACCACACTTCGTTCGCTAACCACCAAATAGATTCAAAACCCCATTTTTTAGAAGCGGCATTCCAATCGGTATTGAATGCTTCATCAATCTCGGGATTTCGCTTGTACTTGCCATCAGCAGTAACGGTATATGTTTCGCCTTCTTTACCGAAGTTGTTTACGGTTTGTCCATGATCACTGTATAGATATTCAATAAATTGAATTGCACGATCCGCATGTTTAGATTTTTTATTAACAAATGTCAATGTCCAACCTTTATTTAGCGATCTACCATATTGAGGTAATGTCCCTTCATTTGACTTGATGGCATCAATAGTAATGTACTTAGCATTAGGGTCTGCTACATAAAGTTGGGTGACTGGTGAAGTGTAATCAGCATAGCTTCCGATTTTCATAAAGATGGCGCCTTGTGTCATTTTTTCTTCAATTTGATTACGTGCACTTGTGAAGTTCTCTAGAGATAATAGTCCTTCAGAAAATAACTTATTACCAAACTCAAGAACATGTTTGTATTCAGAAGTTCTACGAACGTCAACATATGAACCGTCTTCTGCCTCATATACCGCACCAAATGAACCAGCCAGAACACCAAGAGAATCACTGATGTATTTATCTTTATCATCGAAGTAAAGTGGTAATACGGTCATACCTTTATATTGAATATTAGCCTCTTTAACTTTTTTTAGAGCAGCAATTAAGGAGTCCTCTTGTTGCAAGTCCTCTACTGTTATACCTAGTTGATCCATAATATCTTTTCTTACAATGATTTGACCGTTAGAATGATCGTTGTAAAATGGTTTAACATCGGGATATTCATCCAACATTTCCGGTGATACATAGTAGTTGGGGATAGCATAGACATTGCCATCTTCTTGTGTATACCAATCAACCATGCTCTCAGGCAGAATAGTAGACAGGTAAGGATCATATTGTTCCATTAGCTCATTAAGTGGAGCGACTGTACCACTGCTCATTAGTGTTTGGATTAGTGAAGTACTGTTCCAACGGTCCAAAGAAATGATATCAGGTAGATTACCCGTTGCCATCATCACGTTAAATTCAGAGTTAACATCGTTACCTGCATGAATAAAGTCAACGCTAACCCCTGTTTCTTCAGTTATCAGCTTATCTGCATAGTTATCTTTTGCGTCCCACTTTTTCGAATATCCTGCTACTCCAGTGTACCAAGAGAGAGATACAGGTGAAGTGTTCGATTTCCAACCAGGCTCGCTGGAAGAAAGGGAGCTGTTTGTTGTTTCTGGGGATGAATCGGGTGCATTTGATGCATTATTGCTAGAATTATTTTTGCTAGAGCAGCCTGTCATAATTACGGATAGAGCGAGAACAATGGTCAGTAATCTTGTTGTAGCTTTGTTCATAGTATTTCCCCCTGTTATAAATAGTATAGTCTTATATCATCAAACCTCAATGCATGCCTAGCCTTTTACAGAACCAATAAGCATTCCCTTAATAAAAAACTTCTGTACAAAAGGATAAACAAGCACGATCAGTAGTGATGCAGCAACCATTGCAGCTAACTGTAGAGTAGATGTTGTTACTGTGCTTTGTGCAGCTCCAATTGAACCTGACATATTCGCAAGCAGTAACGCGGCTTCCGTACTTTGAATTAATTTCAAGATATATAGTTGGACCGTTTGCAAGTGATCTCCCAGTGTGAAGACCATGGCATCGTAGTATGAATTCCAATGTCCAACCGCCGTAAACAGAGAAATGGCAGCGATTACAGGCTTTGATAATGGCATAATGATGCGGAAAAATATCTTATATTCACCTGCACCGTCAATTTTTGCGGATTCGATTAATGCTTCTGGTAGCTCAGCGAAATAGGAACGGAATAGAATGACATTCCAGAAACTAAATAACGTCGGAATAATAAATACCAGGAAGTTATTGTATAGTCCTAATGCATTGATCAGGATGAAATACGGAATCAGACCCCCGCTTAAGTACATACTCATAAGCCCAAGTGTGGAGTAGAGGCCTTTAAACTTCAGGTTTTTGCGTGAGAAGGCATAAGCGAACAATGCCGTAAAGATAACATGGGTAATCGTACCAATAACTGTTCTGGATAAAGTAATACCAAAGGATCTAACTAAGGCAGTATCACTGAATAGTGCGCTATAGTTCGCCCATGTAAATTTTCTTGTCCAAAGAAATACTCCCCCCCTTGCGTAGTCGAGACCTTCATTAAATGATCCGATCACGGAGTACCAAAAAGGATATAAAGTGATAATGACTAGTACAGCCATGATTAGACCGTTGAAGATATTGAATATTCTATCTGACCAAGAATTATCTTTAACCATAAGTGTCCCCCCTAAAAGATCCCTTTTCCTGTTATTTTCTTAGCTGAGAAATTCGCAATGTAAAGTAAAAATATCGCAATAACAGTCTTCATTAAACCAACAGCAGTTGCGTATTCCATTCTGAATTGTCGTAGGCCTATTTTGTAAACATAAGTATCGATAACTTCACTAGCATCTATATTCAACGGATTCTGTAGAACAAAGAATTGGTCAAAGCCACTGTTCAGAATATTACTAATGGCGAAGACTAAAAGAATAACGATTGTACCTGAAATAGCTGGTAGTGTAATATGCCAGATTCGGCGGAATCGTGAGGCACCGTCCATGTAAGCTGCTTCAAACATTTCCTGATCAATACCCGCAATCGCTGCAAGATATAGAATGGCGCCCCAGCCTAAATCTTTCACTAATTGGGTAAGAACAGCTAGCAACCAGAAGTAGTCCTGCTCGCCAAGGAAATGGATAGGTTCAGAAATGACACCAAGTGACATCAGCACATAATTCACGACCCCATTACTTGGGGACAGGATGTTAATAATTAATCCTCCAAAAATACTCCAAGAAATAAAGTGTGGAAGATAAGTTACTGTTTGGGTAAGCTTCTTAAAACGTGCAGAAGTTAATTCATTCAGCATGAGCGCGAACAGAATCGTTATGGGGAATGTAATGATTAGCCCTAATAAGTTGATTCCGATTGTATTACGCAACATGTTCCAAAAGTTAATATCTGTAACAAACTCTTTAAAGTTATCTAGACCAACCCATTCTGCTGTAAAAATACCTTTAATACCGGTGATGATACTGTAATCTTTAAAAGCAATAATTACGCCGTAGAGTGGAATAAAGGTAAAAATCAGAATAAATAGAATACCTGGAATGATCATGGATTGTAGTGATAATTGATCACGATTTTTGAATGATCGATTCTTTCGAATCAAATGTTGGTCCACATTTGATATTGAAGCTTTTGAATCTGCCATCTGTCTAACCCCTTTCTCTTATGCTGTACATCTAAATTGTAAGCGCATTATATTTTAGGCGATAGGATTCGGGTTTACGAAAAGGTATCATATTTAATCATTGGTAGATTTACGATGTACTCCAATAGAAAAAACCCCCACATTCGTCATAACGAACGTGAAGGCCAGTATAATATGGAATTATTTCATTATTTTTTGGTAATCCTTTGGGCTGATCCCATAGTAACCTTTAAATACACGAGTGAAATTTTTAGGGTTACTGTATCCCAAGGCTGTTGCAACGTCGTGAACCTTTATATTGATGCCATTTAAAGCTTCTTTAGCATATTCCATCCGTTTCATCGTGACATAATCTTGAAAATTAATACCGGTGCTCTCTTTAAAGATCTTGCTGAAGTAGGTATAACTTACGTTACAGTAGTTGGCGATGACGGCCATATTAATCTCATTTTGTAATTGATCTTGTACATACTTCTTGGCAATTTCAACGATATCGTAGCTTCGAATTAAGCTTTCGCGTGCAGTAATCATTTGTAGCATACAGGTTTTGAGGTATAAGCGTAATTGTTCGCTTTGTTCAAAGGTAGAGAAGTCTTGCTTCTTATTGGGTAGCCAGCCGATCGTTAATAGGATCATATCATAATTATTCCGAATACTTTCAAGAGTACTCTTTCTTAAAAAGTCATCACTGAAATATTTCTGAATAAAGGAGAGTACTTGATCTTTACGGCCCATATCAATAATTTCAACTAAGTTCCTCAAGTCTATAGGTCCGATCTTATTGTCTGTTCTATTTATTATGTCGCCATAAGTCATAATGGATTGTTGGTTTGCGGTAAGTTTATAACACAATACGTCTAACGCACTTTGATAAGCGTACGCTAGGTTCGTTGTTTTCGATACCACTTCACCTACAGCAACTACCATCGATAGTTCAGAATTGTCCGTTAGAAATTGTTGTAGTATTTGCTTAACAGTGATCATATTATGATTCTGCTCATCGAAATTGATCCATATAACGAGATCGTTTTGTCTGTTGTAGAAGGAATATAACTTGATAGAGGGATTGTCCCTATCGGGTGTGATCAGATATTTATCCCAATTCGCGCCTAGTGATTTGGCATTTGATGTAGAGTGAATGAGAGATAAAACAGCTACAGTAGTTGTAGAATAGGGTAAGCTATAGCCTAATTCCTCGAATACACGCTCGAAGGCATGTTCATCATGTTCTCCACTTTGAATCACCCAATTCATACGTCGACTGACTCTTTCCATTTGAGTTAATTTCTTCTCTGACTCTCCCTCTATGTATTGTTGCTCTTCTTGCTGAAGTTCACGGACGGTTTTGTTCAATACTTCTATTAAATCCTCTGAGGGGGCTGGCTTCAGCAAATAATCTCGTACGCCAAGTTTAAAGCTCTCTTTTACACGATGAAAGTCATCATGTCCACTAATCACAATAACTTTATGAGGATGCTTTTCTCCTAATTGCTTAATCATATCAATTCCATCCATAACGGGCATGTTGAGATCCGTTAATATGATCTGTGGCGTTTCCGATACAATAATTGATAGCGCTTCTGCTCCGTCCTTTGCAGTTAATATTTGATCGATATGCTGAATTTGTAAGTAAGTGATGATGTCGCGTAATCCTTCGCGTACCATTTCCTCATCGTCAACGATTAACAGTTTATACATAACGGAATGCCTCTCATTCGTAGGGTAATTTGATCTGTACTTTTGTATACTTATGATCCTTACTTTCAATGGTGATAAAGTAGGACTCCCCATAATATAAACGTAATCGGGAATTGATATTATAGAGTCCAATAGACCGCTCGGGTGTATCCGTGGTTACCTCATCATAATTGAGCGGAGCTCGAAATTGGTCATTTAATGTTCTCATCTTCTCTGCGGTCATGCCCGCACCATCATCAATGATATCAATCCAGACTTGTTGTCCATGCACATAGCAATGGACTTGAATGCACAAGGAATCTTTGGGAACTGACTTTCCGTATTTAATACTATTCTCAACGATAGGTTGAAGTAAGAACTTAATAACGGGGTAGGCTTTTAATTGCTCGGTTACTTCAATATCAAGTTGTATTGTTTTACTACTACTCAAAGATTGAAGGTTGATATATTTTTGAATGAGCTCGATCTCTTCTTTAAGCGTTGTGTGTAGTGTATTATCGCTGAGATTGTATCTTAATATTTTTCCGAAATCGGCTATACGATCTGCCGTGTCAAACATGCGTTCCTTGATTAATTTCATCCGGAAAATATCAAGTGTATTGTAGATGAAATGTGGATTGATTTGGTATTGTAAGGCTTTAATTTGCGCTTCTTTTCTTAATCGTTCTTTCATCACCACTCGGTGAATTAAGTTATTGTTCATTTCGATCAGACCATTAAAGTCTTGCGCAAGTTGACCCAGCTCATCTTGCTTGTTGTCTATAATACGCATGGATGTACTACCGTTAATGACCTTCCTCATAATAGATACGATTCGATTCAGCCTGAGGAAGATCATTTTGAACATGAAGTAACACGTGACAATAAGCAGGAGAACACTAAATACGATGAGCAGTAGTTGGTTTATCGTACTTCTATGAATCGATTGATTGAGTTGTTCAAGGGATACCTTGTACACAAACGTTTGGTTGATCGTATCGAATGTTTTATACAAATATAGATGTTGCTCGTAGATGAAATAGGGCTCCGTCTCTACTAGATGATGTTGCAATACCTCAGATTCAGCCTTTTCATCAATATCTGTCGTTGTAAAAGTAATGCCTTGATCATGATATAAAAATTGTGTGTTGTCCGAAGAGGAAGCATCCTCAACGGTACTTAGCAAGCTATCCTCAGCTACCATAACGGCTACAAGTCCTAACATTTCACGCGCAGGTGAATATAGTTTGCTGAGAAGTGTATATTTGTTGCGGTCTGAGTTCAATGAACTTGGCCCCAGCCCAAGGTCACTCGGAGTAAGCCACATCTGAGTTTCATCCTCTTTCGCAATAAAGGCTTGCAGCTTTTCATTGGACAATTGATTGTTTAGACGCAAAAAGTAGGGCCATGATTCAGGAATATGATCATCAACCATGTAAATTCTCATAGCATAGTCATCTGTCTCCGTAAAAGCGGTTGCATACTTAATAATGGGGATGACACTGTCCAGATATGTACTTAGAAATTCAGCTTCATCTCCTAGGTAAGGATCATTAATGAACTCAATAATCTTATTATTCCTACTAACCATTTCCGTTAAATCATACGCCATATCAATGCGATTATTGATTTCCCCAGAAGCTTGATCAAATGCATGGGACATATTCGTAATAAAATTATCTTGAATATTTTGTGTAGAGATATGGTTGTTCCAAGAAAGAATAAGCGATAGCAGAATAAATGGAATGGTATACATAATAATCATTTTGACCATGATGCTATTTCTCTTAATTTTGAATAACATAGTAGATCTCCTTATGTAAATGAAATAGGATCAGGAATGTTATGTATATAGGTAGCTCTAAATTTTCCTGGTGTTAACCCAAATTGCTTTTTAAAAATACGGATAAAATAGCTAGTTTCCATTCCTAGTCGATTAGATATTTCTTGAATGGAATCGTCAGGATTATTCTCTAGCCAAGTTGCTGCCTGTTGCAAGCGAATACGTTGTAAATAAGCATGAGGATTGATCCCGTAGGCTTCACGAAAAATCCGCTGAAAATGTTGTACAGAGTAACCTACAGCATGAGCAATATTGGCGATTAGTAAGTTCTCATCATAATGTTGCTTCATATATTGAATGGCAAGCTGTAATGCGTCTTGCGAAATATTCGACTGATTTGGCAGAAGTGGATTCTTGTTACGAACGATTTGTTCTGAGAATAGAATCAGAAATTCATATAACTGTACAGATAGTTGCCCCTCAATATTAGCGGAATCTAATGCACTTGCTTGCCATATCGTTGTTAGTTTATTTTCTAACTTAGTAACGGAGGAATGATCTAGCGGGATACTTCTCATCAGTGGTATATTACAACCTTTAATGATGTCTTCCGCTGTTGTTCCATGAATGCCGATAAATCCTAGTAGCCAAGGCTGGTCGGAACTAGAAAAGTATTCATGACCGACTTTGGCAGGTAATAGTAATGCGTGATAGGGAGCTAATACGAGTTCCTTATTATTTTGAAAGTGAAATGTACCATATCCACCAAAGTTAATAAAACATTGCAATGTAGGATATCCCATAGGCCTATATTGATAGTTTTGATCATGTAAGCCACAACTGTATAACGCTAGAGGTAGTTGATATGAAGACTGATTTGGAAACAATCGGAAGGGTAATAACATTGCTTTCTCCAGTCCAAAATGTGACATGAAAATATAGTTTACTACTATAGTCTTAAACCTATTGAGGTAAAAGAACAATAGTAAAGTTGTGAAATGTTCATTTTATACTATTTTTCCTCCGCTTTTGTACTAACTGCTCATAACTGAACTTTCTTAGAATAGGGATATCATACTAAGAAGGGTTTGAGGACATGAGAGAAAGACTAAGTATGGATAAAGATTGGCAATTTCATTTAGGTGATGCGGTACTGTTGAATGATAATAGCCATGATGCGGTGTATGGGAATGCTAAAGCAGGCGGAAGTAGAGGGGCTGCGAGCATCGAATGGAATGATAACGAGTGGGAAACGGTGCAATTACCGCATGATTGGTCCTATAAGCAGCCATTTGATCGTGAAAATGGGGTTGCTGACTTCGGGTATAACACTCGTGGGATGGGCTGGTATCGTAAAAAATTCAAATTAGATCCTGCCGATAATGGAAAGCAGTTGTTATTAGAATTTGATGGCATTGCCACACATGCCACGGTCTATTTTAATGGCAGTATACTGGAAAGAAATTTCTGTGGATATACGAGCTTTGTTATTGATGTTACAGATCGTGCTTATTTTGGTGATCGACCGAATTTACTAGTAGTGAAAGTAGATGCAACAGTATCAGAGGGTTGGTGGTATGAAGGTGCAGGCATTTATCGACATGTATGGTTAACAAAGAAAGCACCTGTTCATATTGCTGATCGTGGAGTATGGGTTAATCCTATAAAACAAAGTAATGCCAAGTGGTTAACGAATGTAGAAACAACGATTAAGAATGAATCCGAAGAGATAGCAGCATATCAGCTTATTTCTCGTATTGAAGATGCGAATGGAGAAATAGTAGCAGAACAACGTACGGAAGGATCCAGTGAAGCGGGGAAATCCGTAGTGGTTAAGCAGGACCTTCCAATCGAGCATCCTGTATTATGGGATGTGGATGACCCTACTTTATACAAGCTACATTCCATTGTTACGATCAATGGGCAAGAAGTGGATAGTGTAGTTACGAATTATGGATATCGTACCATTCGCATTTGTCCGGATACAGGTTTCTACTTAAATGAACGACCTCTTAAAATCAAAGGTACATGTAACCATCAGGACCACGCAGGAGTAGGCGTTGCACTTCCAGATGGAATTCAAGAATATCGTATTGGGCGATTGAAAGAAATGGGAAGTAATGCGTATCGATGTGCACATCATAATCCAACCCCAGAATTATTGGATGCTTGTGACAGGCTTGGTATGTTAGTGATGGACGAGAATAGAAACTTTGATAGTTCACGTGAAGGATTACTTCAACTTGAAAATATGGTTACGCGTGACCGCAATCATCCATCCGTTGTCTTCTACAGTCTATTTAACGAAGAACCACTTCAAGGAACACCAATTGGACGGAAGATGGTAAAACGTATGATGCGCGCGGTTAGAAAATTAGATTCCACCAGACCTATTTTGGGTGCCATGAATGGTGGGGTTATGGAAGATGAAGGAACGGTTGATGTTACGGATATTGCAGGATTTAACTATATGAACGGTGGTTATGACAAGTTCAAAGAGAAACATCCTAATCAGCCGATTATTGGTTCTGAGACGGTGAGCTCCTTTGCAACTCGCAGTAATTATATTAGTGATACTGAACAACAAGTATTTGAGAGTTATGATCGTGAGAAAGCAAGTTGGGGGAATACGGTTAGAGAATCTTGGAAAGCGATTAACACTCGTGATTTTGTAATGGGGACTTTTGTATGGACTGGTTTTGATTATCGAGGGGAACCTACGCCATATGAATGGCCGAGTGTGAGCACTCATTTTGGGATATTAGATACATGTGGATTTGCTAAAGATCCGTATTACCTGTATCAAGCTTTCTGGCTAGATGAGCCTGTATTGCATATTGTGGCACATTGGAATTGGCGTGGCAAAGAAGGTCAAACCGTTAAGGTCATGACGCACACGAATTGCGATGAAGTCGCATTATATTTGAATGATGTATTTGTTGATCGACAAACCATTGATATTTATGAGCAACATGAATGGGATGTTGTATATGAACCAGGTACGTTAAAGATGGAAGGATATAAGGATGGTCAGTTAGTAAAAGTGTCGGAGATTACGACAACGGATGAAGCCCATACTTTGCGTATTGAGACTCAGAAACCATTTTTGCTAGGTGATGGAAGAGATGCAATGGCGGTTAACATCTATGCGGTGGATGCAGAAGGTAGATTTGTTCCTACGAATCAAAGTAAAGTATCCTTCTCCATGAACGGGAGTGGACAAATTCTGGGTGTAGGCAATGGAAATCCGAATTGTCATGAGCCTGATAATGCTATGGAACGCAGCCTATTTAACGGATGCTGTCAGCTGATTGTCCAGAGTAAAGTGGGACAAGAGGATATCGAATTAACAGTTCAAGGCGAAGGATTGCAGTCTGTGTCGTATGTAATCCCTGTCAACGCAGCTGAAGAAATGCCTTTTGTGCCATCTATAAGTGAACGTTATATTAATAACTGGCTTGTCACGCAAGAGCCTACAGCTGAACGTCCAGATCCAAATGTGACGATCCATCCGACTGACATGAATTCATGGGAAAAGGTCGATGTAAGCTTTGGTGCACTTCAAATGCTACGTGGGGTGAATGGTTATGTGATCTATCGCAACCGTATACCTATGTCAGCGCAAGAAAAATCAAGTAATCCATATATTTGGTTCCATTCTATTAGTGGTGATATCGAGATTTATATTGATGGTAAACTACATTTGAAGAAATTCATTCCTTGGTCAGTAGACTTAGAGGTTCCACTTCAGGGAGTTGAACTTGATGATCAGGTAACCATCTCTGTATTAATCGGAATTAAACCTGATATGTATAGCCATGGAATTAATGGGTCTGTGTCGATTCGCATGAAATAGAATACGGAAATACGAAGAGGGTGTCCCAAAAGCCATATGGCTGCTGGGGCACCCTCTTTTTGTCTTAGTTGATTGTTTGAGCGGACGTTATTCATATTCCATACATTATGGGAAAACGTTGCTCTCTTTATTGCGAACCATCAACCAAACCTCAACATACAATGAGTCAGAATGAGGGCACCGGCCTATGCTTTTTATGTAAGTTATGCAAGGCAAAACTAAGCCTATGCTTACGATGTAAGTTTTGTTTCACAAAACGAAGCTTATGCTTACAAAGTGAGTTTTACTACGTAAAACTTTAAGGAGGATGTAACCGTATGGAAATAAGGGTACGCGGCGGTGATTCGTTCTGGGGATATAGTCAGTTGTTTGGGGTTCCAATACAGCTTCTGCTTGATTCAAATCCGGGCATTAATCCTCAAGCATTAATGATAGGACAAACGGTGAACATACCGGGTTATGTGACACGAGAATATCAGATCGTTCCTGGGGATACGATTTGGCAGATTGCTAGGACAGCCGGTGTACCACAGGACACTTTACTGCTGCTGAATCCATCGATTCAAGCGAATAGTCTCCGGGTTGGTCAAATCATTCAAATTCCAGTTCGCGTCACTAACTACATGGTGCATACGTCAAGACCTTATGATTATGGTGATATGCTGGAGGACCTTAACACCCTCGCCGAGGTTTACCCGTTCATCCGGATACAATCCATAGGTACCTCGGTCATGGGTAAAGAGCTTCCTGAAATTCGTATCGGCATCGGTTCTAAGCAGGTCCACGCAAATGCCTCTTTTCATGCAAATGAGTGGATTACAACACCGGTACTCATTCGTTTCCTTAATGAATACTTACTAGCATTAACGAATAATGGTAGCATACGTGGGCTCGTGATGAACCCGCTATATGAGTCAACGATGTTATCATTGGTTCCGATGGTAGATCCTGATGGGGTCGATTTAGTGGTGAATGGACTGCCAAGTGAAGAGCCTTATCGAAGTGATGTGCTTGCTATAAATGGAGAGAGCAGCGATTTCAGTGGATGGAAGGCCAATATTCGTGGCGTTGATTTAAATAACCAGTTCCCAGCGTTATGGGAACGACAAGCGGAAATAGGACCGCAAGCACCAGCCCCTCGTGATTATCCGGGAACGGCGCCGCTTACAGAGCCAGAGTCGCAAGCGATGGCGAATTTGACGTGGAACAGTAACTTCAGCCGTGTGTTAGCCTTTCATACACAGGGAAGGGTCATTTATTGGGGCTTTGAAGGGCTACAGCCACCTGAATCTGAAGTGATTGTTAATGAGTTTGCAAGAGTGAGCGGTTATGAGCCTATTGAGTATGTAGAAAGCTGGGCTGGATTCAAGGATTGGTTCATCCAAGATTGGAGAAGGCCAGGTTTTACGATTGAAGTAGGGCAAGGAACTAATCCACTTCCCTTATCGCAGTTTGAACAAATTTATCAAGAAAGTCTGGGGATATTACTAGCTTCGCTTTAAATGTAAGTTTTTTGAAATTTCCTGACGGGTAATTACCATAGATTCTTTGAGTATAGAAAAGTACCCCGTAGGAGTGACCATTATTAGGGTTGACTCTTCGGGGTACTTTTTAGGTTGTGTTTAGGCCTGCCTTTAATTGTGCTTATGATTAGTCGTTACGTTTCGATAGTGAGAATGGAAGCTCCTGCGGTTCATAAGAACGGTAGCTTGGAGCTAATCCGAGGCGGAAATCTAGTGACTTTCCTTCCATAATATCATCGTAAGTAATATACAATTTGGTGTATTCCTCACCTTCTAATTTGACGTTGGTAACGAAATTGGACTGCGGGTTATTATTGTCGGTATGGATCTGCATATGCTTGCCATCCGGGAGTTCAATCGTGACACTATCAAATAGCGGAATGCCGAGCACATACTCATTACTTCCCGGGCATACCGGATAGAAGCCCATGGAGCTGAATACATACCAACCCGACATGCTGCCATTGTCTTCATCGCCAGGGAATCCGTCAAAGCCGCTGTTGAACAGATGGGTTAAAATCTGCTTAATCACGACCTGAGAGGAAGCTGGTTTGCCGACGTAATTGAACAGATATGGAATGTGGAAGCTCGGCTGATTAGAAATAGCTACCTGGCCAAAATCCACGGCTGCCATTTCGCTCATTTCATGAATTTCAAACCCGTATCCTAACACATCAAAGTCCGGCGCTTTATTGCACAATTCAGTTATTTTATCAAAAAAACGTTCCTCAGAACCATACGCCTCGATCAAACCTTGGAAGTCTTGAAATACTGCAAAGCTACTCTGCCAGGCGCTACCCTCTGCATAGTCAAGTCCCCAGCTAATATCGTTGAAATGGTCACGGAATTGGCCGTTTTGGTCTTTCGCGCGCATGAAGCCTGTCTCGGGATCAAAGATATTTTTGTAATTCAATGCACTTTGTCTATAATGCTCAGCCACATCAACTTTGCCTAAAACCTCTGCTACGCGGCTGATACAGTAATCGCTATAGGCGTAGTCGAGTGTATGATTAACACTTTCATGATAGTGATTTGGAACGTAACCATATTTGATATAATCCAGCGTTCCTTGCCGACCGTAACAATCCTTCTCGCTTTGTGTCGTTGCTGCATTCAACATCGCATCAAGCAATTCGGGCATTAGGTGACTTCCAATTCCTTTGGCAGAAGCATCGGCAATAACCGCATCAATAAGCGTACCTGGCATCAGGCCGCGTTCATCCGGGGATAACCATTTGGGCAAGAATCCAGTTTCGCGGGCAGAGTTCAGGAAACCTTCGAGCATTTCCTCGTATTCTTGTGGCGCGATGATAGAATAGAGCGGATAAACGGATTTGTATGTATCCCAGAATCCATTATTGGTATAGAGAACACCTTTCTTGACGGATCTAGCTGTAGTGTCGTAATGAATCGGCTCCATATTGGCATCCAGTTCGTAGAACTTCTGTGGGAAGAGGAACATCCGATATAAGCAAGTGTAGAAGGTCCGTAAATATTCCTCGTTCGAATGCGTAACCTGGATTTTATTCAAATAATGATTCCAGGCTAGGGCTGCTTGTTCTTTCAATTCAGCTAAAGACGATTGTAGCTCACGCTGAAGATTTAACTCGGCCTGTTCTATACTGATAAATGAAGTCGACAGCTTAACATTCAGAGTACCCTTCTCGCAGTCCTTAAATCGAATAACAACATGCTGATCCATGCCGCTTACAGTCATCTCATTGCTTAATTCGCCTTCGTTATTATAGTAACCTGATGCATCCAGATCGATATCATGACTGAAACTCATGGATACATACATCCGGAATTGATCATCATGACAGCCTGCGAAGTTGCTGGCATAGCCAGTGATTTTGCGATTTGCTGCATCTATATGAAACTCGCTCTTGTCCTTAACATTTAGCACAAATCCAGCTTGCTGCTTGGAGTTGTATTGGATTTGCATGGATGCTCCATAACAGGTCGGAACCAGCTCGGTTGTGATGTTATAGCGCTGCTGTTTCACTTTGACGTAGTGAGGCTTGAATGTAGCTTCTTCCGGACGATAAGAGCTTTGGCAAGAGAAAACAGAACCTCTTATTTTGTCATCAGCAATAGGTGTCATGAGAAAATGAGCAAAGTCTCCCATCCATGGACTTGGCTGGTGCGTCAAACGAATTCCCTGAAAGACACGATCATGTGGATTAAAAAACCAACTGCCCTCATTGTTTGTTTGTACGACAAAATGATTCATGCCGAAAGGGACCGAGGTATAAGGGAGTGTATTCCCGTTGGAATAGGAATGTTTGTTGTTGGTACCTTGTCGTGTGTCGATATAATGCAGCATGTAGAATCTCCTTTAGTTGTATTTAGTAATAGGCGTCATAGTCTCTTCACGGTTTGACGTTCGATGAGCTCTACCGGAACCCCAACATTCTCTCGCGGTTGCTTCTGAGGATTCTCCATGATCGCCACCAGGTTTTGTGCAGCTTGGTATCCCATTTGTTCAAAATCTTGAGATATCGTGGTCAACTTGGGCTCAACAAAACTGGAAAGGTGAATGTTATCAAAGCCTACAATCGAGAAGTCATCTGGTATCGAAAGTCCTAGTTCTTTAGCAATTTGCATGATCTCAATGGCGATCAGGTCATTCTCAGCTACAATTCCCGTAATCCCTTGCTCCATAACGGCTTGTATGAAACTGATATAATATTCTCTGCCGTTATCGTTGTCATGAATTAGATAACGCTCGGTCAAATCACTCACGCTGTGATCGATTAAGTTGTTATCATACAATGCCTTCAGATAGCCGAAATAACGCTCCCTAATCGATGAGGAATTCTCAACCTTCAAAGAGGAGAGAAAGGCAATTTTCTTGTGATTATTCTCGATCAGGTGATGGCAAGCCAGGTACCCTCCTTCAAAGTTATCGGAGACAACGGATAGGAGCGGAATTCCTTCAATATATTTATCCATCGTGACTATCGGATATTTAGATAAATGATATTGATACAAAATGCCCAGATCGGAAATGCTGTTTACCGGGTAGAAGATCAGACCCGAGTTGGCACTTTGAAGTGCGGCCTCTAGCAGTTTGTATTGGCTGACAATCGTACTGGACTGAATGTTTAATGTGTAGTCTGTCGCCATGAGATATTCGTTGATGCCCTTCTCATAATCCCCAAGACCTGGATTGTGGCTGAATGGAAGAATGAGTAAAATTTCTTTACTGGTCTTAGTGACGGGGCGAGGGGAGGACTCCATAGCATTCACGAAGCTTCCCTTTCCTTGAACCCGATAGATCAAATTTTCATTCTCAAGCTCAGTTAAAGCTCGCTTTGAAGTAATCCGGCTCACGTTGTAGGTCTTCGATATTTGAGCTTCGGTTGGGAGCTGATCTCCAATCTTTAGTTCACCAGATTCAATCTGCGCCTTAAGAGCGTTTACGATATGTTGATATAACGGAATTTGTTCCATTGTGATTCCCCTTGCTTAATTTGATATACCATATTTGGAATGGGTGAGTCAAGTTGTATGTTTCCTCTTTGATGAAAATAAGTTATTATGTAGAATATACGATAGAATAGGTGGTTCAGCAATAGATAAGACATATGTGATGCATGAAATGACCTACATTCTTTAGTTCGCTATCTATTGCTAAGGGACTATTTACTTCCAAATATACGACCTTTCAAGCTGAATTTAGGAGTAATCGCTTCGAAACTCATTAAAATAGAAAATAAAAGCGCTAGACAAACAAGATGGCATATCTTAATATAGGCTTTGATCCTAATATGATATATCAAATATCAAAAGTTCAGGATTGTAAATTTGGTAACCCCTACATTCGATCGAAAGGAAGGTTAACTAATGATACCTTTAGATAGTTTTGAACGATGGTTGCCTTTAATGCCAGAAAGCGCTCAACTTTATTTAAATGAGACAGAAATTGAAGCATTTCGCTTACTCACTGAAAATGAAATAGAGACACAGTTAAAAGAGTTGTTGGAAAAACCTATAGCCAATTTCACAATAATTAATGATGTTTATTTCCGAGCAAGATGGGCTGAGCTTTTAAAAAAACTATATCTTGATGACAACCTAAAGCTATTGGAGGTTGCTACTGGGGATGCTGATATGATTCCACAAGTTATGGCACGTACACATCCGGATGCCCACTATTTCACAGCTAATATGAACAAAGCATTAAATAAAAGCTTACTTAATAAAACGAAAGATCTCCCTCTAGAGGTAGAAATTATTGAAGATGATGCAGCTTCTGTTGAAAATCATTTAGGGCCTGAAGTTGTGGGAATAATAGCTTTTCAGCACGCCATTAATGATGTTATACAAGCTATATTATGTGAAAGAGTGGGAGTAGACACAATCTATTCAGACTGGATGGAGACCCTACCGAAAATGATTAAAATTCTTCAACAGGAAATAACACAAAGCACACTGGAAGAGCATGCGAAAGGACCCTTCTTAGGATTAATAAGCACGCTTCTGAGAACTTTGAGAAAAGATGGAATTATAGCCATGAACCATTATATGTTTCAGTTAGACCTGGATTGGGGTTATCCGCCAGAGTTGTTCGAAACAATGGTTCCTATGACAAGAGGATGGCTTCAAGAGCTAAAAGGGTGTAAAGAAATATATATTGATGGATTTAATACAAATTGGTGGATTTTTCTACAAAAAATATAAATACATCTTTATAACTTCACTTGCTCTATCACTAACCTTGTAGGAGAGATACGGAATGAATGTAAACTCCAAGTTATATGAAGAGTTATCTGCGCAGAAGATTTATGAGATCGCCCATAAGCATTTTGGCTCATTCACTAATATCGAATTCTCCCTCCTAAAAGGCGGGCTCTTTAATACAACCTACAAGCTGATTTTGGATTCGCCGTTACGTGAATTCATTCTTAGGGTGGGACCCGTGAACAGGCAGTACCTGTTACCTTTTGAACAAAATTTAATGAATGCCGAAGTAGAAGTGTATAAATTGTTTTCCGAGAATCAAATACCTTGTCCTAGAGTTCTTGTGTGTGATTCTACTAAAAGTATTGTGAATAGAGATTATATGATAACTGAATATATACAGAGCGTTCCATTATCAGATGACAGTATTCCACAAGACGTTAAGGATGAATTGTATGAACAAGCGGGTAGATGGACTGCGCAGATCCATTCTATTACAGGTGCAAAATTCGGTAGGTTATCGGATATTCAGCAGGGTAGTGGGTACGATCGCTGGGATGATTTCTTACGAGTACAGGCAATGGAGACAGGAGAAAAGTGCCTGGAATTCGAGGTTTTTGATAGAAATGTGGTTAGCAGAATCATTAAGATATATGAAGACCATTCAAAGCTGTACGAGAATATAACTATTCCTCAACTTATTCATGCTGATTTATGGGCAGGGAATATACTTGTTCGACTAGATACGATCACGAATAAATATGAGCTTGCAGCTATCATTGATGCAGATAGAGCGTTATTTGGCGATGTGGATTTTGAGTTTGCAAGTCCATGGATTACGAATGAACCCTTCTTAAAAGGTTATGGCCATCATGATAAAGTGAATGATACTACTCAGGCATTAAAAATAGATACGTATCGATTGCTGTTTCATTTTATTGATACCTATGTATGGAAAGTGCAATATAACAACATGGTGGAATATGAGAATAATAGGCAAAAGATAATGGAGTTGTTAAATTCAATTGAAAATGGGTAGTTTAAGCAGTTATATTACGATTAAATATTAGTTTTACAATAGTAAAACTCTCTCAACCTTAGGTTGAGAGAGTTTTTTGTTTTTCACAAAGAACGAGTTGAAATAGTAGCGACTCTCTTTATTCTAGTGCTTCTAGTCCAACAAGTGCCAGATCTGCGATATCAATTTTCATATCACCGTTTAGATCCATATGGCGATTGCCGTCCTGAAGTGCTGTACCAATCTGTGAAGCAATCTGCATCAAATCAAGTGAATCAACCTTACCATCACCATTAATATCTAATGGATTTGGGCTTCCAATAATGACAGATGCTGTTCTATCCGTTCCAAGTAAGTGAGTACGTCCTGTCGTATCTCCATCTGCTCGAATCATTTCCGAATCTTTCAGCAATGTAAATACAGATGCAGCACTTAGAGGTTTAGCTACTAACTCAATATTCGCAACTAAGGTATTTCCATTAAGACTGCTATTTTTGATTTGTGTCCCAACAATTGAAATGACACCATTTTTAGCTGACCAGGTTAGAATACCTTCTTTGCTCCATGCTGTTGAGCTAGTCACACTCACAACATCCCATTTGTCAGACTCATAGCGGACGTTTGCTTTGAAACCGTACAACTCTGAGGCTTGGTCAGTCTCTAGCGCTATCGAGATTGTCTCGTTATATTCAGCACGTTCTGGAGCGCTTAGCTTCAGCTTACCCGCTTGCTCGTATTCAACATCTGCAACAGGAATCATTCTGAGGCTGCCCATATCGGAGGCATCCGCGAAGTATATATTTTCGTTACCGTTTGCATCCTCGGCAATCGTCATAAACTTCACTTCAATGCTGTCCTTTACAAGCCGCACATGTTCCATCGTTTTAGGATCGATCACTGTAATACGGTCAGCCAAGTCCATGTACAGCAGTCCATCTTTACCCCAATGCGTATGATACGGACGCCACAAACCATAATTGTTAATGTCAGTATAAATATTTTTGTAATCGATGATATCATAATTGGTTGGATCCATCTTGAAGAGAATACCATTTACGCCTCCCCAGATGTTGCCGTCTGGACCAACCGACAAACCGCTAATCATAGGTGGATTACTGAGTCCAGGAATGTCTAAGGTGAATTCAGTTACCTTGCGTTTGTTTGCAACATCCCACACGAATATTTTTGCCGATCTCTCTGTAGCGGTAGTACCGAGACCGCCATGAACCGTCGTTGATCCGTAAATGTAACCATCTTTGTAGGCAAGACCCACAATACTTTGGTTTTTAACTACGTTACGGAATACTTCGTATTTGACCGTATCCGGATCAAAAATCGTAAGAGCTCCGCCAAGCTGACCATAACCAGGTATCGTTCCCATTATAATTTTATCTTCCATCACCTTCATGATGTAGGGGCGATCCTGATCTTCGCCAATCGTAAATACGCTTTTAGCGGTAGGAGTGCTCTGTGTTGTATCGATTTTATATACATGGCCGCCAGGATAGATGCCTAAATACATATCATTTCCATAGGCCACCATACCCTCTGCTTGCTCCATAATCAAATTTGTTGTTTGTAATGTACGAGGGTTAAATACCGCACCCATGCCTGCTGGGTATGCTGACATGTACAGATTTCCATCCGGTCCAACCTCAATATTATGAATTGGGTTAGGTGCCCCAATAAGTGCGGATGGCATTGTATATAAGGCTTTTGTAGCTGTATTAAAGATTGCAATATCACCATTTGCCTTCATAGAAACCAAGGATTCGCCTTCAAACCCATCAAGATGATCAAACTCTATCCAGCCAGCTCCTCTTAATGAGGTTCCATATTTAACAAGAGGTGTTACTTCAAAAGTCGTAAGATCCAGTTCGGTTAGAAATCCATTAGCTGGAATATACACTTTGTTATCACGAGTAACTAATTGAGCAAAGGAGAATACACCTACACCTGTACCGTTCACGCTGTCCTTTCCAACTTTATTTGGCAGCCATTGCTGTGCATCCAAATCGTAGAAGAGCAGTGTCATGATGTCGCCACCCTGGAACTTAACGAAAAGAAGATCGCCCACAACAGCCATATCGTATGCAAAAGGTACCTCAGCTGCGGTTACACCAAGCAGTGCAGGAAGATCAGCAGCTATACTTTGCTTATACCCCTGAGTAGCTGTAGTCACCCCTAGCTTAATAACATTACCTGTTGTTCCAACTCCAGCATAGATATAGCCGTCATGATAAGCGATAGAGCGAACATATTCCTGTCCAGCAACCATTGTTCCATAATCCGTGAACTTATTGGTAACTGGATCATACTTGAACACTTTGCCGCTTTGGAACGTTCCGCCATACACATTCCCCTGATCATCTACCGTCAAAGACCAAATCGATTTCTCCCCGGCAATAGGTTCACCGATAGAGACGACCGTCTTAGTTTCAGGTGAGTATTTCAATAAAATCCCTTTTGATTGCCCTGATGTACGAATTCCACCAATATAAACCGAACCATCCGGTGTAATCACATGACTCCATGCTTGCTGAATTCCTTCTAGTGGAAAGTTATAAAGGAGCGTATTCGTTTTAATATCCACAACTTGAAAAGAAGCGATTTCAGCATTTACAGTCGTATAGAATACATCTCTTCCATCTTCTTTGCCAACAATTGCACCCGAGATTCCTGCTCTGGTAATCGGTGTAGCAACAGATTCTGGATCTCCAAATATTCGCCCTTTTAAAATAGTATCTTCACTTGCTGCTTTCGCAGTCGGAGCGACGGACAAGGTGGCAGATGTAATCAATAAACATGCAATTGATAACATCATCCACTTTTTTAGTACTTTATGCATCGTAGCCCTCCTTAAATAATGTTGTATCAATGTGATTGTTTATTATGGATTCTAGTTATCTGCTAGTGACTGAGCCAACAGCGTGACATCGACAGCATCAAGCTTTCCATCACCATTGACGTCATAATTTTTAGTTGTGCTATCCAGTGCCTTATCTACGTTTTTAGCTACTAATAGAAGATCTAGCAGACTAACAACCCCGTCATGATTTACATCTTCTAGACTCAGCATAATCGTCATTCTTGCTTTTACATCACTTGTAAAAGTAACACTGCTTGAGTTGCCACCATTTATGGATGTTAGAATTGAGCTGCTTTTGAGTGAAAGAACGGTATTTCCTGGTTTATTCAATACTTTAAACTCTACATTTGCAATTCCGACATTTCCGCTCACCACATTATTTCCTGGTTGTGCAGCCTGAATCGTAAGCAGGCCATTTTCATTCGTCCAGGTTATGGACCCGGCTTGACTGCTAGTAAAATCCGGATGTATCGTAACATCTAGAATCTCTAGAGCACTTGTGTCATACGCCAAACTCAATTTAGCGGCATTGAGATTGACTGCATGATTAGCGCCTAATTGTGCTGTGAAGGATTGGTTTTTACCAACATTATCAGGGGCTACAAGAGAAGGTGTCATGGCTTCCTGTTGATAGGTAAGCTTAAAATCATCGTAATAGGCAACGGCTTTAAAGAAATTGCTTACGGATGCAAAGACTCTCGCGTAACTGACGTTATCAGGAGCAATGGCTTTTACGTCCCCTTGGAACCACTCATTTTTTGGCGATCTAAAATGAAATAGACCTTCTGCTCCGATTTGCTTGTCATTCACATCATAGAAACGAAGCAATAAAGAAGCTGCAGTTGTTGGATCCTCCATATACAGCATGACTGATGCGTTATATTCTACGCCTGCTTTAACTGCCAATTTGTCACTTTCAAGTATTACACCAGCGTTCTCTACAGAGTCGATAATTTTAACACTGTAATTCCCGGCATATTTCTTCTCTGTGGTAAGTTCATACTTAGCATTTTCAGTTGGAACCCACCATTGCCTCCATCCTGGAATTAACCCGTCACTACCCACTGGATCCTCAAAACCAGCGTTTGGAATCGGGACTTCAACGGTTATGGGTGATCCATCACTGACCTCTGTATCCCCGGGAACTTCAGGGACCTCAGGAACTTCAGGAACCTCGTATGTTATTTTGAAATTATCGTAATAAGCAACTGCTTGGAAGAAGTTACTCACAGAAGCATACACACGCGCATATTTAGCTCCAGCTGGCGCTACAGCCTTAACCTCTCCTTCAAACCACTCATTCTTCGGCGATCTAAAGTGGAATAGACCTTCTACACCCGGTATTTCATTCCCATTAATATCAACGAATCGAAGCAATAACGAAGCCGCAACCGTTGGGTCCTCTAAATACATCATAGAAGAAGCGGTATATTCTACACCCTCTTCGATCGCATAATCATTGCTCGTTAAAAGAACATTAGCTGAGGTCACTAGATCGGTAATCTTCAAGCTATGTGTTCCTTCGTATGCAAATGAATCATCTAATTCATGGTACGTACTTGCCGTCGCTGTATAGCTGACCGTCCATCCTGGAATTTCCCCATCGGAGCTAACTTCATCCTCGAAACCAACATTAACCATATGGATCATACCGTCCTGAGGTGTTGGGTTTGGTGTGGTTGTAGGGGCCTCATAAGTGAGTTGGAAGTCATCGAAATAGGTGTCGCCTACCCATGCTACAGTTACTGCAGCGGATACCGTTATATATTTTGCGCCTTCAGGTGCTTCCAGCATTAAACTGAGCGGTGCAAATATGCCGAACTTATCTGCTGTAGGATAGTCTGCTCTATTTTTGGATGCTGCCTTAACCTCTTCACCATTCTCGTTGTAGTAATTGATGTAAATAGATCCACCTATTGATCCACTTGAATAGTTCGATGGTTTGTTTGGCGCAATCTGAGTACTCAGTGTGTATACTTTTCCAGCCACAATTTCGTATTTCTCGCTAGTAATCATAATCGTTTCTGAGTTCGAATTGTCATGTAAATGCAGGCTAGAGTTGCCTGATTTAACTTGTTCAGTGCTGACGGCATGAGACACATTTGCTGAAGCTGTATAATTAACATTCCAGCCAGATATCTTGCCATCCGCTCCAATTGCATCCTCAAAACCAGGGTTAACCAACGGAATCTTGATTGTTTGAGTCGCTTCATCTGCTGCACTAACCTCTGAGATCCGGAAGCCTGTGAAGACAGAAGATACCATGAGCGCTAAGGCAACAATTACAAATATCTTTTTTCGTAATATTTTCAATAGACTCACTCCTTATTGTTGTTCGATCAGGCGCAGCAGGATCACTGCCACATCCGCACGAGTAGCACTGGATTTAGGCGAGAGGATGTTGCTTCCAACTCCTTTAATAAGACCATTTTCTCTAGCTTGATAAATAGCGTCTTTGGCCCAATCGCTAATGGAGGCATCATCCGCAAATTTGTCTGTTGCCTGTGCTTTCGTATTTAATAGACCCGCATTTACTAGCATGACAGCCATGGCTTCACGCGTTAGTTTCTCATTAGGATTAAAGTTGGATCCATCCCCTTGAATGATCCCTGCTTTCTTAGCAGCATTCACTTCAGCCGCGTACCAAGCCTTCAAATCAACATCTTTAAAAGAATCTGTATATTGAGATAATGGATCTAGATTTAGAATGCGAGTTACCAAAGCGACAAATTCAGCTCGTGTAATCTCTTTATTAGGAGAAAACTTGTTATCTCCTGTTCCCAACATTAGATACTTAGCAGATAGAGCCTCAATTGCATGCTGAGCTTCTTTGTAAATCATATCTATATCCGCGAAATTTGTTGGAAACTCCATCACTGCATAGATACCAGGTTTGTTAGTGGAGAGTTTGAACCCATCTTTGTATTGCTTGGCACTCCGAATGTAGTCCCAAGAAGTAGTAGATTCGTTCCACAGGTATACACCCAACTTATGTTTCTGTAAATTAGTTGCATCATAGTTAAGAACGAGAGAAACATTGTACTGCTCCAGTAATTGAGCCTGACTCAGTGTTACCAACAGAGATTGGGCACCGGCCTTACCTTTTGCCAGTTGCAAGTGGACTTCCTTATCGGCTGGTAGTTGCAAATTATGTGTTGTAGCAAGTCCAGTCAGTTTACTAATCGCTTGTATAGCCATTATTAATGACTCATCATCAAGCTTATTAGCGTTGACTGCAGAATCTATTGTTGTTTGAACGCTTTCCTGCAACTGTTGCAGTAGTTGTTGACTTAAGCTCTTCAATTCCTCGCGTTCCGCAACAGAAAGGGCACTGACACCTTTCGAGAGCAGCGTAGTTAATTCATCAAGTGCTTGTTGAGGCTTCTGCTCGTTGAGCGCTTTTGCCACACTTTGTAGCTTCTGTTTTGCTTCAGACCCCGGCGTAGTCACAGTGCCAGGACTCGGGTTTGGACTCGTACCAGGACTTGGGTTGGGATCGATTGTGCTTGAGTTCTGAATTACGATATTCAAGACCCCACTGGTAGTAATGGCAAACTCCCGGAGATCTTTATAACCTGCAGTATTCTGATAGGTATCGCTCGAAATCGCTTTGAGTTGTTGTATTTCAAGGCTCGCATTACCGGCCGCCTTGGCAGTAAATCGAAGCTCTGCAATGTTTAGAAGGGCTTCTGATGATGTACTGGATGCTCCCTCGCGAAGTACGGGTAGCAAAATCGTACCATTAATATGATCGACTTTTTGACCGCTAAAATCTTTATAGTCTCCAAGCGGCTTTACATCCTCCAAAGACAGTTTAGAAGGGTCATACTTTATAAGGAATTGAATTCCATATAGATCAGAGACCTCACGAACGACAATCTTGACCGTTACTTTATCACCCGTTGTTACTCGTTTCGTATCCGACTCCATGCTAATTGTAGAAGTAATTGCCCTAGTTTGCCCTGATGCAATTGCATTCAATGGAGCGGTAATCATGAGGCACAACACGATAACTGGTATAACAAGACGCATATATTTCATTACTTACATCTCCTTCCTTAACTAATTCATATTTTCGAACTGACACCCTCTAAGCCCCCACCAAGATATAAGCTTTTCTAAAAAAAATGAACTAAATCCACAATATAAAGCGCTTACAAGTTTTTGATAAGTGGATTACCGATCACTCACTCTCCTCTCAACCTCCGAAGTATTCATTCGATATAGACAGTAACGAACTCGATCATCGTGATTATAAGAAACGTATACCTTTTCTTCAATTCGGCGATTTCAGCAAACCTCAAATTAATTTCTTCACAAAAATAAAAACATAAAAAAACCTTATAAATTAAGGTTTTTAGGTTGACGATTTTAATAAGTATATGGAAATTAATAAAATGGCAATGGTCGAGCGTAAGTGTTTGATCTCTCAACTCTGGTATCCAATTGCGATAATTTACTTCGCCATACTATTTCATGGATATTTTCTAGAAGACGTTGTAGTAATTTGTGGGGTTACGAATCTTAGTATAACAAACCCTTCAAATTTTACCGATATTAGTCGTGGTACATATTTATAAGCAGAATCATGGTTTGTAAATATCAACATGACATGACAAGGAGAGGGCCAATTGTGGGAGTAAAATTGAAAGTGTGGCTAAGAAAGTTAGATTCATTGAAAGTAAAGCTAACCGGAATATTTCTTGTGTTAGCAATTATTCCGCTCATGGTTGTGACCTTCATCTTATTATCACAGTTTAGTTCTACTTTAGAGAAGCAGACAGACGGTGAACGAGAGCGTACGGCTATTAATGAGGCGGATTCTATTAACGACTGGTTGAAAGAACAAATTGCCTCCGTGGAAAAGATACTTAAAGAGAATCCCGAAATGAATAAGGGAGACGCTAGTTATATTATGCCTTTTTTGAAGATCATGGCTCAAAGTAATCCAAATATAGACGTGATTTCATTTGTTGATAAAGACGGATATGTAACGAGCTCTAATGGGGAAGAAATCGATGGTTCAAAATTCCCCAATATAATGGCTGTAAGAGAAAGTAAAGAATCAGTTATTTCTAACATTACTCAAATTGATGGTACGAATAAATTTACTATTTTCTTTGATGTGCCAATTATCAATGAAAAGGGTGAGTTTGTAGGAGCGATCCAACCAGAGCTTGATGCAAGCACATTGATGGATCTGATTAAGGGAATTAAACTAGGCGAGAATAGTTATGGTTTCTTGTTGTCCCAAGATGGGACATATCTAGCTCATCCAGATAGTAATAAGATTGGAAAGAACTATACGGACAAGACTTTGGCTACTCCTGAAAAGATTGAGATCTTCCAAAGTAGTGTTTTTCAGAATGATAGCGGGGATATAACATATCCTGAAAAGGGCGAGTGGAAAGAAGCGGCGTTCCATACGATAGAAACTACGGGGTGGAAACTCCTTGTCACAGCCCCGCAAGATGAAGTGTATCAAGTTGTAGACAAGATGAGACAGAATGCAATTATCTTTATTAGCATTTCTCTTTTGTTCGTAGCCATCCTTTCTGTACTCATGTCCATGCTTACCTTACGTCCGTTGCTGAAAATTTCGAATGTGATGCATAAAGTAGCAGCGGGGGACTTAACTCAGCAATTACGAATCAAAGGGCAGGATGAGATCGAACAGATTAAACGGGGTATTAATGACATGCTGGCATCATTTGCGATCATGGTACGTAAGATTTCGGAAACGACAGAACATGTGGCTGCTTCCTCCGAAGAACTTACAGCGATTGCACATGAATCAACACAAGCTGCTGAGCAGATTTCCAAGTCGGTTCACTTTGTTGTAAAAGGCTCGGATCTACAAGTTGAAGCATTGAGCCAAACTAACCTCGCAATGGAGGAAATGTCGGTAGGTATTCAGAAAATTGCTAGTTCTGCAGCTGGCGTTTCTGAAGCGGCTTATATGACTGTTGAAGAGGTTGTCCGTGGTAATCAGGATATTAAAGAGGCTGTGATCCAAATGGATCAAGTGGCGAAGTCAGTTGGAGACACAGCTGAAACGATTCGTTCACTTGAAGAGAAATCCCATGCCATTAACAAAACGGTTCAGCTTATATCTGTAGTTGCTAATCAGACGAATTTATTGTCATTGAATGCTTCTATTGAAGCGGCTAGAGCAGGTGAACATGGCCGGGGATTCGCGGTTGTTGCAGGAGAGGTTAAGAAATTAGCAGAGCAAACGGGAAGTGCAACGGGGGAGATCTCCAATATAATTAACGAAATTTTGCAGGCCATCGGCAAAGCTTCAAGCTCCATGAACAATGGCATTGCTGAAGTGGGTATAGGGGTACAACGGGTGGAAAGAGTAGGGGAAGCATTTAATAAAATTACAGAGTCCATTCAAAATGTAAATGAACAGATCCAGGAGGTTTCTGCAGCTTCGGAACAAATGTCCGCAGGAACAGAAGAGGTATCTGCTTCTATGCAAGAAGTCGTGGGCATCGTGAAAGAGGGATCCACTCAATTAGACACGGTTTCGCAATCGGTTACGGATCAATATCGTTCAATGGAAGAGATATCGAAATCATCAGAGTCATTAAGTAATATGGCGGGTGAACTTCAGGAAATGGTAGGGAAGTTTAAGGTGTAAGTTAGGTGTTCTAATGTACACTCCGTGAACGGACCGTATCTTCAATCGCTGTGGTCTCCAAATTTCTGGATTGAACTCGAGTAGTGGGTGAAATTCGGAGACCAAGGCGACCGTTACCGCTTTTCCGAAATCATTCGTTCCCTCCGCTAGTTTACTTATATCAGACATAGTTTAACTCCCTATTCCTTTTATCCAAAAATTAATGATAGACCCTCTAAAAAGCTTACCCGGTTAATTGAAAACAGAGAATATTTACCTTTGAAGTATGTGGATATTCTGTTACAATCTGTTTGGATATTTGTGTAAATAAGTGGACTAGAGGGGGAGTAATATGGATATTATCGGATTGGATGGCATATCCAAAGAATCGCTGGAAATGCAATTGCAACAAGGAGGGAGATTTGTAGTCTATTCGTATTGTATTTCTATTATTTTCATGACCTTTCGAAGAAATTCGAGCATATATTACATAAAGCCGCATATGAGTTCCGTTGGAAAGGGCTTAGGGTTTACGTTACTTAGTTTGTTATTTGGTTGGTGGGGTATTCCATGGGGCCCCATTTATACAATAGGTGCTCTAATTACCAATTTCCGCGGCGGTCGAGATGTTACACAGGAAGTGTCTTATTCATTGACAGGACAAAGTGTAGTAACAGGACAAAGAGTAGTATAGTAACGATTTGATTTCTATTTATTTATACCCCCTTAGAAGCACTTAAGAATTAACATTCTGATGTGTAAATAGGGGGTATTTTAATTTTGGCTATCTTCTATTGATATTATTGTTGTCAGAATTGAGAGAGCAGAAGTATAATTTGGTAGTATTAGTTATTGGAAACTTTATCCTACAGAATATATGTAAATATGGGAGAATGCCGTGATGCTATCCAATTCTAGAACATGAATATGAAGGGATATGATTAGATGGTCAATTTGTTGAATAGTATGAAACAAGGCAATATTTTTCTACCATTTAGGGGGGATATGCTTGAAGGCTAAATGGATCAATTCGCCATACACATTTGCATTAGGTATGTTTGCAATGATGGTTCCCAGTCAGGCATTTAGTTCATTTTATAGCTATTTCTATGTGGAGAAGTTAGGTCTTGGGATTGGACTTGCTACACTAGCTCGAACGATCTTCCTAATCTGGGATGCGGTGAATAATCCATTATTCGGCTACTGGTCGGATCGAACGAATACCCGCTTTGGACGCCGTAGGCCATGGGTATTTGGGGCAATTCCGCTGTTTATGATCACTTTCATACTTGTATTCTCACCTCCAGGCGGATTATCGGGAAATGGACTATTCACCTGGTTTCTAGTAACGCTTATTCTATATGAGGCGGTTGCTACTGTACTGTGGGTGAACTATGGAGCTTTATTCCCAGAACTTTTCCGTGGAGATCGTATTCGTGCCAAAGCCTCTGCTATTCAACAGGGCTATCAGGTTGTAGCGTTACTTATTGCGACTGTAGTAGCCCCTATTATTTACACGGCACTCAACTTTTCCAGTATGGCCATCGTATTTGCAAGTGTCTTCGGTATATTTATGTTCATCTGCATGATAAGTGTCAAAGAGAAGAGAGAGCCAGAAGAGGGTAAACCACTCAAGTTGGTTGCTGCATTCAAGGAAACGATTAAGAATAAAAAATTCTGGGTATTTAACTTCTCGAATTCATTTGCCCAAACTGTGAATGGACTTGTTAGCTCGATCATGCCTTTTTACGCCAAATATGTACTTCATATCACAGAAGCGCAAGTATCCATCATGTTGGCGGCTGTCTTCATCTCGGTTATTCCATTAGTGTTCGTATGGTACTGGATCATTCGTAAAATGGATGGGGTCAAAGCATGGCGATTGTCTCTTATTGTGTATGGCTTAGCTGTGATTCCGTTCTGGTTTGGTAGTAATCTGGTCAGCGGTATCGTAGCAGGCATAATATTTGGTTTCGGATTGGCGGGATTCTTTGTTACTCCAGCGATCGTAGGCGGTCGAATTATTGACGAGGATGCGGAGAAAACAGGATTGCGAAGAGAAGGTATTTATACGGCTGTCAGTGGATTTATTACACGTTCAAGCGGACTCATCTCGGCACTAGCATTTTTCGTAGTAGGTATGATTTTTGGCTATGAAAGTGGCGATAATCCGGGACCTGATCCAACATCAACATTCCGTTATTTAATGAGTATCGTACCTCTTTGTTTATTAGCAATAGCGGTGATTATTTCTTATACAGTCAAGTTCGATTTTTCGAAAAATAAGAGAGGAGACCACGATATTGAGCAAAAGATTAATCATCAATTGTGATGATTTCGGGCAAAGTGCTCCTATGAATGAAGCCATCATGCATCTGTTGGAAGAAGGTAAAGTATCTTCAGCAACCATCATGGCTGTAGCTCCTGGGTTTGAAGAAGCTGCGGCCTGGAGTGCCCGTAGACGGAAGCAGAATGTGGGGCTTCATCTGACGATGACAAGTGAGTTTGATGCCTTGAGATGGAGTAGCTTAACAGGTCATCCATCTCTACATGATGAGAGTGGTCATCAATATAAGACGGTGAAGGAATTTGAGCAGGGTGCCCAGACCGGTGCCGTGGTGAAAGAGATCAATGCACAATATGAGCTGGTTAAGAAGTCCGGTATTACGATCAGCCATGTCGATAATCATATGGGAAGCCTATATGGAATGGAAACCGGGCGCAGCTTGCTCCCACAGACGTTTTGGAGAATATCACGCTGGAGATTGCCATCGCGATTCTTCCGGTATATCCATGCTGAAGATCCGCTTCTAGGCTCGCTGAGTAACATTGAACGTCCAGTCGCACTTGCGTCGGCGCTCGCGGATACATTTGGTGTACAAATTCCAGACTATCTTTTGTCGCATCCCTTTGGCTTACAAGAAGGGGAGACCTATGACAGTTTCAAACAGTCGATCATCGACAAACTGTATAAGCTCCCTGATGGTGTATGTGAAACCTATATTCATCCGGGTATGGAAGATTCGTGGATGCTGGCGAATATTCCCCATTGGGAGAAACGTATATGGGAATCTAGGCTACCCTTTGACGATGATTTTACCTATGCGATGCGTGATGCAGGCGTTGAATTAACAGAATATCGTTATGTGCAGGAGCATCTTAAACGTCCGCGTGTGCGGTCAGCGCTTAGGTTGCTGAAGCAATTGATAAGATAATTTCTGAATTTCAAGAGAGTGGCGCTATTTTTATTCCTGAACATCATGATTTTGTATAACTGGAAGCGTAATCTTGATGGAAGTACCGTAGCCCTCCTCGCTTTCGATTTGGACACCATACTGGGAGCCGAATAATAACTGAATTCGGCCATGGACATTCTGAATGCCAATCCCAGATAAATGGTGTCTTTTTCGTTCGTTAACTTCGTCCATGTTGCTAGACATGCCAACCCCGTCGTCCATAACCTCAATTAGGATATTCTCCTCTTGGCTCCGAATAAAAATATGAATATTCCCATTAACAGATCCCGGAAAAGCATGGAAGAAAGCATTTTCTACAAATGGTTGAATAATGAGTTTAGGAACCATGAGTTGTAGACAGTCCTCCATAATTTCATAGTGGACCTCAATCTGATCTCCATAACGAATCTGGTTAATAAACACATAATGCTTGAGGATTTCAATTTCGGTTTCAATGGATATCAGATCTTCGGTTGAACCGAGCGTGCTCTGTAGCATAGAGATCAGGCTATTAATGGTCTGGTCTACTTGATCCGTACGGTGCATTTTGGCCAAATATTTAATAGAGCTGAGTGTATTATACAGAAAGTGTGGATTAATCTGCATTTGAAGCGCATTGAGATCGGCTTTTCTGCGCTCTTGCTGCTCGTACACGAGTTTTTCTGTATATTGGTCGATTTCTTTAATCATACGATTATAGGATTTGGTCAATACGTTGGTCTCATAGCTGCCACCCTCTTGTAACGGATGAAATTTAAGATCATCCCCTTTGGAGGCTTTCATTGTTTTTACCAGTTTGTTTAGTGGATTGGTAATACGTTTGCTAACGAAATAGACAAATAACATACTGATGATGAGTACAATGCCAACCACCTTAATAATTTTAGATGAAATCGTATATAACGGAGCGAAAGCGGTTAGTTGATTAATTTCTTCTATCAAATATGCGTTGAATTCCGGTAAATAGTAAGAAATATAGGTTTGTTTGTCATCGGTATCAGATAGTATGCCTCCGTGCTGCTGAGAAACGTTAGTAGCGGTGGAGAGGAGCGTTAAGTCTTTCTTGCTGATGGAGTCTTTATCACTGCTGGACAATATAGTACCATCAGGTGATATTAATGAAATATGAATACCTTCTGAAATATAAGGACTATACTTTCGATAAATATTAAGTTCATCCATAACAACTGCTGCGTATCCATACATCCACCCCGTCCCACTGTCCACCAACGGTTTAGTTGCAAAGATATAGTTGTCATAGGGAACCGATTCAACAAATAAATCGGGGCTGCTGTAGTATCGAATGCGATTTGGAATCGTCCCGTCAACGGTCATATATTTTGATACGATATCTTGAGGGATCTTGTCCCATTTCAGAGCATTGCTTGAATAATGTCTTCCGCCTTTGCCTGGAAGTGCAGAAACGATGATATGAGAATTGTCCGGACTCAAATAATCTTTATAAACATCGATGTATCTGCCCAGAGTGATGACAAGATTAATATGTTCTATAGATGTAGTTGTAGGCTTGGTAATATAATCTTTAAATTCTCTGCTGCTATTGATCTGTAACATCGTATTGACGACCTGGTCGTTATATTTTAACAAGTCATCCTTAACTAGATTCATATTGGCAGATGCGTTCTGGATAACCTGATTTAGTAGAATACGCTCTGATATTGTTGAAGACGCCAGCGTTAATAGGAAAGAAATAAAAAGGGTACCTCCAAGCATCAGGATAAGAATCTTAATAAAAATGCTGTTCTTTCGCAACATGTTGTTCACCTGACTTCATTGAGAGATTTGATTGCGATACTCCACAGGGGTCATTCCCGTCATTTTCTTGAACACCTTAGAGAAATAGTTATGCTCCGAAAATCCAGTTAAACGGCTGATCTCAGATATCGAAAGTTTATAATCAAGAAGTAGTTCCTTTGCTTTATCTGTCCGAACCCGGTTAATATATGAGGTTAAATTCTCATGCGTACGCTGTTTGAAATAAGACGATAAATAGCTGTAATTTAAGTGGAGCTTGTTGGACATTTCAGTCAATGAAATATCGTTCGCATAGTTCTCGTTTACATAATCATAAACTTGCTGGATAATCATAGATTGCTGCTGATCAGAGTGACGAACAATACCTTTAAGATTATCCAGAAACGCAAGCAGGATGTTCTCTAACTCATGGATATCAAAGGCCTGATCGATCATTTTGAATAGCTTCAGCTTGGATGAATTAAGCTCTGATATCGGTTGTTTCAATTGTTCAAGCATATTAATTGCTGTATAAATCAGGTTTTGGCAAAAGCGCTTTAAGCTGTATTCATCATAAGACTGATTAGAATTAATTGTCGAAAAAAACGCTTTCAATTCTGCGCTTGCTTCATCAAATGCAAAAATTCGTAACGCTGTTGTAAAGTGAGTTTGGTCAAAAAATATCTTATCACTTTGTACGAGAATGATATCCTCATTTACAAGAGTATGTTCAGGGAAATATAAGAGTTTGCCAAGATAAGGTGTAAGGCGTTCGTGTTCTTTCTTTATTAGATTGAAAGTTTCGAATGCGTTTGAGAGAACGAAAGAAATATAAACCAGTGATTCTCTGGCATGATCCGTGAACCGTTGCAAGGCGGATGAAATGGCCTCGGTTTGCTCTAGTTCATAATTGATGAGCAGCAGAAACTCGTTGTTAAGAAAGACGCATGTATAAGCTAGACCGGCTAAATGCTCTGTCGCAAGCTCGATCAAGATTTGTTCCATTTGACTATGAGTCCAGTTCGTTCTAGATAGAATTAAGTTTGTAGAAGCTTTAGCTATGCGAAAGTACCTTGATGTGAAATGCTGTGTTATTTCTTGTAGCGTCTCCTCCGCCTGAGTTGAATCGTTGGTTAGCCATTGGGCTAATAATAGCGAAGGGTCACTCTTAATAGAATGACTACCAAGGCTTACGAGATCCAGGTCACTGCATAAGGATTGAATTAGCGAAATTAACTCACTAGAAGATACCTTGGGTTTAAGTAAATAATCTGTAACACCGTATTTGAATACCTCACGCACATAATTGAATTCACTGTAGCTACTAAGTACAACAACTTTAATTTCAGGGTATTGCATGCGAATGATTTTGGTAAGTTCTACACCGTCCATTATCGGCATGACAATATCGGTAATCACTACATGTGGGTGAACTTTTTCAATATATTGCAGCGCCTCCTGGCCGTTGGAGGCCTGGGCGACGATCTCAATTCCATACTCGCTCCAATTACACAGATGTAACATACCTGTGCGCAAGATAGCCTCATCGTCGACAATCATGACCCGATAAGTTGCGGATTGTTCTTTCATAAAATACACCTCATTGCATGTTGTAATAGAGGTTGTTCAAAAAGTCATCTTTTGATCACGAAGTAAAACAAGGAGTATATTCGACAGCGAATCTTGAATTCAGCCGGGACCTTCGGTGCTCACGGAGGTTTTGCCTACGCTCCGCTCCTCTGTCCCTAGCTTTATTCAACCTTCTTGGTGCTGAAAACCTGACTTTTTGAACTCGCTCTAATATCTTCATCATATAACAATCTGAAATAGAAAGGTACGGTTGGATAGTTTCAAATTTGATTTAAAAAAATAAATACTATGATCCATAATTTTTACTAGGGATAATTTCGTATTTACTTGGAGAGCAATAATTACTGCTAATATAGAGCGAATTATTATTATACTTCGTGCTTTAATTTTCCTAAAATGAGTACATCACCACATAAAGCGCTTACAAAACAATCATAAAAAGGGGTTGTAAAGAATGAAAAAATTATTATCCGTAATGTTATTGGTTTCGTTGACAGCTTCACTAGTAGCTGCTTGCGGGTCCACTAAGTCCGACTCTGCAAATACAGACAAGAGTAACGGAAGTACTACAAAATCAGAAAAAGTTGTTGCTTGGGCATGGGACCCTTCATTTAACGGGGCTGCATTAAAAATAGCCGAAGAATTGTATAAGAAAGAGCATCCGGGTTTCGAACTTGAAATCGTTGACATGGCGAAAACCGATCTCGAGCAAAAGCTAAATACCAATTTAGCAGCAGGGGTTAAGGAAGGACTTCCAGACATTATCTTGGTTAACGATCCGAATATTCAAAAATATGTTACTTCCTATCCGAATACATTCGCTGATTTTACAGATAAAGTAGATTTTAGCCAATTTTCTTCATACAAGGTTGATGCGCTTCGTATTGATGACAAAGTGTATGGCGTTCCATTTGATATTGGAGTAACAGGAATGTTCTACCGTTCGGATTACTTAGAGCAAGCTGGCTACAAGGCCGAAGACCTGGAGAATATTACTTGGGATGAATACATCGAGATTGGTAAAGTTGTGAAGGAGAAAACAGGGAAATACATGGCTACGATTAATCCGAACGATGAAGCGTTAACTTCGATTCTTCTTCAATCTGGCGGATCTTGGTACATCACACCAGAAAACAAAGGGAATTTCGTGGATAATCCAGCAATGACAGATACACTTCGCATCTACAAGGCAATTGCTGATTCCGGGATTGCTAAGCCTGTAACAGGATGGAGTGAATTTGTAGGAAGCTTTAACGCTGGAGATGTTGCTACTGTCGTATCTGGTGTATGGCAAGTCGCTTCGATTATGGATGCCAAGGATCAAAGTGGTAAATGGAAAGTGGCTCCGATTCCACGTTTGAGTGTAGAAGGTGCTGTAAATGCTTCCAACGAGGGCGGATCTAGCTGGTTCGTATTAGATGGCTCTGCTAACAAAGATTTGGCGATCGACTTCTTGGCGAAAACAATTGGTGGAAGCAGTGAGTTCTACGAGCGTTTCTTGAATGAAAATGGTGGTGTAGGTTCTTATATTCCGTCCTTCTCAAGTGAAGCTTATAGTCAAACATCGGAATTTTTCGGTGGCCAAGCGATTTATAGTGACTTTACGAAATGGTCTACAGAAGTTCCAGGTATTACATTAGGTATGTATACACAAGAAGCAAAAGATGCTCTTAAGAACGAATTGCCTAATATCTTGAATGGAGCAGATTTGACGCAAAGCTTAGCTAACATTCAGAAATTGTTTGAACAACAGGTGCAATAAATCTAAAGTTAGCAGGTGATTACCTATGGGCAGTAAAAATAAATCTTCCCTGATGGGATGGCAATTCGTCATATTGCCATCAGCGCTTATTATATTATTCAGTTTTTACCCTATGATTCAGTCGTTATTATTGTCTTTCCAGTCGGGCAAAGGAACCGTATATCATTATGTTGGACTGAACAATTATATACGTTTGTTCTCAGATCCCATGTTCAAACAAGCTGTATTGAATACGTTGTTATATTTGATTGTTCAGGTGCCGATCATGTTGGCTTTGGGACTGGTAATTGCATTCCTTCTGAACATGCCAAAACTTCGTTTCAAAGGTTTCTATCGTACGGCAATTTTTCTACCATGTGTCACATCACTCGTATCATATGCCGTATTGTTTAAAAGTATCTTTGCCGTAGACGGTGTTCTGAACCAGATGTTAATGTCGATTCATATAATCCAAGAGCCAGTTGCCTGGCTCATGGATCCGATTTGGGCACGTGTGGTCATTATTGCAGCAATTACTTGGCGCTGGACAGGTTATAACATGATCTTCTATTTATCAGCGATGCAAAATATTGATCCTAGTATCTATGAGGCAGCATCTATTGATGGTGCTTCGAAGATCAGACAATTCTTTAAAATTACAGTTCCAATGTTAAAGCCGATTCTATTGTTTACAGCGATCATATCAACGAATGGAACCTTACAATTGTTCGATGAGGTTGTGAATATTACGAATGGCGGCCCTGGTAATTCAACGATGACGATATCGCAATATATTTATAATCTATCATTCGTTTATACACCTAACTTTGGATATGCAGCAACAGTGTCTTATGCCATAGTCATTATGGTTGCCATACTTGCATTTCTCCAGCTTAAAGTAGGAGGTGAGAAGGAATGAAGAAACTGAGCGCAGCAGGGACTCATTTGTTTCTAATCATCGTATCTGTGATATCGCTATTTCCTTTTCTCTGGATGTTAATCGGTATGACGAATAGCTCCTCTGATATCGTTAAAGGTAAGTTCAGTTTTGGATCGATGCTCTCTGATAATATTACAAAGCTACTGGATATGACTAATCTGGGTGCTGCATTTGGAAACTCTGCCATTATTGCGATTGTGGGTACAATCGGTACTTTGCTACTAAGCTCCATGGCGGGTTATGGCTTTGAGATTTATCGTTCAAAAGGTAAAAATCGCTTGTTCGGAGTGCTCATGCTTTCTATGATGATGCCATTTGCGGCAGTTATGGTTCCGTTATTCCGTTTGTTTAGTAAGATGGGAATGCTAAATACACCATCAGCGGTTATACTACCATCCATTACAACTGCGTTCATGATCTTTTTCTTTATGCAAAATACGAAGTCATTTCCACGTGAGCTACTACAGGCAGGACGAGTTGACGGATTAGGCGAGTGGCGGTTATTCTCGCGTATTTATATGCCGACGATGAAACCGACATATGCGGCAGCAGCTATTATTACTTTTATGAATTACTGGAACAGCTTCTTGTGGCCGTTGATAGCACTGCAGACTCAGGATAAGAAGACTTTACCACTTATAGTTTCGTCGCTTGCTTCATCGTACAATCCGGATTACGGAATCATTATGGTAGCTATCGTAGTGACAACGTTGCCGACAGTTCTGATCTTCTTCCTGTTGCAGAAGCAATTTGTACAAGGCATGTTGGGTTCAGTAAAGTAACAGATCGAGGTGATGGATATGAATACACAATTTGGTGATAGATTGCTGCATGGAGCAGATTACAATCCAGAGCAGTGGTTACATGATCCGCAGGTATTGAAACAGGATATAGAGTATATGAAGAAGGCCGGATGTAATGTCATGTCAGTGGGCATCTTCTCATGGGCTGCGTTGGAGCCTGAGGAAGGACATTATAACTGGGAGTGGATGGATGGGGTGATTCAATCACTCCATGATAACGGCATCTCTATTTTCCTGGCGACACCGTCTGGAGCTCGCCCAGTGTGGCTTGCACAGAAATACCCTGAAGTGCTGCGGGTCTCGAGTGATCGGCATAGAAATTTGTATGGAGCGCGTCATAACCATTGTTATACGTCTCCTATATATCGTGAAAAGATCAAAGGAATAAATGAAGGACTAGCGAAGCGTTACGCAAACCATCCAGCGGTTAAGCTATGGCATGTTTCGAATGAGTATGGTGGAGATTGTCATTGTGATTTATGTCAGGATGCGTTCAGAGCATGGCTTAAACGAAAATATGGAACACTTGAGCAGCTTAATGCGCAGTGGTGGACTACGTTCTGGAGTCATACCTATACGGATTGGTCACAGATCGAGTCGCCTGCACCACACGGTGAAAATGGGACGCACGGTATGAACCTAGATTGGCGGCGGTTTGTTACAGATCAGACGCTTGATTTCATGCAGCATGAAATCGCCGCAGTGAAATCGTACAATCCGGAGCTACCGGCCACCACAAACTTCATGTATTACTATGACGGTTTGAATTACTTCAAATTCAAAGATACCGTCGACATCGTGTCCTGGGATAGTTATCCGACTTGGCATAAGACGGCAGATCTCGATATTGCCATAGATACTGCGATGAATCATGACATCATGAGGTCCATTAAAGGGAAGCCTTTCTTACTCATGGAGAGCTCCCCAAGTATGACGAACTGGCAGAGTGTCTCTAAGCTGAAGAAACCAGGCATGCATATTTTGTCTTCACTGCAGGCGATTGCGCATGGATCAAATTCGGTGCAATATTTCCAGTGGCGTAAAAGCCGCGGTTCCAGTGAGAAGTTTCACGGATCGGTTGTCTCACATGACGGCAGCTCAGATACCCGTGTGTTTCAAGAGGTAGCAGATCTTGGGGGCATATTGCAGCAGTTATCGGACGTTGCAAGTACCAATTCACAGGCTGAAGTTGCGATTGTCTATGACTGGGAGAACAAATGGGCTATTGAGAATTCACAAGGCCCGCGCAACAAAGGAATGGGTTATATAGAAGAAGTACAATCGCATTATCGTGCATTACAGAAGCAGGGTATTACGACAGACTTTGTTGATATGGAGTGCGATATTACCGGTTATAAGGTAGTGATTGCTCCTATGCTCTATATGTTGCGTAGTGGTTTTGAGCAGAAACTCCGTGCATTTGTTGAGCAGGGTGGCACCCTAGTGATGACCTACTGGAGTGGGATTGTCAATGAAAATGACCTAGTGTTCCTCGGAACTGCGCCGCATCAATTAAGTGATGTTGCTGGGGTAGTGAGTGAAGAAATCGATGGACTCTATGACCATGAGCAGAATAGTGGGCGAGTGATCCAAGCTTTCGGCGGATCAGAGGGAAGTTCTCTGAAGGGCTCTTATACATGTAGTAAACTGTGCGATCTCCTTCATCTGGAGGGGGCAGAGTCGTTAATGGTCTATAATGATGACTTTTACGCTGGAAGACCTGCGCTTACCCATCATCGCTTTGGTGAGGGTGAAACTTACTATATTGCTAGTCACTTTGAAGAGGGTTTCTATGACGATTTGTATTCTGATCTTATTGACGCATTGACGCTGACTAGACCCGTGGATGTCAAAATGCCACAGGGCGTATATGCTGTTGCGCGTTCTAATGATAAGGTTCAATATTTGTTTGTTCAGAACTTTACCTTCAAGTCAGCATCAGTTCCTTCACTAGATGCTGAATGGATGTCTGTTACACGCAACGTTGATCTAAGCAAGGCATGGGACTTGGAACCGTATGAGGTGCTTGTTGCCAAGCGAGAATTGGAATAGGAAACATAGATTAGTAGATTTGCAGACTTACAGACTATAAGTAATGAAATTATGGGGATAGGATTGTTCTTTATGAAGCTATATACAGGAGAACAATACCTATCCCCATGTATAAAAGGAGGCACAAAATTTGATACATACAAGATTAAAAAGAACAACAGCCATGACTTTGAGCTTATTACTATTATTCAGTTCTTTTGTCTTTTGGGGGCCCACTCATAACAGGGTATCTGCGGCAAGTTCCAATCTGATGGCTAACCCTAGCTTTGAGCAGGACGGTAGTATTACTTCAAGTCCCGCAGGATGGCAGGTGCTGAATACTTCTGGTACAGTAACTACGCAAGCAAGCGGCAGTGAGGGTAATTTTTCAGCGAGACTGACATCGACCAAACAGGCGGGCAGCTTTGAGAATCCGGGAGTTGGCTTATATCAAGTATTTACGGATTTGGAGCAAGGAACTTATACACTAACTGCCAAGATTAGAACATCTTCACCTAATCCGTCCAGTAGTACATTACAGCAAGCGGCCTTCCTTGAAGCCAAAAATACAGGAAGCCCAGAGATGCGAGCCTTTGTCAATTTGTTTGCTGAAAGCGCTTCAGATTGGAACCAAATAGTTATTCGAAATGTAATTGTATACAACGGTCAAGCAACCATTGGTATCTATTTAAAAGATGCTCCAGCAAATCTTTCCATTGAAGTTGATGAAGTGGAGTTCTTTATGGAGCATTCAGATAATAATCCACTTGCAGATTGGAGTTTTGAAAGCGGAACCAAAAATGCCTGGACTGTTACCGGAGACGTATCCGTAGTTCCTGGACAAGCGGATGCTGGAAACTATGCAGCCAAGCTTGGTACAGGGTCTAAAGTTGCCCAGACTGTTTCCGTAAAGCCGAACACGGATTATGTGGCAACCGTTCGTGCAAAGGTGGAGAATTCTACTGATCGAGTGAGAATTGGCGTGGAAGGGATTCAGGAGTCACGCGTTGCCCCATCCGCGACAACAGGCTACACGTTGCTTCCAGTAGCCTTCCGCACAGGACCTGCCGAAACAACCGCAACAATTTATGTTGAAAGAACAGCGGATGGCTCTGGTTACGGCTACGCGGATAGCCTAGATTTGTTTGAAATGGATAACACCATTGTTAAAGGTGTTGATGTGTCATTTCTCATGATCGTTGAAGACTTCGGTGGTAAATATAAAGCCAACAATGTTGAACAAGATTTCTTCGATATTATGCGAAATCGGGGTGTTAATGCTGTAACTTCTATGTTCTTTGTAGAAGCGGGAAATTATATCTATAAGGAAGATGAATGGAAGGATTATCAGGCGGGACTTCGTAATGATCTTCCAAAACAAGGAAGTGATATTACATATATAAATGATTTGGCTCACTTAGGTACGGTTTTTGCTCCGCTTCAAATGATACCGGGCTATTTTGGTAAGGAACAGGCGTTGGAAATTGGCAAGCGGGCCAAACAGCATCATATGGATTTTGAAGTATCGTTTCATTACAGTGATAATTGGATGAGCCAAGCTAAAGCCTGGAAACCGCTATCATGGTTCAATCAGGATTTGGATCAGCTGCAAACTACGATGTACAATTATTGCTATGATTTCATTAAGTCGTTAGTAGATGAGGGCGTGGCACCTCATTCAGTGAAATTGGGCAACGAAGAAAATTCAGGTGTTGTCTGGCCAGAAGGAAAAATTTCGTCTAAGGACAGAACGGGTTTTACGAAGCTAATAAATGCGTCATATCAGGCGGTAAAGGATGCCTCACCAACGACGCGAGGATTTCTACATCTAAATAACGGATATGATGTTGATACGACTAACTCATGGTATGACGCAAATTCATCTAGTGGTGTGAAATGGGATGGAGAAGCTTATTCCTTGTACGGTGGACGCGAAAGCGGGAGCATTGTATCGATGCTTAATAACAATTTGAACAAATGGAAGGGTAAGGATGTTATTTTCTCGGAAACCGCACTCGCTCATACGAGAGATAACTTTGATCCAGTTGGTAATGGCTCCGCAATGAGTAACAAATATTATGAAGTATCACAGCGTGGTCAGTACAACTGGTTGCTTGAATATATGCAGACTTTCCGGGATGTACCGAATGCCTATGATGCAGAAATTGGATTTTTCTATTGGGCAGCTGAATGGATTGCCAAGGGAGAGGGCCATGGGGAATGGTTCAGTCCATGGATTCCAGGAGGAAGTACTTCCGAATATGGAAATACGATTGATAACCGAACCCTATTTACTTATGATGGACATGCCTCCGATGGGATATATGCCTACCTGTGGCGTGGCAAGGCATCAGCCAAGCCATTGAATGGCAAATTGTCTCACAGTGGGATATCAGGGACTTATGCGGTTGAGCCTACTGCGGTTACGGGTATAGATCTGCCTGCGGGCGATCTCAAATTGTTCGCTGGACAAAGCAATCAAGTTGTTCCAACGGTATATCCGAATAATCAATTTGCTTACACCAACATCGAATGGACATCAAACGATGAATCTGTTGCCGTGGTAAATGAAGCGGGTATTGTTACTGCCCTTAAACAAGGAGAAGCGACAATTGAGGCAACAACAGTGGATGGTGGGTACTCTGCTACACGAAAGGTTATTGTCTCGTCTCCAGAACTAGCAAGTTCCATTGTCGTAGCTGCACCTCAGTTGGGAACAGATAACGAGATTTCGGCAATTGTAGGTGATCGGATTACAATAGAAGCGAAAGCTTCTAATCAACCGACGGATAACCGAATGATCTATACATCTACTAACCCTGAAGTAGCGAGTTTTCTGGGTGAGGCTGCTGAAAGTGCTAATCCAGGAGTGTTGTTACAGCAGTTGGATGTGACTAAGCAGGTCACTCTTCTTGTTCATAATAAGGGAGAGGCTGATATTACCATTGCTTCAGCGGATGGCAATGCGATTCAGTCGTTTAAACTGAAAGCTACCAAAGTAGATGTAACAAATGTCGAGATTAAGTCCGACGATATTGAACTTGGGCTCGGCCGAACCAAACAACTCCAGGCTATCATAACACCAGATAATGCTTCTTTCCCAGGTGTTAAATGGTCGTCAAGTGATGAGAATATTGCGAAGGTAGATGAGAGTGGATTGGTAACAGCGATAATTGAAGGAGAAGCTGAGATCAATGTGCTAACAGATGATGGGGATTTTAAGGACACAGTCAAGGTAACGGTAGTTCCTGTAAAGGTAGAATCTATAGAGTTAGATACAACCTTGATTAAACTACGTGCGGGTGGGTCACAAACTGTTGTGGCAAATGTGTTGCCAACGGACGCAGCGAATAAATCACTTCAGTGGACTTCGAGTAATCTGGAAGTGTTCACCGTAACTGATGGTTTAATCACAGCCGTCGCAGATGGTACTGCAACACTCACGATTACTTCGGCAGACGGGGGAGCGAGTATTACGGTAGGTGTAATAGTCGCTGATAATCTTCCTGTATCAGGTGTGGAACTGAATAAGTCACAATTAAGTCTAACCTCAGGTCAGTATGAGCAACTTCAAGCTACAGTTCTGCCCGTGTCCGCAGATAACGCCAACGTGGTCTGGTCATCATCGGACGAAGCAGTAGCCTCGGTAAATGAAGATGGATTTGTTATAGCTAGCAATCCGGGAGCAGCTATAATTACTGTTACTACAGAGGACGGCGGTCATGCGGCAGAAGCAGCTGTTTCTGTTACGGATAAACTCCAGTTGAACAAGGAAATGGGAGCAAGTCTGACGAATGCAAAGCATCCCATCGGTAACGCAATTGACGGAAATGTAAGCACTGCCTGGTCACCGGGTGCTCCGTCAGCGGGAAAAATATATTCATGGTGGATTAACCTGGGAAATATTGCTGAAATTAATCAAATCGATATGGAATTCTGGGGTGCTCAGAAATATATAGTTGAAGTATCTAATAATGGTACGAACTATACAAAAGTAGTGGATAATTCAGGTCAATTCAGTGCTTCTAAAAATGTGTCGCACCTGCTTCCTGAAGGAACCAAGGGTAAATTTATTAGAGTTTCAATAAATGAAACTTCTCAACAGACTGGTACAACCTGGCCAGCTATCGCCGAGTTCAGTGCTATGGGGAAATTTGTAACACAAGCGGATTCAATCGAATTGAACGAGACAACCAAGACGGTTGTAATGACGGATATTTTGGAGTTGAAGGCCCTTCTCCAACCATCCTTTATCAATGAAAATGTGAGCTGGACATCTAGTGACGAAACCCTTGCTACCATCGTCAATAATGGTCAGTCAGCAATTGTAATTACCAAACAACACAATGGTGAAGGTGGAGAAATCAAGCCAGTCACGATCACAGCAAGAACAGATAGTGGCCTGACAGCTACTGCAGTGATTGGTATCAAGGCACCCATTTACGTTGAAGGGATTGAGATGTATCGATATGATGGTATCGGTATACCTACTGATGGGAAAATTAATTTGGCAGTAGATTCGACATTGAAACTGGGTGTTACGGTATTTCAGGGGGATTCGGACTATAGACCGATTTATTGGTTGTCCAATACGCCAGAAGTAGCATCCGTTGATTCAAAGACCGGAGAGATCACTACGCATCAGCCGGGCCGTGCTAGTATTACTGTATATGTAGATTCCTTTGAAAACCTTAATGGGGGAATGATGTTTACTCAAGAAATTGAAGTGAATGTGGTTGCTCAATTAGAAGTACCGGGTGCACCTGTAGAGGTTCATGCGACAGCCCATGGGAAATCAATTCAACTCTCTTGGGATTTGGCAAGTGACGCAACGGGATATCATATTTATCGTAGTGATGCGGATGATAACTTTATTCGGATCACCGAAAATCCAATTACAGAAACAAGCTATAATGACGCAGGTTTGGATGCAGATACTTTGTACGCTTATCAGATCACTGCGGTAAATAGTACTGGAGAATCGGAGAGATCCTCCATCGTTTCAGCGACAACAGAAGCAGACGAGTTGTTACCAACTGCACCACAGGGGGTAACGGCAACTGTTCTTGGAACCAATTCAATACGTGTGAATTGGGATGCTGTTCCTGGATCAGTAACGTATGATGTTTATCGCGCTGCAGATGAAGATGGAGAGTTTATTAAGCTTAATGTAACAGGCGTACCTGAGAACCTTTATGTGGATAAAGGTCTTACAGCAAAAACGACCTACTACTACAAGGTACGTGCTTGGAATGAAGCCGGACTATCTGATTTGTCTGTAGCAGTGAATGCTACAACTCAAATAATTAAACCAGATCCTGGTCCAACACCGACGCCGACTCCAACACCGACGCCGACACCAGTACCCGACTCTGGATCAAATCCAGGACAGGGGAACAAGGGGAGTACCTCAGTTATTAAGGATGGACAAATTGAGGTAACCGTTATTTTTGATCAGAATGGAAAGGCAACTGCCGAGTTGTCGATTAAGGATTTGGAACAGGCATTACAGTCACTCAAGGATAAGACCTTGTTGATTGAAGCTATTGGCAAGGAAGAAAAGTTAAATAACATTATAATTTCAATACCTGTTCAGCCGCTGAAGTCGACTTCTGCAAGTGTTGAGAATGTTGTACTTCAAGCAGGAGGAGTAACCTGGCAGCTGAGCAACGAGAACCTGCAACAATTGCTGACCAACGCAAAGGATAAACTAGAGTTAAGCTTGAGCATAATCGCAGCACAAGAGCTTTCTTATGAAATTCAGAATATCGTGAAGACTGAACCTATTTATCAATATCAACTTTCGATTGATGGACGGATATTATCAGATGCTGAAACGGCTCAAATTACAACGATTGAGTTACCTTACTCATTAAAAGCTGGTGAGCAAGCGCATCATGTAGTTGTGTATCATAAATCAGCTGATGGTAAGTTAGAAATTGTTAAGAAGGTAGTATACGATGTTCAATCGGGGCAGATCAAGTTTAAACCGGCCCATTCAGGAAGTTATATTGTAGTTCATGTTGCTGCTTCATTTGTGGATCTTGAAGAAGCTAATTGGGCACGTAATGTGATCGAATCACTGGCTTCCAGACAAGTGGTAAATGGATTTGAAGAAGGAAGGTTTAAGCCAAATCAGTCTGTCACGCGTGCACAATTCCTGCACATGATGATGAATGCACTGGATTTGGTTGGGGAACATTCAGATAGTAGTTTTACCGATGTTTCTCCGAGCGCTTGGTATGCTAGCTCGGTATCGACTGCTAAACAATTGGGTATTGTTACAGGCAAAGGTGATGGAACCTTCGATGGTGATGCTACAATAACTAGAGAAGAGATGGCAGTATTGGTGTATCGTGCTACCATTACATTAAAGATGCTAAACGTTGGGACGACCTACAACAACACCTTCACCGATGACTCATCTATTTCGGGATATGCCCAGGATGCTGTGCATGTGATGAGTGAACATGGCATTATCCAAGGAACCGGCAATGGACAATTCCAGCCGAAGAATCTTGCAACACGTGCGCAAGCCGCAAAAATTATTTTTGAAGTGTTGAAGTTAGAAACAAGCCTCTAGGAAATATTTCAGATAAGTCGTGATAGGAACTGTGACCCGCAGTTGGCACTTCTATAGGTGAGTAGTGAGCATACCGGTAAAAGGTATACTCACTACTTTTTTTATATAGACTTCATTGACAGGTTAAAAGATTCAATTGTGGAATATCTTTAGAATAACTTGGGATTGGGGACTGGTGTATTGGTTGTTCGCGAGTGTTCACACCAAGAGCCCACGTCTTTTAAGTAAGATCAATATTTTACTACAAGATGTTTTTATATTCAGATTGAAGACGCTTTCCAAAGCCTCTAGAATAAGGCTTAAAGCCACTGTTTAAATAAATTAAGTCTGTGGTATACGACAATCTTTTATATTTGGGGAGGATATCATGTCCATTTATTATGATAACAGTAATCGCGTGTTTCATTTGCGATCCAACAATTCCAGCTATATTATTCAAATCGTTAAGGGTGGAATTCCAGCCCATATCTATTGGGGCCCAAAGCTAGGAGGGGAGTCCTTCCAGCATCCACTAGATTTAGTGGAAAGAGCCTCATTCAGTCCAAGTTTTCTTCAAGAGGATAAGACCTATTCTCTAGATACTCTGCCCCGCGAATTTCCATCCTACGGTAATGGGGATTTCCGGGAGCCAGCACTCGAGGTCTACTTGCAGGATGGTACGACAGTGACTGATTTCCGCTATGAAGGTTATACAGTAAGAAAGGGAAAGCCACGTTTAGAGGGACTACCTTCTTCGTATGTTGAGAGTGAAGATGAAGCGGATACGCTGGAAATAGTTCTGCTTGATGTGAAAAGTGGACTAAAAGCGACCCTTCTGTACACAGCATTCAACAATCTGGATGCAATCACACGATCCGTACGTATCGAGAACCTAGGACAGGACAAGGTTGTACTGAATCGAGTATTAAGCGCTAATGTTGATTTCCATCATTCCGACTTTGACATGCTGCAATTGTCGGGTACGTGGGCCAGAGAACGCCATGTACATAAGAGATCACTTGTACCCGGAATTCATCGGATAGATAGCAAACGTGGCTCCAGCAGCCATCAACAAAATCCGTTTATGGCTTTGTTGGCCAAAGATGCGACGGAACATCACGGTGAGGTTTACGGATTTAGTCTTGTTTATAGCGGTAGCTTTCTAGCGCAGGCAGAAGTGGATCAATACGGGATGACTAGAGTTGGTGTAGGCATTCAGCCATTTGATTTTCAGTGGTTACTAGAACCGGGCGATGCATTTCAGGCTCCTGAAGCCGTGCTTGTACGTTCAGCTGAAGGGGTAGGTGGAATGTCACGAACCTATCACAAGCTGTATCGAACAAGGCTGTGTAGAGGCAAATTCCGTGATGAGCAAAGACCGATTCTCATTAATAACTGGGAAGCAACGTATTTTAATTTCAACGCGGACAAAATAAAAGAAATTGCCCACGCAGGTAAAGAGCTTGGTTTAGAGTTGTTTGTCCTAGATGACGGTTGGTTTGGGAAGCGTGATAGTGACGATAACTCGCTGGGAGATTGGGTTGAGGATCGACGTAAGCTTCCTGAAGGACTTGGAAAGCTGGGCGAAGATATTACGGCGATGGGAATGCAATTTGGCTTATGGTTTGAACCGGAAATGGTGTCACCCAACAGTAATCTTTACCGTGAGCACCCAGACTGGTGTCTACATGTGCCAGGACATATAAGAACATTGGCTCGGCAGCAGTTAATTCTGGACTTATCGCGCCAGGATGTACGTAACTATATCATAGATTCGGTCAGCTCTGTGTTATCATCGGCGCCGATTACTTATGTGAAATGGGATATGAACCGGAATATGACGGAGATTGGTTCCGCTTTGCTTCCTCCTGAACGTCAACGCGAAACGGGGCATCGTTATATCCTTGGACTTTATGAGGTAATGGAGAGCATTGTTACCCGTTTCCCACACATCTTATTTGAAAGTTGCTCCGGTGGTGGTGGGCGATTTGATCCGGGGATGTTGTATTATATGCCTCAGACATGGACTAGCGATGATACGGATGCAGTTGAAAGATTGAAGATTCAATATGGAACAAGTATGGTGTATCCTGCAAGCTCCATGGGAGCCCATGTTTCAGCCATTCCAAATCACCAGGTTCAACGGAATACCCCATTGGAAACGCGTGGTCATGTCGCAATGTCTGGAAATTTCGGATATGAACTGGATCTAACCAAACTTTCTGCATCGGAGTGCGAAGACATCCGGCAGCAGGTTGCGCAGTATAAGGAACTTCGCATGCTGATCCAGTCTGGAGATTTCTATCGGTTGCTCAGTCCTTTTGAAGGGAATGAGACGGCGTGGATGTTTGTATCAGAGGACAGGAAAGAAGCTTTTGCTGCTTACTTTAAGGTCCTTGCCGAGCCCAATGCACCGCTAAACAGATTACGTCTGAAAGGACTCGATCCAGATAAATCGTATTGTCTTCAACACAACGGTGAGGTATATAGAGGTGATGAATTGATGTACTTCGGACTCTCTATTCCACGTTTGGAGGGTGATTTCAGAAGCCAACTTTTTGTATTAAAAGAGATTTAAGCGGATATGGGGTGTCCCAAAAGCCATAAAAATGGCTTGGGATGCCCTCTTTGTATCTGCATAGGCTAAGTTTCAAAAAACACATGTTTGGCCGAAAACTCCACGTCCTGCTGCCGATAGGCTAGAGGATTGACCCCAAAGTAAGAACGAAAGACCTTGCCGAAGTAGCTGGCATTATCAAATCCCGTCTCAACAGCGATTTGGTTAATCGTTAAATCTGTTGTTTTGAGTTTGGATGCCGCTGCCTCAATCCGCCGCCTTCTTAAGTATTCGAAGGGTGATAGGTTGAGGTTTTTTTGAAATAGTCTGCAAAGATGATGCTTGGAAATACCGATATGATCAGCAACATCGTCCAAACTCAGATTCATGTGTAAATTATTTTTCATAAATTGAACGGCTGTATGAAGCTTTTCATTTTTAATATGATCAGTTAACATAGTAGGTTTCTTCAATAAGCTGTCTAGCGATAATATCCATTGAAACGCTTTTGCCGATAAGGCATGGAGATTTCTCTCCTCATGCACCTGAATATCCTCAAACATACTCCATAATAGACGGATAGGCGAAGATTCCTGTGGGAGCTGAACAATGGGGCCGCAATGCGTAATTAACTGATTCCATAATGGGATCGCTAAGGGACCACGTACGTTTAACCATAGGAATTCCCAAGGCTCCGTACCTTCTTCCGGATAATAATATTTGTGCATACTAGGTAGGGTCACAAGAAAAGCGTTGTCCTTCGTTAAACGATGGACCGATCCATCGACTTCAATCCGGCCTTCTCCAGACAGCGTATATTGAAAAATGACATTACTGGTCTCAGACCTAGTCTGGCCGTCAAATGAATATGCAGGGGATTGGATCAGTTCCCAACCCATGGAATCAAATAGAAGCATCGTAGCTTCTTCTGAACGGATCGAATAGGAGGAGCGAAACATAAGTAGATTCCTTTCTGCACTATTAGATCAATTATTTACTAATAGACACACGTTTACCTCAGATTGTAATCCCTTTTGTACATCACTGCAAATATACATTTTTGACAGACATCTCATGTAGTTGGGTGATAAGATAGGGTGGATCTTGTCTTTAATAGGATATATTGAAAGGGATTTGAGGTATGAGGAAACTGGTGATTAGTGATATTCACGGTTGTTACGATGAATTTACTGAGTTATTGAACAAAGCAAAGTATAAACCGTCAGTAGATCAATTGATTCTACTGGGTGATTATTGTGATCGAGGTCTTCGGAGCAAGGAAGTTATTGAACAGGTGATCCAACTCGTAGAACAAGGGAACGTCATTGCACTACGCGGAAATCATGACCAAATGTTTATTGATGCAATGGAAAGTAATGAAAATGCGATATGGATTGAAAATGGGGGTCTGTCCACATTGAAAAGTTATGTCGGTACAGACTGGTTCAAGCAGGGGTTTAACTATCCCGAATATAATAAAGCCAAAACTTTTATCAAATTATACTATCAACATCATATTGATTTTTTGAAATCATTACCGCTTTATTCCGAGGATGATAGACATATATTTGTACATGCGGGCATTGATCCTACTTTTTCAGGGGACTTCCGATCACAACCGGATCGATCTTTTTTGTGGGGAAGTGAAGAATTCCTAGATCATGCAAATCTTTTAAATAAGACGATCGTGTTTGGACATATACCAACAAAACGTATACATAATTCAGCAAAGATCTATTTCGGCGATAAGAAGATTGGAATAGATGGGGGCTGCTGTTTTGGTTTCCAATTAAATGGCTTAGAAATTAAGGGTGCGGGGTATAAGACCTACGCTGTACATAAAAATAAGGGGGTTTATGCGCGTTTCCTGGAATTACTTCAGAAGCTACTAAACCTATCTAAATTTAAATAGAGGAAGCTTTTCATTACATATATGAATGGGGAATATGGATGAAGTATGATTGCTTAATTGTTGATGATGAAATAGCTCTAGCGGAGACAACAAGCGAATACTTGAATATGTTTGATGTGGAGTCCACGTACGTGACCAGTGCGGAAGGGTGTATGTCGTTTTTTGAAAAAAACGAAACCTCTTTGATTTTATTAGACATTAATTTGGGTCAAACATCGGGTTTTGATCTGTGCAAAAGACTGCGGCAGGTGACGCAAATCCCCATCTTGTTCATAAGTGCGCGTTCCAGCGATGATGATATTCTTATTGCACTCAATATCGGTGGGGATGATTACATCCAAAAGCCCTATACGCTTAGCGTCTTACTTGCAAAAGTAAAGGCAGTATTGAAAAGAAGCCAGCTTCAACAGAACGTTTCATCGGATAGGATAACATGTGGCCCTGTTGTTGTTGAGGCAAATCTGTGCCGTGTCCATGTTCATGGCGAAGAGATTAAGCTTAAATCTATGGAATTCAAGTTGTTAGCTTATTTAGTGAATAACAAGAATCGCATTGTACCTAAAGAGGAATTGTTCCGCGAGGTGTGGGGTGATTCTATCACAGGCGATGGAACGTTGAACGTACATATTCGTCATTTGCGCGAAAAAATAGAAGTCAGTCCTAACGAGCCTAGGTATATTAAAACCGTGTGGGGAACGGGTTATGTATTTGAGGAACCACAGGTATGAAATCAAAGTGGATGATCGGGTTCATCGCTATTATTTTAGGGGTAGGCATTACCGTGTCAGTGTTGTTGATGAATAGACAAATAGAAACCAACGTGGATACGGTTGCGATCAATAACATTGTGAAACAAGTTGAAAGCCATTGGGAGTATATCGATCAGGGAGATTATAGTAACGTAAGTCAACCATTTGTAGTCATGGATTTGACAGAGAAGGTACTTTATACAACAGAAGATCATCTCGCTAGCAGCGTAAATGAGGGTATCAGGAACAGAGACACAATCGTCGATGTGGTGGTTAACGGAACCACAGTCGGGAAAGTGATTGTACCTAATAACAGTAATAATATCCTTCGACAATGGCAGCAAGAGCTCCTCATCGTGATATTAGCTGCCTTCTTGGCGGTAGCGCTACTAAGTATCGCTTATGTTAGGTATTTAAATCGGACCGTTGTACGCCCTTTTCACAAGCTCAAAGATTTCGCCCGAAATGTAGCGAATGGCAATCTTGATATCCCTTTGGACATAGATAAAAACAACCTGTTTGGTGCGTTTAGCGAAAGTTTTGACATGATGCGTGAGGAATTGGCGGCGGCACGTCAAAGCGAATACCATGCAAACCGTAGTAAAAAGGAACTCGTTGCAAGTCTTAGCCATGATATCAAAACCCCTGTAGCATCCATCAAAGCTGTGAGTGAATTGATGCTGGTGCTGACCACAAGTGAGAAAGAACGCAAACAGCTTAACACCATCTATGCAAAAGCGGAGCAAATCGATCTACTCGTGACAGACATGTTCCATGCGACCTTAGAAGAGCTCGAAGAGTTAAAAGTAACCGTAGTGGATGAGCATAGTAGTGCGCTACAGAAACTCATTGAAAGTAGTAATTATTACGGAAAAATTGAATGGGATGACATTCCAGAATGTATTATTCACACGGATACAGCTCGTCTTCAACAGGTGTTCGATAACATCCTCAGTAATTCATACAAATATGCGAATACCTCTGTTCGGATTACGTTTAAGATCGCCAGCTCTTATTTAGAAGTCATAATTATGGATTATGGAATGGGTGTTCCTGAGGATGAATTGCCGCTCTTATTCAATAAATTCTATCGTGGTCATGATGTCACGGGGCAATCAGGTACGGGGCTTGGTCTATATATTTCTAAATATCTTATGGAGAAGATGGAAAGCTATATTACCTGTTATAACCGGACAGACGGATTCAGCGTTATGATACAAATTCCTCTTTCTTAAAGGTATTTTCATAATTAAGGATTGGTTAAGAATTGGGCAAAGATCCATTAAGAGTTTCCATCGTATGATAGGACTGTAATCAACGTTACAGTCTTTTTTAATTTAATATCATCGTTGAAATTTTATAATAAGGGATGCGGTCATCATGTCTAAAATTCTATTATCTACTAAAAAATTGTGTAAAACTTTCTCCAGTGGGGGCCATCAACAACATGTGCTGAAAAACCTGGATATCGATCTATTTGAGGGAGATTTTACAGTCATTATGGGGAGCTCCGGCTCAGGTAAATCAACTTTACTATATGCACTTTCCGGTATGGATAAACCCACATTGGGAGAAATCGATTTCGAGGGTAAGCAAATCGCAAAATTGAATAACGATCAGCTAGCCATCTTTAGAAGAAATCATTGTGGATTTATATTTCAACAGGTCCACCTGCTGGATAACATGAGCGTGCTAGATAATGCTTTGGCGAGTGGCCTACTGGTGAGCAAGAACAAACGGGAAATGACGGAGAAAGCCAAAAAGTTGCTACAGCAGGTGGGCTTAGCAGAAATGTCGTGGGGTAAATTTCCAAGCCAGCTTTCTGGCGGCGAAGCTCAACGTGCAGGTATTGTTCGAGCATTAATGAATAGTCCCAAAATCGTGTTTGCAGACGAGCCAACGGGTGCACTCAATTCTGCCGCTAGTACTAGCGTGTTGGATGTCATGACTGAAGTGAATCGTAATGGACAAAGTATCGTCATGGTTACTCATGATATGAAAACAGCATTAAGAGGGAATCGAATCCTTTACTTACGAGATGGTATTATGTGCGGAGAGTTGAGACTAAGCGCATTCGATGCCCAGGATTATCATGCACGAAATGAACAGCTACAGTCCTTTTTGGCTGAAATGGGGTGGTAAGATGAATCTTCTTAATCTTGCCTTAGCCAACATAAAGAGAAGTAAAAGTGCGGCTTGTTCGCTTGGCCTATTGATCTTAATTGCCACACTTCTGTTAAACATAGGACTGGGTATTTATACAAAGGTGGATACGTTCTACCTTGATAAAATCGAAGAAGGCCATAGTCCACATGCCATCGTTATTTTGAATCAAAAGGAATACAAGCAGGCATATGGAGACTTTTTTCAGGGTGATTCCAGAGTAAACGAAGTTGAGACGGAAGATATGATGTATTTAGGCAATGTGAGCATGAAATTTGGCGATAACGAAATGGGTCTAGGTGGGGCATTTCTAAATGCTGATCAAGAACGGAACATGGCTCCATTTCAATTGGTTGAAGGGAAAGAGATAGCGAAGGACAATGTCATTTATGTGCCTCTCTCTATGAAAAATGGGGGGTATGAGCTGGGTGATTCTATAAAGTTCACCTATCTTGAGCAAGAATTTAATTATTCCATTGAGGGTTTCTATGAGTCACCTACGCTAGGGACAATTAATGCAGCAGCTATGAAGTACTTCTTACCGGATACAGCGTATCAGCGGATGTATGATGTTATCGGAGAGATGACAAGCAGTAAATTGTTATCGATAAGACTGGATGATGTGGATCAATCTACGCTATTGCTGCGTGACTTTAAGAACAATACCGATGTAAAGCTGTCTGCCATCGGATCGTTTGGTAATACATATGATATGGATATGCCGGGTATGGCCATGGCATCTATGATGATGATTAGTATCATTTCTATGGTATTAGTTGCTTTTGCCGGAATTATTGTCATTGTATCCTTAATCGTGATTCGATTCCGCGTGGTGAACAGTATTGATGATACGCTGACGAATATCGGGGCATTGGGTGCAATGGGGTATACAAGTAAACAAATTATCGCTTCGATGGTGTTGCAATTCACCTGTATCGGTATGATCGGTGCAATCATCGGGGTAGTACTGTCTTATGTTGTAACTCCTTTGTTTAGTGGGACTCTATCTAGCTTAGCAGGTATTGTGTGGCAGAGTGGCTTTCAACCGGGCAGGGATCTTGTGAGTATCCTGCTTGTAATCGGATCGCTGTTAATTGTTACTTTGATATCAAGTCGCAAGATCATAAAACTTCCACCTGTAGTTGCGCTTCGCGGCGGTATACTTACACACAGCTTTAAGCGAAATTATTTCCCGCTGAACAAAGCAAAGGGTGGACTTACGTGGATTTTAGCTTGCAAAACCATGGCTACCCATATGAAACAAAATATCATCATTGGATTGATTATTATTGGTGTCACGTTTGCGTCTGCATTTGCTATGATTAGCTATTATAATTTTTCTGTCGACAACACTGCTTTTTATAACATGCTTGGAATTGAAATATCGGATGCTGCCGTGACTGCACAAGGGACGACTGATATGGAAGATTTAGTTGAACAGCTTGAGGCGATGGATGGCGTGAGAAAAACATCAAAAATTGATTCTGCAGCCTTAATTATGGGTGGAATAGACATGGCAACCTTTGTGTCGGATGATTACAGTAAAATGGATTACCTATCCGCTTATAAAGGAAGATTACCCTTATATGATAATGAGGTTGTGATTACGGGGGTTATGGCGGATACGCTGAGCAAGGAGGTAGGGGATTCCATTGAAGTGAAGTTGGGTGATACGACTGACAAATACTTGATTACTGGACTGACACAGACGATGAATAATTCCGGAAAGGTAGCTTATATCACTTTAGCGGGTATGCAAAAGCTGATTCCTGACTATCATTTGTCAACCATTAATGTATATCTCAATCCTACAGAACGTACGGAAAGTCAAGCATTTATAGAGCAAGTAAAAGCTACTTTTGGAGATCAGCTCGTACAAGTCCAAAACTTGCGTGAACTGGGAGAAGCACAGTTGTCTAACTTTGGTTCCGCGATGAATTCAGTCGTGGTGATCGTACTGCTCGTAACTGCAGTTGTCGTTAGTTTAATTCTGTATCTCGTGATCAAAACGATGATCGTAAAACGCAAACGGGAATTGGGTATTTATAAAGCGATGGGGTACACAACCTATCAACTGATGACACAAATTGCATTAAGTTTTGCTCCTGTTGTCATTGTGGGAACGGCCGTGGGTGGATTGCTAGGCTGTATCGGAACCAATCCTCTGCTTTCTGTATTAGTTCGTAGCATGGGCATCTCAAACTGCCAATTTAAAGTACATGTTCCGACCATCGTGATCCTTTGCATTGGCATTGTTGCATTCTCGTATCTAATATCGATGCTGGTAGCACGTAGAATTAAGAAGATTACCGCGTATGGCATGATTACAGAATAAGCATAGTGTCGATAAGCTAACGGGCAGGTTAGCGCAGCCATGAGCTGTCATCTACATCAGAGTGAGCACTGAGAAGCAAGCATTGCAGGGCTACAGCCTTGAAGCTCAAGTCCAAGAAGTTAAGGCAAAATGTCGGCAGGAATCCAGGAAGTTTCCAGCGACGATGACGTACATCGGAGCTTCCGATGTGACCTCGTAAACGTTTGATAATTCCACTGTCGATTCACCGACTGGAGTGCCCCACGTCGTCTACGACATCACGAGTAAGCCGCCGGCGACGATCGAATGGGAGTAATGAGAGAAACTCCGAAAACCCACTACATTCAGGGTTTTCGGAGTTCTTTTTTAGAGTCAACCCTGCGCAGGGCTGGTCTTCATTTCATAGATTTTTTGGAGCGTATGGACACGCTTCGTCTTCTCGTCATCGTCCTCTGTGTGGAGATACCACTTACTCCACACGCCTGTACCCAAATACGAGAAGGATCAGCTCGTAGACGCAATGATCGGCGATAGGGGATACAATCCGCATACTCCGATATGGTAACCAACTTGTTTCCAACGCACATAGACCTGATCATCTTGGACTAGGAATTCTTGAATGCTTAGGCTAACGATCCGTATGCCTCAATCATCTCACGGACATGATCCGCATAGCTAGAAGGAGTCCTTTCTACGGTCACCTCAATTTCTGAAGTGATCTGATGGGTAAGCACACGGTCTGCCATCAACCTGTGTACCGTCCAACTCCCGAGCAGAACGAACCTTCTCCAAAAAATAGCGCACTACTTCTGCTGATATCATAATGGCACTCCCATATTTTTTGATTCTATCTTAACAATGTAAGTATTTCTTTCACACAATTATCAACAAATACTCGTTCAGGACGAGATTTCATGAACACAGTAAGTCCTATTAACGATATGACTAGTGTCTGCGCTAAACCCTTTGCGTTAATACCGCTATCAAGCTCACCTGAGCGCAAACCTCGTTCAATCGTTTCTTGGAATATTACCGAGAGATACATCTGATGTTCTCTTGTTAGGATTTCAAATTTCTCATCATGAGGCGCAAGTTCCACCATCGAATTGATGCAAAAGCATCCCCAGTTCGGACTTTTTTCATATTCTTTTGCCACCATATTTTCAAAAAAGGCACAGAATGCCCCTTTAACAGAAGAATTGTTTTGAAGATTGGCGCGAACATAGGCAGCATGGGAACTCGTATATTTTCGCAACGCTGCTTCAAATAATCCTTTTTTGTCTCCAAAGGTGGAGTATATGCTTGGACGCTGAATGCCCATTCTTGATGTCAAGTCGCTTAAAGAGGTAGCTTCGAACCCTTTTTCCCAAAATAGTTGCATAGCTGCATCCAATGCCTTTTCCTCATCAAATTCGCGTCGTCGAGCCATAGTAACTCCCTCTTTTCATATCGAACGGTATATTATAATTTTATTATGTGAAGAGTATCCTGTCAATAAGATTAAGCTTTTACATCTCTTAAATCCTATATATTATCAGAATAAAAAGAGTTCTCGCTCCAGTTCAGCTGTCCTCTACAGTAATCTCTTGACAGTTATCTTTTTTTAGAGTTATATTTATCAGGCAATATTTCATACCAATCAGTATTTTATTTTACAAATCTGATAAACATAATTTTAAGGAGTCGTTATCTTTGGGGAAGTTTGTTGAAGAACCGAAAGTCATTACCGTGGATTATATAGGCAAACACGTTGAACCAGCTCAAGAGGCGCTTATATCATCAGAATCAGCGCCCGCATCTTTAATATCTCGCAATGTTGCACTCTTATTTGCGATCGCTTGCGGACTGGCAGTCGCCAACATATATTACGCGCAACCCTTGCTGGACGCTATTTCAAACGAGTTCGGTATTACTCATTCATCCGTCGGCATTGTTATTACAATCACTCAAGTTTGTTACGCACTTGGACTGCTATTGCTAGTGCCCCTCGGCGATTTATTAAATCGACGTTGGCTGATCGCTGGACAGATGTTAGTATCCGTGCTGGCTTTGATCGTGGTTGGCACCGCCCCCACCAGCATGGTGTTATTTATAGGCATAGCTGCGGTTGGATTGCTTGCTGTAGTGACACAGACGCTCGTTGCATTCGCGGCAACTTTGGCTGCCCCAGCCGAACGTGGGCGTACCGTGGGTGTTGTGACAAGTGGAATCGTAATTGGTATTCTACTGGCGCGAACCTTCGCTGGCGTATTAACGGATTTAGCCGGTTGGCGATCTGTCTACCTTGTCTCTGCGGTATTAACGCTAATCATGGCATGTGTATTGTTTAGGGTACTGCCGCATTATGAGCAGAAAAGAGAATCATTATCATACCTACAGTTGCTTCATTCACTGCTCACATTGTTCGCACAAGAACGAATCCTGCGAATCCGTGCTGCATTAGCTTTGATGATTTTTACCGCTTTCAGTATATTCTGGACTTCCCTAGTGCTGCCTCTCAGCGCTCCGCCGCTTTCTCTTTCACATACTGCGATTGGAGCGTTTGGTCTTGCTGGAGTTGCTGGAGCGTTAGCAGCAGCGCGAGCAGGTCGTCTTGCTGATCGAGGTTTAGGGCAGAGGACCACAGGCGTGGCATTGATTCTGTTGCTTATATCATGGTTGCCAATAAGTTATACTCAACATTCGCTTCTCGCATTAGTCGTCGGTATTGTCCTTCTTGACCTGGCAGTACAAGCCGTACATGTCACCAACCAAAGCATGATCCTTACTTTGCGCCCTGAGGCACGCAGTAGGCTTACTGCTGGTTACATGATTTTCTATTCCATTGGTAGCGCCACCGGGTCAATCGCATCTACCAGTATCTATGTTTACTCAGGCTGGAATGGAGTGTGCTTGTTAGGTGCAATTGTCAGTGCTTTGGCTCTTCTATTCTGGGTATTGACCCGTCGCCTTAAATAATAAAATTCGGGTGAATACATGTTCGCTGTTGGTACGCGCATTGAGATGAAGTTATCACTATTCTATCCGCTAAGTCCAACCACAACGTATTGAAAGGGAAGAGCCCCAGAAATGGGGCTCAGGCTGTCGAGAAAGTCTCGACAGCCTTCTTTATGAAT
>NZ_RZNY01000028.1 GCF_003994475.1 Paenibacillus anaericanus | reverse complement strand
TCACTCACTCGTTGTTCAGTTTTCAAAGATCAACTTCGTTTTCGTTGTCGCTCATTGTCTCAGCAGCAACTCTTATAATATAACATGTTCACCCTGATTAAGTCAAGAAGTTTTTTTAAGATTTCTTTCAGCCAGTAACCTGACTGACACGATCCAACATCTTTTTCTTTTTTAGGGGCGAGATATAATTTATCATAATCCCAGCCCCAAAGTCAACCCTTTATCTACAATATTTTATTTTATTGTTTTGCCTGAGGAAACCATCCCCTACGAACATACTTTGAAAGCTCTTTTGACGGCGCGAACCTGGCATACATTTGGAACACTGTTTTATATCGTTTAGCAATCGAATGGCGTATATCTTGGTCCAGACGATGATCCCCCATGTCCAGCAGCATTTCATCTAACTCTTTTCTGAGTACATAATCTAGCTCTTTGTACTCTTTCTCATTAAACAACATTCCCAGCATTGCGCCTCATCTCCTCTTTTATCTAGATTTCAAATCTCTGAAGTTCTTGATGTTTGTCGTATAGCTACATTGGCTTGGGTCGCTCATATATTACGCTCGTTAAGTTTGATTAACCTTATCCCCACCAAAATAAACCGGCCCTTCCAACCGCTTTATTGGTATGCACATATTTTTGGTAAATTATGAATTATTATTAAATTTTATAATGTGACTAAATAGAAAGTAAGGGTACTTTCAATAATGGCAGCGATTAGTAACAACAACGTTATCCAGATGGATGCCCTTCCTGCTGTTTTCAAAAATCCCCCCCACTTAACTGTCCGTTCCGATTCATCTCTTGCACCCAATTCCCCTAATCCCTTCAAAACCATATATCCAAACTGAAGACCAAATCCGGAAGCGATCAATATCGCGGGGATTTCAATAATTCCATGTGGCAATAACCCTAAGACAATTAGATTAAACATATTCTCTCCTTGAGATGCAGCAGTAGTTAGTAGAAAACCAATAACCATTCCATTCATCATCAAAAAGAAAATCGGTAGCAATCCAAATAAAGCACCTGCAAAAATAATGACGATACTCTTCACAGCATTGTTAAGGAAAATAAACACAAAAAAGCTCCACTGCGGATTTGCAGACTCTGATAATTCCCGACTGTACTCCTGTAAACCCTGCAATTGCGGAGTGATTAGCTCCGTAATAAAATCAGCATTCAAAGTTCCAATAACGATACCAGCTGTAAAAAGAATCAATGACAATGCCATCATTTTCTTATAAAAAAATAAATCCTGTACAAATCTACGCAATGAAGTCATAAAAAAATCCTCCTGAAAACCGTATTTGTTTTACTAGCTAAGAAAAGTAATAACTTAAAGGTACGAGCATACATTGTAAAAGTGGACAAATCATTCTGATAACGAGAGGGGCTTAAAGCTCATGAACAACTTCTTCTATGTCCTGAACGGGAAGAGAATCAAAAAGTTTTTCTTTGTTTTCACTGCGGCCCTGTTTGCAGTAGGTATTATTTATGTAGAGAAGGGCCATGTTACGGTGTTCTCTGAAGAGAGCAGTCCTTCCGCTATCTACAGCGTGTCTACGGAAAAGAAAGTGATTGCCCTTACCTTCGATATTAGTTGGGGAGACAAGCGTACAGAGCCTATCCTTAATGTGCTCAAGGACAAAGGAGTACAAAAAGCAACGTTCTTCCTCTCTTCTCCTTGGAGTAAGACTCACCCTGAGATTGTAAAGGCAATTCAGCAACAAGGTTACGAAATCGGAAGCCATGGTCATAAACACGTCAATTACAGTGGACTGAACGAAGAAGAGATCACCCGCCAAATTTCCTCGGCACATTCTATTTTAACCGACTTAACTGGAAAAGAGCCAAAACTCCTTCGTCTTCCAAACGGAGATTTCGACAAACGTGTACTGAAAATCGCCCAAAGTAAAGGGTATAGCGTCATTCAATGGGATACAGATTCACAAGATTGGATGAACAAAGGGGTGCAGACTATCGTTGATCGAGTAGTGAGTAAAGCGCATCCTGGAGATATTGTTTTACTTCACGCCAGTGACTCTGTTAAACAAACGCATGAAGCCCTCCCCATTATTATCGATGAACTTCGCAAGAAGGGTTATGAATTTGTCACCGTCTCCGATTTACTTACAGAAGCAAGTGTCAAAGGCTCCGAAGTTCGCGATCAAACCTGGGTGCAACAAGAGATAAATAACGCTGCCGGTATGTAGTTCTCTTATAAGTAATTCAGTTTTTTTAATAATCCGGACTTCTGTAATTTCAGAAGTTCTTTTTTTATAGTTTTGTTGTAGATAAGGTAACTGAGATAACAAAAAAAGTTCAGGTTGTGCCCCCGAACTCTTAGCAATTGATGTATGTATTATTAACGATTCGCAGGCTTCAATAACCGGTGTAAAATCATAATTTGGTAAGCGTTACAAGCAATAAGCGGTGCACCGATCCATACCGTTGCTTGGTCAACGCCGATATTGAGCACACCAACCATCTCTACTATTGTCACGGAGATCATAAAGAATAATGTGGGAATCCAAGCTGAATTATTCGTTGCTTTCACTTTCAAATAAGCTGTAACACAAGAAATGACAAGAATAATGATACCCAGTACCACATCTGAAATTCCATTCTTCTCTTCGCCTAGAAAAACTCGGAGGAACAGCAGTTCCATTAACGCCAGAACGGTAAGTCCAATTTGTATATATCTCCATGTTACTTTTGAAAAAACACCTGATCCCATATAATTCAACATTAAATATGCAAAAAAGCCCATTTGAGAGTAAACACTAACCATAATTCCAACCCCGAGCAATATAGCCATATTCACAAAAAAATCAGCTGTTCCATTTAATTGTACGGTATGAGTCCATTGTAATAGCAATCCAGCTACAAGCGAAACAACCGCCCCAACTACCAAAGTTGTCCAAAGTAAATATATCCATTTTTTCAAGTTCAAAGATCACACCTCCGCAATTATTTTACCAACCTTTCCAGTAAAAAACCATTCTTTTCAATAGGATAATTCCTTTTTATGACCGCATACTAAGGACAGTGACGATAACAAGGAGGAAGGGACCATGAAATGGCTTGGTTACCGATGGTTATTATGCATCTTGTGTACATTTGCTCTTACGCTAACGGCCTGCGGTTCTGAACAAAGCTCTTCGTCTCAAGGTGGAGGATACAAGGAGACAAAGACCATGCTTTTAGATATCCTTAAATCGGATGAAGGAAAAAAGGCCATATATGAAGCTATAAGCAGCGGAGGTAGCAGCTCAAGCTCTAGTTCAGATTCTGGAGGAGGATCCAGCGGTGGTGGTGGAACTGTTGGTGTTAAAATGATTCTCCCTTCACAAACGAACGATGAAGTACGACTCGCTGTTAAAGACACGATCACCTCTCCAGAATATAAGAAAGAAATCGAAAAAATTATGACTGAGCCTAAATTTGCGGGGGATTTTGCTAAGGCGATTAACTCCGAGAGCAAGCAACTTCATTTACAACTAATCAAGGACCCAACTTATCAAAAATCAGTTGGCGAAATTATGAAGTCACCTGAAATGATGAAGATGTTTCTAGATCTCACGAAAACTTCAGATTATCGCAAACAGTCCATGTCTGTAGTTCAAGAAACGATGCAAAGCCCCTTGTTCAAAATGGAAATAATGGAAATACTAAAGGCCGTTGTTAAGGAACAGCTCGAGCCCAAGATCACTGATTCGAAAAGTGGTGGTGAAGGCGGATCAGGAGAATCGGGAGATTCAGGTGGCGATAGTGGCGGTGGCGATAGTAGTAGCGGAAGTGGTGGTAGTGGATCTTCTTAACCGGAAAGACGAATTACACATTGCATTTAAAAAGACTGACCACTTGGTCAGTCTTTGCTGTATTTATTCATAACTTGTTTGGCCATATCGTTATAAATCTTCCCGATCAAACTATCTTCCTTATAAACGGAAGGTGAAAAATCAAGTTCTGAAGGATGGTTGTCCGGCGCTCCAAGTGGGATCTGGGCAAGCAAGTCGGTATGAAGGGTCTCTGCCAACTGTGCCCCGCCGCCTCTGCCAAATACATAATCCTTACTCCCACAAGCCTTACATTCGTAATAAGCCATATTTTCTACCACACCCAACACTTCGTGCTCTGTTTGAAGCGCCATCGCCCCCGCCCGAGCTGCCACGAATGCCGCAGTTGCATGTGGAGTCGTCACAATGATCTCGCGGCTTTGCGGAAGCATTTGATGCACATCAAGTGCGATGTCACCAGTACCTGGAGGTAGATCTAATAACATATAATCTAATTCTCCCCAGTCAACATCGCTGAGAAACTGCCGAAGCATCTTACCAAGCATCGGCCCACGCCAGATAACGGGATTGTTCTCACGAATAAAGAACCCCATCGACATTACTTTGACGCCAAAACGTTCAACAGGAATAATGGACCCATCCTCAACGATAGGAGTCTCTTCGATCCCCATCATATCCGGTACACTGAACCCGTAGATATCAGCATCAATAAGCCCAACCTTCTTACCAGAGCGAGCAAGAGCTACAGCTAAATTAACAGTTACGGTTGACTTACCTACACCGCCTTTTCCACTAGCTATGGCAACGAAGTTCACTTTAGTATTAGGATCTAGAATCGGAAGTTGTTCTAACCCAGCTGCACGACCTTTAAAACGCTCTTCATTCGGAGCAGAAGAAATAGATTCCTCAAGTTCTGAGCCAAGCGCTTCCTCCCTCTCCTGCTCTGATGCCTCTCTAAGTCGAAGATGTACATCTTTTACTCCTAGCTCAGAAAGACGCAGGCGGATTTCACTCTCCAGTTTCTCTTGCAAATCCTTGCTCTTTTCTAAACAGATAACCGTAAGCGAGACGCGGTCCTCTTTGACCATCATATCGCGAATCCACTGCATCTCAACCAAGCTTCGCTTTAATGTAGGTTCAATAATTGGAAGCAGCGCATTCTGAAGTTCTTCCTTCGATAACAATGACAGCACCTCGACTTCATCTCATATCGTATTAACTATAATAATAATTTATTATAGCATTATCTGCCATTTAACGCTCAGTTCTCACTCTTTTCGCCAGCAGTATATCGTAGAATCCCCTTGTAAATCGCGCCAGCGACTTTACGCTGATAAGCGTCATCCTTCAACCACTTCGACTCCTCAGGATGCGATAGAAATCCAACCTCTACCAAGATGGCAGGGATTTTTAGCGCATCTAATAAATACACGGTCTTATCTGATTGTTTGGCAACTCGATCGGTATTCTCTAGATTGACTTTTAACTCCTGCTGCACAAGTTGAGCCAAATTCACACTATCCTCATTCTGTTTATTATAGAACGTCTGCGCTCCGCTCCATCGTGAGGAAGGTACGCTATTCATATGAATGCTCAGAAACAACTTCGCTTCCTTCTCTTCTATAAATCGTACACGCTGCTTGAGATCTTCTGATTTTCGCTTCTTATAACCTTTTGTATCCGCTCCTGCCAAGTCACGATCATCTTCTCGCGTCATAACTACTATAGCCCCTGCTTGTTGCAAATAATCCCGTAAATACAAGGCCACCGCCAGATTAATATCCTTCTCGATGATCCCTTGTTTACTTACTGCCCCTCCATCCGGCCCACCATGACCTGCGTCTAAGGCAATGGTTACACCGGCCAACGGCAGACTCCAGTATTTCCATACTTTCGTTGTAGGAATTTCATAGACTGCTATTGTCAGCAATATCCCCAGTAACCCTAACCCAATCAGCATCTTTTTTACACGGCTGAAGGAAATAGATACAAACAACTTATCTTTTGAGCCCATAAAAAAGCCACCTCCGTCCCCATAATGACAATACTCATCTATATGGGACAAGGTGGACAAATATACCTAACAAGGCTGTAGTTCTCATTAAATTACAACTTGATGGCTCATACCCTCGATCAATACTTTGGCCACTTCTGGCCGCGTAAACTCTGGTGGTGGACATACCCCATCACGCAGTAACGCTCTTACTTTTGTGCCGGATAAAGTCAAATGATCTTCACTAGGATGAGGGCATGTCTTGCTGGACGCCATGTTACCACATTTAGTACAGAAGAAACTATGTTCGAAGAACAATGGCGAGATTCCTAATTCTTCAGTTGTAAAGTTAGAGAAGATTTCCTGCGCTTCATACGTCCCATAATAATCTCCTACACCTGCATGATCACGACCAACAATAAAATGGGTACAACCGTAATTTTTCCGTACCATAGCGTGGAAGATCGCTTCCCGTGGTCCCGCATAACGCATGGCTGCCGGGAATACACCTAGAAATGTACGGTTCGCAGGATAATAATTCTCTAACAGAGTCAAATAACTTTGCATCCGCACATCAGCAGCGACATCGTCCGATTTCGTCTCACCAACAAGTGGATTCAGAAAAAGTGCATCCACGATCTCCATAGCGCTCTTCTGGATATACTCATGTGCCCGATGAACTGGATTACGGGTTTGAAAACCAACAACAGTTCTCCAACCCTTCTCAGCAAAAATAGCGCGAGTCACGGCAGGATCATAATAAAACTCCCCAAATCGCTCTGGCCGCGGACGATTAAGCACCTTAATAGATCCACCTAAATAAATCGGCGACCGCTCCATTAATTTTTTCACACCAGGATGCTCTGGATCTTCCGTTTTGAACACGTTTTTGACTTCAACAGTTTGATCAACCTTATAAATACTTCCTATCTCAAGTAGCCCGTAAACTACCCCATCTTTTTCACCCACTAAGGCTACTTCCTGTTGGACCGTAAGACTTAGAGCTTGTTCTTCACTGACAGACAACGTAATAGGAATACTCCACACCGTACCATCTGCGAGTCTCATTGAACTCACAACAGAATGATAATCTTCTTCATTCAAGAAGCCCGTTAACGGAGAAAACGCACCCACACCAATTAAATCGAGATCCGATATCGTCCATGCATTAATCTGAATCACTGACAAATTCTTCGCAGCTAGTAATAAGTTTTCACGTTCTTCACCTGTAATAACACGATTGATCAGAGTACCCCCATGTGGTGCAATTGCAGTCATACATTTCTCCCCTTCGTTATATGCATATAGTATATTTATTTATGCAATCCGCATTCCGTCTTCTCGGACCCTGCCCAGCGTCCAGCACGTGGATCCTCCCCTGGCATAACCTGACGAGTACATTGCTGACACCCAATACTAGGGAAATTCTGATCATGGAGAGGATTGTATATAATATCGTTCTTGCGAATATAATTCCACACATCATCCGTACTCCAACTCGCCAATGGATTGAACTTAACTAGTCCAAATTTGCTATCATACTCAACTTTCTTTGCATTAGCCCGTGTCGGCGCTTGATCTCGGCGGATCCCCGTTATCCATGCATCATACTGAGATAAAATTCGCGTTAATGGCTCTACTTTTCTAATACCACAACATGCATTTGCATCTGTAGTCCACAATTCCTCACCATGTTGTAATGACTGTTCTTCAGGAGTTAATTTCGGAGATACCCGTACAAACTCTAGATCATATCTAGCAGCCATGGCATCGCGTGTCTCATACGTTTCTTTGAAATGATAATCCGTATCTAGATAAAAGATATCACTAGTAGGACTGATCTGTTGCAGCATATCTACGAGCACAACATCTTCTGCTCCAAAGCTACAAGCAAATGTTAAATGCGGAAATGCTTCTACTGCCCAAGCAATTACCTCCTCCGCAGATGCTGACTCCAGTTCCTCTGCCTTAACCTTGATCAATTCTTCCTTTTCTAATAAGTTCATTCCTTCTCCTCCTCAGACAATACATAAATAAGGAAATAGTCCTACTAAACACATTTGAATTATATATTAAAGTATAAAACTTTCCAGCAATAAGTCAATAATACAAAAAAAGAACCCTCTCTCGATTTCTCGAAAGAGGGTTCTTGAATGAACTGAAAATATTAACGTTTGGAGAACTGTGGCGCGCGACGAGCGGCTTTAAGACCGTATTTTTTACGTTCTTTCATCCGTGGGTCACGAGTCAAGAATCCTGCTTTTTTAAGAGCTGGACGAAGTTCTGGATCAGCTTTAAGCAATGCACGTGAAATACCGTGACGAATTGCTCCTGCTTGACCAGATGTACCGCCACCATGTGCGATAACTAGTACATCATAACTACCAAGCGTTTCTGTCAAATTAAGTGGTTGTTTAACAATCAGCTTAAGAGTCTCCAGACAAAAATATTCATTGATGTCGCGTTTATTAATGACAATGCGTCCTTCACCCGGTACAAGGCGAACACGAGCTACCGAATGTTTACGACGACCTGTCCCATAGTATTGTACTTGAGCCATGAAACTGTCCTCCTTTTAATTATCCGCGAAGTTCGTAAACTTCAGGTTTTTGTGCTGCATGTGGATGCTCAGCGCCAGCGTATGCTTTCAATCTAAGCTTCATTTTCTCGCCTTGGCGAGTTTTTGGCAACATGCCATGAATAGCAAATTCAATCATACGTTCAGGGTAAGTTCTAAGCAAGTCTTGAGCGACTGTAACTTTCAAACCACCTTGGTGCATGGAGTGACGGTAGTATTTCTTGTTTTCCATTTTCTTACCAGTTAGTGTAATCTTCTCAGCGTTAATTACGATAACAAAGTCACCGCCATCAACATGAGGAGTAAATTCGGGTTTGTGTTTACCGCGAATGAGTGCTGCAGCTTCGCTAGCCAATCGGCCTAACGTTTTGCCAGTGGCATCAATAATGTGCCATTTGCGCTCAACTTCGCTTGGCTTAGCAATATAAGTGGTACGCATGTAAAGATCCTCCTTCATTCTCGTCCGAAATAGTCCATTAATGCTGAATATGATCAACAATTCAGATTGCCGAACAACTCAGCCCATTTATCTTCGATCGTTGTTATTATCTTGTAAGCTAACATTAATTTTACTGTTGTTTTGGTCTTCTTAATTGGGGGCCGTGGGATAGCCATTAAGAAAACACAACTTTTATTCTACAGGATGTAAAAATAATACGCAAGTCTTTTTTCGTATTATTTCAGTTTAATCGAATAAATCTCCGAACACATCCAGCACTGACTTTTTCTTCTTATGTTGATGTCCTTTATTATATCCATGCTTTTGATCCCTGTAATCGTAGGCCTGATGCGACTGAGAACTAGATCCTTGATTCAAGTTAGGGGATTGACGGTTCACTTCTTTGCGGTCATATTCTGATTCGCCCTCACGATTACCATACCATTCGTTAAATGCGGGACGAATCTCACGTATTTCACTCAACAGTTTATCAAGCTCTCCCCTGTCAAGCCATACACCTTTGCATTCAGTACACACATCAATCAAAACTCCATCCTTCTCTACTTCTCTCATACGAACATTATCACATACAGGACACTTCATTCAGGTAGACCCTCCTATGGTTTGTTTTGTATATGCTACGTACAAATGTACCTATAGGTTTCGTTTATTCATCAGCTATCTCGGAATTTAACAAAAGAACCTCTTCATTAAATTCTACCTTCCACAACATCAGACCCTTACTCTCTGCTGTTGGACCTGCAGCCATACGATTCTTCTTTTCTAGGATATTTCCCATATCCTCTGGTCGACGCTTACCTTCACCAATCTCAAGTAAGGTCCCCATAATAATCCGAACCATATGTTGAAGAAACCCATTGCCAGTTATATAAAAGTGTATGATTCCTTGCTCGTGTGTACCCGGATAGTCAGAAGACGTATCTACTACCATTTGTGCCTCATAGATCGTACGTACATGACTCGTCTTAGTCGAACGCCGGGAAGCAAATGAAGTATAGTCATGGGTGCCCACTATATACTTCAATCCCTCACGCATAGCCGATAAGTCAAGCTTACCTGGGTGATGGTATTGTAAATTGCGTTGGAACACATCAGGTACACGATTGCCGTTAATCGAATACCTATAAGTCTTCCGCTTAGCCGAACGGCGAGAATGGAAGTCCATCGGCACTTCACGTACCTCAGTCACTCTTATATCGCTGGGGAGACGGCCATTTAGCGCTAACCGCCAACGTTCAAGTGGTATAAGTGAAGAGGTACTAAAGTGGAATGGCTGTTCACGAGCATGTACCCCAGCGTCAGTGCGACCAGAGCCGTGAATCTTCACAACTTCACCCGTCAAGTGAACTATTGCTGCTTCCAAATGATCCTGTATTGTGTTCCCACCAGGTTGGGTTTGGAAGCCGTAATAGTTCGTTCCATCATAACTGACAGTCATAAACACATTACGCAACAGACACCCTCCTTTCGCTATATCGTGAACAGTCTATAGAATGAACAACTCACTCTCATTACATGGAAAAACTCTCCGATCGCGAGGCCTAAAGGTCGCGCTGACAGAGAGTTTTCTATTCCCCAAGAAAGGGAACTAGGATATACACCCTAGTGATTACGAACGGTCTACCAATTCCAGATAAACCATAGGTGCTGCGTCACCGCGGCGAGGTCCTAGTTTCAAGATACGAGTGTATCCACCTGGACGTTCGGAGTAACGAGTTGCGATATCTGCAAACAATTTTTGGATTGCATCTTGCTCTCCATCAATAGATTCGCGACGAACATAAGCTGCCACTTGGCGACGAGCATGAAGATCTCCACGCTTAGCCTTAGTGATCAGTTTCTCAGCGATAGAGCGAACTTCTTTCGCTTTAGCTTCTGTCGTTTGGATACGTTCGTATAAGAATAGGTCTGTTACCAGATCGCGAAACAAAGCTTTACGCGCACTGGAATCGCGGCCCAACTTTTGGTATGCCATGAGTTTTCCCTCCTTCGCTAGAACGATTCAAGCAGTTTATTCTTCCGTACGAAGACCTAATCCGAGCTCTTCGAGCTTTTCTTGTACTTCCTCTAAAGATTTGCGTCCGAGGTTACGAACTTTCATCATATCTTCTTCGGTTTTCGTAGTAAGCTCTTGTACCGTATTAATGCCGGCACGTTTAAGGCAATTATAGGATCGAACAGAGAGGTCAAGCTCCTCAATCGTCATTTCAAGAACTTTTTCTTTCTTGTCTTCTTCTTTTTCAACCATAATTTCAGCGTCTTTCGCTTCGTCCGTGAGACCCACGAACAAGAAAAGATGCTCGGTCAAAATTTTAGCACCGAGGCTAACTGCCTCTTCCGGTCTAATGCTACCATCACTCCATACTTCAAGCGAAAGCTTGTCGTAGTTCGTCACTTGTCCAACACGTGTATTTTCTACAACGTAATTGACACGAGTAATTGGGGTATAGATCGAATCAACAGGAATCACACCAATTGGTTGATCATCTCTTTTGTTCCGATCCGCCTGAACGTAACCACGGCCGCGGCCAGCAAAAATCCGCATGTGGAGTCTGGAACCCGGCTCAAGTGTAGCAATATGCAAATCCGGATTAAGAATTTCCACATCGCTATCCGCACGAATATCTCCAGCCGTAATAATTCCTTCGCCTTCCGCATCGATTTCGAGAGTTTTCTCTTCATCGGAGTGGATTTTGAGCGAGAGAGCTTTCAGGTTGAGAATGATCTCCGTAACGTCTTCCATTACGCCCGGAATGGTTGCGAATTCATGCAGAACACCATCGATTTGGACCGATGTTACCGCCGCACCCGGCAGAGAAGAGAGCAAAATCCGGCGAAGCGAGTTGCCCAGTGTGGTGCCATACCCACGCTCAAGTGGTTCTACTACAAATTTCCCATAGGTGCCATCATCGTTAACTTCAACGGTCTCAATTTTCGGCTTTTCGATTTCTATCACGAAGTACCCCTCCTTCAAAACGTCGTTCCTCTAGAAAATGCACATGCTCACTGAAGTCTATCAACTAGTATGTCTAAACAACCATTGTTACCAAATTGCGCTGTTGTTATACCACACTAAAGGCGGCTTCATTAAACGCGGCGACGTTTTGGAGGACGGCATCCGTTATGAGGAATTGGAGTAACGTCTTTAATTACGTTAACTTCCAGACCAGCCGCTTGCAAGGAGCGGATAGCGGCTTCGCGGCCTGCTCCTGGTCCTTTAACCATAACTTCAACGGTTTTCATACCATGTTCCATTGCAGCTTTAGCAGCAGATTCTGCAGCCATTTGAGCAGCAAATGGAGTTGATTTACGGGAACCCTTAAATCCTTGGCCGCCGGAGCTAGCCCAAGAAATTGCGTTACCGTGTGGATCCGTGATCGTTACGATCGTGTTGTTGAAGGTGGAGCGGATATGTGCCACACCCGATTCAATATTTTTACGGTCGCGACGTTTAGTACGTACGACTTTTTTCGGTTTAGCCATTGTCAGTTATCCCCCCTTCTTATTTCTTCTTGTTCGCTACAGTACGACGAGGACCCTTACGAGTACGGGCATTAGTCTTCGTACGTTGTCCGCGAACAGGCAGACCACGACGGTGACGCACTCCACGGTAGCAGCCAATTTCGATCAAACGTTTAATATTTAAGGAAATTTCACGACGAAGGTCGCCTTCTACTTTGACTTCTTTGTCGATCGTTTCGCGTAGTTTGCTAACCTCATCTTCCGTCAAATCACGAACACGTGTGTCATGATTGATGCCTGTCAATTTCAGGATTTTCTGTGAAGTCGTTTTACCGATTCCGAAAATGTAAGTTAAGGCGATCTCAACGCGTTTATCACGTGGCAAATCCACACCAGCTATACGTGCCATTTTACGCTACACCCCCTTCTTTAACCTTGTTTTTGTTTATGCTTTGGATTTTCACAAATCACCATAACATTGCCTTTGCGACGAATGACTTTGCATTTTTCGCACATAGGCTTCACAGAAGGTCTTACCTTCATGTTGATTACCTCCTAAAAGTTTTACGAATGTAAAACTGACTTCGAAAGCGTAAGCTCCGTTTTTGAGAAGCAAAACTCTCTTCGTAAGGATAAACTAAGTTTTACTGTAGTAAAACTGAATTCATAGTGTTGATTTTGTACATTGCGATGCATGAATTACCCGCAAATAAAACTCAACCCGAATATCATATCATAAATACTTTATAAATGGTATGGGTATCGGAACCAGAATCTATTTACGGTATGTGATACGACCTTTTGTAAGATCATAAGGTGATAATTGAATTACAACTTTGTCTCCAGTCAGTATACGGATAAAGTGCATCCGTAGCTTTCCAGAAACATGAGCGAGAATTTGATGACCATTCTCGAGCTCAACCTTGAATGTAGCATTTGGTAGCGGTTCTATAACCGTACCTTCGACTTCAATGACATCTTCCTTAGCCACAGTCAGTCTCCTTTCTTCTCAGCATTTATATTGGCGGATTCCACATAAGCATTCACTGCGTAACGCAGCTTAGCATTTGTTACTCGCCCGCTTTCTTGCAAACTATGAACAACCTCGCTGCTGATCATTGGCTGAAGTTCAAGATGCTGTATATTTTTACGCTTAGGCTGATCAAACTTCCGTTTGGCCCCATCTACAATCATAACGAACTTGTCGTCAATAATCTGCACAATTACGTAAAATGAACCTGCATCTTTACCTTTCAGAACTCTCACAATTTGACCAATTTGAACTTCAGAACATGGTTTCATATTCATCGTCTAATCGTCCAGCTTTGTAAGAATTTCCATACCATCCGGTGTGACTGCTACAGTATGCTCGAAGTGAGCACAGAGTGAACCGTCTACCGTAACGACCGTCCAATTATCTTCAAGCGTTCTAACATACCGTTTGCCGATGTTAACCATCGGTTCGATCGCAAGCACCATACCTGGTTTAAGGCGTGGACCACGATCCGGTGTGCCGTAGTTCGGAATTTGCGGTTCTTCGTGAAGGCTCGATCCTATGCCGTGACCGACATATTCACGAACAACAGAGAAACCAGCATTTTCGATGTATTGCTGAATAGCATGCGAGACAGTGAACAAACGGACATCAGGTTTGACGAGCGCGAGACCAGCAAATAGTGATCCTTCGGTGACTTCTAGAAGCCGCTTAGCTTCATCCGAAATCGTACCGATGGGATATGTCCACGCCGAATCTCCGTGAAATCCACGAAACTCTGCGCCGATATCAATACTGATGATGTCGCCTTCGTTCAATTTGCGTTTGCCGGGAAATCCATGTACCAACTCTTCGTTGACCGAAGCACAAATGCTGTAAGGGAAACCGTTGTAATCTTTAAAAGACGGCAAAGCGCCTTGACTACGAATGTACTTATCGGCGATTTGATCGAGTTCCCCCGTCGTAATTCCTGGCTCAATCGATTTCGCCATGAGCCTGTGCGTTTCCGCGACGATTCGCCCTGCTTCTCTCATAAAGCCTAGTTCCGTTTCGGATTTACATATGATCATTACACCTAACCTCGCAGTAAGGATACGATCTCTTGCGATACCGCACCGATTTCCTGTTCTCCATCAACTTCACGTAGCAAACCCTTTTCATCATAAAACTTGAGAAGAGGTGCTGTTTTGTTGATATATTCATCCAAACGAATGCCTACGCTCTCTTCATTATCATCAGAGCGTTGGTACAACTCGCCACCGCATTTATCACAAAGACCTTCTTGCCCCGGAGGATTAAAGATCACATGATACGTGGCTCCGCAGGACTTGCATATCCGACGTCCGGTTAGACGCGCGAGTAGCTTGTTCCGGTCCACTTTCAGGTTAATGACATGCTCCAGCTTGCGATCTAATCCGCTAAGCAAATCCTCCAGCGCTTCCGCTTGCGAAAGGGTTCTTGGAAAACCATCCAATAAGAAACCTTTTTCGCAATCGGACTGCTGTAGGCGCTCACGAACGATGCCAACCGTTACATCATCAGGCACCAGAAGGCCTTGATCGATATACTCCTTGGCTTTAATCCCAATGGGAGTTCCCTCTTTAATCGCCAGGCGAAATGCATCACCAGTAGATATATGGGGAATGCCAAATTCTTTAACGATGACCTCAGCTTGTGTTCCTTTTCCTGCTCCAGGAGGCCCCATGAATAAAATGTTCATGATTATCACTCCCTCCAAGATGACTCAATACAAGAAACAGAACAACAGGTACCAGGCGAGTTCATCAACCTGGAACCTATCGCCTATTTTTTAATGAAGCCTTTATAGTGACGTTTGATCAATTGTCCTTCAATTGTCTTCATCGTATCAAGTGCAACACCGATAACGATCAGGATTGAAGTACCACCGATTTGTACTGACTGCGGCAAACCAGCCAAAGCACCCAGCCCAACCGGAAGGATCGAAACAGCCGCAAGGAATATGGCACCAGTCATCGTCAAACGAGTTAATACCCGTGTCAGATAAGTAGCTGTTGCTTTCCCTGGACGAATCCCTGGAATATAACCACCATTTTTCTTCATATTATCAGCCATCTGCTGTGGATTCATCTGCACAAAAGTGTAGAAGAACGTAAAGCCGACGATCATAAGAACATAAAGTAACATCCCGAGCGGTTTCGTATGCGACAAGTTAGTTCCGACCCACTTAGCCCAACCATGCGTCGCCCAGAAATTAGCGATAATTACTGGGAACTGCAATAGCGAGGATGCAAAGATAACCGGAATAACGCCTGCTGCATTGATCTTCAATGGGATATGCGTATTCTGACCACCATACATTTTGTTACCAACAACACGTTTTGCATACTGCACCGGAATTTTCCGAATCGCCTGTTGGATGTAAATAACACCAATGATGATTAGTATCACCACGATGAAGATAGCCAAAAATTTAACTACATTCATGAATGTTTGATTATCAACGATAAATTCGGAATTAGCAATGCTTTGAATCATTGTTGGAAAACCAGCGACGATCCCTGCGAAGATAATTAACGAAATACCATTTCCAATACCTTTTTCAGTAATTTGCTCACCGAGCCACATTAAGAACGATGTACCTGCAGTCAGTACAATAGCAATAACAGCATAATCCGCAAATGTTGCATTTGGAATCATTTCAGTGCTGTACAGCCGATTGAAACCGTATGAAGTAGCAAAGGCTTGAATGATAGCCAAGATCACTGTACCGTAGCGAGTGACTTGAGCCATCTTCTTCTTACCATGTTCCCCTTGTTTAGCCCATTCCGCAAATTTCGGAATAACATCCATAGAAAGGAGTTGTACGATGATAGATGCCGTGATATAAGGCATAATCCCCAGAGCGAAGATGGAGAAATTCTTCAATGCTCCGCCTGAGAATGTGTTGAATAACCCTAGTAAACCATTCTCTGGACCTGTAGTTGATTGAAACACTGCTGCATTAACTCCCGGAACCGGAACAAAAGTACCGATCCGGAAAATAATGAAGATAAACAGTGTGAATCCAATACGATTACGCAGATCCTTGACATGCCATATGTTCTTAATGGTTTTGAACATTAGATCACCTCGGTTTTACCGCCGGCAGCCTGAATTTTATCTACCGCGGATTGGGAGAACTTATTCGCTTTAACTGTCAATTTGACAGTAACTTCACCGTTGCCAAGAATCTTGATGCCGCTTTTAGCATTTTTAACGATTCCTTGTTGTGACAACAGTTCTGGAGTTACTTCCGTATCCGCCGCAAAGTTGTTAAGTTCCTCGATGTTAACGATCGCATACTCTTTCCGCGTTGGATTAGTAAATCCGCGTTTCGGCAAGCGACGATACAGCGGGTTTTGTCCGCCTTCGAAGCCTGGACGCACACCACCACCGGAACGAGAATTTTGACCCTTATGGCCACGACCTGATGTTTTACCCGTACCGCTACCTGTACCGCGACCTACGCGTTTGCGTTCTTTGCGGGATCCAGGAGCTGGGGAAAGCTCATGTAGTTTCATCGTTCGTTGCACCTCCTTATTTATTGTTAGACTTACTTAGTTGACTACTCTTGAATTTCTTTAACAGCTATCAAGTGACTTACTTGATTAACCATACCACGAATAGCTGCGTTGTCGTTTTGAACTACAGAATCATTGATTTTGCGAAGTCCCAAAGTTTTCACGGTAGTACGTTGAGTCTCCGGACGACCGATCAAACTACGCACAAGGGTAATTTGCAGTTTAGCCATGAGATTCCCTCCTTAACCGAGAAGTTCTTCGACGGATTTGCCGCGTAATTTCGCCACATCTTCAGCACGTTTCAGACGGGACAAGCCCTCCAAAGTCGCGTTGACCATGTTGATGGAATTCGAAGAACCTAGGGATTTTGTTAAAATGTCGCCTACACCAGCCAATTCAAGTACTGCACGAACTGGACCGCCAGCGATAACTCCAGTACCTTCAGATGCCGGTTTCAAAAGCACACGTCCGGCACCAAAGTGTCCGATCACTTGGTGAGGGACAGTAGTCCCCACTAGAGGAACGAATACAAGGTTTTTCTTAGCATCTTCAATTCCTTTGCGAATCGCGTCAGGAACTTCGCCCGCTTTACCGATACCAGCGCCAACCCAGCCTTTGCCGTCGCCGACAACGACGAGTGCGCTAAAGCTGAAACGGCGTCCGCCCTTAACTACTTTAGCTACGCGGTTAATATTTACAACTCTTTCAGTTAGTTCTAAAGTGTTCGGATCTACACGCAAGTCGTTAACCTCCTTTTAGAAAATATCTTAGAATTCAAGGCCTGCTTCGCGAGCTGCATCAGCCAATGCCTGAATTCGTCCATGGTACAAGTAACCTCCGCGGTCAAACACAACGTTTTTCACGCCTTTGCCTTCCGCACGTTTTGCGATAAGTTCGCCAACTTTACGAGCAGCTTCAACGTTACTTCCGCTAGTCAACCCTTCGCTCAGTTCTTTATCGACTGTCGAAGCGGAAACAATTGTTACGCCAGCCACATCATCAATCAATTGTGCATAGATATGTTTGGAAGAACGGTATACGTTAAGTCTTGGACGAAGAGCCGTTCCTTGAATTTTTCTACGTACACGCAAATGTCTTTTAAGACGGGCTTTGTTTTTATCCGGTTTTGTAATCATGACTTCCATTTCACTCCTTTCGGTTTACCATAACAAGCATTTCCATTCAAGACGCCAAAAGGATGGGTCCGTTAAGAAGAGGTTTATTTCTTCTTACCGGCTTTACCTTCCTTACGAATGATGCGTTCGCCTTCATACTTGATCCCTTTACCTTTGTAAGGCTCAGGTGCGCGAACAGAACGAATATTTGCAGCGTATTCACCAACACGCTCTTTATTAATTCCATTAACGATGATCTTTGTATTCGTAGGCACATCGAATTCGATACCTGGTTCTGGAGTGATTTCTACTGGATGAGAGTATCCAACGTTTAGTACGAGTTTATCGCCGACTTTACTTGCACGATATCCTACCCCTACCAACTCAAGAGTTCTGGAGAAACCTTCTGTTACTCCACTCACCATGTTGTTAACAACACTCCGTGTTGTACCATGCAAAGAACGATGTAATTTATTATCTGAAGGACGCTCAATAGTAATCAAATTTTCCTCAATAATTACTTTGATGTCTTTATGAAGCTCACGAGTCAAGGAACCTTTAGGTCCTTTTACTGTAATTACGGAATTATCAAGTGTGATATCTACACCACTTGGTACTGTAATTGGTTTGCGACCAATACGGGACATTTATTGCACCTCCTTATTTTGTGACGTTAATTACCAAACGTAGCAGACAACTTCGCCGCCAGCTTTGGACTGACGAGCTTCTTTGTCGGTCATAATTCCTTTTGAAGTCGAGATAATAGCGATTCCTAGACCGCCGAGTACACGAGGTACTTCATTACTTTTCGTGTATACGCGAAGGCCCGGTTTACTAATTCTCTTCAAACCGGTGATAACACGCTCATTGTTTGAACCGTATTTAAGAAAAATACGAATCATACCTTGTTTGTTATCATCGATAAATTCTGCATCACGGATAAAGCCTTCACGCTTCAAGATTTCAGCGATTTGCTTTTTAATCGTTGAAGCAGGCATTTCAACCGTTTCGTGACGAACCGTATTGGCGTTACGAATACGAGTTAACATGTCTGCAATTGGATCTGACATAGTCATTCGTGTAAACCTCCTTCCCGTTGTTGATTGTTTACCAGCTTGCTTTTTTCACGCCAGGAATCTGGCCTTTATGAGCTAATTCACGGAAACAAATTCTGCATACTTTAAATTTTTGCAGTACCGAATGTGGACGACCACAACGTTCGCAGCGGGTATATGCCCGTACTTTGAACTTCGGCGTGCGTTGTTGTTTAACTTTCATCGAAGTTTTTGCCACTTAGCCTGACACCTCCTAAATAGTTTCGGAGAATTTATGAACGATTTATTTCGCGAAAGGCATGCCGAGAGCGGTCAGCAATTCACGAGATTCTTCATCGGTTTTCGCCGTCGTAACGAGGACGATATCCATACCGCGTACTTTATCAACTTGATCATACTCAATCTCAGGGAAGATCAATTGTTCCTTGAGGCCAAGTGTATAGTTTCCACGTCCGTCGAATGCTTTCGTCGATACACCGTGGAAGTCACGTACACGCGGAAGCGTTACGTTAAACAATTTGTCTAAGAAATGGTACATGCGTTCACCGCGAAGGGTAACCTTAACACCGATCGGCATGTTCTCACGAAGTTTAAATCCAGCGATGGATTTCTTCGCACGAGTGATAACTGGTTTTTGTCCAGCGATTAATTGCATATCATTAAGTGCAGCATCTAACACTTTGGAGTTGGCAACAGCGTCACCCACACCCATGTTGATAACTACTTTCTCAATTTTAGGCACTTGCATCACTGACGTATAGTTGAATTTTTGAACCAAAGCAGGTGTCACTTCGTTCAAAAAGCGCTCTTTCAATCTTGTTGTCATGAATCGTGGTCCTCCTTTCTTAACGTTTCTGGATTAGTCGATTACTTCTCCGGATCTTTTAGCAACACGAACTTTTTTGCCGTTATCCAGCACTTTGTAACCGATACGGGTTACTTTTCCGCTCTTTGGATCAACGTGCATCACGTTCGAAACATGAATCGGAGCTTCTTTTTCGATAATGCCGCCTTGTGGGTTCAGCTGATTTGGCTTTTGATGTTTCTTCACCATATTCACGCCTTCCACAAGCACACGGTTTTCACGAGGGTAAGCAGCGATAACGCGGCCTTTTTTACCTTTGTCTTTACCGGTAATTACAATAACTGAATCGTCTTTTTTGACGTGCAACTTATTGTTATGGGATTCTAGAATTTTTTTCAGTCTTGGCATTCTTTACACCTCCTGCTTCAAGGGTTGGCCGTGCCTTGCAGCACGTCTATATCGTTTTCACCGAAAGTCACTCTTTCGGTGACATATGTTTTAGATAACTTCCGGAGCCAAGGAAACGATTTTCATGAAGTCTCTATCGCGAAGTTCGCGAGCGACAGGTCCGAAAATACGAGTACCACGTGGGCTCTTGTCATCTTTTACAACGACAGCTGCATTCTCATCAAATGCGATGTAAGAACCATCTTTACGGCGAACGGAACGTTTAGTACGAACCACAACCGCTTTGACTACATCACCTTTTTTGACAACGCCGCCTGGTGTTGCTTGTTTAACAGAACACACGATTAGATCACCGATTGCTGCTGTACGACGTCCAGTACCACCGAGAACGCGGATACACATCAATTCCTTCGCGCCAGAGTTATCGGCTACATGCAAACGTGTAAATGGTTGAATCATGGATATTTCCTCCTTTCGGTTAAGCTATATGCAATTAGATAACAACAGCCACTTCAATGATTTCTGCTAGTCTCCAACGTTTGTCTTTAGACAACGGACGAGTTTCGGTGATTTTAACAACATCTCCGATTTTCGCAGTATTGTTCTCATCATGCGCTTTAAATTTTTTCGTATATTTAATGCGCTTGTGGTACAAATCATGCTTTTTGTATGTTTCTACAGCTACTACGATGGTTTTATCCATTTTGTCGCTGACGACTTTACCCACTTGCACTTTACGGTTATTGCGTTCGCTCATGGTTAGCCTCCTTCCTGAATTCAGACGCTAATGCGATGCTTAATTACATTAGCTAGTAATTCCAAGTACTCTCTCATGTAAAATTGTTTTAGCACGAGCTATTTCTTTCCGTACATCGCGGATGCGAGTAGGGTTATCAAGCTGGCCTGTAGCCAATTGAAAACGGAGATTAAAGAGTTCTTCTTTATATCCGGCGACTTTTTGTTCAATCTCAGCAGTGGTTAAGTTGCGAAGTTCATTAGCTTTCATTTGCTTCACCACCCAATTCTTCACGTTTCACAAACTTAGTTTTGATTGGCAGCTTGTGAGAAGCAAGACGCATAGCTTCACGTGCGACTTCCTCAGAAACTCCTGCAATTTCAAACATAATCTTGCCAGGTTTCACAACTGCAACCCATTTCTCAACGTTACCTTTACCGCTACCCATCCGGACTTCTAGAGGCTTCTGAGTAATCGGTTTGTCAGGGAAAATTTTAATCCATACCTTACCGCCACGTTTCATATAACGCGTCATTGCAATACGCGCAGCTTCAATCTGACGGTTGGTGATCCAAGATGGCTCAGTTGCTTGTAGACCGAATTCTCCGAAGTTTAGTTCGGTTCCGCCTTTAGCCATACCTCTCAAACTACCGCGTTGTTGTTTGCGGTGTTTTACACGTTTTGGTACCAACATGATTAGTTGCCTCCTTCCTTAGCAGCTTGCTGTTTCTTAGCCGGGGGAAGAATCTCTCCACGATAGATCCATACTTTTACGCCGATGATACCATAGGTCGTATGTGCTTCTGCTGTACCATAATCAATATCAGCACGAAGTGTATGAAGCGGAACAGTTCCTTCGCTATAGCCTTCTGTACGAGCAATTTCAGCACCGCCTACACGACCGCTGACTGCTGTTTTAATCCCTTTTGCTCCTGAACGCATAGTTCTTTGAATTGCTTGTTTCAACGCACGGCGGAAAGAAACACGACGTTCCAATTGTTGTGCGATACTTTCAGCAACTAGAATTGCATCAAGATCAGGGTATTTGATTTCAGAGATGTTAATGTGAACTTTTTTGCCTTTTGCAATTTTTGTAATTGCGTTACGCAAGTTTTCAACTTCCGCGCCACCTTTACCGATAACCATACCCGGCTTGGCAGTGTGGATAGTAACATTCACACGATTAGCTGCTCTCTCGATTTCAATGCGAGATACTGCTGAATCTTTAAGTTTGTTTTTCAAGTGTTCACGAATTTTTACGTCCTCCAGCAAAAGATCACCAAAATCTTTGCCTGCGTACCATTTAGATTCCCAATCGCGAATAACACCTATACGCAATCCAATGGGATTTACTTTTTGGCCCACACGTTTTCCCTCCTTATTTTTCGGATACCACCAAAGTAATGTGGCTAGTGCGTTTGTTGATACGGCTTGCACGTCCCATTGCACGTGGACGGAAACGTTTCATTGTTGGTCCTTGGTTTACGAAGACCTCCGTAACAACCAATTTATTTACATCCATAGAATAGTTGTGTTCAGCATTGGCAATCGCAGAGTTTAGAAGCTTCTCAACGATCGGTGAAGCCGCCTTAGGAGTGTGGCGAAGAATCGCGATAGCGTCGCCTACTTGCTTACCGCGGATCAAGTCAATAACCAACTTAGCTTTCCGTGGAGCAATGCGAATTGACCTAGCATGTGCTTTTGCTTCCATAAGTGTTACCTCCTTTCAAACGAAGAACTTATAAATTAACGTCTCGTTTTCTTATCATCATCCGTATGACCTTTGTAGGTACGAGTTGGAGCAAATTCGCCCAGTTTGTGTCCGACCATATCCTCAGTAACATATACAGGTACATGTTTGCGACCGTCGTAAACCCCGAACGTTTGACCAATGAATTGCGGGAAAATTGTGGAGCGACGGGACCAAGTCTTGATCACGATCTTTTTGCTCGATGCTTCAGCATCTGCCACTTTTTTCAACAAGTAACCATCAATAAAAGGTCCTTTTTTTACACTGCGACTCATTTTTTATCCTCCCTTCATCACGCTGCTTGTTTCCAACTTATATCAGAGCCCGGAAGTGATCCGCGGAGCGGATTACTTCGTGCGGCTACGTACGATATATTTATTAGATGCTTTGCCTTTTTTACGCGTTTTGTAACCAAGTGTTGGTTTACCCCAAGGTGACAATGGCGATTTACGACCGATTGGAGCGCGACCTTCACCACCACCGTGTGGGTGATCGTTAGGGTTCATGACAACACCGCGGACTTGAGGGCGTTTACCCAACCAGCGATTACGTCCAGCTTTACCGATTTTCAAAAGCTCATGATCTTCGTTACCTACAGAGCCAATAGTAGCGCGGCAAACTTTTAGAATCTTACGCATTTCGCCTGAAGACAAACGAACTGTTACGTATTTTTCTTCTTTACCAAGCAATTGTGCTTCTGTACCAGCAGCGCGAACGAGTTGTCCACCTTTACCTGGTTGAAGTTCGATGTTGTGGATAACAGTACCTACAGGAATATTCTCCATTGGAAGGCAATTCCCGACTTTGATATCTGAACCAACGCCAGATTCGATTACATCGTCCACTTTAAGACCTTTTGGAGCGATAATGTAACGTTTCTCACCGTCAGCATAATGGATCAAAGCGATATTAGAAGTCCGGTTCGGGTCATACTCAATAGTAGCAACGCGGCCTGGAATTCCATCTTTAGTACGTTTAAAGTCGATAATACGGTATTTACGTTTGTGTCCACCACCATGGTGACGAACTGTAATTTTACCTTGGTTGTTACGACCAGCTGTTTTGCTCAGTGGCGCAAGCAACGATTTCTCCGGTTGATCCGTGGTAATTTCTTCGAAAGTTGACACGGACATATTACGACGAGCCGGGGATGTCGGTTTATACTTTTTGATTGGCACTATGTTTCCCTCCTTACTTTAGCAATTTTATACCGATTCAAAGAATTCGAGCGGTTTGCTATCTGCTTTCAAAGTTACGAACGCTTTTTTCCATTCGGATCTATATCCGAAGTGGCGTCCATAACGTTTTGGCTTAGCAGGAACACGCAGCGTATTCACATTGCTCACTTTAACATTGAAGATCGCTTCTACAGCTTGTTTGATTTCGGTCTTATTAGCACGAATATCCACTTCGAAGACATATTTCAGTCCGTTCATGTATTCTGCCGTACGTTCCGTAATCACCGGGCGCTTGATAATATCACGAGGATCTTTCATTACGCGAGCACCTCCTCTACCTTCTGAACTGCTTCCTTCGTAATGATCAGTTTGTCATGCGTTAGCACGTCAAGAACACTAATGCCGTCAGCTGCAATGAATTTAACACCTGGGATATTACGAGCAGAAAGCGCGATAACGTCGTCATAGCTACCAGCTACGATCAATGCTTTACGTTCCACTTTCAGGTTATTCAAGATTGCTGCAAACTCTTTAGTTTTTGGTGCGTTCAAAGTCAACGCATCAAGAACGATAATGTCTTGATCAATCACTTTCGACGAAAGCGCCGACTTGATCGCCAAGCGACGGACTTTCTTAGGCAGTTTAAACGAGTAACTGCGTGGAGTTGGTCCGAACACTGTACCACCGCCTACCCATTGCGGGGAGCGAATAGAACCTTGACGAGCACGACCTGTACCTTTTTGTTTCCAAGGTTTGCGGCCACCGCCACGAACTTCGGAGCGTCCTTTTACTTTATGGGTACCAAAACGTAAGGAAGCACGTTGCATAACCACTGCATCATGAAGCACGTGTACATTCGGTTCGATACCGAATACCGCATCATTCAATTCTACTTCGCCTACTTGGCTACCACTTACATTAAAAAGTGCTACTTTTGGCATTTGTTGTTCCTCCTTTCTTCAGAAAATTATTTCTTAATGCTTTCTTTTACTTTAATGAGGCCATTTTTAGGCCCTGGAATTGCGCCTTTAATGAGCAACACATTGTGTTCAACGTCTACTTTAATAACTTCTAGGCGTTGAATTGTTACTGTTTCGTGACCCATATGTCCTGGAAGACGTTTGCCTTTAAGAACATGGTTCGCTTGGATAGAACCCATCGAACCTGGTCTACGGTGATAACGCGACCCGTGAGACATTGGTCCGCGGCTTTGACCCCAACGTTTAATGTTACCTTGGAATCCTTTACCTTTAGAAACACCTGTTACGTCAACAAACTCGCCTTCAGCAAAAATATCAACTTTGACCTCTTGGCCAACTTCATATCCTGCCAAATCAATACCGCGAATTTCGCGAACGTAGCGCTTAGGTGTTGTATTTGCTTTTTTAGCGTGGCCTACTTCTGGTTTAGTCGCTCTTTGTGCTTTCTTATCAGAGTAACCAATTTGAATTGCTTCATAACCATCGTTCTCCACATCTTTCTTTTGCAGAACAACATTGGAGCTAGCCTCAATCACCGTTACAGGAATAACATTTCCTTCAGGTGTAAAAACTTGAGTCATTCCGAGTTTTTTTCCTAAGATACCTTTCATGTTGACACCTCTTTTCCTTTACTAATTAAACTGCTGTAATTAATATTACAATTTGATTTCGATATCTACACCGGACGGTAGGTCCAAGCGCATCAAGGCATCCACGGTTTGTGGAGTCGGGTTCACAATGTCGATAAGACGTTTGTGCGTCCGTTGTTCGAATTGTTCCCGAGAATCCTTGTACTTGTGTACCGCACGGAGAACAGTAATGATTTGTTTCTCAGTTGGAAGCGGAATCGGACCAGATACACTAGCACCCGAACGCTTTGCCGTTTCAACAATCTTCTCTGCGGATTGATCAAGAATTCTGTGGTCGTAAGCTTTCAAACGAATACGAATTTTTTGCTTTGCCATTTTTATTCCCTCCTTCTATCGCCCAATTTGGTATCGGACATACTCCGTGAAAATTTTCCAACCACTCTCCCATGGCAAAGGGGCCAGGTGTGTCGGTAACCTCTCACATCATCGCAACGTCACAGAACAACATTTATTATTATATAGAATAACCGGGACAATTGCAACAGGAAGTTGAAAGTTTTTTAAGATGTATTTATTCCCACCTCGATAATCCTATCTTTCGTAGATTAAGAGGTTCTGAACAAGCTGTCTCTTGTCAAAAAAAAGAGCCATAACCTTAGATCAGGCCGGCTCAGTAATTATTTTTGCCATTCTAAAATTTATTTCTTCTATATATATGCTAATTAGAACTATAAATCTGAAGATACCTGGTTTAAACGTTCAGCCGATGCAGCAACCTGAGATGTAGATGAACCGATACCTTCAATCGTCTCAATCAATTCACTAATCTGTCCTTCAACAGCGACAATTTCATTAGCACTGTTATGCATTGAACTTAATATATGAATAAAGACTTCATTCGTCGCCTCAGACTGCAATTTACCGCTCTCCGCTAGTTTACGTACTTCTTCTATTAATTGTACTACTTGAGAGGTCATCGAAGCAGAATGCTGTACTAATGCAGCAATTTGAGTTACTGTGTCTTTCGTATTCTCTGACAGTTTACTTACCTCTTGGGCGACAACTCCGAATGCCTTACCTTGCTCTCCAACCCGCGCTGCTTCAATTTTTGCATTTAGGGATAATAGTTTAATTTGACCAGCTATCCCAGCAACGGTATCCACTATTTTTTGAATGTGCCGTGATGAAATATCTAACTGCTGTACGGATTGATCCATCACACTAGTCCGTTCATTAATACTCCCTATTCGTTCATTTAACTGTTGTAAATGACTTCGCCCTGCTTCAGCAAGTTGTTGTGATTCATTAGCTGTTTGTACCGAACGTTTAATTGCCTCATTTACTCCCTGACTGCTCGCCACAAGCTCTTCTACTGCTGCGTTCGTGCCAAGACTCAAATCTTCCAATTCTTCACTAAACATTGTGATTTTGCCTTTAAGTTCATTCTTTACAATTTCATATTGTTGTTCCTTCTCAAGCAGATTCTCCCGTTCATATGCCTCGAGTACAAGTTGCTGTTCAAGACTTAGAAGCTTACTAGTCGTCTTAATCATCTGCAAACGTAGATCTTCACTCTTGATTTCATCATAGATCACCTTCAAAAAAGCATTTTGCAAATTCTGAAAAGCAGATAAATACCATTTTGGTTCAAGTCCTACCTTTTTGTGCACCTTTGCGATTCTCAATCTCTTAGAAATAAATTCTTGATCTATATTACCGCTGAACATATCAAGCAAATGTTCCTGCAAAGTCATTTTCAGTCGTTCAACCGTGCTGTGCTTGATTATAATTTCTGTCAGTTTGGGGACGTCAAGAACCGATTGATAGAAAGTACTTGTAATCCATTCAATCCTCTTCTCTATGAAAGGCTTCATTTGATGCAATAATTCAATATCACTTGCACTCAAATCAATCATCCGTAGTTGCTCGTTAATCTCCTGCTCACCTTCAATTTCAAGATATACAGGCCCTGTATCCAGATTCGTTATTACCTTTATTCGATCTATCGAGTATGTAGCGTCTGTTAATTCTTGCTTTGTTGATGACTTGAGTAAAGTTGAAAAGGGACACTTCATAAAGCGATCTCCACTCCTTGTCCGCAGACACATATTTAGTTGTTACAGGTCATTATACCTGTGACAATAATCACTGTAAACAAAATTATGCCATTATTCGACAGTATTCGATCTATTTCTGGAATGGAGTCTCGTTTCTTCATTTGTTCTCAAATTTATATAGATAAAAAAAGAGCTACTCCATGTCATAAAGACAGGAATAGCTCTTTCTAAAGGTTATAAAACCTAATTATTTTTGGATGCTAACTACAGCACCGGATCCAACTGTACGTCCACCTTCACGAATGGAGAAGCGAGTTCCTTCTTCAAGAGCGATTGGAGCGATCAGTGAAATGGTAACAGTGATGTTATCACCAGGCATAACCATTTCAGTACCTTCAGGCAGGTTGATAATACCTGTTACGTCAGTTGTACGGAAATAGAATTGTGGACGGTAACCAGTGAAGAAAGGTTTGTGACGTCCGCCTTCTTCTTTAGTTAGAACGTATACTTGTGCAGTAAATTCCATGTGTGGCTTAACGGAACCTGGCTTTGCAAGTACTTGACCACGTTCGATTTGGTTACGGTCTACACCACGTAGCAATGCGCCGATGTTGTCGCCCGCTTGAGCGGAATCGAGCAATTTACGGAACATTTCAACGCCTGTAACAACCGATTTCTTAGTTTCTTCGTGGATACCAACGATTTCAACTTCTTCGCCAACTTTAACAGTTCCGCGTTCTACACGACCTGTAGCAACGGTACCGCGACCAGTGATGGAGAATACGTCTTCGACAGGCATAAGGAACGGCTTGTCAACTGGACGCTCTGGAAGTGGAATGTATTCGTCGATTTGTTCGAACATTTCAACGATCTTTTTAGCCCATTCGCCTTCAGGGTTTTGAAGAGCTTCACGAGCAGAACCACGAACGATTGGAGTATCGTCGCCTGGGAACTCATATTCGCTAAGAAGGTCGCGAACTTCCATCTCAACCAATTCCAAGAGTTCTTCGTCTTCAACCATGTCGCATTTGTTCAAGAATACGACGATGTAAGGAACACCTACGTTACGGGACAAAAGGATGTGCTCGCGTGTTTGCGGCATTGGGCCGTCAGCAGCGGATACAACCAAGATAGCGCCGTCCATTTGAGCAGCACCAGTGATCATGTTCTTAACATAGTCGGCGTGACCTGGGCAGTCAACGTGTGCGTAGTGACGGTTGTTAGTTTCATACTCCACGTGGGAAGTTGAAATTGTAATACCGCGCTCGCGCTCTTCAGGAGCCTTATCGATTTGATCAAAAGACATTGCAGCACCACCGTAAGTCTTGGACAATACAGAAGTGATTGCAGCAGTCAGGGTTGTTTTACCATGGTCGACGTGACCGATTGTACCGATGTTAACATGCGGTTTTGTACGTTCATATTTAGCCTTAGCCATTTTAAACAGTTCCTCCTTAAAATATGGATTGTTATGTTGGACTAATCGGGGATTTCCGCCGAAACGGATCCCCAATTAGTAAATACAAAAAATTATTCTGCGTTGCCTTTGTACTTAGATACGATTTCTTCAGCAATGCTCTTCGGAACTTCTTCATAGTGAGAAAGTTCCATTGAGAACACACCGCGTCCTTGCGTACCGGAACGAAGTGTTGTTGAATATCCAAACATTTCAGACAAAGGTACCTTCGCACGGATAATTTGCGCTCCACCACGAGAATCCATACCTTCAATCCGTCCACGACGGGAATTCAACATACCCATAACATCACCCATGTACTCTTCAGGAACCGTTACTTCAACTTTCATAATCGGCTCAAGGAGACAAGCTTGACATTTCTCTTTGGCTGCTTTCAGTGCCATCGAACCGGCGATTTTAAACGCCATTTCATTGGAATCGACATCATGGTATGAACCGTCTACGATTGTGGCTTTAACGTCTACAAGCGGGAAGCCTGCAAGGACACCATTCTTCATAGATTCTTCAATACCTTGTTGTGCAGGACCAATGTATTCTCTTGGTACTGAACCACCCACAACTTTACTTTCGAACTGGTTGCCTGAACCGGCTTCCAAAGGTTCGAACTCAACCCATACGTGACCGTATTGACCACGACCACCGGATTGACGGACAAATTTACCTTCAACACGTGCTGGCACTTTGAAAGTTTCACGGTAAGCTACTTGTGGTTTACCCACATTAGTCTCTACCTTAAACTCGCGGCGCATACGGTCGATGATAATATCCAAGTGAAGCTCACCCATACCTGCAAGAATCGTTTGACCGGTTTCTTCATCAGTATGAGCACGAAGAGTTGGATCTTCTTCAGTCAATTTACCGAGAGCTACGCCCATTTTATCTTGGTCGGCTTTCGTTTTTGGTTCAACGGCGATTTCGATAACCGGATCAGGGAAGTTCATCGATTCAAGAATGATCGGAGCCTTCTCATCACATAGTGTATCACCTGTGCTCGTATCTTTCAAACCTACTGCAGCCGCGATATCACCACAATAAACGATGCTGATTTCTTGACGGCTGTTAGCATGCATTTGAAGAATACGGCCGATACGCTCGCGTTTGTTCTTAGTTGCATTCAGTACGTACGAACCGGATTGAAGCACACCGGAGTACACACGGAAGAACGTAAGTTTACCAACGTAAGGGTCTGTCATGATTTTAAATGCTAGCGCTGAGAACGGTTCTGCATCATCAGAGTGACGTTCTTCCAAAGTACCGTCTTCCAAGTGACCTTGGATACTTGGTACGTCTGTTGGCGCTGGCAAGTAATCAACAACAGCATCCATCATCAATTGAACACCTTTGTTACGGTAAGAGGAACCACAGATAACAGGGAAGATCTTAACTTCGATAACACCTTTACGGAGAGCTTTTTTGATCTCTGCAACAGAGATTTCTTCACCCTCTAGGTATTTCATTGTTAATTCTTCATCTAGTTCTGCAACTTTCTCAATCAATTCTGCACGAAGTTCTTCTACTTGCGCTTGGAACTCTGCTGGAATATCTGTTTCTTCGATATTTTGACCTAAGTCATCGTGGAAAATATGAGCTCTTTGAGCAACGATGTCGATGATACCATCAAAATGGTTCTCTGCACCCATTGGCAACTGAATTGCTACCGCATTGGCTTGCAGACGATCACGCATACTAGCTATAACGTTAAGATAGTCAGCACCGATGATATCCATTTTGTTTACATAAGCGATCCGAGGAACGCCATAGCGGTCAGCCTGTCTCCATACGGTTTCAGACTGTGGCTCAACGCCTTCTTTCGCACTGAAAACGCCTACTGCCCCGTCCAATACACGTAGGGAACGTTCAACTTCAACTGTGAAGTCTACGTGTCCCGGGGTATCGATGATATTTACGCGGTGACCTTTCCATTGAGCGGTTGTTGCAGCGGAAGTAATTGTAATTCCGCGCTCCTGCTCTTGTTCCATCCAGTCCATTGTCGCAGCACCCTCGTGAACTTCACCGATTTTGTGCGTAAGGCCTGTATAGAACAAGATACGTTCCGTCGTGGTTGTCTTACCAGCATCAATATGCGCCATGATCCCAATGTTACGTGTATTATTCAAGGAGAAATCTCTTGCCATAATGATGTCTCCCTTCAATATATACTACTAACTTTAGCTTAATCCTACCAACGGTAGTGAGCAAACGCTTTGTTTGCTTCAGCCATTTTGTGCGTGTCTTCACGTTTCTTAACGGAAGCTCCTGTGTTGTTAGCTGCATCCATGATTTCAGCAGCCAAACGCTCTTCCATAGTCTTCTCGCCGCGGTTGCGGGAGTAGTTTACGAGCCAACGTAATCCCAAAGCAGTACGTCTCTCTGGTTTCACTTCGATAGGAACCTGATAGTTTGCTCCGCCTACACGACGAGCTTTAACTTCCAGGACAGGCATAATGTTCTTGATTGCTGCTTCAAATACTTCCATTGGGTCATTGCCCGTGCGTTCTTGAATCAATTTGAATGCATTATAAAGGATGCTTTGAGCAACGCCGCGTTTGCCGTCTAGCATGATGCGGTTGATCAATCGAGTAACAAGCTTGCTGTTATACAATGGATCCGGCAATACGTCTCTTTTGGTAACTGGACCTTTGCGTGGCATAGTTATCCCCCTTTCAATGATAGTTTAATTCTTTAGGTATATAACCTAGGATTTTTTAGCTTTAGGACGTTTAGCACCGTATTTAGAACGAGCTTGCATCCGGTTGTTTACACCAGCAGTGTCCAATGCGCCGCGTACGATGTGATAACGTACACCCGCAAGGTCTTTCACCTTACCACCACGAATCAGAACCACACTGTGCTCTTGCAAGTTGTGTCCGATACCTGGGATGTAAGCCGTAACTTCTAAACGGTTCGTCAAGCGAACACGAGCATATTTACGAAGTGCGGAGTTCGGTTTACGAGGAGTCATAGTGCCGACACGAGTACACACCCCACGTTTTTGTGGAGCACTCAAATCAGTAGCCTCACGTTTCAGGGCATTAAACCCTCTTTGCAATGCTGGTGATTTAGATTTGTATATCTTGTCTTGGCGTCCCTTGCGTACCAATTGGTTAATAGTTGGCATGTTGTTGCCACCCCCTTCCTCAAATCTTTATGTTTCTTTACAAACCTCTTGTTTAAGCCCACAGATCCAGGCGGTTCATAAAAGAACAAATGAAAAGTTCTTGCCGAAAGGATTTGCCCAATCAGCAAAAACGAATTCTAAACTATGGTCTTACGATCGCAACCATCGCTGCTCCCACTTGTATCCCGCAAGCTTTGCCGAGATTATCCATTGTGTCAACATATGTGACCTTAACGGAGTTTCGATTACATAGCGCAATGACTTTCGATGTAAGGCGTGGATCTGCATCTTCAGCTACGTAAACCTCATCAGCCTGTCCTTGCTCCACCATTCGCATGGTTTGCTTGGTGCCGATTTTAATATGTGCATCCTGTAAACCTTTATCATTAGACATTATAAGCGTCCTCCAAAGCACAGGGTTATCCGTTCTCACGCACTTTGACATAATATCACTTTTCAATGGGCTATGTCAAGAAAATTATTAACTAATTTCAATCAATAATTTAATTAATAAAACAGCGACCGGCACAGATCAGCTACAACACTGACTGGCCGCGCCGCTGTCTCTTACAGTCTAGAACTATTCAACAGAAACAGGTTCTAAACCTTTTGAAGCAGTTAGATCATTCTCTGGTTCTTCAAACTGAATACTGCGGTAACGATTCATTCCTGTACCCGCTGGAATCAGTTTACCGATAATAACATTCTCTTTCAGGCCGAGCAATTTATCCACTTTGCCTTTGATTGCTGCATCGGTAAGTACCCGTGTAGTTTCCTGGAAGGAAGCTGCAGACAAGAATGAGTCTGTTTCGAGCGATGCCTTCGTAATCCCCAGAAGGACCGGTTTGGCCACAGCTGGTTCTTTGTCGGACAGAATAGCTTCTTTGTTTGCTCTTTCATATTCATGCAAATCGACGTATGCTCCTGGCAGAAGCGGCGTATCTCCCGCATCAACTATGCGGATTTTGCGCAACATTTGCTTGATCATAACTTCGATGTGCTTATCATTAATTTCTACGCCCTGATTACGGTATACGCGTTGTACTTCTTGTAGAATGTAGTTCTGTACGCCACGAATACCTTTGATACGTAGGATTTCCTTCGGATCAATTGAACCATCGGTGAGTTCATCACCGGCTTCAATTTCCTGACCTTCGCTAACACGAAGACGAGAACCGTAGGTAACAGAGTAGATCTTCGTTTCAGCTTCACCTTGAACCTCAACTTCACGACGGTCCTTAGCTTCACGAATTTCCTTCACGACACCATCAATTTCACTGATTGTCGCTTGACCTTTCGGATTCCGTGCCTCAAACATTTCGACGATACGCGGCAAACCTTGCGTAATATCATCACCCGCAACGCCCCCGGTATGGAACGTACGCATGGTGAGCTGAGTTCCCGGTTCTCCGATAGATTGTGCAGCGATGATACCAACTGCTTCACCAATTTCAACATGTTTGCCTGTAGCCAAGTTACGACCGTAGCATTTCTTACACACGCCATGGCGAGCACGGCAACTAAGTACCGAACGAATTTGCAGTTTAGTAACGCCAGCATTGACGATCTCATGTGCTTTGTCGGAATCGATCAGTTCGTTGCGCTGAGCAATAACCGCACCGGTCTCAGGATGCTTGATCGTTTCGAAAGAGTAACGTCCTTCGATCCGGTCATACAGATCCTCAATAACCTCTTTACCGTCTTGGATGACACTAACAGAGAAGCCTTTATCCGTGCCACAATCCTCTTCGCGCACGATCACATCTTGTGCAACGTCTACGAGACGACGAGTCAAGTAACCAGAGTCAGCTGTCCGTAGTGCAGTATCCGCCAAACCTTTACGAGCACCATGCGTCGAAAGGAAGTACTCGAGGACGGTTAGTCCTTCACGGAAGTTCGATTTGATTGGCAACTCGATGATACGTCCTGATGGGTTGGCCATCAAACCACGCATACCGCCGAGCTGAGTAATCTGCGATTTGTTACCCCGTGCTTTGGAGTCAACCATGAGCATGATGGAATTGTAACGATCCATCGATTTCATCAATACTTCGGTAATTTGATCTTTAGTTTTACCCCAGATTGCAATAACACGGTCATACCGCTCTTCGTTTGTAATCAAACCACGACGGTATTGATTCGTAACGACACGGACTTTCTCATCAGACTCGTGAAGAATAGCCGGTTTTTCATCTGGAACAATAACGTCAGAAACCGCAATACTAACACCGGAACGGGTAGAATAAGTAAATCCAGTTTGCTTAATTCTATCCAGGATCACTGAAGTTTCCGTAGTGTGATAAATTTCAAAGCATCGACCGATAATTTCGCCCAGATACTCTTTACCTATCCCATTAGCTTGAGGTGCTTCATTGATACGTTCCGTAATATTAGCGCCCTTATCAAAGATAAAGAAGTGATCAGGTGTCCCTTGGAACAAGTTCGCACGAGTCGCATCGTTAATATATGGGAATGTGGATGGGAAGATTTCATTAAAGATAATCTTACCCACAGTAGTAATAAGCAACGCATTTTGTTGTGCTTCTGTGAATCCAGTTTTGTTGAGCGCTTTAGCAGGAATAGCAACACGTGCATGTAGTTCAGCTGTACCACGTTGGTATGCTGATACCGCTTCGTTTACCGAGCGGAGAATCATGCCAGTACCTTTAGCTTCTTTGTTATCCATCGTTAGATAGAAAGAACCAAGGACCATATCCTGTGAAGGCGTAACTACTGGTTTGCCGTCTTTAGGGTTCAGGATGTTACCGGAAGCTAGCATCAATATGCGAGCTTCTGCCTGAGCTTCCGCAGACAACGGTACGTGAACCGCCATTTGGTCACCGTCAAAGTCAGCGTTATATGCTGTACATACGAGTGGGTGAAGACGAATTGCACGGCCTTCAACCAAAATCGGTTCAAATGCTTGAATACCGAGACGGTGAAGTGTTGGTGCACGGTTCAGAAGAACCGGATGCTCTCTAATGACTTCTTCCAATACATCCCATACTTCTGGGCTGACACGTTCTACTTTTCTCTTCGCGCTCTTAATGTTATGAGCCAGTCCTTTGTTGACCAGTTCTTTCATTACAAACGGTTTGAATAGTTCAAGCGCCATTTCCTTCGGAAGACCACATTGGTACATTTTGAGATAAGGTCCTACTACGATAACTGAACGACCAGAATAGTCGACCCGTTTACCGAGCAAGTTCTGACGGAAACGTCCTTGTTTACCTTTCAGCATGTGGCTGAGGGATTTAAGTGGACGGTTACCTGGACCTGTTACTGGACGACCACGACGGCCGTTATCGATCAAAGCATCAACCGCTTCTTGGAGCATCCGTTTCTCATTTTGCACGATAATATCTGGTGCACCGAGATCAAGAAGTCGTTTCAGTCGGTTGTTGCGGTTAATTACACGACGATACAAGTCATTTAAGTCAGAAGTCGCGAAACGTCCACCATCAAGTTGAACCATCGGACGAAGTTCCGGTGGAATAACTGGAAGTACATCAAGGATCATCCATTCTGGTTCGTTACCAGAATTGCGGAATGCCTCGATAACTTCTAGACGTTTGATAGCACGGTTACGACGTTGTCCTTGAGCCGTACGCAACTCTTCCTTAAGAAACTCTAAATCTTTTTCAATATCGATATCCTGAAGCAATTTCTTCACAGCTTCAGCACCCATACCAGCATGGAAACCATAACCATACTTTTCACGATAGCTACGGTATTCTTTCTCGGACAGAAGCTGCTTTTTCTCAAGAGGAGTTTCACCTGGATCCGTTACTACATAAGATGCAAAGTAAATAATCTCTTCTAAAGAACGTGGCGACATGTCGAGTGCAAGACCCATACGGGATGGAATCCCTTTGAAATACCAAATATGCGAAACTGGTGCAGCAAGCTCAATATGCCCCATACGTTCACGACGTACTTTAGCTCTTGTAACTTCAACGCCGCAGCGATCGCAGACAACGCCTTTATAACGGACACGCTTATATTTACCGCAATGACATTCCCAGTCTTTGGTCGGGCCAAATATCTTCTCGCAAAAGAGCCCTTCCTTTTCCGGTTTCAATGTACGGTAGTTAATTGTTTCCGGTTTCTTGACTTCTCCGCGGGACCAAGAACGAATTTTATCTGGGGAAGCAAGCCCAATTTTCATAAACTCGAAGTTGTTAACGTCCAACAAGGAGCATCCCTCCTTAACCAAGTCCTGATATTAACAATCTGGATAGAGTGAACGAAAGACTGTGTCTCCACGGTCTCCCTAATTCAATCTATCTATTTTGGAAACATCGGCCGCCAAGTGGCAGGCCGATTGTCCAATAAGGCAGCTTCCACTGCGAAAATCTTCATCACACGACAGCATAGGCCGTCAGGATGTTATTCTGCGCCGACTTCCGCGCCCTCTAAGTTCAGGCTCAATTTATCTCCTGCCGCATCATCTTCATCGTCCATTTCTTTCATCTCAATCTCTTCTTCGTTTTCGCTCAGGATTTTAACATCCATCCCTAAACTTTGAAGCTCTTTGATCAAGACCTTGAAGGATTCCGGTACGCCAGGTTCTGGCACATTTTCACCTTTGACGATAGATTCGTAGGTTTTCACCCGACCAACCACGTCATCGGATTTAACTGTTAAAATTTCCTGCAGTGTATACGCGGCGCCATAAGCTTCAAGCGCCCACACTTCCATCTCTCCGAAGCGCTGTCCACCAAACTGAGCTTTACCGCCCAGAGGCTGTTGCGTAACGAGTGAGTATGGTCCAGTTGAACGGGCATGGATTTTATCATCAACCATGTGCGCCAGTTTGATCATGTGCATGACACCGACGGTTACTTCGCGTTCAAAGCGATCCCCCGTGCGACCATCGTACAACACAGTCTTACCATTACGCTGCATGCCTGCTTCTTCCATTGCATCAAATACGTCGTACTCACTAGCACCATCAAATACTGGTGTTGCTACGTGAATACCGAGACGAAGAGCTGCCATACCTAGATGGATCTCCAATACCTGACCAATGTTCATCCGTGACGGAACCCCTAGTGGGTTAAGCACGACTTGAACTGGTGTACCATCAGGCATAAACGGCATATCCTCTTCAGGTAAAATACGAGCTACGACACCCTTATTACCGTGACGTCCTGCCATTTTGTCACCTTCGGATATTTTACGTTTTTGGGCAATATATACCCGAACGAGTTGGTTCACACCTGGTGGCAATTCATCGCCATTCTCACGAGTGAACACTTTAACGTCAACGACAATACCGTCAGTACCATGAGGCACTCGAAGGGAAGTATCACGCACTTCGCGAGCTTTCTCACCGAAAATCGCATGTAGAAGGCGTTCTTCTGCAGTCAGTTCTGTAACCCCTTTAGGTGTTACTTTACCAACCAAGATGTCACCTGCACCAATTTCAGCACCAACACGGATAATACCGCGTTCGTCAAGGTTACGAAGCGCTTCTTCACCTACGTTTGGAATATCACGAGTGATTTCTTCCGGTCCAAGCTTCGTATCACGGGCTTCAGACTCGTATTCTTCAATGTGAATTGACGTATACACGTCTTCTTTCACAAGCTTCTCACTCAGTAGGATTGCATCCTCATAGTTGTAACCTTCCCAAGTCATGAAGGCAACGACTACGTTTCGTCCAAGTGCCAATTCGCCCATTTCCGTTGATGGTCCATCCGCAAGAATATCTCCTGCTTTGACTACATCTCCGTGTTTAACGATTGGACGTTGGTTGATGCATGTCCCTTGGTTAGAACGCATAAATTTGTGCAATTTATGTTTAACAAGGTCGCCTTTGACTTCCTTGCCGTCTACAGTCTCGATCCGACGCAACCAAATTTCATTAGCTGCAGAACGTTCGATAATACCATCGTATTTGGACACAATACATACGCCGGAATCTTTAGCAGACTTATGCTCCATACCTGTTCCCACGAGCGGGGCTTTTGGTATAAGAAGAGGTACCGCTTGGCGTTGCATGTTTGATCCCATTAGCGCACGGTTAGAGTCATCGTTCTCTAGGAACGGGATGAGCGCCGTAGCTACGGATACAACCTGTTTAGGAGAAACGTCCATGTAATCTACACGATCACTTGGCATTGTCAGGATGTTGTCTGCTTGTTTATTGTAACGAACGATAACATTCTCATCTTGGAACGTACCATCCTCGTTAAGGATAGCGTTCGCTTGAGCGATGATATAGTTGTCTTCCTCATCGGCAGTTACATAAGCAATTTGATCCGTAACTTTCGCTGTCTTCGGATCTACCCAACGGTATGGAGCTTCAATGAAGCCATACTCATTAATGCGAGCAAATGTAGACAATGAGTTAATCAACCCAATGTTCGGTCCTTCTGGAGTCTCGATTGGACACATCCGGCCATAGTGTGAATGATGGACGTCCCGTACTTCAAAGCCCGCACGTTCCCGCGTCAAACCGCCGGGTCCTAGGGCTGACAGACGACGTTTATGCGTCAATTCTGCAAGTGGGTTCGTCTGATCCATAAACTGTGACAACTGGGAGCTACCAAAGAACTCTTTAATTGAAGCAATTACAGGGCGTATGTTAATCAACGCTTGAGGCGTGATAACATTAGCATCCTGAATTGACATTCTCTCGCGTACAACACGTTCCATCCGTGACAAACCAATACGGAACTGGTTCTGAAGCAGTTCACCTACGGAACGCAGACGGCGGTTGCCAAGATGATCGATATCATCCGTGCTACCAATACCGTGTAGCAAATTCAAGAAGTAACTGATTGACGAAATGATATCAGCAGGCGTGATATGTTTCACTGACTTGTCGATATTACAATTCGCAATAACCTTAACTACTTTCCCATCTTCAATCGGCGAGAAAATGTCGATAGTTTGGAGCGGCACATCATTAGCATCAAGAACACCGTTAGCAACATGGTAGTTTTTGAAACCTACGCCATTCTCCAAATAAGGGAGTATTTCATCCAGCAAACGCCGATCGACCATTTGGCCTGCTTCCGCGATAATTTCACCTGTACTGATGTCAATAAGACTCTCAGCAAGACGCTGGTTGAAAAGACGATTCTTAATATGAAGCTTCTTATTTACCTTATAGCGGCCTACATTGGCCAGATCATAACGTTTTGGATCAAAGAAACGCGCCACCAATAGACTCTTCGCATTATCGAGAGTCGGAGGTTCACCCGGACGAAGACGCTCGTAAATTTCAATGAGAGCTTTCTCCGTCGAATCCGTGTTGTCTTTATCCAAGGTGTTACGGATATATTCATCGTTTCCGAGCAAATCTAAGATTTCTGCGTCCGTCCCAAACCCAAGCGAACGGAGTAGTACGGTAACTGGAATTTTACGAGTACGGTCGATACGAACATATACAATATCCTTCGCATCCGTCTCAAGTTCCAGCCATGCACCGCGGTTAGGAATAACCGTAGCAGCATATGTTTTCTTACCGTTTTTATCTACTTTCGTGTTGAAATAGACGCTAGGAGAGCGAACCAATTGGCTGACAATAACCCGTTCTGCACCATTAATAATAAAAGTGCCGGTTTCCGTCATCAATGGGAAATCTCCCATGAACACTTCCTGCTCTTTAACTTCGCCGGTTTCCTTATTAATGAGCCGGACTTTAACCCTAAGCGGCGCCGCATATGTCACGTCACGTTCTTTCGCGTCGTCTACTGTATACTTTGGTTCGCCCAGGCTGTAATCGATAAATTCCAACACCAAATTCCCCGTGAAATCCTGAATCGGCGAAATGTCATGAAACATTTCCCGTAGGCCCTCTTCCAAGAACCATTCATACGATTTCTGTTGGATCTCGATCAGGTTCGGAATTTCGAGTACCTCGTTAATTCGCGCATAACTTCGCCGAGTGCGTCGACCATATTGAACAAGATGTCCTGCCAACTTTAACTCACCCCTCATGTCTACTCACTTTAAAAAATTGATTGCGAACCCGTGTTTGTACCCTTATAATAGGTTCAAGAACAACGGATTCATCCACAAATAAAGAAAAGCCCTTATCGAATGCTTTCGAAAAAAGAGCACCATTATCTGTGACACTTCTGCCCTGATGTCCTCGTATTCAGTAGATTTGCCCAAAATGTGCATATTATACGTCAAACAATATGATTTAATGCATTGTTCTCGTAAAACTCTTGACATTTCAGCAAACTAAAGTCACAAAGACCATCCTAATACTGACATTTTATAATAATATCACATTCAATTTTCTAAGTCAACCTATATCTTTCAACTCTTCTTCTTTTGATTCTTTTCTATCTACTTCATTACTTCGTAGCCTTGTATATTCGGTATCCTTTATCCTTGGTCACTTCTTCCACCTTCGTAAAAAGTGATTCCAGTTTACGAAGTGCGGATGGTGCCCCCTGCTTTTTCTGAATAACAATCCACAGTGTGCCCCCTTGCTTTAACCGTTCAGAAGCCCCTTCGAAAATAGCATGTACCGTTTCTTTGCCTGCCCGAATTGGCGGATTAGTCAGAACAACATCGAATTTTTGTTCTCCCAGTGCCTCAAACAAATCACTCTCTAATACAGTTACATTATCCACCTTGTTCAGCGCAGCATTCTCTCGTGCTAATTCTACCGCCCGACTGTTAACATCGATCATTGTAACATGCCCATGAACAACAAGTTTTGCAGCTGTTAGACCTATAGGACCGTATCCACAACCGATATCTAGCACCTGAGCACCCTTCGGAATTTCCATTGCTTCAATTAATGTCCTACTGCCATAATCAACACCACTCTTGGCGAATACCCCTGCGTCGCTTACAAATCGGAATACTTGCCCCTTTAGCTGTGTCTCCCAAACCTTTCGGTCATGATCAGCCTTCGGCTTACTGGTATAGTAATGATCAGACATTGTTACATTCCCTCCGGTTAACGGTTTTAATAGATTTATCATTCTCATTCTTACTTCTAACTAAAACAAAACCCCTTGAATTTGATTCAAGGGGTTTGTGTATAGCAGAGATGGAATTACTTCACTTCTACAGAAGCGCCTGCTTCTTCCAATTTCGCTTTTACTGCGTCTGCTTCTTCTTTGCCAACTTTTTCTTTGATTGGTTTTGGTGCATTGTCAACAAGGTCTTTTGCTTCTTTCAAGCCTAGGCCTGTAATTTCGCGAACGACTTTGATAACGTTGATTTTGGATGCGCCAGCACCATTCAAAATTACGTCGAATTCGGATTGCTCTTCAGCTTCTACAGCTGCGGCACCTGCTGCTGCTACTGGAGCTGCTGCAGTTACACCAAATTCTTCTTCGATTGCTTTAACAAGATCGTTCAGTTCAAGAACGGTCATACCTTTGATTTCTTCCAAAATAGTTTCTTTACTCATGGTTGAACCTCCGTTATATTAGTTTATTTGGTTGATTATTTTAAATCACTTGAGTCAGAAGAAGTTTACGCGCTTGCGTTGCCTTCTTCTTTCTCTGCAACGGCTTTGACTGCAAGTGCGAAGTTGCGCACTGGAGCTTGAAGCACGCTGAGGAGCATGGAAAGGAGACCATCGCGGGATGGAAGATCCGCAAGCGCTTTGATTTGATCAACGCCTACTACCTTACCTTCAACCACGCCACCTTTTATTTTAAGAGCATCGTTCTTCTTAGCGAAATCGTTAATGATTTTCGCTGGAATTACAGCGTCTTCTGTACTGAACGCAACGGCTGTAGGACCAACCAATACTTCGTCCAGTTCAGAAAGTTCTGCAGCAGCTGTAGCACGACGAACTAGCGAGTTCTTAAGCACTTGGAATTCCACACCAGCTTCACGAAGCTGTTTGCGAAGTTCCGTAACTTGAGTAACGTTAAGTCCGCGGTAATCTGCAACTACAGTCGTTACGCTATTGCGCAACTTCTCAGTAACAACATCAACAGCTTCCTGTTTTGCTTGAATCAGTTTTACGTTTGCCAAACTGTACACCTCCTGATAGATTTTCTAGGCCTTATCCCATTAAAAAAGCCTCCGTAGAATCACGAAGGCCTGATGAAATCATCTTTTGCAGAAACCTGCAAAATACTGACGTTCTATCACAACACCTCGGTAGGGAATTAAGCCCGAAGGCACCTACTGTCTACGGTAAGCATATTCAAATTTAATTCTCACATCAAAACAACTTTCTCAGTATACCCAGGGACATCCATAATGTCAATCCCTAACTCACTATAAGCGAGTGGTATTATCTGTATACAGAAGTGTTGACACGAGCGCTCGGGCCCATTGTTGAAGAAATCGCAATGTTCTTCAAGTAAACGCCTTTAGCAGCAGCCGGTTTAGCCCGGTTCAATGCATCAACAAGAGCCTTAAGGTTCTCGTTCAATTGATCAGTAGTGAAAGACACTTTACCGATCGGTGCATGAATTTGTCCTGCTTTGTCTAGACGATACTCGATTTTACCTGCTTTGATTTCTTGAACCGCTTTAGCTACGTCAAACGTAACTGTACCTGCTTTAGGGTTAGGCATAAGACCTTTACCACCAAGCAGACGACCCAATTTACCAACTTCACTCATCATGTCCGGTGTTGCTACGCAAACATCGAACTCGAACCAGCCTTGTTGGATTTTGTTAATTACGTCTTGATCGCCAACATAGTCAGCTCCAGCAGCTTCCGCTTCTTTCGCTTTCTCACCTTTAGCAAAAACCAAAACGCGTTGTGTTTTACCTGTACCGTGAGGTAGAACTACTACGCCACGAACAGCTTGGTCTTGTTTACGAGGGTCTACACCCAAACGAACTGCGATCTCAACGGTTTCGTCGAACTTTGCAGTCGCTGCCTTTTTCACCAACTCAACAGCTTCTAAAGGCTCATAAGTTGCTTCGCTATCAATAAGCTTAACAGCTTCTTGGTACTTCTTACCGTGCTTAGCCATGAATTCATCCTCCTTTGTGGTATTAGCGGAAATTCCTCCCACTGATCTCTGTAAAAATAAGTTATCCAAAGGAAAACTTATTTATCAGAGGCAACTTCAGTTGCTATCTTCACTTCAAGATTAACAACTTCCGTTGCTTGTACTCTCCAAAAACTAGTCTTGGATCGTGATGCCCATGCTGCGGGCGGTACCTTCAACCATACGCATAGCTGCTTCAACAGAAGCTGCGTTAAGGTCAGGCATTTTTTGCTCTGCGATTTCACGAACAACGTTGCGATTCACAGTAGCTACTTTTTTCTTGTTTGGTTCACCGGAACCCTTCTCAATCTTCGCTGCAACGCGAAGTAGAACGGCTGCCGGAGGAGTTTTGGTGATGAAAGTAAACGAGCGATCTTCAAACACCGAAATTTCAACCGGAATAATCAAACCTGCTTGATCGGCAGTACGTGCGTTGAACTCTTTACAGAATGCCATGATGTTGACACCCGCTTGACCCAATGCCGGACCTACCGGAGGTGCAGGATTCGCTTTTGCTGCAGGGATCTGCAACTTTACAACTTTGATAATCTTTTTCGCCATGTAAGACACCTCCTTGCCCTAGTAGTGGTAGACGGAACCGAAGCCCCTCCCACGTAAAACACAAGAAACCCTAAATTTTCTCCACTTGAGTGTAATCCAGTTCAAGCGGGGTTTCTCGTCCAAACATGTTAACGTGAACCTTGACCTTGCTCTTCTCGACCAGAATTTCTTCGATCGAACCAACGAAATTGGCAAACGGACCAACTTTGATACGTACGGATTCTTTGAGTTCGAACTCCATAACTGGTTTTGGTTCTTCCATACCCATATGTTTAAGGATCTGTTCTACTTCTTCAGGAAGCAGAGCAGTTGGTTTGGAACCAGAACCTGTAGAGCCGACAAATCCAGTAACTCCTGGTGTATTGCGAACAACATACCAAGAATCATCGGTTTGGACCATTTCCACCAAGACATATCCGGGGTAAACTTTACGCATGACAGTCTTTTTCTTACCGTCTTTGTTTACCACTTCTTCTTCCATCGGAACAAGAACGCGGAATATCTTGTCTTCCATGCCCATAGACTCGACACGCTTTTCTAAATTGGCTTTGACTTTGTTCTCATACCCAGAATAGGTATGAACGACGTACCATCTTTTTTCCATATCAAGCCACCTAAGGACCCTTCTTAAATTATCGCTTCGATCACAGCAGAAATGCCGATGTCAAGAACCCAAAAATAAATCGCGACAACTGCAATTGTACCAAGCACAATCAGCGTATAATTGGTCAGCTCTTTACGATTAGGCCAGCGAACCTTTTTAAGCTCTGCCCAGCTTTCGGAGAAAAAAGAAAACAACGACTTGAAACTTCGTTTCACGCGCGACTACACCTCCAAAGACTATCTGGTTTCGCGATGAGGAACTTGCTCGTTACAAAACTTGCAAAATTTCTTCATCTCCATGCGGTCGGGGTGGTTACGCTTGTTTTTCGTTGTCGTGTAGTTTCTTTGTTTACAGTTCGTACAAGCCAACGTAATAATTACCCGCATGATGTGCACCTCCCGAAGACATTCTACAATATGAGATGTCTCTATATTGACCCAAAATTAAAATAAAAAATTGGGCCTACCTAAAACACTTTATCACAATGGACCTATTCGTGTCAACGAGGCTTACAGCTTTTGGGATTAGCTATTAAACAGTATTACACTGCACTTTTAAAGATAAACCTCAAAAACATCCTGAATTTACTAATAGGAATTTTTATCATGATATAAAAAAAGACAGCTATTAAAATAGCTATCTTTTGTATTGACCTTCTGAGCTTATAGAATAGAGATTAAAAATCACCATCTCGAACTTCTAGGTACTTCTCAAGTTTACGTTTGACACGCTGTAGTGCATTATCAATGGACTTAACATGACGTTTCAAATCTACTGCAATCTCCTGATATGAACGCCCGTCTAGATAAAGCATGAGTACTTTGCGTTCCAGATCGCTGAGAATTTCGGACATCTTGTCCTCCAGGCCCATGAACTCCTCCTGGTTAATAATCAACTCTTCGGGATCACACACTTGGGACCCACAAATAACATCAAGCAACGTCCGATCAGAATCCTCATCGTAAATTGGCTTGTCCAAAGATACATAAGAGTTCAATGGAATATGTTTCTGCCGTGTCGCCGTCTTGATCGCCGTAATGATTTGACGTGTTATACATAACTCGGCAAACGCCTTGAATGAAGCAAGCTTATCCCCTCGGAAATCTCTGATCGATTTATAGAGCCCTATCATTCCTTCTTGAATGATATCTTCCCGATCAGCACCGATTAAGAAATAGGATCTGGCTTTGGCGCGCACGAAACTCCGGTACTTATTAATTAAGTACTCTAGCGCTTCACTGTCACCTTCACGGACCGATTCGACAATTTCTTCGTCACTTTGGATCTCATAGTCATACCTTACCCATTTCTCGAGATTGACACTCACCACAAATCCCTCCGGCTGCAACGCACGGTGCCCCGTCACTCTGTCAAGTAATACGAACAGTATATATTACGGTGCATATTAGCGTCAACAACAAAAGTACCAAAAGATGTAAGTTGATCTAGCAAAGAGTACCAAAAAGTATGACTTGGTGAACACTCCTCTATTCTCTTCGCCATCTTTCAAACATTAGCTTTACTTCCGGACTCAGCTTATCATCAATTGTATTACGGCTTGATTTAACGCTGCGATCGGCGATTTTCATCTGAACTTCTTTCTCACTTTTCTCCACTTGAATTAGCAGTTCGCGAGCTGATATCCGTAGTGCTCCCTGTCCAAAAATGACATGTTGTTCCACCATATCGCTTGTTGCAACATAAATTTGTCGCCGTTTGTGTGTTAGTTCGCGCACCAGTCGTTCAATGCATTCGTCCGCCGTTTCTTTCTCCTTGGTGAAATGTACTTCTAGCTGATTCTGGGCAAACGACTTTCCGAGTCCAGGTACCCGGTAAGCATCAAAAACGGTGATGGTTCTAATACCGGAAAAGGCTTGGTAATCAGCAAGTCTCTCCAACAGTCGGTCACGCGCTTCCTGCAAACCGATCCTGGACAATGCCGCAAGTTCTGGCCATCCTCCGATCATATTATAGCCATCAACTAATAGCACATCGCGCATTTCGCGCATTTTGTCTACCCCTCAGCGCGACGTCTACGCAACACTTCGTACATCACAACTCCCGCAGCAACCGATGCGTTCAAGGAGTTAAGACGACCCGTCATTGGAAGTTTGAGAAGCACATCACACTTCTCGCGGATCAAACGTCCCATTCCTTTGTTCTCATTCCCGATTACAATCGCCACAGGACCTGTAAGTACGTTGCCACCATTTCCATACATCTCATCTTTGGTATCAACATCTGTACCCACTACCCACACGCCTGCTTCTTTCAATTCCTCAATACATTGAGCCAGATTCGTCACTCGTGCAACAGGCACATACTCCACTGCTCCAGCTGATGTTTTCGACACTGTTGCTGTTACTGCAGCAGATCTGCGCTTCGGAATAATAACACCATGAGCACCTGTACATTCCGCAGTACGTAAAATTGAGCCGAGATTATGAGGATCTTCAATTTCATCTAGAATAAGAAGAAAAGGAGGTTCCCCTTTGTCTGCTGCCTTAGCTAGCAATTCTTCGACTCCTACATAAGCATACGGCGCAGCCTGAGCTACAACTCCTTGATGCTGTACATCTGGAACCATTTGATCAAGCTTCCGTTTATCAACGAATTGAACAACGATTCCTTGTTTCTTTGCCTCTGTCAAAATAGGCCCGGTAAGGTGTTTTTGAGCGCCTTCAGCGACCCATATTTTATTGATCGTACGACCAGCCCGCAGCGCTTCAAGTATTGAGTGCTTACCAGCGACCCATTCTTGGTCTTGATCCTCCATGTGATTCCTCCTGCGAAAGATCCTCGGATCTTTCTTATATTATGTTTAATGTTTGTTCTGATAAAAATTAAGCACCTAAATTACTTTCAAATCGACTTTGTCTCTGAGTCTAATAGGTCAAATCCATATGAAATGAGACTACGAAGGCGTTCGTGCGCGCCAGTGTAGTATAAGTATCCAACAAGGCTCTCAAATGCTGTCGCATGCCGATAATCGATCACGTTTCCATTCTTCGGTACACCTGATTTAGCATTGCGCCCCTGACGCACTACATCTTTCTCATCCTCAGTAAGATTAGGCTCGAGTAAGCTCAGTAGCTTAGCTTGTGCTTTAGCAGCGACATACTTCGTCGACTGTCCGTGCAAGTGATGCGGCCGCAAATTGAGCTGCGCCATAACATGTTGACGAACGGCCACCTCGAAGACGGCATCCCCTATATAGGCTAGAGCGAGCGGCGGTAGTAGCCGAGCGGGCTTGGATGGCTTCTCTGCGAACCATAGCGGTGAGACCTCCCCATTCCCAAGGGCAATACCTCCAGCTAGCGCCATATCTTGTCCAGTAGCCTCAGCAGAGTTGGCAGAGAGAGTCTCCCCCTCGCCTCCGCCAAGGGGCGCAGCGCTTGACTGGGCCCCTTCCGACAAACCATGGGTATTCTCGTCGCTTGTACTCATTTACGACGCCATCTCATGCCCTGAGGCGTATCTTCCAATAGAATTCCCTGAGCATCCAACAAGTCGCGGATTTCATCAGCACGAGCCCAATTTTTAGCTTTGCGTGCTTCCCCCCGCTCTGTGATGAGGTTCTCTATGTCCTGGTCTAATAACTCCGATTCAGTATCAGCTACAATACGCAAGATACTATTCATTTCGGCGAACAGTTTCTCTGCCGCTTCCAAATCAGCACGACTTACATCGGCTTGCTGCAATAAGCCATTTACTTCAGTAACCCATTCGAAAATCGCTGTAATCGCATCTGGTGTATTGAAATCATCTTGCATTTTGGCATGGAATGTCGCACCAATTTGAAGCAACTTATCATTCCATTCTGGAGTAACTTCAGCGCTTTCCTTAGCAGCCGAACCGAGTCTGTGGCGGAGATTGCCCACCGCATTGGTGATCCGCTCTAAACTACGCTCTACTTGCGTCATCGTTTCTTCTGTGAAGCTGAGTTGATTGCGATAATGCGTCGATAACATAAAATAACGCAATGCCTCACGCTTATAATGGCTACGTAAGTCTTTAACAAGCACGCCATTTCCCAGTGACTTCGACATTTTTTCGCCATCGATATTAATATATCCGTTATGCATCCAATATCTCGCAAGAGGTTTGCCTGTTACAACCTCGGATTGGGCAATTTCGCACTCATGATGCGGAAACTGTAGATCCTGTCCCCCCCCATGAATATCGATCGTATCCCCAAGTAGATGACGTGACATCGCAGAGCATTCAATATGCCAACCAGGACGTCCTTCACCCCAAGGGCTGCTCCAATGGATTTCTCCCGGCTTGGCAGCCTTCCACAATACGAAGTCTTCAGGATTTTCTTTGCGCTCATCTACGTCTACTCGGATACCAAACTGTAATTCACCGATATTTTGGCCTGACAGCTTACCATAACTTTCGAATTTATTGGTGCGGAAGAACACATCTCCACCATTTTCATAAGCAAAACCTTTACGTTCCAGGTCCTCTATAAATTCTATGATGATCCCCATATTATCCGTTACGCGAGGATTCGCTGTGGCACGTGGTACGCCAAGACCCTCTAAATCTGCATAATAAGCCTCAATAAAAGTCTCCGCTACATCAGAAACAGAAGTATTCATCTCCTCCGCCTTACGGATTAGCTTATCATCCACATCCGTAAAATTGACGACATAATTGACCTCATAATTTTGGTTCTCTAAATACCTACGAACGATATCGAAAAAAATCACAGGTCGTGCATTTCCAATATGGATATATCCATATACGGTTGGACCGCAGACATAAATACTAGCCTTTCCCGGCTCTTGGCTTACGAACTTCTCTTTCGTTCGGGTTAACGTGTTGTATATTTGTAGTGCCATATTCACTTTCCTCTCAATCATATGATTATTGAAAGAGGTTACTCTTTCGGGAGTTTCTCTGCCTCTAGTTGTTCTTTCAAACTCTTCATTTCCACCTGGAGTTGTTCAATCTCACGCTGCAACAATCCCATTGCATCAACGACGGGATCCGGCATCTGATGGCTTAATCGATCCAGGCGCTTCCCACCCTGGCGAACGACTCTACCTGGGATGCCTACCACCGTACTGCCAAAAGGTACTTCCTTCAGCACTACCGAATTTGCTCCAATGTTGCACTGATCTTCTATTTTAAAAGAACCTAAGATCTTCGCTCCCGACCCAATCACTACATTATTGCCAATAGTGGGATGCCTTTTCCCTTTCTCTTTACCGCTTCCCCCCAAGGTCACTCCCTGATAGATAACCACATCATCACCGATTTCGCAAGTTTCACCAATGACAACGCCCATGCCATGATCAATGAACAACCGATTGCCGATTCTGGCACCAGGATGAATCTCTATTCCGGTAAAAAAGCGACTAGCTTGTGAGATAATCCGCGCAATTGTGAACCAATGATGCCGGTAGAAAAAGTGCGCCATCCGATGGTTCCATATCGCATGGAGTCCAGAATAAGTGAAGATTACCTCGAACCAACCTCTTGCAGCCGGATCGTTATCAAACACAGCCTGTATATCAGACCTCATTCTCTTTAACATAGAACTTCCCCCTGTTCTCCCATGCTATGCCGGCTTGCACTTAACCCTTAACCTTTGATCATTCCAACAAAAATAGCGCCCCTGTAGCTTTCGCTACAGAGACGCCTTACGCGCGGTTCCACTCTGCTTGGATTCTTCTTGTATCACAGCCGCTCATTATAAGCGGTGGCACTCGAAGCCTCCCCCTTGGGTCCTTAACGCGGACATTACGTCAGGATCTACCCACGCTTTCGCGCGCTCAATCCCGCAGCTCCCGGGTGCATTTCCGCCCTCTGTACCTAGATAACTTTCAGCCTGAAACCAAGTAGAAAAGTAAGCAAAGTATAAATTGAAAATATACTTTCTTAAATATCCACTTCAAAGTCCCGGTTATCCTCTCTGGTAAATACAGACACCTGCGTACTTCTCCCGATCTATGCATTTCTTATTTTGATATATTGTGCCAAGAATAGGATTCTTGTGCTTATCTTACCCGAAATTCCATAAAGCTGACAAGAGGTTTAGCTCTGTAGCTTACTAATTTGTAACTTGAGACGTTCAATCGTAAGTTCCTGACCAAGCAGGTAGATCGTCTGGTTCAAATCACGTCCATGCATTTGCCCCGTTAAAGCTACACGAATTGGCATGAACAAGCCTTTGCCTTTGAAGCCAGTTTCTTTCTGCACTTCTTTGATCGCTGCTGCAATGTTCTCTGGTGCAAATGGTGAAAGTTCCTCCACCTTGCTCAGAAAAGCGCTTAGCACGATTGGAACCTGTGGTTCGGACAACACAGCGTTTGCTTCATCATCCAGTTCCAGATGAGTTCGGAAGAATAGGTCAGACAGCTCGACGATATCAGAAGCCGACGTCATCTGCTCCTGATACAAGGCAACCAACTTATTCGCCCAATCTTCTTGTTCTACTGTCAAATCATTAGGCAAGAGAGAGGCTTTCTGCAAGTGTGGAATAGCTAATTTAGCAATTCGCGCAGTATCCGCATTCTTGATGTAATGATTGTTCAGATGAGCCAGCTTTTGCTTATCAAACAAAGCAGGGCTACGTGATAAACGCCCGGCATCAAAGATTGAAATCAGCTCTTCTTTCGTGAAGAACTCTTCCTCTCCAGTCGGTGACCAGCCAAGTAATGCGATGAAATTAAACATGGCTTCCGGCAAATAACCCAATTCATCATATTGCTCAATAAATTGAATGACTGATCCGTCGCGTTTGCTCAACTTCTTATGATTTTCTCCGACAATCAGTGTCATATGTCCAAAAATCGGTGGCTCCCAGCCAAGCGCATCGTAGATCATCAACTGACGTGGTGTATTGGATACATGGTCTTCACCACGTAGTACATGTGTAATTTTCATCAGATGGTCATCGAGCGCAACTGCAAAGTTGTAAGTCGGAATTCCATCTTTCTTCACGATAACAAAGTCGCCGCTGACGTCTGACTCGAATGAGATCGGTCCCTTCACTAGATCATCAAACGTGAAGGTGCGTCCTTCTGGCACGCGGAAACGGATACTAGCTTGTCTACCTTCTGCTTCGAACGCAGCGCATTGTTCCGGTGTCAGATCTCGGTGTTTCCCAGAATAACGCGGCATCTCGCCCCGAGCTATCTGCTCTTCGCGTTCTTGCTCTAATTCTTCTTCCGTACAATAACAACGATAAGCTAGTCCACGGTCGAGCAAATCCTGCCAGTACGTACGATAAAGGTCCAAACGCTCCGTTTGACGGTAAGGGCCATACTCCCCGCCTACGTCAACACTCTCATCCCATTCAATACCAAGCCATTTGAGATAAGTGAACTGGTTCTCTTCCCCACCTTCAACGTTGCGCTTCACATCTGTATCTTCTATACGGATAATGAATTTGCCTCCGTGATGTCTAGCGAATAAATAGTTGAAGAGCGCTGTTCTTGCGTTGCCGATATGTAAGTGTCCCGTCGGACTCGGCGCGTAACGCACACGAACTTCCGTCATGACAATCCCCCCTAAAAGTTTTGATTCAATCTTACGATGATAGCACATCTGCAACGAGGCAGACAATACACTGAGAGGCAATGCCTTCTCCGCGTCCAGTAAAACCAAGTTGTTCAGTCGTTGTTGCTTTGACGTTGATTTGCTGCGGCTGTGATTCTAGTGCTCCAGCTATAATGTCAACCATCTGCGGGATATAAGGTGCCATCTTAGGACGTTGCGCGATAATCGTGGCATCTAGATTTCCGAGACGATATCCACGTTCTTTTGCCATACCCCATACTTCTTGCAGTAACTTCAAGCTGTCTGCATCTTTAAAGTTTGGATCGGTATCAGGAAAATGGCGTCCGATATCTCCTAGACCAAGCGCTCCCAATATTGCATCGGTCACCGCATGTAGCAGTACGTCAGCGTCGGAATGTCCCATTAGTCCCTTCTCGAAAGGAATCGTAACCCCCCCAATAATACAAGGTCTTCCCTCAACCAGTTCATGTACATCAAAGCCTTGTCCTACGGTAATCATTTTATGCCCTCTCCCTTTAATTCTTTTTTCATACGGATAAATTCCGCGTAATCCAAATCTTCCGGTGTTGTAATCTTGATGTTAGCATATCCACCTTCCACTACCATCACTTGAACACCCAAACGCTCAATTAACATGGAATCATCCGTCCCTATAAAGCCCTCTTCCTCAGCAACCTCATGTGCTTGTATTAATTCGGAACGTCGAAAAGCCTGCGGGGTTTGAATCGCCCACAAGCTGCGACGGTCAGGTGTAGCCGTGACCCATCCTTGGCCGTCAACTTGTTTCACCGTATCCTTAACAGGCACTGCCAGAACAGCTGCACCATGTTGAACCGCTGCCTCATAGCATGAGGTTACCTGTTGCTGCGTGACAAAAGGGCGAACGCCGTCATGCACCAGTACCCAGGGTGAATTCATATGAAGCAACCCTTGGTAAACTGAATGCTGACGCTCAGCGCCGCCCGCAATAACTTTTATCTTTTTAGTCATACCGAACTCATGAATCCATGATAAGCAGCGTTCCACATCCTGCGCACCCGTTACTAATATAATCTCAGTAATCAACGGATGGCGGTCGAACACCTCCAGCGTATGGATGACGATCGGCTTGTCCTGCAGCATAAGATACTGTTTGGACTCTTTACTTCCCATGCGGGTTCCCCGACCTGCCGCCACCACAATAACTCCTGTTCCCGTGTTCACTTCTGTCACCATGATCCCTGCCTTACACTGCCTGAATTATGCGTGGTTTTGGATTACCCTCCAAGATGCCATGCATTTGTACCCATCATACCGAATTTACTGGGCTTTTTCCAACAGTTTTGGTTTGGCAAATATCATACGACCCGCTGATGTCTGTAATACACTGGTTACTAACACTTCTGTAACGCTACCAATAAAGTCTCGGCCGCCTTCAACCACGATCATAGTACCATCATCCAAATACGCAACGCCTTGCCCATGTTCCTTGCCGTCCTTAATCACCTGCACCATGATCTCTTCACCTGGTAGTACGACCGGCTTAACGGCATTAGCCAGATCGTTGATATTGAGCACCGAAACCCCCTGTAACTCACACACTTTATTGAGATTAAAGTCATTAGTAACAACTTTACCCTGCAATACTTTAGCAAGTTTTACGAGTTTGCTATCCACTTCAGATATATCCTCAAAATCTCCCTCATAGATCATAACTTGAACATCGAGCTCTTTCTGGATTTTATTCAAAATATCCAAGCCCCGGCGCCCCCTATTTCGCTTGAGCAGATCCGATGAATCCGCGATATGCTGCAGTTCTTCCAGAACGAATTCAGGGATAACGATGGTACCTTCGATAAAGCCAGTTTTGCAAATATCCGCTATCCGCCCATCAATAATTACGCTTGTATCCAAAATTTTATGTTCCTCAAGTTTCCGCTCTTTTCCCTCTGTTCCACTTCCCCATTTTCCTGATTTCCAAAATGAGGACAGTTCTTCTTTCTTCCCCAATGCAACCGTTAGTCCTATGTAGCCGAGCAGCACCGAAACAGCAAACTGCGCAAAGCTCTCTAAAGATCCAAGCAAGGACAAAATAGGGTAAGTCATTAAAGAAAGAAGTAGTCCCGCAGTCAGTCCAGCTGATCCGGCTGCCATTTCGCTCATTGGAATTACGGTCAATGCCTCAATCCACCGTCTTATCCGGGCGGAAAAGACCCCCGCACCTATTGAGAACAAGAATAAGAACAGAAAAGCTCCGGTTACCGCCAATATGAAGTGACTCGCTATGGGGTTCATTCCGTCAAACCAAGTTTGGAGGAATTGTGGAAAGAATCCTATCATCCCGCCTACCGTATATCCAAACCAAGCTCCACATAAACCGACCACGCTAAAAAAACCTTTTTTGATCATGTCTCTCTTCACCTCCTGATAAAGTATGTTCTTTAATAAGTATGGTCCAATTTTTGGAAACGTAATCGGTCGAATTGTAACTTTTTTCTAGGTAAAATAATGGACGTAGGAATGAGTAGTCCCCCACTACGTGGGATTTCCTGTTGATAAGAGGGGAAACTGTGGCATATAATGTATTCAATTCTTAATTATCGAGGTGGATGGAAAAATGAACACACCAAGTCTTCAATCTTTCCAAGAACAAGTCTCTGAACTGTTGCTCCGTCACCGTAGTTTGTTGGATGTGTTATCTAAATCAGGGCAGACGAATGCTTCTGTCGTCCGTTCAGTCACCAAAGCAGTTACTGAATGCGGCTGTATTGAACTACATGCTACGAAACAAGACTTTGAGCCTGGTATAGATCTACAACAAGCCAAAGATACGATTCGTAAGCATGTTCAAGGCGAACTGTGTGAGAACTGCCGTGATGCTATTACCAATGAACTGGGACGAAACCTTTTTTATATGTCAGCACTTTGCAATTTGTTAGAAATTAATATGAATGAAGTCGTTGAACGGGAGTTCAAGAAGTGCTCAACGTTGGGATTGTTTAATTTGTCATAGTTGTGGGGATCCGGTATCCCATCCCACCCAAACCCTCCCTTATCGTAAGGGAGGGCCCCAAGGGCTGCCCGCCCTCTGGACTCCCGCTTAAGGAACGTGGGAGTGTTAGAGGCGCTCCTGCATCGCTATCCCCGTTGGGGATGCGCTCAGGGTGGTACGTGGCACGCTTTTCCCCCTTCGGGTACGTCTCACTTTGGGCACACCCGTATTACCAGGGTAAACATGCTGCAGACACTACTACTTTAGAAGCACACGAGTGACTTGGGTGGAATTGGGTCGCTTACGCCCTAAAGGGCACGCTTTACTTTTAGGGCTTCTGCCGGTCTGAGAGTGATGCGTAAAGACCACTATGTGTGAGGAGTCGCTGTCCCCCTTGGGGATGCGCTGACTTACAAAACAGTTAACAACATTAAATATTTAAAATATTAAGATTGAAAAATGCTAAAGATTAAAGATTGAAAACCATTAAAGAATAAGCCTAAAAAAAGGCATTGATCATTCCGCTTCGCGGTGATCAATGCCTTTTTGTACGTTGAGTGATATTAACGTTTAGGGCGGTAAACTTCTTCGGAGTCGTCCTCATGACGCTTTTTCCGACGGAGTAGTTTGTCGACGTTTTGTTTCAATCCATATAACGCGTAAATAACAAGCGGAATAAAGATCATTTTAGAAAGTTGCTCTGGAAAGAGTACGGCAAGAACAACCGCTAAGACAACGACAAATGGTGCAACGGCAACTGCTTTCTTCGGCAGACCGACTTTCTTGAAATTAGGATACTTCACGGAGCTAACCATGAGATAGGATAATAGCAACATCGCAATGATAAAGTAAGGCGCTGTAATATCTTTATGAAATAATGAAAGTGTTGCTAAAACACCACCAGCAGCAGGAATAGGTAAGCCGATAAAGTAACCCGGAATTCCTTTTTGCACATTGAACCGTGCCAATCGTAATGCTCCGCACATCGGAAATACAGCTGTAACTGTCCAAGCTAATCCAAACGGAATGCTGTGGAAAGAAATAGTATACATAAGAAGGGCTGGTGCAATACCGAATGATATAATATCCGATAATGAATCGAGTTCTTTACCAAATTCACTTTGACAATTTAACGCTCGTGCAACGCGCCCGTCTAGGCCGTCCAGCAGCATTGCGACAATTACCATGATGGCGGCTAGGCTAAACCTACCATCGAACGCCAACATAATGGCTAACATTCCGAGAAACAGGTTACCTAAAGTAAACAAGTTCGGAATTGATTTTGTAATCATCTCTTCACCTCGAGTGCGTATTTCAAGAATATAACTATCACTTGATTGTAGGAGATTTAAATTTGCCTGTCAATGAACACCTGTTCTTGTAGGCGGTTTAATCCATCTTTAATTACCCGTGCCCGTACCTCTCCAATACCATCAACTTCATCCAATTGTTCAATTGTAGCCCTAAGTACGCCAGGTAACTGTTGAAAACGCTCAACCAAATTATGAATAATGACATTGGGCAACCGCGGAATTTTGTTCAGTACACGGTACCCACGAGGCGAGATTAAATCTTCCGATGTGGCCATCGACGCAGGGTATCCAAGCAGACGTACGATGTGATTCATATCGAGTAGCTCATCATCACTGGAACGTTTGAGGTTATGGATGATTTCACGGATCGCTTCATCACTTTCCTCTTTGGCATAGTCTTTATATAGCAACCACGCCTCTTCCTCCATATTGCTAACAAGTTCCTCCATCTGCATGCTGATCAGGCGTCCTTCTGTGCCCAATTCATTGATAAACCGTTTGATCTCCATTTTGATACGAATTACCATTTCAACCCGCTGAATAACATTTACTACTTCAGGTATGGTGACTAGTTCCTCAAATTCCGAAGCTGCCAAATTAGTTAAGGCTTGGTTGAGCACAGACCGATACTTCTCAAGCGTTTGAATCGCTTGATTGGCTTTCGTTAGGATCACACCAATCTCTTTCAGTGCGTACCTTAGCCCTCCTTGATACAAAGTAATAATGTTACGGCGCTGAGAGATGGAAACGACGAGCTTACCGGTTTGTTTAGCAACCCGTTCTGCTGTACGATGACGAATCCCGGTCTCTGAGGATGATATTGAGGAGTCGGGAATAAGCTGAGTATTCGCGTAGAGAATGCGTTTCAAATCCTCGCTTATTATGATGCCCCCATCCATTTTGGCCAACTCATACAGATAATTGGGTGTGAAGTCACAGTTAATAGAGAAGCCACCTTCAACTACTTCCATCACTTCAGGACTATAGCCCACTACAATTAATCCTCCGGTTTTGGCCCGAAGCACATTCTCCAATCCGTCGCGAAAGGCGGTGCCTGGCGCAACGAGTCTTAACAGATCATTCATCTTCTCTAACTGAATTGTTTCTTTCATTAATTATTGCCCCCTAATCTAACGCAACCGCTAGCGCCTCTGCAACTGAATTTATACCTACTAATTGAATTCCCTCCGGTCCCTTCCACCCTTTCAGGCTTTTCTCCGGTAGAATTACTCTTTTGAATCCTAGTTTAGCGGCTTCTTTCACCCGCTGCTCAGCCCGGGAGACCGCCCTGACCTCACCGGTTAATCCCACTTCTCCGAAAATAACATCATATGGCTTGGTTGGTATATCACGAAAGCTTGATGCAATACTTACCGCAATGGCCAAATCAACAGCCGGTTCATCCAACTTCACCCCACCAGCTAAATTCACATAGGCATCTTGGTTCTGTAAATACATCCCCATCCGTTTCTCTAAAACAGCAATGATCAAATTCAGTCTATTGCTATCAACACCCGTTGCCATCCTACGCGGGGAAGGAAAGTTTGTTGAAGCAATTAAAGCCTGCAGCTCCACTAACATCGGGCGTGTTCCCTCCATACTAGCCACTACGGTGGAACCTGCTACACCAAGCGGTCGCTCAGACAAGAACAATTCCGATGGATTAGACACTTCAACCAGCCCAGACTCATTCATTTCAAATATGCCGATCTCATTGGTTGAGCCAAATCGATTCTTTACAGCCCTCAGTAATCGATATGAATGATGTCGCTCTCCTTCAAAATAAAGGACACAATCGACCATATGCTCCAACAATCGCGGACCAGCAATAGCTCCCTCTTTAGTAACGTGTCCAACCAATACCGTAGCAATCCCTTGGCCCTTAGCAATTCGCATAAACCGGGCCGTACATTCGCGAATCTGGGATACACTTCCGGGTGCACTCGTTACTTCTGGCAAATACACCGTCTGAATGGAATCAATAACTAAGAAGTCTGGCTTTACACTCTCGATGGCCTCTTCAATTCCATCCATACTACTCTCACAAAGCACATAAAGTTCTGGAGAAAGGGCCCCTAATCTCTCCGCACGTAGTTTAGTTTGTCGCATGGACTCTTCTCCAGATATATAGAGTACTTTAAGTCCAATATGGGCCATTTCGTGCGAAGTCTGCAGTAAGAGTGTAGATTTCCCAATGCCGGGATCTCCCCCCACCAATACTAAGGATCCGGGAACGACTCCTCCACCTAATACACGATTGAGTTCTTCAATACCAGTTTTGATTCGTGGTTCTTTGTCGCTCTCTATATTTATGATCGAAAGGGGTTTTTCTTTCGTGTGAAATATGCCTGTGGAGACTCCTTGTGTCTTTACTACTTTTTCTGTTTCTTCAACCATGGAATTCCATGCGCTACAACCTGGGCACTTCCCGTACCACTTCGGTGATTCATAGCCACAATCGGTACAAAGAAACTTTGTCTTTACTTTAACCATTTTGCTCTCCTTATCACTCTGCAAAATTTGTCAAACTTTGCAGGTACAACCACAAAAGGTGACATTTAAAGTTTACCATTGTTTCAGATTTATCGTAAAGTTTTTTCCAACCCTATATTAACTTAAAAACAGAGCATTATGTAATACAAAAGGATAGCATCCCCGAGGCATTACCTTAGGGAAGCCATCCTTATTTTAATCGGCTTTATAGCTCAACTTTTTAAGCGTTTTTGGAAAATGTTCCTGTTTTCTCAACGGTCAATCCGCCATTCTCCTCGTCGATCGTTAACAACTCACCTTTTTTCACATTACCCGTCAGCAATTCTTCAGACAAACGGTCTTCAATATGCTTCTGGATCGCACGACGTAGTGGACGAGCACCATATGCAGGATCGAAACCTTCCTTGGCCAAAAATGCTTTGGCTTTGTCCGTTAAGACAAAATCAACTTCATGCTCCTGCAGACGTTTGCGAAGCTCTTCAGACATCAGATTAACGATCTGGCTGATATGATCCTCACCGAGTGAATGGAAGACGATCGTTTCATCAAGCCGGTTGAGGAATTCCGGACGGAAGCTCTTCTTAAGCTCTTCCATCACTTTACCCTTCATGCTATCGTAATCACCCTTGGCATCAACCACCGCAGTGAATCCCAATCTTGTATTGCGCTTGATTGCTTCAGCTCCTACGTTAGATGTCAGGACGATCAACGTATTACGGAAATCGACTACACGGCCTTTGGAGTCCGTTAAGCGACCGTCTTCTAGTACCTGCAACAAGATGTTAAATACTTCTGGATGAGCCTTCTCAATCTCATCAAGCAGTACAACAGAATACGGTTTGCGGCGTACTTTCTCGGTTAATTGTCCGCCTTCTTCATAACCAACATATCCTGGAGGGGCACCCACAAGACGAGATGTAGAATGTTTCTCCATATACTCCGACATGTCGATACGAATGACTGCATTCTCGTCACCAAACATAGCCTCAGCCAACGCCCGTGCAAGTTCAGTCTTACCCACCCCTGTTGGTCCCAGGAAAATGAAGGAGCCAATTGGACGCTTCGGATCTTTAAGTCCTGCACGTGCCCGGCGAATCGCTCGGCTAACTGCTTTAACAGCTTCCTCTTGACCAATAACGCGCTCATGGAGAATTTGTTCCATGTTAAGCAAACGATCCGTTTCTTCTGCCTTCAGTTTCCTAACTGGGATCCCAGTCCAACTCGCCACAATTTGTGCGATATCATCAGGCGTCACTTCAGAATCTGTACGTCCTTGTTTCTCTTTCCATTGATTCTTCGTAACATCAAGCTCTTCACGAATTTTCTGTTCCGTATCGCGTAATGCTGCCGCCTTCTCAAACTCTTGGCTTTGCACTGCGGAATCTTTTTCCTTGCGGATATCATCAAGACGGCTTTCTAATTGCTTCAAGTTAGGCGGTACAGTATAAGAGTTTAGTCTTACTTTGGAACCAGCCTCATCAATCAAATCAATTGCTTTATCCGGTAAGAAACGGTCTGGAATGTAACGGTCGGACAACTTAACTGCCTGTTCAATCGCTTCATCCGTGATCTTAACGCGGTGATGGGCTTCATATCGGTCACGAAGACCATGCAGAATTTGAATCGCTTCTTCAACTGATGGCTGATCTACAGTAATCGGTTGGAAGCGGCGTTCTAAGGCTGCATCCTTCTCAATATATTTGCGGTATTCATCTAGTGTCGTTGCCCCAATGCACTGAAGCTCCCCACGAGCAAGCGCTGGCTTCAAGATGTTAGATGCGTCAATGGCGCCTTCAGCTCCACCTGCTCCAATTAAGGTGTGTAATTCATCGATAAACAATATGATGTTCCCCGCTTGGCGGATTTCATCCATTATTTTCTTTAATCTATCTTCAAACTCACCGCGGTATTTCGTACCCGCGACAACAGATCCCATATCGAGTGTCATTACTCTTTTGTCACGAAGTGTCTCAGGGATTTCATTATTAATGATCATCTGAGCTAAGCCTTCAGCAATCGCCGTTTTACCGACGCCTGGTTCACCAATTAGGACTGGATTATTCTTCGTCCGGCGGCTAAGAACCTGGATAACACGTTCAATTTCTTTGCTTCTTCCGATAACAGGATCTAAGTTTCCTTCTTTGGCAGTTACCGTCAAATCACGGGCCAAACTGTCAAGTGTAGGTGTATTTATATTAGCTGGCGCTCCATGATGGCTTGATACGGCTTCACTGCTACCGAGCAACTGCAACACTTGTTGGCGTGCCTTATTTAGGCTAATCCCCAAATTGTTCAGTACACGTGCAGCTACGCCTTCTCCTTCACGGATCAATCCAAGCAGGATATGCTCTGTACCGACATAGGTATGACCGAGTTTCCGCGCTTCATCCATTGAAAGTTCAATAACTTTTTTGGCACGTGGTGTATAAGCGATATTGGTAGGTTGCTCTTGACCGCGTCCAATTAAGGTTTCGACTTCATCCTGTATTTTCTCAAGACCCAGTCCAAGACCGATCAATGCCTTAGCTGCAATACCTTCCCCTTCACGAATCAATCCGAGTAAAATATGTTCTGTACCAATATTATTATGTCCTAACCTTACGGCTTCTTCCTGGGCTAATGCCAACACCTTCTGGGCACGTTCTGTAAATCTTCCAAACATCATCTTCTCCTACACCTCCATGATTGTTCTATTGCTTGCGGTAAGGAACCCTAGCTGAAGCTAGTTTTCTTTACCGTTATTTACATTTACTTTGTCACGGATTAGCTTAGCGCGGTACATATCCCGCTCTCCTGGTGACATATTCTCGCTAAATATTTTCTGCAAAAAACCGGGCTGTGTCATCACATTCAGTTCATTTAGCACTTGAGGCGACAACGTATCAATTAGTCCCAAATCCACCCCTAACCGAACATCAGATAAGCGCTGCGCGGCTTCTTTTGACTCCATAATGGCCGCATGAGATAAAATCCCGTACGAACGCATCACTCGGTCAACCATACGTAGGTGTGATTCGGTTAGCAATGTTTCCCTTGCCGTCTTCTCATGGTCAATGATCTGTAGAACAACGCTGTATAAATTCTCAATAATTTCATCTTCGCTTTGTCCCAGTGTAATCTGATTTGAGATTTGAAACAAGTTCCCCATTGCTTCGCTTCCTTCGCCATAGATCCCCCGAACTGTAAGTCCTACTTGGGAAACTGCAGAAAGAATTCGATTAATTTGACCCGTCAACACAAGTGCAGGTAAATGCATCATCACGGATGCTCTTAGTCCAGTACCTACATTTGTTGGACAACTGGTTAGAAATCCCCGGTTATCGTCAAATGCATAATCTACATGATCTTCAAAAATGTCGTCCACCGAGGTTGCTCGCTCCCATGCTTCCTGTACCTGAAAGCCGGGATATAGACATTGAATTCGTAAATGGTCTTCCTCGTTCACCATTATGCTTAAACTTTCGTTTTCGCTAATGAAAACAGCTCCACTTTTGGACTCATTGGCCAAGCTCGGACTGATCAAATGCTTCTCAACCAGCACTTTTTTATCCAGATCCTCCAAATCGTCAAGAAGGATAGGATATATTTTACCAAAATCCTCTATTCGTTCATCATCAAGCACATCCTGCAGCTTTCTTAGAACATCCTCGGATTGCTCACTGGTGGCCAGCATCGGAAATGGAGCATGTAGCAGATTACGTGCAATCCGAACCCGGCTGCTAATGACGATATCAGAATCCTTGCCTCCACTGCTCATCCATTCGCTCAGTGGTTGTTCTGTAAACCGGAGATTTGGCATAGCACATTCCTCCTACTCTGCAGAAATATTCTTCTCAAGCTCGCGAATCTCATCTCGTAACCCAGCAGCTTCTTCGAACTCTTCCTGAAGAATACGTTCCTGCAGTTGCTGCCGAAGCTCATCGAGCTTACGCTTCACTTGGATGTGACTTCCTGCGCGTTTGGGTACTTTTCCTACGTGAACTGTATTTCCATGAACTCGCTTAAACAGAGGGTCCAATCGATCGTTGAAGTATTTATAACAAGAACTGCAACCAAAACGTCCTATTTTGCTAAATTGCGAGTAAGTTATTCCACATTCTTCGCAACGTAGATTCTCCGGGGCTTTAATCGTTGGATTCTGACTGTGACTTCCAGGGTTGAAATCCAGAAAACCAGACAATAAGTTATGAATGGAGAATCCCCCTGTTGTTCCTGGGATAATCTCTCCCTTTTCTCTGGCACAGGACTCACAGATACGAAATTCTGTCTTTTCCCCGTTCACAATTTTGGTAAAGTGCAGTGTCGCGGGACGTTTACCGCATTCTTGACATTGCATCGAGTATCCCTCCTCCTTTAGATGGACTCCTCAGCCTAACAAAGAGATGAGCATAGCTTTCATGATTCGTGCCCTGATCTGGTCCCGGTAAGGAAGTTGTACCATCAGCACTTCCCTAGATATGGCAGCACGCATAAGAGCAGCCTCTCGACTACTAAGGAACCTCGCCTCCACAAGCTGATAGATCAGTCCCTCTGCAGCTGTCTGACCCATTTCGTCACCAATTGTATGATGTAAGTGTGTATGCAAGGTGGTTGGTCCAGGAAATTCAATCCGCCTAATACGAACATAACCGCCACCACCCCTTTTACTCTCCACAAGGTAGCCCTTTTCCAGCGTAAAACGTGTACTAATGACGTAATTGATTTGGGATGGTACACAGGAGAATTGGTCGGCCAGATCGTTACGCTGAATTTCTATGGCTCCCTCAGGACTTTCATGCAGAATACCCTTGAGATATTTTTCTATAATATCGGAGATATTACGCATCACTCATCCTCCATTGCTCAAACATCAAGCCAATATTTTAAAATAACCTACTTCGAACCTTATAAAACACTTACTTATAAACTGTATAGCATGTTGTGAAATAGCGACTGTTGACTTTGACTTTCTTTGACCTTGTTTTCATTATAACATAATTTATTGGTTTGCCAAGAGGGCGTCTTTCTACATTCAGTGTGAACCTGTTAGGTTGAAAATATTCTCCTGGTTAAACACGCACATATAACAGAAAAAGCCCATCCTAAGGATGGACTCAACACTTTAATATAATGGTCGGGACGACACGATTTGAACATGCGACCCCCTGGTCCCAAACCAGGTGCTCTACCAAGNGCTTGGCGGCGTCCTACTCTCCCAGGACCCTGCGGTCCAAGTACCATCGGCGCTGGAGGGCTTAACGGTCGTGTTCGGGATGGGTACGTGTGGAACCCCTCCGCCATCGCCACCAAACGTGATTTTTTGAAGCTTCGCTTCTCGAAATCGCTGCGAGAAAATATCAATCATCAGAAAGACATGCTCGCTCAAGGTTTAATCCTTGAAAACCGGATACGAAACGAAATT
>NZ_RZNY01000027.1 GCF_003994475.1 Paenibacillus anaericanus | reverse complement strand
TTCTTAATTTTTGGACCTATGCTTTAACTTAATGACATTGCTCACAAGGGGTCCCCTTTTTGATATTATTTAAGGTTTTGCCGTTAGGGTTAATGGGGGAGAGATAGAGATGAAATGGTTACAGAATTATCCGCGTGAAGTTAAAGTGTTTCTGGTTGCGAGTCTGGTCAATTCAATCGGTGGCTCTTTGATGTGGCCTCTGATTACGATGTTTGTATTCAGGCAGCTAGGACGGAGTGTAACGGATGCAGGATTGGTTATTTTGGTAATGTCGCTGGGTGGCATTGCCGGACAGTTATTAGGTGGAGCACTTTATCACCGGGTAGGTGTAAAGCGACTGATCGTCGGTGGATTGGGTATGAATGCCTTATCTCTGCTATTTCTGCCGTACGTTAGCGGGCATTGGTATATATTCATGTTCGTTATGGGATTAGTTGGGTTCTTCAATGCGTTGTCGATGCCTGCGATTCAAGCATTCATTGGATTTCGCTTCGCCGATCGGCGAGGGGAATTGTTCAATGTTATATACGTGGCCAACAACATTGGTGTAGCTATCGGTACGGCACTCAGCGGATTTCTGGCCAGTATTTCATATGATATGAGTTTTATTATGAACGGTTTGACCTCGGCTGTATTTGCTCTTTTCTTCTGGAGATATTTGAGCAAGGTCCAGAGCGACTCCGGAGGGCTACAGCTGGAAAAGCGCAAAAATACTATTGAGAAAGTGCAGACATGGAAACTGCTTGGCCACTATAGATTATATTTGTTTATGGGCATAGGTTCTTTCTGTCTATGGCTAAGTAATTGTATCTGGAACAACGGAGTGGCTCCTTTTACGATGATGAAGGGGATGCCAGAGTGGAATTACAGTATACTGTGGACGCTTAATGGAGTACTTATTTTTGTAGGCCAGCCATTCATCTTGTGGTTGAAGCGTACCTTTGCAGGGTCCCCTGAGGCACAAATGACTGCTAGCGGGATATTTTATTTGCTAGGATATATTGCAATTCTAAGTTTTCATACATATCCTAGTTTAGTACTAGCCATGGTACTCACTACATTTGGTGAAATGCTCATTTCTCCGGCGATTCCTTCCTTCATATCGGATCGGACGGGTAAATCGGCGCCGTTTTACCTAGGAGTTGTGGGGGGAATGGGCGCAGCAGGCAAGGTGGTTGGTCCCTATGCGATGGGTTTATTGTTTGACTGGAATGGGCTTGTCCCGGTAGCTGGACTTTCTGTTTTGATAGCTGTGTTTTCGGTTGGGGCATTTTTTGTTCATTCTTTGATGCATCGGCAGAACAGGGGAGATATCCCTCTTTCGATGTAACCCTGATTTATGACGGAATCAATCCAGTGTATAATGGCAGTAGGTGAAGTTAGGAAGGATGGTGGAAAGCATCATGTCACACCAAATTTGGATTAGGTTATCGGAAATTCGTGATGCGGCTGCACTGATGGAGCTTGACGCACTCGTATGGGACAAGGACTCGACACCCGCACAGATTGTCTGGACTTCACGGGAGCAGTATTTGCAGAAATGCCCACCGGGGAGCCAACTTGTAGCCGGGATTGGAGACGAAATTTGTGGGTATTTGGGCTTTGACTCCCCGACACCGTTACCAAGCAATGGACATGTCTATGATCTGAACATAGCCATTCATCCTTCGTATCAAAGGCAGGGCGTCGGTCGCAAATTGATGGAGTCGATTAAAATCATCGCAGCTGAGCAGGGAATACGCAAACTGTCTCTGCGCGTTTTAGCTACTAATCCAGGCGCGAAAGCTTTTTACGAGAGCTGTGGTTTTTTGGAGCAAGGACGACTTGTAGATGAGTTTTACTTGGATGGTCAATATGTTGATGATATTCTAATGTGGTGTCCGATTGTTCCATCTGAATGATTATAGAAGTAGCAGTAAGTTGGTATACTGGCATTGAACTATTGCCAAGATATCGGTATATTTATAAGAAGAAAAATCGGGAAATATAGCATAAATTCAGTGAATGGAAAGGTTGATACCTGTGGAGCATAACACTACCCCTCCCAATTTTATTAAAAATATTATGGCTGAGGACCTTGATAGTGGCAAAGTTAAGTCCGTTGTTACTCGTTTTCCACCAGAACCTAACGGCTATTTACACATCGGTCATGCCAAGGCGATCTGGATTGATTTTACGCTAGCTGATGAGTTTGGCGGCAAAACAATCTTACGGTTCGACGATACAAATCCGGCAAAAGAAGACGTAGAATACGTTAATTCCATCAAGGAAGATGTTAAATGGCTTGGATTTGAGTGGGAAGAGCTACGTTTCGCTTCAGATTATTTTGATGAAATGTATGAGCGTGCTATTTTGCTAATTAAGAAGGGCAAAGCTTTTGTCGATGATCTTAGTGCAGATCAAATTCGCGAGACGCGGGGAACTTTGACCGAACCAGGACAAAACAGCCCTTATCGTGATCGTTCGATTGAAGAGAACTTGGATCTATTTGCCCGGATGCGTGCTGGAGAATTTAAGGACGGAGAGAAAGTACTACGTGCCAAAATTGACATGTCAGCTCCGAATATTAACTTCCGTGATCCAGTTATTTACCGGATACTTCATGCGACGCACCATAATACTGGTGACAAATGGTGTATTTACCCTCTGTATGCGTTCGCGCATCCGTTGGAAGATGCAATCGAAGGCGTGACCCATTCACTTTGTTCACTGGAGTTTGAAGATCAACGTCCATTTTACGACTGGGTGATTGCTGAGACAGAAATGCCAAATGTTCCACGTCAATATGAGTTCGGAAGATTAAATCTGCTACAAACGATCACGAGTAAGCGGAAGCTGAAAATGCTCGTTGATGATGGTGTTGTGGATGGCTGGGACGATCCTCGTATGCCTACATTATCAGGTCTGCGTCGCCGCGGTTATACGCCGGACGCCCTAAAGGCGTTTGTGTTTGAAACGGGTATTTCCAAGGCTTACGGTTCCATCGACTTGAAGACACTTGAGCACTTTATTCGTGAAGATCTCAAATTAAAAGCTCCACGTACAATGGCAGTTCTTGATCCGCTTAAGGTGGTCATCACGAACTATCCTGAGGGGCAAACCGAGCTACTTGAAGCGGAGAACAACAGCGAAAATCCAGAAATGGGTAATCGCCAAATTCCTTTCTCACGTGAAATCTACATCGAACGTGAAGACTTCATGGAGAACCCACCGAATAAATATTTCCGGTTGTTCCCTGGTAATGAAGTACGTCTGAAGCATGCTTATTTCATTAAGTGCAACGATGTGATTAAGGATGCTGATGGGAATGTGGTTGAGATTCACTGTACCTATGACCCTGAAACGAAGAGTGGTAGCGGATTTACAGGTCGCAAGGTGAAGGGAACGATCCACTGGGTCGAGGCGAGTCAAGCGGTACCTGCTGAGTTCCGGTTGTATGAGCCACTGATCTTGGAGGAAACGGAAGAGGATAGTCTGGAAGAGAAGACATTTATGGATATGATCAACCCTAATTCTCTGAAAATAGTTCAAGGGTATGTTGAACCAGGGATGAAGGACGTTGTGCCACAAGATAAGTTCCAATTTTTCCGGCACGGATACTTCAATGTCGATCCTAAATTCTCGGCTCCGGGACATCCAGTGTTTAACTTGGTTGTGTCGTTGAAGAGTTCATATCAGCCTGGGAAATAAATAAGTTATCGTCTATAAGAGCCGTAAAGCAAATCTTTTTTTGCTTTATGGCTTTTTATTGTTGCATTACTCAGTTTAACTGTATATAGTGTAACTATATAGTATGACTGTATACAGCGAAACTGAATAGAATGGAGGAAAAAACATGAGTAGGGATAAGAACTTACCACTTACGGAAACTGTTTTTTATATTCTTCTGGCTTTGATGGAACCAGCACATGGATATTTAATTATTCAAAAGGTGGAGGAGCTAAGTGGTGGACAGGTAAGAATGGCGGCAGGCACACTATACGGAGCGGTTGAAAACTTGGTTAAGCTGAAGTTAATCCAGCCTGTCAAAAGTGAGGACAGCAGGCGTAAAGTTTATGTTATTACTGAAAAGGGCATAGAAACCCTGCGTCTCGACTTTGCAAGAATGAATCATATGATTGAAGTCACGAAAAAAATCCTAGGATAACGAACGGGGGAGATAAAATGAGGAAGTGTAAGTTTTTTATCAATTTCGATAAAGAAGAACAATGGCTGAATGACATGGCTAAACAAGGGCATCGATTTATAAATAAATCGAGCAATTATGAATTCCAACCTGCAAAGCCGGAGAATAGGCTGATAAAAATTGATTTCCGTACGTTTAAAAAACAAGCAGACTTCGAAGATTACCGCGCCCTGTTTGAAGACAGTGGTTGGAAGCATATCGCAGGAACAAAGAAATCAGGATCTCAGTATTTCGAAAAAATAGATGAACACGGAAATGAGGATATCTTCTCAGATGCTGATTCCAAAGCTGGTCGATATCAAAGACTGTCTAAAATGTGGCTTACGCTGGCCGTGTTCTACATTCCTATTTTAGTTGTACTCATTTTAACTAACACCGTTGATCCAACCGCCCTTCTGAATCCGAAATTACTATATTTTACACCGGGATTATGGGAAAGAACCGGAGCATATTTTTGGAGATCGTTTCTCTTTGAGACCCCGTTTGTTTTTTTTAGAGGATTTTTCTGGTTTTTCTTTCCGGTCATGATCATTTTATATTTTGCATTTGGTATTAAAGCGAACATGCATTATCAGAAAACACTGGAAAAGTTGTAATATCTTTGCGCTATTCTTGAGAGACAAGGCGATTGTAGAAACGGTCCGTTCGCGCTACGTTTTCCCAACAACAAAAGGGGATGACCTCAGCCATTTAAATGGCATCTGGGTCATCCCCTTTTATAGGGTCAAGATATACAGTTAAGGTTCTTTATGAATCATGCCTGGTGAGTAGCCATTCTTATGGATGCGATACCACATCGCACCGAATCCAGCAGCTCCACACAAGGTCAGAATGCTTCCTGCTTTGTACATAATAATCGCACCTAGGTTCTGGAATATCCAGCCACCAAGAAATCCAGCAAGGATCGCTGCTACTCCACTGAGAGCAAAAGCGAATACAGCTTGTCCAGAGGAGCGAGATGGTCGCGGTAGGAACAAAGCAGTCAATTGAGTGCCTACATAGAAGAAACCACCAAACGTGACGGCATGAAGCACTTGAATAAGGATGATCTCCTTGGGAGTTGTAGCCAAAGCCATTAGATACCACCGTAGAGCAAATAGCAAACTGACCAAGGTAATGCAGGCCATGAGATAAGTGATCTTGTGTTTCAGGTAACGCTTTAACAACCAGAACACTCCAACTTCGAATAGTGTGGAGACAAAAATCGCACCACCAACTTGTAACCTGGAACCACCTAAATCACTTATGAATAGCGGCATGAAGGTAGTGTTGATCGAGTTGGGGATCGCAACTAACAGTCCAAAGATGATGAAGGATATGAAATACCTGTTATGTAACGTCCGGCTGATATCCGCAGTTTTCAACCAAGGAGTGATTGTTGCATGTTTGACTTTGGGTAGAACCAGGGTAGAGCCGATTGCCATGAGCAACATGATACTGAATAGTAGAGAAAGCCCGTTATGTCCAACAGAATCGATGATCGGGCCAGCAGCAAGAGCAACAAAACTCCAACCCAATGAACCCCAGAAACGGTACTTTCTAAACTTCTTCTCGGTTCCATCAACATAGCCTAGGATCAAACTGTTAGTCTGCGAGAGCAGCGGACTTTGGAAAAAATAAAGCAAGATCATGCTGAAGTACAGCATGTGGTATGTGTTTACCTTGAATACTAATTGAATCATGATAAGCAGGCCGATCATGATAAATAATAGCGTGTTTTTAAGGTTGCCTTCCCGGTCGCTCCAATATCTCCAGAACGGATGGGCCAGTAACGAGACGAAGGGACCAATCGCCATAAGACTCCCGATCTCCAACTTGTCCAAACCGATGTCCTGCAAATATAATTGAAAATAGGCTGTAAATATGACCATTGTGCCGTAAATGAAAAAGTTAAGCAGCCCTAAAGGCAGTAAAGAAGAGGAAGACTTCTTCATATTATTCCGCAAACGCTCCATTCCTTTCCGACCATGTCCATGTCATCATGCAGTGATTCTGTTCCAAATGTAACACAGACATGAAAGGGGATACAAACGATCTTTTTTTGAAATTAGCAACATTTCTGTGAAAAGGGACAAATTTGGTGGAGATTAAAGGTATAATTTTGATTTTCCAAATTATAGATAACATTGTTTGTTAATTTGTCAAATAGTTCACGTAAAGCGCTTACATTTTGCGATATAATACAAGTAGCGATACTTGGTTCCCCTTAATCATGTATCGGGTATATGTTCTTTAGATGATTTCCGACATTTAAGGAAGTCATCTTTTTTTACCAAAGTGAAGTAATATTGTTTCAATATACATGATATAAATAGTCAGGGAGATGACGAAGATGACCATGTTGATCAAGAATCCTGTTAAGGTAGCGGCGGAAGAAGTTCGTTGGCTGGAACTTAGAGGGTGGGTATACCAATTGCTGATGGATTTTCTAAGCCGTCCGCCACGTATGTCTTTGATTGCACAATGGCGTGGCGTAGTCGAGCTGAAGAATTCAATTCCAGCCACCCAAGGTGGGACCATATTGAAGGATTATCTGGCGAGCATTGCTGAAGAGGATTTCCGCAAAGTATGTTACGCGGAAGCAGAGGAGTATGAACGTCTCTTTATGGGTCATAATGCGAAGATAGCCACGTGTGAGGCGGCGTACCGCGCAAGAGCAGAAGGTGCGAATGCATTTGACTGTATTTCAGAGATCGGAACCATTTATGCGCAGAGCGGTGTAGCTTTTAACAAATTAAATGGTGAACGCGATGATCATATTGCTCTAGAGTTGGAATTTATGGCTGTATTGGCTGAAGGTATGTTGAATAAGAATAATTTGCGTCAGAGCTGTCTTGAACTGGTAGATACACAAATCGCGTTTCTTGAATCTCACTTACTGAAATGGACACCTCAATTTTCAGCAGATTTGGCTGGGGCGACAACTAGCCCATTATATACAGGATTGTCTGTATTAATGAGGGAGTTTCTGGCGGAGGATTTGGAGCAACTTCAAACTTGGCGAGAAAATGAACTGTTATTCGGAGAAGTAAATACATCCAGTGATGACTGGTAGAACTAACTATAATCATAACAAAAGGGACTATCCCCTGAGGTCATATAAGACCCGGTGGATAGTCCCTTTCTTCTACTTGGAAGTATAGTTAGTTGGCTTCATTAACGGTTTTTCCTCTTCCGCGATGACTGATCTTCATCAAGAATTCGTAAACAATCGGTACAATGACGAGCGTCAAGAGGGTGGAACTAATCAGTCCCCCGATAACGGTGATACCGAGTCCACGTGAAATGATTCCTGCACTATTTTCAAATCCCAGAACAAGTGGTAACAGTGCACCGATGGTGGCAAGCGCCGTCATGAGGATCGGACGAAGCCTCGTTGCACCAGCCTCAAGTAAGGCCTCACGCGTGGACAATCCTTCACGTTCCTTGTGAATAACGCGGTCGATAAGCACGATCGCATTGGTGACTACGATCCCGATGAGCATGAGAACACCCATCAGTGCCGATACATTTAATGTTTCCCCAGATATCAATAGTGCTACCATGGCACCGATAACGATGAACGGTAGTGAGAAAAGAATAGCGAATGGAGCTAGACCACCACCAAAGGTGACAACAAGAACAAAGTAGACAACTGCAATGGCGGCAGCCATAGCGAGCCCCAACTGTCCAAATGTATCGTTGATTTGTTCGGTTACACCACCAAATTTAATGGTTACACCGTCGGGTTTATCTATTTTGTCGATCTTATCTTGTAAACTGCTAGAAGCGCTATTCACATCGCTGGATATGATTTTTGCGCTTACTTCCACGACCATTTTACCGTCGATACGCATGATAGAGTCTGGTGAGCTACCTTTCTCTACCTTAGCAATATCTTTAATGGGCACTTGTATGCCTAAAGGAGAAGTTAAGGTTTCGTTCTCAATATCTGCGATACTGGTATAGGTGTTGGTATCCGTTTCAATATATACCTTATAGTCCTTCCCATCGATTGCGACTTCCGTCAGGACGGGACGTTCATGTAATGGACTTAGCTTCATAGCAAGCTGTCCAGCCGTGAGACCAAGAGAACTCAGTTTCTGCTGATCCGCTACGAGTGTATACTGACCATAAGCTTCGGAAAGGCTGGTGCTTGCTTTCTCAAATTGTTTAGTGTCAGCTTCGATCAACTTGAGGATTTGTTCAGTAACGGGCTTAATATCCTCCAAGCTATCGCCAAACACGTTGACGCTAAGGGAGCCACCGCCTAATCCTCCCATCATCATTTCGGACATGTCAGACCAAGTGCCCTTGTCAACTTGCTCTTTCAAACCATTAATGAGTTCTTCTTTGACCGTTTCAAACTTCTTAGTGTCTTCATTATAAGCAACATAGAAGAGTGCTGAGTTAGAAGAACCGATCCCCATAGGAGTGCTTCCCCCAACGGAGTATTGCATTTTCTCAACGTCAGGTTGATCTAGAATATATTTTTCTGCTGTAAGCATTTTTTGCTCCACATCGGTTAGACGATCGCCAGGAGCTGGAGAATAAGTAAGCATGACGTACTTATCACTTTGTTCGGGTAGGAAGCTGACACCAACTAGTGGGTAAAGGAATAAGCTTCCGACTAGTAGAACCACGGCAGACCCGAAGGTGATTAGTTTATGGGATAATGACCAGTTAAGTGCACGTTGGTATACACGGGCGAGTCCTTGTGGTTTCTCTTCGTGATCATGTTTCTTCTTGAGTCCATTACGGAAAAGTGTATGCGCTAGTGCAGGGACGAGAGTAATAGCTACGACTAGGGAAGCGAGTAGCGAGAATACCATAGTCAGTGCAAATGGCTTGAATAATTCGCCTACCATGCCGCTAACGAATGCTAACGGTAAGAACACCGCAATCGTGACAATCGTTGAAGCCATGATCGGCAAGAACATTTCGCGAGTAGCATCTACTATAAGCTTACTTCCACTTAGCTTCTCACCCGTAAGAGACATACGGCGATATATGTTCTCTATGACGACAATGGAGTCGTCGACAACCCGACCAATCGCTACTGTCATAGCGCCAAGAGTCATCATATTTAAGGTAATATCCATCTGCTTAAGGCAAAGAACAGCAATCAGTAGCGATAAGGGAATGGAAATAATGGAGATAATAGTAGAACGTAAATTGCGTAGAAAGATCATGATGATCAGGACCGCAAATAACGCACCGAATACGGCTTTTGACAACATCGTATTAACGGAATCCGTGATCGGTTTTCCTTGATCCATCAGGACTGTCAAATCAATATGAGGATAGTCTTTCTTTAATTGTTCTGCTTTGTCCTTAACTAGGTTCACGACGTCTACTGTGTTGGCATCGTTAGATTTCACAATTTGGATACCTATAGATTCTTTACCGTTTGTACGGGAAATGGATTCTGCTTCACCAACTACTTCGATTGTAGCGATGTCACTGAGTTTTACAGTAGGAATCCCCATCGCCATTTCTGTCGGTGCTCCAGGTACAGCTGTATTATTCGCAATACCTGGTACTGCGTTAGAACTTGCATTAGGTATAACTGGGATTGCAATGTTCTGTAGGTCCTCGACGTTCGTTATGTTCCCATCGACGACAATAGCCTTTTGAGATTCCTCCATCTCAAACAGGCCGAGTGGTACGCGAAGTGCCGATGCCTGTACAATCCCTTTCACTGTATCTTCGCTAAGACCTAGCTCCTGCATCTTTGCTTGATTAAACTTAAGGGTTATTTCCTTGGCAAATTGACCAGAGACTTGCACAGAGGCAACGCCGTCCAGATCTTCTAGAACTGGCTTGATATCGTTCTCCACGGTGCGGGTTAAATTTTCTAAATCCCCCGACTCGTTATCCGATAAACTGAGAGAAACAACAGGCAATGAGTTCATACTGAATCTTGTGATTTGAGGTTTTTGTGCGCCATCAGGGAGCTTAACATCATTGAGGGCTTCACGAAGTGCTGCGGTAGCATTATCGAGGTTGGTGTCGTATTTAAATTCGATGAACAACGAAGCAGCGTTCTCCATCGAGGTGGAGGTTAATGTCTTAACGCCATCGACGTTACGTAGTCGTTGCTCCAACGGCTTGGTGATATCTTTCACGACACCTTCTGGTGCTGCACCAGGATAAATAGCTGTCACACTAAGAAAAGGGACATTGATGTTCGGAATGGTCTCCTGTTTCATGGTTAACCCGCTATATATACCAACAGCGGTAACAATAATAGTCAGAAGCCAGATCGCAAACTTATTGCGAAGTGAGAATTGAATCAGGTTTTTCATACTTTAGTTTCTGCTCCTCTCTTTATACTCTCTAGGTTTTGTGGTTCAATAGATAATTCGACAAACTTTTTCCTGTAATTACTTGTTCAAATAGGGCTGTAATAAAACTTTTAATTCTAAAAGTTGATTCTCAAGCCCCCAGAAATCTGTAAGATTGCCAAGCATCCCGTTAATAATGGCATGACGAGGACGAAGTGCTGCGATTTCATCCTCTAGAATCTGTAATGATTCTAGAACGTGCTTGCGCTCTCGCGGGTCATCAAGTAAGTCTTCAGATGCTGTCTTCAATTCTTTGATCACTTGTAGTGGATGCCGACTAGGTTGCATTCTACAAGGCTGCTTATGACTTAACCCAGTTAATATTTCTTCAGAGATGAGCGGTTGGGGGCGGTCCCGCAACAGACTAGCAGCGGTGACATCCAATAAATCCACGAGGTGGCTTGCCAAGCGAGAGGTTTCAATGGCAACCTGCGGATGAAATAGCAATTGGGTATAAGAACTAATCATGCCATTCGCGAGCATTAGAAGGTCCGCTATATACGGTGAGATATCTATACCGTACAGACTGATAAGCTTTTCCTTACCGAAAATGAACAACTGATCGTTGTGCTTCTTAATAAAATGCTGTTTATGATTAGGATCTCCATTGGTTATCCAGTCTTTTAACTGCATCATTAAAAACTCACGAAGCTCAAGGACCAAATTCAGCAAGACTTCAACTTGACGGCATAGTTTCTCGCGTGGGGGGAGTTCTGGCTGACGCTCTACCTGAAGCAGATGATCTTGAAGCATCTCGTAACAGTAGTCAAATACACTGTGTTCCAATTCTTCTTTCGATTTGAATTGCAGATAGAGACTTCCTTTGGACATCCCGCAAATATCGGCGATTTCTTGCATGGACGTGGCGGGGACTCCTTTTATAGCAAAGAGTTGCATCGCTGTTCTTAATATTAGTTTTTTCTTTTCCTCTGATTTTGTTGATAACAGATCCTTCATCATCCCTTCTGACTCAATGGTTCTTATTATGACTCAATAGTCAGAAAGATTATATTACAAAACAAAATCAGATAGCAAATATATCCAACGTATTATAATTTGGCTAGGAAGTAGGGCGTAGTTCATGTAAGATATAATCAATTACCATTCACCAAAGTGTAGAGGAGTACAACTATGAGACGTGGGTTACAAATTATTTTAATTGCCGCAGTTTTATTTGCCTTTTATTATTTTGGTTTCGGCGTCTTCGGGCATTTTGGTGGTACGCTAATTAGTATATTTCAAACTTTGACAGTCATTACGATTGGATTCGCTATCTTTATGGAGAACCGTAATCCCTCCAGTACAGTGGCATGGATTTTAGTGCTGGCATTGTTACCGGTCGTTGGACTGGTTATATATTTCTTGCTCGGCCAAAACTACTTCAAACGGCGGAAATACGATAAAAAGGCGGAGCAGGATCGTAAAGGTTACGAAATGATCGATCACATAGGCAGTAAGCAACCGCGTGATTTATCACAATTTACCCCTGGCCAGCAACGGCTACTTCAACTGTCACAACGAATTGCTCGTACACCTTTCTCTATGGCAACAAGAACAAGGGTGCTGACCAACGGAGAAGAGACCTTTTCTTCACTCTTGAGAGAATTGAAGTTGGCTGAGCACCATATTCATATGGAATATTATATTTACCGTGCAGATGACATTGGTCGTGAAATTCAGAAGACATTAATTCAGAAGGCTCGTGCAGGTGTAGAGGTACGATTTATGTTCGACGCCGTTGGTAGCATTGGCTTACCTAAATCGTTCATTAAAGAGCTGGAGAATGCAGGTGTTAAGGTCGGTATTTATGGACAAGTACGATTCTTGGCGCTATCGAGTCGGGTGAACTACCGTAATCACCGGAAGATTGTCGTGATCGATGGTAACACGGGGTTCATCGGTGGCTTAAATGTGGGTGACGAGTATTTGAGCCGGAGTAAGACATATGGCTTCTGGCGGGACACCCATATGCTGGTGAAGGGAGAGGCTGTTCGATCACTGCAAGTTATTTTTCTTCAGGATTGGCAGTATGTCACCGGTGAGAAAATTATGGATATAGAATATCTATCACCTGAGCTTGAACAAGGTTGTAGTGGGGCGATACAGATTATCCCGAGCGGCCCGGACAATGAGAGTTCGACGCTTAAGAATATTTTTTTCTCAATGATTACAACGGCCAAGAAATCGGTATGGCTTGCTACGCCATATTTCATTCCTGACGAAGATATCCTTACGGCGCTACGGGTAGCGGGGTTGTCTGGTCTTGATGTGCGGATATTGTTTCCAGCAAAACCTGACAAATGGCTGCCCTTCCTTGCATCCCATTCGTACTTTCCTGCATTGTTGGAGGCGGGGGTTAAGATATACGAGTATGAAAAGGGCTTCCTTCATTCAAAGCTACTTATTGTAGATGGGGAGGTTGCTACGGTGGGTACGGCGAACATGGATATGCGTAGCTTTCATTTGAACTTTGAGGTGAATGCATTACTCGTACAAAGTGATAGCGTGGCCAAAGTTGTGAAGGACTTTGAACGCGATCTGATTTCAGCCACCTTAATAGATATCGAGGCTTTTGAGAAGAAGAGAATGATTGTACGTTTTATGGAATCTGCGGCACGGTTATTTTCACCGCTACTATAAGTAAGCAGAGTATTGTATTCGTATCTTGGTGTAAAGGAGGAGGAATGGCAGCGTGACTGATATAGGGGGACGAAAAACGGAACATATCCGTCTTTGCTTGGAAGAGGAAGTGGGTGCGGAAGGCATAAGTACAGGGTTTGAAAAATATATGTTTCGGCATAATGCCTTACCAGAGTTGAATTTTGAGGATATTAGTTTAAAAACAACATTTTTAGGCGCACCCGTTCGTACACCGTTTCTTATTAGTTCTATGACCGGCGGAAGTGAACTTGCGGCGATGATTAATGATCGGCTTGCCGAGGCAGCAGAGCGACGGGGCTGGGCAATGGGTGTGGGTTCGGTTAGAGCTGCAGTGGAAAGAAACGAGTTGTCCTCGACGTTTGCGGTTCGACGTAAAGCTCCCAGCATTCCGATTATTGCTAACTTAGGTGCTGTTCAGCTTAATTATGGATTTAGTACTGAGGATTGTATGCGTGCGGTAGACATTGTAGGAGCGGACATGCTAGTGCTGCATTTGAACAGTCTGCAGGAAGTGTTCCAGCCGGAAGGCAATAAAGCCTTTGGAGGCTTGTTGTCTCGTATCGAAGATATATGCCGTAGCTTGCCAATCCCAGTAGGGGTTAAGGAAGTAGGCTGGGGAATCGACGGAGTGACGGCGAAGCGGCTACGCGGAGCAGGTGTAGCTTTTATTGATGTAGCTGGCGCAGGCGGAACGTCATGGAGCCAGGTCGAGAAGTTCCGCAGCGCAGACCCTGTGCGCCGCGCGGCAGCGGAGGCTTTCGCGGATTGGGGCATCCCCACCGCGGAATGCATCCGCGAAGTACGGGCGGCGGTGCCAGATGCCGCCCTGATCGGTAGCGGCGGCCTGAACAACGGCGTGGACGCGGCCAAGGCGCTTGCGCTGGGCGCGAACCTGGCCGGATTCGGCCGGGCGCTGCTTGAACCGGCGGTGCATTCAGAGGAGCGGCTTGACGCGCTGCTTGAGCGCGTGGAGTTTGAGCTCCGCACCGCCATGTTTGGGATTGGCACCGGAGATATCCCGGCGCTGAATAGCACGACGCGATTAGTGCGGAGAGAGTAGTAACGTAGTAAAAAAACAATAATCTTATAATTCCTAGTGGTATACAGAGAATTTTTCATTGCTTTTCAGAGAATGACCCCTTATATTAGGTGTAGAAGCTAACTTGACCGGTACGACAGTAGGAAATGGACTACGGTGGCAAGAAGGCAACCAAACTTAATGAACACAGGGATCCAAGGTAGTGGTTCCAGTGGAGAATGTAAAGGGGGATTTTTAATGAAACCATCAATTTGGAAGTGGAGTACCCGTACGGTTGTAACAATTGGGATCGGTGCTGCACTATACGGTGCGACGAGCTGGATTGGTATTCCTATCGCTCCAGATACGCAGCTTCGCCCAGCGATTGCGTTGTTAGCTATTTTTGGAGCATTATTTGGTCCGGTGGTTGGCTTTATTGCTGGATTTATCGGGCATGTCATTAATGACTTTATCCAGAGTGGTACGGTATGGTGGGGATGGGCGCTTGGCTCGGGTATTACTGCAGCGTTTATGGGATTGATCTATCTTTCTAAGGATTTCAATCCGAAAGATGGAGTTATTAAGAAAAAGCACTTGATTTCATTTATTATTTACGGAGTAGTTGGCATTTTCGTATCCTTGGCATTTTCGGGTTTGTTCGATATTTACGCAATGGGCGAGCCAAATAACAAGATTGTTATACAAGTAATCTCTGCAGGTCTTGTAAATCTAGCTGTATTTCTGATTCTGGGTGTTCCGGCGGTGTGGGCATACGCGAAGCGGAATCGAAACAATGCGAACTTGACTGTGGAAAGATAGGAGTTACCTGACATATGCAACCTGTTATTTCATTTCGGGACTTTAGTTTCCGTTATAAAAGCCAGTCCTCCGCAACACTAAAAAACATCAACCTCGACATTGTGCGAGGCGAGAAAATATGGATTGCCGGACCAAGCGGTTCTGGTAAGTCGACCTTAGCCCATTGTATCAATGGGCTAATTCCTTTTTCATACGGAGGCGAGATCACTGGCGAACTTTACGTGAATGGGAAGGACTCAAGCTCGCAGGATATTTTCGAACGCAGCAAGAGTGTAGGGACTATCCTACAAAATCCAGATGCTCAGTTCGTGGGGCAAACCGTAGGTGAAGATGTAGCATTCCAGATGGAAAATGAAGCGACTCCGCAAGCGGAGATGAAGACTGCGGTCTTCTCGGCGCTTGATCTAGTGGGTATGCTGGACTACGAAGGGCAGGGTCCACATGATCTGTCCGGTGGTCAGAAACAAAGTGTCTCATTGGCTGGGGTTCTATCAACAAAGGCGGATATTTTACTGTTTGATGAGCCGCTGGCAAATCTGGATCCGGCAAGTGGAGTCAAGGCAATGCGACTCATAGAAGAAATACACCAAGCCGGAGGTAAGACCGTTATTATCATAGAACATCGAGTAGAGGACGTTCTACAAGAACCAATCGACCGGATCGTTGTGATGAACGAAGGGGAAATTGCGGCGATTGGAACACCGGATGATTTACTTGCAGGAGGTACTCTTGCCTCATTTGGACTGCGACAGCCGATTTATTTAGATGCCATGGCTTATGCTGGATTATCACTACAAGGTCTTAGCAATTTGAGGACACCGGAAGGGATACTCGGCACGTTAGATAAGGGCAAGCTTGAAGTATGGATGGACAGCGTGGAATCGCCTCAAGAACAAAGGGATGGGGATGTCCTGCTAGAGCTACGGGATGTAACTTACGCGTATGATGCTGGGCGTGATGTTGTTCGGCAAGTATCTCTATCTATTGGAGCGGGTGAGACGATTGCGTTGCTTGGAGGCAACGGAGCAGGCAAATCTACCTTATCCGGTATTATTACAGGGCTCTTCAAACCCAGAATTGGGGAAGTTCGGCTATGGGGTGAGTCCATCAATAATTGGTCGATCCGCCGTAGAGGTACGGAAATTGGATATGTGATGCAGAATCCGAATCATATGATCACCCAACATATGATATGGGATGAAGTGGGGCTAGGTCTTACCGCACGAGGATTCTCACCTACAGAACGTGAGGAGAGAAGTGACGAAGTATTGAAAATATGCGGATTATATCCCTACCGTAACTGGCCGGTATCTGCACTGAGTTTCGGACAGAAGAAACGCCTCAGTATCGCTTCGATCCTAGCTTTGAGCCCGAAGTTAATGATTCTGGATGAACCGACGGCGGGACAGGATTATCGGCATTATACCGAATTTATGGATTTTATAGCCGAACTATCGAATCAAGGGATGGCATTTTTGTTTATTACGCATGACATGCACTTGGCATTAGAATATGCTGATCGTGCTGTTGTTATGGCGGAAGGCGGAGTCATTGCTGCGGATACAGTGGCGAATGTACTCTCAAACAGCGAGGTTACTAGCAAGGCACGCCTAAGGGAGACGAGCCTTGCAAGGTTTGCGAGAGCCTGGGGATTATCGTCCCCATCGCGATTTGTGCAAGCTTTCATCGATTATGAGCAGAAGGGAAAGACGTCACATGAGTAAATCAAGCAGTTTATATGTGGACGGTGATTCCTTCTTCCATCGGATGGATGGAGCAGTGAAACTTGTGTTGCTGCTGGTATGGACGGCAGTGACGTTTCTGTTCCTTGATCTGCGTATCTTTGTCGTTCTGTTGGTTGCCGGTATATCCATGTTATTAGTGGCTCGGATTCCGATTAAACGAATGAAATTCCTCTTCTGGATGTTAACCCTATTTACACTGATGAACAGTATTTTCATTCTACTGATTACACCTCGCTTCGGGTCAACACTGACCGGAAGTAACACACCACTTATTCCACTTGGCTATGATACAATTAATGTAGAGACCTTATTTTATGTATTAACGTTGTCTTTGAAATACTTAACTTTATGTCCGATTACACTGCTGTTTATTTTCACGACGCATCCGAGTCGGTTTGCCGCAAGTTTGAATAAGCTTGGCGTCCCGTACAAAATGGCTTACGCCGTCAGTATTGCTTTTCGATATATTCCTGATTTAAGTCAGGAGTTCCGTCATATTCTGAATGCAATGCAAATGCGCGGTCTAGGAATTTCACGGGGCGATGGTAATCTCAAGCAGCGAATGCGGAATCTTTCGCTTGTTGTTGTGCCCTTATTGCAATCATCACTTCAGCATATCGAATCGGTATCTGATGCGATGGATCTACGTGGTTTCGGTACGAAGCCTAAACGTACGTGGTACATGGGCACTAGGGCTATGCGGAGTGACAAGATAGTCGTGCTGCTTTGTGTTCTGTTACTTACAGTAGGTATTGTACTGAAACTGCAGGTAGTTCAAGGATTCTGGTATCCGCTATGATGAAGATTTGAATGGAGATGTTTAGATGGCAAAGGTTCAACTCAAAGAAATGAGCGCTGGAGAATACGAAGTGTTCTTAAATCGTTCTGCTAAGGATTACGCAAATGATAAGGTTGAGGCAGGTACATGGAGCGAAGATGAGGCTATGGCCCGTTCGTTGGAATCGTTTCAGAAATACCTTCCAGAAGGTAAGGACACTAAGGATGCCTTTCTCTATACGGTTGTGGATCAAGAGATAGGAAATGAGGTAGGGTACGTCTGGTTTAACATTGCCGAAGAACCAACGGGACGAACCACTTTTATTTACGATATTCTTATATACGAGGAATACCAAGGCAAGGGCTACGGCAAGGCAACGATGTCTGCTGTAGATGAAGCAGCTAGAGAACAGGGAGCGTATAAGATTTCTCTTCATGTATTCGGACATAATCAAAGAGCGTTCCAATTGTATCAGAAAGTGGGATATGAGGTTACGGATATTTCAATGACGAAGAAATTATAGAGCAGAAGTGACGCCTGTATATCTTAATAGTTGTACAAAATACACTTATTTGTGAAAAAGGTAGTAGAGAGGTAATAGTTGCATGAAGTACAGTTAAAAATAGGGTTAGCAGTATAACCTAATGCTCAATTGTATGGGAATATTTACGGAACATCCTTGAAATATGGGCGGGGTATATGTACTATGATTGAAGAAGATGAGTGAATACAAGAATGAGGAGTTGTCATAGATATGGCTTTAAAAGCGGGAATTGTCGGACTTCCAAATGTAGGGAAATCCACCCTGTTTAATGCAATTACACAAGCGGGGGCTGAATCCGCGAACTATCCATTTTGCACGATCGATCCAAACGTTGGTGTGGTAGAAGTTCCAGATGAGCGCCTTGATAAACTGACTGAGCTGGTCGTTCCAAATCGTACGGTACCTACTGCATTTGAATTTGTTGATATTGCGGGATTGGTGCGCGGTGCAAGTAAGGGCGAAGGCTTGGGCAATAAATTTTTGGCTCATATTCGTGAAGTAGATGCAATCGTACATGTTGTACGGTGCTTTGAAGATGAGAATATTACCCACGTTGAAGGTAAAATCAACCCAATCAGTGACATCCAGACGATCAATCTTGAATTGATTCTGGCTGATTTGGATAGTGTAGAGAAGAAAATTGATCGCTCCCGTAAAAATATGAAGGGCGGCAACAAACAATCTGCAATGGAAGTGGAAGTACTCGAACGTGTCAAGGAAGCGTTGTACAACGATCAACCAGCACGTAGTTTGGATTTGACAGAGGATGAGAAAGCGATTGTCCGCGATCTTCATCTCTTGACGCTCAAACCCGTATTATATGCTGCGAACGTTAGTGAAGACGGTGTTACCGATGCTGAGAACAATCCTTTTGTTCAACAAGTAAGAGAATTCGCAGCGGCGGAGAATGCTGAAGTAGTTCCGATTAGTGCCAAAGTGGAAGCAGAAATTGCTGAGCTTGAAGGCGAAGACAAGGCAATGTTCCTCGAGGAGCTAGGTTTGGAATCCTCAGGACTCGACCGTCTCATTACTGCGGCGTATCGTTTGCTTGGTCTATATACGTATTTCACTGCAGGAGTACAAGAAGTACGCGCTTGGACGATTCGTAAAGGTACAAAAGCCCCTGGAGCTGCGGGTGTCATTCACACTGACTTTGAACGTGGTTTCATTCGTGCAGAGGTTGTATCTTTCAATGATCTAGCAGCTGCGGGTACGATGAATGTGGCTAAAGAGCGTGGTCAAGTTCGTTTGGAAGGTAAAGATTATGTCGTGCAGGACGGCGATGTTATGCACTTCCGTTTTAACGTATAAATAAGATGTAGAGCTTAGGGCTCTTGTGAAAAGGAGCCGTCCCTTAGGTAGTCTTTGTCTACTGGAGGGGTGGCTTCTGTTTTTTGTAAAAAATGAGTGCGGAAGGTTGAGCGAGTTACGTCGTTATCTTGGATAAACCATCCCTGTTCGGGCTAACCCTACCTATTCACATTTCCCAAAAGTATGCTATAATAAAAAGTCGTTTATCCTTTTTTTAGTGAAAAGGAACGGCCTTTTTTCAGAAGTTTGTTATGTTAAGTAAAGAGAGGTGATCTCCCTTGTTGGACCGACTAGAATCCCTAGCTGGACGTTATGAGAAACTCAGCGAGTTGCTCTGTGATCCGGATGTAACTAATGATACAAAGAAATTGCGAGATTATTCTAAGGAACAATCGGATTTACAACCAGTTTATGATGCATATATCGAATATAAGAGTGTTATGGAAGAACTCGAAGCCGCAAAAACAATGCAGGCGGAGAAGCTAGACGAAGAAATGCGCGAAATGGTCAAGATGGAAATCGATGAGCTTAGCATACGTCAGAAGGAATTGGAAGAGAAGATTCACTTTCTGTTGCTTCCAAAAGATCCGAATGACGATAAGAATGTTATTGTGGAAATTCGTGGTGCTGCTGGTGGAGATGAGGCGGCGTTGTTTGCGGCTGATTTATTCCGCATGTACACGCGTTTTGCTGATACACAAGGCTGGCGAGTAGATGTTATGGATACGAATGAAAGCGACCTTGGCGGATTTAAAGAAGTAATCTTTATGATTAATGGCCGCGGGGCATACAGTAAGATGAAGTTTGAAAGTGGTGCGCACCGTGTACAACGGATTCCTGCTACAGAATCGGGTGGACGGATTCATACATCAACTTCGACAGTCTCGGTCATGCCGGAAGCTGAAGAATTAGATATTGAAATTCACGATAGAGATATTCGTGTTGATACGTTCTGTTCCAGTGGTGCAGGTGGTCAGTCTGTTAATACAACGAAATCCGCTGTGCGGGTTACACATATTCCAACGGGGATTATGGCGACTTGTCAGGATGGTAAATCGCAAAACTCCAATAAGGATAAAGCATTGCAGGTACTTCGTGCTCGTATTTCAGACAAAATACGTCAAGAAGAAGAAGCTAAGTATGCTGGTGAACGGAAGAGTAAGGTAGGTACAGGTGACCGTAGTGAGCGTATCCGTACGTATAACTTCCCGCAAAGCCGCGTTACTGATCATCGCATCGGATTGACCCTTCATAAGTTGGATCAAGTGATGAACGGGGATATCGAAGAGTTTGTTTCGGCGCTAACACTAGCTGAACAGGCTGATATGATGGATAAAGGAGAATAATATTTTGAACGATGACGGATATGTTCTATCTGGAGCGCTCAACATTTCAGAAGCCCGTAGAGAGGCTTCTTCTTTTTTAGAGGCAGCTGGGGTGAGTGAGCCCTTATCTAATACGGAGTTATTACTCCGCCATGTGTTAGGGCTCTCTGGCGCCGCATATTTGACGGCGCTACGTGATCCTTTCCCACAAGACCGTAAGGCCCTGTGGGAAGAGGCAATCCGCCGCAAGGCGGCGGGCGAGCCAGCGCAGTACATTATCGGGGAACAGGAATTCTACGGCTTGACCTTTCAGGTCACGCCGGCGGTGCTGATTCCCCGCCCCGAAACGGAGCTGCTCGTGGAGGCGATTGCTGACGCAGGCAATCGCCTCTGGCCAGGCGGCGCTCCGCTGGTCGCCGACATCGGCACCGGCAGCGGCGCAATTGCCGCTGCGCTCGCGCATCTGCGCCCGTCGTGGCGCATCACGGCGAGTGATATCTCGCCGGAAGCGCTGGCGGTGGCGCAGGCGAATGTCCAGCGGCTCGGCCTAGACGTTACGTTCAAGCAGGGAAATCTGCTTGAACCCTTCGCGGGCGAACCGCTGGACATTGTAGTGTCGAACCCGCCATATATACCGGCGGAGACGATTGAGGGCCTTCAACCAGAGGTGCGCGATTATGAACCTCGTGGTGCACTTGATGGTGGGCCGGATGGTTTGGGACCTTACCGCATCATGATGGAGCAGCTTAGTCTTCTGCCACAGCCGCCTCGCCTAATAGGTTTTGAACTGGGAATGGGGCAAGCAGAAGAAGTGGCGGAGATGCTACGGCAGGCAGGTTTTTGGAACGAGATCGTAACGATCCCTGACCTGGCTGGAATTGACCGCCATGTGCTGGGGCTGGCGAGAGAAGAATAGATCGGACTGAGTGTCCTTGGACGAGAGTATGCAGGTGTAGATACCGCTGAAATCGAACAAGGATTTTTTTGCGCCTGAAAATGATTTTCTTTATTTACGTTTATTAAGAAAATAATATCCTGAAAGCATTTACATTTTGGTTTTGTTTTGTTAATCTAGATTCAGGAAGCGAACAAACATTACTTTAGGGAGTGAAGTTTGGAATGGGGAATAGTCAACAATATGACGTTGTTGTGATGGGCGGAGGTATTTCAGGCGCCATGGCAGCGATTGCTGCATCTAGTGCAGGGGCAAGGACACTGATCATAGAATCGCAGGGTTTCTTGGGCGGTACGTTAACGGCTAACGGGGTAGGACCCATGATGACGTTCCATGCAGGTGAGAAGCAAGCGATTCAAGGATTCACAGATCAACTTATTGAACGTCTGAAAAAGCTAGGTAAATCGCCAGGGCACATCGTTGACACGGTAGGTTTTACGTATTCTGTTACACCATTTGATGCAGAGGCTATGAAACATGAGTTGGAATTAATGGTGGTGGAGAACGGCGGCGAAATTTTATACCACACCATGTTAGTCAGTGTGAAGACTGAGAGCGGGAACATTGTTAGTGTTACCGTATGCAACAAGTCGGGACTTAGTGAAATTGAGGCTACTGTGTTCATTGACGCCACTGGTGATGGTGACCTATCTGCTAGAGCTGGAGTTGAATATACGAAGGGCAGAGAGTCCGATGGGGCGACGCAGCCGATGACACTGAATATGAAAATGTATAACGTGAATATTCCTAGAGTCAAACAGTACATTCATGAGCATCCAGATGATTTTCCACTGTATAACGGTGATACCTCAATTATTGAAACATCATCCCGGTTATCTGTGGGCGGATTCGATAGCCTATTCAAAGAAGCGAAGGCTAGAGGAGAAATATCGATCCCTCGGGAGAATATTCTATTCTTTGAGACCAATAATCCTGGCGAGGTTATTCTGAATACTACCCGAATTTTGGGCCACGATGCAACAGATGCACTCAGCTTAAGTAAGGCAGAAATGGTAGGCCGTAAACAGTGTCGAGAGCTCGAAATGTTCGTACATAAATATATTCCTGGTTTTGAGGATGCAGTAGTAGAATCTACGGGGCCTTCTATCGGTGTAAGGGGTTCAAGGCAGATTAAAGGTCTATATACGCTAACTGCTGAGGATCTTCTTGAACAGCGGAAATTTACAGATACGATTGCTCATTCGGGATATCCGATTGATATCCATAGTCCAGATGGAGAAGGAACGAAGCATGAGAAGCTAGAATGGGGCGGTATGTACAGTATTCCGTACTCTTGTATGATTACGGAATCGGTTAAGAACTTGATTGTTATTGGTAGATGTATTTCAGCAACCTTTGAGGCTCAAGCAGCCATGAGAACTACACCAACAACAGGGGCCATTGGTCACGCCGGAGGTGTTGCAGCTGCAATGGCAGTCAAGAAAGGTACAACGGTACAGGATGTGAACATCAGGGATGTGCAGGCTGTCTTGAAAGAACAGGGTGCATACCTAGAGGTATAGACAAGTGCGGTGAAATGCAATCATTTTGAGAGGGGAAATTATAGTGACATCTTTAATGTGGTTTCAAGCTATTGGAATTCTTGCGGTCTTCTTAATATTCATAGGATTAATGATGATGAGGAAGCTTCCAACGATTCTTGCATTGCCAATTATGGCAATCCTATTTGCATTGATTGCAGGAGTTCCGTGGATGTCGGACGATCCGGAAGTGACTACAACAATAGCCAAGACGGTTCTATCTGCGGGCTCGATGAGGTTGTCGGGTGCAATCGCAGGTTTGGTATTCGGTGCTTGGTTCGGTCAAATTCTTAATAAAGTAGGAATTACGAAATCGATCATACGAAAAGCGGCTGAACTTGCGGGTGATAAGCCGGTGATGATCGCAGTACTATTCTTTGTTACCGGCTCGATTATCTTCTCAGCAGCGGGCGGTCTTGGTATGGTTATCTTGGTAGGTACGATCGTTATTCCGATCATGCTGACAGCCGGGATATCACAGTTCGTAGCTTCTATTGTCGTAATCTCGTCAGTCGGTGTGGGTGCGTTGTTTAACGTATCTAACTGGGCGGTGTATGTAGATGTTCTTGGTCTGGATGTTCAGACGATTGGGGATTACACACTTGTTGCTGCACTACCACTAATTATCATTTCCTTGGCTATGATTATCTTCAATATTAAGAAAGATGGCAAAGGTAAAAAGGCGTGGGCAATGCCAAACGCCACCGGAGGAGGAGAGGGCAAGAAGGTTCCGACCATTGCGTTGATTAGTCCACTCGTTCCAGTTATTCTCGTCTATGCATTCAAGCTCGATATCGTTCCTGCTGTTATTATCGGTGCGATCGTGACAATTATTCTGACTTTACCGAAACGGCCGATTCATATTCTGTCCAGTGCCCTCGTAGAAGGAATCCAAGATATTGCTGGGGCTATGGCCCTGATGATCGGTATTGGTATGTTGCTCAATTCTGTTATGGCGCCACAAGTAGCATCACTCATATCACCATTGATTGAAAGTGTGCTTCCAAGCACTCCGTTGATGTACATCATCTTTTTCACTTTGTTATCACCTCTTGCGATTTATCGCGGACCTCTAAATGTGTGGGGACTCGGTAGCGGTATTGCTGCTCTGTTTGTAACTGCTGGCATGACGCCGGTAGCAGCTATGCTGGCCTTACGTGTTGTAAGTAACGTCCAAGCTGTATCTGATCCAACCAATTCACACAATGTTTGGGTAGCGGACTTCACTAAGAGTGATATTAATGAAATTCTGAAAAAGACGTTGCCTTGGATGGTTGTTTCTGTCCTGATTTCCATGATTATTGGATCATTCATGGTGTTCTAATTGTAGAAAATATATCAGGCAGGGAGCCTTTCGAGGGACCCTGCCTATCATTTCAGGAGGATAATATGGAGAGAAAAAAGGTTAGAGTAGGGATAGATGTTGGGGGTACGTTTACCGATGCTGCTGTTATAGACAATGAAACGTTCGAAGTAATTGAGAAAATGAAAATTCCGACCACTCACCACGACGAAGATGGCGTGGCGAAAGGGATCGTTCAAATTTTGAATCAAATATTGGAGAGCCGGGGTATCCTGCCGGAAGATGTTACTTTTATTGCTCATGGAACGACCCAGGCCACGAATGCACTGTTAGAAGGTGATGTAGCACGTGTAGGTATTATTGGTATGGGCTCCGGGTTAGATGGTATCGGTGCTCGTTCGGAATCTAATACCGGGGACATTGAGCTTGCCCCAGGTAAATATTTAAAGGCTTATCATACGTATATAGATTCTAAGGACTTGAAGGAAGAGCAAATTGTTGCGGCGATTGATGAACTAGTGAAGCAAGGTGCTGAAGTCATTGTTGCATCCGAAGCGTATAGCGTTGATAACCCGACCAATGAGCTTCGTGTGGTAGAAATTGCGAATAAGAAAGGCATTTACGCGACAGGAGGCCATGAGATTTCCCAATTGTACGGATTGAAAACACGTACAAGAACTGCAGTTGTTAACGCCTCGCTCATTCCGAAAATGATGGAAACGGCTAACATGACGGAGAAATCCGTTAAGAACGCAAACATCAAGTCCCAACTGATGATTATGCGTTGTGACGGCGGAGTGATGAGTATTGATGAAGTTCGTAAACGTCCGATTCTTACGATGCTGTCCGGTCTTGCAGCGGGTGTTGCCGGAGCGTTGATGTATGAAAAGATCTCAGATGGGATTTTCTTTGAGGTCGGCGGGACAAGCGTGGATATATCCGTAATTAAGAATGGGAAGGTTATGATCAAGAATGCCCAGGTTGGCGGGCATCGCACGTATCTGCAATCCCTAGATGTTCGCACCCTTGGTATCGCCGGGGGAAGTATGATAAAGGTAGTCGACGGCAAAATAACAGATGTAGGACCGCGAAGCGCGCACATTGCAGGCAAAGAGTATGAGGCATTTGCACCAAGTGATCAAATTGTGGATCCCAAAGTGAAATTCCTTAGTCCTAGAGAAGGAGACCCGCAGGAATATATAATTTGTGAAAGTGCGAATGGGAAAGATTATTCCTATACTCTGGCTGGTGCGGCTAATATCCTAGGATACATACCTAAAGGGGATTATGCCGAGGGTAACAAGGAAGCGGCGATTAAAGCGTGGGAAGCGCTCGCCTCCCATACTGGCCTAACGGTCGAGGAAGCGGCTAGACAGGTGATGAATATTGCAATAGACAAGACGATGAAGACAGTGAATGAAATGATTGATGATTATGAATTGGATCGATCCTTCGTAACCTTGGTAGGTGGAGGAGGAAGCGGTACGGTACTCGTTCCGGCGATGGCTGAACGGGAGAACATGAAATGCAAGATAGCTAACAATGCGCCTTACGTTTCTACAATCGGTGTTGCTTTGGCTATGGTTAAGGAGCAGTTAGAGAGAACGGTTGTTAATCCAACCGAGGACGATATTAAGCGGATTCGATCTGAAATCGTTGAACGAATTGTCAAATCAGGTGCTAGTGAGGAAACGGTTGAGGTTACCATTGAAATTGATAGTCAGAAAAATATTCTGCGTGCAGTAGCCACGGGTTCGACGGAGCTTCGTTCCAAAGATTTGGGCCAGGAGAATATGTCTGTCGAGGCCATGCGTGAAACAGCTGCTCATTCGGTAGACCAACCGCTTGAATTAACGAAAATGGTGGCGCAAACGGGGAGATGGAGTCTTTTTAGCAGTGAAAGTGTAAAGAAATCATTCTTCGGTTTGATGAAGAAGAGATCAACATATGCTAGCGTACTCGACCGTGAAGGAGTCGTCCGCTTCAAGAAGGGCAATGTCCAATTTACGAAAATCACCAAATCCCAGTTTGGAGGGTGGCTCGGTGAATTTCTGGATGACAACACAATTTATTCCGATGCAAATGCAACCATACCTAAGGTATTTGTTTTTTATAAAGAAAAGATGTTGGATCTGACAGGGATGCAGACGAAGGAGCAACTTATGTCTATTCTTGAGATTGAGACGGAGATGCTGAGAGCAGAAGACGAACTGATTGTAATCGCGTATCAATAGTAATAACATATCAAAGAAGTAACACCAATATATTGTGAAGCAATAGAAGAGGAGATGGGCCGTGTCGATACAGGAAGTGATAAACTCTCTCTCTGAAGAAATGCTGGCTTGCGCCGAATTGGAGCAGGATCCTCTATTTCACAAAATACCTAGAGATAAAATTCCTTATTATGTGAAAGAGTCGTTAGACAAGGGTAAGCAGATCGGTGCTGCTTTCACTGGAAACTCAGTGAGAGCGCTATGTCAGCGTGAAGGCTTGAAATATGAAATTACGGGTAAGTCAGGTAAATTTCATCAAGTCTCTTTTCGTGCACAGATTGATTTTGCTAAGGCACCGCCGGAAATTACAGTGTATTCCGCTTCTTTGTCAGAGATGCAACAAGCTCTTGAGGCGCTTATGGGACATCACGAGAGCCCAGATATGGAGCAACTCATTGATATTCACTTGGCACATGAATTCTATCATTACCTTGAATACAAGTCAGGACGCTTTACTAACGAACTATTGGAACCGATAGATGTTCTAAAGCTTGGGTTCTACACGAAACGATCCAGTGTGGTGAAATGCAGTGAAATTGCAGCCCATGCTTTTTGTAAGGAGATCACTGGACTTACATATCTACCAAACTTACTAGACTACGTTTACCTTATCGAGAACAAGACGATGTCGATAGAACAATTCAAGCATAAAATGCAAGATTGGAAAAGTTGGTTATGATTTACTTTTGATTCTCTCAATACCTTACTTGGTGTGATATAATGTATAATGCTAGCGGGGAGTAACCGGGTAGCCATATTCCATCGTTAGATCAGGGGGAGAGTATCATGTCTTCGCAGGTTCCGGCAGTTATTGCAAAGATCGTATCGCAAACGCAAAAGTTCACATATGGAGAGAATCAGATCGCAAGTTTTGTTATCCATAATCCGGAGTTCATTACTAGCAATACGATTACTGGAATTGCTAATGAAATAGGTGTATCTGAGACGAGTATTAACCGTTTCTGTAAAAAGGTTGGTTTCAAAGGGTTCATTGACTTTAAAATCGCTTTTGCCCAGGACGCGTTCTATAGAGAGATGCAGGCTAAGAAGAAAGAGAGACGAGAGATCAATCCTATTGATGCGCTCGCTTTGGATTACAATGAATTGATTGTGAATACTTCAGCACTTGTGACGGAGGAGCAACTCCATCGTGTTGTGGACATTCTGAAGAGTTCGCGAAGAATTTTTATGTTTGGACTGTTCGACTCCTTTCTGGCGGCTATTGCATTAAAGAACCGGTTAGCTATTATCGGTATCATATCCGAGGCGATCAGTGATAGCAGAGCAATGAAGATTGCAGCATCTCAATGTACTTCCGAGGATGTAGTCATTGCCTTCTCCAGGTCGGGATCAACGAGGGAAATCGTAGACGGAGTGTCTATTGCCCAGGTAAATCAGGCGAAGACGATAGCGGTAACTTGCTACGATTCTTCACCTATTACAGAGAATGCGAATGTAGGCATTATCGTTCCCGACAAGATATCTGTAAATAACAGTGCATTAATGTCCAATCATATTACGTTTTTGTTCGTCGTAGATTTGATTATGAGTATATTCATTTCATCTGATAAATCTTATTTGAAGAAGAAGCTGGACAGTGAAGCGATATTAGCCCGAGATCAATCGATCACCAATTACTTTTTATAACTTTGGGTTCCTTTTCTATATTTATTCATGATCACAACCTTGGTGTCAAAGCAGGCATGAGCCGCTATGAAACCAAGGTTTTTTTTGTATAACTGATTTGTTTTTTTTAAAGCTGTGGGTATTTTTTCATGTGCTTGGAGTTAACTTGTTCAGATACGTAAAGATGGTGTACGATAGGATGAGTATATTGTTGCCTAGAAAACAACAATACAGTGTGAAAAAGGAGCCATTCATTCATGATTAATAAGTGGAAAAGAATTGATTGGTCCATTGTTATCATTTTATTGTTTTTTATGGGGCTCAGTATTTGCCTCATTCATAGTGGAATTGCAGCTTGGCCGAAATTTAAAGGCTCCGACACCCGCATGCTATTTTATTACATCCTCGGATTTTTTGTTTTTTTCGGTATTTTACTTGTCGATTACCGAATTCTCATTAAATATCACATGTATATTTTCGCTGGTGGTATTCTTCTGCTAGTGAGTGTTCTTTTTATAGGTTCTGAAGTGAATGGAGCAAAAGGGTGGATCAAAATTCCAGGGGTAGGGCTTAATTTACAACCCGCGGAGTTGTTTAAGCTTATACTGATCCTTACTCTAGGAGCGTTATTGGCGAAAAAATCGAAACTAGGGCTTTCCTTCTGGAGAGACATCGTGCCACTGGGACTGGTTACAATGATTCCTTTTGGTATGGTCATGGCACAAAACGATATAGGGAATGCACTTAGTTACTTAGTTATTTTGCTTGGCATGTTGTGGGTAGGTAATATTAAATACTCGCATACACTCATTATTTTGGTTATATTTACAGCCACTTTTTATGGTGGAGTTAAAGCGTACATTAATTATCACGACGATATTGCAACTGCATTGGAAAAGTCGGGCAAGGCGCACTGGCTCAAAAGAATTGATCCATGGTTAATGCCGGAGACAGCTAGTTCAGATGCATCTTATCACACCAGAAATGCGAAGTTAGCCATTGCATCTGGTGGTATGTTCGGTAAGGGCTACATGAAAGGTTCGATGGTACAATCCGCTTTAGTGCCTTATACTTATTCAGATTCTATTATTGTCGTTGTTGGCGAAGAGTTTGGATTTATAGGCGTATCCGTACTTATCCTGCTGTATTTCATTCTGATCTACCGTTTGATTCTTATTGCGCTGGAATGTCGGGACCGTGCCGGGCCCCTGATTATTACTGGGATTGTAGCGATGTTTCTTTATCAAATTTTCGAAAATATAGGTATGTTCATTGGGCTAATGCCTTTGACAGGAATAACACTTCCGTTCATTAGTTACGGAGGGACCTCGTTGATTATTAATATGGTAAGCTTGGCTTTAGTTATGAGCATTCGATTGTATGGTCAAGACGTGGACGATATTCCCTTACCTTCGGCAAATAAGAAACTAGATCAAACTCTTTTGAAATCATTGATGTCAAGATGGTCCGGTCAGTCTGAGCAATAAGTTGGTTATTAAGATGGATTGTCAGGTCATATGTAACAGGCTTTATAATAAAGCTTAGAAAGTATAATGAACGTCAACAAGAATACTAAGAAAAAGAAGTGACTTATGCTAACTAAATTTAAAAAGATTGACTTCGCTATCGTGATCATCCTCTTTTTCTTGATGGGGATCAGCATTGCCGTGTTATATAGTGCGACTAAAGACACCCAGTATGAGGGGTATCATCTGCGGATGATTGCCTATTACGTTGTAGGATTTATAGCTTTTATAGTTTTTTCATTCTTGGATTTTCGAATATTTGTGAAGTATGCTCCTTATATTTATGTGTTTGGGGTAGGGTTACTTGTCGTTGTTATGTTTGTAGGTAATACGTACCATAATGCGACGGGGTGGTTAACACTACCGGGCGGACTTAGCTTTCAACCAGCTGAATTTTTCAAGCTACTTCTCATTATTTTTCTAGCGTTCTTGCTGATTCGTAAACGTAAAAGCCAATTGCTATTTTGGCGGGATGTTGTGCCATTAGGTCTATTTACTTTTATTCCCTTTGCAGCGGTTATGGCGCAGAATGATATGGGTAACGCGCTAAGTTATATCGTTATTCTTGCAGGCATGCTATGGATTGGAAATATTAAGTATACTCATGCTTTTATAGCTGTTGCGGTATTTGCTGGTGCAGCCATCGGGGGAATAAGTGCGTATAAGGCTTATCATGATGAAGTATACACCTTCTTCGAAGAGATTGGGCGGGAACACTGGATTGAGCGGATCGATCCATGGCTCGTGCCTGAGAAAGCGACAGCAAAAGCCATATATCACACCAAAAATGCCAAACTAGCGATCGCCTCTGGTGGGATGACAGGTGAAGGCTATATGCAAGGAGAGACGGTGCAATCACAACGTGTTCCGTTAACCTATTCTGACTCTATTTTCGTTGTTATTGCGGAGGAATTTGGTTTTATCGGTAGCTCGGTGTTACTACTACTTTATTTTGTCTTGATACATCGATTAATCTTAACCTCGTTGGAATGCCGAGATCGAAGTGGGCCGTATATCATCGTTGGTATTGTGGCGATGTTACTGTATCAAATATTTGAGAATATCGGGATGTTTATCGGACTCATGCCGCTGACAGGGATTACCCTACCGTTCATTAGTTACGGTGGTACATCACTGCTTATTAATATGGCAAGCATCGGAATAGCTATGAGTATTCGTATTCATGGTAATGAGGGCGAGGACGTCCCACAGATTACATCAGCACGTTTGAAGGCAAATAAAGCTTGAACTAAGGGACTCTACTATTAATATCGAACTTTACTAGATTGATAGGTTTACGTTTCTCTTAAACGGACATACTGATAGACATCAGGAGTTTTCGTTTAGGAGGAATACTAATTATGCGTAAGAAGCTAGCACTTATTATATTTTGTTTGATGATTTTAGTGATGTCTTGGGAATCCCAAAAGATAGATACGGCCGTTGCGGAAGGTGTCATTCCACAGGATTCCATCCGACTTAGAATTCTAGCTAATTCAGATAATGCCTCCGATCAAGTGGTAAAACGGCTTGTTCGGGACGCCGTTGTGGAACAAATGAATAGTTGGGTAAGCGAACTTGACGATCCTCAAAGTTTAGAAGAGGCACGCTGGGTCATTCGCAATAATTTAGAAGAAATCAAGGAACAAGTGAATCGAACACTTAAGAGCAGTGGCAAAAACTATAGCTACAATGTAGAGCTAGGCGTTGTACCATTCCCGACAAAGATGTACGGAGGGGCTGTATACCCTGCGGGCGATTACGAAGCACTTCGCGTTACACTTGGCGAGGGAGAAGGTAAGAATTGGTGGTGCGTGTTATTCCCTCCACTATGTTTCGTTGATGCTGGTAGTGGTGATGCTGTGGCGAAGGATACAGCAGGGGGGCAGAATGCTGTCGCTGATGGTGCACCTCCATCCTCTTCCCCTGTACAGCCGGAGGATACAGAAATTCGTTTCTTCCTATGGGATAAGGTGGTTGAATTTTGGGACTGGGCTACGGGGTTATTTGCATAAGGAGTTCTTGCGTATCAGTTACATTTTGTGTCTTGTATAGAAGTTTGCTGTGTATTCTACGAAAACCCGCCTGGGTTGGTGTAGTGCATGGCAAGCTTCTTTTTGTAAGAGTGACCCAGTTGAGTGATATCCATTGATAATCATGAGATGCTGTGTAGATGCAGATTTTTCAAATAGTAACTTCTAACGATTCCGATGAAACAATTGTGTACATTTCGGAAAAAATTTTGGATATGATTGAGGGGGAGCTTATTCAAATAGGCTCATTAGGTAGCCGGACACTGAGTACGCTATTTCCTATAAAAGCTTCCTTTTGCGAGCTTTTGAGGACATACAATCCGTTATTGAGCCGAAATCAAGCTAAAAAGCTGGCTGAATCAACAAATAACAGATCATATGTCCGCAATTTCTTCGTATGAGGGCATTTTTATTGAAATAGAGGAACCAGTGTCCGCTTACACCATCGTAGTTGCATTTCTTACAACTAAATTAGTCATGTAAGACAGATTGCGCAATTATTCGTATGCGACAGGTAATCGGGCTTGTTGGTATGATAAGTATAACGCTAAATCAGTGGGTTGGTTATATATAGACGAGATGGCACGGTCAAAGTGATTTTAATTGCGAGGGAACTGAGAATTGAATACTTTACTGTATTAGGAAGTTGTAGAACAGAGCATTGAAATGAGCTTCATGTTATAATTTGTTTGTTTTTGGTTGGGATATACTAGTTAAATCAGCTTGGGTTAAATCATACAGGATTCTACATGATTCGCATTCAGATAAGACGCTTGTGTCTTGTAGATGGTAAAGTGAAAGATTGTAGTGGATGACTCATGATAGATCACAAGAATAATGAAAGTTTGGGATGATGAATGATGGATACTGAACATAGTAAATCTAATAAAAATGAAACTCGGGATACTCAGTGGTGGGATGTGACTGTGTTGAACGAGACAAATGGGGAAGCGGCAGCTCTGGCTATGGCTGAGATTGCAGTGGGAGAAGCAGCAGAAATATTGGCGTCAGGGGGGACTGTGGCATTTCCGACGGAAACTGTGTACGGTCTTGGAGCTGATGCTCGAAATACGCAGGCAGTGGAACGAATTTTTGCCGCAAAGGGAAGGCCATCTGATAATCCCTTGATCGTACATATTGCTGAAATGGCGCAGCTAGAAGGCTTGGTTACTGAAGTGAATGAGACGGAACGCCGACTTATGGAGGCGTTCTGGCCAGGTCCGCTGACACTGGTGATGCCAGCGGTGCCCGGTGCCGTCTCGCCTCGCGTGACGGCAGGTTTGTCCACGGTGGCCGTGCGCATGCCGGCCCACGATGTAGCGCTGCGGTTGATTGCCGCAGCGGGTTGTCCGGTGGCGGCGCCTAGCGCCAACCGGTCGGGACGACCGAGCCCAACGTTGGCACGCCACGTGGGCGAGGATTTGGCCGGCGCGATAGACGGTATCGTTGACGGCGGGCCCACGGGAGTGGGCGTTGAGTCAACGGTGGTGGAGGCCGGCCGGGATGGTACCGTGACCGTGCTCCGCCCTGGCGGGATCACGGCGGAACAGCTCGCCCGCGTAGCGGCGGGCGGCGTCAAGCTGGACATCGCCCTGCAAAGCGAGGGCGATGCCCAGCCCGGCAGCCCGGCGCCACGCTCGCCGGGCATGAAGTACACCCACTATGCGCCGCGCGGCGTCATGCGCATAGTGAAAGGGCCCGCCCCCGAAGCGGTGGCGGCCCATATCCAAGCCGCGCTCGATGAAGCCACCGCGCGCGGGGAGATCACGGGATTGCTCGCCTTCGACGAGCATCTCCCGCTCTACCATGCCGAGACAATCATCTCGCTCGGCAGTCTAGACCAGCTGGAGACGGCGGCGCACCGTCTCTACGCAGCGCTCCGCCGTCTGGACGAAGACGGCGTCACTTTCATCATGGCCGAGGCCTGTCCAGAGGAAGGGCTTGGCTCAGCTATTATGAACCGCCTGCTTAAAGCGGCAGGTCATAACGTAACTTACGTATAGCAAAGACAACCGGAAGAAAGAGATGAGAGCGTAAGATGGAAATGTTTGAATTAGTTCTAATCATGCTGATATTAATTGGCGTTTCTAACGTACTTAACAGATTCATCCCTAGTGTTCCAGTTCCTTTGTTTCAGATTGCACTCGGAACCTTGGTTGCACTTTTGCCACCAGGTCTGCATATGACACTCAATACAGAGCTGTTTATGCTCCTATTCATTGCTCCGCTGCTTTATAATGACGGGAAGCGAACCCCGAGGGAAGAATTATGGAATTTAAGATCTCCGATTTTACTGCTTGCACTCGGACTCGTATTTGTAACCGTAATTGCTGGCGGGTACTTCATTAATTGGCTAATCCCAAGCATTCCCTTGCCTGCAGCGTTTGCCTTGGCGGCAATTTTATCGCCAACGGATGCTGTAGCAGTTGGAGCTTTGGCTGGACGAATCTCGTTACCTAAAGGGATTTTACGATTGCTTGAGGGAGAATCGTTGATGAATGATGCTTCCGGCCTTGTGGCGTTCAAGTTTGCTGTAGCGGCTACAGTGACGGGGGTATTCTCTTTAACTCAAGTTACATTCAGCTTTATATGGATCGCCCTCGGAGGGATTGTCTGCGGGGCACTGATATCTTTCTTGATTGTATGGATCCGCATCTTCCTTCGCCGTTTGGGGATGGAGGACGTCACGATTCATATGCTACTTCAACTTTTGACGCCATTTGTCATTTTTATTATTACAGAACACCTAGGATTTTCTGGGATTTTGGGAGTAGTGGCAGGCGGTATTGTTCATGCTATTGAACGGGACCATACAGAATCGAATCAGGCGGAGCTCAGAGTCGTCTCGACGAATACATGGTCAGTTATACTTTACATATTAAATGGACTTGTATTTGTCATCCTCGGTCTGCAAATTCCGAACGCAACGGAGACGATTTTCCAAAGTCCGGATTATAGTAATATGCAAGTAATTGGGTTTATCGGTATCATCTCCGTAGGTTTGATCCTACTACGTTTTATCTGGGTATACCTGTTCTGGGAAGGCTCTTGGCTACTAGGAAGTGGAGAGCAGATGGGTAAGCCGAAGCTAACCTCTTCCGTGCTTATCTCGTTATCGGGAGTACGAGGAGCGGTAACACTTGCTGCTGCTTTCTCCATTCCTTACGTTCTGCAGGATGGGAGCCCATTTCCAGAGCGTGACTTGATTATCTTTTTGGCAGCAGGGGTCATATTGTTCTCTCTAATTATTGCAAGCGTTGTGTTGCCTATCATATCGAAAAGTCCTGAGGATGAGTCAGGCAAATTCGATCCTGAAGCAAAGGCTCGAATCAAAATTGTACAGGCTGGGATTGATGCCGTGCGAGCGGCTACGAATGATGAGAACAGAACGGCAGCTGGATATGTCGTTGCGGACTACAAAAAGAAATTGAAGAAGTTACAGAACGGATCAAGTAGTGAATGGTCCGATACCAAGCGAAATAGGATGGAGATCAAACTTCGGTTGGTAGCCATACAGGCAGAGCGTCAGGAAATTCAGAACATGCTAAGTAGTGGCGATGTTTCGGGTGAACTAGCGATTAAAGTTCAGGAAGTTATCGATCAAATGGAGATGGTTATGTCAAACCGTTCCAAAATGAAAATGGCAGTGGCACTTATCCGAGTTCGACGTTTATTTTCCAAACAATTTACCAAGTTACCTGAGCAGAGGGATATGAACGAGCTTAAACAACTTCGGGAGATCAAAATCCGCACATCTCAAGCAGCGCTTGAGGTGATTAAGAGTCAGATGAATGATAAGAACCGTGAAGCTGCGTTAGCTGTGATTGCCCGTTATAATGAGTCGATTGAGCGTCTGCAGAGTGGCTTTGGAAAGATTGAGAGCGAAGATGTATTCAACCAGCACAAAAATGAACTCGAGATCAAAGCTATTCAAGCAGAGCGGAACGAGGTACAAGCTTTGTTTGAGAGCGGTGAGATAAATTGGGCGGTTGCCAACAAGCTGAGACAGTATATTAATTACTTGGAGGCAGGCATTCTCGAGCCAAGTAACGAAGAGTAGTGTCATGAAGTGCCCCTTGTCCGCATATGGTTGTACTAAACAACCGGACATGGGGGAATAGGTTTATGGGAATGGCAATCGATCAACTTGGTGAGCTGATGACAATTATGCTAATTGCGGTCGCTTTGGGAATGGATGCTTTTTCCCTAGGCATCGGAATTGGAATGAAAGGAGTCCGGCGAAGTGATGCTATTCGCATAGGTAGCGCCGTATCTCTCTTTCATATGCTGATGCCACTGCTTGGCATTTTTGCAGGTCAGTATGTGGGAGGTCTACTTGGTGATCTTGCCCGTTATGTTGCCGGAGGATTACTACTACTTCTTGGCGGCCACATGATTGCGAGCTCGATTAAGGGAAGTGGGATTCAGTCCATTAATCATCGTTCATTACTTGGGGTGCTCTTGTTCTCACTTAGCGTCAGTATTGATTCCTTTTCAGTTGGAGTATCGCTGGGCATGTTTAACGGAAACATGTGGCTATCCGTATTGTCTTTCGGGTTCTTCGGCGGATTGATGTCTATTCTTGGACTTGCCTTGGGGCGCGGAATGAGGCGGGGCCTTGGAGAGTATGGCGAGGCGGCCGGGGGAGCCATTCTGTTAGCGTTTGGTCTAATGTTTATCTTCTGATAAAATAATAAATATATAATTAGTTTGTGTTCATAGAGCAACATGATACACAAAGTAGCCAACTCTGGAGGTAAGATACGTCATGAGAATCTTGTTTGTTTGTACGGGGAATACATGCCGGAGCCCGATGGCTGAAGGACTGCTTCGTAAATTAGCTAGTGAGCGTGGAGTAAATGTGGAGGTTTCATCTGCTGGCGTAGCCGCATCTGAAGGGGCGCCGATTTCACGACATGCCGAGGCTGTTCTGAAGGATCAAGGAATTATGGACTTCATAACGTCGAAGCCACTGTATGAGGAGCTTACCGACTGGGCAGATTTGATCCTTACTTTGACACAAGGTCATAAACGTCATGTTATTCAAAGATTTCCCGCGGCAGCTGACAAAACCTACACATTGAAAGAATATGTAGAGGACGACAAAGCCGTCCTTAACGACCAGGAGGAGCTACATCAGTTGATTGCCGAACTGGAGTTAAGCAAGGTGCTTGGAAAAGAACTGAGTGATATCCAAACTGCTCGTCTGACTGAGCTTTTGCGAGCGATACCTACGTATGACATCTCTGATCCGTTTGGGGGTTCTCGGTCAGATTACGATATGACAGCAGGTGAAATTTCAGCCGCACTAGTTAAACTACTCGATAAGATGATGAGAGAAGGTCTTCTCTAAAGGAACCGTGGGAGGTAAGGCGGTAATAAAATCGGGTTGCAATTGTCTCTGCTATGTTTTATTCTAAGTATAGATATTTAGATCCGATGTAACTGGCGACGAGAGTGGATGAAACCACGATGGAGCATCGGAACATACGGCCGGTCGCCTGGGCAAAGAGCACGACGCAGTTAATGCGTCCTGCTCTTTTTTCGTTTTCGTGTAAGTCCTTCGAAGATTATTATTACCTTGTCCATCTGTTTGATATAATAAGGACAGATGTTGGTAGATCATAGTAATTCTTCTGAAGGAAGGGAGTTCGCGAGTATGGAAACAGACCAGATCCTGGAGAATGTCCGTGAACAGGTTGCCGAGGTATTAGAGGAATTAGTGCTAGCGGCAAAGCTTGGTCCAGGCAGTCTTGTAGTTATGGGAACTAGCACCAGCGAAGTGATAGGAGCTGCCATAGGCAAGGAGGGTGCGGAGAGTATCGCTGAAGAATTGTACAAAGGAATTGAGAGTATTAGGTCGAAGTACAACCTCCGTGTGGCTTTTCAATGCTGCGAGCATTTGAACCGTGCTCTTGTTATAGAACGGAGTTTGCTTGAGGAACTGTGTCTCTGTGAAGTAAGCGCAGTACCCGTGCCAAGAGCAGGTGGTTCGATGGCAGCGGTAGCTTATAGAAATCTTAAGGATCCTTGCCTTGTGGAAAGCATAGAGGCTTATGCCGGCATCGATATCGGTGAAACACTGATCGGTATGCATTTAAGACAGGTTGCTATTCCATTCCGTCCTTCGCGAAGATTCATTGGTAAGGCTCGAGTTACAGCCGCTTGGACACGGCCGAAGTTGATTGGTGGGGAGCGCACGATATATGCACTTCCAGAGGTACAAGATTCACATGTGTGTCTGTAGAACATTACATTTAAATATAGGGAGGACTATTGAACTATGAATCATTTGAAGAAGCAAGACCCTGCGGTACTTGAGGCCATGAATTTGGAACTAAAACGTCAGCGTAACAACATTGAGTTGATTGCCTCAGAGAACATTGTGAGTGAAGCTGTGATTGAGGCAATGGGCTCCGTATTAACAAACAAATATGCTGAAGGATACCCAGGCAAACGCTACTATGGTGGCTGTGAACATGTCGATATCGTTGAGGATATCGCTCGTGATCGTGCGAAAGAACTATTTGGAGCAGAACATGCCAATGTTCAACCTCACTCCGGTGCTCAAGCTAACCTAGCTGTATATCTTACAGCCCTTAAACCAGGTGATACTGTACTTGGAATGAATCTAGCTCACGGTGGACACCTTACACACGGTAGCCCGGTGAATGCCTCCGGTTTGTTGTATAACTTTGTCGAATACGGCGTACAGGAAGATACCTTCCTTATCGATTATGATGAAGTTCGCAAAGCTGCATTCAAACATCGTCCGCGTTTAATCGTGGCTGGAGCTAGTGCCTACCCACGTGTAATCGATTTTGAAAAAATGGCATCAATCGCAAATGATGTAGGTGCCCTCTTTATGGTTGATATGGCTCATATCGCTGGATTGGTTGCAGCTGGACTTCATCCGAGCCCAGTACCACACGCTCATTTCGTAACTACAACTACACACAAGACACTTCGTGGACCTCGCGGTGGACTAATCCTATGTAAGCAACCATGGGCAGCAGCTATCGACAAGGCTGTATTCCCAGGGATACAAGGTGGTCCGTTGATGCATGTGATTGCTTCCAAGGCTGTAGCTTTGGGTGAAGCATTGCAACCATCATTTAAGGTTTATGCTCAAAATGTTGTGAAGAACGCACAGGCATTAGCTAAGTCTCTTACTTCAGAAGGCCTAAATCTTGTGTCTGGTGGTACAGACAACCATTTAATGCTCATTGATACTCGTAATTTGAACATTAGCGGTAAAGTAGCAGAACGCGTTCTGGACTCCATCGGAATTACAGTCAATAAGAATGCTATTCCTTTCGATCCAACAAGTCCGTTCGTTACAAGTGGTATTCGAGTGGGTACTCCTGCTGTAACGTCTCGTGGAATGGACGAGGAAGCTATGAAAGAAATCGGTCAAATCATTGCTCTTGTACTTAAAAATTCCGATAATGAAGCTGTCTTAGCTGAAGCCCGTCAAAAGGTTGAGAAACTAACAGATAAGTTCCCGATTTACCCTGAAGTTAGTTACGAGTAAAACCATAGTTATTCCGTATTAAAAGGCCAACTAGTTAGCACTGGTTGGTCTTTTCTTATATGTTGTAATGTCAATAATGCCAGTAGAAACTTCCGCTCTATGAATTTTAAACAAATACCAAAAGTTATAATTTGATATATATTACATATAATAAAATAATTGACAAAACTAACTTATGTATTATAATAAGGATGAAATAGTATTTATTTACAATAATAGATTGTGATTCCGTCTAATAAAGCTGTTTACTAAGTACATATTAATATGGCTTAATGCGCTTCTTTGGGCAAACGATTGCATAACGGGTTTCAGTCAGCCGAGTATTCCAGATAGTTTATAAGGATGGATGTAAAATTCGGCACAAAATTGGAGAGTTCAAACCTTTTACTAGTTACAACGAGTGAAGTGCAGAATAATTTCCATGTTCATGTGAGCGAACGATTGCACAAGTAATAAGATAGCAAAGGCTATATAAAACCAAATAGGAGATGATGAGATAAATTTATACATTAATATAATTAAGAATATTTGGTAGTGATATTTATCTTTTGGGATTTCTTACGAGATTTTAGTTGATAGTTATGTTAGCGGTTACATTTAAAGTTTACCAGGGGAGATGAGAGGAATATGCAATTGTTTATTTTTATCCAATTTTTTATGAGTGTAGTGTTCTTTATGGCAGCGTTAGGTAAGTTGGTCAAACCTATTACATTCTCAGAAACAATGAGACAGCTAGGAATTAATCGATTATGGGCAAAATCTGGGGTATTGATAATTGCTTTCTTAGAAATAATTGCTTGTGCACTATTAATCATTCCTTCTACTTTATTGTTTGGGCAAATACTTTCTCTTATTCTGATATGTTCATATGTTTGGGCATCTTGGAAAGCGAGAGGAAGACTAGTTAAATGCAACTGGTTTGGAGGATTAGTCATTGAACAATTTGGTGTTGTAATGACTTTAAGAAATTTAATATTTTTAATCATGTGTATATATATGATCGTTATGCCAGATACCTCAGTAGTTGGAATCTATTCTTTAGTAGATATTAGTCAAATCATATTCTCCTCAATTGGCTTAATAATTATTTATTCACTTGTTGTAATGGTAACTCAGTACATCAAATTATATCCAGGAGAACAACAATAAAGGAATGAAAGGGTGTAGAACATGCTTGAAATGCTGGATTTATCCAATATCATTCTATGGTGTATTGTAATCGTTGTCTCTATTAGTGTGTTTGTAATTTTAAGAGAAGCTATAAAAGCTAAAAGTAACCTATATGAGCAACAAGAGGGATTACCCAAGGGCAGCGATTTTCCTTTAGAAAGTAATATACCTATTAACGGAAGCCCAATGAATATAAGGAATAACGAAAAGATAGGAACATTAATATTTTTGACAGCTACTAGTTGTTCAACTTGTTCCAAAGTGTATCCAATTATTAACGATTACCAGAAAAATAAACCTTTGTATCAATATCTAATATTTATGTTGGGAACCGAAGAGAGTGTTAATAACGTTATAAAACAATATAACATTCAGTCACCAGTTGTTAGAATGGATGATTTAAAAGATCTTCAGGCTCCTTTTGTTCCATTTGGATATTTTGTTTCGCAGGATGGAGTTATCCGAGCAAAAGGGGTTGTTAATAATGAAGGACATATCCAATCCTTGATATTGTACGGTGAAGAGAAGGTATCTGCATAAGGAAAATTGTAAAGAAAAGAGAATTTTTGTAATGAGAAGGTTAACCATTAATCGAATTAGATTCCAGGAAAGGAGGTGAAAAAAATGTGCTCAGGATCATATTTATATACTTACTGTAATACTGTCAAATGCAGCAAAGGGACTGAAACATGCACGAGATGGGGTGATGGTTGTTACGAATGCAACTGTAAGAAGGACTCTTGTGGTAATTAATTAAAAACGAACAAAGGTCTGCCGTTTTCAGATAGAACGGCAGACTATTTAATAATCATTTTATATGTTATTAAATGATTGAAAAAGTTATCAAACAAACGGAGTGATTCTATGATTAAGGTAACCACTCTATTCAATAAACTCTTCTTAACAAAAAACGTTAAAATACAAGTATCAAAACCCGCAGAGTCTAATTTGCTACGAGGTGGAGAAGTTGGTGATGTACTCCCTCTTTTTAAAGTACGCGATCAGATGGGAAAGAAAATTACTTCTGAAAAAATTACAGGTTCTATTACTAAATTAATATTTTTGAGTGATACCTGTGGATTTTGCTTTGAGGTACTTCAACATTTAGCTAATAAACCAAGTATTAAAAACCATTTGGTATTTAAAAGTGATGAGGATACATATTTAAAAACGGGTCATAAGGATTTTCATTTTATGTTTCCCATTGTACGCTCTACCGAGGTTGTGGATCTATTTGGGGTTAAAAGAGTTCCTACGATCTTAACGTTGGGTCCGACGGGAATTATTGAGAGAATTGATGAGGTGGCAGAGATCGAAGATTTGTTCATATGTTTAGAAAGTTAATTTGATAGGATAAAGTCCAATTTGGTGACTGAAGCAGGGGGCGCTGTTATGCGACAGTTATTTTTGAAGCTATATAGGTATGTGTATTTTAGTAAAGTACAAAAGAATAAGGCGAATCCTACATTTTTACTAAGGGATCAGGGGTTAGCTATGGGGAGTCGATTCCCTAGTATGGCGGAATTGTTTGGTCAAACGAGATTAAAGGAAAATGACGGAATTATTATTCTGTTTCTATCGACGACGTGTCAGGCATGCATTGAAATATTCTCGGGAATAAATAACCTCTCAGAGAGGTGGTCCAGTAAGGAAGTTATTCTATTGATCAATGGTGATGATACTGAATTTAGAAATATTCAACGGGAGAATCATATAGAAGTTCCCATGATTAAATATGAACATACACAGTTTGAATTATATAAAACCACGATTTTCCCCTTTACTTATTATCTTTCACATCAAGGAATAATTTTAGCAAGAGGTCCGGCAAATTATGAAGCTCAAATTGATGTGATCGTGAACAAGGGAATAGAGAATACTCAACTTACTAGGACTGGGGGAGAAAACGTATGACCCTTGATAATGGTCTGAATCTAGGAGAACTCATTACGAATAAAGAATATAGTGATCAGAATGATCAGCTATTTAATCTATATAAGTATAAAGGAAAAAAAGTACTTATATTTGTATCCATGCACTGTGTTCGTTGTATTGAATTGTTGCCTGAGATAAGAACCGTACATTTGCCCAATACAAGTGTAATTATATTTTCAACAGGTAATCAGGAGGATCATGAGCAACTGGATGATTTTTTTCAGAGAAAAATGAAGATTGTATCTCTTACCTCGGAGCAAATGGAACAGGACTTTTCTGTTACTACTCACCCGTTTTGTATCTTTGTAGATGAATATCAACAGGTCTGTAACAAAGGAACTGTGTATAACGGGAAGGATTTACTAGAGCTTGTAAGTGTAATTGGAGAAGGAAAGCGAAAGAAATTATTCAGTAACTTATTTTGAATCCATGAGTTAGGGGGAGGCATAATGAACAAATTGTATTTTGATTATTGCGCATCCACGCCATTGCATCCTAAGGTCGCTGAGCAGCTATTTTGTACATCCGAACAATTATATGCTAATCCATCATCTGTACATGAAATGGGTTTTGAGGCTAACCAACGAGTTGAGGAATCTAGAGAAAGGTTATCTACAATACTTCATGTAGAGCCTAGTGAAGTAATTTTCACGTCGGGGGCTACGGAAAGTAATAATTTGGCGATTATAGGGGCGGTTCGAACATGGATGAAGAAGACGAGCCAGACACCACATGTGATTTCAACACAAATCGAGCATTCCTCTGTCTTTAATTGCTGTAAACAATTAGTGGGGGAAGGGGTGGAGATTACTTTTCTGCCTGTGGATCACAATGGAATCGTGAGTATAGCTTCTATTGAGAAAGCAATACAAGTAAATACGATGCTTGTAAGTGTTATGCATGTTAACAATGAGACAGGCTCCATTCAACCTATTCATGAAATAGGGAAGCTATTAAGAGCTAAGCCTCATATTTATTTCCATGTAGACGGAGTACAGGGCTTTGGAAAACTAGCTTTAGAATTAGATGATATTGACCTATATACCTTATCAGGGCATAAAATTGGGGGACCCAAAGGAATTGGTTTATTAATCGTAAAGGAGCATGTTGAGCTCACTCCACTGTTTTTCGGCGGAGAACAAGAGAATGGGTTAAGACCTGGCACAACCAATGTTCCGGGGGTGTTAAGTTTAGTCGAGGCCATAGAAATATCGTATAGTGAACGTGAAGAGAAGATGCAGGGTTTAACCGTGCTTCATGATCTTGTATATTCAAAGCTTGAAGAAATTCCTGAAATCATCATGAATAGTCCGAGACCCCCGTTATCTGCACCTCATATTATTAATTTTTCATATAAGGGAACAGGAGTAACCTCTGCTCTATTAATTAGTATTCTTGCCAAGCAAGGAATTATTGTGTCCTCCCAGTCCGCTTGTTCTTCTACAGCGAAGACGAGTCGTGTGTTAATGGCTATGACGAATGATGAAATACTCTCTTCTAGTAGCATTAGACTTAGCTTCCATGAATCAGTTACTCCCGATGATGTCCGATATTTAGTACATTCAATTTCTCATATGATACATCAGGTCAAGTCGCAAAATAAATTTGCCTTGTTGCAAAGATAATCTTTTATTAAATTACGGGCATTAGTGCCTAGGTGCAAACCAAAAAAGAGAGAAGTGGCCGATCTGGATGAATCATAGAGGAGTCATTCGTGGGTTAATCTTTGAGATTGTTCCATTTATATGGAAGTCATCTCCGGTAAGATTAATCATCATGATTATCATTCGAATGTTAGAAGCGCTTCAACCAGCTATTCAGATCTATTTAACGAAGCGGCTTGTAGATCAGGCTACGTTATTGTTTCAGGGCGAGTCGGACTTACTTTTACCAGCACTAACAACCATCGGATGGCAAGCTTTGTTATTTCTTGCTTCATTAGGAGCAAGATCTCTTACTCACATGCTTCTATTAGTCATTAAAAATAAGGCACAATATGAGATGGATCGCGTCATTGCAGACAAGTGTTCGAGGCTCGATTATATTTATTTTGAAGAGTCGGAGTACTATGATCGGCTTCAGAGAGTGACGCAGGGACTCGCTAATCGCGGACTTTCTGTATTAGATCATTTCTTCTTGGTATTGCAAAGCATCGTGACACTAATCTCACTCCTTGCTGTTCTGTCAAGCTTCCATTGGATACTATCCTTAGGTGTATTGTGCTTAATCATTCCATCATTCTTCATTAATATGAGGCTAGGCCAGAAGCGATATAAGCAAATGTTTCGTCAAACTCCATCCAATCGTAAAGTGAGTTATCTTATGAGCTTGATGACAACAAGAGAATCTGCAAAAGAGATGAAGCTATTCAAGCTATATCCCTATATTTTAAATCAATGGAGGTCAATATATTGGAAGAACGCTGGAGAGAAAATCGCTCTGGAACAGCGGGGCCAGTGGTATGGTGGATTCTCTGAGATGTTCTCTTACTTGTTCACGGCGTTATCTACCGTAGTTGTGCTTCTAGTAAGTAGTGGAGGGACTATGACGGTTGGTGGTTTTGTAGCTATGATTCAGACAGTTACGACGGCAAAGGATAGCGTGATGCTAATTGCAGTAAATTTGTCGGGTATATACGAGAATGCACTATTTACTAGTGATCTCATACTGTTTCTACACCTTCCAGATAAAAAACTGAATGAGGACCCTGAGGCTGATAATGTGAATATAAGTCCTTATGAACTGGCCGAGGGTGGTCTTGTAGTCGCTGAATTAAGCTTTACTTACCCAAATCAGTCTGTACCTGCATTATCTGATATTGGGTTTCACATTAAACCAGGTCAAAGAGTAGCTATTGTCGGTCACAACGGGGCAGGTAAAAGTACGCTTGCGAAATGCTTGCTTGGTCTATATAGACCAGAGCGTGGAAAGCTTCTATGGCAAGGTAGGGACATATTTGAGGACGATGAGAATAAGTCTGTCAGTGCAGTGTTTCAGGATTTTGTACAGTATCAATTAACCTTAAGGGAAAACATCGGATTCGGCAACATTTCCTCCATCGAGGATGATGGGCAGTTAGAAATCGCCGCTACCAAGACTGGTGTAGATTCAATTTCACGTCATTTATCTAATGGCTATGATACGCAATTAGGTTATGAATATGAAGGAGGAAAAGAACTATCTCAAGGGCAATGGCAGAAGGTGGCACTAAGCAGGTCATATTTTAATGCAAATGCAGAATTGGTTATTTTTGATGAGCCTACCGCTGCACTAGATCCGATAGCAGAGGCCGCCCTGTTTGAGCAGTTCTCCGAGCTTGTAGCAGGTAAGACGAGTATTATGATCTCTCACCGCCTCGGGAGCTGTAGAAATGCAGATCTTATTCTGGTGCTCAAGGGTGGTCGCCTTGTGGAGCAAGGGACACATGAGCAATTACTTCACTTGCATGGTGAATATGCGCAAATGTATAGAGCGCAATCACAGTGGTATGAAGCGGTTGTTACTTTCAATCCAACGAATACGTGATGAATCAATTCAATATTAATAGGGGGCTATTCAATGAGTAAGCGATTAACAAAATGCTTAGCAGTAATCATGCTTATGTCTGTCTTTTTTACAGCTTGTTCATCTACTAATGAAACACTTCAATATGAAGCTGATCCTCAAATGGAGACCACCATCACAGTGGGGTATGGGGATACAGAATCATTCGACTTTTTTTATGGAAATTTATTTAGTGCAAAGTATCCAAATATTGATGTTAAAATAACTAATAATGTAGATGAACCGGATGTATTTCTACTAGGTTTCGATGAATATGGTGAATATTTGGATGAAGGCAAGCTGTATGATTTAAATAACGTAATTACGGATGAAGCATTTAAGTTAGAGGGTATGAATCAGGGAGTTATTGATATCCTTAGACAACGCGGTAGAGGAAAATTATACGGTTTACCACCTTACTTTAGTAATCGAGCTCTTTTTTACAATAAAGATTTATTTGATAAGTACAATATTCCGTACCCAACAGATGGAATGACATGGGAAGAGGTTCTTCAACTAGCTAAACGATTTCCGATAGAGGATGGAGTAAGTGGTCTGTATACTCGTAGTCTGGGCGATCTTCTAGGTGACATGCTAGAAGCTAAAGGTCTTGAGAAAATCAATACGAAAGATATGAAAGTTACAGTGAATACGGATTCCTTTAAGGAGTTATTCGAGACTATTCTAGATGCTAATAAATCACAAGCGTTAAATATATTTGAACAAGATGGATTCGATAAGAATGATCCTTTTATAACGGGGCAAAGTGCAATGTTTTTTGGATACTATACTTATCTAAATAACAATATTTATTGGGTCAAGCAAGAGCGTGGTGAAGATTTTAATTTAAATTGGGATGTAGTTACTGCACCGGTAGATGAATCCAATAGAGAAGCAACACCATACTTCTTTTATCCAGCGATATTCGCTGTTAACGCTAAAGCTCAAAATGTTCAAGCAGCATGGGAGTTTGTAAAGTTTGTTAATGGTGAAGAGTTTGCAAAAATTAAATCTCGGACAACTACGAATAATATTCCAACTAGAACTGATTATGTATATAATCCGGAAGGTAAAAGAATGGAATCTTTTTATTCAAATCTTAAAATGAACAGGACTTTAATGAGTCATAGTTACTATGATAATATCCCTAATAATTTTGGAAGTGTTTTTAACGGCATAGTTGAATCGGAATTAAAGGCTGCTGCAGTTGGTGTCAAATCCATTGACGAGGCACTTGTGTCTATTGAGGAGCGTGGGCAACAACAATTGGATAAACAATTGGCTGAGAAGAGTAAGAAAGAAGATAAATAAATGATTACAGTATTAAAAGCTGGGCCTCCAGAAGTCTTTCAAAGAACAAACATGTTCAATGACGGGTCTGGAGGTTTTTCAATGAATACGATATTAAGATTAAACATCTATATTTTTAGAAACAGATTGTTATTTATAGTAGGGATCATTAACTCAGATATTAAAAAGGGGGGCTATTCAATGAGTAAGCGATTAACAAAATGGTTATCAGTAATCCTGCTTATGTCTGTCTTTTTTACAGCTTGTTCATCTACTAAAGAGGCAATTCAATACGAAGGTGACTCGAAAATGCAGGCTACGATCACAGTGAAGTACTCGGGGGGAGATGAGGCCTTTAATTTTTTTTATGGAGATTTATTTCGAGCAAAGTATCCAAATATTGATGTTAAGTTAATTAATAATCTAGAAGATGAACCGGATGTATTGCTACTAAGTTTCGCTAAATATGGAGAATATTTGGATGAAGGCAAGCTGTATGATTTAAATAATGTAATTACGGATGAAGCATTTAAGTTAGAGAATATGAATCAGGATGTTATTGATTTCGTTAGAAAACGCGGTAGAGGGAAATTATACGGTTTACCACCTTACTTTAATAATCAAGCTCTTTTTTATAATAAAGATATGTTTGATAAGTACAATATTCCGTATCCAACAGATGGTATGACATGGGAAGAAGTCCTTCAACTAGCTAAACGATTCCCGCTAGAGGATGAAGAAGGTGGTCTGTATACTCGTAGTCTGAGCGATTTGTTGAGTAACATGCAACAAACTAAAGGTCTTGAGAGAATCAATACCAAAGATATGAAAGTTACAGTGAATACGGATTCCTATAAGGAGTTATTCGAGACTATTCTAGATGCTAATGAATCACAAGCATTAAATATATTTGAACATGATGGATTCGCGAAAAATGATCCTTTTATAATGGGGCAAAGTGCAATGGCTTTTGAATACTATTCTTATCTAAATAACAATATTTATTGGGCTAAGCAAGAGCGTGGTGAAGATTTTAACTTAAATTGGAATGTAGTTACGGCACCGGTAGATGAATCCAACAGGGAAGCAACACCATACTTCTTTATTCCAACTATCTTCGCTATTAACGCTAAAGCTCAAAATGTTCAAGCGGCATGGGAATTTGTAAAGTTTATAAATGGTGAAGAGTTTGCTAAAATTCACTCTCGGACAACTACGGGTGATATTCCAACTAGAACTGATTATGTATATAATCCGGAGGGCAAAAGAATGGAGGTTTTTTATTCGAATCTTAAAATGGATTGGGCTGTAGTAAGTGATAGAGACTATAAAAAAATCCCTATAAATGTTTGGGATACTTTTAATGGTATAGTTGCATCGGAATTAAAGGCTGCTGCGGTTGGTGTAAAAACAATTGACGAGGCACTTGGGTCTATCGAAGAGCGTGGTCAAGTACTATTGGATAAACAATCGGTTGAGAATAGTATGGCAGATGATAAATAAACGATTACAGTATTAAACCTAAGCCTCCAGAAGTCTTTCAAAGAACAAACATGTTCAATGATAGGATCTGGAGGTTATTTTCAATGAATATGATGTTGAAATATTAAGATGCATTGAGAGAGGGAGAAATTTTGAATAAAAGAACAGGGGTAATAATAGTTGGGATCATATTTTTAATGATTTTTTCTACAGCCTGCTCATCCAGCAAAGAAACGATCCAATATGAAGGCGATACAGAGATGAAAGCTACACTAAAGGTGATGACTAATGCAGATCAAGACTATTTTATGAAAGAATATGGTGACATGTTCCGAGTTAAATACCCTAATATCGAACTTCAGGTGGTTAATTATACTTCTACTAATTTTAAAGAGGTAATTGAGAAAGAGAAACCGGATCTTTTTACCCTTTCGCTGAAGGAATATGAACAATTGGCTCAGGAAGACGTTTTGTATGACCTCAATACACTTATTATTGATGATAAATTTAACCTGGATGGAATTCACCCAGGAATTGTAGATTATCTTAAACAATTAGGAAAAGGTAAATTATACGGATTGATATCAGAGTTTCAAAGTAAAGCTATCTATTACAATAAGGATTTGTTCGACAAGTACAGCATTCCTTATCCGCAGGATCAAATGACATGGAAAGAACTTATTCAACTTGCTAAACGTTTCCCGGCAGAGGATGGGGTGAGTGGCCTATATATGCAAAACTTTTCTGTTCTTGCTGAAAATATGTCTTTGAGTCAGCATCTAAACGAAGTCAACGTCAAAGATATGAAGGTAACGCTTAACACGGAATCCTATAAGGAATTATTTAATGTGATCATGGATGCGTATGAATCGAAGGCAGTCGTGTTACCAGACATTGATACATTTGAGGTATATGATCCCTTTATTACTGGAACCAGCGCTATGACAGTGGATTACTACTATTACATCAATAATAAGATAAACTGGGCCAAAGAAGAGAAAGGGGACAAGTTCCATTTGAATTGGGAGTTGGCCACAGCACCTGTAAATGAGTCCAGTCGTGATACATCACAATATTTCACCATTGGTGGTTGTATGTCGATCAACGCCGAATCGGAACAGAAACAGGCTGCATGGGAGTTTATCAAGTTTGTCCACAGCGATGAATTCGCCAAGGCAAAATCAAAGACACCTGGATTTTATGTCCCAACTCGAACGGAATACACGTATAACCCAGAGGGAAAACGGATGGAAGCTTTTTATTATTTGAAACCTGATGTGAGTAGTGTTTTTGTCGATTACGAACTACTTCCAAAGGGATTTTACGGGAATATAAGAGGAATTATCAATTCCGAAGGTAAAGCTGTGATGGTTGATGCTAAATCTCTTGACGAGGCGATGGCCTCGATGCAGGAGCGTGGACAGCAATTATTGGACAAGAAGTAGGCGGCCATCATAACGGAGTCCTCCGCGGTTTATTGTTTGAGATCGTTCCGAATTAATAGGGGGTGCTATTCAATGTGTAAGCGATTAACAAAATGGTTAGCAGTAATCCTGCTTATGTCTGTCTTTATTACAGCTTGTTCATCTACTAAAGAAACCACCATAGTTTGAAGGGCGTGGGCAGTAAGTATTGGATAAACGATTTTCTGGGGAGTAATGAATATTCTGGGTATTTCTACTGGGTATGACGGTAAATTAATACTCTTAATACTAGATGCACAATTTGTCGTTAGATCCACGAAAGCAGAAGTCTATATGATGTGACAGTTCGTAGCAATCATAAAACGACAGTGATATAATAAATAGGATTTGGACATCATTAGACGAAAAGAAGACTTAGTATAATTACCGGAGGGACAAACTATGGAAAAATTGGTGGTATGCGATCACCCCTTAATTCAACACAAACTGACTTTCATTCGCGATATGCGAACCAACACGAAGGATTTTCGTGAATTGGTGGATGAAGTCGCCACGCTAATGGCTTATGAGATTACAAGAGATATCCCTCTTGAATCGATTACGGTACAGACACCAGTTGCTGAGGCGCAGGCAAAAGTTATATCTGGACGGATGTTAGGTCTCATTCCGATTCTCCGTGCAGGACTTGGGATGCTGGATGGCGTCTTGAAGTTGCTTCCAGCAGCAAAGGTTGGACATGTTGGTTTGTTCCGCGATCCACAGACCCTGCAGCCAGTCGAATATTACATTAAACTACCGACTGACGTTCAAGAGCGAGAACTCATTGTAATTGATCCGATGCTGGCAACAGGTGGTTCTGCAATCGCGGCGATTGACGCACTCAAGAAACGTGGCTGTACACAAATTAAAATGATGAATCTTATTGCAGCTCCAGAGGGTGTAAAAGCCGTGCACGCAGTTCATCCGGATGTAGATATTTACGTTGCTGCAATGGACGAACGTTTAGACGAACACGGGTATATTATTCCTGGTCTTGGTGATGCTGGTGACAGACTATACGGAACGAAATAAAGGAAGGACTATACCATGTCAAAAATTAAGGTAATGACGATCTTCGGCGTTAGGCCTGAAGCCATTAAGATGGCTCCGCTGATTCTTGAACTGGAGAAGCATCCAGAGCACATTGAATCCGTTGTTTGCGTTACGGCGCAACATCGTGAAATGCTGGATCAGGTTCTTGATGTGTTTAAAATAGTTCCAGATTACGATCTAGATGTAATGAAACCTAACCAGAGTTTAAATGAAATTACGATACGTGTACTGCAGGGCTTGGAGAACGTTCTACGTGAAGCGAGACCTGATATTGTATTAGTCCATGGGGATACTCTGACAACTTTCCTAGCAAGTTATGCTGCATTTTTGCAAGGGATCAAAATTGGGCATGTAGAAGCAGGACTTAGGACCTGGAACAAAATGTCACCATTTCCTGAGGAGATGAATCGGCAATTGACAGGTGTCCTTGCAGATTTACATTTTGCTCCAACGGAGGTTTCTGCTGGTAATTTAAGGAAAGAGAATAAGGCTGAGTCAAGTATATATGTCACAGGCAACACGGTTACTGATGTGTTTCAATATACAGTACAGCCGAGTTATAGTGATTCCGTGCTGGATTGGGCCGCCGGAAAGCGGCTTATTCTCATGACGGCTCACCGCCGTGAATCGCAAGGAGAACCGCACTTGAATATCTTCCGTGCAATCAAGCGAATCGCTGATGAATTTGAAGATATAGCGATTGTTTATCCGGTTCATCCTAGTCCTGCGGTGAGACAGCCCGCCTATGAAACTTTGGGGAATCATCCCCGTATCAAACTTATCGAGCCTCTTGATGTGGTGGAGTTTCATAATATTTACGCTCACACCTATCTTATACTTACGGACTCTGGCGGTATGCAGGAAGAAGCGCCATCTTTTGGCGTTCCTGTACTTGTGCTACGCGATACGACAGAGCGTCCTGAAGGTATAGAGGCAGGTACGTTGGAACTTGTAGGCACGGATGAGGAGATGGTGTATGAGCGGACTAAGGTGTTGCTTAGTGACAGAGGGACTTATGAATCTATGAGCCGGGCCGCTAACCCGTACGGAGATGGAAAGGCATCGCAAAGAATTGTCAATGCTATTCTTCACCATTTCGGATTGGTAAGCGAACGTCCTGAGAATTTTCACAGAAAGTTCACAAATGGAACGCAAGAATAATTGTGTTTTTTAACTAGATAGCATACAGTTGTACTGTACGGTTTCTTTAATTTTTCTGTGATATTTGTTATAAAATTCAAGTTTTTTTGCTTTAACGCTTTCATTGACAAAAAGTCGTCACATTCTGTAAAATGAGTTGGTATTACTTTACACAGAAAATAGGTATATTATGTTGTTTTTTTTGTGCCGAAAAAATTGCGTAATCTACAAATTTATGGGGGAGCAAGATGGATGATTTGAGCTCCATTGTTAGAGCCGTATCCCGGATAATGATGATATGGTTGTCCATTTTGTTTCTCGGATGGGCTTTTCTTCCGGATCATAGGCCTATTATTATAGGCTTAATTTTTGGATCTGCTTTCGGAATGTTTTATACCCGATTCTTATCCATTAAGGTACGCGGATTATTTGCGTTTTTGCTCGGTAAGGATAACAAAAGATTCAATTTCGGATTTCTTACCAGAATGTGCCTAGTCTTAATTGTAGTTATGATTGCAATGAAGCTAGAGCATGTGTCTGTTATGGGAGTTATAATCGGATTGTTCATTTCACAATTATTGACCATTCCGGTTGGAATCGTGATTGGACTCCGAGACAAATCTTGAACATCTTACTTGGAAAAGAGGTGAATACATACACATGCATGAATCACCGGTTATCATACTTGGTGGATTTCACTTGGATTTATCCGCTATTTTGATGCTTTTAGTAAGTATGCTCATCGTATTTGTTGTTTGTCGTTTAGCTGTGGCCAACTTGTCGGTCGAGAATCCTTCCAAAATGCAAAACTTTATGGAATGGGTTGTTGAATTCGTTCAAGGTATCGTTGGAAGTTCTATGAGCTCGAAGAAAGGCAAACCGTTCATTTCTCTCGGATTGACCTTGATTTTGTTCATATTCGTATCCAACCTTCTGGGATTGCCGTTGGGAGTTATTACTGAGGCGCATCAACAGGAGACAATCTTTGGACAAGTGATTGAAGCCACTCGGGGACTAGCGGGGGGAGAGCATGCTGAGATCTTATGGTGGAAGTCACCAACTGCGGATGTTTCTGTAACTGCGGGACTCGCCTTGGTCGTGTTTGTCCTGATGAATTACTTAGGACTCAAGAACAATAGGAAGCACTATCTCAAGCACTTTGTTGAGCCATTTGCAGTCTTCTTACCTCTGAATATTATTGAGAATTTGTCTAAGCCAATCGCATTGGCACTACGTCTATATGCGAATATATTTGCAGGTGAGGTCTTAATCTCGGTAATTCTCAAGCTAGGCTTCATTGGAATTCCGTTTATGGGTATTTGGCAAGCTTTCAGTATCTTTGTAGGCGGTCTTCAGGCGTATATCTTTACGATCCTGACTATGGTTTATATTTCACAGTATGCAATTCACGAAGAAGAAGCGCATTAGTAAACTCTTAAGGGGGCAGTCTTTTGGCTGATTCCTGTGAGGTCTAATATATTTAAAATATGAGGAACAAATCTAAGGAGGAAATTTAAGATGGGATTACAGTATTTGGCAGCAGCTATTGCAGTAGGTTTGGGTGCACTTGGTGCAGGTCTTGGTAACGGGATGATCGTAAAGAGTACAGTTGAATCGATCGCACGTCAACCAGAGGCAGCAAATAAACTTCAAACAACAATGTTTATCGGTGTAGGTATCGTCGAAGTAGTTCCACTTGCAGCAACTGTTATCGCGTTCATGATCATGGGTTCTTAATATATTATGGTTTGGCGGGGAGGGCCGATGCCATCCGCGCCTTCCTTTTATGAGCTTTTTTATAACATAAGTCAGTTGTGTTAACGGAAAGGAGTGACATCGGTGAAGATCCTTTGGGAGAATATTCTTATTACCATGATTGCATTCGTAATACTTTATTGGCTACTGAACAAGTTTGCTTTCAGTAAACTCTTTGCGGTAATGGAGCAACGTCGTGAGTTGGTGCTCGGACAGTTAAATGAAGCGAAGCAAACGAGAGAACAAGCGACCGTTTACGTAGAAGAGCAGAAGGACGCGCTTAAGCAAGCTCGCCAAGATGCCTTTGAAATTATTGAGCAATCGAAACAAAGCAGTAGTAAACAAGCGCATGATCTACTAGAACAAGCCAAGCTTGATGCATTGCGCATGAAGAACGAAGCAGTTCGTGATATCGAGAGTGAGCGTAATAAAGCGGTTGAAGCTCTTCGTACCGAGATTGGAACTTTCTCCGTAAATATCGCATCGAAGTTAATCGAACGCGAAGTCGAGAACAATCCGGCAGAACAAGAAAAGCTTGTAAACCAATACTTGGATGAAGTAGGTAAAAAATCATGAGCCGGGAGTCTGTGGTAGCCAAAAGATACGCCAAAGCAATGTATGAGATTGCTGCACAAGAAGGGCGTACACTGGAGGTCGAACAGGAGTTAAGGGCTTTGGTATTAGCGATGAGCGAAGATGTTGCAGTTCAACAGTTCATTGTGAGTCCGAATATTTCTGAAACAGCGAAATGGGAAGTGCTCGGAGGTGTACTGGAAGGTAAGCTTTCAGTGCCCGTAGTTTCTCTAGCTAAGTTGCTAGTAGAACGGGGAAGAACCGATGTTTTGCCGGAACTTTTGAACAGTTATATCAAAGTCGCAGGTGATGCATTAGGTCTAGCTAATGCCACGGTCTATTCGACATATGCTCTCTCTGATGAGGAGAAACGATCGATCGAGGTTGAGTTCGGTACACTGGTGAATAAGAAGATCCGTGTCCTGAATGTAGTTGATAGTGATCTGCTCGGCGGAATGAAGGTCAGAATCGGCGATACGCTGTATGATGGCAGTTTGTCCGGCAAGCTGAAACGGTTGGAGAAGTCTTTTCGAAGACAAGCACTGTAGATAGGGGTGAAACACTTGAGTATCAGACCTGAAGAGATCAGTACACTGATTAAGAGTCAGATCGAACAATATAAATCAGAAATTGAAGTGTCCGAAGTCGGCACCGTTATTCAAGTTGGTGACGGTATTGCCCGTGTCCACGGACTTGAGAACGCCATGGCAAACGAATTGCTTGAGTTTGAGAATGGCGTTTTTGGTCTTGCGCTCAACCTGGAAGAGAGTAATGTCGGGGTTGTAATCTTGGGACCTTACACCGCTATTCGCGAAGGTGACCAAGTGAAGCGTACCGGTCAAATCATGCAGGTTCCAGTTGGCGAAGCGTTGCTTGGTCGGGTAGTGAATCCGCTAGGACAGCCAGTTGATGGCAAAGGTGCCATCGCTACGACGGAATTCCGTCCAGTAGAGAACAAAGCACCGGGTGTTATCGACCGGAAATCGGTACACGAGCCGATGCAAACAGGGATTAAAGCAATTGACTCCATGGTTCCAATTGGCCGTGGTCAACGGGAACTCATTATCGGTGACCGTCAAACAGGTAAAACAGCGATCGCCATCGATACAATTATCAATCAAAAAGGTAACGGCGTGAAATGTATTTACGTAGCTATCGGACAGAAACAGTCCACGGTTGTTAACGTAGTTGAAACGCTTCGCCGTCATGGAGCTCTTGAGTATACGATTGTCGTAACGGCTGCCGCATCGGATCCGTCACCACTTCTATACATCGCTCCTTATGCTGGTGTTAGTATGGCCGAGTACTTTATGTACAAAGGCGAGCATGTACTTATCATCTATGATGACTTATCTAAACAAGCAGCGGCTTACCGCGAATTGTCCTTGTTGCTTCGTCGTCCACCGGGTCGGGAAGCATTCCCAGGGGATGTCTTCTATTTGCACTCCCGTTTGCTAGAACGTGCAGCTAAACTGAGCGACGAGCTTGGTGGTGGATCCATTACGGCGTTGCCGTTCATTGAAACACAAGCTTCTGACGTATCGGCGTACATTCCGACGAATGTTATCTCGATTACAGACGGTCAGATCTTCCTTGAATCCGATCTATTCTATTCCGGTCAACGTCCGGCGATCAACGTCGGTATTTCCGTATCCCGGGTAGGGGGCTCTGCTCAGATCAAAGCGATGAAGAAGGTAGCGGGCACACTCCGTTTGGATTTGGCTCAATATCGTGAACTTCAAGCGTTCTCCCAATTCGGTTCCGACCTCGACAAATCAACGCAAGCGCGTTTGACTCGTGGTTCCCGGATGATGGAAATCCTGAAACAAGGCGTGAATCAACCACTTCCGGTTGAGAAACAGGTGCTTAGTCTGTACACTGCCGTTAAGGGATATTTGGACGATATCGCATTGGCTGACGTACATCGCTTCGAAGCTGAATTCTTGTCCTTTATAGAGAGTCAGTATGCTGAAGTACTGAAATCAATTACGGATACTAAAGACTTGACTGCTGATAATGAAGCGAAGTTGAAGGAAGCCATTGAGAAGTTCAAAAAAGGTTTTGCAACTTCTGCAAAATAATTCTATGAACCGGCTTTGGCACGGTGCTGAAATGCCGGTTCTTAGTGATGTAATCTATGTTCAAGGGTCTATGACCTAAGTTTCTATAATGTTTATATCCGTTTTGGCTCCAGCCAAAACATAGTTGATGCTTTCGAAGTTAGTTTTGGCCCCAGCCAAAACTTAGTGAATGCTTTCGAAGTTAACTTTGGTCTCTAACCAAAGTTTAGGATTATGCTTTCGAAGTTAGTTTTGGCCCCAGCCAAAACTTTGAGGTGGTGAAATCATGGCAAAAGGGATTCGCGAAATTAAACGTCAGATCAAGAGCATTCAGAACACCCGTCAAATTACGAAGGCGATGGAGATGGTAGCTTCAGCCAAGCTGAGAAAAGCGCAGGAGAAAGCCCAAGCTTCTAGGCCTTACGTAGAGAAGTTGAGAGAGGTTGTTTCTAGCATTGCAGCAGGTAGCGAGGGCATCTCGCATCCTATGATGGTCTCTCGTCCAGTGAAACGTACCGCTTATATTGTAATTACGTCTGACGGTGGTCTTGTTGGAGGTTACAATGCTAACGTTCTCCGCAAGGTAATGGATGAGTTGCATAGCCGTCATTCTTCTAAGTCGGAATATGGATTGTTCGTAATTGGACGTAAAGGTCGGGAATATTTCAATCGCCGAGACCTTCCCGTTGTGAGTGAAATTACCGAATTGTCCGATGCACCCAGATTTGCTGACATCAAATCTCTAGCTTACGCAGCTGTTCAAGGCTTCGAAGAGGAAGAGTATGACGAGGTTTATATTTGCTATAGCAAATTCATTAACGCGATCACTCAGGTACCAACCGTCGATCGTTTACTACCTTTCGACCGTGTTGATCAACATGGAGTGTCTGCAACTTATGAATATGAGCCGTCTCCTGAAGGTGTATTAGAAGTTCTGTTGCCGAAATATGCGGAGACCCTTATATTCGGCGCCCTTTTGGAAGGCAAAGCGAGTGAACTTGGCGCGAAGATGACAGCAATGGGCAGTGCAACGAAGAATGCGACGACAATGATCGGCGAGCTTACCTTGACTTACAACCGTGCTCGTCAAGCGGCAATTACCCAGGAAATCACGGAAATTGTCGCCGGAGCGAACGCGCAGAGCTAATAGTAGGGACTTTCTAGGAGGGAAACAAAGATGAACAAAGGACGCGTTGTTAGCGTAATGGGTCCGGTCGTTGACGTTGAATTTCAACGTGGACAATTGCCGGAAATATATAACGCTATTGAAATTGTGAAACCAGACGCGCAGGCTGGTGAAGAAGCGCTAATATTAGAAGCTTCTAACCACCTGGGAGACAATCTGGTACGCTGTATCGCTATGTCCACAACGGACGGCCTTGTGCGCGGAACCGAAGCTTTGGATTTAGGAGCACCGATTTCCGTCCCTGTAGGCGAAGCGACCCTAGGTCGGGTCTTTAACGTACTAGGAGAAACGATTGATAACAAAGGTGCTGTGGCAACGGATGCTAGAAATCCGATCCACCGTCAACCCCCTTCATTTGAAGAGTTGTCTACACAATCTGATATTTTGGAAACTGGAATTAAAGTTATCGATCTATTGGCACCTTATGCAAAAGGCGGTAAAATCGGCCTCTTCGGTGGTGCCGGTGTAGGTAAAACGGTAGCAATCCAGGAGCTAATCAATAATATCGCACAGGAGCATGGCGGTATTTCTGTATTTGCTGGTGTAGGTGAACGTACTCGTGAAGGTAACGACTTGTATCATGAAATGACAGACTCAGGCGTTATCAATAAGACAGCCATGGTGTTCGGTCAAATGAATGAACCTCCAGGTGCGCGTCTTCGTGTGGCCTTGACGGGTCTGACGATGGCAGAATACTTCCGCGATCAAGAAGGCCGCGATGTGTTGCTCTTCATCGATAACATCTTCCGCTTTACACAAGCAGGTTCAGAGGTTTCAGCCCTTCTTGGACGGATGCCGTCTGCGGTAGGTTACCAACCAACACTTGCTACAGAGATGGGGCAACTGCAAGAACGGATCACTTCTACGAAGAAAGGTTCTGTTACTTCGATCCAAGCGATCTACGTTCCTGCGGATGACTATACTGACCCGGCTCCAGCTACCACGTTTGCTCACCTTGATGCAACGACTAACTTGGAGCGTAAGATTTCCGAGAAGGGGATTTTCCCTGCCGTGGATCCACTAGCTTCCAGCTCCCGGATGTTGGCACCGGAAATCGTAGGCGAAGAGCACTACAATGTTGCTCAAGCTGTTAAACGACTACTGGCTCGTTATAAAGAGCTTCAGGATATTATCGCCATCCTTGGTATGGATGAATTATCTGAGGATGACCGTTTGCTCGTTGCACGTGCACGTAAGATTGAGCGTTTCTTATCGCAACCGTTCCACGTTGCAGAACAGTTTACAGGTTTGAAAGGGAAATATGTTCCGATCGCTGAAACCGTTCGTAGCTTCAAGGAAATTTTGGATGGTAAGCACGACAACCTTCCAGAAGCAGCATTCCTCTTCGTAGGTACGATTGAAGAAGCTGTGGAGAAAGCAAAAACGCTGTAAATCGCACCGTCAAGGCGGATGCTTCAGAAATGAACTGTCCCACGAACAGGAGGGATGAATATGAGCACCTTTTTATTGGAAATCGTCACACCAGAGCGTGTGGTGTTCTCACATGAAGTGGACAGTTTGACTGTCCGCGGGATCGAAGGAGAGCTTGGTATTCTACCAAGTCATATTCCACTTGTGACACCACTTCAAGTCGCTCCTATTGTGGCTAAAGTCGGGGGAAAAATCATTTCGATCGCAGTACACGGCGGTTTTGTCGAAGTACAGAGCGATAAAGTGATTGTTCTTGGGGAGAGCGCAGAATTACCGGAGTCGATTGATGTCGAGCGGGCTATTGCTGCCCGGGAACGTGCTGAGCGCCGCTTGTCTGCTCGGGGCAATCAGGATCGCATCGATCATCGTCGTGCTGAACTCGCACTGCAAAGAGCTATAACCCGGATTAATGTATCGAGCAACACTAAGAAATAGTGTAAGAAATGAAAGTCGGACATCTATAAGGTGTTCGGCTTTTTTGCTGTAAAGGAAGATTTTTCGAGAATTTTATAAATTTAATGGAGATTAATAGGCAACATTTCCTATCAAATTGGAACTGGTAAATGAAGGACATTTAACATCCTGTGTAGAACCTACTAATAATGCAAATGATAACTATAGCAATATCGATTTTACGTTAACGTTACAGCGAAGTATTAAAGTTTTGGATGCATGTTTATAACTAGGAAAGCCCCGCTTAAACCCTATATATTTGGAACACTTTTCCTCATATCGTATGTTCATATTTACCCAATTCAATATTTGAAAAAAAGTTTTTTTGATATATTCAATTGAAAACCCTTTCATTTAAAAGAAAAGCTGGATTATTGTCACTATGGCAAGTATGATAAATAGGGTCTATATTTTTACAGATTGCTGACCAATATATTTAGTGTGAGTGTTAACCGATTCAAGGTTAGCGGCATAAATATAAACGTGACAGGGAGGAAGAACATGTGAGTCCAGTCGAATCATTACCTGCTTCGGTCGGTGTGAGTGGCCTTACAGCTATTCTCATCTCACTGGTTTGCATCGCTTTGTCTTGGTGGGCCTTGCAAAATTTAAAACTTGATTTGTTTGTTCGTCATCCGAAGGGTCCACAGGGCAAATTACTTCAGTTGCTGTTGTCTGTGGTACTTGGGCATTTTGTTGCCTCCTTCATTATGGATTACATGGGATACACACAATTGCTACGGTACTTGTTTTAATACCTAAGTCTTTTGGTTAAAGTGTGTTAGACTATGTTAGTCTAAGAAAATGTCGAATAACATCAAATCATTGTGTCAACAATGAGAATAGGGATTATTACACGTTATTTGAATGTATGTTTTAGGGGAGGATGATTTCCTCCAACATGCGCTCTTTTTCTACTGTAGTGGAACTTTGTGCGCATGAATTGACTAATGATATGATGAAATTTAGTGAATGAACGAATATTCTTTTTTAAAATTAGAGGATCAGATGAAAATGAACGCGCGGAGGGAAACAAGATGAGTAAATTTATCGTCCGCGGTGGCAATGTTTTGGCCGGGAACGTTAAAGTTAGCGGAGCTAAAAATTCAGTGCTACCGATCATTGCAGCATCGCTATTGGGTGAGGATGGGATCAGCATTATTCGTGATGCACCTCCCCTTGATGATGTAATGACCATTAATAAAGTGTTGGAATCACTAGGAGCGAACGTTACATATGACCGTGAAGTCATTACGGTTAATGCGCAGAATATCGCTTCTTGTGAAGCACCGTACGAATGGGTGCGGAAAATGCGGGCGTCTTTTCTTGTCATGGGTCCTTTGTTAACTCGAACGGGTTATACTCGGATCTCATTGCCAGGAGGCTGTGCTATCGGTACGAGACCGATTGACCAGCATTTGAAGGGCTTTGAGGCTATGGGCGCGGAGATTAATCTCGGTCAAGGTTTCATTGAAGCGAAGACAAAAGGCCGTTTGCGTGGCGCTAAGGTATATTTGGATGTAGCAAGCGTAGGTGCAACGGAGAATATTATGATGGCTGCGACTTTAGCTGAAGGAACAACTGTTATTGAGAACGCAGCAAAGGAACCTGAAATTGTCGATCTGGCTAATTACCTGAACGGCATGGGGGCTATTGTGCGGGGTGCAGGAACAGGAGTTATTCGCATTGAAGGCGTAGAGAAATTATGCGGAGTAGAGCATACAGTTATTCCTGACCGAGTGGAAGCAGGCACCTTTATGATCGCTGCCGCTATGACTGGTGGTAACGTGTTTGTAGAAGGGGCTATAGCAGACCATTTAGGACCTGTTATTTCTAAGCTGGAGGAAATGGGTGTTAGTATTGACGCGCAAGAGAACGGTATCCGTGTACGTGCGGATAAGCCACTGAAAGCTGTCGATGTCAAAACACTTCCGTATCCAGGTTTCCCGACAGATATGCAGTCACAAATGATGGCGTTGTTGCTGGTGTCAGAAGGCACGAGCGTAGTCACTGAGACCGTGTTTGAGAATCGCTTTATGCATGTCGATCAATTCCGTTTGATGAATGCAGAGATCAAGGTTGAAGGCCGTGGAGCTATTGTTACGGGTGGTGCTAAACTAAGCGGTGCTAAAGTGTGTGCTACTGATTTACGAGCAGGTGCGGCATTGATTATTGCTGGTTTAGTGGCGGATGGAACAACTGAAGTTAGCGGAACACACCATATTGATCGGGGTTATGTACATTTGGCCGAGAAACTCTCTGGATTGGGCGCTGATATTTGGCGCATCACAATGGATGAGCCAGTAGCTGAATCTACCAAGGTGCAATTGCCTCAACATGAGGAAAGACCTGTCCTTAAGATTCAACCGACTTGGGCGTAACTCTCAATAGTCCAAGGACTGTTGTATTGATCATTTGAACATCCGAAATAATTATAACTATTATAGAAATTAGACGAAGGACTATGCCACCTGGCATGGTCTTTTGCTTGTATTCATGGGCTTTGGAACACTCGATATGAGATCAGTCGGAATCTGCGACTGGTCTTATTTATATTGGAGGCTGTGAGAGGCATGAGCGGCTAGGATAAGTTATTGAATAGTATTTGGTAGGGTCCGTTGTTGCTTCGAAAGAATAGTTGCATAGAGTGCAGTTAATTTTATGGAAATGTAGGTGACCTTTTAATAGTTGTAAAAAGTATAGTTACTACTTTATGCAATTAGTATCTATTTGGGCGCGGTAAGAGTCGATTTTGAGTTCTAGCAAAAGAGAGAAACTCATATCTATAAGTATAGCGGACAAAAGATATAAGGATCTTAAACGCTAGGGTTACCTGATACCTTGTAGAATGGGGTCCTGTAACTGCACCATGAATTGGATGGAGGTAATTAACGACATGGAACAAGAGGGCTCTCTTTTAAAAATAAACTTGGCAGCTCGTAGAAATGAAGAGCCTATCGGGCCTATAGTCTCTGTAAATGAAAATAAGGTTCAACGTTCAAAGGTAGAGAGCCGGAAGGAGCCAGTTGCAGATACATCTCTATTAAAGGCTAGTAGCAGGATTAATGGTCTAAGTGAGTATGAAGTTGCTAAAGCGGGTCAATCTCATAGTATGGGTAAGAGAGATACCCCGAAGAAAAGGGAAGAGCAATTCTCGCAGGAGCATCCAAATGTAGCGCTGGATTCGCAAGCATCACGTGTGCTCGGTGAACCTAAGAGTGCCGAGTCGACGCATTTGCGGGCGGTGCAATCTGTAGAGCGGCGCATAGATCAGCCCAGAGCTGGAGCTGATGCGGGTGCCGGCGAGCAGGCTATGCCGCTCACCGTGCCGGCACAGCCAACACCAGTGCGGGCAACCGCACCAGCGGCGGCACCCATCAGCGCAGCAGCGCCTGCGCAGCCGACATTGCCGGCACTGCGGCCACTGCCGCCCGGCTACCACGTGCCCGCGCGTGCTCCGCTCCGAGGTTCCTTCCGCCTACGCGGAAGGAACCTCGGAAAGCTCGCCGCCGCTGTGGCTGCGCTAACTGCGCTCGCCGTGCTGCTGCCGGCGCTGCTCACTGGCCGGGCTGCGCCACCGGCCACAATGCCCGTAGACCCTGCGGCACAATCCGCCGCACCACAGAAGCATTTGCCTTCAGCACTTGACTCACTCGTTCCGGGCACATCGGGCCTTGCTTCAACAACTCTTGGCCCACTCACTCCCGGCTCATCAGCTCTTGATCCAACAGCGCTTGGTCCACACACATTCGGCTCAATCACCCTTGATCCATCCGCTCTCGGTAATCCCGCTGTCGGCGGATATAACTTCATACCCTCAGCTTTCACGCCAGCGGCATCTGCGGTTTCCGTACACGTCTATCTCTCAGACAGGGGTGTCGTAGAAATCCTGCCATTAGAGCAATATGTGACAGGGGTGCTCGCCGCTGAAATGCCAGCCGATTTTGAATTGGAGGCTCTCAAAGCGCAAGCTATTGCGGCTCGCACCTTTATTGCTCGCCGTTTGGTAGCGGGTGATTCTAGCGGTGTTCCCACACTTGATGCGGATGTGACTGATACAGTTGCCCATCAGGCGTATCTATCTAAGCAAGATCTGCGCGGGTGGGTGAAGAGTGGTAAGTCCGAGCAATTGGCCAAGCTGCAACAAGCCGTCAGAGAAACTAGTGGAATGATCATGACTTATCGGGGTGAACCGATAACCGCGTCCTTTTTCTCAGCTAGCGGCGGATATACCGAAAACTCGGAAGAATACTGGACATCCCAAATCCCCTACCTTCGCAGCGTGCCTAGCCCATGGGAGGCGGAAATTAATCCTCATTATAAAGAGACAATAACACTACCATTAAGTGAAATGTTCGGGAAGTTGGGTTTGCGAGCGCCAGCACTCCCAGCAACAACAAGTGCAAAGCAAGAGACACTCACTATGAATAAATTAATCAAGATTCTATCACTTACATCTGGAGGTAAGGTGAAGAGCATATCTATTGGCGGCGAGATTTTTACAGGCCGAGAAGTAAGAGAGAAGCTGAAACTTCGCTCTAGTCAGTTTACATTCAAATTGGATGGTAAGAATGTGAATATCACGACCTACGGGTATGGACACGGGGTTGGGATGAGCCAGTGGGGCGCCAATGGTATGGCAAAAGAGGGGTATACTAGCACGCAAATTCTCAAACACTATTATACGGGAATATCTTTTCGGCAAACCTCGCTTATACTTAAAAATTAACTTTTTTAAAAAAAATGATATAAACGAAGTATAAAAGAGTTGGACCCGGTAACACTGGTTACTGAGGTGATGACAAAATGAATGAACAAAATCAAAAAAACAAATCCCATGAGGAATCTCCTAAAAAAGGATTGGGAGAGCCGATAGCACCGGTATCCGCATGGAAAAGACTGTTGTCGAAAAGATGGGTCTATCCGGCAGCGTATGTAGCGGCAGCGGCAATTATACTAACTTTAGTGTGGGTCTACCAGGATGCTGCTCAAAAGCCGATGGAATCGACCCCCGCTAGTGTTACAGACTCTTTGAATCTTCCAGGCAACAGCGATGCGCTGGGTCAAGAGGATGGCAAGGATGGTGCCGCAGTTGAGACGTTAGCTAGTTACGAAGATCTGGCATGGCCTGTCGCGAAGGTAGCCGATGTTGCTATTGTCAAACCGTTCTATGAGAAGGATGGTTCAGCCGAGGATCATCAGGCAGCTCTTGTGCAGTACAAAGATACTTTTACACCGAACACCGGAATTGATCTGGCGCGCGGAGATGACAAATCTTTCGAAGTAACGGCTGCGCTAAGCGGTAAGGTTACACGAATTGAAGAGCATCCGTTACTCGGCTATGTTGTGGAGATTACACATGCTAATAACCTGAAGACGGTATACGAAAGTTTATCGGATGTAAAGGTGAAGCAGAATGCCGAAGTGAAGCAAGGTGATTCCATTGCAACTTCCGGACATAACGAGCAGGAGAAGGAACTTGGTAATCACGTACACTTTGCAGTGTATGAGAATAACGAATTGATCAATCCTACATCTGTGCTTCCGAAGAAATAAAATCTTTGGGTGAGATGAAGAAGCGGAGAGCTCATGCTCAATGTCATTAAGTTAAAGCATAGGTCCAAAAATTAAGAA
>NZ_RZNY01000026.1 GCF_003994475.1 Paenibacillus anaericanus | reverse complement strand
GGTGGATTGGAGTGTCCAATTGGATTAGGGGGCTATATAGATAGGATACGTTATTTACTATATAAGGCGCTGATTTATCCGTATATTTGGCGAATAACGGAACTCATGTCCGCAAAGTGTGAATTTTGGGGCATTTATGAGTAAATAGCGTACTCAGTGTCCGGCTAGCCGCACAGGGGATCTTATACCACATGTTTTTAAATCAAAGAGATTAAAAAAAGAGACAGTCCCAAGTTATGATTCGTAACTGTTGGGACTGTCTCTTTTGTGTTTTCTATAGTCGTTTTCGTTTGTAAAAGGCTACGAACAAGCAAGACAATATGAGTATAAGAAGGGATATCCCCGCCGTGATGATATTGTTGGAATTATCCTGTTGCTGCACTGATGGGTCTCCACCAAAACCACCCCATTGTCCACCGCCGTTACCCATATCCATAGGTCTGTCACCTTGACCACGGCCACCACCAAAACCGCCTTGAGGAGCTAGGCCCGTCGCATCGGCGCCCTGCGTGGCAGGAACGCCTTGAGGAGCTTGGCCCGTCGTATCGGCGCCCTGCATGGCAGGATCGCCTTGCGAAGCTTGGCCCGTCGCATCGGCGCCCTGCGCGGCTTGATCGCCTTGAGGAGCTTGGCCCGTCGCATCAGCGCCCTGCGCAGCAGGAACGCCTTGAGGAGCTTGGCCCGTCGCATCGGCGCCCTGCGTGGCAGGAACGCCTTGAGGAGCTTGGCCTGTCGCATCAGCGCCCTGCGCGGCTAGGCCCCGAGCGCCGCCTCTCATACCACCGCCACCACCCATGCCACCGCCACTACCGGAACCATCACCGGATGAAGCAATCGTACCGTCAAGTTGCTGAGATATATTCTCTACTTGACTAGCATTAGTCGCGATCAACTGGGTAACGCCTTGTTCATATTCCTCATATGTGTAAAAGGCACTTGGATCAGCCTTTACATAGGATGAGATCATGTTAGAAAGTTCTTCAACTTTGGCGGTGAAGGTGTCATTCTCAAGAAAACCTTCCACGGCTTGCTTAATGATATTGTGGTACATTTCCTTGTACTCATCGACCTCCAACAATTTAGCAACTAAGGGACGTTCAGCAACCGCACCTTGCGTAGGTTCATCGATTAGAAGATTCGTTTTGCTAAGTCCACCGCCATTGGCTGCTTTTGGATCGAATCCATCGGGAATTTCCGGAGGAGTCTGTCCATCACCAGTTGCTTGATCAGGAGGAGTAGGAGCTCCATTCGGAGCATTGCCCTGATCCACCGCAGTATCTCCAGCAGCATTGTCGGGAGCTACCATAGCACCTCCTGCTGCCTTGTTGTTATCTCCAACCGCATCGCCTTGATCTACCTTGCTGTCGCCAGTTGCGTTATCAGGAACTGCCGTATTACTAGCGTCGGTGTCCGTTTTGGCTCCAGCTCCAGGTCGTTGCCCACCGAAACCACCGCCCATTCCACCACCTGCCATTCCTGAGAAGGCCATATTGTAGTCCCAAGGGAGGACGGAGAAGATACCATCGTCTTCATAGAGGTAGTAATTTTGTTTGTTACCACCTATATAGCTGTCCGTGTTATTTGTAACGACATTTAGCGCAATGTATTTTAAGGCTTCCTCGACGTCAATGTACTTCTCATAATCAGAACCATTATTAAGTTCATTGATCATATCGATGAGGATGTCTCCATTAGTGGTGTCTGATTTAAGCACCAAGCCGGTATAGGAATCTGGATTATCATCTATCCAGAGCAAATCACTTCCGCTTCCGGTCATTTCTCCTTTATATAACGCCCCGTAGGAATTACCAAAATTCCGCTCTAAATAGGCGTCACCGATTTGCTCGACAGCTAAATAGAATCCCCACAGTTCATCATTGATGTATATATTGACAAATGAATGCTTAGGAGTAGGAAGCCCCATCGTTTCTGCTAGCTCATAGGTGAGAAATTCACGCATACTTGTTGCATCACTATAGTTATTATTTAGATTGATCTTGCTTATTCCACCCAGCGTTTGATTTACAAATTCGTCGAATGAGAGCTTGAAGCTGTATCGATCCGAATCCGTCATTTGAACCACGCTGCGTAGACTTAAGTTTCCTTTTGTGCGAATACCGACATTATCGAAATGATGTCCGTTATAATCAACGGAAGCGGTCTTTATTTCTTCGTTACTCGCATTGTCGAGCATGTCTTGAAACTCATCTTCATCGATGGTAATTTTGACATCAACGACTTTGTCCTTGGGAAAAACTTCTTCATCCAGCTTCTGTTCTTCGGCTGATACTTTGGTTTCTTCTGTTGTACTTGTTGTGTTAGTACCAACGGTGGTAGAGGAGGTATTCGTTACTTCGCAGGCAACGAGTCCAAAGATCAGCAGCAAGGAGCATAGACAGAGAAGAAGCGAGGACCACTTTGTTTTCATCTTCTTCACCCCCACTGATTAGGACACGTAGTCCCCGTTATAGCTGATCAGTACCACGTTCTTGACACCACCAAGTTGCGAAATCTGGTTAACAAAACGTCCTTCATTATCGCGAAGACGAACTTCAAGCGTAATCTCGATATTGCCTGCAGAAACTGTTTTTTGTTTCACATTATAACGTTTGACGAGTGAACCAATTTGGCTATGAACCAATTGTTCGCTTTCATCACCTGTGCAGTTAATGACAAGTAGGTATGGTGTATCTGTTGATGTATTTTTAATAAAGAAGAACAGAACTAAACCAATAATCACCGATCCGATAGCAGCCAAGGTAAAGAACCCTGCCCCAGTCACGATGCCTGCAACAGCAGCCCAGAATAGGAAGATCAAGTCTGTAGGATCTTTAATAGGTGTTCTGAAGCGGACAATCGACAGGGCACCGACCATACCGAGGGAAAGGACTAGGTTAGAACTGATAGCGATGATAACCATAGCAGTTACCATAGTCATACCTATGAGCGAAACGTTGAAACTCTTGGAATATAGCACACCGCTAAATACTCGTTTGTAGAGAATGAAGATAAAGAGTCCAATAATAAAAGAAATTCCAAGTGTGATTAAGATTTTGGCTATACTGATATCTGTCGAGAAACTACTAGTGACAGACTTTTTTATGATATCTCCAAAGTTTACTGTTGTATCTGTAGTCGTTGTATCCATTAATTAATAATCCTCCCATGTGTTGGTTTTTAAATACTTGCGACAAATGACATACTTCGAAGCGGACTGTTGATTTAGCCCCTCAAGCTGCAATGCAGCTCGGATATATTCCGGAATGTATTCATCATATTTCACTTCAAGAATGATTAAATGATCATCGATCGCAGGTACAGAATTCAAGGCTTCGTCAAAAATATCAGTGGAATTCAGTCCGGTTCGGAGCTCTTTGTCAAATGTGATTCGTACATTGCCGTTGTGACAAACGTAAGGTTCGCGTACATAGTCGACAATTACTTTAGGGCGCAGTAAGTTGTTTCTCATCTCGTAATATAATTCTCTCAACAAAGGCTTGTCTGGAACGTTTAACACCTCAAAATTTCCACTGACGATAGAGTTGTACATATCCCGCGTCAACGGTTCTTTTAACTTTGCGATGTAATCATTAAACTTAACTTTTTTCTCAAAATGGATCAGGTTGTCCGAGTTGTTGTAAATTCGAATCCTATATTTGGCCCGATCACGAATCCCACCCAATTTTTCATGAAGAGCCGTATTGTTGATATCATCGAAATATAGGCTTCGAATATGATATTCTCCGGTAGGTCCTACATGGGCGTCCTGCTCTACAATACTTTTCAGCCTTTGGCGTATGATAAAATATTGCTGGCGATTAATCATAAACTTAAGCTCGTGGCGATATTTTAATTTCGTGTTCACTAATACACCTCATTTCCGTGTGAAGATCAAAGTTCCGCCGTTTGTTACATAACCCATCCTAACTGCCCTTCCTGATTTCTTACTTAAGGCTAACTGAAAGTAAACTGAAAGTTTTTACACAGCGTTGACAAATCAGTATAGGAGGATATGGAATTTGACATTCTTAGAGAAGTAGAAGTATCTTTATTCTCATACAAAGGGAGGGAATGGATTGAACATAAGTCGAGAGTCTTACTGGATCATATTCGTGTGTATTCTCTTGATCGCTGGAGTAGTAGTAATTCAAAGATTTCAATCAGAAACCACCGCGATTCCTAAGTCTTTGGTCACTACGTGGAAGGAAGATGCGCGTACAACTAGGGCCTTTACCTGGTATACAGAGGACCCCGAAATACAAGGAGTAGTAGAAATCGCTAAAGGGACTAATGCAGCAGATTTAAGTGCCGAAGGTGCTTTGAGATGGACTGCTAGTTCTACGTCAATCGATACTGGAAATGGTAAGAAGCAAGGTGTCCATAAGGTGAATATTACGGGCCTGGAACCAGGAACGGAGTATATATATAGGGTAGGCAGTGGGGAAAGCAATGGTTGGAGTCAGCCAGCAGTTTTTAAGACAGAGGAAGATGAAGTCAAGACATTCACTTGGATTAATGTGACGGACACACAAGGGGAAACAGAAGCGGATTTTGAGTTCTGGGGCCAAACATTAAATCAGGCATTTAACCTATTTCCGGATGCACGCTTTATTGTACACAACGGCGATTTAACAGAAGAACCTGAGGACGAGGCGGGATGGGACTATTTTTTTAGTAAAGTAGATAAATGGCTCAATCGAATCCCACTTTTTCCAGTTACGGGTAATCATGATGAAGTAGATGGTGTTGCTGAGCGTTTCACGTCGCACTTTAATTTACCAGACAACGGGGCGGTAGGCTCCATTCCTGGAACAACGTATTCGATGGATTACGGGAATGCTCACTTTGTATTTCTCAATACGGAATCAGGCATTAAAGCACAGAAAAAGTGGCTACGCGAGGACTTGAAGAATAATGATAAAGATTGGACCATCGTGGCTATACATCGGCCGGCATACGGCGGTAATACCTATGAGAAAATAGAAGATTGGGTGAAGATATTCGATGAATATGGCGTTGATCTGGTGCTGCAGGGTCATAATCATGAATACTCCCGTTCCCATCCTTTGAAGAATGGGGAAATCGTAGATGAAGGTCAGGGGACAGTGTATGTCACTACGAATACAACAGGTCCAAAGTTCAATGAAAAGAAGAGCGATCAATATTATCAAGCTGTGCATTTTCAGAATAATAAAGGGATGTTTGCTGGTATTACAATCAGCGATAACACGTTAACGTACGAGGCTTATGATGTAGATGGTGTTAAGCAAGATGAATTTATTTTGAAACATGATAAATAATAATGGCCGGATAATCTCGCAGGTGGAGATTTCCGGCCATTTAACTAATTATTCGACGGAAATAGCGTGAATGCCACCGATCTTTCTCATCTCTGAGATCATTATGTCAGGTTCCATCGATCTTGGAACAATGATTTGAACTTGGACTTCTATTTGATCTGCTTCACCTATGGGAAGCCTTTTCTCTAATAAAGTCATTTTTTGAGTCTTGATCGTGAAGTTGTTTAACCGATTACAGACACTATCAAGTATATCTTCAGTAGCGGTTGCTTGGATAGTAAGGGTCCGGATTTGTTTGCTTTGTAGGAAACGGCGTTCTACTTTGTTGAACATCCACAATATAATCAGCACCAGACAAGTAACGGTTATCGCAGCAAAATAAAATCCAGCACCAATGGCAAGTCCCATAGCAGCAACAACCCAAAGAGAAGCTGCTGTGGTTAGGCCTGTGATCGATTTGCCTGTGAACAGGATCGTTCCTGCTCCAAGAAAACCGATCCCAGTAATCACGGCGGTCGCAAGCCGAGCAGGGTCAAGCCGTACGTTCGTTTCACCAATAAAATCAGAGAAACCATAGATGGATAACATCATGATCAAGCTAGAACCGAGACATACGAGAATATGAGTTCTAAAACCTGCAGGGTGGTTATTGTGTTCACGTTCGAATCCTATAAGTCCACCCATCAGGACAGATAATAACAGGCGAACCAAGATGACACTATTACTAATGAACCAGGGGTTGCTCATGATGGATACTCCTTCTCTCAAAACCTATAGAAAATTAATCCTTCTCACACATAGATTAGAGAGAAATCATAGTTCTTTGTCTTTGATTAAATATGGCCCATTCGCGGTAGCCGACTTCAAGTAAATGTTTTCTTACTTCCTCGAAATGGTCTCCAACACGTTCAGGTTCATGGGCATCGGATCCAAAGGTCACTTTTACACCGTAATGTAATGCTCTTTCCAAAAGTACTCCATTAGGAACCCAATGCTCATCAGAAGAATTAATCTCGATGACGATATCATTCTCAGCTATGGTTTGAAGCGTCTCATCTGCGATTTCTGTTTGATACGTTTTGTAATCGGGCATATAGCGGTCCAAGGCATCCACATGTCCTAAGATGTCATATAATCCTGATTTTGCGGACTGAGCAACATGATAGTAATAACTGTTCTTTAAGTCGAGTTTACCTTGGTTGGTTAATTGATCCCAATGTTCGGAATCATAGAGGCCAATCCCAGCGAATTCATGCACTGAGCCAATAACATAATCGAACGGATAACTGGCAAGGATTTTGCGATATAACCCTAAACAATCAAGAATAAAGTCAGCTTCTACACCAAGAAGCACGTCGATTTTTCCGGCAAATTCTTGCTTTAGTTGAAGCACTTCATTTACATAATTGGGAAACTCGCTTTTGGCCATACACCCACCTGGTGAAGGATGATCTTCTTGTTCTGCGAATAATGGTAAGTGATCTGCAAGACCAATGATTTGTAAATTGTTCTCGATAGCGGCTGTAACATATTCCCGTAAAGTTCCTGTAGCATGACCACAACGTTCGTGGTGAGTATGGAAATCAAATCTCATAATAAAAATCCTCCGTATCCATATTTAAATTTGTTTTTTGATTCACTATCCTTTGGAGCCGGAAGTGACGATGCCTTGAATAAAATATTTCTGAGCCATGAAGAAAAGAATTAATAACGGGAGAACAGCTACTACGGATGCAGCCATTAATAATTGCCATGGTGTTGCTCCATAGGCCGCTGTGAAATTAGCTAACCCAAGGGATAGTGGATATTTACTCCCGTTGTTTAAATAGATGAGTGGTCCGAACAAATCGTTCCATCTCGACATCATTTCCAACACCGCAGCGGTAGCTAGAGCGGGAAGCGATAGCGGAAGCATGATCCGGTAGTACATGACAAACCGGTTTCCACCATCAATTTTTACTGCCTCGTCTAGTTCTCTGGATATTCCCATATAAAATTGACGCAATAGAAAAATGGTAAATGCACTGGCCGTAAAAGCAGGGACAACGAGTGGTAAGTAGGAATCAGTCCAATTCAACTCGTTAAATATTAGGTATTGCGGAATAAGTGTAACTTGGCTTGGAATCATCATGGTGCTGAGGACTAGTGCAAATAAGATAGTACCACCACGCGCACGCAACCGCGCAAACGCGAACGCAGCGAGGGAAGAAGTCAGTACGGTTCCAAACACCGTCACACATGTGTACCAGGTTGAATTCCACAAGTAGTTGCCCATAGGAGCATCGATAAAAATTTGTTTGTAGTTGCTCCATTGAATTTTAGCTGGAATCCAGGTCATCGGAATTTTATGGATTTCTCCTAATGATTTAAGGGAGGTTAGAATCATCCATAATAACGGAAATGAGAACAATAGGACGCCCCCATATAACAGTAGATAAACAGCAACTTTCGAAACAGGACGCAACTCGTTATATGCGTATGTTTTTCGTTTCATGAGTAATGCGCCTCCTATTTCTTAGCTTCATATTCATAATGGACATGTCGTTTCGAACCACGTAGTGTGATTAAGGTGAGGGCAAATATGATTGCAAACAAGATCCATGCTTGAGCGGATGCGTACCCCATACGGAATTGCTTGAAGGCAGTATCGAACAAGTAATATACATAGAAGTAGGAGTTCCAATCGGGCCCGCCCTTGGTAATGACGTATGATTGAGTGAATACCTGTAACGATCCAATGATGCTGATTATGGTGTTAAACAAAATAACGGGAGAGAGTAAGGGCAACGTAATTTTTGCAAACATTCTGAGCTTACTAGCCCCGTCAATTGATGCTGCTTCGAACAAGTCAGCAGGTAACGATTGTAGCGCGGCAAGAAAGATAACCATTGTTCCTCCAGAAGCGGTAAGCTGCATAAGAACCATAGATGGAACTACTGTTGCCGAGCTGGTAAACCAGCCGGGTCCCTCAATGCCAAACCAATCATAGAGTAAGGAATTCACGACCCCAAACTGTGGATTGAGAAGCCAAGACCATAGGAAGGAGACGGCAACTCCGGATATAATACTTGGGGCGTAGTATAGTGTTCTTAGCAGTGCCTGGCCCCGAACTTTTTGATTAAGCATTACGGCGATGACCAGAGAAGTAACAATTGTAAATGGAACCGCTAGTAAACTGTAATATACAGTTACAAATAAAGATTTATAGAATAGTCTGTCTTGGAACAACACGCGGAAGTTATCAAGACCCACAAATTTTGGCGAAGATATGACATTATATTCTGTGAAGCAGAGAAGAAGGGATATCAACATCGGGCCACCTGTGAAGAGTATGAAGCCAATGAACCAGGGAGCAATAAACAACCAAAAAGATCGTTCTTCCCGTTTCACTTCCTTTGACAGTTTTACCACTACTACACCTCCGTTACTTAAGGACCCGTGATGAGGTGGGTCCTCAAGTTAAATTGTTCGCGAGTTATTTGCTGCTAGTCTAATTTAAGTGAACGGAGATTTTGGTCCAGTTCCTTGAGTCCGTTATCGATACTCTTCTTGCCATTCCATACGGTAGACATCGTTTGTTTCATCGTTTCAAAAATAGTGTTAAATTTCACGATGAGATGGTTCTCCGCTTCACGGCCGTATTTGATTGAACCTTCGTGAACTTGTTTGAAGTCAGCTGGTTCCATTCCGATTTGTTTGCCCATTTGTTCGTACCATAGTTCAAACAGACTGGAGTCAGCTGGAGTTCTGCCTACTTCGTTCATATAACGGTAAGCTCCTCCGCCTTCTTTGGGATCTGCGAGATGTCTGACAAATTCCCAAGCTTCATCTGGATGTTTACTGGATTCCGAGATACTCCACGGATCCACGTAAAGTGTTACTTTTCGTCCTTCATGATAAGGAACCGCGGCTACGCCCCAATTGAATTCGGCGCTTTTGTAGGAGCCGAGTCCCCATCCGCCAGTAATATACATAGCTACTTTTCCTGTTAGGAATGGATCACCAAGTTGTGCAGAAGCATCTACCGTTTGTTGATCCGGAGCCACTTTGTATTTATTGATTAAGTCGACATTAAATTGCAATGCCTCAATATTGTTTGGATTAAACAGGTCTGGCTCACCCATTAAAGCGGTTTCATAAGCTTCCGGTTTGAAGAAATCTCCTCCAAATGACCATGCCATGGCGTTAGGGCTGAGCGCACTGGAGAATCCGAATACTTGCTTGCGAACGTTCCCGACATCATGGGTTAATTTTCCGGCAACCTCTAGCATTTTATCGTAGTTCCAGGAGGTGTCGTCCCAATCTGTCGTTGGATAAGGAAGGTTAGCTTGGTCGAATAAATCTTTGTTGTAGTATAAATAGGTGGCATTACTTACAAGGGGAATACCGTAATTTCTGCCATCGATTTTGTAAATGTCGAGAAGGTTAGGGTCCATGGTATCGAGTTCCTGCGCACCTTTTTCTATATATGGCGTCAGATCTTTAAGAGCTCCCATCTTCATATAGGTAGCAAAACCACTGTCTGCTTGATTGGGGTTCCATACATCAGGGGTTTTGCCGCTGGAGATCATAGTCGTCAACTTCTGGTCGAATTGATCGTAAGGAATATTCTCCAGACGGACCGTAATGTTGGGATGTGTCTCTTCGAAAGTAGAAACCATTGCATCCTGCCAGGCCTTTTTATCTGGATCTGCAGCCATAGCCCATACAATTTCTACCTTTTGGTTGCTTTCTACCGAATTATTGTTGGAGTTGCCAGAAGTCTCCGACCCTGGCTTGTCCGAGCAAGCACTTAATAAAGCTGATGTTGCTAAGATAAGAATCAGACCCACCATAGTATTCTTTTTTATGAATGATTTTTTCATTGTGCCTCACCTCGTAGTTTACTTTTTTGTTGGCAATTCAAGCACAAGCAATGATAACTTTACTTTATTATTTCTCGTATCTTGACAGATCACCGCCCCTTCTATCCTTTGTCTTGAAACAAACTATAACGTATGATAATATCATTTTCATCACATATCTTACTTGGTTTTCGTTTTTTCTACATATATTATCTTACAAATTTTAAATATTTAATTGGAGTGAGGGAGTGAGTATAATGGAATCTGATTTTTATGAAGCCGCCTTATTTCACATTGACCGGGAGAAGAAACTATACTCAAGCATGCCCTCACGTCATTATCATAATGGTTATGAAATATTCTATTTGGTTTCGGGGGATATTTGCTATTTTATCGATGATAAAGCTTATCAAGTGGTTGGTGGTGTACTTGTAATCATTAATATGAACGTGATCCATAAGCTTGTTAATTCAAGTGGGGAATCTTTCGAGCGTATTACGTTGGAGTTTAAGAAGGAATTTATGGGGGGGATTTTTCCCGATAATCAATTTATCGATGTATTGTCCAGCTTTGCCAAGGGGTTGCCATTGATCAATCTATCGGGACAGGAACAAGGTTTTATTGAGAAACGATTTGACAAGATGATTCATGAATATACTCAGAAACCTCCTGGATATGAATTTTATCTGAAAATGCTGTTATTCGAGCTCCTGCTATTTATTTATCGTAAGATGGATTCCATTCCCGATCCTCCTTTGAGCGAAGTTAACCTAGTGCACAAAAAAATATTTGAAATCGTAGATTATCTCAATCGTCATTACGATGAGCAGCACACGATACAACAAATTTCACAAAAGTTTTATATCAGTCCTTCGTATTTCTGTAAAACCTTCAAAGAGAATACGGGATTCACATTCACTGAGTATCTCAACAATGTCCGAATTAAAGAGGCATGTACGCTTTTGACTCACAGGAGTGATAAAGTAGCTGTGATTGCGGAAAGAGTAGGGTTTGAGAGTTTGACTCACTTTGGGCGTATCTTTAAGGAAATCACGGGGATGGCTCCGTTAAAATATCGTAAAAATTATAAGGTTTAGAAAGACAGTAACGGCATTTATATAAGTGTGGTAGACGATAAAGGGAACCCGAAAGGGTTCCCTTTATTATTAGTAATCCGATATCCTACATGCAATCAACAGGACTAGGAAATATTTTGATGAAGGGGAGCTTTTCTACTTAACTCCGTGCATTCTCGAAATGCAAAATGTTTACACCCACTGCATTTATCAACCTGAATCAGGTTAATTGCAGCGTCTAATGCATCTCCCGTTTGTTCGAAGATACGATCTTCACCGATGATGGCGAGGGTTCCTGTCTTACTCAGAAGTGCACGTGGCTGCGGTTGAATTCCCGATACAATCACGGTTACTGCTTTGTGGTGTAGACGCTTGATGAGTCTAGTGAAATTGGCTTCGCCCGTCGTATCCATGAATGGAACCTTGCCTATACGAAGCATGACGACCTTCTGATGTCTCCCCGTTAACTGGAGTCCGGAGTCTTCGAAAGCTTGGGAAGCGCCGAAGAACAAGGGGCCCTCAACGTTGAATATACCGATTTGTGGACAATCGTGATCTTCTGTTACCATATGTGCTTTGATTTTCTCATTAGCAGAGGAAGGGTCGGGTAGCACTTTGTCTACCGTTAACGTTTCACTCATTCGTTTGACAAATAGAAGCACAGCCAGGATTAAACCAACCTCTACCGCGGTAGTCAAAGTGGTGAATACGGTCAGTAAAAAGGTAACAACAAGAATGATAGAATCCCCACTACGTGTCTTTAACATATGAGCAAAGGACTTGCGCTCACTCATATTCCAAGCTACGAGCATAAGGATCGGAGCCATGCTGGCTAAGGGAATTCTTGAAGCGTAGGGAGCAAATAATACTACGACGAATAACACAATAATGCCATGGATGATTCCGGAAAAGGGTGAAGTAGCTCCACTCTTAATATTAGTTGCCGTCCGTGCAATGGCGCCAGTGGCTGGAATTCCTCCGAAAAAGGGAGTGACGATGTTAGCAATTCCTTGCCCAATCAATTCACGATTACTGTTATGGCGTGTCCCGGTCATTCCATCTGCCACAACAGCTGAGAGTAGTGATTCAATACCACCGAGCATAGCGATAATGAGGGCGGGTTGAATCATCAGGACAATGCGATCCCATGTCAGTGAAATGGGGTGAAAGCCCGGTAGACCACCGGGGATAGCTCCATAGGCACTGCCGATCGTTGTGACTTGGCCAGGGAATAACCAAGCGGCAGCTAGCGTGGAGACAATGATGCCTATTAATGAAGCAGGCACCTTGGGTAGGTATTTAGGCGTTAGTACAAGCGCAGCCATACAGATGCAGGCAGTCAAGATGCTATATATATTCAGAGTAGGAAGGCGCTTGATAATCTCTGCCATGTTGGGTAAGAAGTATTCGTGTCGCCCTACTCCTGTAAGCCCGAGAAAATTGGATATCTGACCGCTAAAGATGGTTACGGCAATCCCTGCAGTAAATCCAATCGTTACAGGACGTGGAATGAACTTAATTAATGCACCAAGTCGAAATACACCCATCAGAACGAGGATGATGCCTGCAAGAAAACCGGCGATTAATAAATTTTCATAGCCGTATTGCAGTACGATTGCCAGTAAAATAGGGATAAATGCCCCGGTAGGCCCGCCAATTTGGAACCTTGATCCTCCGAAGAGCGATATAAGAATTCCTGCGATAATGGTGGTGTATAGTCCGTATTCAGGCTTCACTCCTGAGGCAATGGAGAAAGCCATTCCTAGCGGAATAGCAACGATCCCGACAATACAGCCAGATATCAAATCCTTGCGAAACGCATCTGCAGAATAACCACTAAATCGTCCTGTCCACTTCATTTTCTGTAACCCTTCTTTTCTAAGTTTTCTTTTTTCATTTTGGAACATAAAAAAGAGTCCCCGCTGCCAGCGGAGAAACATTGGGTACCCTAGTTCTGTTTACGCATATCTTCAAGGAGTGTAATGGACTCCACTAGATGGTTATCAAATATTTGCCGAGCTACCACGAGTAGATCACTAATCAGTGGATCTCTGAGTGAATAGACGACCGTAGTGCCTTCCTTGACGCTGTTGACCAAATTTTTAGCGCGAAGAACAGCAAGCTGCTGAGAAACTGCTGAACCTTCTGAACCAAGGATAGTCTGAAGCTCATTCACATTTTGCTCTTTCTGACTTAGCACCTCTAAAATGCGAATACGCATGGGGTGAGCCAGCGCTTTGAAAAACTCAGCCTTAAACTGTTGAACGCTTCGATCCATTTCATATATCTCCTTATCAATCATGCTATATTCATATATCTGAAACTTTGAATATTTGAACAAATATTATATTAACACAACTCCGATCTCATTGTAAGTGAGAAATGTAATACGAGGAATAGATCCCTGTCACTATTTTGGCGATTTCTTTGTATTTACGGTATGATATAGGGAGAAGCTAAGGGTATTACATGTTGTAACTTTATGCTTCTTTTAATAGTTTGAAGGAGGAAATTTATCGATGAGTATTCATATTGCAGCCAAACCAGGGGATATTGCGGAAACGATATTGCTACCAGGTGATCCACTTCGTGCCAAGTATATTGCTGAAACTTATTTTGAGGATGTAGTTTGTTACAATGAGGTTCGCGGTATGCTCGGTTTCACCGGAAATTATAAAGGCAAGAGAATATCTGTTCAAGGATCAGGAATGGGAATTCCATCCTTTAGTATTTATGCCAATGAACTGATCACACAGTATAATGTACATAATTTGTTCCGTGTGGGTACATGCGGTGCAATGCAGGCAGATGTGCGTATTCGAGAAGTTATACTGGCGCAAGCTACTTGTACCGATTCCTCAATGAATCGCCATATATTCGGAGGTTTTGACTATTCTCCGATCGCTAGTTTCCCATTGCTGCTCTCAGCTTATGAACTTGCAGCTTCACGTGGGCTTAACCCTCATGTTGGGAACGTGTTTAGTTCGGACATGTTCTACCGTGATGATAAAACCTATGTACAAAAGCTGATGGATTACGGGATCCTAGGTGTTGAAATGGAGACAGCAGCACTGTACACGCTAGCTGCAAGACACAAAGTAAATGCATTGTCTATCCTTACCGTTAGCGATCACCTGATCACTGGTGAAGAGACAACGTCAGAGGAACGTCAGACATCATTCAACGATATGATCCAAGTTGCTTTGGACACAGCAGCAGCACTTTAAGTGCAAATGTAAAGTTTAATTGTAATAACAAGAAGACCGCTTACGAGGGTTATCCCAGTGAGCGGTCTTTTTGTTGCGGCAATAGCTTATCCTGGGTCTACTTCTTCATGCGAACGGCTTCCATATTTTCGTGTGAGTACCAATCCGAACAACATACCGATAAATGACATGACGGAAATGATTAGGAACAGTGCTTGCGCGCCCAAAGTTTGATAAATAGCTCCACCAGCATAGGAAGCTATAATTCCCGATACCCCGAAGAAGAGAAGGGCCAGAACGGTTTGTCCTGTCGCACGCCATTCCTCTGGAACTATACGGTACAAATATTGAATTGCTGCGGAGTAGAAGATCGGAAACGTAAGTAACTGTAGAACTTGTAAATATGCCAGTAGGTGGGGATCCGTAATCCACACTGAGATGAAAAATCGCAAGAAATAAAAAGCAGCAGCTATGGAGATGATGATCAGTTCTTTACCTTTTCGTAACCACCAAAAGCTTAAAGCGAATACCGCAATCTCACTGATTGCTGCGATAAACCAGGCTTGCCCGACTAACTCAGTACTACCACCTAGTTCCAAAATGTAAACACCGAGGAACGTATCGTTCATTCGTGCAGGAACAGAACATATGAAGACAAGGATAAGGAACAATAACGTTTCCTTGTTACTTAGAAAATTTTTCAACGATTTTACTGTAACAGGCTTCCCAGTGACAGGAGCATCAGGTATTCCTAAGATCACGATAAAGCTAACTAGTGCGACCCCAGTAAAGAGATAAGCTAAACTATTTGCACCCAGATAAGACATGATATAGCCTGAGCACAAAGCCATGACTCCATAGCCCAATGCGCCGTAAGTCCGGATCGATCCGTAACTAATTCCGGCAGATTCAGACAATCTAAAGTTTAAACTTTCGGTCAGAGGATCAATCGGCATTAGGAAGAAATATACCAGCATAGCAAATATGATGAGCTCAATATAACTATCAGATGCAAATAACATATATCCCAATGCACTGGAGCACAACAGTAGTAGCATTAGTACTTTGCGTACTGTCCTAGTTCGATCACTAATCATGCCCCATAAAGGCTGAGCAATTATCGTAATGATGCCTCCGCTACCAATGATAAATCCAATTTGGGCAGGAGTTAATCCTTGCTTATCCAAGAACACGGGCAGAAACGGAATGAACATAGCGAGTAGAGCAAAATATAAGAAATTAAACGATCGTAGTAGTCTGATTGATTTCATAAGGTTATATCCGATCTCTTGTTTATTTGACTAGGCGTTCAGCGATAGTCAGTCAAAATATTGTACCATGGTGAGCTGATTTGAAAAAGCTTATAAGGACGTATTGAGAGAAAAGAACCTAGCATGGAGAATTTTATATATTTATATAATTGGAACTAAAATTTAGCTATAATGTGAGTTGGCATTTAACTAGACCTTTCAAGGAGCATACTCAATGAACCAGAATACTCAGTCAGCAAGATCATTTCAAATCTTTTATATTATTGGTATTATCGCTATTTCTTTTTCTTCTATCTTCGTACGCTGGTCAAGCGCTGAGGTGTCGGTCATTGCGATGTATCGCCTTTATTTGACGAATTTACTCATGTTGCCTTTATTGTGGAAATACCGTGACGATATACTCCGGTTAAGTAAGAAGCAATGGCAGCTCTTAATATTATCAGGTATTATGCTAGGTCTTCATTTTCTGTTGTGGATGGGATCTCTACGCTTAACGTCAGTTGCCAGCTCAACTGTTATATTAACACTGGAACCCATTATCGTGATGTTTGGTTCCTTCTTCTTGTTTGGTGCCCGGATTAACCGAGCCATGATCATAGGGATGAGTATAGCATTGGTCGGCTCGATAGCCATTGGATCGGGTGATTTTAAATTGTCCGGCGAGGCACTCAGAGGTGATCTGCTGTCTCTACTCGGAACGATTGCCATCGCCGCCCATTTACTTGTAGGAAAGTATGCACTGAAAGAGATGAAAGTATTTGTTTACAACTTTTGGGTTTTTGCGATCGCAGCTACATTATTAGCTATGTACAATATCTTTTACAGCATCCCGTTTACCGGCTACGCTCCAAAAGAATGGGGCATTTTCTTGCTGCTCGCCATCGTTCCTACGTTATTCGGACATTATTTATTCAATTGGCTGATGACATTTATTAGCGCCGCTGCCGTGTCGATGGCCGTATTGGGGGAGCCTGTATTTGCTTCACTACTGGCTTGGTTATTACTTGGAGAAATACTTACCCCGCTTCAGCTTGGAGCAGGCGTACTTATTTTATTAGGCGTGTGGATATTTATCAAATATGGTAAAGAGATGCCTAGCCAAGCAGAAGTAGAGGCAAAATTGGAAGTTGAAAGTAGCGAATCTGTCAGCTTACTTTGACAATGATAATCACTATCAATTAATATGGACATATACTTCATTTATTCTGAGATGATTATTTCGTAGGAGGCGATGTACTTGTTCATTCAAACGAGAACGATAGTGGTCGAGAAGGGAAATAGCGATAAAGTGGTTTCCAGATTTAGTGGAGAGAGTCCACTTGATAACATGGAGGGCCTTATTGATATCAGTATCATGGTGAATAGAAAGAGTAAAGAACATGAAGAGGTCGTTGTCGTTATTCGCTGGGAATCCCAGGATGCTTGGAAGAACTGGGAGAAGAGCGATGCACATATACAAGGGCATCGTGATAAGAAAAGCCAGCAACCGCCTTCTTATATCATTAGTACAGTGGTTAATATGTACGATGCGGAGATTGTTAAACGGGGCAAAGCCTTTCCTACATTTAATCTATAAGATGATAAAGGGAACTGTCCGGATAAGTAGTTATCCAGGCAGCTCCCTTTTTAGTTTTAAGCCCAGCTCCCTTTACGAAATACCGGTTCCATTGTTCCGTCGGCCAGTTCACCATCAATTTCTAGCTCAGCAGAGCCGATCATGAAATCGACATGCGTCAGGCTGACGTTGGCTCCTCTTGCGAGTAGCTCTTGTTTGCTTAGTTTGGTTCCGCCCTCAATGTTGACAGGGTAAGAGCTACCAAGCGCAAAGTGGCAGGACGCATTCTCATCAACACCCGTATTGTAGAATACCCGGTTCATGCGAGAAATGGGGGAATCATAAGGCACAAGTGCCATTTCACCAAGATAAGATGCGCCTTCATCGGTATCGAGCAATGAAGTCAAATGCTCTCGGCCAGATTCTGCATCATATTCGATTACTTTACCATCCTTGAAAGTTAACTTAATGCCTTCGACGAGTCGTCCGTTCAAATTAAGTGGTAGCGTACTTGTCACGGTGCCGTTCACACCTGTACGGTGTGGCATGGTGTAAATCTCTTCGGTAGGCATATTAGCCACGAAATAAACGCCATCTTCCTTCTCATCGCCGCCACCGAGCCACAAATATCCTTCTGGCATCTCAACATGCAGATCCGTTCCAGGTGCACGATAATGTAGGCTCTTGTAACGTTTCGTGTTCATGTAATGCTGTCTTTTCTTCAGTTCACCAATATGCTCACGCCAAGCCGCTACTGGATCGTCATCGCCCACACGGTTCATGAGGAATACAGCATCCCACATGGCCGCAACTCGATCTTCTTCCGGTAAGTCAGCGAATACCTTATTGGCCCAAGCTCGTGTTGGAGCTTTAATTAATGACCAACTCACTTTATTACTACGTACATAACCTTGATATTTCTCCCGTGCGATCGCAGCTGCCTTTACAGCCGTGGATACCTTGGATGAATCGATGCCGCGGAATAGTTCAGGATCAGGAACCTTAATATGTAAAATGGCTCCGCCACCCTCGGCGAGTTGCTCCATCATGTCGGCCTGCCATTTCGGATAGTAGCTGAAAGAATCATCAGACGCCTTCTCATACCGGATGCGTGTAACCTGTTCATCTTCCCATTCCACTTGAACATATTTGGCCCCAGCTTCATAGGCTTTAGACACCACTAAGCGTGTAAAGTCTACAGTCTCCAAAGGGGATTGAACGATCAGGACTTGCCCTGGCTGAATATTAACGCCTACTTTGATGACAAGCTCTGCATACTTCTCTAACATAAGCTGAAAATTTTTCATCATACATTCCTCCATGAAGATAAAAATATACCAAAAAAACAAATGCTGCAACTTCATACGCTACACGCACCGAAACAATTTTTCGGATAAGTGAACAGAAAATATGGCGAAAAGATAACCATTATCAGGAGTGAAGACTTATCAGAAAGATTAAAAATAATTAAAAATTAATTTATTGTTGGCACAATATCTTGATTTATGTTTTTATTATATAGACAGATATAGATATTAGGAGGATGGAAAGTTGGAAGCAACTATGCAAGGAACATCTGAGATCAACAATAAGCAACTTAAAGTATTGCCTATTTTGATTTCATTATTACTGAGTGGATTTATCGGTATGTTTAGTGAAACTGCGTTAAATGTCGCCTTAAGTGACTTAATGCAAATCCTCAGTATTACGCCGGCAACGGCACAATGGTTAACTACAGGTTACCTACTAACGTTAGGTATTCTTGTTCCGGTCTCAGGTCTTTTACTTCAGTGGTTTACAACTAGACAGTTGTTTATTACATCACTTTGTTTCTCCATTTTAGGTACAATATTGGCCGCCCTAGCTCCATCTTTTGAGGTCTTGCTGCTGGCAAGAGTGGTTCAAGCGATTGGAACTGGCTTATTATTGCCACTTATGTTCAATACCATATTGGTAATCTTCCCAGCGGAAAAACGTGGTGCTGCAATGGGAATGATTGGTCTAGTTATTATGGTTGCACCAGCGATCGGACCAACTGTTGCAGGACTTTTGATTGAGAATCTTAGCTGGCACTGGATCTTCTGGTTGGCTTTGCCTGTCCTTATTATTGCACTTATTTGTGGCATTCTATTTATGCAGAATGTAACGAAGATTACGAAGCCCAAAATTGATGCGCTATCAATCGTGTTGTCTTCTATTGGATTCGGTGGTATTGTCTTCGGTTTCAGTAGTGCAGGGGAAAGTGAAGGATGGGGTAGTCAGAAAGTTATCATTGCAATCATTGTAGGAGCTGTTTCGCTAATTCTATTTGGGATTCGCCAAATGATGATGAAGCAGCCAATGATTAATCTACGCGCATTCAGATTCCCGATGTTCTCTGTCGGGGTGCTTATGGTGTTTCTTTGTATGATGATTATTCTATCGTCTATGTTGATTCTTCCTATGTATTTGATTACAGGGCTAGGGTATACAGCGTTCAAAGCGGGACTGCTCTTACTACCAGGTGGTATTATTAATGGGATTATGTCACCGATCATGGGACGTTTGTTCGATAAATATGGACCAAAGTGGCTGGCTATCCCAGGTCTAATCATTGTTACTGTCGCGATGTGGTTCTTCTCCAGTATTTCAGTAACCTCAACCAACGCATTCATAATTGTACTGCATAGTACACTGATGATAGGGGTTTCTATGATTTTCATGCCATCGCAAACCAACGGGATTAATCAGCTTCCTCGTGAATTATATCCTGATGGTACGGCCATTATGAACACATTACAACAAGTGGCGGGTGCAATTGGCACGGCGCTTGCCGTTAGTGTTATGGCAGCAGGTCAGAAGAGCTATCTGCGTGGTGTTACGAACCCAGAAGATCCAGCAAATCTACTTCCGGCATTCACACATGGAGTGCAAGGCGCATTCATCTTCGGTATGTGTGTCGCTATTGTGGGTCTGATCTGTTCTTTCTTTATTAAACGAGTTAAGGTGGAACACCAGAAATAATGATGATGTGAAGAAACAAAAGGAGTGGTGCATACCTAAGCGTATGTGCCACTCCTTTTTTGTGCTTGTATAGGTAAATCCTATTGAGATCATACGTTTTGTATATTTCTGTTTATTCTATAACAACAGTAATATAGGGAATAACTCTATTTTCAAAGAATGGTGGAGATGAGATGAGCGACTTATTAAAGAGACAGTTTGATGCTGTAGCACAAAATTATGACCTTCAGCGTCGGCAGCTAATACCGTGTTTCGATGATTTCTACAGCATGGCGGTATCTGTAGTCAACACAGAGCAGCAGGCCCCGCGAATATTAGACTTAGGAGCGGGAACAGGACTTTTCTCATCGTATGTGCGTCAGAAATACCCGGAAGCGTCGTTAACCTTAATAGATCTGAGTGAAGAGATGTTGAAAGGGGCTCGTCACAGATTCAGAGATGATTCTCACGTTCAGTATATTACAGCAGACTTTGCGACTTATAATTTTGAGGGGCAGAAGTATGACGTTGTCATTTCTTCGTTAGCTATACATCACTTATCCCATCAGGATAAAAGAACACTGTTTCTCAATGTATCTAATCTCCTGACGGAGGGTGGGATCTTCGTTAATGCGGATCAGGCCTCGGGTTCCTCACCTTATTTCGATCTTTATTATAAGGAGCAATGGGAGGATACCATTCGCCGGAATGGCCTAACTACTGAAGTCTTAGAATCCGCAATAGAACGAAGAAAGCTAGACCGAAATGCATCTGTAAACGATCAACTCCAATGGTTGCTTGAGGCTGGGTTTACCGAGTCAGATTGTATCTACAAATATCATGAATTTGCCTTATTTTATGCACGGAAATAAGTAAGCAACACAACCTAAACCATTTACCGCTCTAACAACTGCTGTTTTTGCTTAATCAGTTGCTTAAACTCTTGATCCAAGGATTCGTACGAGGAATCTCCTGGCTTGAATTTACTTATCTCACCAAGTAAGTAGGCGATTCGATTTTCAATAATCATTCGTTGTTCATTTAACTCTTCCTTGTTGTCTTTGACTGCCGCTTTCTTCTGATCCGCTTGGGCCTTATATTCCTCAAAACCAACCTCAACCTTTTGTATCTTCCCATTCGAAAATACGAGCATTTTGTCACAGGTTTGCTCAAGAAAGTATCTGTCATGGGATACTAGGAGCAGGGTGCCGCTGTAAGAAGACAAGGTCTTCTCTAATTGTTCCCTAGTGGCAAGATCAAGATGATTCGTCGGTTCATCGAGAATGAGCAAATCTTGCTCTTGCATAATTAATTGAGCCAGCTTAACCCGTGTCCGTTCGCCGAGACTTAACTGCTTAATCGGTTTCTTCAACATAACTTCATTAAATCCCATACCTGCGAGCAATGTACGGGCTTTGCTAGACTGATCACGAAGGGGATGCGACTCCTCAATAAGATTTAGTACCGAACGCTCGGGGTTCAAATCCGTAACGTCCTGGGTTAAGTAGGAAATATTAGCGGTTGGACTAACCCAGAGCTTTCCCGAATCGACGGACTCCTTACCAAGGATCATTTGAATTAGAGTCGTTTTACCGGAACCGTTGGGTCCAAGTAGCCCGATTTTCTCCCCACGTTGGATGTAAAAGGAACTGTCACGAAACAGAATTCTATCAGCGTAGGCTTTACTAATCAGCCCTGCCTCAATAATACGTCTACCACGCTTCACTGGATTATCCCAGTCAAAGGATACTTTGGTTTCTTCTTTCGGTTTTTTAACACCTTCGATTTCAATTTTCTCCAGACGTTTGATTCGCGACTTGACCTGGTTATCCATTTTCTTCGCTTTGACTCTATAGTACTCTTTAAATCCAACGTGTTTATCTGCCTTTTTGGTCGATTCACGATGGGCTTTAGATGACCAATTTTTAAGTCGCTCGATCTCCGTTTCAATCTTTTGTTCGTATTTTCTTTGCTCTTCGTATTGGTGAATTTGGCTTTGAAGTCTTCGATTTTTCTCTTCGCGATAAAATGTATAATTACCGGGATAGTTCGTCGAGACCCCATCTTCAATTTCAAGGATTCGCTCTACAGATTGATCTAGGAAATAACGATCATGGGAAATGATCAACGTTGTACCGTTATAAGTTTTTAGTTCGTTAATCAGCCATTCGACGCCCTCAAAATCCAAATGATTCGTAGGTTCATCTAGTATGAGGAAGTCAGGCTGAGAGGCCCAAATATGGGCGATGGCAAGCTTCGTTTTCTCCCCACCACTTAATCCGCTTAAACGTTCTGAATTCCACTCCTGGACCTTTTTTAATCCGAGATGGCTAGTTAGTTCAAGAAATTCGCTCCCCGCGCTGAATTCATCGTTGTCACTAATCATATTGTAAAATGTATTGACCGTATAAGAAGTGGATTGCAACAGATAACCCACCTTCATCTGCTGACGGTGATAGGTAACGCTACCTTCATCTGGCTGGATGCTACCAAATAAGATGTTAGCCAGTGTTGTTTTTCCAGCGCCATTTATACCTACCAAACCTATTCGATCACCACTTGCGATATCAAGATGAATATTCTTAAGAGCTATCATTTCGCCAAATGTTTTTTTAACACCGCGACAGTTTATTATTGTCATAAAAATCACCACTTTGCGTTTAGTTTACAATCTGCAATGAGGGACTTGTAACTCGTAGACAACAAAAAAACCACAGGCTGCACCTGTGGCGTTGGGTATGCGGAAATAAGAAAAAATCCACCTCTTAAAGAGCCATAAAGGCAAAGAGGGTGTGGGGATCCGCAGTGCTCAGCAACCTAAATAAGGGCTGATACTGGCGGAAAAGGAGTATTCTCCTTTAGACACACGTTTCCTATTCCGCTCCGCGCACAGGCAGAGCATCAATCGTCGTCATATCGAATTACATGAGCGACACGGAATTAGGTCCACATGATGTCTAAATAGATACCTCCTAAGGATTCACAATTAAAACCATTGTAACATGAATTTTAACTTGTGCAACTGAGTCGACTATGATCGAGGAAGAATCCTAGTTAGCTACTTATAAAAGCGACCGCGAAAGCTGCTCGGTGATTCTCCGGTCCACCGCTTAAATTGTCTGCTGAAATGGGCGATATTGTTGTAACCAAGCTTTGCGGAGATCGTTTCTATCGTCAGCTCAGGGTCCATCAGCAGCAATTTGGATTTCTTCAGCATTAATGTAGACATATATTGACGAGGTGACACGCCGTAGACAGAGGTAAACATCCGATTAACGGAAGACATGCTGTATCCGATCTCTGCGGCAATAGACTCAATTGTCTCAATATCTTGTCCTTCTAAGCGTTCATCCTCAGTTTGATCGACAGCAAGTTCAAGTCTTGCAGCAATTTGTGACGCTACTTGGGACATACGAGGGACGGTCACGCTACTGTCCCGTTTGGAAAGTGTGCCACTGATCCCAGCGAAGAGCTCGAACAGAGCAGATAGGATCATCATGCGAGATTCAACCCGCTGGGCTGCCTCATCTTTTGTTAATTTGATCAACTTATCTAAAGCAGGCTGAATCGCAGTCGCTAAGTCGCTATTCGAAGCGTGAAAGTATGTTTTATTACGACAGAGAAGTTCGCGGAGGACCCGTTCATCCACATCAAAATGCAGACAATAATAGGTCATATTCTCCTTACCAATCGCTTTACTTTCATGGACATCACCCGGACCTAGCAGCATGATATCCCCTGGATTTTGTATATAGCTTGTTTGATTGACGATCATTTCCTGTGTTCCCGATAGTACTAAATTCACTTCAAAAAGTGGATGCTTATGAATAGGATACTTCCAATTTCGGTCAACAGCATGCCAATGTGCAGCAAATAATCGGAAAGTTGAATCCATGTCGGGGAGTAAATACTTTTTTCTCATATGCTCAGGTATATCTTCCATAATGACTAACTCCTTTTATGAGATTGAAAGTTAAATCAATATTTCGATTGATTTGGGTAAAATAAATCGTGGTATGGATATGGGATCAGAGTATAATCGTTGATATTATGTAATTATAATACCATGAAAGATTGCACTTATATATTTGGAATAAGGGTAAATAAACCAGGAAGTTAATTCAATTACATTCATGAAGGAGTAGAAAAAATGGCTACTATTCAAAATCCGATTTTGACAGGTTTTAATCCAGATCCTAGCATTTGTCGTGTAGGGGAAGACTATTATATTGCTGTATCGACCTTTGAATGGTTTCCTGGTGTACAAATTTATCATTCTAAGGACCTCAAAAACTGGAGGTTGATTGCGAGACCACTTAATAGAATAAGCCAACTAAATATGATGGGCAACCCGGACTCTGGCGGAGTGTGGGCACCTCAGCTTTCCTATAACAATGATATGTTCTGGCTCATCTATTCCGACATCAAAGTTGTAGATGGACCATGGAAGGATGGTCATAATTATCTCGTGACATGCGATACCATTGATGGTGAGTGGTCAGAGCCGATCTATTTGAATAGCTCCGGATTTGATCCATCGCTGTTCCATGATGAAGATGGTCATAAATATTTAGTCAACATGCTATGGGATCATCGCGTTGATAACCATAGTTTTTATGGGATTGTACTTCAAGAGTATAGTGCCAGCGAACAACGATTAATCGGCAAACCGGAGATTATTTTCAAAGGAACAGATTTAAGGGTGACAGAAGCCCCTCATTTATATCAAATCAACGGTTATTATTACTTGCTGACCGCAGAAGGCGGTACAAGTTATGAGCATGCGGCTACGATAGCTCGTTCTAAGAATTTGCGTGGACCTTACGAAGTACATCCAGAAAATCCGCTGATAACTGCATGGCCTTCACCTCGGATTCCGTTGCAAAAGGCAGGTCATGCATCGATTGTGAAGACACATACGAATGAATGGTTCTTGGTCCACTTAACGGGTCGACCGCTGTCAAGAGAGGGGCAAGCCTTGTTAGGCCCTCGGGGTTATTGTCCGCTAGGCAGGGAAACAGCAATCCAACGTTTGGAGTGGAGAAATGATTGGCCTTATGTGGTGGGAGGTAATTACCCTTCACTTGAGATTGAAGGACCACAGATTGCAGAAGTACAGTGGGAACCGGGTTTTCCAGAGAAGGATGATTTTAATTCGGATACGCTTAACTCACACTTTCAAAGCTTACGGATTCCACTCGGGGAGCATATTGTCTCACTAAGTGATAATCCTGGACACCTAAGACTTTACGGGAAAGAATCACTAACTTCGAAGTTTACACAAGCTTTCGTAGCAAGACGCTGGCAGCATTTTAATTTCACTGCAGAAACCAAACTTACCTTTAACCCAACAACTTTTCAGCAATCGGCAGGACTAGTGAATTACTATAACACTCAGAACTGGACATCTTGTCAGATTACGTGGAATGAAGATAAAGGGAGAATCCTTGAACTTGTGGCTTGTGATAATTTCACATATATACAACCGCTTCAAGGGAATGAAATTGTGATACCGGAGGATGTAGAATACGTGTATTTACGGGTCGATGTAGAGAGTGACGTGTATCATTATTCTTATTCATTTGACGGAGAAGATTGGACGATCATTCCTGTTACTTTCCATTCATATAAGTTATCAGACGATTACATTCAAGGCGGCGGGTTCTTTACAGGGGCATTTGTCGGTATGCAGTGTCAGGATATATCTGGGCAAAGTGAGCACGCTGATTTTGATTACTTTATATATAAGAGCCATTCCTGATTTAGAGTGAGTGGAAAAGTAGAGTATGCTCGTTGAAGGTATTGCGGCTAGTTCTATTAAAGGTAAATAGAAAGAAGACCTGAATTTCTCAGTTTGTGCACTGAGGGGGATTCCGGTCTTCTTTTTATTTTGCGAGCAAAGGGGGGGATTAATTTTCAATAATAATGTTTGCTAATTTAAGATTCACGGGGTTTGCGATAGTATCTCCAACCGGGCACTTACTTTCTAAGAAGTGTACAAATTCCTCGACTTTTTCTTTCGGCGAATCCGTTTTAATGCGGAATGTATAACGAATATCAGAATACCCTGGGCGAACGTCAGATTTATTGAAAAAACCATCTAGGTCAAGATCGCCTTCAACATCCACTTGAAAATCATCGAGTTTAACACCAAACTTAGGTGCATAGACTCTAGCTACAATAGACTGACATGCGCCTAACGAGGCAAGCAGAACTTCGACGGGATTCATACCGGTATCCGTTCCACCTAAACTTTTTGGCTCATCAATAGTCAGCTCGAAGTGTCTGGAACTTGTTTTGACTTGAACTCCATCTTGTAAATGCGCAGTTGCTTTGAAAGTTTGAACAGCAGCCATATTATAATCCTCCTTGAGTATGTATGAAATTAATTCGATTTAATTCAATTAATAAACCAACTTATCTGCTGGGTATTATAAGTATTATATGGTTGCTGTTATATACTGTCAATCCATTAAGTTAAAATTTGAAAGATAGAGCGAGAATCGCACGACCGTTCAGTATCGATACGGGTCAGACATTGACTTGACTACCGATATCCAATAGCCTATAAAAGACGCTCCGAAGTAACATACATCTGACATCGGCTCGTAATTTCAATGGAGGCAGACACAATATGAATAGGGAAATACATCATAACGAGAACCAACTGCAACAAGAAGCGGAATTGTTCATCCGTAGTTGCTACCATGAGTTAGGACAAACCGCAGACGATACGGAATTTCGGGTTCAGCAGGTCAGTGATGAAATCAACCGAAATGGTTCATATACTCATACCTACGAGGAACTTGTACACGGAGCCAAAATGGCTTGGCGTAACTCCAATCGTTGCATCGGTCGATTGTTCTGGAACCGGCTCCATGTATTCGATGCTCGTGATTTGGATGGTGAGGAAATGATTTTTCAAGCATTGCTGCGCCATATTGAATTTGCCACCAATGGCGGGGAAATTCGGCCCACCATTACAATATTTAAGCAAGCTTCCCTAGGAGGCGAGCCGATTTCAATCTGGAATCACCAATTGCTTCGTTATGCGGGATATGAAATGCCAGGTGGGAATGTGATCGGAGATCCTTCGTCTGTTCGTTTCACGAAAGTATGTGAATCACTTGGCTGGAAAGGGGAAGGGACATCGTTTGATCTCCTTCCTTTAGTTATTCAATGCAGCAGTAGAGAACCGCGAGTCTTTGACCTCCCGAAAGAGATTGTGTTAGAAGTTCCGATATGCCATCCCGAGTTGGATCTGTTTCGTGGGGAGGAAGTGAAATGGTATGCCGTTCCGATTATTTCTGATATGCGACTTGAGATTGGCGGTACATCCTATGTTGCCGCTCCTTTTAACGGTTGGTATATGGGAACAGAAATTGGCGCACGTAACTTGGCGGATGAGTTCCGCTACAACTTACTTCCTCGCGTGGCTATAGCAATGGGATTAGATACGACCTCAAACGTTTCGTTGTGGAAAGATCGGGCGTTGGTCGAATTAAATGTCGCCGTTCTGCACTCATTTCGGGAATGCGGAGTCAGTATTGTTGATCACCATACGGCGGCTCAACAATTTGGAACTTTTCAGAAGAATGAAAAAAAGGAAGCCCGTGATGTTACCGGACGCTGGTCATGGCTTATTCCGCCGTTATCCCCGGCAACCACCGATATATTTCACAGCACATTCGATGATCGGCTCGTGACTCCAAATTTTTTTCATCAAGAGAATCCATATTTACTGGGAGAATAAAAGCAAAAAGACAGGTCAAAGTTGCCACTTGACCTGTCTTTTTTTTCATAGCGGGTTAAACCTACTGACTGGACTGGGGACATAATCGTGCCTGACCAAGTGAAGTCCGTAGCACGGATGCTGCTGAATGAATAGTTAGTAACATGGAGACTGCCAGAGTCCGGCGCAGGTTTTACTTACATGGAAAAACTCCAGTTAAGTTGCTAGGTGAAACCCATTAATTCTCGTTTAAATGGATTAACTCCAGTTAATTCATCCGATATCCATCACTATGGGGCCAAAGCGTCAAATTAGATGGAGAAATTCCAGATAAGTTATCCACTGTTGGTAAATAGTCATATTAACTGGAGGAATTCCTGTTATTTTGTATTCAAGTATCCACATATCCAGATATCCACACATCCATATCTTCATATCGACACATCCACATATCCAGATATCCTCATATCCACACATCCGATATCCACATATCGACATATCCACACTCCAGATATTCACGCATTCACGCCACATCAAGCACGGGTATCTAGGTTAAGCTTAAGCCAGAATGGGTTTATTTTTTCTTAATCGGAACCCATACTTCACATTGATAATCCTCAGCGCCTGGATTGCCCGGTAGATAAAGTTCAAACTCCGGTCCCCCCGTATGCTCGTATCCCGAACTTGGGAACCACTCCTGAAAGATCCGTGACCACACACTTTGAATAGCATGCGGCATCGGTCCTACTGAGGTAAATACGGCCCATGTTGCAGCAGGAATGACGGTAGTTGCATACCCCTGCGGGTCGGTTCCAGGACGTCCTTCTACGGCGATCCAATATGAAAACATCTCATTGGGATAATCCATTTCTGCACAGATGCCGAGTAGATCCTTGTCTACTCCAATTTCGATTAGCTTATCGGACGTACCGTCCTCGTTTGCATCCAACCAGAGTTGGGGGATTTTGCGTAAATTCTCCCCGTCTCTAGTTGTAACTTGAATTGATTTGCCGATAACAGTAAAGTCTTCCTTTTCTACGATTCTGTAATCCATTTCCTTATCTCCCTTCAATGATAGATGGAAGGAGAGGCGGGGAAAAGCTTTGAGCTGGATCCCTGGCTCTCGCGCAGTAGAAGGTGCCATTCCATGTGCCTTACGGAACGCCTTAGCGAAAGACTCGGGAGAGTCATATCCATACTTCAGTGCTACATCGAGCACTTTGACTTTAGAGATTGCTAGCTCTTGTGCGGCTAACGTCAATCTTCGTCTGCGGATATAGTCTGCGACCGTTACTCCAGTTAGCATGTTGAACATGCGCTGGAAATGGAAGGGGGAGGAATAAGCGACCTTTGCGATATCGTCAATATTCAAAGGCTCTTCCATCTTGCTCTCCATATAGTCCAAAGCTTCCTTCATTCGGATAAGCCATTCCATGTTTGCCATCTCCTCTTGAATTCATACTATCATGCCCACGTTTGTCGCTCCTGTCATTCCATGCTCTCTATTGACAGGTAAATAATTGGACTTCTTTAGCTAGTTACAATACCTAATACAAAACCATCATAACCTTTACTACCTACTGTCTGAATGGCAGTAGCTGTGATTCTAGATTCATCAGCCAACAGATCATAAAACTTCCTTACCCCTTCTACACGGGGGTCCTGATTATTTTCATTAATGACCTCTCCATCACGAATGACATTATCTCCAATTATAACAGTTCCAGGATGGGAGAAATGAAGTGCCCATTTCAAATAGTTTGGATTATTAGGTTTGTCAGCATCGATAAATATAAAATCAAAAGGTGCAACTCCCTCGAAGTCCATCTGAGCCAATTGATCTAAAGCATCCCCTACTCGAAGGTCTACAATATCATCTAGTTGAGCAAGAGATATATTAGCCTTTGCTACCTGCGCATGAACGGGGTCAAGTTCCAATGTGACTAATTGTCCGCCTAATGGGAGTGCTCTTGCCAACCAAATTGTACTATATCCGCCCAAGGTACCAATCTCCAGAATTCGTTGTGAACCTTGCATTTGAGCAAATAGGTTTAATAACTTCCCTTGATTAGGAGAGACATCATAAGGTGGTAAACCTGCCTGTTGATTTGCAGCTAATACTTGCTCCAGAACAGAATCATGGGGAATCAGACGTTCTATAATATATTGATCGACCATATTCCACGTATTTGTTAAATTCATATTTATCACTTCTCCTCATTGATTGTTATCTTCTGGTTATATTGTAAATGAGTTAAAATAATAAATATAATATATGTTAATTAATAATTCATATATATAATATATAAATTAAACGGAAGGAGGTAATCAAATGAATCTACATGCATTACGCTTATTCTATGTGATTTCCTCTACCGGGAGTGTGACACGTGCCTCAGAATTATTAAATATAAGTCAGCCTGCTATAACTGCTCAGATTAAGAAATTTGAAAAAGAACTTTCTCTAACTTTACTTAAGCCTCATGGAAGAGGAATAGCTTTAACCGATGCGGGTGAGGAGATCTCCTTGCTTGCTAAAAGGCTCTTCGCAGTAGAACAGCAAATCGAACAATTCGCTCAGGAATACCGGAATGGCACAAACGGGTGTATTCGATTAGCAGCAACGTATTTACCCGCTCATTTCCTAATACCCACGTGGATTGCAAAGTTTAAACAGCAATATGAACAGGTTGAAATGATGTTTACCACGACCAATTCAAGCGATGCTTTGAACCAGCTTCTAAATGTAGATGTTGATATTGCAATTTATGGGGGACTACCAGCAGAATATCAGGATACAATTGAGATAGAAGAGTTGTTTCAGGATGAGTTATGGTTTGTAGTTGCTCCTAATCATCGATATGCGAATCAGCAGGTTTCTTTACCTGAAATGATGAAGGAACCCTTTGTCATGCGTGAAGAGGGGAGTTCAACGCGAGAGAGATTACTATCGTTATGCCGTACATACAATTCACCCGCACCTACAATTTCATTGCAGTTCAATGGGCTACACGAAGCTATTACAGCAGTTATTGCCGGATATGGTGCAAACTTTGTCTCTTCAATAGTTGTGCGCGAATATGTAGAACGTGGAGAATTATGCCGAGTATATGTTGAAGGGATCCATCTGAAAAATACAATTGCCATCTGTACTCGTAAAAACGAGCCATTATCTGCTTCCGCAATGAACTTCATTCAGATGATCCGTCAAAATCCGTATAAAGAATAGCATAGGCCTTACCTATTTAGCTATACAGCAAAGAGGCCGTGATATTCACGACCTCAACGTTCTGACGGAGCCAATGTGGAAAAGGAAAAGGCATTAGAGCTTACTTGTTACTAGTGTCATTTGTATATTTAACGACAGGCCATTTCTCTTTACGTAGTGTATCTAGCAATTCTGGTCCGACATGTAAATTGTCCTGAACTAGATCACGGGGAGTAAGTGCCATCCATTGGTTTAATGATACATCGACAAATCGATCGCTCTTGAACATCTCCAAGAACCACAAGGTTTCATCACCGGTATTTTGAATATAGTGACCCAAGGCAAAAGGGACATAACCAACATCACCAGCTCTATAATCAAAAGTGCGGGCAGTGCCGTTTCCTGCAAATACTGTCATACGTCCTTGGCCAGTAAGGTAATATTGCCACTCGTCATTATTTGGATGCCAATGAAGTTCTCTCATAGCACCGGGTTCAATCTCAACAAGTGCTGCTGCGATAGTTTTAGAAATAGGAAAGTTAGTAGAGTCCACAATCCGCACGCTTCCGCCTGGTGTTCGAATAGGTGTCTGCGCCAGTAACTGATGCTTAAAACTTTGCGGGATGGTACCGTAAGGGGATTGAACTTTCTGACTTTCTATTGAGCCGGGAATATTATCTTGAAAAATATAGACCTGATCCGAGGGAATGTTGTTAAAAGCACTCTCAGGAACACCGAAGTTGGCTGCCAGCACATCTTTGGGCGTATGTACGAACCAATCGGAGATAGATAAGGTATTTAGATCAGAGAAATGACCATCATCGAAGACGAGCAGAAATTCACAACCTTCTTCTAACCCCTGAATTGAATGGGGTAATCCGGCTGGAAAGTACCAAAGATCACCCGGCCCAACATCAGCAATAAAATTTCGCCCCTCTTGATCAACTGATGTAATCCGTGCACTTCCTAAGAGCATATAAGCCCATTCTGCTTGCTGATGCCAATGGAGTTCGCGCACCCCTCCAGGAGTCAGGCGCATATTAACGCCTGCAAGTGTGGTTGCAATCGGTAGCTCTCTAATTGTAATCTCTCTTGACCAACCACCGTGATTTAACTGCATGTGGGTATCAGAGAACGAAAATTTTAAGTTAGGGATCAAGCCAGCATCTGTAATTGGTGGAACCAGCATGTTAGGGTTTTCAATATCCCGCATGACGTCCCGTGGACCCAAATCCGTCGCCCCGGCTCCATCACTCCTTATAGGTTGAGGTACATTTCCGTTCTTAGTCTGAGTCCCAGGTTGGTTTTCCATGAGATCATCTCCTCTCATTTGGAAGGTTACAAGCATAATTCTACATCCGCATTCAAATAATTTATGACGGAGGTTCCGTTTGTATGTTTGTAATCGCTTGGTTATTGACTGAGATCTAAATGTATGTTATTTATTGAGTAATAAATAAATGTAAGGAGAATTATTCCATTGAGTATTAAAGAAGAAATACCAGCAAACCGCAAAGAACAAATTATGGAGAGTGCTGCTGCTTTATTTGCCACTCAAGGCTATTACAAAACAACAACCGCCCATATTGCAGAGGCCGTAGGCGTCACTCAACCTTATGTATTTCATTTCTTTAAAACCAAAGAACAGCTGTATTTAGCTGTGTTGGAGCGTGCATATAAACGAATGGAATATGCCTTCAATCAGGTAGAAGCCCCAGCAGAACAGTTATGTGCAGCGATGGGGGATGTCTTCGTTGAGCTCATGGAAACTCAGCGTAACGAGATGCTGTTGCTTATGCAATGTTCTGCCACACCAGAGCCAAAGGTCAAAGAGTTTGCCAGAGAAAAATATGCCCAGCTTCATGAAACTATGAGAAATCGGTTCGATTTAGCCGGAATCAACAATAGCTCTCACGAAGCCAGTATGTTCCTCGCTTATGGATTGGTCATTTCTCTTTCAGCAGTTTTGGAATTACCGCAGCTTATGCCGTAGTGCGGTTTTCTATATATTCTATTTATTTATCAATAAATAAATTAGAGGAGGAGTTTAAAATGTCAACCTCATCCAGAGTGCGTCTACTTGTTATTACCTGTATCGCTTTGTTCATGGCCATGCTGGACAGTTTAATTCTGGGAGTATCACTCCCATCCATTCAGAAGGATCTAGGGGCTTCGTTGTCTGATTTAGAATGGTTTATGAATGCTTATACCCTTGCCTTTGCTGTTCTAATTATTCCCTTTAGCTTGTTGGGTGAATCTATTGGGAGGAAAAAGGTATTCTTAGCTGGGGTGGCGGTTTTTACAATAGGATCTTTATTCTCCGGACTAAGTACTTCCTCATCCGCACTCATTGTGTTCCGAACGATTCAGGGGATTGGAGGAGCAGCGATCGTACCGCTTAGCCTCACACTTGTTAACGCGGCATTTCCTCCAGCAAAAAGGGCGCTAGCGATCGGGTTATGGTCAGGTATTTCCGGGTTAGGGCTTAGTGTAGGCCCACTGGTTGGAGGTCTGGTCATGGAAGGAGCACCTTGGCAAATGATCTTCTATATCAATTTACCAGTTGGACTGATTGCACTGCTTTTGGGTTTGAGCTGGATCAAAGAGTCTCGTGGAGTACGCAAGCCACTGGATCCTTTGGGTGTTATTCTGCTGACTACGGGGTTGTTTGGTCTGGTTTTTGGCTTGGAAAAAAGTAGACCACTTGGCTGGGGAGATCCCTTGGTAATTATGTCGTTATTGGTTGGTCTTCTGCTTCTGGTTCTATTTTATTATTGGGAAAAAAGAAGAACTAGCCCAACCGTACAGTTTGATTTGTTTCGCAACAAAACGTACACATCATATATTTTGGCGGGATTTTGGATGAATGCGAGCGTCTTTGGTGCGATTTTTATGCTGACATTATTTCTTCAACAGGCACAAGGTTACAGTCCTCTTGAGGCAGGAGTTCGGGAGATGGCTTGGACGATTATGACCATGTTAGCAGCACCTTTTGCTGGAATGGCGATAGGGAGATTTGGATCAAAAAGGGTACTGATGACTGGATTGCTGTTACAGGGAGTAGGTCTAAGTTGGTTGGCACTTATGGTCTCTATTAAGGGTCCGGTATTTCCTTTTACAGATGTGCTTGTGCCCATGATGCTGGCTGGGGCAGGCATGGGGCTTAGCTTTACGCCGTTGTCGCATGGACTACTAGCTTCTGTTCCAGAAGATTCCGCAGGGGAAGCGAGTGGGGTAAGCAATACGACGCGTCAGCTCGGATCTGTATTTGGTATCGCCATCAGTGGAATTATCTTTGGAACGGGAGCCTCGATGGAGTCCCCTCAGCAATTCGCCGATCATCTGGTACCGAGTTTAGCTGCTGATTCCCTAATGATGCTTATCGCTTTGCTTGTGATTGCGATCTTCGTCTTTGATAAGCGCAATGCAGCGGTCGTTTCAACTAAGGCTTCGCGCGAGAGCAATCTATGACAAGGGTTGAACTAATGGCGCGAAGGTGATCAGCTAATGAAGTAGGAATGAATATACCAAAAAACACGAAATGGCCACTTCCAATGTGGCCTTTTCGTGTTGTGATTCCACGGATTTATTCCCCTTAGTCTATTACCTCGATAGCAGCAGCATAACTACCACGATCGTCGCCTGACCATTTCGCTCCAATAGACAGTACATATATTCCAGGCTTATCTGGAAGGAGGATTGTATCTTTTACTCTAGGTAATGGCGTGAAATTTTGATTTACCCAGAGCCCAGCTGAGATCTCTTGAGGTTCTTCACCTTTGAATGTTAATGTTAGCTCTGAATTTGGTTTTACTACATAAACGGCTGTGTCTTTTACCAAATTATCTGGACTCGGGGCATCAGCAATAGCGTGATCCCAATGGTAAGAACCTTTAATGAACAGAATTTCTTTCTCATCAATGAATCCCACAACATCCGGAGGTTCTGAGAATAGTCCCTCTGTTGTAGCAGACTTGGAACATCCAAGTACAATTGCGACCAGTAAAAGTATATAGGAGACTAGCATTATTCTTCTTTTGCTCATCATCTCACCTCAATAGTATCGACGTTAGTGCAACGATACATGTTGCTCGATCTATTACTATTTTCGATCAAATGATTTTCAAGAAGATTTCATATTAATGTTTGAGTGCATTTTATTTGGTAAACGTATTTTTGACTCTTGTAGATTTGATGAAATAGGGAATCCAGATGGCGCATGTGAATATAGAACGGAAAAGCTCATTAAAAGAACTAACGTCGCTATTCTGCTGAGCTAATGGAATTTGATACATTAGAATAATATCAATAGTGACAGCCAAAAGACTAGCGATATAGAAAATAATCATTAGACGAGGGAAGATAGATTTCTTCTGATACAATTGAATCAATATGTATACGGCAAAAAATAAAAATATGATATTGTACACCGTTTCAAAGATGATAATGGGCCCCCATAATGCATGATAAGCCATCGAATTTTGTGAAGTAAGCACTTCCCATGCGCCAGAACTAAACATGGGCAATATAAACTGAAAAAATACAACAACTAACCTGATGATTGTAATATATAAGCCAATCTGAATCAGAACTAACCATCCACCCAACCCTGAGACACCTAGCGGATCGGGTAGTGATTCCCTGACCCATGTTTCTGTTTTATCAATTTTCAAATCGTATTCCTCCCTATAATTTGAACGCTTAGATAAGCGAATTTAAATATTCCCATGATTCTCCGATAAATAAAGAAAGGGTATTCATTTATTTCCCGAAAGACAGATACACCAAGGAGGATAACTGTAATGCCTGAGGCGATAAGGGCTCTACCTCAACAATGGAGGGAAGACCATTTAGGAGAAAGTTTCAGCTTAACAGGTTCGTTTGCATCGAAACAGCAGTTTGAACGGATTCGTATTAGAGACTCACTGTTAATTACGGTCTTTCAGAATTGCATATCGAACATCAAGGATCATCTTTCAGGTCCATATCTGTTCTTACTTACGAATACAGAGGGCGTTCTATTGTCGATGGATTACAGCCAGAATCTAGCAAATACGATGAGTGGTTCACCCATCGACTTAGGTATGTATTTTTCGGAGAAAAGTTGTGGAGTTAATGCAATTTCAGAAGCAATAAAGCATAATGCTCCGGTCTATTTACCGCCAGAAGAACATGGAAGTCCCTATTTTAAGGACTGGCATTGCTTCTCTACTCCGTTAAATATCGGACGGAAAAATATAGGCTACCTCGATGTGTCCACCATTAATGCAGATATGAAAAGTGAGCTAGTTGCCATTGCCAAGCTAATACCGGCCCATATGTTGAGTAGTTACCAAGAGCAGCATAGTGCCCAATTGTTTGAACAGTATGCGATAAAATTAACAGAACGACAGTTAAAGGTTCTGAGGTTAATTTCGCAGGGATTAACGGTAAAGGCAATCGCAATAAAGCTCAACATCAAAGAATGTACAGTCAATCATCATAAGAAAATCATATTCGACAAATTGGGTGTTCAGTCCAGCACTGAAGCCGTTTCAATAGCAAGTCGTTACTCCATTTTGTAATAATAACCTTGTAATAACAACCTATAGTTTTATATAGGTGGAAATATAAGGAGGTTATGATAAGCTTTTCTGGTGTGGAAAAAAGTATCAGGAGGGTAATATGTCTAAGAAAAAGCTTGGAGTTATGACGGTTATAATGATACTAACTTTAGTAATGGTAACAGCATGCGGGGGCAAGGGTAAAGAAGTAAGCCTAGGGGTAACTGAAAGTGGTTCTTATACTAATGATTATTTTGGTGTATCGTTATCCTTTCCTACAGATTGGGAAGTTCAAGATGCAGCCGGAATGAATGAAATTGCGAATGCCGGTCAAGAAATGATTGCTGGAGAAGATGAAACTAAGAAGTTACAATTGGAACTTTCTAAAGCCAAAACATTAAATCTACTACTGGTTTCGCAATATCCGCTGAATGGACCGGATCCGAGTCCTTCTGTTACGGTTGTTGCGGAGAAGGTCCCAGGTATGAAGGCGGGGAAGGAGTATCTCGAACCTACGAAAAAAACGCTGATAGATACTGGGATCCCTTATGAGTTTAAAGAGATATCCACCGTCAAAATTGGTGGTAAAGATATGGCTGTCTTAGAGTGCTGGTTTGACGCTGGCGAATTGGTAGTTACTCAGAACTACTACACCGCCATCATTGAGGGGTATGCTTTTAGTTTTATTATTACTCATTTTGATGATGAGAGCAAAGCTGAAGTGGATAAAATCATAGAATCTATAACTTTTAAATAATCAAATAAATTTGTAATTACAGATTCATTAAAGTAAAAAGAAGCTATTGATAGCAGGGAATGTTCCCTGCCATCAATAGCTTTTTGCTTGCCTACATAACGTGATTCCCTAGTTCGATGGGGATGAGCTTCAGCCTATTCACTGTACTTTTTCAGCACGATAACTGCGTTATGACCGCCGAACCCAAAAGAGTTGGACATGCCGATCGTCAGATCGGCTGTTCTAGCTACATTGGGAACGTAGTCCAAATCACATTCCGCTTCTTGCTCCTGCTGATTAATGGTAGGAGGAATAATCCCCGTTTGTAAGCTTTTTACCAGGGCAATTGCCTCTACGCCTCCTGCGGCACCAAACATATGTCCCGTCATCGACTTATTAGCTGTTACAGGAATACGATAGGCATCTTGGCCAAAAAGCTTCTTGATCGCTGCAGTTTCCGACTTATCTCCGACCTCTGTGCTAGTAGCATGAGCACTTATGACGTCCACTTGGTTTGGCTCGATGGACGCTTCCTTCAGCGCCAATTTCATTGCGCGGTATGCTCCATGACCTTCAGGATGAGTTGCCACCATATGATAGGCGTCAGAGCTAGCTCCGTAACCGATAACCTCCGCATATATTCTAGCTTTTCGACGTAAGGCGTGGGATAACGATTCCAGAACGAGAATTCCTGAACCTTCCGCCATAACAAACCCGTCCCGTCCGGCATCAAATGGCCGGCTAGCTTTCTCAGGTTCGTCGTTTCTCGTCGATAATGCCGTTGCTTTTGTGAAACTAGCAAGTGATATTTCAGTTACTGCTGCATCCGATCCTCCTGCGAATAGGACGTCGGCCCTTCCAGCTTGAATTTGATAGAAAGCTTCTCCAATAGCTGTATTGCCAATGGAACAAGCTGTTACTGGAGATAAGGATGAGCCTAATGCCCCCAGTTTAATACTAATTAAGGCCGCAGCCATATTGGATATCATCATCGGCACCAAGGTAGGACTTACCCGATCAGGCCCTCGGTCGTTTAACAGCTGATGTTGATCTATTAACGTTTGTATTCCACCGATTCCAGACCCAACGTAAACACCTAATCGTTCTTTATCTATTTGATCTAAGTTGATCCCAGAGTCGATTAAAGCCTGATCCGCAGCAGCTAAGGCAAATTGGCTGAATCGATCGAGCCGTCTTGCTTCTTTAGAACCGAATAGTTTATCGGCATCAAAATCTCTTACGATACCGGCTATTTTAACCTTAAAGTGAGTTGTATCAAAAGTATCAATATAAGAAATACCCGAATCTCCCCGAGCTAACCGAGTCCAGAAGGTCTCGACATTATTCCCGAGTGGGGTTATCGCACCCATTCCTGTTATTACAACTCTTTCCATGGTCATTGCCTCCTTGATCGTCCTTAAATAACAATCTATACTTATCATGTCATGCTGGATATCCTATTACAAGTTGTTGTTTATCCTAGTATAATTTATAACATGATAATCATACGTAAGGTTGTGTAACCATGAATTCTCAACTCAGACTTCAAGAATTATCACAATTTTTAAAGACGCAGAGAGCTAAACTGACTCCCGAGTCCGTTGGTTTACCCGAAGGGGGGCGAAGAAGGACACCTGGACTAAGAAGAGAGGAAGTCGCACAATTAGCTGGCGTTAGTCATACCTGGTACACCTGGTTAGAGCAAGGGAGGGACATCAAGGTATCATCGTCCGTCTTGGATAACGTGGCTAGGGCGCTGCAATTGTCTCCCGACGAGCGAAAGTATTTATTTTCTTTAGCATTGGAGACAACTTCTGGCGTAAGTCTTCTTAAAGAAGAGCTTCCTGAAATCAGTCCCGCCTTAAGGATTATTCTTCAAGAACTTACCTACTGCCCCACGATTGTTTCCGATCGCAGGTGCCAAATTGTCGGATGGAATGAAGCGGCTTCTCATGTGTTTCTGGACTTCGAGCAAGTGCCACCCGAGCAGAGAAACATGATTTCTCTATTATTCACGAGAAAGGAATTTCAGCGATTAGCTGTGAATTGGGAGCAGTTCGCGAGCGGATTTCTAGCAATATTCCGAGCATATTACGGACAATACGTAGAGGATAAATGGTATGAAGAGTTTCTTAGTGAAATGAAAGAAAAGCATCCTGATTTTAATCGCTTGTGGGATCAAAGCAAGGTCAGTTCAGCACCGGAAGTATTACTTGAGTTCAGACATGCCAAGGCAAGAAAGATGCTCTTCCAGCTCACTTCGTTACAGGTTCATGGTGGTACAGATTTAAGATGCAGTATTTATACACCCGCTCCGGAAACCTCTACAAGAGCGAAGCTTAAGAAATTAATGCAGCAGGTTTAGTTTTCTCTTAGGGGCTGAGTCGGAAATAGCGATAACATTATTTTTCAAACTTAAGAAATAAGTAAGAACGAAGAAAGATAAATGATAGATTCATTACATACAATGATGGCAGAGGTTACATGAGACAGTTACATGGGACTAATCTGAATAGAAAGACGTGACTACCATCTATGGATCTATTAAAATCTATTTCAAAAAAAAGTATGCAATCCATTTGGATGACTTGGGAAGCTGTATTTGAATGGTTTACGAAATTTCGGAGTGCTTCGTGTAAAAAATATGGCATTTGTAAGCTAGTTGTCAGGCGCCATCACGGGAAAAGTGTGGAGTGTCATGATGGGGAGTGGGTTCATTCCGGTGATTGGGTAGGAGAGCTCCATCTGGATAACCGTCAGGTTTTGAAGTTTTCGAAGGAGCTAGGTCCCGATCGTGCAGCACTATCAACGGCACGGATGCTGCGGAAGTCTATGAAACAGATTAGCGTAGCTATGGAAACAGATCCTGAACTTGCTCATGTAAAGGCATTAACGGGTATTACCCTGCTCCATCGTGGGATTATCCATGGTCTTGGATTTGAGCTGCATCCGCTCGAATCCAAAGGATTCCGTATATTCTCGACGTATTACCTGCGGTTATTACTTAGAGTTCTGCATCCTGGAGGGAAGCAGCGTATGCAACAAAATGTCCAGAAGCTTGTGCCGAAAATGCTATTGATGACTAGGCAATCCTTATTGACTCGTTACCGTAAGGAGGCTTTGGTATGAGTCGAATTATAGTCGTCTCGCTGACCCTTTTTATTATTATATATATGTTCATACCTTACCTAATCACGCGGATATGGGGATTAGGTGTCACAATTAGAGGCCGATCTGCTCGCCAGGTTGCTTTTACTTTCGATGATGGTCCGGATCCCTTACATACCCCCAAACTGCTAGATGTACTGAAACGTCAGGGAGTAAAAGGGACCTTCTTCGTGCTCGGAAGTAAAGCTGAGCAGAATCCCGAGCTTACAAGACGTATTCATCAGGAAGGACATCAAATTGGTATTCATAATTATACGCATTTGCCGAATTGGATCATGAGTCCGCGCCATATCAGGCAACAACATGTCCAGCGTTCGGCGGATATCATCGAGAGGATTACCGGAGAACGCCCGACATTTTACCGTCCTCCCTGGGGAATTCTGAATATGGGCGATTTGTTCTCTCTACGCAAATCTTACCGCATTGTGCTCTGGTCTGTAATGGGTGGAGATTGGAAAGTGCAGAGTAGGGCGCAGCCGTTGAAAGAGAAACTTTTGAAACGGATAAAGCCTGGTTCCATTATACTGCTGCATGATAGTGGAGACACATGGGGAGCGGAAGAGGAGGCTCCTTACCTTATGATTGAAGGATTGGAGGAAGTACTTGAAGATATCCAGATGAAGGGTTATCAATGTCTGCGAACGGATGAATTGTTGATGCAGGAATCTTGAATCTAGCTAGTAGGCATGTCATGCTAGTCTACATTATGTGAACAATAAATAAATTGAAAAACCCTCTACTATATGTGTATTATTACAGGGTACTAGATACATACCGACTAAATGGAATATGTAAAATGAGGTGAGAGATTGCAAAACACAATCGTTAAAGAAGATTATGTATATCATTGTAAACAAGTGCAATCAGGATGGAGCTCCATTGACTGGGATAGCTGCGATGTACTCGAATTAAGCGACACAGTCACAGGTTTACCGCCGAAAGAATCTACCGAAGTGAGAGCTTGCTGGAACAAAGACTATTTGTATGTACGATTCTTAAGTAAGGACAGTAACATTGTATCTGATTTTACGGAAAGAGATGACCCACTGTATGAACAGGATGTCGTTGAGTTCTTTATCGACGAGGAGGGCAAGGGGACACGTTATTTGGAGTTGGAAGTCAGCCCCAATAATGTGGTGTTTGATGCTCTAATTGAGAATGATGACTTAGATGCGGTTAAAGGTTTGAACAAAGCATGGTGCTTCCAAGATCTTCTTACATCTGTTGACTCGAATAGGGAGGGATATTTAACCACCTATATTAGCATTCCAGCATCAAATTTCATTCATCCACTTCATGAAGGATTAAGCTGGAAGGTAAACTTCTATCGAATTGATGAGGACTTGGAAGGTACGCGTGAATATCAGGCGTGGAGCCCTACAGGAAAGGTCAATTTTCATGTTTCTTCTAGGTTTGGGACGATGGTATTTGTATAAGTGAAAATAATTTTGCTGATTTCAGGTCGGTAACCATTCGCAAGAAGAGTGTTACTGGCCATTTTTGTGTGGGTTATATGTTAAATAATCCTAGCCGGTACAAATTAAACCGTATATATTAATAGTTGTGGAAACGTTTGAACTACTAGTCAGGAGGGATTAGATGAACCAATATGGCTCACAAAGATCATGCTTATGGGGATTTATTGTAATATGTATGCTAGCCCTGGTAGGTTGCCAGGACAAAGAAGATTCAATCACTACCTCTCCAACATCATTTGAGCCCAAGACAAGTGTGACCGTACAAGCAACCGAGAATCCAACTGGCAAGATTGTGGGGCAAGGAAGTGTACATATCGATGAACTTGAGAAACGGCGTATTTTTGTTTACCTCCCTCCCGGTTACGAAACCGACAACGAGCGTTACCCCGTTGTGTACATGAACGATGGGCGTAATGTATTCGAAACGAATACCAGTTCTTTTCAAAAAGAGTGGAAAGTGGAGAGAGTCATAGATCAGCTCATTACTGATGGAAGAATGGAGAAAGTTATCGTGATCGGAGTTGATGCAAGCGATGGCGCCAAAAGGGGAGAGGAATATGTTCCTTTTCTCGATGAGTCCATTCCGTCTGATGGCAAGAGTGCAGAGGAATTTACCCGTTATTTCATTGAAACTGTCATTCCTTATGTGGATGGAACTTACAGAACCATTCCTGATAGGGACAATCGAATGATCATGGGATCATCCTTCGGTGGTGTACAGGCGTTATGGATGGGTTACCATCACCCAGAGACGTTCTCCTCGATTGGAGCGGTATCAGCTTCCACCTGGGTAGCTAAGGGGAGACTGTTTGAAGAACTGGCGAAGGAAAAAGAAAAGCCAAATGTGAAGATTTGGTTGGATATGGGGTATGCCGAAGGAATGCTTATCGAGCCGTTGGTAGATATTCTGAAATCGAAGGGATTTGAATACGGCCAAGATTTATTTTTTCAGATGGATATTTTGGGTAACCATGATGAGAATTCCTGGTCCAGACGTGTCCACAGTCCACTACTCATGTTTGCCGGAAAAGCACCCGAACAAGCGATCGATCTGGTAGTAGATGACTCGCTGATGATCTTCGGGTCTGACAGCTCGTATATCCGTCTTAATCCGGTAGCAAGCATGAATAATGGAATGGACTATTCAGTTTCAGATTTAGCCGAGTATAAGGTATTGAATCCCAAGGTTGGGCAGGTAGATACGGCGGGGATAGTGATCTTTTTAAAACCGGAGCCCCTAGATGTGGAAGTGACTTATCAAGGCATTACCGTAGAATATAAAGTAGACTATGATCGTTTGGTAAGGATTCTAAAAAACAAATTGAAATCACTCGTAATCGAAGAAAAGGATAGTAGCATTAAAATTTTGCTTAAGCCCACGGCGGAAAGTCTGAAAGCGACAACGAAGGACATTACAGATATAGCGATTTTACTCGAGAGTACAGGACTTTATACAATCGAGGAAGTTCGGGAAGATTATATTCTCCTCGCCTTGAATACAAAATAACAGGGTGAGGACAAAGATAATAAAGCAAGGGGAAGCCGTCTAGGCTTCCCCTTGCTACTGTTAAATAGGTACAGTCACCATAAAATAAACTTATTATTTTACCAGCCAAAGTCTAATGTCTTTCCCGTTTCCACATAGGTCTTGGCATTGCTCAGAATCATCGGCCAAGATGACTTTGTATTTTCGTATGAGGGATGATTGTCGGGCCATTGATCGTTAACTAACGTAAGCTTCGTACAATTTCCCACTATCTCTAGTGAGAGTGTAACCCTTGTTTCGAGTTCTGCATGATTTTCTCTATACGACGGTCCAGGATGTTCTGTGTAGCTCATGAGTCGATTCTGCTCGAAGGCTAGAACATTACCGTAGACATGTACGGTTTCATCTCCATCGGCACCAGGTCCAATGTAGGCATAAGGTGCACCAATTTCGAAGGTTGAGTCAAGAATGCAACCATAGAATATGGCTTTTGTGCCTTCGGGTGATACAAAGACTTGCCAAACATCCTCAGGTGTTGCTCCGATATAAATTTCATACTTAAGATCCATAAATTATCCTCCGTTCGATCAATATATTAAATTGCCTAAACAGCTTCGAACTGCTAGTCTCAGTATAGAATAGACAACATGGAACGTATTGTAAAAACGCGACAATAGCGGCTCCGTCTGGAGGTAGGTTCGTGAAACCGAATGATCAACGATCTGATAAGGGGATTCTGAAAGCAGAAGCAGGCATGCAAAAATTTTCGCTTATGAGATACGAACCTGCTGATAGTTTGGCTCAATTAATAGAGCATTATTGGGTGGTACGATGGGACTTAACAGGACAAGCTCCTTTTCGCCAAACTGTCTTATCTTATCCCAACGTAAATTTAGCGTTTGAATATGAGAATAATGAGATATTTACCGGAATTTACGGTGTCCCTACAACAACCTACACGCGCCTTTTAAAGGAAGAGGGGATGACGCTGGGGATCAAATTCAAACCAGGAGGCTTTCATCCTTTTTGGAAACAGTCGATATCTCTTCTTACTGGCAAGGTGCTAGGTTTTAAAGATGTTTTCGGAATAGATGTGCAGGACATAGAACAACAAATCTTTGCTATAGAGACAGAGGAAGAGATGGTACAACTTGCAGAACAATTTCTACTGGATCGCATTCCAGAGCAGGATGACAACGTTGAATTGATCAATCGGATCGTGCAATTCACCATCGATAATCGCCAGATTACCAAGGTGGAGGATATCGTGCAAGAGTTTGATATGAACAAACGGACCTTGCAGCGTCTGTTCAACCGTTATGTTGGCGTTAGCCCGAAATGGGTCATCAAGCGGTATCGGCTTCAAGAGGTAGTGGAACTCATGGAAAAAGGTGCTGTTTCAAATTGGCCTAAATTGGCGCAGGATATGGGTTATTACGATCAAGCCCACTTTATCAAAGATTTTAAAGCGATGATTGGCAAATCGCCCGAAGAGTATATAAGGGAAATGTGACTTAACCTTTTTCTCATTATTGAAGGAAACAATGAACAATAGGAGGGACAACTGATATGAACACATATGTAGGTATTGAAATTGACGGTGGGCAGATGTATATGATGGCGGAGACAGCAAGCGGCTATCTGGAGCATACGATTTCTACGGGAAAGGAATGTTCCTTGCTTCAACTCCAGCAGGAGGTAGAGGCCTTTGTGAACAAATTGCCCTATACTCCAAGTGGCATCGGCATGGGTATGCCAGGATTAGTCGTTGGTAGCGATAAAGTAGAGTTAAGCCATGTCTTGCCTGCGTTAAACGGAGTTACAGCGGATATGTTCGCAACACCAGCAAGCATTCCCGTAGCATTTATCAATGATGTGAAGGCAGCTACGATGGCTGAGGCCGCTCATTTTACCAACAACGAAACGGTTGTCGTCATCATAGCCGATGCTTTTATCGCGGCAGGTGTTGTGGCCTCGGGAGAATTACTGCTTGGCGCGAAGGGATGGAGCGGAGAACTGGGTTATATGATCCTTAACGTAGATGGGCAAGCAGTACTGCTCGATACGCTCGCAAGTGGTTATGCCATTATGAATCAAGCGGAAATGGATGATGCTACACTTCGCGAACACCTAGAAACAGGCGATGAGCAAGCTACTAAACTTGTAAGTCAAGCAGGGCAGTACTTTGGATATGCTTTAACTAACTTGGTGCACCTGTATAATCCAGATGTTATCGTAATTGGCGGGAGCACACCGACCTATAAGGGCTATATGGAAGCAGCAAAGGCTGCGCTTGAAATTCACGCGTTACCCGAATTACTCAAATGCTGTACGATCACGACACCAAAGATTCAGAACAGGGTGATCGCTTTTGGTGCTCGGGAATGGATTCGCAAATGTACAACAGTTAGTTGATGAAGCATACATAAGAATTCCGTTAATCCATATGCTACAAAAAAATAATACCGAGCAAAGGATGTCACCATCACTTTGCTCGGTATTATTTTTTTTAGACAACTCACTTCAGTGATTCTAACATTTTACTCGAAAAGTACTAATTAACGCACGATGGTTTCCGTCCCACCGAGGTCATATTCTTCTCTAGCCTTTCTCACCGCGGAGTAATGTTCAGATGCCCAATCCTTTAACATTTTCATGTAGGGAATCAAAGTTTCCCCAAGCGGGGTTAGCGTATACTCTACGATCGGCGGAACCGATGGCGTGACTTTCCGATTGACCAATCCGTCCCGTTCCAGTTGCTTCAAAGTTTGCGTTAGCATTTTCTGCGATATACCCTCGATACGTCTATTTATCTCTCCGTAACGGATGGTGCCGTTCTCCAAGGAGTAGATGACAAGCGCCGTCCATTTATCGGATATTATTTCCAATACATGACTATAGCTGCAAACCTTCAGGGATATGTCCGATGGTTTCATACGCATCCGTCCTCCTTACGCACCTTTGGGTTCGTAACCGACCTAAAAGTGCCGTCTAGCTACATCTTATTATATGAATTATTGTGTGTCTATACACCAAATAAGGAGAGATGCACAATGAAAGCTTACGTTATTCAGGGCGGTTTTGGACTGGATCACATTGTAGAAGTGGATCGCCAGATTCCAACTCCCGCCCGTGGTGAAGTGCTTATTCGAATGAAGGCGGTATCGCTAAACTCACGTGATATAGGAGTCATAAACGGATTTTATAACCCAGAACTGAAAGAGCCGCTGGTTCCGCTATCCGATGGAGTAGGCGAGATTGTATCCTTAGGGGAACAAGCTGGGAAGTTCCGAATAGGGGAACGCGTGAGTGCGATCTTTACCCAAAACTGGAAGTCCGGCGAAGCTACGCCAGAGAATTGGGTATCCTCGTTAGGTAGTCCGCTCGAAGGGTTGCTAGCGGAGTATGTCGTGTTGCCTGAGGAAGGGCTGGTACGCGTACCCCAACATTTGACCGATATCGAAGCAGCTACTCTGCCTTGCGCCGGAGTAACGGCCTGGCATGCGATCGTGGAAGAGGGCAAGGTGAAAGCAGGAGATACAGTTGTCGTTCAAGGTACCGGCGGCGTCTCCTTGTTCGCTCTGCAATTCGCTAAGCTTCAAGGAGCACAAGTCATTGTAACCTCAAGTAGCGATGATAAGCTTGCACGTGCGAAAGCGTTAGGCGCCGATCACGGCATCAATTATAAGCGAAAGTTGGAGTGGGACAAAGCCGTATTGGAGTACACGCAAGGGCGGGGTGCTGATCATATCGTCGATCTTGGAGGCGGGGAAACACTTAATCGTTCCATCTCTGCCTTAAAGGTAGGCGGTCAGATTAGTATCGTCGGCATTCTATCCGGGGCCAGTGTTGAAGGTTTAGCTATTGTCCCGGCCATCCTCAGGAGAGCAAGGCTTCAGGCCATTAACGTAGGCAGCCGAGCGATGTTCGAGAATATGAATGTTGCGATCGAACACCATCGTCTTCGTCCAATTGTCGATAAAGAGTTTCCGTTCTCGCAAGCAGTGGAGGCCCTCAGACATCTGGCAGAAGGTTCGTATTTCGGCAAAATCAGTATCGTTTTTTAATCCAACAAGGGAGAGAGACGTTCCTAAGGTGAGTATTTATGAATGACAATTATCAGAACAAATAAGCAGGCCGAGTTCAGCCACTCGAAAGAGGAGGGCTGAACTCGGCCTGCTTTGTATGTCTACAATGCTTAGTGAAGCATACGAGTGTAAGCTTGCCCCTCATCTTTGGTAGCCACCGGATTCTCTTCATACGAAATCGAATCGCTTCAGCTGCCAATTGTCCAGAGGGACTTCTTTTGAAGTACTTTGTGGAGTACAAGGAAATGTTCACTTAGGTGGCACAGCTCACTTATCGATACCCTGCCATAACCTTTAAAACCCGCTTGCAATTGTAATCGAAGATGTGTGTCTACGTATTCGTAACACTAGGTAAGAGGATGTCGTTTGTGAGTCCGTGCCGTTCACGACATTAATCGTCAGATTAGGTGCCAGCGCTCGGGTTCGGACCTTGGCTCGGGCTCGGGTTCGGGTTCGGACCTTGGCTTGGGCTAGGAGTCGGGTTCGGTTCTTGGCTTGGGCTAGGAGTCGGGTTCGGACCTTGACTTGGGCTAGGAGTCGGGTTCGGACCTTGACTTGGGCTAGGACTAGGGTTCGGACCTTGGCTTNACTTGGGCTAGGACTAGGGTTCGGACCTTGGCTTGGGCTAGGACTAGGGTTCGGACCTTGGCTCGGGCTAGGACTAGGGTTCGGACCTTGGCTCGGGCTAGGACTAGGATTCGGACCTTGGCTTGGGCTCGAGTTCGTGTTTGGTGTTGGTATAGGTGCCGTTGATTGCCCGTTGACAGCCTTCACTCTAGAAAAGTCATTGCCATTCACGAAAAACGATGCAGGGGTTACTCCCGATGGAACTATCAAATTAGCGATAGAAGTGGCATCTCCTAGATCAAGCCGAGGATTGTTTCCAGTTATCTGAAGACTTCCGATCGTACCCTGCACATTCAGGTTAACGTTTCCGGCATTGCCGGTTACAATCGTCTGCCCAATGTTCGCTGAACCGGTGAAGGAGGTGCTGCCAGCTGACGTAGGGCCTACCGTATCCGAATTACCGATGATCAGCGTATCGATTGGCGTTTGACTTGAGGATTGCACGCTAACGCCAGGCTGAAGGGTGAGTGTATTAAGCGTAGAGGACGTATCAGCGCTGAGTTCGGTATTCGCCGCCGCCGTAACCGTGGCGTTAATGTTTTCAAAGGTAAGTTGCAAGGGGCCCAAATCAGCGCCCGAATTGACAGCGATTCCGGAGTTTATACCAGTGGCTGCTGCGTCAATTGATCCTGCCCAAAATGCAAGACTTGTTGAATCTGCGGGTCTTCCAAATAAATTCAAGTATATTTGGTCAACGATTTGGCTGTTACTAGTCCCTGAGAATTTTGCTTCATATTCCGGCATACCCGCGAAGGAGCCTGTAACAACGACAGTACCCTTATCAGCATCAATGGTGCCTTGCCAAAATTGAAGGCCCGCGGAGTCGGCGGGGCGGTTAAAGTAAGCAACATAAAGTTGCTGGATGTCTTCTGTGGTGGAGGTAGCTGCCGAAATGCGGACTTCTCCCTTTGATTTGAAGTCTGATGGGGACGGTAGGTCCGCACGGATACCAACCTTTTTCAAGTATATGTTATTCTCTAAGCTGGAAACTTCCCCCTTTGACTTGAAGCCTGATTGGGATATCTTATCCGCACTGTCATCAACCTTTTTCAATAGTGTGCTATTAAACAAATATAATTGGCCGAGATCGCTATGCTCGAACCATATATTTGTGATCTGTGATTTCGGACGGCCGTTATCTTTCAGGAAAACTGTTTTACCTTGAATGAGTACATTGTAGGCAAAGAAGTCCGACTGAACTGCCGGGGTCAAATTTAAATCTTCTTTAACTTCCAAGTGAGCCAACGCGACCTGATTTGAGTTCACAATTACGGTTCCATTGACGGTGTTGCCCTTGGCATCAAATATTATAGGTGCATTCGTTTCTGTTAATGAGTCTTTATAGCCGATAATCAGCCCTTCAACTGACTTTATCATATCCCCCGAATAGGTAAACTTAATCGCTGCATTGTGCAAAGCAGCTTTGTTCGATGCTTGAAAAATGCCTTGTACCGATGTGCCCGCGCGATAGTTCTTGCCATCGATCTTAATTGTGCCGTCATTGCCAATGTCTTGAATGATAGACGGAGTGTAGAAGGAGCGATAAAGCAGAGTTATCCCTTCGGCCAGCACAATGTTTGCGTTTGGAGTGAAGTTAACCTTCGATTTCCCGGATGCAATACCTGCTTTCGTCAAGGCGCCTATTGCGCCAGCATACCAGCTTTTCTGCGGAACATCACGGAATCCGCTACCTACTTGCGGCTCTGGCTTCAGCTTCTTGGCTGTAACAATCAAGCTCGCAACCTCAGCCCTTGTAATCTTTAAGTTCGGACGGAACGTGCCGTCTTGGTAACCTTTTGCCAGCCCCGCATCATGGAGGGCAGCAACATACCCGGTTAATTCGCCGTCAACAGGCATATCTTTAAACGTTGAGGCGCTTTTGGAAGGGGACAGATCTAGTGAGATCGCTAAAAACTTAGCAAAATCTCCGCGTGTCATATTAAGCTGGGGACTCAGTTTATCTCCTTGCTTTGGAGTAAGAATTCCTAGCATAATCCAAGTGTTAACCGCCTCTGCGTACCATGCTGTATCTGGTATATCCGAATAGCGTTGCTGGTTCATGGGTTGGGCAGAAGTAGTAGATCCCGTTTGGCTTACCTGCTGCTGCGGAGATTCGGCCGCGACACTAAATGGAGAGCAGATGGTCAGCAACAGCAACAAAACGAGCGCAACAGCAAGCCATTTTGTACGATTAATAGTAAATAACGTTATCTTGTTCATGATTGTTACTCAACCTACCTTTTTGTTATATTTTGGTTATTTTTTACATGTCTTTTATTATCCTATCATTTTTTAAATCTTCAAATCTTAATGAAATCTTAATGGATACCATAATCCACAGTACCTCCTCCGCTGCGGTCACGCTTCGTTGATAGAACATACATAAAATTTTAAATGCCCAATAGATGTCTATATTTAAACTCTACCTTGTTAAGAATGTATTATTTATCCATAATCAAAGGGAGGATAGAGAATTAACAAATTAGAATATAATCCTCAACTACGTATAAAGGAGTGATGGTGTTTGGATAAGGACAAACAAATCAAAGAGCGTGTGAGAGGTTTATATTATAGGGGATAAACCTCTCATTAGCTTATGGGAGGCAAACGGATATGACATATTCAAATCATTTGATTCACGGAAATGAACTTACTAGTGAAAGCTTCAGTAAGACAGCAGGGTTGTTTGTAAACTTGAAACACCATTTATCAATAAAGGGAGTCATTTCAGGTCTTATACCGGGACGAGTTTTCTTGTCCAATGACGGTCGGACAGCGTTATTAATGAACCCTCAAGGTTTTTTCCTAGGGGGTAGTCCAAAGAATACTCTGTTCTTCATAGAGGTCAACGAACTTCTCTCTAAAGAACTATTACCAAGTCTCGCAACTAGGGGAGAGTTAGACTACGTGATGTTCTACCCGTCAAATGATGACTCTTGGATAGAGGCTCTTGAACTAGTGACGAGAACATTGTTACCGCTCCGAAGTGAACGAATGACTCTTACTTTCGATATGAATAATACCCCAAACACTCTCAATGATTATATTGTTCCAGTAGATGCTAGCTTATTAAAACGTCAAGATTTAATTGGGCTGGATGATGTAATTAGTGAAATTGATGGGGGGTGGCCCTCATTAGAAGCATTTGAGGACAGGGGTTTCGGATGTGTTGCTATACAAAGCACTGATGAGGGACTAACCATTATTAGCTGGTGTCTTACGGATTGGGTAGTTGGAAGTGAATGTGAGGTAGGCATTCAGACCGAAGAAAGGTATCGAGGTAATGGGTGGGCACGAAAAACCTTATTAGGAGCACTTTTATTGGCAAAACAGAAGGGCATAACTAGGGTCGGGTGGCAGTGTTGGTCCAACAACATTGGTTCGCAAAGAACTGCCATGTCTGTGGGGTTCAAACCACTTGCTGATTTTCCGGTTCTTTTTGGATGGAACCATCCCTTAAATAACTTTCTTGTGAACGGAAATTACTATATGCGCGGCGATATTAAGTATGGTAGCAAAGACTATGCGCGTGCTGCTTGGAGCTATGCAGTGGCTCTTGATAAAGGTTGGGACTGGAATGGAGATGCTACTCTATATTGGAACTCGGCATGTTTGTTTTATTTGATTGGTGAGAACGATCGTGCCAAACAGTATTATCAAAAGGCTATCGAAAAGGGATGGAAAAACATTCACGTACCCCATTATCATGAGTATGTCTACAGAGAAGTGGATAGCGAAGAGATAGCAGGCAAGCTGGCTGAAGCATAACAATGAACAGTGGTATTGATACTTAGTAGAATTGGTTATTTATTAAGAGCCCGCGCTCGACGCGGGCTCTTTGCTGTATCGAACTGCTAGTCTGATTCTTATTTATTAATCCAAAATGACATAAAAGTGCCAGAAAATGATCTTTTAAAATATTCAATATTTACCCGATCATCCTCAAAAAAGCTACGCGCATCAAAATTTTTCAAACCCGAATACCGGCTTCAAAAACTTTCGAATATAATAAGCCAATACAGTCACTGTGGTCCATGAGTTGCGCTTATCCTGAATGTATTGATCGTTAATAATATAAGTCCGAGTGGAGGTTGGGCTCTTCAGACCAAACTTTTCCCACTTCACCGGATCATTTGAACCTCCGAGCCTTACAAGCATTTTCGCCGACTCACTATTTACTTTAGCCGGAATTTGCTCGTATGCTTGGGTGATTTGCACATGAAATTCGTCGATCGGATTGCGGCTAGCAAGGCTCTCCAAGTGAATGCCTTCGCGAATGTAAGAAACGTATGCCAGATGGTCAGCCCAGAACTGGTCGATATAAAAAAGGCGTACCCGCTGCTCCGAAGGACTCATCGGCCTCTCACCTTTCAAAATTCCGAGCCGCTCCTCATATAGAATACGCCTCTGATCCTCGACCATATCCGAATAATAGTTCAGTTCTTGGCGGATATCGAAGTTTTGGCCCATAATAACACGCTGAATATGCATGATTTTGCTGCGGATCACCGAATCTTCGAGAGCCTCATCCTGCCTAAGATTGCGAATCCCTTTATTGATGCCGAACCGAAGCAACAACTCGTCCTCCAAGCTTACGAAAAATACAGAAGCTCCCGGGTCGCCTTGGCGTCCAGAACGCCCGCGCAGTTGGTCGTCGATCCGCACGCTTTCGTTCACATGCGTAGCAATCACGTACAACCCGCCCAGCTTGGCGACAACTTCTGCTTGCGTAGGGTTGCCGCCGCCGAGCCGAATGTCGACGCCGCGTCCCGCCATATTCGTAGACACCGTCACGGCACTGATTTCTCCTGCTTTGGCGATGATCTCGGCTTCTTTTGCGTCGTTTGTCGCATTTAGAACATGGCAAGGTACGCCTATAACCGCTAGCGCCTCCGCTAGCATGTTAGACTCTCCGACGCTTGACGTACCAATGAGAATCGGACGTCCCGTCCTATGGACGGACGAGATTTCTTGTACAAGCGCCTTAAGTTTGGCTTCTTTATGGGTATAAATCCGGTGCGGATGGTCGATCCGTATGTTGGGCCGGTTCGGCGGAATTTGCACGACCTGCAGCCTATAAATATCTTCGAAATCCATTGCGGAAGCGTGTGCGGTAGCCGTCATTCCGCAAATCTTCGGATATAGGCTAAGGAAGTGTTGAAGGGTAATCGTACCGAGAATTTTCCCGCCGGCTAAGGTCTGCAACCCTTCTTTGGCCGCAAGCGCGGCTTGTAGCCCCTCCGGTAAATGTCTGTTCTCCGCCACACGGCCGGTGTATTCATCGATCAGCTCGATATTACCGTCCCGGACGATGTAATCGACGTCTTTTTTCAATAACAATTCCGCATGCAGCGCGCAATTTAACGACATTAACAAATGACTATTATGGCTTTCGTACAAATTGCCGCATCCCAGCAGTGATTCCGCTTTCGCAGAGCCCACTTCATTCAAATAAACGTTTCGCATGAATTCGTCGAAGTCGTAATACTCTTCTTGCACGAGCTGCCGAGCCACTTCTGCGAAACGAATGCCGTCGTTACCATCGTTACCGTCGTTGCCGAATGAGCCCGGTTCGCTGGCGATGACTAGCGGCACCCGTGCTTCGTCGAGAAGCAGTGAATCCGCTTCGTCGACGATGACGTAGTGGAAAGGACGATGCACGGTATCGGCTTCGGTTAGTGCGATCATGTCGCGCAAATAATCGAATCCCGCCTCTTTAGCCGTAACATAGGTTATATCCTTGGCATACGCTTCCCGTTTCTCGAACAGGCTCATGCCCGCTTGAACCGAGTTGACCGTTAACCCGAGGAAACGATAGATCGGGCCCATCCACTCCGCATCTCGATTTGCCAAATAATCATTGAAAGTCAGCACATGAACGCCTTCGCCGGTCAGTGAATTTAGATAAGCAGGCATAACAGCAGAGAGTGTTTTTCCTTCGCCAGTATGCTGCTCGATCAAAAATCTCTCGTGCAGAGCGATAGCAGCCATAATCTGGACATCGTAAGGCTGTAATCCGAGCTTTCTCTTCGCTGCTTCGCAGACTAACGCATAAGCATCGACAAGCAGCTCATCCAAAGGCGTACCCGATTTTGCTGCTTTTTGCAGCCGGAGGGATTCCGCTTGAAGCTGGTGATCGTCCCATGCTTCCAAATTCCGTTTCCTGATGAGATCCGCTTTGTCCTGATAGACTTTTAGCTTATTCTGGGTATCGTGGTTTTTGAATTTGTGCATCAATTTGACGGCTATATTCATAGTAATTAGATCTCCCCTCTGTAGAAATACGCTTAGTTTTGAACCATATTTGCTCGCATTTGTCCCATCAAGTTGAAATCCACTTCATATAAGCAAAACCATGTACCACACCTACCGCCATCACCGTGAGAGATTCTTTCCAGTTGTTGGTTGGGAATGATTGTAACTTACGTGTTACCAAATGTAAACACTATATTGGACTTGTTCTAGTTTGCAGGTTGTTTATAGAGAAGCCCAAAGAGGGCTGCAACAGTCGGCCTCCCAGCAACTTGTCACAGCCCCCAAGTCCGCGTCTGACGCGACCTCTCGGTTCTTCTTATTCTTCCCCCGTCGACATTGGATTCTCTCTATACGAAATCCAGTCACTCCAGCTGTCATTTACTAGAGGAAAGTGTTTTCATTAATCAACCTCTGCAGTCCAGGAAGAGAGCCAACTACACGGCATCACCGACCCATCAGTCATCAGGTACACCAATGAGCACCATTAATCAGCTACCACAACCATAAAGCTTCCGAAGTAGAGGCCAGACCATAGCCCTCACAATCTGTGACTAGGGATTTCGTCGGTGGAAATTACACTGGAAAAGTACTTGAATACGTATGGGGTGGACTATTAAGCGGCCTATGAACTAAATGTTCTTCTTCTGCGAAAAATTCATAAATAGTTTCGTATTATGATGAAATAAGAAGTCTGCAATTATTGTTTGCAGACATGCATCGGATAAATCAGTTTTATCTAAACTATACCTTGAAATAATTGGATATTAATCTTAAGATATGTGTATTTACATCGAATACAATAATCTGTGCTATTGCAGTTTTAACGCTTTATGAAATAAACAGGAGGATTGAACTATGATTGTTTTAAAAAAAGAGGAGTATGGCAAGGTAAGACATCTTGTGAAAAGTCAAAACGAGCTATCTGTATTTTCAGTTTTGGACGGGGAAATGCCTGGTGAGGTAAAGGTGAATTCAGCAGAAAACCCGGATGTAGTACTCATTAAGACCAGTGAGACAACATTGATTGCCGGAAGCGCCACCCATGAGGATTTTAACAGGGAAATCTCCGGAATGCTGGATTTCTGGGATAGCGTAACTCCTGATTGGGATGAGTGGAGAGTGAAAATACCAGCCATTCATCCCAATCAGTTTATTAAGGAGTATACAAGATATAAATACACCCTGACTAGCAGGGATTTCATAAAGGCGGACCTCTCACTTCCGGAAGGCTATGTCTTAGAGTTCGTTAACCTTAAGGAGATGAGGCAAAAAAACTACATTAATGCTGACCGTGTCTACGACTGGGTAAAGGCTTGGGAAAGCGAGGAGCGGTTTGAAGAATCAGGATGCGGTTGTTATATCCGCAAGGATCATAAAATTGTCAGCTGGTCAATAAGTGACTGCTGCGCAAGTGACAGGATTGCTGTGGGGATTCATACAGACCCCGAGTATAGAAAAATGGGGTTTGCCAAGAAGGTTGCATCCGCGGTTGTCCAACAATGTTTTGACAAAGGGTATAACAAGGTTGAGTGGTTGTGCGTCTCAACCAATGCCGGATCCAAAGCTATTGCCGAGGGAATCGGATTCAAGCAGGAAAACAAATATGCTTCCTTTTCATCCTATCCTCCTATTGAAAACCTGACCGATTTAGACGAAGACGGCTGGTATGAATGGGGAACCCATTTAGAGAAGGCGTCAAAGGAAGAACGAGAGCGACGAGAGCTGATCTGGGATTCCCTGTATTGTTTTGTCAAAGCCAATGCGGTTGAAAAGACTATGGCCGTAATCAATGAAATGACCGAAAAAGGAATTGATTGTAACCCGCAGCGGCTGACAGGAGATATCTTTCTTTTCCAAAGAGAAGGGTTATGTTCCGCGTTCAAGACCTCTTTATGGCAAGAATTTATTGGGAAACGGGTTTAAAGCCTGCCAACGCTGCTGGACCTCGCCGGAATGCAGAGTTGATTTAAAGTTGATCTTCTTGGTTGAAGTTGTTGATTAAGCCACTTTAAAGCGAAAAAGAATGAGAAGGGGGCCGAGAGGCTCCCTTCTGCTATGTATGGGCGTAGAGTGTAACTCACTTACGCCCTTTTTTATCTTTGGAATTTTTGAGCTTAGGTAGCTTTATAAAGAACAAACAAGTGAACGATACACGAGTAGATCCAGCATGCCCCCATAATCTGGGATGCCCCATCTCAGGGGGCCACTGAACTTTTACACCCACTAGAGAGAGACTAGAACGCGCGTTTGCACTTCTTGGTGATAGTTGCGCGAGAGCATGGTTGTCAGAACCCCATTGTAACCATTTTCATGCGCTCTTTGTTGACTCCATGTTGATTTTGAACCACCAGAGAACATCAAAAAGCGAACAACGAGACAAGTGGAATACACGCCAATCGCCCGTCCCACGCGGTCTTGTATTCCTTACTCTTCCCCCGTAGCCACCGGATTCTCCTCATAACTAATCCAATCACTCCAACTCCCTGCATACAACTTCACTTGGGAGTAGCCAAGTTTATGCAGGGCAAGCACATTTGGACAGGCACTTACACCTGAGCCACAGTAGATGATCGCTTCTTGTCCTTTGTCCATAGCCTCTGTAAGTCGAGAAAATTGGCTACTTAATAGTTGATCACTCTTCCAGGCTCCACTATCATCTGAGACCTGCTTCCAGAAGCTATTGATGGCTCCAGGAATGTGGCCTGCCTTGGCGTCAATAGGTTCTTGCTCACCGGCATAGCGCGATGCATCCCGAGAATCGACCAATAGTACGCCGGGGTTACTGAGAGATTGCTTAACTTTATTCATGTCAGCAAGCATATCATGGCGAAGATTGGGAACGAAGGAGGCTGGAATGATGGTTGGTTGTGCATCGGTGATGGGATAGCCGCCATCCTTCCAGGCAGAAAATCCTTCGTCCATGACGTATACGGAGTCATGACCGAGCCAACGAAGCAGCCACCACAATCGAGAAGCATACATACCTCCTTGATCGTCGTAGGCTACGATCCGAGAATTGTTGCTGATTCCAGCTTGGCTGAGGCGTTTGGCAAGTACATCTGGATCAGGCAGTGGATGCCGGCCGCCATGCGTGCTAACTGGTGATGAAAGATCGACCTCCAGATCGAGGTAGATTGCTCCAGGAATATGAGATTGAGCAAAGGCTTCCTGTCCTGCAGTAGGACGACCTAGCTCAAAACGACAATCTACAATGACAAGATCAGGCTCATACATACGTGCTAACAACCACTTTTTTGAAACAATAAGGTCCATGGTTTGCCTCCTAAAAGATTTGTGAGCAATACACCCACGAATATACTTCGAACAAAACTTACCTCGTAAGCATGGTCTTGCTCTAATTGAAGAGTTATTTTCTAATCTCAAAGAACTGACAATCACGTCTGGAATGGTAGGTTAGATCACTGACGCTTGATTGTGTGATGATAGTTTCATCGGTAAAGCGAATCAGAGCGCTTCCCGATTCAATTAAATGATTATCGCGAAATACGCGGACAAGAAGACGCCGATCCATGGCTTCTTGAAAATCCGCTTCGGTAATAAGCCGTCTAAGGATGGGCATAGGATTCAGTCTCCTTTATAATGTAGGTTAATACGATTATAAATGATTATGATGTATGGATGATACCTATCGGAGGATAGCTTGAGGAGGAATAAGCGTCAATGTCACGAATTGACATGGGAAAATGATAAGATGGACCCACCTGTCTACCTATTTGCATCTCGAGAATACGACAAAACATAAAAAACTCGATTTAAAAAAACTATAGAGGGAAAACCTCCATGTAATTTGTTGTTTAATTCATAAGAGTTTGTCTAACTGGAATTTCTCCAGTTAAATCTAGGGAATTTTACTAGCATGGTGATTTTTCGTTAGATTAACTGGAGTTATTCCAACTAGTTGGAGCTAAAAGGACCATATGGCTAAATTAGCGGGAGTTTTTCCAGTTAGGTTCCAGCTGAGTATAAAATTGAAGCCTCGGACGAGCTAGATTTATGTTTCTATGTTGGACTAGTATGTTGTTAGTTGAAGTTGAAGTTGAAGTTAAAGTTAAAGTTTATGTTTTTGTTTATGTTGGAGTTAAAGCTTGAACCTGAATTTAAACTTGAGGCTTAATTTGTGGGCAAAATTGGTCATAATTAAAGTAAAAGAAAGGCGGAGAAATTTATGACGTATACATTCATTATCCAACCTAGCACATATAACGCCTTCGAGAACGAGGCAGAAATAATCGAAAAATGCAAAGAATGGGGTCTTTTATCAGATAAGGCTGCAAAAATGAAAGCATTTTTCTACAAGGGAAATGGTATGAATTTGGCCTGTACTATAGTTGGTTTTGTCGACAATGTAACTGCGGTTATTGAATTCGATAATAAACAGCAGCACTGCATTCACCCTTCATATTTGAAGGAGATGCAGGCAGCTAATTACGGTTCGAAGCCTTCGGTATCGGCAGATGAAGAAGAGCCTCAGATTGAACCAACTAAGGTAGATACACCTGAAGCAGCTGAACTTAAGGCTGAACAACCCAAAGCCAAAGAACTTATAGTCGATATATCTGAGGCCTCAGAACCTCCGAAGAGTAAAGTGAAAAAGGAAAAGAAACAAAAACTTCAGCTTCCTGAAGAAAAGGTTAAACTGAGCGCTATCGTTAAGGAATTTACAACAGTGCCTAATCATTTCTCCGATAATGATGATGAAGTGGTCATCTATGAAGCGGTAACTATTATTGAGCCTGAGACAGAAATCGGTGAAGCTTGGTCCAGTCACAGTGCTACGCTCAAAAAGAATGAATTAGCCATCGGCGACAAAATTACCTTTGAGGCTAAAATCGTCGCCAAGAAGCTTACGAAATATCCCGTACCGTACAAAATCAACAATCCAGCGAAGATTCAAAAGGTGGATTCTTAAGTTAGTTTCAATTCAGCCCACCATTAAATGTTCTTAAGGTCGGGAACGTCCCAGCGGATAATCAGACCTGCGTGGGTCAAGCCGCTACCGAAACCATATATCATGATTCGATCACCATATTTCAATTGTTGATGGTCGATCCCAGCCTGTAAAGCGAGGGGAATGGAGGCGGAAGAAGTGTTGCCCATTTCTGTTACGCTTTGCAGTGTTTTGGAGAGAGGGAATTCGGCCTTCTCACAAATGGACTCGATCATGCGGAGGTTAGCGCTATGTGGCACGAACCAATCGATTTGATCGGCTTCCAAGTTGGCCTGATCAAGCAGAACATTGATACCCGCAGTAACGGTTCGCACAGCCCATTTGAATACCTCGCGTCCATTTTGCACAATTCGCCCATCACCTGCGAGCGGAGTTTGATCTAACTGTGAGGATAATCCGGAACGGTATACATGGATGCCGCCACTACCTTGCGTCCCCATAGTAAAAGATTCAAAGCCTGCATGATCAGGATCAGGATTAGGATCATATTCAACGAGAGCTGCACCTGCCCCGTCACCGAATAGAATGCAGGTGCTTCGATCACGATAGTCGGTTATTTTTGACATGGTTTCTCCAGCTACGACCAATATCTTCTTATGCAGACCGGAGGTAATCAGACCATTCGCCACATGCAGGGCATATGAGAACCCAGCACAAGTGGCGTTCAGGTCGATCGCCCCGGTCTCTTGTATCCCCAAATGATCTTGGACAAGGCAAGATACGGATGGAAACGCAAAGTCAGGAGTAGTAGTCGTAGCGATAATCATATCAACATCGTCGAGTGAAACAGAGTAGGTATCTCTTAGTTTCTCCGCGGCACGAATGCAGAGATGGGAAGTGAATTCATCGCTTGCTGCGATATGTCGTGTCCGGATGCCTGTTCGTTGGATGATCCATTCATCGTTCGTATCAACTAATCGCTCCAAATCTTCATTGGTCATAATAGCTTCTGGAACATACGTGCCAATGGCAGTAATACGGGCTTTGGATAATGTCGACAATTGAAATCACTCCTTTATCGTTATATTATGAATTAGTATCAAGTGTTAGTACCTGGTATTAAGAATGATTATAGCAGTTAGTTGCAGATTCTTCAAACTGTTTAGTTGAGGCTCTGCAAAAGAATGGTTGGATATACAAGCAAAGATGATAATATTGTAATTGATCTATATAACTACATACATTTTCGCGATGATGAAATTGTCTCTGCGCATCTTATGGAGTGACTGAGCAAAGAATAAGTCAGGGGTGTTCAAGCATGCGGTTTAAAGATGTATTTTCAATAATTGGGCCAAGCATGGTGGGGCCTTCAAGTTCTCATACCGCTGGAGCTGTCAGGTTAGGAAGAACGGCCAGGCATGTACTTGGAGCACAGCCGGAACAAGCCGAAATTATTTTTTATGGTTCTTTTGCTACAACGTATCAAGGTCATGGTACCGATCTAGCTATTATTGCAGGTTTACTTAATTACGATACAGATGATATGCGAATTAAGGATGCTTTAGTTCAGAGTGAGCTGGCTGGCTTAAAAGTAGAACTTCGTACGGCGCAGAAGGCTGGGGTACATCCGAATACGGCTACGTTAATTCTTCAGCGGGGTGAGCAGAAGGTTACTGTAACAGGTTGCTCCATAGGAGGAGGCAACATTGAAATCGTTAGTATTGATGATTTCGATGTTAAATTTACGGCGGTATATCCAACGTTGTTAATCTTTCATGCTGACCGGCGAGGTATTTTAGCTGAAATGACAGATATCTTCAAACATGCCGACGCCAATATTGGCTACATGGAGGTTGACCGAAAGTCTAGAAGTGGTGATGCATTAACTGTTATTGAAAGTGATGAGGTATTAAGTACTGATTTTATCGATCAGATATCTAAATTACCTGACGTTTACAAGATACGCGTTATAAATCTTACTGCTAAAGGGGAAAATCATGAGGTTCTCTAGTTTGGAGCAAATGATACAACTATGCGTAGAGGAATCAGTTACGATAGGGCAATTAATGATTACGGAGCAAGCAGCAGAGACAGGAACGACCGCAGCACAAGTGATTGAACAAATGACCGCATATTATGAAGTAATGAAGGAAGCAGTGACCAAAGGGATAGAAGACGATTCAAAACCTCGCAGTGGTCTGACAGGTGGAGATGCCAAGCGAGTTCATACATACATCCAGAACGGTGTAGTTTCCTTAGGAACAGAGACATGTACTGCGATGGCTTATGCTTTAGCCGTCTCTGAGGTTAATGCATCTATGGGACGTATCATTGCTACTCCTACGGCAGGTTCCTGTGGCATCATTCCAGGTGTGTTCGTAAGCTCACAAGAGAGATTTGGCTGGAGTGACGAGCACATGGTGCAGGGTCTATTCAGTGCTGGTGCTATCGGTTATGTTATCGCTAATAATTCGTTCGTATCTGGTGCAGAAGGTGGATGTCAAGCCGAGGTTGGTTCTGCTATCGGTATGGCGGCAGGAGCTTTAGTCGAGCTTCGTGGTGGTACACCTGAGCAAGCTGTGCACGCTGTGGGACTGGCACTGAAAAACTCACTTGGCCTCATATGTGATCCGGTTGGCGGACTAGTAGAAATCCCTTGTATCGTCAGAAATGGCTTCGGTGCGGTTACTGCGATGGCGGCTGCAGATATGGCGCTAGCTGGTGTGAGAAGCGTCATTCCATCAGATGAAGTGATCGGTGTAATGCTTGAGGTTGGAAGTGCGATGCCCGAAAAGCATAGAGAGACGGCTATGGGCGGGCTCGCTCAGACTCCTACTGGCAAGAAGATTATGAAGGAGCTCTATGGAAGAAGTATGGGGAAGGGCTGACTAGGACTTAACGATCCTATTTATAAAGTTATCAAAGAGGTTCTAGTGAGAAGGTTCTCCTTCCCTGGAACCTTTTTAGAGTTTCGTTAGATGAATAAATAATACAAACCACAAAGCAATGAATTTCATAGAATATATTAGTTTTCATAGAAATGATAGGAGGGAGACTTGGATGCCAGTAATTAAAATGCATTTAACCGCAACGAGTACTATCACTGGAAATGTGAATACTTCAACGAGTACTACTACGGTTCCTACGGTAAATCGTTATACGGCAGCGTAGTTCTTGGTAACATCATCGGAGGTACAACTGTTATACCTGCAACAAGCTTCACTAATGACAGTGGTGGTACTGTCGCTGCTGGGGGACTTGTTGTTGCATCTAGTAATGGTTACTATAACCTTTTTCAGAATAATGTACTTCAAAGAGGAGCAACGAGTACTTTAAGCGCAGCGAACCTAACGATAAATTCAGCACTAATAGTTGGAGTTACGATAGTTGTAGAGGTTGTCAATTTTTCTTCCACTTCAACGTCTACTTCGACCAACAACTTTGCTATTACAACTTCAATAAAAAGTTAACTCCTGATCCTCATGTTATAATGTGGGGTAGAAAGGAGTGTTACATTAACTCATGAAAACGTTAGTATTAGCGGAAAAGCCATCTGTTGCGCGGGAAATCGCGCGGGTGATGGGAAGCCGAGATAAACATAAGGGATATTTTGAAGGACCAAAGTATGTAGTTACATGGGCATTGGGTCATTTGGTTGGACTTGCTGAACCCGAGGATTATGATGGGAAATTTGGTACTTGGGCAATAGAGGATTTACCAATTCTACCTGGAAAAATGAAGCTGAAGGTGCTGAAGGAGTCCAGTCATCAGTATAAGATTGTTCAGCAATTGATGCGGCGGCAGGATGTGGGTGAACTTATCGTTGCTACAGATGCAGCTCGGGAAGGTGAGTTGCTGGCGAGATGGATTATGGATATGGCCAAATGGAATAAGCCATTCCAACGACTATGGATTTCCTCACAGACGGATAAAGCGATTAAAGAAGGATTCTCCTCACTGAAACCGGGGGCCCAGTTTGAGCGTTTATATCAATCGGCTCGTTGCCGTGCGGAAGCGGACTGGATGATTGGTCTGAATGTTACACGTGCGCTGACCTGCAAATTTGGTGCACCGTTGTCTGCTGGCCGTGTGCAAACTCCGAGTCTGGGGATGATCATGCAGCGTGAGAATGAGATTATTTCTTTCGTTTCAGAAGGATATAGTTCGCTCCGTGCTGATCTGGGATCTTTCCAAGTGACATGGCGGGGAAATAACGGTGACTCGCGCATATTTAACCCGGAGGAAGTAACGCGGTTGCAGAGTAAGTTGGATGGACGTTCAGGTAAAATCATTAAGCTTAAAAAGAGTGAGAAGACAGTTCCTCATCCTTTGGCCTATGATTTAACGGAATTACAGCGGGATGCCAACCGTATGCTGGGATTCTCGGCGAAACAGACATCTAATGTACTGCAACGACTGTATGAGCAGCATAAATTGGTTACTTATCCGCGAACTGATTCACGTTATCTCACTTCCGATATGGGCGATACACTAAAGGAACGGCTAAATAGTGTAGCCGTTGGTCCCTACGCTCCGTTAGCGAGACCCTTGCTACGTAAGCCGCTGACGCTTAGTAAACGAATTGTGGATGATAGTAAGGTGACCGATCACCATGCGATTATCCCTACAGAGCAGACGGTATTATTAAATGCGCTTAGTTCAGAAGAACGAAAGTTATATGATCTGATCGTTCGGCGATTTATCAGTTTGTTCTATCCTCCTGCTCGTTTCGACAATGTCGCTGTTATTGTAGATATTGCCGGGGAAAACCTTCATGCTAAAGGAACGACAATGAAGGATAGCGGTTGGCGTATTGTCTACGACGGGCAAGCCATGGATGAGGATGAAGACGGTGACGATACGGAGGAACGGGGTACGACGCTTCCTGAGCTGCGTGAAGGCGAGGCTGTTACTGTTAAGAAGTGCCTAGTACAGGCGGGACGGACGTTGCCGCCGAAGCGATATACGGAAGCCGCTCTGCTGACTCAGATGGAAAAGCACGGACTGGGAACCCCGGCTACGCGTGCGGATATCATTGAGAAGCTAGTCAATTCAGATACGATAGAGCGTCAAGGTAATTCTCTACATCCGACAGGAAAAGGGAAGCAACTGATTCAGCTTGCCCCCGCAGATTTACGGACACCAGAACTAACGGCACGTTGGGAGGCTGAACTGGAGCGCATCGCTCGTGGACAAGGCAAGCCAGAGCCATTCCTTCTAGGCATTCGAGATATGGCACAGAGTCTGATTAACGGTGTTAAAAATAGTGAAGCAACCTATAAGCCACACAATGTATCAAACAGCCATTGCCCAGATTGTGGTACAAGGTTGCTAGAGAAGAAGACAGCACGTGGTCTCGTGTTGACTTGTCCTAGCGAGGACTGTGGCTACCGCCGTTCGGGCGAGAAGCGACTATCTAATCGTCGTTGTCCTCAGTGTCATAAGAAGATGGAGATGAAAGAAGGCAAGGCAGGTCCTTATGTACAATGTCTTGGATGTGGTATTACGGAGACAATGAATCAGGATTCGAAGCATGTAAACAAGCGAGAGCAACAGAAGCTAGTAAACCAGTTTGCGAAGAAACAGGAATCAATTGGATCTAACCTAGGAGATTTACTTAAAGCCGCTATGGAGAAGAAGGGCAAGTAAATTTACCGTATAAAATAAAGAATACGACGGGATGATAAAGCTGGGAGGTGATGAACGTGCCGCATCATAAAGCGCGGAAGACCGAAAACCAGCAGAATAAATCCAGCATCCTTGAGGAGACGATCGAGGTTAAGCCGAAGAAACAGGCCGATCTTCCCCCGAGTTTGAATCAAATTTCGAAGAACGAATCATAGTGAGACACTGCTTAAGCTCCCCTGAAGGGGAGTTTTTTTTAATTATAGAAATAGGCGTGGTATACTATATATAAGTAAGAGTTGGAACTTATACCGATAGAGTAAGAAAAAAGGGGGGCCGATATGGTTACGGGATTATTGATTTGGTTTATATTTATTAACGGGGTAGCCTATCTAGTTATGTCGGATGACAAACGCCGTGCCCAGCGAAGACGCGAACGCGTCCCTGAACGTACCTTATTCCTACTTGCTACCATTGGTGGAGCACTTGGTGTGCTAATGGCTATGAATCTCAAACGTCATAAGACCAAGCATGTCAGCTTTCGGGTGGGTGTTCCATTACTTTTACTTCTAAATGCTGTGCTTTACGGGTATTTTTTATTCTAATTCCATGGAGGTGCTTTTCTATGTTATTTACTAACATTCTAGCAGCGTACGATGGTTCTAAAGCCGGGACGAAAGCGTTAGACAAAGCGATTGAACTGGTGAAGCTGACGCCTGGTGCGAAGCTTACGGTTGTGCATGTTTACGATTTTCCGCGTTTTTATATTGCAGATGGCTTTGCACCAGTGCCAACTTCCATAAATCAAGACTTCTATGAATTAGCTGAAAGAACAGCGGAGGATGCAAGAATCCGCTTGGAAGAAGTAGGAGTGAGTGCGGATGTAGAGTTGGCACAGGGTGCTCCTGCAGAAGTGATTCTCGACTACGCAAAGAAACACGATAACGATCTCATTATCATCGGAAGTCGTGGTCTTGGTGGCATCCGTGAATTTGTGCTCGGTAGTGTCAGCCATAATGTTGTTCAGCATGCTCGAATTCCAGTATTGGTTATTAAATAAACTATGAATAGAAGGAATGCCTTTAGGGGCATTCCTTTTCAGCTTGTCGAGAAACCCAGTCATTTTCATGACATCGGG
>NZ_RZNY01000025.1 GCF_003994475.1 Paenibacillus anaericanus | reverse complement strand
CCTAATAAAATAACCTGTCTAACTTTAGGGGGTCACTTCATTTATCGGTGGTGGTTTTTATTTATTTGAATTTAACTCGAAAAGCATGATGAAGAGTAATAGTACGGGGCGATCAATGTAAGTTATAAGTAAATAATTGAACTTGTGCGGGAACGTTAATTCAAGAACAGGCTATGTTGATAGAGGGAGGAGGACTTATATGCCTGTGAAACCTTCCATGTCATGTCCATATATCGCAAGAAAAATAATTTGATGCGAAGAAAAAAATAAATTTAGGACCTATCAAAAGGAATGTAACCTTTTTGTTACCGACGGAATGGAGACTACCGTTATAATTAAGTGTGGTAATAAAAAATAGGCAATTTAGCCTATTCACATCTATTCCGGTATATCAATTATATGAATTTAATTATAATAGATTTTTATAGCATATAAGCTGGTAAGGAGGAATGTGTCATGTGGAGAAGAGGAAAGTCTTCCTTATACTTCATAGGAGTAGTCTTGATGATGACCATAATCATCTCAGGCTGTACGTCTTCCGAGCCTTCTTGGTCGACTTTTGTAGGTGCGGCGGTGGAGAAAAGTTACCCTGTCCCCAAAGAAGCTAATAGAACAGATGCCGTACTTAACAACTCTAAGATGGACTATGTCCACTATTCATTCCCAGGGCTTCGTGAAGATGACGGGGTACCAGAACCTTACGAGAAAGCAATTTCGGAGTGGGGATGGGTTGAAAAGGTGGAAGAGAATACGGGCACGACAACGGTGTACGAGAAGGGCAAGTTGATTGTTCAATTAACGATTCATGATGATTCTTTTACCGTATTGGTACCGAAGACAGATGAGAAAGTGGTTATACAAGGAATAGAGAGTAGCCCCTAGTATCTGTAGCTTGGATACGGACAAGATAGAGTTGAGAAGTAGAACATATGGAGTAAAGCCAAAAGACCTGTTGCCTGCGTTTATGCAGAGAACAGGTCTTATAAAATATAGGGCTAGTAAAGTTTTATTATTGTTTGTAGTAGGAGAGGTCTTGTTCATTGAATTTTAACATACCATCTTTGGGCTGGTCTCTTAGACCGATTAGAGCAAATAGTCTTGGAGTCATGAGCCAAAGGTACCAGAAAAAAAGTGAGAAAGTAAAGGATACTGGAGACCAAGGAATTAGGATAGCTATAATACAGAAACCCATCCAGGCAGAATGATAATGTACCCGGCGAAAAACAGCATAACTAATGAATTGATCCGGCATATATCCGATCCAAGGAAGATGTAAGGAGAATTTCCATCGTTTACGATTGACCTGGCTTACAACAATCAGAACGGATCTTGAAATGACATATTGAATCCATAAAGCCACTGGAATAGAGAGTATAAAGAAAAAGATGCTAGTCCAAGAGATAAATAGCATTTCGGCTGCTAACCAAATAAAAGGGATGGTTAGATAACTCATGATTAGGGCCTTAGGGAACAACAGTTTTTTAAGAAGTCGATACTGATAAAATGTTGCATTGGTTACTGTGTCCTCAGGCATGATCACATAACCCTCCTTTAATACATGATAGCTTTCCAAAGAAATACATGTCTTTCTTAATATATCGGATAAAAGAAAGAATATTTAAGATTTTATACTGTACAAACACCGTAAGAAGATAAACGGCATATATATAAAGCAGGAACGGGACTATGAAAGGGTTTAAATTGATAGAAACTGTGCCATACTGATAGTAAAACGGAACAAGGTGGGATCGTTCATGAATGAACTTATCGAAGACACCTGTATCATATGCGGGGAGCTTAAAACGGAAGGGATTCATATCGTATCCGAATTTATATGTGATGCTTGTGAATCCGAGATGGTGCATACGGAAGTACAGGAGGACAAATATCATTTCTTTATTCATCAATTAAGACAGATTTGGGTACAGAAGAATGCATAATTGAACTATTAAATAATCTAATACCCTCGTAAATTAGGGGTAGGTATAGTAATTAAAACATAGACTCCACTTTGTGGGGTTATTTTGTTGCTCTCATAGTGATGTAAGCGGTAAGATAAAGGCATAGTATCGTTTTATTTTTGATGTTATAGGGTAAAATAGACAATCCGGAAGGACTTAGATAGAAATGTTAGATAGTAAAGAATCTGCTCCATTATATGAAGCATTACTTCGGTATAAGAAAAGTGAAGATGTTTCCTTTCATGTGCCGGGACATAAGGATGGACAAGCCTATCGATCATTGCAAATGGGTGGAGAGCCATTAACACAAGTGATGGATATCGATATTACAGAAATAACCGGAAGTGATGATTTACATCATCCTGAGGGCGTGATTTTGGAGGCACAACAAAGGGCAGCCAGTTATTTCGGAGCTGATCAAACTTTTTTTCTCGTTGGAGGTAGCACAGCAGGAAATTTGGCACTTATTCTAAGCGTATGTACTAGACCAGGAGATGTCCTACTTGTACAGCGGAATGTACACAAGTCGGTTATTCACGGACTAATGCTAGCTAATGCTAATGCGGTGTTCCTTGCACCACAGATACATGCGGAGAGTGGGTTAGCCACTATACCGGCTCAAGATACAGTCCGTGAAGCCCTACGCAGGCATCCTAACGCAAAAGGAGTACTAGTGACGCATCCGAACTACTATGGGATGGGTACTTCACTTAAGCCACTAGCAGAGCTTTGCCACAACAGCGGTGTGCCATTGCTGGTTGATGAGGCACATGGCGCCCATTTCGGGCTGCATCCGAAGTTGCCGGAGAATGCGCTGGAAGCAGGCGCAGATGGTGTCGTCCAATCAACACATAAGATGTTGACGGCCCTCACTATGGGCGCGATGCTGCATGTACAAGGCGACTTACTGGATCGCAGGCTATTGGCTCAGCGGCTTGCTATGATCCAGAGTTCAAGCCCGTCGTATCCCATTATGGCATCGCTCGACTTGAGTCGTAGTTTGCTGCAGACGAAGGGTCCGGTTATTTTTGAAGAGGGATTAGCCGCATTTCAGACTATTCGTAATGGAATAGCAAACCTTTCACGCTTTGATGTGCTCAAAGTAAACGCTAGTGATACGAATGCTGCATATGATATACAAGATCCTTTTAAAGTGGTATTGTATGACACTTCTGGCCAGTGGAGTGGATATGAGTTGCAGGAAAAGTTAGAGGCAGCAGGATGTATTCCTGAGATGAGTGATGATCGTTATGTCGTGTTAGCGCTAAGTCAGGGAACGACATATAAAGACACTGTACGCTTGCTTCTTACTTTGGAAAATATGGATAAAGTCGGATATATTAGGGAAAACACTCGGTTTTCCACGTGGAACATCGCTCAGGAGGATGAAGTGTCATCCCCTATATTATTCAACTTAACTCCGATTTCTGAGGAGATGACAGAAGCCGTCTCTATCGAACAAAGCGTAGGGCGACAAGCAGCAGAGATGATTATTCCCTACCCACCGGGTATTCCGCTTTTATATCCAGGGGAAATGGTCTCTAAGGAAACCATGGTTCGTTTAGTTGGGCTCAGAGAGGCCAAAGCAAAGTGCCAGGGAGCGGAGGATCCACTGCTCAGAGCGATCAGAGTCAGGAAAGTTAAAGAAGGAAGCAGGGGAAAGGTATGAAGGGCAGAGGATTATTCATTACACTAGAAGGCGGAGAAGGATCTGGAAAGACGACAGTCATCGAGGAATTAGGCCGTGCCTTAGAACAACGAGGGGTTCCATATGTTATAACTCGTGAGCCAGGTGGAATTGAGATTGCAGAGAAAATCCGCGGTATTATTCTTGATCCCATGCATACGGCTATGGAAGGACGCACAGAGGCATTATTGTACGCAGCTGCAAGACGACAGCATTTAGTCGAGAAGGTGGAGCCTGCACTTGAGCGAGGAATGGTCGTGTTGTGTGATAGGTTTATTGATAGCAGTCTCGCATATCAAGGGTATGCACGGGGATTAGGCGTGCAGGAAGTGCTTACGATAAACAGCTTTGCGACTAACGGAAGATTTCCTGATCATACCTTTTATATGGATATTGATCCGGAGCAGGGTTTGTCTAGAATTGCAGCAGGACAGGGTAGAGAAGTGAATCGTTTGGATTTAGAGAGTATTGAGTTCCACCAGAAGGTGAGAGAAGGTTATTTAATCGTGGCGGACATGTATCCGCAGAGAATTACGACAATTGATGCTTCCCGAGCAAAAAAAGAGGTAGCAGCGGAGATAAATAATTGTCTTTCCGCACTTTTGAAGGATTATTTGATATAATTGTCAAATAATAAGGTGAGTTATATTTTATGATACCGAGGAGGGGCTGTATATGAAACTCATAATTGCGATCATTCAGGATAAAGATAGCAACCGTTTATCCAGCGCACTAGTGAAGGAAAATTTTCGGGCAACCAAATTGGCTAGTACCGGCGGCTTTCTAAGGGCGGGTAACACAACGTTTATGATTGGTGTCGACGATAATCAGATAGAATCAGTAATGAATGTCATTCGCAATAGTTGCAAAATCCGTGAGCAGTTAGTTACGCCTGTGACACCAATGAGTGGAACGACGGATTCATATCTGCCACTTCCTGTAGAGGTTCAGGTTGGTGGAGCTACTGTATTTGTACTTCCAGTTGACCGGTTTGAACATTTTTAAGTTAGTTACAACAGAGGTCCAATTTGAAATATTCTAAGTTAGGCAGTGATTGTAGTGAAAATAGAGCCTGGATTCAGACCGCTCAAAAACGGACTGGGAGTAACCGACAGTTCTGCTAAACCAGTTCAGACGAAGAGTTTCTCCGATGTCATACAGCAACAGGGAGCACAAGCCTCTCAGCAGGAGCTTGATCGGAGGTTCAAGGAAATTCAGTCACAAGGAGATCGTCTCGCGCGGTCCATGACCATCAGAGAATTGAAAGCGTATCGTCTTCTTGTTAAAAGATTTCTGGAGGATACGGTTCGGCGGGGCGTAAGTATGAAGGAATCCAGGGGATGGGACCGCCGTGGACGAGGTAAACGATATAAATTAATAGATGAGGTCGATGCCGCATTACTCGCGATGGCCGATGAGTTGTTAGAAACAGAGCAAGGAAAAATTGATTTACTGCAGAAAATAGGCGAGATTCGCGGTATTTTAATTAATTTTAGTTTCTAGAAGTGAGTTTACCATCTCACTTCTAGGTTTTTTTGCAGGGAGGTAAGAGAGCAATCATGTCGTTTGATGAAATATTAGGTCAAGATGCTGCGAAACAGTTGCTCATGAGTGGACTTCGTCGAGGTCAAATATCTCATGCATATATATTCAGTGGACCGCCGGGAAGTGGACAAAAGGAAATGGCGCTGACTTTTGCACAAGCGCTGTTCTGTACTCAGCGAAACGGTGAGAATCCTTGTGGAGAATGTTTGGAATGCCGCAAAGTAAAACATGGTAATCATCCCGACCTTCACCAAGTTGCTCCAGACGGTTCCACGATTAAGATTGACCAAATCCGTGACCTGCAGCGAATATTTTCCTATCGCTCGGAGAGTGGGAATTATAAAGTATATATTATTGATGAAGCTGAAAAAATGTCAGTGCAGGCAGCGAATAGCCTACTAAAGTTTCTTGAAGAACCACCTTCCCCGGCCGTAGCGATCTTATTGTCTGACAACGGACGAGCCCTACTTTCAACGATTCAATCTAGGGCACAATGGGTTCCATTTACCCCTCTAGACCCAGATCGGATGCTCCAAATTTTGTCGGACGAGGGAATTCCACGGATACTAGCAGGGTGCGCTGTGCATTTGGCGGCAGGGCTCGGACCATGCCGAGATCTACTTGGACAGAATTGGTTTGCAGAAATTAGAAACGTAGTGTTACAATTAGGGAAGGAGACCATCAGCCGTAGTGGTTCTCCATTAATTACAGCTCAGCAAAGCGTGTTCAAAGCAGGTCTAGGTGAGCACCTAGATATGTTGTTTAACCTTTTCCATTTGTGGTTCAAAGATATGGTTCATGCGCTCTATCATAAACATGACCGAATTATATTTATAGATGAACTGGATTTTATAGTTAAGTACTCGTCGTCTCGTAGTGCAGATCAGTGGATTGATGCTATGGCATTGGCCGCGGAGAGCAAGAAGAAATTACGGTATAATATGAATGCCCAGCTTTGTCTTGAAAGTTTCCTCATTGGTATTGAAGGTCAACATTAAGTAGAGAGCAGTACGCGCATACTAGATAAACAAACTTTCTCCCGTGAAAGAGCAGGGACTTCCATTAAAAAGCTTCATCAAGTTGTTTATTGGCTATACGAGGGGGTAAGTTTTTGTATACTGTAGTGGGTGTCCGTTTTAAAAAGGCGGGCAAAATATATTACTTCGATCCACTGGAACTTCCAGTTGAGAAAGAACAGAGCGTTATTGTTGAAACAGCAAGAGGGATCGAATACGGCAAAGTAGTGATCGGGAAGAAACAGGTTGGAGAATCCGATGTCGTTCTTCCACTGAAGAAGGTCATCCGAATTGCTGATGAATCTGACGCCTGTGTAGTTGATGAGAATAAGCTTGCGGCAAAGAATGCATTTGCCACATGTTTAAATAAAATCAAGGATCATGATTTGAAAATGAAATTGGTCGATGTAGAATTTACATTTGACCGTAATAAGATCATTTTCTATTTCACTGCTGAAGGTCGGGTTGACTTCCGCGAATTGGTCAAGGATTTAGCTAGCATTTTCCGCACTCGAATCGAACTCAGACAAATTGGGGTAAGAGATGAGGCTAAGATGCTGGGTGGTATTGGTCCGTGTGGACGCGTATTATGTTGTTCTTCTTGGCTTGGTGATTTCGAGCCCGTCTCAATTAAGATGGCTAAAGATCAGAGTTTGTCACTCAATCCAACTAAGATATCTGGATTGTGTGGACGCCTTATGTGTTGTTTGAAATTTGAACATGATAATTACGAAAGCGTGAAGGAAGAGCTTCCTTCCGTTGGTAAAGTAGTTGTTACCTCTTTGGGGGATGGTAAAGTCGTCGGTCTGAATGCGGGTTCTCGTACCGTTCATGTACAATTATTTGAAGTGGGCAAGGTTAAAGAATTGCCTTTGGATGATGTTGTTGTTAAGTAAAGTAACACATATTTTCAAGATAGACTTTAGAGATGACTCTGGGGTGGGAACTTGAAGAACAAAGATATTTTTACTCATATGCAAGCTGTAGAAACACAAATGGGAGATATACATGGTGATTTGGGCACGCTCAAACTTGAAGTGAAGAAACTGGTAGAAGAAAACCAGCGACTTCTTGTAGAGAACGAGCAGTTGCGCAAAATATTAAAGCGGGAGAGCACTGAAGGCCGCTTAACTTTGACCTCTGCGGATAAGGCTTCTAATCCTCTACTTGAGGGTAAGGAAATCATCGACATGGTGGGAGAAGGTTACGATAATCTGGCGCGTCTCTATCATGAAGGCTTTCATATTTGCAATGTGTATTACGGGCATTTACGAACGGAAGGCGATTGTCTCTTCTGTCTCTCTTTTTTGAATAAATAACAAGCCGTAGGGATAAGTCCTACGGTTTTTTTAAATATAAGGGAAGTATAGGTCAGCTCATACTTTGCTTATGAACTCAATTTCTATAATTTAAAAGAATGGAAGATCAGATAGATGAACAAAGTGCCTATACATGAACAAGAACGAGTAGATGATCTACTTACTCATCAATTACAGATCATTCAGAGTGACGAAGTGTTTAGCTTCTCGATGGACGCTGTCTTACTAGCTCGCTTTGCATCCGTACCTAAGTATGGAAAGATTCTGGACCTGTGTACCGGAAACGGGGTAGTTCCCATCTTGCTATCGACACGGAGTGAAGCTAATATCGAGGGTATTGAAATTCAGCCTAGATTAGCAGATATGGCCAGACGAAGTGTGGAAATGAACGGCCTACAGGACAAGATTTTTATTCGCGAAGGTGATTTACGGGAACTAGTGAAGGAAACTGGTCATGGAGTATATGATGCTATCACGGTAAATCCACCGTATATGCCGCTTACCGGGGGGGACATCAAGCTGAACTCCCACCAAGCGATCGCCAGACATGAGATCCATTGTAGCTTGGAGGATGTGATATCCGCCGCCACGAAACTAGTTAGAAATGGCGGGAAAGTAAACATGGTGCATAAACCGCAGCGGCTCGGCGAAATTATTACTTTGCTTAGGCAATATAAGTTAGAACCGAAAGTTATTCGATTTGTACACCCAAGATCGGGAATGGAATCTAATATTGTGTTAATTGAAGCGATAAAGGATGGTAAACCCGATATGAGAATTTTACCTCCGCTGATCGTTTACAAGGAGAACGGGGAATACTGTGAAGAAATCATGGACATTTATTACGGATCAGAAGAGGGAAAAGTATGAGTATACAAGTTCAGAAAAGTTTTGTAGAAAAACCGGATGCAAAACCATGCGGGAAGTTGTATCTCGTTGCTACGCCAATTGGTAATTTAGAGGATATGACGTTCCGAGCTATTCGGACTTTGCGAGAGGTTGATATTATTGCTGCTGAGGATACACGCCAGACACGGAAGCTACTGACTCATTATGAGATTACAACGGGAAAATTACTGAGTTATCACGAACATAATAAGGCAGCGAGTGGTCCTGAATTAATTCGCCTTATAATAGAAGGAAATAATTTGGCACTCGTGAGTGATGCCGGTTTACCAGCCATTTCAGACCCTGGTAGCGACCTCGTAAAATTGGCGTTAGAACAGCATATATCCGTCATTCCGATACCTGGGGCAAACGCCGCTTTATCAGCACTTATCGTTTCGGGATTATCCACCCAAAGATTTCAATTTCTCGGATTTCTACCCCGTGATAATAAGGAGCGTGAGAATCTACTGAAGAGTCTTCAAGATGAGGAAGGGACTTTGTTGCTGTATGAATCACCCCATAGAGTGCTCAAGACACTGGAGTCGATCCATGAGGCTTGGGGAGACCGCAAAATTGTACTAGCTAGAGAATTGACCAAGCGTTATGAGGAGATGGCCAGGGGGCTGATCAGCGAATGCCAAGCTTGGTTGCAAGAGCATCCACCGCTTGGTGAGTATTGTATTGTTATAGACGGAGCGAATCCCGAAGATGTTAAACAGAGACGAGATGCATGGTGGCAAACATTGTCAGTAGAAGAACATGTTGTTCATTATGAGGAGCAAGAGGGAATTTCGCGTAAAGATGCGATGAAAAAAGCTGCGGGAGATCGAGGAGTCTCAAAAAGAGATATTTACCAACTGCTATTATAGAGGTAAGGACAAAAAAAGTGATCCCTACTAGTAGGAGTAATCCTACTAGAGGGACCAAGGAGATATGAAAAAGGTTAGAATTAACAGTTTCAATAAATCTATTATATACTATAATTCCTAGTTTGTCACAGGGGCAGGAATTTCAGAAATACATTCGTGACAAACGATCTTACCTTTGAAGTAAATAACGTTCTCAGCGTTGCCGCAGAAGATACAAGCAGGTTCATATTTCTTCAACATGATCCGCTCTCCGTCTACATAAATTTCCAGTGCATCTTTTTCGCCAATACCGAGTGTACGGCGTAATTCAATCGGAATAACAACCCGACCTAATTCATCTACTTTTCTTACAATTCCAGTTGATTTCATCATAACTGATGATAACCCCTTCCGCTATAATTTAAATATGTCATAGTTCGACAAACTTCTATCTTTTATGATATTTATAATACCAACCATTGCCAAAATAGTCAACCTATTAATGGAATATTTCTTTTAATTCTCCATATTTGCGCTTTGCAGGGTCTGTTTTTCCTATAAATCCAGTAAAAATAAGTGCTTTCCAACATTCGACATATTGGAAATCAACACTTCGTCGTTATTCGACATAATTCGACATTTTATGTCGATATAAGGCATAATTCTGCTAAATATTTTTAAGAATTAGATATGAAAAAATATGAGATAAGGAGTGTTAGCCATGCATCGCCAATTACGTGAAGAAAAGGTGTTCAAAGATCCGGTACACAACTATATACATGTGCAGGATGAAATTATCTGGTCTCTCATTAATACTACGGAATTTCAACGTCTCCGTCGCATCAGGCAGCTTGGCACATCTTACTTAACATTTCATGGTGCAGAGCACAGCCGATTCTCTCATTCTCTAGGTGTATATGAAATTACTCGTCGAATCATCTCGCAGTTTGAACAGGGTAAGTACCCTGATTGGCCAAGGGATGAGCGATTGGTTGCTCTTTGTGCGGCATTGCTCCATGATCTTGGGCACGGTCCCTTTTCTCATTCTATAGAACAGGCATTTCAAATGGACCATGAGGATTGGACTTGTAAAATATTGCTCGGAGATAGTGAGGTTGCTTCAGTATTAAGAAGATTGGGTGATGATTTCCCGGCCAAAGTGGCATCCGTCATTCGTAAAGATTATGACAAACCGATCGTTGTTAACTTGGTCTCAAGCCCGCTTGATGCGGATCGAATGGATTATTTGCTCAGGGACGCTTATTTTACGGGTGTAAATTATGGCACCATTGATATGGACCGAATATTACGGATGCTCCGGCCATTTCAAGGTAGGGTTGTTGTGAAGGAATCAGGAATGCATGCGGTGGAAGATTATTTGATGTCCCGTTACCAGATGTATTGGCAGGTTTATTTTCATCCCGTTACCCGTAGTTCAGAGATCATCCTAAGGCAAATTCTTCGCCGAGCTAAGGAATTGTATAAGAGTGGGCATTCCTTCGCTTTTTTACCTGATCCATTGCCAGGCCTATTCAAACGTGAATTAACTGTGCAGGAGTATCTACTATTAGATGAGGCGCTCATTCAAACTGCATTTATGCAATGGAGAAATGAGAAGGATGATTTACTTAGTGATCTTTGTTCCCGATTTATGGACCGTAAATTGTATAAATATGTAGAAACTGAATCCCTTGATAAGGAAATGATAGAAGAAATACGGCACGCTTTTGCAAAAGTGGGACTTAACCCAGATTACGACTTGGAAATTGATTTTCCCACTGATCTGCCGTATGATGTTTTTCGACCTGACGGGAAATTTAGGGAGAAACAAATACTACTCTTGGATCGTCAAGATCAGTTGCGAGAAATTTCTGAGGTATCGGATATTGTTCGGTCAATCAGTGGACTTCATCGGGGTAAATTTCATTTGTACTTTCCGGATAATAAATTGACCCCTGTGTTAGATAAGCTTCCCCAGGAAATTGCGGATTTGTTTCAATTACAGACATAATTAGGAGGATTAGCAGAATGCTATTCGATACTCATACTCATTTGGATGCAATTCAGTTTGATGAAGACCGCGAGGAAACGATTACAAGGGCACTGGAGCAAGGTGTTACTCGAATGATCAATATCGGTTTTAATCGGGAGACGATCCCGACAACAATGAAGCTTGCGGAGGCTCATGACTTCATTTATGCAGCTGTTGGTTGGCATCCACAGGATGCGATTACGATGCAAGAAGGTGACTTGGACTGGATCGCCGAATTATGTGCCCACGAAAAGGTAGTTGCGATCGGCGAAATAGGCCTCGATTATTATTGGGATACTTCACCTAAGGATGTACAACATACGGTACTCCGTAATCAAATTGGACTGGCTCGGAGTTTGGGCATGCCAATCTGCATTCACAACCGGGATGCACATGAAGATGTGGTTCGGATTTTACGTGAAGAGAAGGCAAGTGAGGTTGGCGGAGTGATGCACTCGTTCTCCGGAAGCTGGGAAATTGCTAAAATGTGTCTGGATATGGGGTTTCATTTGTCGTTTGGTGGCCCCATTACGTTTAAAAATGCCAAACAGCCAAAAGAGGTCTTAGCACAGACACCGATGGATCGATTATTGATCGAAACGGACTCCCCATATTTAACACCACACCCATATCGTGGTAAAAGAAATGAGTCTGCACATGTTCGTCTAGTTGCAGAAGCTGCAGCTGAGATAAAAGGCATGTCCTTCGAAGAAATCGCTGAAATAACAACTCAAAATGCGCTGGGACTATTTGGGATTAGATGAATTCGAGAGTAAAAGAGCTGAAAAAGTGAGTAAACGGGAAAGATTAATACTTTTTAACTGTTTAAAGCGAGAATATTACAAAAAATTAACCATATTTTAAAAGAAACGTGGTTGATTGATGCTTTACAACATGCATCGAAACAGGATAGAATCTTTTCAGTAATCGAATTCGGTGTCCATCTGGAAACTAATGGGACGTCTTCGATCACATGTTTCCATGAACCAGTCTCGCTGAATCTCCTAAATGGAGAACGGGGGAACCGATACGTAGATTGATCAGGGTTCGTATACCGATCCTCTCGTAATTGATTTCTTTATGGGTCTTTGGGGTGAATTCGAGGTCATTGCGCCATGAGCGAATGTACTGAGAAAGGGCGGCTCTCTGCGTCCGAATCCGACAGCTAACCTCGTAAGCGTCTCAAGAGAGGCAACTCGTGCATCCTATTACATCATGACATGCGGAAGCCACGAAGGAGTTCCTCTAACTCTTTCTTTAGGCTTCTTTTGTTTTTGAATAAATGTAATAGGCACATCATACTCTTGTTTAACAGGAGGATGACCTATGCCGACCGGACTGGGGCAGGATGCGGAATGCAGTTGTTTATGCATTTCGTACAAATGAATAATAGTCACGTCAAATGTATCTTATATCGACTTAGACGGCGGGGCTATGAAGGAGGAGAGAAGATATGGGCATTTTCCACAAAAAGGAGACCCATGAATCACGCTCATCCAGCATGTCTTACGCAATGCATTGGAAGCCTGAAAATTTACGTCGGATTTCTGTAATTAGCTTGTTCGTGATCGCTGCAGTTGTCACACTGATTGGTTTGAATAGCCAAGACAAGAAGAATGTCGCCTTGGCAAAAGACGGTGAGATGGGATCAGTAGAGACACAGCACTCGCTAATGAATGAGGTGTTGGATGAACACTCCATTTTATTGAATCCGGAGGACAAAGTTTCAAGTCCACTTGCAATTTCCGTTGTGAGAGCCGTTCCCGTAAAGCTTACTGTGGACGGAACAACCAAGACACATTTTACAACTCAGAAAGACGTAGAGGGTGCTATCAAGGAACTAGGTGTTTCCTTGGACCCCATAGATAAAATTACCCCTGCTTTGAGTAGTGAGCTTAAGTCCAATTTGGAGATTCGGATTGTCCGGGTTAACAAGCAACTGGTTCAAACTCAAGAGGCTGTACCATTCACCATCGTGAAGACCTCTGATCCAGATCTGCTTAAGGGGAAGACTAAGGTCATCCAGCAGGGAAGCAAAGGTTTAGTTACCCACAACATAGAGAAAGTATATGAAGACGGAATTTTTGTATCTAAGCAGTGGCTCGGTAAAGAGGTCTCTAAGACCGCTCAACCGAAAGTGATAGCCGTTGGTACAAAGAAACCAACAGCCGTTCTGTCTGCCAGTATCACTCGGACCGGTGATAAGGTTGATATTAGTGGACTAACGACCAAAGGTGGCGTCTCGTTTAAATATAAAAAAGTGCTGAAGAACGTCACTCTTACCGCCTATTCTGCCGAGGAAGACGGTATTGGTACGAAGACAGCTTCCGGTACTCGTGTGAAAGAGGGAAGAACAATTGCTGTAGATAAGAGCGTTGTCCCGATGGGATGGTGGGTCTATATCGAAGGTGTTGGCTTCCGTCGTGCCGAGGATACGGGTGGTGCAATTAAAGGTAATAAAATGGACGTCTATTACGATAGCTTGAAGGCAGCCAATCAATTTGGCCGCAAGAAGGGTCGTACAGTCTATGTCATTGGTCCTACCAAGCCTGAGTTAAACTAGAGATCTAGTTTTACATTGGGTAGGGAATCGGATAATATTATGTTAATAAATAAGCTTAAGTTCAAGAAGAGGATTTATCCTCTTCTTTTTGTTGTGATAAGGAAGGAAGAGAGTACATGATCAAAGAGATCATTGTGGTGGAGGGCCGGGACGATACGGTTGCTGTGAAACGTGCCTTAGAAGCAGATACGATTGAAACCGGTGGCTCTGCAATTAACGAAATGACACTGCGGAAGATAGCCCTAGCACAGGAGCGACGTGGTGTTATTATTTTTACTGACCCTGATCATGCCGGTGAGCGCATCCGCAAAATTGTAGCCAATCGGGTGCCTGGCTGTAAGCATGCCTTCCTGCGGGAAGCAGATGCGACGAAGCGGGGAGATATCGGCGTCGAGAATGCTTCTCCTGAGGTCATACGTGAGGCCCTAGCTAATGTACGCAGTGAAGTCGTTGGTGAAGCCAGTGAAGCGGGAATGATCGACTGGGAGGATTTATTGGCGGCAGGGCTTATTATTCATCCGGAGGCAGCTGCTCGGCGGAGAGTCATGGGTGAAATACTTGGTATTGGATATTGTAATGGGAAACAATTTTATAAGCGGATGACAGTATTTAGAATTAGCCGGGAAGAATTTGCGGCCGCATTAGCTCAATTGGAAGACAAAGGGGTATAACTTGTTATGAATATTTTGGAAGACGTTTCAACGCCACGCCGGACGAAAGAGATCATTGCGCGACACGGATTTAAATTTAAAAAAAGTCTAGGTCAGAACTTTCTGATCGATCAGAATATCCTCGGTAAGATTGTTGCTGCAGCAGGATTAGATGAGTCCAAAGGAGCACTGGAGATTGGTCCAGGTATTGGTGCGCTTACGGAAAAGCTGGCTCAAGAAGCAGGGAAGGTGGCGGCCGTAGAGATCGATCGTCGTCTCATTCCTATTCTTAGAGAAGTTATGGAGCCTTATCCTCAAGTAAATGTTATACAGGGCGACGTTCTGGATCTGGATTTGCGCGCACTATTTGAGGCAGAATTCGGCGATGTTAGCGGTGTTAGCGTGGTGGCTAATTTACCTTATTATGTAACGACGCCGATCCTGATGAAGCTATTGGAAGAGAAATTACCACTGGAACATATTGTCGTCATGATTCAGAAGGAAGTAGCCCAGCGGATGGCGGCCTCTCCAGGAGGCAAGGAGTATGGCAGTCTTAGTATTGCTGTTCAGTATTACAGCAAGCCAGAATTAATTTGTATGGTGCCTCCTACTGTCTTCATTCCACAGCCGAATGTAGAATCGGCAGTCATCAGGTTAACAGTTCGTGATGAGCCACCAGTGCAGGTGGATGATGAGGCTTTCTTCTTCGAGGTCGTACAGTCTTCTTTTACTCAGAGACGTAAGACGATTGCAAATAACCTGAAAAGCCGTTTCTTCTCAGGTGAAGGGCGCGAGACATTGGAACGCCTGTTGGCAGAGGCAGAGATTGAACCATCAAGACGTGCAGAAACGCTCAGTCTAGAGGAGTTCGCTCGTCTTAGCAATGTTTTCCTTGGTGCTGGATTGAACTCTTAGTTACTGTAACCATTCCCTCTGTTAGCCCATACGATGGGGGTAGAGGTGATGGACTTGACGAATTTGGGAGACTTGGTCGTTCGCAAATCTTACGGAGGAGATGTAACCTTCCGAATTGAGAAGATTGAGCGAAATGTGGCCATAATCAAGGGAATAGATTTTCGGTTGCTGGCTGACGCACCTTTGACTGACTTAGTTAAAGTGGATCCGGATTCCCCTAGCGAAAGAGCGAGACGTGCGAATATCCAGGCTACAAAATCGCTGGAGTGGTTACATCGAGAACGAGTCGAGCAAGCACAGCGAAATCAGACTGTATTAAATCAGGAATGGCTTCCACAAGATAACGTAGAAACTGAACCATCGTACTTTGAGGTGCCTGGTAAGGTACTTCATTTAGATGGTGATGAGCGGTATTTGCAGAAAAGCCTTGAACTGTATGAGAAGTTAAGAGTGCCTGCTGAAGGTTATTTTGTGAACGAGTCTGCTATGGCCGGAGCACTGCAGCGTTTGCTGCCAAGTGTTCGTCCAGATATCGTGGTAGTGACAGGTCATGACGGTGTACTCAAGAATCGCCCTAACAGCAATCTTTACAATTTGTCGAGCTATAAGAACTCAAGACATTTTGTAGAGGCTATTGGAGCGGCTCGGCAATATGAACGTAATTTTGATACCCTGACTATTGTTGCAGGAGCATGTCAATCGCATTTCGAGGCATTGTTACAGGCAGGAGCCAATTTTGCCAGCTCACCAGGGAGGGTGCTCATTCATGCACTCGATCCGGTCTATATTGCCGCGAAGGCTTCGTTTACGTCCATCCGGGACACCATTCATATCACCGACGTGCTGAACAATACAATTAGCGGTACTCAGGGTGTAGGTGGTATTGAGACACGGGGGAGCTATCGTATTGGTCTGCCCAAACCTAAAGATTTATCAACTTTGAAGGTTGTACCTTCTATGTAGTTTAGTTATCCTGAAACGTCCGATATTATCGGGCGTTTTCTTTGTTTTTACTGAGAAAATGAGGCGTAATACAGGTTTCCAAAAAAAACAATTGACAACCGATTTTTCTTGCTGATATACTTATTTGTTTGGAATTGACAAGACACTGCTTTCTGTTGTATAATAGAAAAAGAAAGTAGGTGGTCACAGGTAATGGCTAAAAATGCGCTGTCAGATATTAAGCACAGTCTCGAAGCTCACGTAGGACAGAAAATTCTGCTCCGGGCCAACGGAGGACGCCGAAAGACCGTCGAACGTACCGGTGTATTGGAGGAAACTTATCCTTCCGTCTTTATCGTGAAGTTGGATGAAGAGCAACAGACTTTTAAACGTGTGTCATACAGTTATGCCGATATACTTACTGAATCCGTTGAGGTTATGATCTGTAACGATAATAACAATAGCGAGATGCGGATTTCGTATATTAAGCCGTGAACATCATGATTATTCAGTAAACGACCTTGGCCCAAAGCTAGGTCGTTTTTTTGCGCCCAATAATGGATACTCAATAATAGACAAAAGCTCCTAGTCATGTGCGACTGTAGGGTGGGTAGGTTTTCCACCGTATGAGAGGAGCTTGAAGGCGTCATACTAACATTGTTTCTTCATATCCATCATTTCGTAAGGAGGGCTAGCTATGTCACGTAGAAGGCGCAGCGTTATGTCGGAGGATTTGAAGGTTGAACTTGCAAAGGATCTAGGGTTTTACGATACGGTCCAACAAGAGGGTTGGGGTGGCATTAAGGCCAAAGATGCTGGCAATATGGTCAAAAGAGCGATTCAACTCGCAGAGCAAGCCGCCTCAAAACGATAGAAAGGAAACGAAGCCATCCCTTTGGGAGGCTTCGTTTTTTTAAATTATAAAGGCTGTAATAATGCCAAGATAATAATTAGGGACTTTATAGCCTTTTATTCTTATGTGAAGATCAAGTAGAATGAGGGGATAGCGTGATACTTGTAAGCTAAGAGGAGCCTTTCCTTCTCTGCATAGACGAAGGTGAAAGTTTTTTTTATAATATGTTAAGTTATATGTGAATCTATGGAAATGCTGAGGGTGGGTGAATACCTTGAAAATATATGAAAAAGCACCGGCTAAAATTAATTTAATGTTAGACGTATTACATAAGCGAGAAGACGGATATCACGAAGTAGAGATGATTATGACGATGGTCGATCTTGCTGACCGCCTAGAAATGAGCACTCTTCCACGGGATACCATTATTATTTCAAGCCAGGCTGGGTACATTCCACTGGATGAGAAGAATCTTGCCTTTCAAGCGGCTAGGTTAATTAAGGATCGTTATAATGTGAGTAAAGGTGTATACATCCATCTCGATAAGAATATTCCCGTAGCAGCAGGGCTTGCTGGAGGTAGCAGTGATGCAGCTGCTACACTTCGGGGGTTGAATCGACTATGGGAGCTGGACATCCCTGTTGAAGAGCTCAAAGCACTAGGTGCAGAGCTGGGCTCGGATGTCCCCTTCTGTGTGACCGGTGGTACTGCGCTTGCAACAGGCCGGGGAGAGAAGCTCACCCCGCTACCTAATCCGCCGCAATGCTGGGTTGTTTTAGCGAAGCTTCCCATCAATGTATCAACCGCAGAGGTATACGGGCGTCTACGTAGCTCGAGAATCACACACCATCCTTCAGCCAATACTATGATTGAGGCGATCGAGAGTGGATCCTTCTCATCTGTATGCGAAGGGCTTGGTAATGTTCTGGAGGATGTGACACTACAATTGCATCCAGAGGTGGCTCACTTGAAGGAGGCCATGCTTAAGCTTGGCGCGGATGGTGTTCTCATGTCCGGCAGTGGACCTACGGTATTTGGACTTGTCTCCAAAGAGTCTAAAGTGTCACGAATATATAATGGACTGCGCGGCTTCTGTAAAGAAGTATATGCAGTGCGACTACTAACTCGAGGGTAAAGTTTGGACAAATCCGTACAAAAGTGGTATATTTTCTATAAAATATTCGGATTTAGCGAGGGGTACTTCGTGAAAAAATTAAAAAGAAGCGCTCGATTGGTAGACATGACACAATACTTATTATCCCGTCCGCATCACCTCATACCGCTCACTACGTTTGCTCAGCGCTATGGCGCAGCCAAATCGTCGATCAGTGAGGACTTGGCAATTATCAAGGAAGTATTCGAGGACCAAGGAATGGGTGAATTACTTACATTAGCCGGCGCAGCTGGTGGAGTTAAATACATTCCGAAGGTGAGTCGTGAAGGGGCTCTAATCTTTATTAATCAGCTCTGTGAGAAGTTGTCGCAGCCTGATCGCATTCTCCCTGGTGGTTATTTGTATATGTCAGATCTGTTAGGACAACCAGGTCTGATGAATGAAGCGGGTAAGTTATTCGCTACTGCTTTTGCAGACGCAAAAATTGATTGTATTATGACCGTAGAGACCAAAGGTATTCCTTTGGCTTATGCCACGGGTGCTGAGCTTAATTTGCCGGTCGTACTAGTGCGAAGAGATCATCAGGTGACGGAAGGGTCCGCTGTAAGCATTAATTATGTGTCTGGATCTCAGAAGAGCCTGCATACCATGAGCCTGTCTCGGCGTGCACTCAAAGAAAGATCCCGAGTACTTATCGTGGATGATTTCATGAAAGCAGGCGGAACGATTCAAGGTATGGTCGACCTGTTGGCTGAGTTTGATGCGACTGTTGCAGGGGTTGGCGTACTGGTGGAATCAGGTGAGGTTGAGTCGGAACAACGGCTACTACATGATTATGTGTCCCTTGCTACACTCAGAGCTGTAGATGCCAAGGGTAAGGAAATTTCAGTAGAACCTGGGAACTATTTCTCCAGGAAATAATAGGTCGAAAGAGATGTCGATTTTACACTAAAATAATGAGTTTGGGACGAAACTTGTCGAAAATCACTCATTCTTAAAAAAATTCCTGAATTTAGGTCATTTTGTTTACGAAAAAAAAAGGATTTCCGTTTGCTATGTGGAATAATACACCAAGTCTCTGATGGAAAAAGGTGGTGAACACATATGCAAATTACGGATGTAAGGCTTCGCCGGGTTAGCTCGGAAGGTAGAATGAAAGCGATAGCATCCATTACCATCGATAACGAGTTTGTTGTTCATGACATTCGTGTAATCGACGGGAATAATGGAATGTTCGTGGCAATGCCAAGCAAGCGCACACCGGACGGGGAATTTCGGGATATCGCGCATCCGATATCTTCCGGCACACGCGAGAAGATTCAAGCTGCGGTATTGGCTGAATACGAACGTGCTGCTGACCAGGAGGAAGTTATCGAAGAAGGGGCTTAATTCAATTTTAGTTTTTTAATCAATTGGGGTTTGAGAAAAGAGAGCCATGTAACATGGCTCTCTTTTCTTTTTGGCCTAAATGAGATATATTCAGTAATGAGTTTAAGAGAAGGAGGCAGGGGCCTTGAAAAGATTAGCGATTGTTCTTGCCGCAGGTCAGGGGAAGCGCATGAAGTCCAAGCTTTATAAAGTGCTCCATCCCGTGTGTGGCAAACCGATGGTCGGGCATGTCCTGAGCGCGGTGAAGAAAGTCAATTGTGAACGTAGTATTGTGGTCGTAGGCCATGGTGCTGAAGCGGTTCAATCTTATCTCGGAACGTCTGCTGAATATGTACTGCAAGAGCAGCAGCTCGGAACCGGTCATGCTGTGAAGCAAGTTAAACCGCTCTTGGGAGAAGAAGAAGGAATCACCCTTGTCGTTTGCGGAGATACTCCACTAGTGACAGAGGAGACCCTTGAAGCGTTGATCAGTCTTCATACCCGCAGCGGAGCCGCGGCTACTGTGTTAACAGCTTCCTTGGATAATCCTGGTGGTTACGGACGGATCATTCGAGGAGAGAACAATTCCGTTCAACGAATTGTTGAACAGAAGGATTGCTCGGCAGAGGATGCGGCAGTGCAGGAGATCAATACTGGCACCTATTGTTTTGATAACGCTAAGTTGTTTGCTGCGCTGGAGAAAGTCACGAACCAAAATGCCCAACAGGAATATTATTTGACAGATGTGATCGGTATTTTGGTGCAAGAAGGCGAGATTGTCGAGGGTTATTTGACAAATGATTACGCAGAATCTATTGGTGTTAACGACCGTTTGGCGCTGTCCGAGGCGGAGTCGTTTATGCGTGAGAGAATTTTGCGGAAGCATATGCTCGGTGGAGTGACCATTATCGATCCAAGTTCGACATATATCGGAGCGGATGTAACAATCGGAGCCGATAGTATTATCTATCCGGGTTCGTTTATCTCCGGTCATAGTGTCATCGGTGAGGATTGTATTATTGGGCCCTCTGCTGAAATTGAAGATTGTCAAATCCACTCTAATGCAAAGGTAAAACAATCAGTACTCTGTCAAGCAGAAGTCGGCAGGGGAACGACGGTTGGGCCTTTCGCTTATTTGCGTCAAGGTACAAAATTAGGAGAAGGTGTCAAGGTAGGCGATTTCGTAGAAATCAAGAATGCCTCTCTAGATGATGGCTCCAAAGTGTCACATCTTAGTTATATCGGTGATGCCAAAGTAGGCAAGAACGTAAATATCGGATGCGGCGCGATTACAGTCAATTATGATGGATATAATAAGTCTATTACTGAAATTGGGGACGATGCATTTATTGGCAGTAATGTTAATTTGATCGCACCAGTGAAGGTTGGTAAGGGTGCATATGTTGTTGCGGGATCGACTATTACTCATTCTGTAAATGACAATGACCTTGCAATAGCTAGAAATCGGCAGGAGAACAAATCTGGTTATGCCGAGAAGATACGTGCTCGTGCCAAAGCTAAGAAACAAAGAGAACAGGACTCATAGGAATCTCCTTAATTATGAGATAACTTAACTATCTATTACAGCACGGAGGGTTTTTAATTTATGACTTATTGTGATTCTAAATTGAAGATATTCACCTGTAATTCCAATCCCAAACTAGCCCATCAAATCGCCGATTATATCGGGATTCCCATGGGAGACTCGGAAACGACGAGCTTCAGCGACGGCGAAATCCAAGTTAAATTGAATGAGAGCGTTCGTGGCTGTCACGTGTACATTGTGCAGTCAACTTGCGGTCCGGTTAACGACAATCTGATGGAACTTCTCGTCATGGTTGATGCTCTGAAACGTGCTTCGGCTAAGAGTATTAATGTCGTTATTCCTTATTATGGTTATGCCCGTCAAGACCGGAAAGCTCGCTCACGCGATCCAATTACAGCTAAATTGGTTGCTAATTTGATCGAGAAAGCTGGAGCCCACCGTGTGATTACAATGGACCTTCATGCTATGCAGATTCAAGGATTCTTCGATATTCCCGTGGATCACATGTTAGGTGTGCCAATTTTGGCACAATACTTCCGTTCTAAGCAAATTGTTAACCCTGTTGTCGTTTCGCCGGATCATGGTGGAGTGGTCAGAGCACGTAAGTTGGCTGATTTCCTTAATGCACCGCTAGCGATTATCGATAAACGCCGTCCAGAGCCGAACGTAAGTGAGGTTATGAACATCATCGGGAACATTGAAGGTAAAACTGCGATTCTCGTTGATGATATTATCGATACTGCTGGTACGATTGTGCTTGGCGCTAATGCACTTAAAGAGGGTGGAGTTACAGAAGTTTATGCTTGCTGTACTCATGCAGTGCTCTCCGGTCCAGCAATGGAACGGTTAGAGAACTCCCCGCTTAAGGAAGTTATCGTAACGGACACTATTCCGATTACACATGCTAACCCAACCAGCAAGCTGAGAGTGTTATCTGTTGCTCCGCTGATGGGAGAAGCGATTATTCGTGTCCATGAGGAATTGTCCATCAGTAAACTATTCGAAATAGAATAAATTCTGAGATACAGTCATACAGGGGTTACACCTTCCACCTGGGAGGTGTAACCCCTATCGGCATATTTATACTTAGTGTGGCTTGAAAATGGAGGATTGATTAAAGTTGAAGTGGATCGTAGGTCTCGGTAATCCGGGGGCCCAATATGAGAAGACAAGGCATAACATTGGCTTTATGGCGGTTAATGAATTGGGTCGTAGACACGGTATTGACATCAAACAGAGCAAATGCAAAGCATTACTAGGCGAAGGCTTTATTTCAGGTCACAAAGTGGCATTAATTAAGCCGATGACCTATATGAATTTGTCAGGTGAAGCAGTTCGGGCATATATGGATTACTATAAAGTAGCTTTGGAGGACATGATTGTCGTCTACGATGATTTGGACACCGAGCTAGGTAGAAACAGACTCCGTTATCAAGGTAGTGCGGGTGGGCATAACGGCATCAAGTCGCTGATTCAGCATACGGGAACGCAAACTTTTAACCGTATTAGAATGGGAATCTCCAGACCAGATCCAGGACATGCCGTCGTAGATTACGTTCTATCTACTTTTGCAAAAAAGGATGCAGCGCTGTTGCAAACCTCAATTGATGCTGCATGTGATGCTATAGAATATAGCCTAGATCATTCCTTTGAACAGACGATGGCAAAATTTAATGGATAGTAGATTGAAGTGTACGGAAGAGGCTAAAGAGAGATCGCTTAGGGCATACTGAAGGAATAATGATTCTTCAGGAGGCATATAGATGGCAATAAACTATGTATGCAGGCATTGCCGAACATTTATTGGTAGAATCGAGGCCCCTCATGTCTCAGAGTTGCAACTGGGTTTCCATTTCTTGACCCCTGATGAGCGGAGAGATATAATAGCGTATGATTCAAGCGGGGAAACAACGGTTCGAGTGACCTGTGATTATTGCAGAGAAGCACTCCAGAATAACCCAGAACTCTCGCTACAATCAAGTCCGTTGCAATGAATGAAAATGATGGCGGAATAACGAAGGATGTATACCGAATTTAACGGTTATAGAGCCTTGGCACGTTTGCTGAGGCTCCTTTTTGATTCGTGTAGGGATGTCCCACAGGACTTACAATAGATTCCACTAAGCAATAAGAGAGGTGCCCCATTTGTTACAAGCACTTATTCAAGCATTTTCCCAAGATTCGGATTTTGCCTCAACAGTTGCAGGTGTAAAAGCCGGAATGAAAGAGCAGTTAATTTCTGGATTATCGGGATCGTCTAGACAAGTCATGTTGGCAGCACTTCATAAAGAAAGTGATCGTCCAATGCTTGTCGTTACCCATAATATGTTTGCCGCTCAGAAGATTGCTGAGGATTTACAGGAGGCACTCTCCACTGATGAGGTGTTACTGTATCCAGCAAATGAGCTAGTTGCTGCTGAATCTGCCGTCTCCAGTCCGGAGATGTTGGCACAGCGGATTGAGGTGCTGTTACAATGCTCCCAGGGTTTTCGGGGGATTGTCGTGGCGCCTTATTCTGGCGTTCGTCGGTTTATCCCCACACCGGAGACGATGCGCGAAGCCTGGCTTGAGATTAAGCTGGGAGGTACCCTTCAGCTTGATGCATTTCTGAACAAGATGATTGAGCTCGGATATGAGCGGGTTGAGCGGGTTGAATCCAGAGGAGAGATGAGTATTCGTGGGGGGATTATCGATTTCTATCCCTTAACCTCGACATTAGCATACCGGATAGAATTATTCGACGATGAGATCGACTCGATGCGTACGTTTGATCCAGCAGATCAACGATCGGTGGATCAAGTCAAGCAAGTGTCTATCCCTCCTTGTAAGGAGCTAATTGCCTCTAAGGATCGTTTGGAGAAAGCGGCGCAAGCTGCGAGCAACCGTTTGGAAGCGCAATTAGAGAAGATGACAGACCGTAAGGCTAAGGCCAAGCTGAAGGAAGAGGTCTCTAAGGAAATTGAAATGCTGCGTGAGCATATATATTTTTCGGAGATTTATAAATATATTTCGCTGATTTATCCGGAGAATAAGACGTTATACGATTATGTAGCGAGTGATACCTTGCTTATTCTGGATGAGCCAGCTCGTCTATTAGAGACAGCCAAACAACTCGAACGAGATGAAGCGGAGTGGAATCTAAACCTGTTTCAGAATGGTAAAAGTCTGCCAGAGCTTCCACTAGCGTTCGAGGGTGATCATGTTCTCTACCGTCGGCCGTTTCAAACATTATTCTTGTCGTTATTCCTACGGCAAGTACCGCATAGCCAACCTCAGAACATTCTGAATTTCGTTAGTCGTGCTATGCAAGACTTCCATGGTCAGATGAATGTGTTGAAGTCAGAAATGGACCGCTGGAAGAAGAGCGGAGCCAAGGTCATTATGCTGGCCAACGGGGAAGAACGGATGGAACGAATGCGGCGTGTGCTGCAGGATTATGGGATTGATGAGCCAACCCTACTGAATGGTAATCTTCAATCGGGGTTTGAGCTACCTTCCGTCCATTTGGTCGTTATAACCGAAGGAGAAATGTTCTCCCAGAAGCAGCGTAAAGTGCGTAAGATTAGCAAGAACATGGACAATGCGGAGCGCATCAAGAGCTATACGGAGCTGAAGGTTGGCGATTATGTTGTCCATCAGAACCATGGGATCGGGAAGTATATTGGGATTGGTACGCTTGAAGTAGGCGGGATTCATAAAGACTATATGCATATCCTGTATGCTGGCGGGGATAAACTGTCGGTACCGATTGAACAGATCGATCTGATACAGAAATATGTTGGCTCTGAAGACAAAGAACCGAAAGTATACAAGCTTGGTGGTAATGACTGGACTCGGGTGAAGAGTAAAGTGCAATCCTCAGTTCAGGATATTGCAGACGAGCTTATTAAACTATATGCCGATCGACAAGCATCTCCTGGTTACGGCTTTGAGAAGGATACACCTGAGCAACAGGAGTTTGAAGCCATGTTCCCTTATGAAGAGACTCGAGACCAGATTCGGGCTATCGAGGAAATCAAGAAGGATATGGAACAGACTCGGCCTATGGATCGTTTGTTATGTGGTGATGTTGGATATGGGAAGACCGAAGTTGCTATTCGTGCTGCTTTTAAAGCGGCCATTGAAGGCAAACAGGTTGCGGTACTTGTACCGACGACGATTCTCGCACAACAGCATTATGAAACTTTCCGTGAGCGATTTGCGGGTTATCCAATTAATATACAAAGTCTTAGCCGCTTCCGCAGTCGGAAGGAACAGAATGAGACGATTAAAGGCGTTAAGAAGGGTACGGTCGATATTGTGATCGGCACCCATCGCTTGTTGTCTCAAGACCTCATATTTAAGGATTTGGGGCTACTGATCGTCGATGAGGAGCAGCGGTTCGGTGTGACGCATAAGGAGAAACTGAAGCGCCTTAAGACGAATGTCGATGTGTTGACGTTAACGGCCACGCCGATTCCGAGAACCTTGCATATGTCGATGCTCGGAGTCCGTGATCTATCTGTTATCGAGACACCTCCGGAGAATCGCTTCCCTGTACAAACATATGTTGTCGAGCATAGCCAGTCACTGGTGCGTGAGGCGGTTGAACGGGAGATGGCGCGCGGAGGACAAATTTATTACTTGTATAATCGTGTTCAAGGAATTCAAGAAATGGCGGCGCAAATTTCGATGCTTGTTCCAGACGCACGGGTTGCGGTTGGTCACGGGCAATTGTCAGAGCAGGAGCTAGAGAAGACGATCCTTGACTTTCTTGACGGAGAATATGATGTCCTGGTAAGCACAAGCATTATCGAAACAGGGGTGGATATCCCGAATGTTAACACCTTGATCGTACATGATGCTGATAAAATGGGCTTGTCCCAGTTGTATCAGTTACGTGGACGTGTGGGACGTTCCAATCGGATTGCGTATGCTTATTTTACTTATCAGCGTGATAAGTCTCTGACAGAGGTGGCGGAGAAGCGGTTGCAATCCATTAAGGAGTTTACTGAACTTGGTTCTGGATTCAAAATCGCTATGCGTGACCTTACAATACGGGGGGCTGGTAATCTGCTAGGAGCGGAACAGCATGGGTTTATTGCTTCCGTTGGATTTGATCTATACTCGCAAATGTTAGCGGAGGAAATCAAGAAGCGTAAGGTATCCATGCTCGGTGAGAAGGTTCCGGAGGAGCAATCATGGAATACGTCGATCGACCTTAGTATAGATGCGTATTTACCGTCGGATTATATTTATGATAGTATTCAGAAGATTGAGATATATAAGAAGACAGCTTCTGCATCTTCGTTTGAAGATGTCTCGGAACTTGAGGATGAGATGCTCGATCGTTTCGGAGAATTGCCGGAAACTGTACAGAACTTGCTCTCAGTAGCGAGGGTCAAGCTGTATGGTAAGAAGTATGGTATCGAATCCATTACTAGACGAGGCGATGAGGTCATTATGAAGTTCTACGCGGGTCGTGAGAAGGACATTATGCCATCCAAGCTTGCGGAAGTTGGAAATCTGTTCGGAAGACGTGTACAATTTAATCAAGGACCGACGATGTTGATCAATATTAAAACTAAGGGAATGGACGACAAAGAATTGATGGCCCTATTGGAACAATTTCTGGAGGCGCTAAAGATTTCGTTCAAAGCGAAAGGGGAATTACTAGATGTTTCGAAGTAAAGAACGTACGTGGAAAAGGTTGACGATTGCAATGGTGGCCGTACTAGCTTTCTCAGTTATGGCAGGATGCGGTAAGAAAGATGAATCTAAAGACGCAGAAAATAGCGACAATAGTGCTGTAGTTGCTACTTATGAAGGTGGACAAATTACGGAAAATGAGTTCGATCGGGAGTTGCGCATCGTATTGTCGCTTCAACCTACAATGGAACAGTTCACTCAATTGGATGATTTCCGTGAATATCTGATCAAGCAAGAAATTGCCTACAAATATTTAGAGTCCAAAGCAGATGACAAGACGAAAGCAGAAGGCAAGAAAAAAGCCGATGAACAATATAAGGCAATGAAAGAAGCATATGGCGAAGATCAGTTTAAAGCAATGCTCGATGCACAAAAAGTGACAGAGAAAGAATTCCAGAATTATATGGTTCGTGTCTATACGGTAATGGAAGGTCAATTGAATCTGGTTACAGATGAAGAAGTTAAAGCTGAATTCGAAGCAACTAAGGACGATTTCACAACAGCTTCAGTCCGTCATATCCTAATTGGTTTGCAGGATGCCGAAGGTAACGAGAAGTATACTTTAGAAGAAGCGCTAAAAGTAGCGAATGAAGTTAAAGCAAAATTGGACAAGGGTGAGGATTTTGCAACTCTTGCCAAAGAATACAGTACCGACGGTGGTTCCAATGCTAACGGTGGATTGTATGAGAATGCTAAAGTTAATAAATGGGTAGAAGAATTTAAGCAAGCTGCTCTGACGCAACCGCTTAACGAAATAGGCGAACCGGTAGAGACAGCTTATGGATATCATATTATTCGTGTGGAATCACGGAATGAGAAGACTTTCGAAGGACTAACCGATGAAGAGAAGGAAACAGTGAAAACAACGGTAGCTTCCAATAAGTTGGACGAGTTTATGAATGGTGAACTAGAGACAAAGATCATCAAGGAAATCAAGCTACCTAAGGTTGAAAAAGCAGCAGATACAACTGAAGGAACTGAAGGAACAGAAGATAAAGATGGTGCTACAACACCAGATACTGGGACCAACACAGGGACTGAAGAAACTGATACAAATACCAACAGTGCCAAATAATTGCTTCCATAGGAAAGTTTGAGTTATAGTAATAAGAGGCAGCGTGATAACTCGCGCTGCTTTCTTGTCTCTGCGAAGGGACTAACGTTTCAAAATTCATCGATAAATCGGATGAATAAGTCGCTGAAAACGGATGAATACTATGGTTAGAATCACAGTAACCGAATCCCACCACTTCTTACAAACATCACTAAGTTGGTTATACGAAGCTCATGATGTTGTAATAACGTGCGGGTTAAATAAAATCCGTTACACCGTATCGTATTTCAAAACTTCTTTAGAAAGCGGGGCAACTTATAAAATGAAAGCAACTGGAATTGTACGCCGTATCGATGATCTGGGCCGTGTGGTAATACCTAAGGAAATCCGTCGCACCTTGCGGATTAGAGAAGGGGATCCACTAGAGATTTTTGTGGACCGTGATGGTGAAGTTATCCTGAAGAAATATTCACCAATTGGTGAGTTAGGCGATTTTGCCAAGGAATACGCTGAATCATTATTTGAGAGTACGGGTCATATTACGCTAATCTCTGACCGGGATACATTGATTGCCGTGGCAGGAGCATCCAAGAAGGAATATTTGGATAAGCAGATTAGCATGTTGTTAGAGAATTGTATGGAAGGCCGTAAGATTATTGTCGAAGTAAACTCGGGAACTTATGAAATTAATAAAGACCACCCAGAGAACATTTCTTCATTTGTGATGGCGCCCATCATTTCAGGGGGAGATCCAATCGGTACTGTGATTCTCTTGAACAAAGATGATTCCGTCAAGATGTCTGAGCTTGAGTCAAAAATGGCTGAAACAGCTGCTGGTTTTCTAGCTAAACAAATGGAGCAGTAAATGTCTCCTGACATAAAAATTTTGCTACATACACACTTCCGTCAATCAGATTGGCCAAGCCGCCCTGATTACACGGGAGTGTGTTCTTTTTGTCGTTTTATAAGGGTAAAGTGAGATGCTTAGCTTTTACGGAGGAGGCAATTCGTCATATAATGGATCTCAGTACTAGGTCATTATAAGAATTTCTCCGTAAAGTAGGGAACTCATGAAGGAATATAATCAACAAACAGGACCCTCTAAGTTGCTTAAAGGGGCAGCAGTGCTAAGCTTGGCAGCGATTGTAACCAAGTTGCTTGGTACCCTGCAGAAGATTCCATTACAGAATATAGGGGGCGACGGTGTCTTTGGGATTTATAACACCGTTTATCCCTTTTATACGATTTTGCTCATGCTGGCGACGGCGGGCTTTCCAACAGCGATCTCGAAGTTTGTAGCGGAGCGTCACGCTGTAGGGCAGGAAGCTGGCAAACGAGAAGTACTTCGGATGGCTACAATAGTGATGGCTATTCTAGGTGTGGCAAGTAGTTTTCTTATGTATTTTGGGGCTCCTTTTCTATCGCGTCTGATTGGAAGTAGTCAGTTAATTCCGGCGCTAAGGAGTTCGGCTCCAGCGCTGTTATTTATACCGCTTAGCGCAGCGATGCGCGGATACTTTCAAGGGTTGCAAGATATGATGCCCACGGCTGTCTCCCAAGTAATTGAACAGGCTGTTCGGGTAGCGGTTATGATCGTCTTGTTAGTTTATTTGGGTGGTATAGGATCCTCAGATGATATGATCGCGGGCGGGGCTTTAGCTGGGTCAGCTGCGGGCGGAGTAGCGGGACTTATTGTTATGCTGATGTATTGGCGTAGGTACAGTAGAGGCGAGAGCAAGATCCAAATGGTAACAGTCTCCCCTGCGGAGAAATACCCTAAGAGCACTCGTGAGACATCGTTGGATAAAGGGGAACGGGGTTGGGGGCTTCTACGGAGTATGCTTCGTTATGCGATCCCGATCTGCTTGGCTTCGCTAGCCGTGCCTTTGATTAGCCTGGTAGATACATTTACATTGCCGCGCCTACTTCGAGGGAGCGGGGGCGAAATAGGGGCGATGATAGAGGTTGGTATATATAACCGGGGGATTCCTCTAGTTCAACTAGTGACTATGATTGCAACTTCGCTTTCTGTGCTCTTTATTCCCGCTCTGGCGGAGTTGAAAATGAGAAGCGACCTTGAGGGGATTCGGCGTCAGTCGAGTGTGGCGCTGCGTTGGTTCTGGCTGATAGGTCTAGCTTCCTCAATTGGTCTGGCCATGTTAGCTGAGCCGATTAATGTGATGCTGTACGGTGATGTGGCTGGCAGTGGAACGATGGCCTGGGTTGCATGGACTGCGGCACCTGGAGCACTCGTTACTGTAACGGCTGCCCTGCTTCAAGGCCTTGGCTACGTTCGAGCGCCTGCGCTACACCTGCTTACTGCAGCTGTGCTAAAGCTGGTGCTGAACATGCTCCTCGTGCCGCAGCTAGGCCCTGACGGTGCCGCTATCGCCGGCATCGTCGCCTACGCTGTAGCAGCCGCGCTGAACCTCGCGCTACTGCTACGACGCGCAGGGATCGCGCTGCGCGTCCGTGACGCGCTGCTGCGCCCTGCTGTCGCGGCGCTTGCGCTCGCCGCGGCACTGGCCCTGCTGCGCTTCGCCACAGCCTCGCTGCCGCATACCCGCCTTGCGGCGGTTGCGGAGAGTCTGCTCGGCGTGCTGCTCGGCGCAGCCGTATTCGCCGCAGCTGTGCTGCGGACGCGCCTGCTGAGCGAGGCGGAGCTGTCCGCGCTGCCGCGCGTTGGGCCGAAGCTGCTAAGCGCGCTTCGGCGTCTGGGGCTGCTGCGCTAAGCACCTAACGCTCTCGCCCGAACTACCGCTTGCCCCGGGACACGGCCGCAACTGGCGCCTGGGCGGCCTTCGTCGTGTCTGACGGCTTTGCGGCATGATGAGGTCGGCCCACAGTCACTGCCGCCTCTAAGAGGCCTTTACCGCGCCTAATGGCCTTCACGGCATTTCGGGGTCGCTCGCGCTCAGTGACGCCCCTGCACGGCCTTCACTGGGCCTAACGGCTTTTGTGGCATTTCTGGCCGTATGCAGTCTCTGCCGCCCCTGCACGGCCTTCATCGCGCCTAACGGCACTTACAATACCCTAACTTTTGGTGCCTTGCGGCCTCTGTTAGCTTTACATTCTTTTCAGTGACAAGGCACCTTCGCCTCATGCACCTTAGGTTTTAGTAAACGACCGGAACTAGTGGTATAGTAATTACAAGAATTTGACCCGCCTTTGAGGCAGACTTGAATAAGTCGGTACGTATACTTATTCGCTGCTTTTATATTTGCGGGACAGGAGTGTGAAAGAATGAGCGCCATCATTACAGTTGTTGGACTAGGCTCCGGCGATCCCGACCGACTGACTCTGGGAAGCTTAAAACAGCTTCAAGTTGCGCAAGAACGGTATGTACGTACGAAGGATCATCCCGTTGTTACATGGTTGGAAGAGACAGGAGTAACCTTCTCATCATTTGATGAGGTATACGAGGAGAAAGCGGACTTTCCCTCCGTCTATAAGGAAATTACAGAGAGACTCATCACGCGTGCTAAATCAGAATCTGGGGGCAAAGCGATTGTATATGCCGTCCCGGGTCATCCGATGGTAGCAGAAGCCACAGTAAAGCTACTCAGGGAACGTTGCCCGCAGGAAGAGATCGAACTGAATGTTATCGGTGGAGAGAGCTTTATTGATGAGGCCTTCCTTCGGTTTGGATTTGATCCCATCGAAGGATTCCAATTGCTTGATGCCTCAGGGTTATCACCCGCCAATATTGATCCGCGGATGCATACGCTGATTGGACAAGTATATGATGTCTTTACGGCCTCAGAAGTGAAGCTGAGTCTGATGGAAATCTATCCTGATGACTATCAAGTCGTTATTGGTCATGCGCTTGGGGTAGATGAACAGGAACAGATCATTACGGTGCCACTCTATGAGCTTGATCGTACGGAAGGGTATGGAAATCTGTCCCTCGTATACGTTCCGGCGAGTAAGGATGATAATTTGCGGATTCGAAGCTTTCAGCGGCTTCATGAGATTGTTACTATCCTTCGTAGCCCTGAGGGTTGTCCGTGGGACCGCGAGCAAACGCATCAATCGATCCGCAAGAACCTGATTGAGGAGACTTATGAGGTTCTAGAGACGATCGATGATGATGATCCGGATCATATGCGTGAAGAACTTGGTGACCTGTTGCTGCAAATTATGCTTCACTCTCAGATTGAAGAGGAGACCGGAGCATTTACAGTATATGATGTCGTTCAAGAGCTGAATGAGAAGTTGTTATATCGTCATCCTCACGTATTTGGAGAGCTCAGTGCTGAGGATGCTGAGGCGGCGCTTAACAACTGGGAAGCTATGAAGGCGGAGGAGAAGCGGCAAAAAGGCATTAGGCCTGAGGAGCTCTCTGTACTGGATGGTGTGCCTCGGGATTTGCCTGCCTTGATGAAAGCATATAAACTACAGAAGAAGGCAGCTAAGGCAGGGTTTGATTGGGATCATATCGACGGGGCTTGGTCTAAGATCGAGGAAGAACTGGGTGAACTTAAGGATGCGGTGCAAGGTGGGCTTGATCCACTTGAGCAGACAAGGGAGCTTGGTGATGTGTTATTCTCGATTGTTAATGTAGCTCGCTTTATTGGGGTCGATCCCGAAGAAGCACTATCGTTGACGATTCTCAAATTTGTACGGCGTTTCGGATATGTAGAGGAGATACTGCGTGAGCGGGGGAAAACACCGCGGGAGAGTACCTTGGTTGAAATGGACAATTTATGGGATGAAGCTAAGGCCAAAGGTATACAATAATATGCAGGAAATACTAAATTTCGTCTAATTTTGCGAAAAAAACAAAATATTTATCACTTTGGAGCAGGAATTCGGGCTTCAAGAAAGAATATTCATACAAGATATTCTAGCGGTTGTACCAAGCTTACGCTGTTTATACTGCTGCATATCACCTATTTTCTTAACTATATGGGAGGCATTATTAATGAACAAGACAGACCTAATCAACAACATTTCAAGTAAAAGTGGTTTGACCAAAAAAGACGTTGAGTCTGTATTAAATGGATTCCTCGGTGAAATAACCGGTGCACTTGCAGACGGAGACAAAGTACAATTGATCGGCTTTGGTACTTTTGAAACTCGTAAACGTTCCGGTCGTACAGGCCGTAACCCACAAACGGGTATGACAATTGAAATCCCTGCATCGAATGTTCCAGCTTTCAAAGCAGGTAACAAACTTAAAGAAGCTGTAAAATAATGCGTCTTGATAAATTCCTGAAGGTGTCGCGGTTAATCAAGCGTCGCACGGTGGCGAAGGATATCTCCGAACAGGGGAGAGTTCTGATCAACGGGCGTGAATCTAAACCGAGTAGTGCGGTCAAAGTTGGCGATGAAATTACCGTTCAATTTGGCCAGAAGCTGGTGACGGTTTCTGTCGACCGACTAGCTGAATCAACTCGTAAGGAAGACGCTGCCACCATGTATACCTTGGTTAAGGAAGAACCGATCGTGAAGGAAACCGGGTTAGACTGGCCCTGAATGATTGGACTTTAAGAAGCATGCCTTTGTTATTCTGAGGCATGCTTCTTTCTTTATATGGAGTTCTAAAGGCAGCATCCCCTCCATAAGCTATCTGTAAGAAGGAGGGGTACATGCCATGATCGAACAAAGTAAAGGAAAACGTCAGGAACTGCATTTACTGCAAAGAAAGCTGTTGGAGATTTGCGGTGTCCTCAATGTAGAGAGCTTCGACAGTGAGGAGTTCCTGCTGCAGACCGAGCTTGGGCATTTAACGATTCGCGGCCAAAATCTGCATATTAAGAATTTAAATTTGGAGCAGGGACTCGTCAGTATCGAAGGCCTGGTTAATTCTCTGTCCTATTTGGATCCTGGCTCTAAGTCATCGGGCAAGGGATTGATGGGTAAGCTATTCCGATGAATCTACAGATGCAGTGGGCCACCCTACTGTGGATGTTATTCTCTGGGTTAATCATGGGGACTGCCTTTGACAGCTATCGCGTGATATCGGGACAACTTCGTTTCCCGCGCTGGAGTGTCCACACTTTGGATTTGATCTATTGGATTGCCGCCTCGTTGTTCGTATTTCGAAATCTTTATCACAGTAATCATGGTGAACTGAGGTTCTATGTCTTCCTAGGGCTGTTTATAGGAGTTTGGGCTTATTTTTTGTTCCTCAGTGTTATAACAGAACGTTTTGTGGTAATGTTAATTAGGATAGTTAGACAAATTTATGCAATAACGGTAAGAGTAGTTCAGATTTTGTTAATTGCTCCAATACTATGGCTGTTGAAACTAATGAAATTACTTTTGGGTTTTGTTGGGATCATATTGTTGTTTCTTGGACGGATCACGTTATTGCCGCTTTGGAAACTTTTAATATGGACAACTAGACCAATTGTAAAGCGTCTTCGAATTATAGATGGCTTTCGCTACATACAACAGCGGATAATTAGAATATGGCAACAATGGTTCGGTAAGAATTGATGGTTTGGAGGTGCCCAGGTGAGCTCAGTTAAGACGAAATCCAATAACAAAGGCCAAGCTTCTTCTAGTTCTACCGGGGCACGCAGGCGGCTTCGTTTATGGATGGGGTGTATGATCCTGTTCTTCGGTTGGGCGGGATATACTTTCATAGCCCAATCTGGGGAGATCGAAGCGAAGTCACAAGAGCTTGAGGAGAGACAGGCCTCCTTAACAAAGAGTCAACAAAGCTTGAATCAATTACAATATGAATTAAACCGCCTTCAAGATCCCGAATATATCGGCCAAATTGCAATGAAGAAATACGGTCTTTACAAACCAGGAGAAATTCCAGTCCGGGTATCGGAGTCAGAGACGGGGAATGATTGACTTAAGGGATATACGTCTGTTGACCTTGTTTGAGTCATTCGGTATAATCAAATCACCGCAGTCAAGACTGTGAGAACTGACTGTATATTTTTAAGGGAGGATCATTTCATTTTATGGCAATAGAAGTGGGCACCAAGTTAGAAGGAAAAGTGACAGGCATCACGCATTTCGGAGCATTTGTGGATCTGTCAGGAGGTGTCACGGGTCTCGTTCATATCTCGGAAATCGCCGACAATTACGTTAAAGACGTCAACGATCATCTGAAGATAGGCGACGCGGTTACCGTGAAGGTAATTAATGTCGATAAGGACGGTAAGATCGGACTATCCATTAAGCAAACTGTAGACAAACCAGTAGAGGCTGCTAGACCGCCTCGTGCACCAAGGCCTGATCGACCGCCAGGTGGCGGAAGAGATGGAGACCGTCCAAGTGGTGGCGGCGGTGGTGGTGGTGGATTTAACCGAGATCGGGGAGGTCGTTCATTTAAACCCCCTGTTGGTAAAGCTACATTTGAAGATAAGGTGTCACGTTTCCTTAAAGATAGTGAGGAACGTATTTCTTCACTGAAGAAGAACACCGAAGGCAAACGCGGAGGACGCGGAGCCAAACGAGTATAATTCCGCAAATTATATATTAAACCCACCGTAGGCAATTGCGATTGCCTACGGTTTTTTGTGTTTATTTTGAAATTAGGGCAAACTTCGTGCCTCCATTACCCATCCATGTTTTTTTTGTCGTCTTCCCTCTTTTGCCGACAGGTTATTACGCAATTCCAGTTATCTCAGCGTGAGGAGTTGATATTCTTCTGTAGAGATCATGCAAATATGTGCGAACATAAAGGCGTATAAGGAAAGCCAGATACAGTGTGCGTCTACGTTCGTGGTGTTTCGTAATTCCCTCTCAATTTGTCGGAAAATTCTTTTGTACCTATGCGGACATCTGACAAACTTTCCATCTTCGCCCTCCTATAATGGGACATACCTTATAAAAACTAGAATAGGTGGTGCCGGGACGATGGAGAAGTGGAATGTCATCTCATTCCCAGGGATGAAGAAGGCGAAGGAGCCGATCAAGACAACGTGGTGGAACGGGTGGACAAGCATCCCCATCGTGAATAAATTCAGTACAATCCTTGGGGCAAATAAATGGAACTGGTTACTGATGTTCATGGGCTTTTTGCTAGGCAAAGCAACAATCCTAGGGGAATTGTCTCCGTTTGCTGCCGCATTCTTCGCAGTGATTATGTTTATGCGCCGGGATATCGCCATCTTAGCTGGAGCGTCGATGGTTGCTGGAGCTTTATTTTCACCCGTTCAGGGTAATCATGTCATCGTTATTGCTGCAGAGTTGCTCATATTCTATTTGATCCACAAAGGAGTAGAGTCGTTCGATCGGGCGGATATATCTTATGCGCCGTTAATGGTGTTCACGTCCACCTTTTTCGTAGGTCTGTTTAATGCTATCGTTGGTCCGTCCCTTACTTGGTATGCCATGACCATGATAGTAATGGATGCAGTGTTAAGCTTTGTGCTCACTTTGGTATTTATTCAGGCACTGCCAATCCTGACTTATCGCAAGAAAACGTATCAACTGCGTAATGAGGAAATTTTATGTCTCGTTATTTTACTGGCTTCCGTAATGACTGGTTCGGTTGGTTGGGAAATTAGTGGGTTATCCATAGAGCATGTACTATCGAGATATTTGATTCTTATATTTGCCCTAGTAGGCGGTGCACCGCTAGGGGCGTCGGTTGGCGTTGTTACCGGATTGATTCTTAGTTTGGCTGATACATCGGCACTCTATCAAATGAGTCTACTAGCTTTTTCAGGGATGTTGGCTGGAATGCTACGCGAAGGACGTAAATGGGCAGTCGGTTTCGGGATGTTACTGGGTTCCTCTATCTTGTCCATCTATCTCACGGGGCCAGCCGATGTATTGTCCTCAACTTGGGAGAGTTGCATCGCTGTAGGGATGTTTCTTCTGACGCCAAAAGGTTTAATTAGCGCCATCTCCAAATATGTTCCTGGCACGCAGGATCATATCAATACACAGCAAGAATATGCGAAGCGTGTACGAGATATTACTGCAGAGCGGGTAACGAAATTTTCACATGTATTTAAACAGTTATCTCACAGTTTCGGGGTTACCTCAGGTTCTGGTGAGATGGCGAGACATAACAGGGATATGGAGCACTTCATGAATTCTGTGACGGAAGAAGTTTGTGGGAACTGCTTTCGCCGCAATTCATGCTGGGATGGTAAGTTCTATCAAACCTATAAATATATGACCGATATGATGACAATGATTGAAGATAAGCCGAATTTGAGCAAGGAGCAGCTCCCTCCAAAGTGGGGCAAAATTTGCTCTAAGACGGAGCAAGTATTAGAAGTGATGAAGCATGAGTACGACCTCTACCAACATGATATGCATTGGAAACGGCAAATATACGATAGTCGTCAGCTTGTGGCTGAGCAGCTCTCGGGTGTCTCGCAGGTTATGGAAGACCTGGCCAAGGAGATTAAGCGGGAAGGACAAGCGATGTATCGGCAGGAGGAACAGATTAGGGAAGCACTGGAGCAAATGGGTCTATCCATCCAAAGTATCGATATTGTTAATCTGGATCATGGGAACGTAGAGATCGAGATTGTACATGCTTATACTCGTGGGTACGACGAATGCCGGAAGATTATAGCTCCGTTATTGTCGGATATTCTAGTTGAACATATTGCAGTTATCAATGAAACTTCGCTTGGCGGAAGAGAAGGCCTTGCATGTGTAACTTTTGGGTCAGCCAAGACCTATGAGATTACTACCGGGGTGGCGGGTGCAGCTAAAGGTGGCGATTTACTCTCAGGTGATAGCTTTAGCGCCATGGAGCTTGGGAACGGCACCTACGCGGTAGCGATCAGTGATGGTATGGGCAATGGGGAGCGGGCGAGGATGGAGAGCAGTACTGCTCTAAGTATTCTCGAGCAATTGTTGCAATCCGGTATGGATGAGACCCTGGCCATCAAATCGGTCAATTCTATTCTGATGCTGCGATCACCGGATGAGATTTATGCCACGGTGGACCTGGCGCTGATCGATGAATATTCTGCCCGGACTACATTTATGAAGATTGGATCCTCGCCAAGTTTCATCAAGCGTGGGCAAGAGGTGATTCCTGTATCAGCCAGCAATTTACCCATTGGTATTATACAGGAGATTGAAATTGACTTGGTAACCGTACAATTGTACCCGGGGGATACACTGATTATGATGACGGACGGAATTTATGATGCCCCAGGTCACGCTGTGAATAAGGAATTGTGGATCAAACGATTGATCCAAGAAATTCAAGAGGAAGAGCCGCAGGAGATGGCTGACCGACTGCTAGATTCAGTCATTCGATATCAGCAAAATCTCATCCTAGACGATATGACCGTTGTGGTAGTGAAGGTTGATCACTTACGCCCGCAATGGGCAACGCTCAATATACCAGGTATCAGTAGATTAGAGCGACCTCGTACCGTGAGCTAGATTAATTATATGTGCTGACCCAGTAAGGTAAATCCATAAAATTCCTTTAGTATATTTTTTAAATATGGAATAGTTTAGGGGAATGAAGTAAAATAGAACTATCTTTGTTTTTGTAACTATTTTTTTCAATCTATTCTCAAATAATTAAATATTTCGGCAAAACTACTGAAAAGTAGTGACGCAAAGCTATAGGGACTTCCTTCCTGCCTTGGTGGGAGATGTCAGCCAGTTGCACAAAAATTGGTGATCTATGGTGTTTTTTGCTATGGGTCATTTTTTTTGTTCTCGGAATATTAGAAGTTTAGACATTGAAGGGGGAATAGGTATGGTGATGAAAGTTTAGCCATCAAGACCTACATAATAGATTCAAATAGATTCATACTAAGATACGAATGAGGAGACATAAAATGAAGTTACATAATGTATTCAAGATTGTGACTAACAGAAGTATTGTTTTTAAGAACATGCTACTGGCTAGTCTTTCTGTTGTTTTAACGGGAGCTATTTTAATTACAGCTAGTTATTATATTCAAGGGAAGGTTCTTACCAATCAATTGGAATCTGATTCACAACTAGTCATGGAGGCGTGGAAGAACAAAATCACCTCCGCAGAAGCGGCCGAAGCTATGGCTAGCACGGACAGGAATTCAGCTATCCAGAAGAAAGTAACCGAAATATTTGATGAATTGTCAGCGACACATCCTAATGTTGCCCAAGGATATATCTTTGGCTCAGAGATTGTAGAAGGCAACAAGACGTTGATGATTGCTTTCCCGACAGCCATTCTGGATATGTTTGCTGGAGAAGGCTTGAATTTGGGTGATAATCTGGGACAAGTAGATTTTCATATTGAAGGAGTAAAGGAACTACTTAAGACCAAAGAGATTACTTTTACTAAACCTTATAAGGATGATTATGGAACCTGGCTAACCGTGTTCTATCCTTTTCAGGATGAGCAGGGCAAGGTGTTTGCATATATGGGGATGGATATTGACGCTAGTTTGATCTTGAAAGGTAAGCAGGATTTGTTGAAATATACTACACTTGCACTGATTATAACCATTATCTTAATTTTGATATTCCAGTTCTGGACTACCAAACGTACATTTGCTCCAGTTAAGGATTTAATGCAAGCTCTGGATAAACTTAGCCAGGGTGATTTTAGCGTGCAGTTAAAGACAAGTCAGGATGAGCTTGGTCAGGTAAATGCGAAGTTTAACTCAACCGTAGCCAATATTAATACTTTAGTAACTACGATAAAGTCGGTTTCCATTCAATCTGCAGAACAGTCTAAAGTGCTATCGACAACAATGGAAGAAAATCATGGGCACTCTTTGGCTATTACCGAAAATATTGAGGAGATCTCTGAGAAGGTATCGCAGCAAAGCAAATCCATCTCGGAAGGGGTAACCTCACTTGAGGAAATCACTTCAGGGGTCAATACGATCGCTGGAAGCACTTCCTCCGTATCCGAAGCTTCTCTGCAAATGAGAGATCAATCGGAGCAAGGTAATGACAATGTCGTAAAAGTAATGAACCAGATGAACTCTATTCATCAATCTGTAATGAATTCCGTCGTTTCCATTGAACGTTTACAAGAACGTTCTGGTGAGATTGAGGAAATTGTGCAGGTAATTACAGATATCGCTACGCAAACCCACCTATTATCGCTTAATGCCAGCATTGAAGCGGCTAGAGCAGGTGAAGACGGACGAGGTTTTGCAGTTGTTGCTAATGAAGTGAAGAAGCTTGCGGAACAGTCTGGTAACTCAGCTAAGAAGATTACAGATTTAGTTCATTACATTCAGCAGGAAACCCTGACAGCCGTTAAATCAATCAATGAAGGTGAGCAGAATGTTAAGGTCGGCATCAACATTGTACAACAGACGGGTGAATTGTTTGGTGGAATTCTGATGGCTACAGATGCGGTGACGAGTCAAATTCAGGAGGTATCTGCGGCAACGGAAGAGATGGTTGCAGAGACGGAGCAAATTACAGCAGCGATCAAACAACTTGCCCAATTGGCAGAGAGAAATGCGGCTGTATCCGATGAAATCAAGACACGAGCTTTAGAGCAGCGTTCTTCATCCAATAAAATTGTAGATTCTGCACAGCAAATGAATCAAATTTCAGAGAAGCTGGAGAGTCTTGTTGCCGGACTGAAATTATAGATCAGCATAGATGAGCTAAGGAGCAAATACCGATGAATACCCTACTGTTATCAGAAAAGACCAAAGAGTATTGGATCAATGAGTTCAAACCACCTTTGTCAGGATGGAATATGTTCACTGATTATCCCAAACATCTATCCGTTACAGAGATTAAGCGAACGACTTTTATACTGGATGTTAGCAGAGATCAAATGGGTCATTTTGAGGGACATTTCGATTTGCAGACATGGATGTTAACCTGCTATGTTATATTCCTTTATAGAATGAGTGGAGAAGAAGATCAGATTGTTGGAGTAAAAAGAAGTAACGGAGAATTGATGCCAGTACGGATGGTTATTAACGGGAACATTTCCTTTAGAAAGCTGTACCAGCAGCTATCCGCTAAGCTCAAAGTAGACCATTCTACTCCTCTATCCCTAAGTGAAATTGAGCACATTATAGGACATTCTCCAATTATAGAGACCCTATATGGAGTAGACAGAACCTACGCACCTAGTTGCTTAAACTGGTATGTGAACAAAGGAGATGGTCAATGGACGATTGATATCTCCTATCATCAAAATTTATTCAAAGAGAGTACGATTCGTAAGTTCGCAGGTCATTATCAATGTATTGTTCAAACCTCGCTGGTCGATGACAGCATTGCTATAGCAAGCATTCCTATTCTTACGGAAGAAGATAAGGATGCGTATGACAAACTTAATGATACGTCTACAGTATTGCCTGACGCTTTGAATGTTCCTGCTATGCTGGAGGAGACCGTGCGGCGGTTCCGTGATCGTATTGCCTTATCATCCGGCCCGCAAGAGCTCACATATGGACAACTTGATAATTTGTCCAATCAAGTGGCTCATATGCTACAACAGCGGGGATTGTTTAAAGGCGGATTTGTATCGATATTCATGGAGCGAAGTATCGAAGCTGTGATTGCTATGCTAGGTGTTTTGAAGGCTGGGGGAGCTTATATTCCCCTTGATCCCGAGCATCCAGATGATCGGAACGCCTATATTATTTCCGATACAGACTGTCCTGTTGTCATTACAAAAGAGTGCTATACCGCTCGATTAACCACGCTGCTTGCCGGGAGAAATTTAGACGATGCCATTTTTTGTATGGATACGGGTCTTGATGGATATTCAGATGATCCTTGTAATGTATCTGTCACAGGGGATGATGTAGCCTATGTTATCTATACTTCTGGCACTACGGGTAAACCTAAGGGTGTCTTAATTCCTCATGTTGGGGTGATTAACCTGGCAGTGGATACGGTGAACCATTTGCAACTCAGTGAGCAGGATGTCATTCTACAGTATTCTACATTCAGCTTTGATGCGTCCGTGTACGATATATTCAGTTCCCTTTGTAGCGGATCTAGATTACATTTGCTGACGGGTGAAGAGCGTTTTTCGGTGGAAATGTTCACTTCAGCTATTCAATATACGGGAGCAACACGAATTGGTATTTTGCCAACTGTATTTTTCAATCAATTATCCACTTATCTCATTGATGAGGATGCGTTGAAATATACGGGAATCAAAAGCTTTGTTATTGGTGGCGAAGCGTTGACTGGAGAGGTCGTACGGACATTTCAGCAGAAACTTCATCACAATCCCGTGATCGTGAACGCTTATGGGCCAACAGAAGTTACAGTTGTGACGACTACGCATACCATTGATTATGTAGTTCCTGAACACACATCGAGCGTATGTATTGGTCAACCCATCTCTAACTACGAAGTGCTAATTGTAAATGAACATAACCAACCTTGTCCGCTGAACGTCATGGGCGAGCTATTGATCCACTCCGTTGGTTTGGCTAAAGGTTATCTGAACCAGCCGGGATTGACCGAGAAGGCCTTTGTATTAGATCCGGTTCATCCAGAGTCAGGTAAGAAATATTACCGTTCTGGGGATTTGGTGCAATTGCAAGAGGATGGTATTCACTACATGGGCCGGAAGGATTTGCAGGTAAAAATCAGAGGTTTTCGAATCGAGATTGGGGAAATCGAAGATAATCTGGCTAAGCATGAATACATCAAGGATGCGGTTGTGATCCCTAAGTTAGATGCTGACGGTAATAAAATGTTAGTCGCATTCTATACTTCGAAGGCGGGCGAGGTCCTAACGAAGAATGAGCTAGTGCAATTCCTGAAGACCAAGGTTCCTGTATACATGGTTCCTAGCTATTTTTATGCTGTGGAGTCGTTACCTGTTTCCCCTACCGGCAAAATAGACCGTAAGCAACTAGCGCTGCTTGAAGTGGTAACCGAGGATGAACAGGACGCAGATTATATGGCTCCTCAGAACGATCTGCAACGAGAAATTGCTACCGCTTGGGAGAGTGCCATTCATCGTACAAATATAGGCATTCAGGATGATTTCTTCGAAATTGGGGGGCATTCTCTAAAAATATTGGAGATATTAGTCAAGTTAAAACCACAGTTCCCTAGATTAAAAATAAACGACTTCTTCTTATTTCCTACGATTGAGAAATTGGCAGAGAGAGTAACCGCATTGAACCAATCGGCTCCTGAAGATGAGATGGACCAGGACAATGGTGAGATTAGGGATCTAGCTGAATATCCACTCTCCTTTATTAATCCATTCATCAAGGATACAGAATACAGCCAGCAGCATATTCTGTTAACTGGGGCTACGGGGTATTTAGGATCACGACTTCTATACGAGTTGCTAAACCGGAAGGACAATGTCGTAGTTTACTGTTTGGTCCGTCCGTCTTTAGGGGAGGAACCACGTCAACGTCTTACCCATGTGATGAGTAGTTATTTTGGTCAAGAAATAATAGAGAAGCTGGAGAACCAGGTCATTGTCGTTCAGGGTGATTTGGAGAAGTACAGTTTGGGATTAACGGTGACTAACACTGAATTGCTACGGCAGAAAGTGGATTCTATTATTCATTGCGGAGCTGAAGTGAAGCATTTCGGTGAGGCAGAGTATTTCAATCGGGTGAACGTTGAGAGTACATATTCCCTGCTAGGGTTGGTCAGAGGCAAACGAAATGCTCGCTTCCATTTTGTCTCAACAGTAGGAATTCCAGAAGAATTAGCCTTGAGCGGCCAATGGGACCAGTTCACGAGTAGGGAGTCGTATGATCATTCGGTCTCTCTCGATAGTGTATATACGAACAGCAAGCTAGAAGCAGAAAAGCTGGTTGTACGTACTTGTGAAATGGAAGGTGTTGCGGCAACCGTTTATCGAGTAGGCAATCTATCTTGTCATTCGCAAACGGGCGTATTCCAACGGAATATTGATAGTAATGCTTTTTATAGAATGCTGAAAGCTATGATTCTATTGAAGAAAGCACCGCGGGTTAACTGGCAGGTAGATATCACGCCGATAGACTATGCAGGAGAAGCGATTATCTCTTTGGCGCTCCATCAGGGGACCGTGGGCAGAATGTTCCACATATGTAATCCTGTTCAGGTTCCGTATGTCGACATGATTGAAAACTTCAGAGAATATGGCTATTACATTGAACTTATGGATATTCGGGATTATGAATCATGGCTGTTGGATAGTAGTCAACCTAAGGATGCCAGTGGATTGGAGCTAGCCATGGCTCAGCTTGAAGGGGACGGAGCTAAGAATAGTCCTTACAGGTATACTTGCCCGCAAACGATCGAATATTTGAGAGGATCCAATGTTACATGTCAGCAGATGGATCGCTCGTTTTTCACACGGATGATTCAATATGCTATATCTATTGGTTATTTTGAACAACCGTAAATATGGGTATCTTCAGTAGGAGCAAGTAATCCAGTTCGAGCAGAGAGAACTTGAGGGAAAACCTCAGGTTCTTTTTGGTCTTGCATCTTACCCGTTATATATTCCCGTCTTTTGTTTTGGCTCTCTATGGTTTGAATTTGTTCATCTCTGGAAATGATAGAGAAGAGAGAGTCACGGACAAAGAAGATGAAAGGCGGGATGATAATGAAGCAAATCATGCTTATTACGGACGGATGCTCTAATGTGGGAGAAAGTCCGGTTATGGCAGCAGCTTTAGCTCGGGAAGATGGAATTACGGTGAATGTGGTTGGAATTGTTGATTACGGTACGATTGGTGAATTGGGAAGCATCGAAATAGCGGAGATTGCTAAAGCTGGTGGCGGAATGAGCCAATTATCAGGTACGGAAAAGCTAGCTCAAACGATGCAGATGCTGACCCGGAAGACGGTGGTTCAGACTATTCAGCAGGCGGTTAATAGAGAGATAAGACATATTTTAGGTGATCAGTCCGTAGAGGACTTACCTCCGGATAAACGTTCTCAAGTTGTAGAGGTCATTGATGAAATGGCAGAGACAAGCCCTTTGCAGGTAGCTTTGTTAATCGATGTTAGCGCTAGCATGAAACCAAAGTTAGCTGCTGTAGAAGACGCAATACGAGATATGATGCTGAGTCTTGGTGCGCGGAAGGGAGAAAGTAAGTTAGCCGTGTTCCATTTCCCTGGTCATCGTAGTGGTGAAGACGCGGTGTTAGATGTGGATTGGACGGTAGATTTAGGCTCGGCACGATCGATCTTTCAACGGCTCGCTATGAGAGGTGCTACTCCAACTGGACCGGCCATCTTGAAGGTGATGGAATTCTTCCGTTATGGTACACTTAATAGAAATGGACACGGGCTATGGCCGGAGGAGTCTTATGAAAGAGAAGGAGTTCTCGGTGATTCCGTCATATAAATCGAGCTTACCGCCAGGGACGATGGTCATCGGACGTTGGAATGGTGGTCGGTACCTCATCCAGCGTCTGCTGGGGCAGGGAGCAAATGGAATCGTATATTTGGTGAAGCAGGTGGAGAGTGCCAAGTTGTATGCGCTCAAGATGGGCTTTGACACCATTGACATACAATCGGAGATCAACGTGCTGAAAGCTCTGCAACAGCAGGGTAAGCGACGAGTGGCGGCCGAACGGAATCCCTCTTTCTTGGTGGAAGTGGATGATTATTCACTTCAGGGAAGAGAGATTCCTTTCTACGTCATGCGCTATGTAAAGGGACAACCTCTTCGTACTTTTCTTGCCCAGCAGGGCGGGAAATGGATGCAGGTTGTCGGGCTACATTTATTGCAACAATTGCGGTCTTTGCATGAAACAGGTTGGGTATTTGGTGATTTGAAGCCAGAGAATGTACTGGTCGCACCTTACGGCGAAGTCGAATTGATTGATTTTGGCGGCGTTAGTGGGATGGGACGAAGCGTGAAGCAGTTTACGGAATGGTATGACCGTGGATTCTGGGGAGCAGGTGGGCGGACGGCTGAACCATCGTATGATTGGTTCTCGTTTGCTGTCGTATGCATACATCTGTTGGCGGAGGATTCTCTAAAGAAGGCAGCTAATCAGCTCCCGCAAACTCGAAGTCATACTGATTTGTTGGCAATCGTCGGTAGCGAACCATCGCTTGCTCCTTATCGGGAATGGCTCAAGCGGGCGATCATGGGAGATTTTCGTGATACAAGGGAATCTTGTGCTGTATGGAAAGAGCTCACATTGGGGGCGCGTACCCAGCGAAAGAGGATAAGACGTTCGACACCTAGGTGGATGGTAGGAGCATTTGTAGTATCGCTTAGTTTACTCATCTGCGCAGTTTATTTGACCCTTCGATTCTAACTATCTGGAGAATACATAAGCAACCAAGGGAAAGAGGAGGATATATGAACGATCCAAGCATGAACCGTTTGGTGGAACAAGTTCGCCGCACCTCTCGGGAATATCATTTATGGTCTCCTGGAGATTGCATCATAGTCGCAGTATCCGGAGGGCCGGATTCTGTGGCTTTATTGCATATCCTCAATCAACTAGCTAGGGATAATGAAATGTGCTTGAACCTCGTGTGTGCTCATGTTAACCACGGATTCCGCGGGCTGGAATCGGACAAGGAAGCGGAGTTTGTTGCAGAGATAGCAGCTAAGCTTGATATCCCATTTGAACTCGGTAGTTTCGACGTTCCAGCTTATATGAAGGAAACAGGTAAAGGGACGCAACTAGCAGCACGGGAGAAGAGATATGAATTTCTACATAGTGTAGCTGATAAATATGGAGCCAAATCCATCGCCCTAGCTCATCATGCAGATGATCAAGCGGAGACGGTTATGATGCGTTTGCTACGTGGGAGTGGACCAACGGGTCTAGCAGGCATGAAGATCACAAGGCACGAAAGAAATGTGGAACTTATTCGCCCCTTACTTCGTATATACAAGACGGAACTGGTCCGGGCGTGTCAGTCGGCTAACATTCCTTATGTAACAGATAGCAGTAATCTGTTGAATAAATATGATCGAAATGCTGTGCGTTTGGATGTGCTACCTTTTTTGGGGCAATATAATGGACAGTTGGTGGCTTCGCTAAATCGTCTGGCTGAGGTAATAGGTGATGAAGACGACTACATGCAACAAGAGGTGGTTCATGTCTACGATAATTTAGTATCTCAGGTTGATGGAGGTCTGGCCTTCAAAGTTCCACAGTTTGCATCCTTACATGCCGCTTTACAACGGAGGTTGATTAAACTAATATTAGATTATCTGCCTTTTAACATGGAAGAAAGTGACTTTGTTAAGATCGAAGCGATTCGAAAAGGGACGGTTCAGAACCGGCCCACGACTTGGAGTCTCGATCTTGGTGGTGGATTATGTTGTTTGCGGGAATACGATATCATCCGGTTTGTTTCGAATGTGGCGGATCGTGATTTATCTGGTTATAGTTACAGTGTAGATCCATTTCGCACTGAAGTGCCCATTCCTTGGGCGGGACATAGACTGCATTTTTTGCGGTCCGAGGCAGAACATATCGTTAAGCAGAGTAATAAGGTGGGTAAGGACGAGGCAGTATTTGATGCGGATCAATTGGTCTATCCGCTTACAGTCCGTTCCCGGCTGCCGGGAGACATCATGAGAGTTATGGGACTAGATGGGAGCAAAAAGGTGAAGGATATTTTTATTGATGAAAAGATTCCCCCCTCTCTTCGATCTCAGATTCCGATTGTGAGTGATGCTGAAGGCCGAATTCTGTGGATTGCTGGCATTCGTAGGTCCACAGTTGCCATGGTGACCCAGCATACGTCTTCCGTTATGCGGATTACCTTAGTTGCGGGTAGCGAGTAACAATACCCAGGTTATGGTTAAGTTCAGGCATTCATAGTATAACGTAGGAGGTTTACCTAACTTGCAGAATGATATTCAGGAAGTTCTAATTAGTCAGGAAGAAATCAAGGAGAAAGTTGCTGAGCTAGGGCAACGTCTTAGTAAGGAATATGAAGGACGTAATCCACTCGTGATTTGTATTTTGAAAGGCGCTTTTATTTTTATGGCGGACTTGGTGAAGGAAATTACAGTACCGATCGAACTTGATTTTATGGCTGTGTCTAGCTACGGTAACTCAACCAAATCATCCGGAGAAGTAAAGATCATCAAGGATTTGGACACTTCAATTGAAGGACGCGACATTCTGATTGTGGAAGATATTATCGATAGTGGACTTACACTAAGCTATTTGGTAGATGTATTGCAACGTCGTAATGCAAAATCAGTCAAGATCGTTACTTTGTTTGATAAGCCATCTGGCCGAACAATTGATTTGGAAGCTGATTTAGCAGGGTTTATCCTACCTGACGCATTTGTTGTTGGTTATGGTTTGGATTATGCTGAGGGATACCGCAATCTTCCGTATGTCGGAGTACTGAAGCCAGAAGTATACACCAAGTGAATTAGGGGCTCTTTGGGCCTGTTACCCATATCACCTCATTCTACATTCTGTTTTTTGTAAAAGCGTGAAGGACTATGTTAAAATAACTTAAGGTTTTGAGAGGAGGTAGGGGATGAATCGGTTCATCCGGAATTCTGGGTTTTATTTGATACTTTTCTTAGTCGTGGTGGGCATCGTGCAATTCCTCAACGGTGGAACAGAAACAACCGTCACCCCTAGGTACGATGAATTGCGGCAACAGTTGAAAGATAACAATGTTGCTGAACTAACCGGGAAATTTGACGGTTACGCCTATCAGGTAACCGGTAAGTATAGGGAAGCCGTCGAGGAAGGCAAGACCAAGACGAAGAACTTCGCCACGTTTATTCCTTTTGACGAGAATGTCTTGAAGGAAATAACAACCTACAGCGATCAAAATGACTTCCAATTGACTTGGAAGAAGATGCAAGGCGAGAGTATTTGGCTCACCTTCCTAACATCGATCGTACCATTAGCCATTATGTTCATTCTGTTCTTCTTCCTGTTTAATCAGGCGCAGGGTGGCGGCGGCAAGGTCATGAACTTCGGTAAGAGTAAAGCTCGTCTTTATAGTGAAGAGAAGAAGAAGGTTACTTTTGAGGATGTAGCCGGAGCTGATGAGGAGAAACAAGAACTTGTTGAGGTTGTTGAGTTCTTGAAAGATCCACGGAAGTTCACTGCCGTTGGCGCACGGATTCCAAAAGGGGTGCTACTTGTTGGCCCTCCAGGTACAGGTAAAACGTTGCTAGCTCGTGCAGTTGCGGGTGAAGCTGGTGTACCATTCTTCAGTATTTCAGGTTCTGACTTCGTCGAAATGTTCGTCGGTGTCGGTGCATCCCGTGTACGGGATTTGTTCGAGAATGCGAAGAAGAACTCCCCATGTATCATCTTTATCGATGAGATCGATGCCGTAGGTCGTCAGCGCGGTGCTGGACTCGGTGGTGGACATGATGAGCGTGAACAAACACTTAACCAATTGCTCGTAGAAATGGACGGTTTCGCAGGTAACGATGGTATTATTATGATCGCTGCAACAAACCGTGCAGATATTCTTGACCCGGCATTGCTACGTCCAGGACGTTTTGACCGTCAAATTACGGTTGACCGCCCAGATGTGAAAGGCCGTGAGTCAGTACTTAAAGTACATGCGCGTAACAAGCCGTTAACCAATGACGTGAAGCTGGATGTTGTCGCTAAACGTACCACTGGTTTCACGGGCGCTGATCTAGAGAATTTGCTAAATGAGGCAGCTCTCTTGGCGGCACGTCGTAATCGTAAAGATATTTCGATGCGTGAAGTGGATGAAGCAATTGACCGCGTTATTGTCGGTACTGAGAAACGCAGTCGCGTGATCAGTGATCGTGAGAAACGGATCGTTGCTTATCATGAAGCGGGTCATACGATTGTTGGATATTTCCTAGAGCATGCTGATATGGTTCATAAAGTAACGATTATTCCACGCGGTCGCGCTGGCGGATATGTTATTATGATGCCGAAAGAAGATCGTATGCTAGCGACCAAACAAGAATTGCTCGACAGAGTGACTGGATTACTTGGTGGCCGGGTTGCCGAAGAATTGTTCATCGGTGAAATTGGTACAGGTGCATACAGTGACTTCCAACAAGCAACAAGCATTGTACGTAGCATGATTATGCAATATGGTATGAGTGATAAGCTTGGTCCGATGCAGTTTGGATCCTCTCAAGGGCAAGTATTCTTGGGTCGTGATATCGGACATGAGCAGAACTATAGTGATCAAATTGCTTATGAGATCGATCAAGAAATGCAGCATTTCATTAGCAGTTCGTATGAACGTTGTAAGCAGCTTTTGACTGAGCATTCTAAAGAGCTTCACCTTATTGCACAAACGTTGCTTGAGGTTGAGACATTAGAATTGGATCAAATCAAATCGCTTATTGAGACGGGTAAATTGCCTGATGCGGTCGCGACTAACGATGAAGGAGATGGCGGTTCAACTGTAACTGGTGAGCCTGTCATTGATAATGTTGGTGATGTTCGCGTTCGTATTCAAGGAAAAACAGAGGAGTCGGGATCGTTAGCACCACTTGGTGATATTCCTAATGATGAGCCAGCTCCAACTCCAAATGATATCATTAGCGAACCAACGGTGGATGAACCTGCGGATAGCGTTAATGATGCACCGGAGAAACCGGATCATGATGATTCTGATAAAGGTCCAGGAAATGGTGGTAACACACCAACCGTTTAATTTTATCTTTACCTGCTTCTCACATGTAAGAATGTAGAACAATTCATTAAGCCCGGGAAACAGTTTTATGTTTCTCCGGGCTTTTGTTGTATTTATTATTTTAGCAGATTGACAGCGCAACTTTGCTTGTGTAAATTAGTTGTTAAACACCGCAAAGTAATTATTTAGTATATGGAGGATTACGCTGGAAATTAGAGTGGAGCTCCGAAACAAATAAACTTTAGCGTTCGCTGCCTAGCATCGTGAAATTTTATACTTTCTTATCGATTTTAGGCGTATTCAATGAATAGCATTAATAAGATGTATGATAGAGAGAGTCTGCGGCAGTGAACCGCAAAGCATCAAGGGGGAGGCTAATAGGTGGAAGCTCAAGCACAGGAACGGAAGGCTGAGATGAACCGCGAGCTGCGGGAGAGACTGATTACGTTGAAGAAGGAACGTAACGCTATTATTCTAGCGCATTATTATCAGCGTGATGAAATTCAGGAGGTCGCCGATTTCAGAGGCGATTCGTTTTTGCTTGCCCAGAAAGCGGCTTCAACGGATGCGGAAGTCATAGTTTTCTGCGGGGTTCATTTTATGGGGGAAAGCGCCAAAATTTTGGCTCCTAATAAGACTGTACTCATTCCCGATGAACGTGCAGGTTGTCCAATGGCCGATATGGTCAATGTAGACGGTTTGCGTAAAATGAAAGCTAAACACCCTAATGCTAAAGTTGTAACGTACATTAACTCTTCAGCAGAGATCAAAGCAGAAACAGATATTTGCTGTACATCTTCCAATGCGGTTAAAGTGATTAATTCAGTCGATGCTGACGAAATTATTTGGGTACCAGACAAAAATTTGGGTCATTATGTTCAGCAGCATACAGACAAGAAGCTAATCATCTGGGAAGGGTATTGTAACACCCATGATATGTTGACCATAAAGGACGTAATAGAGATGCGTGCGCTTCACCCAGGTGCGGAGTTTGTAGTACATCCTGAATGTCGCCCAGAAGTAGTAGCAATGGGTGATTTTGTTGGAAGCACGACAGCAATCCTTGACTATTGTAAAAATTCCACAAATAAAAAGTTCATTGTTGGGACAGAAGACGGTACGGGATATCAGTTACGGTTGGACAGCCCAGATAAAGAGTTCCACTTTGCGACAAAATTCCTTGTCTGCCCTAACATGAAAGTAAATAATTTGAAGAAGCTAGTCAAATGTCTGGAGACAATGCAACCACAGATTTATGTGCCTCCTGCCATTGCCGATCAAGCTAGAACCTCCCTAGAGCGCATGCTACAAGTAAAGTAGTATGCGCTACTCTCTTGTTCAAGATAGGTGACGTAATTGATTCCACAATACTTGGTTGATTTTGATGTTAATGAACTGACAGTAATCGATACGGACGTTATTGTGATTGGATCTGGCATCGCGGGTCTATTCACAGCAATTAAAGCGAGTGAAGATCGCCGTGTCATTATGATTACTAAGAAATCGCTGCTTGAAAGTAATACGAGATATGCCCAGGGAGGAATCGCCGCCGTTATCTCTGAAGAGGATTCACCTCAGTATCATCGGCAAGATACACTGCTTGCTGGAGCGGGATTATGTTCCTCAGATTCCGTGGATATTCTAGTTAATGAAGGCCCTGGAGGTGTGCAGGAGTTAATTAAGCTCGGTACTTCCTTTGATTTGGAGAATGGAGAATTAGCGCTTACTCAAGAAGGTGCACATAGTCATCGTCGTATATTACACGCTAATGGTGATGCAACCGGCTATGAAATTGTACGTGCATTGGCGGAGCAAGTCACCACGCATTCGAACATCGAAGTATGGGATAACCATTTTGTAATTGATTTAATTACAGAGGAGAATGAATGCTTAGGGGCTTTAGTCCAGCACCCAGATGGGAAGAAGGTATTTCTTCGCGGGAGTGCGACGATTCTGTGTTCGGGTGGCGCGGGTCAGTTATATCGTTACACGACGAATCCAGAAGTGGCGACAAGCGATGGTATCGCTATGGCCTATCGCGCAGGAGCGTTGATTCGAGATATGGAATTTATCCAATTTCACCCGACCTCATTATGTTATCCTGGAGCGCCGAGATTTTTGATCTCCGAGGCTGTACGTGGCGAAGGTGCTGTTCTCCGTAATATTAAAGGTGAGCGATTTATGGAGAAATATCATGAACTATTGGAACTTGCGCCTCGGGATATCGTGGCAAGAGCTATTGTTAGCGAGATGGAAGAGACAGGGTCAAGCCTAGTCTATTTAGATATTACGCATGAAGCACCCGAAACGATCAAACATCGTTTCCCAACGATTTATGAAACTTGTATTGGATACGGACTCGATATGACTACAGACTGGATTCCCGTTGCACCCGCTGCGCATTATATGATGGGGGGCGTCAAGACGAGTCATCATGGGGAAACTAGTGTGAATCGCTTATTCGCTTGTGGAGAAGTATCGTCCACAGGGGTTCATGGAGCAAACCGCTTAGCTAGTAACTCACTGTCGGAAGCCCTTGTGTTTGGACGGAGAATTATTGATCGCATTTCCCAGTTGGATCGTTTAGAAAAAACAGGGAAAGGTATTTCCTACAAGGCTAATCGCGAAGAGAAGGCAATCACACCGATTGTTGAGCTACGTATGAAGCTCCAAAGAATTATGGTTCGTCAAGTGGGGCTACGTCGGACGGGTGAAGGACTGCTGAAAGGATTACAGGATCTAAAACGACAACTGCCGATTTTTGATACCGTACTACATACACGAGAACAGTTGGAATTTGCTAATATGCTTACTAGCGCTTTGTTACTAGCGGAAGCAGCACTTGCGCGTGAAGAGAGTCGGGGCGGACATTACCGCGAAGATTATCCAGAACGAAATGATATAGAGTGGCGCAAACATATTTTACAGCATCGCGAAAAAGGAATGTCGGAGGAAATTAGTGATGATGTTTAACGGATATAACGCAGAGTTAATTGAATCGATTACCGGTTGGCTAAAGGAAGATGTTGGATCTGGAGATGTCACAACTCGTGTGACCGTGCCCGCTGGGCATCAGTCTAAGGGAATCATCCATGCCAAGGAAGATGGAATTATCGCCGGGATGCCAGTTTCAGAATTGGTGTTTGAGGTCGTAGACCCAGCGCTTTCATTTACCGCATGTGTTCAAGATGGTCAATTTGTGACTAAGGGAACGGTGTTAGCAGAGGTAGAAGGAAGTACGCATAGTATTTTGACAGGTGAGCGATTGGCTTTAAATCTGTTGCAACGTCTATCAGGTATTGCTACACGGACAAGCCAGTATGTGAATGCGATCGGAGGTTTACCGGTTCGATTGGTCGACACAAGGAAAACCACGCCAGGACATCGTATGCTGGAGAAGTATGCTGTTCGTACGGGTGGTGGTGCCAACCATCGTTTCGGATTGTATGATGCCGTAATGATTAAGGATAATCATATCAAAGGTGCAGGCGGAATTGCTGGCGCTGTTAGTCGTGCCCGTGCTAACATCCCACATACGATGACGATTGAAGTAGAGACGGAGAGCTTAGAGCAGGTTGAAGAAGCTCTGGCTGCAGGGGCCGATATTATTATGTTGGACAATATGGCACCTGATCTGATGAAAGAAGCAGTACGCCGGATTAAAGCTAAAGCCCCTCATGTAACTGTTGAAGCTTCTGGTAATGTCTCACTACTTACTATTCGTGCAATTGCTGAGAGTGGTGTAGATGTGATCTCCGTGGGACGGTTGACATATTCCTTTGATTGCTTGGACATTAGCCTGGACATCAATGAGAAGAAGGAAGGGTGAAAAAACCAATGTTCCTTGTGATAGATGTAGGTAACTCAAATATCGTGCTTGGAATCTATAGGAACCGTGAGTTGCTTCATCATTTCCGACTTGCGACGAACCGGCAGTCAACGGTGGATGAATATGGTGTTATGATTTACAATTTATTTCAAATGTCTAAAATTAATGTAGAAGAAATCGAAGGGGTCATTATTTCTTCGGTTGTGCCTCCACTCATGCATGTACTTGAGGAACTCTGTGAAAAATATATGAAGAAAAAGCCGATGGTTGTTGGTCCTGGCATAAAGACTGGACTAAACCTACGGTATGAGAACCCGAAAGAAGTAGGAGCAGACCGTATCGTTAACGCTGTTGCTGCGATTGAAAAGTACGGTGGTCCGTTAGTCGTCGTCGATTTCGGTACCGCAACGACATTTGATTGTGTTGACGCGGAAGGTAATTATCTCGGCGGCGCAATTGTACCGGGTATCGGTATTTCTACAGAGGCACTTTATTTGCGAGCATCTAAGCTGCCGCGGATCGAACTCGAGAAGCCGAAGAAAGTGATTGGGCGGAATACCGTTACAGCGATGCAGGCAGGAATTATTTTTGGCTATGCCGGTCAGGTTGATGGGATTGTTGAACGGATCGCCGTTGAGATGAACGCTCAGCCTAAAGTGATCGCAACCGGCGGTCTTGCTGAATTGATCGCGAGCGAGACACGTTCCATCCAAGAGGTTGACCCGCGTCTGACACTTGAGGGCCTCCGCATCATCTATGAGCGGAACCAGCAATAGGAACTATTTTTGCTTTTACAACGAGGTGAACTTTTCCCAAGGGGAGAATATCTAATCATCCAAATGTTGTAATACAATGCAGCCACAATAGCGCCTACCACAGCACTATTCTTTTGTAAGAGCGCCAGAAGCAGAGCGTACCCGAAGGGTACAAGCGGCTATGGCGCTCTTTGTTGCTTGAAACGTCAAGAAGTACGAGCGATTTGACAGGTAACTCGGGAGAGCCTAAAGTAAGACATACCCGCAAGGATAAAGTGTTCTAAACAAACCCATGCGCATCTCCGAAAGGCACAGAAGCGGGAGCGCCTATGTTATTTACCCGTTACCTAAGCGGGGTTAGAGGGCGATTTGGATAAGATAAGAACACTGTGATGAGAGCAAGAGAAAACTTAAGGAGGACATTATATGAACAAACAAATAGAAAAGGACCGCCTAATCCGCGGTACTGCAATGGATGGTAAAGTACGCGCATTTGCGGTACGAACTACACAACTTGTGGAGGAACTACGTCGTCGTCATGACACCTTTCCTACAACAACAGCTGCACTAGGACGTACAGTAACAGCAGCGGCTATGATGGGCGCTATGTTGAAAGGTAACGAGAAACTTACGATCCAAGTGAAAGGTGATGGCCCGATCGGAAGTATCGTCGCGGATGCGAATGCCAAGGGAGAAGTCCGGGGTTATGTAAAGGAGCCGCATGTTCATCTTCCAAGTAACAGTAAAGGGAAATTAGATGTAGCAGGTGCTGTTGGTACGACGGGCTTCATTCATGTGACCAAGGATTTAGGTCTGAAAGAGCCTTATCGGGGAAGTGTACCTATTATCTCCGGCGAACTTGGAGAGGACTTCACATATTATTTTGCTATATCGGAGCAAACACCTTCTGCAGTTGGACTAGGAGTGCTGGTGGATGTTGATTCTTCTGTCATTGTAGCAGGTGGATTCATCATACAGCTGCTTCCAGGATTGAGTGACAGTGAGATCAATGCTATTGAACATGCGGTAGGACAAATGCCTCCGGTTACATCGCTATTGGATCAAGGCCTCGATCTTGAGGAGATGCTTAGCTGGTTACTGCCTGATATAAAGGTGTTGGAGGAGATGGATATTAAGTTCACCTGTAACTGCTCTCGGGAGCGAGTTGAGCGGACACTGATCAGTTTAGGTAAGGATGAGTTAGTTGATCTGAATGAGGCTGGAGAAGAGACCGAAGTTGTGTGTGATTTTTGTAATGAAGCATATACATTTAGCGTAGAGGAAGTACAGACGCTTATTTCGCAGACAGAGAAGTCGAACTTAGATACCCACTAATATGAATTACCCCCTCCCTTTGGACTTCAATTGTTCCTTATAGCATAGGCTGATATTGAAGGCAGGTAATTTTTTTAGGCACTTATTGACAACTCCGATCGGTGTTGTTAAGATAATGATATCAAAACCAACTTATCCACTCGGAAATAAATGAAAGTGATATATATTCGCTTTTATTTTTACAACTAGAAGAATCGTTCTTATATTAAATTACTATATTTCCCAAAGGGAGGGCTTTTAGATGGCAAAAGTCGTTAATAGTGTAACTGATCTTATTGGTGGTACTCCGTTAGTTCGTCTGAATCGAATCGTTCCAGAAGACAGCGCAGAAATCTATGTGAAGTTAGAATACCAAAACCCAGGATCCAGTGTGAAAGACCGTATTGCAATCAGCATTGTTGAAGAAGCGGAAAAGGCTGGCCAACTTAAGCCGGGCGGCACAATTGTTGAAGCAACTAGTGGTAACACAGGAATTGGACTTGCTTTGGTAGCCGCTGCAAAGGGTTATAAAGCAATTATCGTAATGCCAGAAACAATGAGTATCGAACGTCGCAACTTGCTACGTGCTTATGGTGCTGAATTAGTACTGACACCTGGTTCAGAAGGTATGAACGGAGCAGTAAAGAAATCTCAAGAGATTTTGGCTGAAAACCCAGAATATTTCTTCGCGGATCAATTCGGGAATCAAGCCAATGTTAAGATCCACCGTGAAACAACTGGACCGGAAATCGTTGAAGCTATTGAGTCTTTGGATGGCCAATTAGACGCTTTCGTGGCAGGAATCGGTACAGGCGGAACTATTTCTGGTGCTGGTGAAGTACTGAAGAAACGTTTCCCTGATGTTAAGATTTATGCTGTTGAACCAGCTGGTTCCCCTATTCTAGCGGGCGGCAAGCCGGGACCACACAAAATCCAAGGTCTAGGTGCAAACTTTATTCCGGCAATTTTGAATCGTGAAATCTATGATGAAATCATTCATATTGAGAACGATGAAGCTTTCGAACAGGCTCGTATTGTAGCCAAAGAAGAAGGTATTCTATCCGGTATTTCTTCAGGAGCTGCTGTGCGTGCTGCACTGAAAGTTGCGAAGGAACTGGGTAAAGGTAAACGTGTAGTTGTTATTATTCCAAGTAACGGTGAGCGTTACCTTAGTACTCCGTTGTACAACTTCGAAGCTTAATTTCATTAAGACACATGATCCTCGCGTAAGGATCATTTATCAACCCTCATGGTTACCCTTAAATGGGTGGCATGGGGGTTTGTTTTATGAAGATAAGGAATGAATAACAAGGAGTTTCAAACTTGCTTGGCTTCTAGTATACTAGCAAGCAATAGAATGCTAAACGAGGGTTGGAGGGTCTTACCGAAGATGGAATGTATAACATCATGGGCACAGTGGAAGCAATGGGCGAAGGAAGAACAATGGACCTGTCTTCCTTATGCCGTTAAATGGAAGTCACCCAAAGGGCTACCAGCAGATTGGATGTCGGCTTGGGAACGATCGCAGGCTTACTCCTTTGTGCTGGAGAGTGGTAAAGGGGGGCGGTATACTTTTCTCGGATTGAATCCAATCTCGGTTATTCGGGGTAAGGGCGACACTGCAGAAGTTGAATATGTGGCCTCTGGGGTGAGAACACGTCTACATGGTAAGCCGTTGGAAGTGTTACATCAATGGATGGCTCCATTCAAATCACCTTATTTATCCGAGCTTCCCAAATTTAGTGGCGGAGCAGTAGGTTTTCTTGGTTATGATGTTGTAAGATCGCTGGAGCGTCTTCCTCATCTTGCGGAGGATGATCTTGGACTAGACGATTATGTCTGGATGCGAATGGAAGAATTGTGGGTTGTTGATCACGAGCAGGGAGAAATCTATGCTATCGTTCATTCCCAGCTTGATCATCTCGCCTCAGGTTTAAGAAGCGATGGAGAATTAGAAGTTGTCTACAGTGAGGCTGAAGATAGAGCAATAAGAATGGTAGCGCACTGGAATGCTATTGTTGATGACGCGAACACGGATAGCACAATGGATCGAGTAGCAAGTCGGCAGAAGACAATAAACCAGGTTGATAGAACTACTCCTTCATTACTAGACGATACCGTTCTGGATCATTCAACTGTATCCTTATCTCAGATAGATTTCGAAGCGGCTGTAAGGAAGATTCAGGACTATATCCGAGCTGGAGATGTATTTCAGGTTAACCTGTCGCTTAGGCAGAGTATTCCTTTGCAGGCCTCGCCGGAGGAAATCTATGAATGGTTGAGACTGCTGAATCCTTCTCCTTATATGGGGTTGTTACGGTTGCCTGATTTCCAGTTGGTCTCCGCTTCTCCTGAGCTTCTAGTGAAGCTGGAGCAAGATGAAGTTAGTACAAGACCGATTGCTGGGACAAGGCGGCGGGGTACTTCGCCGGAAGAAGATGCAAAGATGGCTCAAGAGCTACGTAGCAATGAGAAGGAGCAGGCTGAGCATATCATGCTCGTTGACTTACTGCGAAATGATGTGGGACGTGTCGCGCGGTACGGCTCCGTGCAAGCGAGTGAGCTACTAAGCATCGAATATTATTCGCATGTCATGCACTTGGTATCCCAAGTGGAGGGCATCATTCAGGACGGAAAGACCCCTTATGATGTCATCGCCGCCTTATTCCCCGGTGGAACCATTACCGGAGCCCCAAAGGTAAGGACGATGGAGATCATTGAAGAGTTGGAGCCGGTCACCCGAGGTCCGTATACAGGAGCTATGGGATGGATTGACTATAACGGGAATATGGAATTAAATATTATTATACGTACATTAGTAGTAAAAGATGGATTTGGTTATATACAGACGGGAGCTGGCATTGTTATTGATTCAGTTCCTTATCGCGAATACAGGGAATGCCATAATAAAGCTAGAGCCATCGTTTTGGCGGTGTTGCTTAGTCAGAATACTCCGGGTGAAGGCCAAGAACAGGGGATGAAATAATGATACTGGTTATTGATAACTACGATTCGTTTACTTACAACTTGGTACAGTACTTGGGAGAGCTTGGAGAAGAAGTCACAGTTCGCCGTAATGATGAAATCGATCTACAAGGGATCGAGGACATGCAGCCGAATCATATCTTGATTTCGCCGGGACCTTGCACACCAAATGAAGCTGGGATCACACTTGCGCTCATTGAGCGATTCAAAGGAGTTATACCTATCTTTGGCGTTTGCCTAGGCCATCAAGCGATCGGTCAGGCCTTCGGTGGAAATGTAATACGCGCTGAGCGGCTTATGCACGGGAAGACCTCGCCGATTCACCATAACGGACAATCGGTATTTACAGGACTCCCATCGCCTTTTACAGCAACTCGGTATCACTCTTTAATTGTTGAACGGGATAGCCTGCCGGATTGTCTGGAGATTACTGCGGAAACCGAAGAAGGCGAAATTATGGGGTTACGTCATAAACAATATGCTATAGAGGGAGTTCAGTTTCATCCAGAGTCAATCATTACGGATCATGGACATCAAATCCTTCGTAATTTTCTGAACCCTAAGACGGAAGTCCAAGCATGAAATACATCGGGGTGAATGGGAAGCCCACCCCTACTGCTGAAGCCGTGATTTCCGTAATGGATCACGGCTTCATGTACGGAGTGGGTCTATTTGAGACATTTCGTACATACGGGGGGCGTCCCTTTTTGTTAGAGAGACATTTGGAACGTCTGAGACAGGGATGTCATAGCTTAGGAATCCGCTATATTGGCGACCCTGATCAGGTGGCAACTGAAATACAAGACTTAATGCAGGCAAATGGCCTTCAGGAGGGGTATATTCGTTTTACCGTTTCGGCGGGCGAAGGTCCACTCGGACTTCCTTCAGACGACTACGTGAAGCCTACAGTCATAGTATACGTCAAACCACTTCCAGACCCCGGGACTCGGCTCTATACCGAGGGTAAAGAGCTATGGCGTCTCAGCACACGGAGAAATACGCCGGAAGGTGATATCCGCTTCAAATCGTTACATTATATGAACAATATTTTAGCAAAAAGGGAACTATCTCAATATAAACCGAATCCAGCTCTCCCAATCGAGGGGCTGCTGCTTACGGAACAGGAATATTTGGCTGAAGGTATAGTAAGCAATTTATTCTTTGTGCTTGGTGGCACCCTATATACACCTAACATTGGAACTGGCATTCTCCCTGGGATTACACGTGCTGTTGTATTGGAAATGGCAGAGGAGCAGGGATTGGACAAGCAGGAGGGGCAATATACGTGGGAGATGTTAATGGAAGCGGATGAGATATTCGTTACCAACTCCATACAGGAACTAGTGCCTGTGACAAAGCTTGTAGTACCTAGATTGGAATCAACTGAAGGAAGTGCTGGAAGTTCTAATAGGATTAGTGGTGGAGAGATTGGACCCATTACGGCAAGACTATTGAGCAGTTATAGAGCGAAAGTGGGAATTTGAAATGCAACCAATGTTGTACAAACGGATTTATCGCTGTGGAGATACGGTTTTAACGCTTGGAGAGCGGACTTTGGTGATGGGCATTCTGAATGTAACGCCGGACTCATTCTCGGATGGAGGGCGCTACAATGACGTAGACCGTGCGGTTGCGCATGCACTGCAGATGGTTGCAGATGGAGCTGACCTGATTGATATAGGCGGGGAGTCAACAAGACCCGGTCATGAGCCAGTTGGAGAGCAAGAAGAGTTAGAGCGAGTAATCCCCATTGTGGAAGCCTTACATCGCGAAGCACCTGGTATTACAATCTCAGTAGACACATACAAGTCTGTAGTAGCTCGGGAGGCACTTAAGGCTGGCGGGCATATCATAAACGACATCTGGGGATTTAAACAGGATCCAGATATGGCGAAGGTTGCTGCCCAATATGGGTGTCCGGTTATTTTGATGCATAATCGACATGATCGGAATTACACGAACCTGATTCAAGATGTCGCTAACGATTTAATGCAAAGTGTGGATATTGCCAAAGCTGCTGGCGTATTGGACGAAAATATCTTACTTGATCCAGGGATTGGCTTCGCTAAGGATTATGCAGAGAACTTAAAGGTCATGCGAGAGCTGGATGAGTTGATGAAATTAGGATACCCGCTACTACTAGGTACATCACGCAAAAGATTTATTCGCACTGCACTGGATCTACCGGTTGAGGATACGCTTCAAGGCACGGCGGCGACAGTGGCATTCGGAATAGCCCAAGGTTGTCAAATCGTACGCGTTCACGATGTGCTCGAGATCAAGCGCACGGTGAAGATGTGCGATGCCATGTTGTATGCGTAGCTAATTAAGAGTGCGGGGCTTTTTAAAATAGGGTTTCAGCTGTAAAATACAAAGAAAATTTTAAAGTGGAAGGCGTGGCTTTTTTTATGGATAAAATGATACTTAGACGCATGGAATACTACGGTTATCATGGCGTGTTTGATGAGGAGCGCAAGCTTGGACAACGATATTACATCGATCTTACACTGGAGCTTGATCTACATGAGGCGGGGATAAATGACGATCTGAGCAAAACGGTAAATTATGCCGAAGTTCATGAGCTTGTCAAAGGAATCGTCGAGAAAAAGAGCTTTAAGTTAATTGAAGCGCTGGCTGAGGATATTGCATCCTCGGTTTTGGACACTTATACTATGGTAGGTGCACTTACGGTTGGTGTGACGAAACCACATCCACCATTTGATATTCATTTTGAAGGTGTGACGGTCGAGATGTACCGTTCGAGAAAGTGAGAAGTGTTATGAATATGCATTCGTCCTCTGATATATCAGAGGCTTATATAGCTTTAGGAGCTAACTTAGGGGATCGGGAGAAAACTTTAATGGAGGCTATTGCCTGCCTTGAGGAACACGCCGATATTACAGTGGTACGCTGCTCTAATTTATATGAGACAGATCCCGTAGGTTATCTTGATCAACCGTGTTTTGTAAATATGGTTGTAGCGGTGAGAACAGCATTACACCCGGAGTCCTTACTTTCTCTTATGCTGGAGATTGAACTTCGTCTTGGACGTGAAAGATTGATTCGCTTTGGACCACGAACGGTCGATCTGGATCTCTTATGGATTGAGGGGAGAGAAGTGGATACTACCTTGCTTACCTTACCTCATCCACGAATGTTTGAACGGGCATTTGTACTAGTACCTCTAGCGGATATTGTTCCGGAGGAAGAAGCAAGTGGTCTGTATGCAAGTTTGCATGAGGCTTTGGATCAGATAGAAGGAAAGGAAGGCGTTCGGTTTTGGAAGACATGCACCTGGCACGGCGCATCCGCGCTTTCCGGAAATTAAAAGGGTATACGCAGCAGGAGCTTGCAGACAAATCAGGTGTCTCACTTGCTATCCTGGGAGCTATGGAGCGGGGCAACCGCCATCCAGAAGATCGAATTTTAAATAAAATTGCAGATATTCTGAACGTAAGTTTATCAGAGTTGAAGTTACCCAAATAGATGTAGGTTTTGTTCGAAGTGATCCAAGCTTACGATGCAAGTTTTGCACGAAGTCATCCAAAGAAGCAGATACACACAAAACTAAGCGGACGCTTACGAAGTAAGTTTTGTTCGATGCTATTCATAGGAGCGTATGCTCGCAAAACTAAGCGGATGCTTACGATGCAAGTTTTGTTCGAAGTAATTCAAGAAGTATATACTCGCAAAACTTTTAGGAGGAACCATCATGCTAAAAATCGGCGACATTGAAATGAAAAATCAAGTCGTGCTCGCCCCAATGGCGGGTGTGTGCAATCCGGCTTTCCGGCTTATTGCCAAAGAATTTGGTACCGGGCTCGTCTGTGCAGAGATGGTTAGCGATAAAGCCATCATTCACGGCAACAAACGTACAAAGGAAATGTTATTTGTCGATGAACGGGAGAAGCCACTAAGTCTACAGATTTTTGGCGGGGATCGTGCGTCCCTTGTTGAAGCTGCTAAAGTAGTCGATCAACAGACAAATGCAGACATAATAGATATTAATATGGGTTGCCCAGTGCCTAAAGTGACAAAATGCGATGCAGGTGCCCGTTGGCTCCTGGAACCAAATAAAATATTTGAAATGGTATCAGCCGTAGTTGATGCCGTTAGTAAGCCGGTTACAGTAAAAATGAGAATCGGCTGGGATTCTGAACATATCTTCGTCGTTGATAATGCGAAAGCCGTTGAGCAAGCTGGCGGGAAAGCCATCAGTGTGCACGGTCGGACGCGTGAACAATTGTATACAGGAAAAGCAGACTGGGATTATATTCGCCAAGCTAAACAGGCTGTGTCCATCCCTGTCATTGGTAATGGCGATATCACTACGCCAGAAGATGCTAAACGAATGCTGGATGAAACTGGCTGCGATGGCGTCATGATCGGTAGAGGAGCGCTAGGGAATCCATGGATGCTGTATCGTACAGTGGAGTACTTGAGGACGGGCCAGTTACATCCTGAACCTGGGATTGAGGAAAAGATTCGTATAGCTATTTTGCATATGGATCGGTTATCCGCACTTAAAGGTGAGTATGTTGCCGTTCGTGAAATGCGTAAGCATTTGGCTTGGTATCTGAAGGGCTTGAAAGCTGCAGCTCGCGTCAAAGATGTGATTATGGAGGAGACCAAGCGCGACGAGATGGTGCGAATTCTTGAAGATTTTGTCGCCGAGACGCTTGCTGCTAAATCTGAAGATGCAGAATCCGCGTAACCACGGGGTACGGATGATTTTGATGAATATAATGAATTTAATGAGATAAGTCCCGGTTCATGAAACGTTTACATTTGAAGAATCGGGTGTCATTGACATTTCGCAGTGCTTCACCTATAATTTCACAGTATAAATTCGCCACAGGAGATAACTTCCACAGCATGGAGAGGTCTCTCGCTCCATAAGAATGCATATGATATTCTCAAATGATGCGTGAATTTTCAAGACCGTTGCCATAGCGGCAACTCGGTAACCTTATGGGGACGAAAGTCTAAGCGGTCGGCTATTATTGTAACTGTTTTGACTAGAAGGCGATCGATGTTCGTGCGCATAGTGCGAAAATTATTTCCATGACAGGAGAATGGGTTGAATGAGCGATAAACAAGTCATCCTTACACAAGATGGGTTGAAGAGACTGGAAGAAGAACTAGAGAATTTGAAATCAGTTAAACGCCGCGAAGTTGCGGAGCGTATTAAGGTAGCTATCGGCTATGGAGATATTAGTGAAAACTCAGAGTATGAAGATGCTAAGAATGAGCAGGCTTTTATTGAAGGACGGGTTATTACTCTTGAGAAGATGCTACGTAATGCACGAATTATTAACAACGATGAGATTGTTACAGATACGGTGAGCATCGGTTCTACTGTAACGGTGAAAGATATGGAGTACGGTGATACAATGGAATATGCTATTGTAGGCAGTGCTGAATCTGATCCACTACAGAATAAAATATCCAACGAAAGTCCAGTAGGAAAAGCAATCCTAGGTAAGAAAAAAGGCGCTGTAGTTGATGTAGCAGTGCCGGCTGGAACGATTCAATATAAAATTGTTGATATCAAGAAATAATGCGGAATTACCGAGTGAAAGAAGCTTCCCCGGTGGAAGCTTCTTTCACTGTATTTTAGAATATAAGCAAAGTATGTTACTTATATTTTAGTTCATAAGGTTGGCGTTGTTGAAAGAGACAAGCTAAGCCCAAACCAAATACAAGTCTGCAAGGAGTGAAGCGAAGATGAGTGAAGAGCATAATCAACAGGATCAGGAAGTCGAAGTTAGTGAATTGTTACAGATTCGCCGTGATAAATTGGACGAGTTACGGGGGCTAGGTATAGATCCCTTCGGAGGTAAGTATGTAAGAACACATAACGCAGGAGATATTATGCAGCAATATGATCAACTCTCTAAGGAAGAATTAGAAGAGAAGAAGGTCGAGGTTTCGATTGCTGGACGCTTGATGGCCAAACGTGGTATGGGAAAAGCAAGCTTTGCCCACATCCAAGATCTATCGGGTAAAATTCAAATCTACGTTCGACAAGATAGTGTGCCTGAGGTTAAATACTCGGCATTTAGTCTGCTTGATCTTGGGGATCTTGTTGGTGTTACAGGTGAGGTGTTTAAGACTAAGACCGGAGAAACATCGATCAAAGTTAAAGATCTAGAGATTCTATCTAAATCGCTCTACCCACTTCCAGACAAGTATCATGGTTTGAAAGACGTTGAACTAAGATATCGCCAGCGTTACATCGATCTGATCGTCAACCCTGAAGTACAACAAACGTTTATTAAACGTTCGCGGATTATTCAATCCATGCGTCATTACTTGGATTCCCAAGGTTATTTGGAAGTAGAAACTCCAACTCTTCATAGTATTGCTGGGGGTGCAGCTGCCCGTCCATTTGTTACGCATCACAATGCATTGGATATGCAGTTATACATGCGGATAGCTATTGAGCTTCACTTGAAACGCCTGATCGTGGGCGGCCTCGAGAAAGTGTATGAAATCGGGCGAGTTTACCGGAACGAAGGTATGTCTACACGTCATAATCCGGAATTCACTATGATTGAATTATATGAAGCATATGCCGACTATAAGGATATTATGGCGTTAACTGAAAATATGATCGCCCATATTGCTCAAGAAGTATTGGGTACGACAGTGATTCGTTATCAAGATTATGAAGTAGATCTAACTCCGCAGTGGCGCCGTGTATCTATGGTAGATGTGGTCAAAGAAGTCACTGGTGTTGATTTTGGAGTGCACATGACCAATGAGGAAGCACATGCTTTGGCGAAAGAACATAAAGTTCCAGTGGACGCACATATGACGTTTGGTCATATTTTGAATGCATTCTTTGAACATTTTGTTGAGGAAACCTTGATTCAACCAACATTCGTATATGGGCATCCGCTAGAGATATCTCCGCTAGCTAAGAAGAATCAAGAGGATCCTCGGTTCACGGATCGGTTCGAATTGTTTATCGTTGGACGCGAACACGCCAATGCGTTTACCGAATTAAATGATCCTATCGATCAACGCCAACGTTTTGAGGCACAAATCTTAGAACGTGAACATGGTAATGATGAAGCGCATGAGATGGATGATGACTTCATCCGGGCATTGGAATATGGTATGCCTCCAACTGGTGGATTAGGTATCGGTGTAGACAGACTCGTTATGCTATTGACCGACTCAGCCTCGATTCGCGATGTACTACTCTTCCCTCATATGCGTCCTATCGCAGCAGAGTAAGATATATTGTTATTTATAGAAACAAGTACGGCATTCTGCCGTGCTTGTTTTTTTGAATATACAGTACAATCACGGGGGGATGAAGCATCTCAACTCCTAAAGTGCAGATGTGCGGTAGAGAGCCATCCTATAGAAGGAATCAGTAATAAGATAGTCTGAATAAATGTATTTAAAAAAACTTTAAATTATTGCTTGCATGAGCCCAGGAAAGATGTTATATTATTAGTCCGGCCGATGAGAGCAACGGTTTGCAGCTAACAACTGAGAAACACCAGCAAAAAT
>NZ_RZNY01000024.1 GCF_003994475.1 Paenibacillus anaericanus | reverse complement strand
TTGTTGTTGTTTAATCATTACATTCACCTACTCGGATTAGTACCTTAATTATATAGAAAAAAAGCATAATTCTCCTCAAAATTCGAGAAGCATTATGCTTTTTATATAATATGGACTTTTTCAGTGGCCTCGCCATCGGCAAGGTTCTTTCTAACTTCGTTCTTCTTTATAATCCCAATAAATCAAGCCATTCGGAACGTGCCACGTCCTTCTCCGTTAGAAAATCGGTGTAAAAGCCGTAGGCTCCCATTCTTTTTAGCTTCATCATTAATTTAGGGTCATTCACCGTATGGACATAGGATGGAACTCCGAGATCATTCAGTGAAGAGATCAACTCTTTATTCGCCCGGGTATCTGACATCGTAACCGCAGTGATTCCCTTCTCCTTCACAAACTGTGTCACTTCTTCATTCGTATCGTGAACCGTATAGAGTGTAAAAATAATGGATTCAAAGGGATGAATTCCTTGGAGTTGATCCCACATCGGCTGATTGTAAATTTGCGGCACAATTCGCTCAAGCAACGCTGGATCCTTTGCTTCCGCACTATCCACAATATCTCCAAAGATCTGGTCAATCTCTTCAGGTTTAATCTGCTTGGTATCGGTGACGATATACACATCAGGGTAAAATTCCATAAGGTCCAAAATTTCTTCCCAAGTCAATGGCTCGTATTGCCCCATGATTTTGGCCTCTTTGAATTCAGCGGTGGTAAAGACCCCATCATGACGTTCCGGCTCTAACTCATCCTGTTGGCCCATCATCGCCGTAAAGCTCTTTCCCCACTCATGACGAGCAATGAGATCATCATCCGCACTTAGGAGTAAGTCTACTTCGAAAATACGAAGTCCTTTTTCATAGTTAGCAACAAAAGCTTCATAGGTATTGGTATAGGCCTGTCCGTGAATCCCGCCCATGGCATGGGCTACCATTCGATGTGACTTGAAGCCTTCGGCTACAATATTATTCTTCGGTCTGACTATAGTAGCAATCCCCACAATTAATATTAAAATTACGGCCGATACAATAGCGATGTATAGAGTTCTTTTTTTCATGGAGTTTCGACATTCCTTTTCTTTATATCCTAAGGCACGATAATCTATCAAAGCTCAAAACATGCAGAACCTAGGCCCGTAATATATTAATAGGCATTTTTATTTACAAAACCGTTAACTACTGTTTTAAAAATAATTTTGATATCAAATAAAATAGACCAATTTTCAATGTAAAAAATATCGTGATTAATTCGTTCCTCAATCGATGTATCCCCGCGTAGACCGTTCGTTTGTGCCCATCCGGTAATTCCCGGTCTGACATGGTGCTTCACCATATACTTCGGCACTTCCTCACGGAATTGCTCGACATAATAAGGACGTTCTGGCCGCGGACCAACCACACTCATGTGTCCAGCTAGAACATTAAAGAACTGTGGCAGTTCATCAAGACTCGTCTTACGAAGGAACACACCAAATTTCGTGCGCCGTGGATCATTCTCAGTCGTCCACCCCGTATCCATCGTTCCCTCAGGAAGCACCTTCATTGAGCGGAATTTATACATTTGAAAAGAACGTCGGTTGAGCCCCACTCGCTCTTGTTTGAAAAGAATTGGTCCTTGTGAGGTCAACTTCACTCCTATTGCAACCGCGAGTAACACCGGTGATGTGATACAAATAGCTACTAGGGAGAACACAATATCAAACAATCGCTTAGCCAACCGGTTACCTGATAGATCGAGCGGAATATCCCGCACATTAATCATTGGCATACCTGCGAAATTATCGAAATAAGGACGCGCTGGTAGATAGTCGAAAAAGTCGGGGATGATCAAGGTGCGAACCCCTATTTTTTCACAAATAGAAATAATCTTAGAATATCTTGCATGCGCATCAAGTGGAAGTGCCAATACAACCTCGTCGATCATCTTGTCTTTCAGAATCTCCTCAAGTTGATCTACAGCTCCGAGTACGGGCTTATACCTGCTTGATTCAATACTACCCAATTCCGGGTTATCATCGAGAAAACCGATAATCTCATATCCAAGCTCGGGGTATTGTCTCAGGTTGTCATGAAATCTGCGGCCAAGTGATCCTGCTCCAATAATGAGAACGAACTGTTTGTTGTAGCCTTTTTTACGAAAATGCTTCAATGACATCTTCAAGAAATACCGGTACAGCAAGATCAGTATCAGATTAGCGACCATATATATAGCTAGATAATCACGTGAAATATCAACCTGCTTAAAGAAAAACATCAAGCTGAGCAATACGACTAAGCTCGTAAAATGAACTTGAATAATCTTTACCATTTCATCAGCAAAACGCTTCTTACGTTTCGGTGAATACAACAACATCATCGTTCCTAAAAAGACTGAAACGAAGCCATAAACCAAACTCCAAAAGAAATAAGTCTCTACAGGCAAAGGAGGAGTATGTTCAATCCATCCGCTTTCGAATTTCAACCACCAGGCTAACAAGAAGGCGATTTGAATGAATGCAAAATCAGTAAGGACATATAATTGGGTCAAAAATCGCTGGTTTTTGCGAATCATTGTTTCACCTCCATTTTGTTATCGGCTGGTTGAGCTCCCCTCGCTGGGGTGCCTCCGGTCATTGGAATAGCTAATTTATTCTTCAATAAGGATAATGTGAATTTCACGGAAATACCGGAATATACCGCTGTGTTCGTGATCCATGAATATTTACGTTTATAGTGTTTACGATGAAATACCCACATTGCCCGGTGGAATTCATAAATGATCTTGAACGGTTTGCGCCGACTACTCGCTCCTTTGTAGTGAACTATGTACGTAGCCGGATGATAATGAATCCCCCAACCTGCCTCTTTGATTCGGTAGCACCAATCGATATCTTCCCCATACATAAAGAAGGTTTCATCCAGTCCACCAACCTGCTGAATCGTTTCCCTCCGGACCATCATAAACGCTCCAACTAGACAATCTATTGGGTAAGTCTCGTTAGGGTCCATGTATCCCAGTTGATATTGATTGAACTTCGGATTGTCCGGGAAGAGCTTGGAGAAACCGAAGGCATAGTAGAACGAAGCAGATGGTGTTGGAAATCCTCGTCTACACGCTTTGTCGAGCGAGCCGTCTGGCAGAATTATTTTGCAGCCCGAAGCACCAAGTTCCGGATGTTCATCCATATACGACACCATCGTTTGGAGAGTATCCGGTTGTACGATCGTATCCGAATTCAAAAGCAGCACATACCGTCCCTTGGCTAACTCCATCGCCTGATTGTTTGCTTTGGCAAAGCCGGTATTCTCGTGATTCGAAATTAGTGTAATCCCGGGATACTCATGACTAATGACATTAACCGAGTCGTCAGAGGATGCGTTGTCAACAACAATAACCTCATAATTAAAGACCGTCCTAGAATCAAACACCGATTGCAGACAGTCGAGCGTCAAGCGGCAAGTATTATAGTTGAGAATCAAGATACTCAAATCCATGTAGCAGACACTCCTGACAAATATAGTAATCTATCGACATTATAGCATAATGTGATAGGTGAAGGGTTTGTTATGGGAGTTGTCCAACGAAAGTAGTTCCCTTCGCATTTCACACTTTTCCCAATGTATAAATTATCTTTAAGATCAGATTGTCCATTGAAGATTGTCTATAGAATGGAGACCGGAGTATATATAACAACCGTTGAACCCCACTTCTTTCGATGGAGTTCAGGAAATTCTGAATTGCATTTTTGTCGCTTAATTCTAGCAAATGCTTGTAACAAGAATAGAATTCACGTGCCTGATTACTTATAATATAGTGATTTTGTCCCTTAGAAAACCGCCGAAACCTCTTTTTCCATTTAACAATCCAACCATCGGTATTACCGCCTAGCACATTTCTGCTATGTTGCCGATACTTAATAAAAGGTTTTTCATCAAAGACTACCTTTCCAAATGTAGAGATACATAAACAGCTCCACCAGTCATGCATAATTACATGATCCTGTTTCTTGGGAAGATGTGAGATAAGTAATCGTAGTGCCTCTTTGTTCAAGACTGTCGTACATCCAACTGCTATATTTTCTACTAATGCATTATACACAGTGAGAGGCTTACTGGGAGAATTAGGCCAAATGCTTAGTGGTAAAAGTTCAGCATCTACCATTTGGGTGGTTGAACAATACATTAGCGGTACCGTTCCGTTCTCTTCACTTAACAAAGTCACAGCTCGAAGCAACTTCTGTTTATCCCATACATCATCCTGATCACAGAATGCAAAATAATCACTGTCATCCTTATTTACATACGCTAATTCCATCAGCTCAAAGAAACTTCCCTTTGCACCAATATTATCTGCGGGATAGTATTTAATAATCTCCGGGTAACGTTGTACATAGTCCTCGATCATTGCTTGTGTTGAATCTGTAGAACCATCATCCCGGATGTACAAGCTTAAACTTACTCCATCTTGTGCTAATAAGCTTTCCAATTGTTCACAGATGTACAGTTCACCATTATATGTAGAAAGTAACACCAATATTTTTTGTTTCTTCAAGAGTTAATACCTCCGCTAACACTTCTCATTAAATAGAATTAATTCTTATTATAACAAAAACCCACGATCAATTAAGAAAAGATCGAGGGTTTCAATGACCTATCTATTTAGACTCAACCGCACTCCAGTGTTGTAAGAACTCTTTAAGCCCTTCCCGCCAAGGACGAAGATCCTGAAAGCCATTCGATCGGATGGATAGATGCTCCATAACCGAATTGGCTGGACGATGCGCTGGACGCGGGAATTCATCTGTCGAGCAAGGTAATGGCTCGGAAATAATGTTAATTCCTAACTGACGAGCCTCTTCAAAGATAGCTTGTGTAAACTCATACCAAGTACATGAGCCACTGTTGGATGCATGGTAAATACCATACTTTTCAGTTTGCATAAGCTCAAATAAGAAGTTGGCCAGATCAACCGAATATGTTGGAGAACCCTTCTGGTCATTTACAACTTTTAGAGAGGGCTTCTCTTGACCAAGACGTAGCATCGTTTTGACAAAATTATTACCCTGAACACCATATAACCAAGACGTCCTAACAATAAAATAACGTGAAGATAGGCTCTGGACTAAAACCTCTCCAGCACGTTTAGACTTTCCATAGATGGTCTGAGGATTCGTATTATCATACTCTTGATACGGCTCTGTACCCGTGCCATCAAATACATAATCCGTACTGATATAGATCAATTTCGCTCCATTACTCTCAGCGGCTACAGTAATGTTTCTAGTGCCCACTGCATTCACAGCGTACGCTCCATCAATATCTGTCTCAGCCACATCAACCGCTGTATATGCCGCACAATGGATAATAACATCCGGTTCATATTGACCGATCACTTGCCTACATTGATCCAAATCAGTAATATCCATCTCATTCCGGTCACACTCAAGCACATCATGACCATTGTTACGTAGTATAGTGACTACGTCACTCCCTAATTGTCCGGCTGCTCCAGTTACAAGTGCTTTCATAGTGAATCTCCAAGTCGCTCTCCATATTGTTGGAGCTGATATTGTTGGTATTCACCCGATTGAATACGAGTCCACCAATCTTTATTATCCAAGTACCACTTAATTGTCTCTTTGATTCCCGTTTCGAAATTATGCTTAGGCTTCCACCCTAGCTCTTGCGTTAGCTTCGTTGGATCGATTCCATAGCGACGGTCATGGCCTAAGCGATCCTCTACAAATGTGATCAAAGACTCTGGTTTGTTCAACTCTTGTAGAATGGTCTTCACAATATGGAGATTCGTCCGCTCATTGTTACCACCAATATTGTACACTTCACCTACACGTCCTTGATGAATGACAAGGTCAATCGCACTACAATGATCTTCTACATATAGCCAATCACGAATATTCAACCCATCACCATACACGGGTAAGGCTTGATTGCTCAATGCCCGAGAAATAATTAATGGAATTAACTTCTCCGGGAATTGATATGGCCCATAGTTGTTAGAGCAACGAGTAATGTTCACAGGCAATCCAAACGTTTCATGATAGGCACGAACCAACAGATCGCCACCCGCTTTACTAGCGGAATACGGACTATTCGGCTCTAAAGGCGTACTCTCCATGAAAAGTCCCGTCTCACCTAGCGAACCATACACTTCATCCGTAGATACCTGTACAAACTTCGTTACGCTATACTTCTTAGCAGCATCAAGCAGCACCTGTGTACCTAGTACATTTGTCTTCACAAATACTCCTGGATCCAAAATACTCCGGTCTACATGCGACTCCGCTGCAAAGTTAACAACCACATCGACGCCTTGGCTGATCAATTCATCCATCATCTTAACATCTGTAATATCTGCTTTGACGAAGGCGTAATTAGGATGATTCTCTATAGACTTAAGATTCTCTAGATTTCCTGCGTATGTCAGGGCATCCACATTTACAATTTGATAATTAGGATGCTGTTGCAACATATATATGATGAAATTACTACCTATAAATCCGGCACCGCCGGTAACAAGAAGTTTCATTTGAAAATATTCCTCCTACTCAAAGTTCAGTTCTGCATCTCTCAGCAGTGGATGACGTTGATCTTTGTCCGAAAGAATCGGACTTGATGTAGGCCAATCAATCTCCAACGCAGGATCATTCCATAGTATGCCACGGTCGTTCTCCGGTGAATAGTATTCGTCCACCTTGTAGAAAACTTGGGTGTTCGGCACCAACGTGCAAAAACCGTGGGCAAAGCCTTTCGGTACAAGAAGTTGACGGTGGTTATGTTCACTCAAGATAACCCCCACCCACTGGCCAAAGGTCGGTGAATTGCGACGAATATCTACGATCACGTCGTAGATTGCACCTGAGAGCACACGGATTAGCTTGGTCTGAGCTTTAGGATTTAGTTGGTAATGAAGACCTCGTAGAACGCCTGATTCTGCAGAAAGAGATTGGTTGTCTTGAATAAAGTCATATTTAATTCCATGTTGCTGTAATATAGCATCGTTATAACTTTCCATGAAATATCCACGACTATCCCCATGGATGGTTGGCTCTATTATACTCGCACCCTGCAATTTAAGAGGAGTAACTTTCATAACTTAGAGTACCTCCTGTATTATAATTTTAATTTCCCGAATGCTTCTCCAAACATCAGATCCTGAGACAACTCGTTGGCTCGTGCTAATGAAGAATGTGTCCCTGCATCCGTCCACCAACCTTGAAGAACATCAAACGTAAGCTCATTACGATTAATATATGCATTATTTACATCTGTGATTTCCAATTCGCCTCGGTTAGAAGGTTTTAAGGTCTTCACTATATCAAACACCTTATGATCGAACATATAAATCCCTGTTACTGCATAATTAGACTTAGGGTGCTCAGGCTTTTCCTCAATAGAAATAATTTGTTCTCCTTGAATTTCTGGAACTCCAAATCGCTTAGGATCTTGAACTTCTTGGATTAGAATCTTGGCGCCATTCTTCTGTTCTTGGAAGTTGCGTACATAAGGAAAAATATCATCTTCGAATACATTGTCTCCCAAGATAACAACCATTTGATCTTCTCCAACAAAATGTTCAGCTAGATCAAGTGCTTGCGCAATACCTCCAGCTTCATCCTGTACTTTGTAAGTAAAACAAACTCCCATATCTCGACCACTGCCGAGTAAGTTAACTACATCGCCCATGTGTTCTTTACCAGTGACTATAAGTATATCGTTGATTCCAGCTTGCTTAAGTTTATAGACGGAGTGAAAAATCATAGGATATTTACCTACGGGGAGAAGATGTTTGTTCGTGACTTTAGTTAAAGGGTAGAGGCGTGAACCTGTACCACCTGCTAAGATTATACCTTTCATATGTCCTCCTTAATTGCGTTCTTCATAGTTATATTCTGATTATAATCATATTTTTTAAAGAACAAGTTTAATAGAATTTTAATAAGTAACCAATTCCCACGTAAAGGACTGATTTTTGTTGGAACTTTCCCCTTTGGATATGAACGCGCCACGGGAATTTCAACAACCCTATATCCTAGTTTAGGGACTTTAACCGATAAGTAGCCTAGTAACTCATAGGTTTCAAAAACATCTCTAAACAGTCCTAAGTTTTGGTCTAACAGCATTCCTGTAGAATGCGCCCTAAATCCATTTGTCGTATCGGTATAGCGATACCCCGCCATAAAAGAAATAAATGGAGCATGCATCAGCTTTATAGCTAGTTTTCTGGATAAAGGTGTATTAACTTCTGTTCCTCCAGGAACATATCGAGAACCCTGCACAAAATCATAACCATCTTCAAGTTTTTGAATAAAGTCAGGAATATTCTCAATACTGTCCTTATTATTTCCATCCACTGTAATAATCCCTTGATATTGTTCTCCGATAGCATATGCAAAGCCCATTCGCAACTGAGCGCTTAATTTCCCTTTATCTTGTTTAGTTAAAAGCGCTCTGACGTCCATCTCAATTAAATAATTATTATCTAACGAACCGTCTGTACTTCCACCATCCAAAATTATAATGTCTATCACATTTGTTAGATGTCTCATTTTCTCTAGTTGCTTTTGAATTTTAGTTCCCTCGTTAATAACAGGGATACATACACAGTATTTATTGTTTTTAGACTTGAATTCAGTAAGATTAAATGAGGGCACTTGCCATTCTTCTTTCCCCATAATTTCCCTTACACCTCCTTGTTAACTGTATATTTCCATCGCGTATAGTAAAGCTTTCTCTACGGCTTCGACATTATTATTAGACAAATTATTCTTCATCTCAATAGATACCCAATTTTGGTAACCGACCATATTTAACGTATTGGCTATTTCAATGTGCGGTGTTGACTCTGTTCCTATGAGGTTAAGATAGGGTTCACTAATATGAAAATGGTTTAGGTAAGGCATGCTTTTCTCAATAGCAGCAGGAATGTCTTCATCATTTAAACATAATGCTCCCGCATCTAGATGCAGTCGAAATCCAGGATGTCCTACTTCTCGAACAAGTTCTATTCCGTCATCGCTGTTAGTTATAAAATCGCACCCATACTGTATTGGATTCGGTTCAAGACATATAGTTACATTTTCCTTAGCAGCTAAAGTACCCAATACATAAAAAAAAGGAACTGCTATATCGTACTGTTCCCTTTTAGATAATGAACCAGCAATTCTATTCTTTGGTGACCCAAAAACAAGTGAACTAATTCCTAACTTTGAAGCTAAATCTATGATCCCCGACAAATATGTAATCATTTCTCTACGAGACTCATCACTAGAGAATAAATTCAAATGACTCTGCCCAAACAACAAAGATTGCATTGCTACAAGTCTTATTCCTTTTGATGCCCAATCAGTTTTCACTTTCTCTGCCTCTAATATTGTGTAATCTAGAGGTCGTTCCCAAATTTTCGTAGGAGCGATTTCAATACCTTGAATACCTAATCCACTAAGAAGCAATCTAATCGCATTATCTTCTTCAACGTTCCAAGCAATGTTAGATATAGATAGGTTCATTAACAACCCCTCTTCTCTTCCTCGATAAATGCAGTAATTTCTTGAAGTATAACATCTTTGGACTTCAAATATCCGTCTTCACCATCAAGATTAAATAAATTGGCATGCTTACTTCTCATGTTATAAAATACAGGGTTCTTTTCCGTTTCGTTCAAAAAAGTCGTTCCTAAAGAATATTTTGCAACTTCGAAAGGACTGACCGGTTCAGTAGCAAAATTCACTAGTGAAACTGAGTTATTTAGAGAGGTCTGTATATCGTTCCATAAACTACTCATATTATAAAATTGGAACTTTGATTGGTGATGCGTTAAATGCATTGCATTTGAATGAATTAAATCATAAATAAAGTTCTTCTTTAATCCTTTCCCAAATAAACCAGGAAGTCTAATAATTAGATAATTAGTGAAGTTCTCTTTTACAAACTGCTCCAAGTAGTATCTATGACGACCATAAGGTTCTGCAGTTTCAGGGTCAATATATGAGTCCTCATTCACATCAATAGGATTCATATACACATCAACAGTAGAAATCAGAATAAATCTTTCAGTTCTCACCTTTTTCAAAGAAGTTATTAATCTATTTATATTATCAAGATCTTCTTGAGGAGCCTGATTGGCCTTCCATTTTACTGCAGGTGCTGCTGCACAGACAATAAGTCCATATTCTTTATTTTGTATCGATTCAATATTTGAAGAGTTATATAAATCATCAAAGTCTGTCTGAGTAAGCAACGTAGTACCAACATAACCTGTGTAGCCTACAAGACAACGATTATTCATTAAAATTCCCCCTATTTTATTGATTGGAAGCACTTTCACTGTCTTTAACTAATTCCAACCGCGTTTTTTTTTCTTTGTACATTTCCACCGATTTTGTACTATAAAAAGGACGATTTTGAATTTCAATTAAAATTCGAGATGTATACTCTCCTATGATACCACCTATAAAGAAAAGCCCTGCAAAACCAAGAGAAATTAAAATCATTAAGGTTGTCCATCCTGCAACTACAGACTGATTAAAGAAATAGTTATACAACGCATAGCCACCCATGAACAATGAGAATATAAAAAATACAACAGTGAGTAAATGTGCTGCTCTTAACCCGAAGTGTGAGAATGAGACCAATGCATCCATTGCAAGGGTTATATTCTCACGATTCACCTTTCTTTCTCTTGCCTTATTCACAGCCTCATACTGAATTAAAGTCTTGGAATATCCAGTAAGTTCATAAAGAGCCTTACGATACCTTACCTTCTCCTTAAGATTCTGCATTGCATTCAGTGCACGACGTGTTACTAATCGAACTGTTTCAGTAGAAAGCGACAAGTTCAGATAAGATACTCTATTTAATAGATGATAGAACATCCTAGACTTCCAACCAGCTTGGCCCGATGAAGCTACAACAATATCAAAACCTTTACTAGTTGATGTTTTAAACATTTGGTATAACAGTTCTACATCAAAATCGATTGTAAGTGACTCAATCTCAAACACAAAATCTCCCATGGACTTATTCAATCCCGCCATCATAGCATGCTCGACGCCATGTTTTCTTGATAAGTTGATGATAGTAGTGTCACCATAAATGTTCTTAATGGCACTATGAGCCTTTTCCAAAGTTCCATCCTGACTAAAATCATTTACCAATATAATTTCATAATTTTTAAAATGAATCATCATCGTCTTATCAAGTTGAACTAACCCCTGTTCAATTTCCCGCTCGTTATTATGCGCGTAAAGAACTATCGAAACAAATACCTGTTCTTTCATAGCACTTCCTCCAAATCATAAATTGTATTAAACTTCCCTGAGAAAACAGACAAGAATCGGGGGCTCTCTGAAAACTCTTTAATAACAGTAGGACGGGAATCGTCAAGTTCAGACGCACTGATTAGAGCCTTTACTGCATACAATGAATGTTTCTGAGTAACCTGAATTTCAGGAATCAAATACTTTTTCGCAAGTTGATGCATTCGGCTCCAAGCAGAACCAGGCTTTGCAGAACAAAAGTTGCAATTTGATAATTGCTTAGGAGTACATTCGTTGTTATACTTCTGGCAAGAAAACTCCGGTAGTGCATTGAAAGAAGACTCATGTGGGGTGTGTCCGACAGAAGTTAAGGAATGATAGCCACTTTCACCAAAAGGCATTAAAGAAAAAAATGGACCATCCATTACTGTAATACCAACATCCTTAATATTATTAGTCACTTCGGTCATAATCACTTCGCAAATTTCATATTTGGTTGTAAACAATTCATAATCAAACTTACGAAGAATTTGATTTATACTAGCATAGGTAGCATTTAATATATTTGAGGCATTATTAATCGTTCCATCAGAAAAGTTAAGAATAAATTGATTATTGGACTCACTAACCTTATCTACCACTTTGTTAAAATGAATTTCCACATTGCTGCATTTCCCCAACTCTTCTATATACCAATTACGTATTAAATTTGCATCATAGCTATATTCTAATGTCTCAAATGTTGCCTCAACAGCCCCAGGATTAAAATATGCTCTACTATTGATCTCGATCGCGGGGATGTCAACATAATTACAAAAGTTCAAAAATTGTTCAGCATTAGTTAAAGAGTCATTAGCAGAAATAGCATATATCTTCTTAAATCTATCATTTATAGCAAAAGAAAAATCACGGACAAATCTCTCGTAATAATGGGCTGATTTCGTTGCAGTAGATACGCTTCGAGGATAATGGTATCCATTATGAACTCTTGCTTGGTTGATATAACTTGCCCTTTGTAGAGGTTTATCGTCTATCTCAATTACTGCAACTTTCAAATCTCTCTTTGCTAGTAAATGAGCAGCATATAGACCATAGATCCCTGCGCCGAAGATAACATAATCGTAATTCAAAAAGGTCAATTCCTTTCAAAAAATACAAGAATTATTATATCAATAAAAAATAATGATCGTCCCTACTATCAAAAATATCACACCTACTACTTTAAAAATGGTAAGTTGCTCCTGAAATACCAGGATGGAAACTGTCACAATTCCTAATGTTGTTAATGCTTGTGAGACTGGAGATACTCTGCCTAATTCACCTTTAGTTAAGGCGAAAATATAAAAAATAAAACTGACTCCATACATAACTGCTCCAGACCAAAGAAATGGAGAAGAAATCATTTTGTACACTGTTTGAAGACTCAACCCATCCATACTAATAAGATTTATCCCATGTTTTAATGCAATTTGTGCGATGATGTTAAAAACCATGGCTAGTAGTAGTAATAAAATTAGCATCTAAGTCCCCTAAAGTTCGACATTTGATTTCATCTTAGCACGGTTAAAAGTAAATTGCATTATGCATTCCTTCAATTAAATTGGTCTTAGTAAATCAATCTAAACACTATATCATCAGTTCTAACATTACCGTTCAAAGTGAACTCTCCCTCTAAATAAATGTCTGGCTCACTAATTTGAATAGTAATAGGTGTTTCAACCTCAGTAACCATAGGCATTATTTTAAAGGAATATTTTTGATCTTTAGAACCTTCAATTTCATTAAAGAAAACATCATAAAAATGATTATCCCCAAATCCGTCCATACTTAGAGTAACTTCCCTTATGACTTTTCCATTCTCACTAAACAAAACAAATTGATAAGGGGTTGTAATTTCTTGTCCAAAGGTGGAAAGAAACACCCGAACGCCCTTCAGATTATCTTTTACAGATAAGAAAGATTGACGAATTTCAGTGTCATGTTGAATACCACCAGGTATATAAGTATTATTATAAACCTCTAAGATTTCATAATCAGGACCAAAATGATAATACCTTACAATAATCCGATAGCTAGAAATCAGTAGAATTAAACAAATAATGAAAATCAACAATGATCTTTTTATTTTAATCAAAAAAGGAACCATTAGGTAAATTGAGTAAAAAAAGGAGAGTGAAATCGGTATAAAATATCTGCCTTGAACACCACTAACGGTTCCTGGAGTAGTTTGTGGCCAGTTCAAAAACAACGAAATCTGTATTAATAAAGTACATAGTAACACCGGCAGCAAAGAAATTACAGCTGATAAGAAAGTGTATTTATTTCTCTCATAAGAGTTTTTTCTTCCCTCGTAAAATACGATAAGAAATAACATGACATAATATGCAATTCCCAGTAATAATGGCGACGGAGTATCTAGCCAACCAAATACTCCAAAAAATTGCATGAAAAGATCATCATTATTTGGTGTACTGAGAAGCATCAATTTGATAAATGATAAAGGGTTATCTGAAATCCCCCTCAACTGGACAATAGGGTCGACAGGAAAAGTCATAGTGACAGTTCTTGTTAAAGCTAACCAAATCACAGCCATTAATAAACTTCCAAAGAAAACAATTGAGTTGGTATATATCCAGTGTTTCTTTGATTTATACATTCCTAATGGTATTAATAAAGTTAATATAGCTAATGGAAAATAGGTTATTTTCAGCAACCCAATTGTACATGCTAGAAAAAACAATACACCTATGTTTTTCTTTGTAATGGTTTTATCATTTTGATATTTTATTTTCAGAATATAACAAACAAAATAAACACATATTGATATAGTTATAACATCTGGGCTTAACGAAATGCTTTGTTGTAACGTCATAGGCATAACGAGCAATAAAAGAAGCAGCCCTTTTAACTTTGGTAACGACTTGATTGAACAATAACCAATTAAAATGAATGTCATAAAGTTCAATAATCTTCCTAAGTAAAACATTATAATAAATGGTGCATCAAACAATTTACCTGCTAAAATTCCCATCGTTTGAGAAATATACGGCACTGGACTGTATACACAACTATTTACGTATTCCACCAATACTTTTTCGTCACTAGGATATAATTCTGAGGATCTAATAACATCATGAATATCCTGTTTTGCTAAGTAATTAAATCTAATACTGTCAGCTTTAATTGTCTTAATGAATTCCACTATATTCAAAGGCAAATATGAACCAGCATTACTATTATTAGCATTAATACACATTAGCGATCCTTCTGATATCCCATATGATCTATAAAAGTGTGCATCTTCATCCGGAGTTTGAAACGGGGGTATTATTATCAACCATAGTATTCCGAAGATAATTGCAATAACAAGAAATATATTCTCTTTCTTCCCAAAAAAATTCACCTTGTCCCCTCATTTTCTAAATAATCTGTACTGACACCGAGCTTCTATAGTAATCAAGTTACTAATCCATCATAAATATAACATTCTAGCTAATAGCGCCTTCTTGGTGTTAACATCTTCATAAATAAAAATGCTAAGAGTCCTAATAGTGTACTAGAAAAATGCACAAAGCTATTGTTCATTCATACTCCAATTTAACTTATATTGGGAACCCTCGAACTATAAGATGTTCATCAGTTTCTTTGTTTAATATATTAATTTCTACCGATCAGATTTGTTGCTAACAAGTTAGATCTAGAAGATTCAAATTAGAAATCTATGTCCATCTTTTTTCAAGAAAGCACCGATATTTTTCTATCTCCATAATCCCGATCTAATACATCAGAATCCAGAAATTCTACAGTAGTTACCTTTAAATTATCGTGTCTTGAATATAAGACAAAAATTCGTTCTATTGCATGTGCCAAACTTCCATCTTGCAAGCCGTTTTCTTCTTCAAAATCATTAATGCTTAAATTCAACTTTTTTATATATTTTAATATTTTTGGATTAAACCAAAACATAGTTCCTGCAAAAAAACCTAGTTTAATACTCTTCTCGTCAATTCCAACTTCTAAGGATAACTTTCTTACCCTTTCCCTATTAGCACCCCAAAATTCATCATTGGTCAAATATGAATATTCCGGACCTATTATCCCAACATCCGACTTATTTTCAAAGGTCTCTATTATCGACAAGACTCTACTGGTTGAACCAAGTAGTTCATTATATATACCCTGCCTCCAATTGGCTCCTTGGTTACTATACAAACTCTTCTTTGAATGTATTTTGCATACACAAATGTAATCATCTAATGCCCCAGTATTAACCAACGAAACAAAGGGACCCACATCTCTACCCCGATTTTGCACACAATAAATGTGACTATTTACATTTGTAAAGTGCTCTAATCTTTTTTCCACTTGAATTGCAGCGGATAAACTAACTACTGAAATATACAGATCAAATTTATTTGGTATGTTTTTCAGGCAGGAAATAATTTCATCAAGCAACTCAACGTAGAATAAATGAACTATTACAGCGATATCACTATTTTGTTTCTTTGTTTTCTGTATGTATTCTAACGAAAATTTTGATGCTACTTGATTGTTATCTACTATTAAGTTATCATCTATCCTTTTTTCTGTATAAAATGAGGCCTTTGTAGCTAAATAATTCTCCATCTCCACAATCTCTTCTTTGTTCCCATTTCTTTTAATAAAGTTACTTACCTCAGGATACATCCGCACTACTTCCCACTTACAAATTGCAAATTCATTATATATTTCCTTATATAATATATGACTAGCATTTCCTTCCCTTAAATAATTAAAATTAAAAAAACTAAGAAATAGTAAATTTAGTCTTCCTTTTTTTATACAGTTTAATAATGCACTGAAATAACTTTTAGGCTTCCATTGAAAACAAGCCCCTACCATTAAGGAATGGCTTATCGCGCTTTGCGTCAAACCAATCTCATAGTTAAAAATTATGTCTATCTTAGTATCTAGGATCGTGACATTTTCCCAGAAGTTATTAAACCACACACTCAATAAAGCTTCCTTTTTAAAGACAACAAAAAATGTCTGTACATGATAATGAAATTGATAAGAATCAATAAGTCCACATATTTCGTAGACACTTTTGTCTACACGGTCTAATATATCTGTAATATTAAATTGGGTAGCAACAAAAAAGCTATCATTCAGTAAGATTAACTCGTCATAACTGTACATATTTTTGATTTTACCAATGCCATATTTATAACTATAAAAGTCATATCCTACATTCTCTCTAATAAAACACTCAACTTTCGAAGGCAGCAAATCCATCTCATCTTTATTAAGATTAGTGGAGACCATGATAATCCGTTCACATACCTTTTCAAGATGTCCCAATATGTTTAATGTATTATTGGATAATTCCCCATCTTTATCATAATGTGCAAATACAGCAATTCTTTTCAAGTCATTTCCCCCGAACCTTTAAATAAATAGCCCTGGTAAGTTTGTACATTTTAGGGTAGTTTTTAAGCTTTTCCTTGATACTATTTTTCACAAAATAAGCTCTAGACGTTTTATCATGTAGCTTCAAATTTAAATTTCTATTTTCTTGAGCATATAATACTGATAAAGAAATCGCTTTGTTATACTCTTCTACAAATATCTTCATTTCACTATTTGTCAAGGCAGTATAACTTATGAATTCATTTAGATCAAAATCGAGCTTTTGCAATGCCTTAGCAGTTGCCTCAAGATATGCATTCCCATTTTTCAAATCCGGTTCAAGGTGACAACCCTCTCCCCACTCATTCCAAGCATTAATGAAAACGAACCTGTTTTCCTCCAAATAAGCGTCTTCTGAATATTGAACGATATATCTTAGCCAAAAACGGTATAAGTTTGGAGAAGAATTAATAATTAGATGAGGATTATCTTGTCTTCTTGCAGTATTATCCCACGATGGAACTATTCCCCTATACCAAATATAATCTTTGGACCTTGCCTGAAGTGCTTGTGACACAACTTTAGGATAATCTACTATCCCACCAGAAAAATTAGGATTTGCAATTTGAGGCATATTAACAGGCTTATTCTCGGGATTTATAAATTTATGAGGTGGAAATTCTATTGCTGCATCAAATCCCCATTGGGTAGGATCATCAATTCCATAAAATTGAACTGCACATAAATGAATATCCTCAAATCCCGCCTTTTTAGCCTCCTCTCTCCATATTTTTACGGTCTGTTTTATATCAGGAAACAAGTCAACCCTATAGACTACAAACATTGGTTTACCGTCAACTTTAATGTACCTATCGTCTTTAAAGATTGGAATCAGGTATCTAATTAAATTTAAATCATCTTCCGGATTATGATTTTGCTTCAATAGTATTTCTTTATCCAACCCATCCCAAGTTCGGGTCCAATTTTCATTGGCCCAACAAAAGCAAAATGGAAAATCTATGTTTGATTGAATATAATTATTAAGTGGTGTTTCTAATATTCTTCTCCCATTAAACCAGTAAAAATAAAAACAAAACCCATATAACCCATACAACTCTGCCATTTTCGCTTGTTCTCTCATAACCTCAACATTACTAAGATCATAAAACCCCAAGTCTTTAGGAACATGAGGTTGGTAATGTTCCCAAAAGTTCGGCTTCGCTCTTGCTACATTTGTCCATTCAGTAAACCCCTTACCCCACCACAAAGAATTTTCTTCTACTTGATGGTATTGCGGCAAATAAAAAGCGACCGGCTTTACAGTTTTATTCATTACGTCCTCCGTATTTAAACTTTCTTATTTTTTATTTTCTATTACTATCCTTTTGTCTTTACACTTCAAAATATCGCTTGAATTTATCGAGACAAATATCAAAGGAAAACTCTAGAACTTTAATATCTATATATATTTTTAGGTTTTCCCTTTCTTCTTGAATAACATAATCAAGAATTATCTGAGGATCATTGGACATTGAGACAAAATTAAAAGAATCATCTTCGTCGTTTAAACGAACTATACCTTCAGTATTTAATATTTTGATTTCTTGTAAAGTCGCCCCATTATTATCCTTGAGGATCATTTCCTTTTTAAGCTGTATGATTGCTGGTCTATTACCTATATCCACCCTTAACCTTCCAAAAGTATCTTTCGGAAGTGATATACCTAACGTTTGAAATTCATTTGAGTACTTATAAGCTGCATTCACTGAGTTATACTCAATAAATTCCTTATTGTTATCCCAATAAATTTGCAAATAATCTCCATCCAAAATCGTTTTATTTTCTAGTTCATCCTTCTTTTCGAATAAAGAATTGAGTACATATTTATCCGGAATATCCGTATTAGAACACACCGCTATTATATATTTCCCATATTTATCTGAATCTCCACTATTAATTAGTTTGATATTATCCTTCAATCGTTTGTCATAATTCACAATTAACCCATAATTATCAATAGTTTGATTAAAGAATTCAATATTTTCAAAATTTCTTTTAAGATATTTTTCGAATTCGTTAAAGTAGAATTCCTTTACATGAAACGGATTGATATGGTTTGGTAAATCTGAGTGCAAGTACTTATCTGGAGTTGAAATCACTAAGATCCCATCTGTCTTCAGTACACGAGCAACCTCTTTCAAAAATTGTTCCTGCACAAGTTCATCGACATGTTCTATAGTTTCAAATGAGACTACTATATCGAAATAGTTATCCTCAAACTCTAGTTTTTCTATTGATCCCTGTTTATAGTTTAAGTTGTATCTATGATAATTCTTTTTTGCATAGGATATTGCTTCATCGCTGATGTCAATTCCCCAAACACTTTTAGCTTTCGTTGCTAATAAAGCAGCTCCAAAGCCTTCCCCACACGCAGCATCAAGAATTGTTTTACCGGCCGACATCTCTAATAGGGAATGATATCTATGAAGATGTTCAGTTTCAATCCCTCCACCAGCTTTCCCCAAAATAAACCTTTCACCAGTGAATTCCATAAAGCACCTCCATAATTAATCTAGAATCACAAATTCCTTATCAAATTTATTTAAATTAACGCTAGCTTCCAGTTCAATAAGCGAGAGGTTATAATGCATATTAATCACATGCACCTTTTCAATATTAGATAACCATGTAAGCATAGCATGTTGATCTTGAATCCCTTGTGCTATTGCAGGACTCAGCAAATATTCACCCTTCATTATTTTAGGAAGCTGAAATTTAAATACAATTTCAACTAAATCTCCTTTTAGAACATTAAAATTAGTCTGGTTCATTATATAAGTATTTAAAGCAAATAACGAAACCCCTTTATTATTCTCCCAAACAAATCCCGCTATTAAATTATTCAAATCTGTTTTAATTTCCGCAACTATATGGCAACTATACCAGTTTCCTACCTCTAGTTCTGTGGTTATATTATTATTTGAGTCTGCAAGAAAAAAGGAAACGATCTCCACATCATCCGAAAGCAAGTTATTATCCCCTACTGAAGAAATTTTAGGGAACTTCTTCAATCTATCATTGGAAGTTTTTATTTCGATATTTTCACAATCTAAATCCTTAACTACATTTTGGTTAATGGTGTTATTTTCAATAAATCTCTTGTTTAGATATTGAGAACATACCACCTCTTTATCATCATACATAATTTGTTGAGAGGAATCTAACCATAGGACTCTACTACACATTTGTCTTATACTTCCAATATCATGAGACACAAAGAGTATTGTAGTATTCTTTTCCCTTAACTCGTCAAATTTTTTAAAACATTTATTTTGAAAAAAGATATCACCAACACTTAGTGCTTCATCTACAATTAATATATCTGGTTCAACGTTAATTGCGACTGCAAATGCCAATCGAGCAAACATCCCACTTGAATAGGTTTTCACAGGTTGATGAATAAAATCTCCTATGTCCGCAAATTCAGTTATAGCATCGACTTTACTATCCATCTCTTGTTGAGAATACCCCATCATTGTTCCGTTTAAATAAATATTCTGAATACCTGTAAATTCAAGGTTAAAGCCCGCTCCTAATTCTAATAATGCTGATATCCTCCCATTAACCGTAACTTCACCGTTTGTAGGTGATAAAACACCAGTAATAATTTTCAAAAGCGTGGATTTACCTGATCCATTCTTTCCAATTATACCTACAGTTTCCCCCTTATTTACAGAGAAAGAAACATCGGTTAAAGCATGAAACTCCCTATGATATTGCTTCTTCGATAAATTTAATGATTCCTTCAGTCTATCCATAGGTTTGTTATATAGCTTATATGTCTTATTTAGATATTGAATGTTTATTGCGATATTATCCATATTTCCGCCCCTCACAACACGTCTGAAAAATGTGGCTTCAACTTTTTAAAAATAACAAAACCAACAATAAAATAAATTAATGTTATATCCCAAAACCAAAGAGCTTCATTCCACTTTTCCCAAAACCATACTTGATTAAACATTGCATCTCTAAAACCTTCGACAATATAATACACCGGGTTTATTTTGAATACCCAATGCCAATTATCTGGCAACATCTTATAATTCCACATTATGGGAGTGAACCACATGCCAAATTGCATTGCAATTCCAATAATTTGACCAAGATCTTTCATAAATACAACAATTGATGAAGTTATATAACTAAAAGCAACAGTTATTATTATTAAGCAAACTATATAATAAATCAGTTGCAATGTATAAATAGTCGGATATACTCCATAAAGCGCAAAAACTAATAACATTACTCCAACAAAGAATATATGAACGAAGAATGAAGATATTATTTTAATTAATGGTAAAATGCTAATCTTAAAAAGCACTTTTTTTACTAGATAACTATATTCAAAAAAACAATTTGTTGCACTTGTCAAAGCCTCTGAGAAAAAAAACCAAGGTATTAACCCCGACATAAACCATAAAATAAACGGCACTTTTTCTACTGCTCCAGATCGAAAACCCACCTGAAATACAAACCAATAAACAAGAATAGTAGTTATTGGCTGGATAAACGCCCAAATTATACCCAAATAAGATCCTGCATATTTCATTTTAAAGTCATTTAGAGCCAAAGAGGTAATCAGTTTCCTATTGTTATACATATCCCCACAAAATCCCTTAATCCCTGACATAACTATTCACCTATACTTTCTTTAGACCAATATAAACCCCTTGATTGTCCATTCTTAATATATATACCAATTTGATAATTCCCCTTTTTGATATCGTCTCTACTAATTTTAAAAACAAACCCACTGTGGTCTAAATCTACTTTTCCACCAAAATACTTTGTCACATCATGTCTTATTTGCGACTGTGTGTCATAAATTAAAGTTTCATTATTCCCTTTTAATACGATACTTATTTCATTTCCTTGAGAAGATATACCTTCGAGATATCCCCAGCCCTTAATTTTAATAACTCCATTCTCATTAGATATTTCCTCTATACTAGCTTTTATATTTTCGTTTGCTTTCTCAATTTTAGTACTTTGTTGTTTGTTCATACTTTCTTTAAATGTAATTTCATTGTCAATTTTATTAACTATAATATTTGAAAGAGTTAATTCTCTTTGATTCTTATTTTCAATGAAATAACCAATACGATATGAACCAGACTTCACATTAGTCATATCAATTAATGATGAGAATCCAGCACTCTCCAAATGGTCGTCGGTATTATTGAGCGCAGCAGGCAAATCATTTCGGATCACCTTATTAGTTCCGAAAATATATTGATTACTTTCTGAATATAACACTATATATTTTCTTTGTTCATCTGCATTATAGTTATTAATATAGGCCCAGCCATCTAATTGTATCAATTCTCTAAATTTAATTTTTCTTACCTGCGATTTATCTATTCCGGCATTAATGTTTGACCCATATTTCGGTAATTCGAACTTATACTGATTGGAAGCTCCATATATATGGATCATCTCATAACTTATTAACAATAATAAGCCAACTAGCAGCATCGATAACAGCGATCGAATAATAATTTTGTTTTTCTTCATATTTATTCTTCTCTCTTCTTAAAGTTTAGTATTTAATGACGCAGTTTAAAAGCGTTCAAGCCCTTGTTGAAAAAACAATGTGATTACACAACCCTAGATAGACCAGCATTTTTTAAAACAACTCAACAACAATAACACGTGATCATACTGTGTAGCACGGCAATCCTTTACAAACTTATAAAACAAAATAGAGTTTATGATAAATAATTGACTTAAGCACCAAAGGCCTATTCCTCGTCGTCATTCTTATTTTCATTCTATTATATTGTTAACTAACTTGTTATTTTTTCACCAACTGTTCTCTGTTCTCACATTATGCTAAAATAATTCAAGTATCTACAAGAAAAGGAGATTAAAAACCTTGTCGAATCCAGTATACGGGAAAAAAGCCATAGCGTCGAGAAATGGGCAAAAGTTACCTATCGCTTTATGGTTGTTAATTATCGGATTAATCATTTTCATGGTGTGGGCACCCTTTCAAGCAGGGCTATTTAATGGACTTGTCTCGACCTTTGAAAAGCCTATTTATTGGGCGGTCATTCTCGGGAGCTTATTGCTCTTAGTTGGGATATTCGCCTTCTTCAACAAATTTAAATTGGAAGATCAGCGAGATTGGACTGCGATCGCTGTACTATTGCTTCCTATTACTTATGTTCTTGCTTTGATCACAGCAGCTTCACATTTTTACGCGACCAACGCAGTACTGATTCAATGTCTTTACGCCTTTATCTTTATTATAGGACTCTATTTGCTACAAAATAAACAAGCTAATTCTATCATTGAGACCTCAATGATTACCGTGGGCTATCTCACTATCTTGTTTGGACTATTAAATTGGTTGGGACAAGGGAGGCTGGCTTCAAGCATAGTTGGATGGTTCACACCTACAGTCATTAATGGACAATATAATCAGGCAGTCTGGATTGATTCCAATGGTCCGCGGCTAGCTTCGGTCTTCCAGTATCCGAATACATATGCTGCGTTCTTGATGGCTTTCTTCTTCGTTGCGATATTTGCTATTACTCGCTCGAAGAAATGGTATGGACAAGCCATACACGCTTTTGCGCTTGTGCCAATCGTACTATCGATTCTATTAACATTGTCACGCGGTGGACTAATGTTTCTACCCGTCGTATTTATCGTACTATTATTGTTCCTTAAACCTGCCAAACAAGTTCTGTGGATTCTCTATTGCCTAATTGCGGGAGTAGGAACACTACTAATTGCTAAGCCGGTTACAGAACTTGGACAACAATTTCACCTTGGACAAATCGGTGATCCTGCCAAGGGTTGGTTTTATGTATTAGGCGCATCGCTGATAACAGCCGTATTAGCCTGCTTGATCCAACGTTATGTAGCACCTCGTTTAGAGAGCAGCATGAGTAAGTTGACCGAGAAAAAATTCTCAAATCTGTGGCTGCCCATCGGGTCTGTTGTTGCGGTAGGTTTGCTGATCGCGTTGTTCCTTGGAACAAACCTCAAGCACATTTTACCCGGGAATATCGGTGAACGTCTCGAAAATATCAATTTACAACAACACAGTGTTCTGGAACGTCTGACATTCTATAAAGATGCAGCGAAAGTTGTAAAGGATTATCCTATCATTGGTGCTGGGGGCGGAGCCTGGGCTTCCATATACGAAAAATATCAGAACAATCCGTACACGAGCCGACAGGCACATAGTTTTTTCATGCAGTATCTAGTAGAAGTTGGACTTCTAGGCTTTATCATATTCATGGCCTTCATACTCTTTATTTTCTATAAATACATCCGTGGGTATATGCGATCAGAAGAACACGAGAGAGACTCCTATTTTGTTTATTTCATAGTTGTGTTCTCGATTCTGATCCACAGTATGATGGACTTTAATATGAGCTACGTCTTCATAGGCATACTGGTCTTTCTTGGACTTGGCGGCATGGTTGCCGCAATGGATAATCAACCAGTCAAACGTTTTGCCCTAAAGCCTGGGAATGTACGAGTTATATATAGTGGGGTACTTGTCGTTACCTCGGTAGTTTTGATCTTCACTTCAATCCGGTATATTCAAGCAAATGATGCCGTAATCAAGGGTAGAGAATTAATGACAACCAGTAACGATTTCAATGAAATTAAGGCACCGCTAGATCAGGCACTAGATAAACGCAGCGACCTACCAGACGCTGTACTCAATATGAATGCTCTACTGCAAGCTGGTTATGAGCAAACCCAGGATGAATCGTTCTTCACTGTTGATTACGACCTCCTGATATCAGCTCTAAAGAAGGAACCCTACGATAAGAACTTATACAATCAGCTCATTATTTTGCATCAGAAAAAAGGTTCGAACAACCAAGCATACGAGGTATTGAAGGACAATGCAGATCGATACGCCTGGGATATGGGGTGGTACGAGAAACTGATTGCCCAGTCCTTTGAACTTGGTTATCAATCCCTCGGTGAGCAAGATGCAGAGAAGAAAGTATATTACTTTAAGTCAGGAATGGATGCCTATCAACATGTCGTAGATGGTGTCGAGCATTTGAAAACACTACCAGCGGGTCAGTTTCAAGGGAATCCTTTTTATATCACCACTTCAATGACTCTAAATGCCGGAAAAATACAGTTCATGCTGAATAATCCAGCTGAAGCTGCTGAGATTCTCAAACAAGGGATCACAGAGGATTTATCCGAAGCAACAAACCAAGAAATAATTCGCTGGTATCTGGCTGCCTTACAGAAAACAGGAACTAACGATCAACCGCTTTACGATCAATATATTCAAATAGACCCTACGGCCAAAGATGCGATCGATCAATTAGCACAGATGACATTCTGATAATCAGTATGATAAACATAAGAAAACGACCTCTCAATGAGAGGTCGTTTTCTTATGTCCTGCATTTTCTATAATCTGTGTCATGTAATCTAGTAATTGTTCCCTAAGTTCGATATTCTGCAACGCATAATGAATGCTTGTCTGGATGAATCCAAGCTTCTCTCCGACATCGTGCCGAATACCTGAAAAATTATAGGCAATAACACGCTCAGTCTCCCGCAGGCGGGATATCGCATCCGTTAGTTGGATCTCGCCATTTACGCCTGCATGTTGTTCGCCCAGTATATCGAAAATAGCTGGTGTTAGAATATATCTACCCATAATCGCTAGGTTAGATGGTGCTTTATTCGTCTCAGGTTTCTCTACCAATTGATTAGCTAAATATACCCGGTCTCTAATCTCGGTTCCGTCTACAATACCATAGCGAGAAACTTCATTCCAAGGCACCGGTTGAACACCTACAACTGACGCTTGCTGTTCATCATACACATCAATCATTTGCTTCAGACATGGGTCCTCAGATTCCACGATATCATCACCCAATAAAACGGCAAATGGTTCATCTCCAATAAACTTCCGGGCGCACCAGATCGCATGTCCAAGACCTTTAGGTTCTTTCTGCCGGATATAATGGATATCCGCCATTTCAGATGACTTGCGGACCTCCTCCAGCAGCTTCCACTTGCCCTTCTCGTTGAGGTTATGTTCCAACTCGAAGGAATTATCGAAGTGATCCTCAATCGCACGTTTACCTTTACCAGTGACAATAATAATGTCTTCAATACCTGCAGCTACGGCTTCTTCCACGATATATTGAATGGTTGGCTTGTCCACAATGGGCAGCATTTCCTTCGGCATCGCTTTAGTTGCTGGCAAGAAACGCGTACCTAACCCTGCAGCCGGAATAATGGCTTTACGAATTTTCATATGTACAACTCCTTGTCCTATATACAATCTTAGATATTTACACTATATCATAGTTATTTAGAAGATTAGTAATAAGAAAAAAGGCTCCTCTCTCCGAAATAAATGATTTCGGGAAAGTCGCCTTTTGATTTACTATTGCTGTTGAATCACTAGTTCGTTAACTCCAAAATCTGCGAAACGAGAATCGTTGAGGTGGTTCCTCTTTGCGAATACGGTTGCCTGGTTCAGGTGTATGCAAGAAACGTTCCGTACCGTATTCGAGTTTATGATACGCCTGATCGCCTCCAATTTCTAGCCGTCCTTGAACCCGAGAAACTACCGATTGCATTTCGAGGAATCCTTCAAACATCTCATCCAGCCTCCTAAAAGTTTTGTGAAGCAGAGCCTCCATGTGGTTCTTCGTAACAAAACTACTTCGTAAGCATAATACATTTTGTTGAGCAAATGATTTCTTGTAGAACTTCCTAAGCACATCCGTTTTGTGAAATACAGCCTTCCATCTGATCTTCCACAAACAAATCTACTTCATAAACCTAAACGCTTTTTCGAGCAAGCAATGACTTCTTGTAGAGCTTCGTAACAAAACTTACTTCATTAGCATAATCCGTTTTGCGAATCATCCTTTCCTTTCGATTTTCGTAAAAAAATCACTTGGAAAACTTAATTCACGTTGTAGAACTCTGCCTCCATTTATATTTTGGTTACGCTTTCATTTTATCATATAAACAATTTTTTAGCACTGATAAACTTCTATTATCAATGGAAAATATCCCCTTGTCACAGAAACTTAATAAAGAGATCAGCAGTTTAAAGCGTTGCACCAAACCATTGATACATCTACGATTATGAGAAATCCGGGCTCAAAATTCCCGCTGCACTAAGCACAACTAATATCTAACAAAAAAACAGACTACTCATATTCATATCATGAGTAGCCCGCGAATTTCTTGCTCGGTTAGGGAGCTCGAAGTCCCTTCTCCTGATTCCGATGAAATGACTTCCTCGATCAGATCTCTTTTACGTTCCTGAAGCTCCAGAATCTTCTCTTCAATAGTTCCTTTGGATACTAAACGTATTACCTGCACAACCTGCTTCTGTCCCATCCGGTGAGCTCTGCCCGTTGCCTGCTCCTCTACAGCCGGATTCCACCACAGATCATACAAAATAACTGTATCCGCTCCAGTTAAATTAAGTCCGGTTCCTCCCGCTTTGAGCGAGATAAGAAAGATCTGATTCTCTCCCTCGTTAAAACGGCGGCACAGGTCTACACGCTCTCTTGAAGGTGTGAAGCCATCGAGATAGAATAAATCCACCTCTCGCTGCACGAGCTCCGAACGGATCAAACTTAGTATGCCGGTAAATTGTGAAAAGATAAGCATCCGCTTCCCACTGTCCAGTGCTTCTTCAACCAGCTCTAGTAACTGCTCCAGCTTACCTGAAGAGCCTGTATACGAATCTATGAATAAAGTAGGGTGACAGCACAATTGACGTAGTCTAGTAATGCCCGCTAGTATTTTGATCCGACTTTTCTGAAAGTTACCTTCCTCCAAATCCTTTGCGGTATCCTCCTGCAATTTGGCCAAATAAGCGCTATAGAGTTGTTTCTGCTCCACATGTAGTTCGGACTGCAGTACGGTCTCGATTTTGTCAGGAAGCTCCCTTAATACGTCCTTCTTAAGCCGCCGCAGAATGAAAGGACGCACCTTCTTCGCAATTCGATCCCGTGGCATTTCTATAAACGTCTTGCGTCCACCGAACAGACCTGGGAATACTGCGTCAAAAATCGACCATAACTCCTCTAGCGAATTCTCGATTGGAGTGCCTGTAAGAGCGAAATGGTGGGCTGCAGAAATCTCTTTCACAGCCTGTGCTGTCTGCGACTCCGGGTTCTTAATATACTGCGCCTCATCGATGATCAACGTATCAAATGTGATCTCCCGGTACCACTCCAAATCACGACGCAGTGATGGATAAGTCGTCACGATTACGTCGACCTTTTCAACCTCACTAAGAACTTCGCTACGTTCCTGCTTATCTCCGGCAGCCACTTTAACATGAAGCTGCGGAGCAAACTTGTGGAACTCACTTTCCCAGTTATAGACTAGCGATGCTGGCGCAACAATCAGTACCGGCTTTCGCTCAACGCCTGTGGCGCTGCTCTTTTCATGCTCAGAGACAATATAAGCGATACTCTGCAACGTTTTACCAAGTCCCATATCATCGGCAAGAATACCTCCAAAACGATAATGAGCTAACATCTTCATCCATCTGAAGCCTGTCACTTGATAATCCCGCAGTATAGGGGCAAGTGAGAATGGGACTTCGAAGTCCATGGCCTCCGGGTCCTTTAGATGGTCTAGTAGTCGGCGCAGAGACCTGCCCCACTGAACGCCTTGTAAACCCTCCTCATTCCGGTCCTGAAACTGTAATCCCCGTGCCACCGGAAGTGAAATCAAGCCACCTTTGATATCGTTTGTCTTCATTCCCAGATCACTATACAACCGATTGAACACCTGAAACTCTTCATTCTCCAGGGAAAGAAACGCTCCTTCAGGCAGTCGGTAATATTTCTTCTTCTCTACGATGCTAAGCAATATTCCCCTAAGCTCATCCTCATTCATCGCATCCATTTCAAAAGAAACCTCAAGCCAATTCAGCGAGCTATCCGTATCTATTTTCACCTTAGGGGGACGATTGCTGCTATGGATCATTCGTTTAACAGATGGCGTTGCATATATCTCGGCCACATGCTCAAGTTCCGGGAGCAAATTGAATAACACGTCGTAAAGTTCATCCTCTGCCTCCGCTATCAATCCACCTTCATTGATTCGAAAAGCCGATCTATCAATCATTTCCAAGACAAGTGATTCCCGCTGCGTATCCCGAATTAAGATAACATCGCCGAGTATTGGGGATCCGATAGAATCTACGTCCCAGCCTCCGCTCCCATCCTCACTCTCATTCCTATTCCCCAAAGACAGTGGGTGCAGTTTAATCCCATCATAATGAAATTCCAACGTACCCCGTAATACCTCACCATCCTGCTCCAAGAACAACTTAGCGCGTAACTGCGTTTCAACAAGCCGATCAGCGATTTGTTGCTCCATACTCACATTCCCAAGTCGGCGCAGGCCGGGCACCACATGTTCCATGAAAGAATCTATTTGAATAGGGGGAATGTGCAGCTGATTGCTCTCCTTGTGATACAACAGTTTCCACAATTCACTTGCGATCCGGGTATCTGATTCCTCAAGCAAAATGACTCGCCCTTCCGCCACAACACACCCGTAACGAGGCATTAATGTACATTCCTGCAAACCTTCTATATCCATCAGGTAATTCTCGGTCTCTGGCTCTTTACGCATTTTAAAAGAAACCGGTAGCCTGTCCTCTTCTGCCACAAATGAACGCGTAGCGCCATTATCTTGCTCCATGAGCACGTTCAGACCAGGTTGCATCATGAGTTGGACTAGCGACTTCCAAGCAAGCGGAGGTATGATCAACTGCCGTTTGTCTCCTTTGGAACGGGTACTGGAGTACCTAGGAGAAAGGTGAGTAGCCTCTTTATAGGCATATTCACTATTATGAATATCAATCAACCTCATGATAAGTTCGCGGTCCTCTGGGCTGAACTCATGCAGACTGGGATCATAAGTGAATAACTTGGTAAAAGGATATCGCTCGGCGGCTTCAACGCATCCAAGAAACTCGCCGAGATCATTAACGATATAGAGCCGTTTTTCTCCAACCTTCAGCTCCATAACAAACTTATATTCATCCCTCAAACTATGCACTCTTTTTACCGTAAACTCTACATTCAACAATTCTTTGCGCCCATTTATCGGAATTTTAGTGGCTAGTTCGCTACCATGTTTCCTAGTTACACCGGATTTACGCTGAAAAAGGGAAATAAGACTGCTTGATACTATGTCGTCCCCTTCGTATGCGACTGTGGCATTAGGCTGTGAATCCTGAGGATGTTCATCATGTCCAGTACCAACTGATTCAGCACTCTCAAAAAGTGGAGACAAGGGAACTACCAGTCCACTTCGGATTCCCGGTTCACTATGCACTTGATGTATCGTGATCAGCACTGCAGCAATGTGTTTACAATAACCATAGTAAGGTGTATAGGCCGGGCAATTGCACAGCGCTTTGAGCGTGCCCGATCTGTTCACATCTACCTTCACATCATAAGGCTGCTCCCCGCGAACCTTGGCTTCAAAATGACCTACCCCATCGCTATTCAGCTCAGCCACCAGGCCCTCTTTAACAAGTTGCTCTCCTCGCTTATATGAGATTCTACCGCACAGCGACCTAACTTCACCCAATGTAAAAGGAACCATGCTTCTATCCATTCCCCTCGGTTTTAATCTTTTATCTACAAAATAAGGCTCAAAACCAAATACAGCGGCTGACAGCCCCTATAGTGGGAAGCAGCGTTGCGTTTTGTCATCCACTGATTTTCAGATTGAGCCCAAAATATGGTCTATTCATTCCATTTTCAAAGCTATAATCTGCACACACCTCTACTATAGCAAGCACTCATGATTTGGAGGCATTAATTTATGCCGATCTAGAAGCTGCCAGTACTCGATGGAGTATGAATACCTGGAATTCCTCCTCCTAATTACGATCGCATACAACGAGTGAGCAACTCAACTGGAATTTCTCCATCTAATTCGGCGCTTATAACCAGTTATGACCGATTATCGGTTGATTAACTGGAGTTATTCCAGTTACTAGTGGAAAGATGTGTAATCTCAGCAACTTAACTTGAGTAATTCCCTTTAAATAAAGCCTGGAAGCTGGTCTCCTGCCCAATGTATGTACCAAATCCTCCCTAGTAAAACATTGGTTACAGCGTAGAGCCTATAAAAACACACCTTTTTCGAAAAAAGACTGCCCTCCGTAAATCACACGGAGAAGCAGTCCTATGAACATGATCGAGCGACGCCGATTGGCGCACCCTTGTTATTTCACTAATTGCCCACGCGTAACGCCAAGTTGGTTGGTCGCTTTAAGTGACTTCCATACCTGTGTTCCGCTAATCTCACCGCGTAGCGCACGAGTATACAGATCAATGACCTCATGTACCTGCTCTGGTGTCTCTTCCAGGAATTCTACCCGATATTTTGGCACACCAAGCTCAAGGAAGTGATTCAGATATTCTGCACCTGATTGCTCAATCGCGTTATACACGGTATTGCGACACCCTTCGTCTACTCGAACCGGATGAGACATTCCAATACGATCCTGCAGGGATACGCTGTGATCTTCACATGGACGTCCACAGTTTGTAAAGTCTGTTCCTTCACTAAGGAAGGTACAGTACACACAATGCTCCGTATGGAACATCGGTAAATGCTGATGGATAACGATCTCCACTGCAGAAGTCTGACTCTGACCCAGCAGATCAACCATCTGCTGAATATTGAGGTCATATGACGGTGTGATGAGATCACAGCCCGCTTCTAGGAACAACTCTGCCGCCTTGTGATTGGCGATGTTAAGCGAGAAGTCTCCGATAATTTGCGGATGCTTAGCATCTGGGTTCTCTTGGCGGTGCCGTAGATAGAAGTACAAGGCACCTGTGTTGCGTACTAGCACTGCGTCGGGTTCAAGACGCAGGATGTTGTTATGGTAGCCGTTCTCGCCTGGCATATGAATGCGCGGCGTCGCTAGCGCAATGGACTTGCCAGCTGCCCGTACGGCTTCCACCGCTGCCGGGAACTGCTTAATGAATTCGAAGTCGGCGTAGATCATTTCTACGCCAGCTTCGAGTGCAGCCTGCACCTGCGGCAGGCTGCGGCAGAGCGCGGTGAGCTTCGCCTCACCGCGAGCCACGGGCACGCGGCGCGGCATAGCATCCGCGCCGTCGCCCGCAGGCGCCCCGCTATGCGCGAGGGCGCCATCAAGCCCCTCCGCCCGTTTCACGTAAACGGGCGGTTTAGGCCGCTCGCCCGCCAGCAGTTCCACTGCGCGGCGGCGAATGCCGTTCAGCTCTCGCATCGGTAGGATTACGTCGCCATGCAGCTCCACATCCAGCTTCTCGAGCTGGAACACCGTACCGCCTAGACGGCCAAACTGCTCTTCGAGCAGGGCGTAGTCCATCGGCCGTTTCTGTGCGACTTCGAGCTCAAGCTCCGAGTCGACGCGTACCGTCGTTCCTTTCTGGGCATCAGTCCAGAAAGTCGAGAGCAGCCCACCTGCATGTCCAATTACCCGGACATGCACAGGGAACACCCGGTAAGGCTTGTCAATCTCATACGACTGACGAAGCCGCTTATCCAAAGCAGGGTCATTCGTCTTCCAGATACGATCGCCTACTTGAACACGGCGTAGATCAACATCATTGCGACCTGGCACAATGTCCACGATCCAACTCTCAGCCGCTTCGCCTTCCAGCTTCACACCCTTGCGCCGTAAATCGTAGATGCGGCCCCCTTCTTCCTTCTTCGTCGGGTCCCCCGCATCGAACACAATACCGTCGCCACGCTTCACTGGCGCCTCAATCTTACAGACAACACCATCACGAAGCACCTGTTCTACCACACCTAGATATACTCCACGGCTTTTGGGGAATGTTCCCTCCACCAATTGCTTATTGTTCGTTCCTTCAAGGAATCCGTGCGTAAAACCACGCGAGAAGCTCTGTTGAAGCTCACGAATTTCTTCCTTTGATGGCCGGACTCCATCTCCTTCGAAATAATTATCAATTGCCTTCCGATACTTACTCACGACATTAGCAACATATTCCGGGGTCTTCATCCGTCCTTCGATCTTGAAAGACGTTACTCCCGCTTCAATCAATTCAGGCATAATATCAATAGCGGCGAGGTCTTTAGGAGACAACAGATAAGCTATATCGCCCATCGGCTTCTGCACTCCATCCACCATGAGGTCATATGGAAGACGGCATGCCTGTGCGCATTCGCCGCGGTTCGCCGAACGTCCACCCCACATTTCCGATGTTAGACATTGACCGGAATAAGATACGCATAGAGCACCATGTACGAATACCTCCATCGGCAGCTTCGCCTGCGCTCCAATCTTCTCGATTTGCTTCAGGTTATTTTCACGTCCAAGTACAACCCGCTCCATCCCCCACGGCTTAGTAAACTCAACCGCTTCCGGCGAAGTAATCGTCATTTGCGTCGAACCATGAATCGGAAAGTCTGGTGACAGTTCTCTGATCAGCTTAACCAGACCTAAATCCTGTACAATCACCGCATCTACACCTGCATCGATACATGCTTCAATTAACTCTCCTGCATCTCGTAACTCATTCTCAAAAACGAGAATATTAAAGGTCAAAAACCCTTTCACTCCATAGCTGTGTAAAAAGGCCATAATCTCTGGCAACTCGTCCATCCGGAAATTGTTCGCCCGTGCACGAGCATTAAACTTCTCCACTCCAAAAAATACCGCATCTGCTCCATTGGCTACCGCAGCCCGCATACAATCCCAATCACCTGCGGGTGCAAGCAGTTCCACGTCTTGTCTTGTTAATGCTGTCTTACTCATTTATATCCTCCTAGATAAATCACTTGGATTCATCATTAAATTCTGTATTCATCTCTCTTAGAACTAACAACATCTAAAATCTGAGATTCCTATAACTTATCTATTTTATCAGACATCGGCCTCACACTCTAGCTTTATTCCCACGTATCCAGCGGAAAATATAAGCAAACATGGAATACCACAAAGTTACTCATTACCTTCATACATCTATATACTCTAGAGTTACTTAACAACTTCCATCCACCGCTACACTATTTAGTCACTCAGCAACTTCCAAACCACACATAGTTGTATAAAATACACCAAATTGGCTTCATCGATGAATTCGCTCACTTTAGTTGTACAACATACAGCTATTTCAAGCCAAACTGGAGACTTACTCGAACATGGGAAGTTTAAGTGTACTATTTGCAACTAATACTCGTGCAGCGTAGATTGAACCCATATTAAGTGTAACTAATGCAACTAAATAATTTTGGACACTATCCGGTGCTATCCAATGTACAGTTTCAGTTAGGTTATAAGTTAAACTGTGATCCTAAATACAAAATGGCAGGCCAATTACTTGGGCTGCCACCTTTTTGTTGCGAAATATAATTAATCATTAGTTGTGGCCATCAGATGATTTAACTGAACCAAGCCTTGATCATGATGACATCCGAGACCAAAAAAATGACCAAGCAAAGCATGCCGAATCCGATAGCAAACAGATTCTTCTTGGGACGCTCCATCAGTAGACGTACCACACCAATAAAAATAATCAGCGTAAACAATAACATAAAGATATCAAAGCCGTTATAGGTCGTTGTAGTCTCACCAGCTCCAGCGAGTAACCACATATCGAAGCCCCCTCTTTAATCAGCGGTTTATCACATCTTCTTCCATGTTATCTTCCTTCTGGATCGGATGCAATAGCAAGGACGAAAAAATATTGAAAATGTTGCCATATTGACGATAATTTCATTGTTTTTCTTCTCGAACAGTAATTTTTATCCTTGACATTGTCCAAGTCCATTCTTATCCGTGCTGATATTTGCTAACATTAGAGTGTCGTCGCTATTAAGCCACCGCCGTCTTATTCTTGTTTCTTCGAACTACAATTTCAGACCCAATCCACAATATCATCGGGATAATCACCTGAAAAGGGAAGGCATAGACTTTATAAATATGAAAGGCGAAGTACTGCATCCCCATAATATCTTTGAATATAAATACCGACAAATACACCATGATCAACCCCATCTGTAGGACAACGGAACGATAACTCTTTAGGTTAAATACTTTGGCAATTCCAATGCTGGCTACATATAAACACAAACTAACCTTGATGACCAGCGCTGTTACAAACGCTATCGCCGAGGAGCCTTCGATTCTTGTGAGAAAATCCCCTATATTGATCCGGCTCGTCGCCACATAAGATGGGAAGTACAAAGAGGTTATGATCTCAGGTCCCAGTACTAACATATTACGTAGGTAAACTAGAATAATAACTCCCCCTGAAATCAACACCCCACTTAGCATTACCCGATAGGCTGAGGCTCGATCCGGTAGGGAGTGAAAAGCGCCCAACAGCAATACAGTCTCAGCTAAAGGAAATGAGAATGAACTCATGGCATCGCTCAGTACGGCATTCCAACCGTTATCTAGCAACGGTAATAGATGATGATATTCAAAAAGGGGGAGCGAAAATATTTGTATGATAAAGAGCTCAAATAGCACAAACAGAACTAAGAACTTCGCACTTCTTCCGATCACTTCAATCCCTGCTCTTACTGCCCAAACACAGAGTAGCCCAATGCATAGCATAGGCACAATCATCGGCGTTGCAGTTAACGGGACCGTTTTACTGAATTCGCCAAAATTACGCAGCACAAGGGCTCCTAAATGTAGGGAATACCATATATATGAACAGGCTACTACTCTACCTGCTACCTTGCCAAAAACTGCAATCAACATATCGAAAATATTTTTACCAGGAAACAGAGCATGCAGTCTTGCGTAGATGCACACAAGCGGCACTGCCATTGTAATCGCAAGCAACAAAGAAACCCAAATGCTGTTGCCGGATAGACCTGCACCTCCCATGAACAATGAACTGCTGATCATAAACATGATCGTTATGCTAGTGTACTGGCCACCCGTAATCGTCTCTTTACTCATGAAAGGTCACCTTCTTTCTTGGTATTCATTCATTCTAGTGAAGTTGCTTGACCCAGCCTTCAATTAATGGGGTAGGACTGGGAATATCCCACTTCATCGTCAGTGAAAAGGCGATCACAAACGAAAGCAAGCACAGGGCAGAACATACATAAAAGTCACGTTTCAATCCCTGTTTCAGCAGACCATACGGATCAATCAAAACAATGAAAGCATAAAGAAACACAATTAATACAGCCATTTTTAATCACCTATTCTAATTGATCTTGAAGTTCTAGCGCTGTTATCAATCATAACCTTCGATTGAACCGTAAACTTTAACTTGCTAAATTCATTTTCCCATGTGTCATCCATCTCTTTCCACGTTTTAGGCAACTGTTCATGAATAATCTCTCCAAACCCAAAAATATCGCTACGATACTCCTGCTGTACTTTATAAATTACCTTCAAGATATTTTTTTCGAGTTCTTCCTCAGCACGTTGTTCAATTGCCTTCTGGCTCTGGAAATCTGACAATCCGTTTGAAGACATGACCTCATCCAGACCCGTATGAGTCACGGTGTTAATCTGAATCTGGATCCCCTCATTAGTCAATAAAGGCTTTATTTTAGTCTCATTCGATATAATTTCTAATGAGAAAGTTGGTATACCCGTCTCATCATTCACAGGTAGTACACCTCCCTTTATATCATTTTTGGCAAACAGCATATATTTGCTTTCTTCCTCGCTGAGAGTGCCCACCATTCGATCTTTACTAAAAACAGCGGTTCCGTTGACTCGCTCACTGCTAGTCGTATCATTTTGGTGAATATAAACTAGCGGTGCTATTGCGCACTTCCCACGAGACTCCAACTTATCGATAAAATCCCATATCTCCACAGTCGGAGCTGAGCTAACATACTTCTCATCCCGCATCATTTGCGCCAACTCAAAGGAAGTGATTGACTCCATTGTGCTTTGAAGATCAAGAATCTCCCGGGCTGTTTTCTCCTTGGATACAAAAATAAATACATCAGCTCTCGTTTCCGTATCTCTCGTGTACCAATCAATAAATCTAATCACCCCGTCACTCCGGGCAACCTCCTCGCTGATAATAATCACTTTGGCATGACTCCAGAATAATTTCTTGCCTGTCATTGATATCATGTTTCTGACAATCTCAAACATCGTGTCTCCTGTAAGGCTAATCGTCTTGTAGCCTGCCTGCGTCTGCTTTGTCCCCCCTTTTGTGTCAATCAGTTCTACTGTTAATAACAATTTTCCATCTGCCGGGTTCTTATCAATTGCCACACCTGCCACAATGGACAAATCATCAACTTCAACGTAATTCCAGCAACCTGAAATCGCAACTAGCGAAAACAGTACTATTAGTATCTGCAGCAAACGTTTCACCTGTATCATCGATGATGTCCCTTGTTCTTAGATGACTTTCTCTTCATATTCCTCGCCCCTATGACCACCGGACGCAAGTACATGTCCCACCACGGAACCCGGATCACTGTATCCTTTATATCCTGAGGACGAATCGAACCTACGCCAATCATATAAGACACCCCAAATGAACGAAGACTCATCAAATGAACTACCAAACCAAGCAGCCCTAAGAAATACCCATATATGCCTAATAGAAAGGCCAGTATCAGTAATAAAACCCTGATTATTATTAAAGGACCCGTAATTTTGGGGTTTAGTAGTGTTGTTATCCCCGTAAGACCGACTACAATAACCATAGGAGCACTGACGATTCGAGCATCCACGGCCGCCTGTCCTAGAACTAAAGCACCCACAATACTGACAGCCTGTCCTACGTTGCTTGGTATTCTGGAACCCGCCTCCCGCAGGATCTCGAATACGGTCAACATCAGCAGCGCTTCTACTATTGTTGGAAATGGTACGTCCATCCTCGCCTTCGCAATGCTGAGCAGGAGCTGTGTGGGTACCATTTCCGACTGTAAGTAACCAATGCAACATATACAGCTGGGATACTAAAGGACAAGAATGCCCCAAAGATCCTTAACAACCGGTTAAAAGAGGCAAAATAATAGTTCATGTAATAGTCTTCGCTGGTTTGAAAATTCTCCACAAACACATAAGGGAGAGTTAGGGCAAAAGGACTCCCCTCGATAAGTAGCGCAATTCTACCCTCCATGAGCTTACCAACCACCGTATCAGGGCGCTCTGTGCTTCCAATCGTTTCGAAGGGGGAGTAGGGCTCATCCCGAATTAATTCCGAAATATAACCCGTATCCAGAATATGATCAATTTCAACCCGCTTCAGCCGACCTTGCAGTTCCTTAAGAATATCTGGCGAGGCCAAGCTTTCCATATAGCAGAGGCAGGTTTGTGTTTTACTGCGAGTTCCTACCTCAAGGAATATAAACTTCAAGTCAGAATCATGTATTCTCCGCCTTATAAGCGTCAGGTTAACTTGCATTGATTCGGTAAACCCTTCACGAGATCCCCTGTTCGCTTTTTCCGTCATCGGATCGGTTATAGCCCTAATCTCCCAGCCTTGTGCACTAATGTTAAGTGCGCCGGAATAGCCGTCCAGTAGAAATACGGTTTTCCCCGATATAATCGCAGCGATTATTTCTTCCAGATCCGTAGAGTCAGCTACATCACTAACATTCAAAACTTGCTTTCTGATTTTATCCATCAGCTCAGCTGTACCACTTCGTTCCGATTCATCAAACTGATAGCTAGTTATAGGTTTTATAACACCCTCACTAATCTGGTTCCTATCAATCATTCCGTCAATATAAATTAGGCCACAGCGAATACTGCTACACTGTGCATTCTCAATTATTCTTATTCTAAGTGTGCCATCATTGCTGAATATTTGCCGAAACAGGGCTAACATTTCGTCCAAAGAACTACTAAGAGAATAAGTAGATAATGAGGTCTCGTTGGCCGGACTGGTTCCACCGCTTTCAGTCTCCTGGTTTTTCACTGTGGTCACTCCTACCTAATAGCTTTTGATGAGAGTATCCCCCGTCTCTCTTTCTCCTATTCGCCAAAATTATACTTTGAAGGAAGACTAACTCTGTTGCCCTGTTTAGATTAAATTATCCGCTACATTATTTTCACCTACACAAAAAAAAACGCCCAATGCTGCTTGCTCGCAACATCAGACGTTCATGTTTAATTTAACTGTGTTTCTTCTGTTCTTGGCCAATTAACCTCTAGTCACTTTGACCTTCTAGTCTTCCGTTTCTCTAACCGAGTACCTTCATTTCTTCGGTACGTTTCGTATCCCGCTCCAGAACCGGCGCCAAGTATTGCCCAGTGTACGACTCTGCCACCTTCACAATGTCCTCTGGCGTCCCCGTTGCAAGGATCGTTCCGCCTCTGCTTCCGCCTTCCGGACCCAGATCAATAAGATAATCCGCTGTCTTGATGACATCCAAATTATGCTCGATAACCAGTACCGTTTCGCCAGAATCCACCAAGCGATGTAATACTTTGAGTAGTCTGTCGATATCATCGACATGTAGCCCTGTTGTTGGTTCATCTAGAATATAAATCGTCTTGCCCGTACTGCGACGATACAACTCAGAAGCTAGTTTCACACGCTGTGCTTCCCCGCCAGATAACGTCGTAGCTGGCTGTCCGAGATTAATATAACCAAGCCCTACATCCAATAACGTTTCAAGTTTGCGGTGAATCTTCGGAATGTTCTGGAAGAACTCAGTCGCTGCCTCTACAGTCATCTCTAACACATCGGCGATACTCTTATTCTTATATTTAACCTCTAACGTTTCTCTGTTATATCGTTTACCTTTACAAATTTCACATGGTACGTAGACATCCGGTAGGAAGTGCATCTCAATCTTGAGAATACCATCGCCACGGCAAGCCTCACAACGGCCTCCCTTAATGTTAAAACTGAACCGCCCTTTCTTATAACCACGCACCTTTGCCTCATTTGTATTGGAGAATAGATCACGGATATCATCAAATACTCCAGTATACGTTGCTGGGTTAGAACGTGGTGTACGACCGATCGGCGACTGATCAATATCAACGACCTTCTCGATATGTTCCAAACCTTTGATCTCCCGATATTGTCCTGGACGAACCTTAGCTCGGTTAAGGTCACGTGCTAATGTTTTATATAAAATTTCATTCACTAATGTCGATTTACCTGAGCCAGACACACCTGTTACGGCAGTAAAGACACCAATTGGGAACTTAACGTTGATGTTCTTAAGATTATTCTCCTTGGCTCCCTTGACCTCCAACCAGCGATCATCAGGTTTACGCCGAACATCGCTAACCGGAATGAACTTCTTCCCGCTTAAATATTGTCCAGTTAACGAGTTTGGATTATCCATGACTTCTTGCGGTGTGCCCTGTGCAACTACATACCCACCATGTATACCAGCTCCCGGCCCTATATCGATGATATAGTCGGCAGCTAACATCGTATCCTCATCATGTTCAACAACAATTAGAGTGTTACCAATGTCACGCATATGCCCCAGCGTTTCAATCAATCGATCGTTATCCCGCTGGTGCAGACCGATACTTGGCTCATCCAAGATATACAAGACGCCCATCAAACTGGAACCTATTTGCGTCGCTAGACGAATCCGTTGGGCTTCCCCCCCAGACAACGAGCCCGCAGCACGACTTAACGTTAAATAATCTAGCCCGACATTAACAAGAAAACCTAGCCGGCTATTTATTTCCTTAAGAATCATATTGGCGATTGTCATTTCTTTGTCGCTCAATCGTAGACCATTAAAGAAATCCCTCGCTTCCCCAATGGACAGAGAAGTCACATACGCTATGTTCTCGTTGTTAATAGTGACAGCTAGAACTTCTTTCTTCAAGCGATTTCCTTTGCAGCTACTACAAGGTTTAGAACCCATAAACCCCTCAATAAATTCCCTTATACCATCTGAACTCGTCTCACGATAACGCCGTTCTAGGTTAGGGATAATTCCTTCAAAGGTAACATAAGCATCTTTGCTCATTCCAAAATCATTCTGATAACGAAAGCGTACCTTAGTGCTTCCTGTACCATGCAGCAACTTGTCCATCTGCTCTTTGGTAAGCTCAGATACCGGAACATCCTGCGGTATATCAAAATGCTCACAAACCGATCTCAAAAATTGTGGATAGTAATTGGAGGTGCTACCTGCCCAAGCTTCAAATGCTCCTTGTTCAATACTCTTATCTGGATTCGGGATTAACAGGTCAGGGTCAATAACCATCTTCGCCCCTAATCCATCGCATTCCTGGCAGGCTCCAAATGGGCTATTAAAGGAGAACATCCGTGGGGACAATTCATCCATGCTAAAGCCGCAAATCGGACAAGCAAAGTTAGAACTGAAGCGCAGCTCTTCTTGACCTATAATGTCGACAAGTAATTGACCACCTGACATCTTCAGAGCTGTTTCGATGGAATCGGAAAGCCGACTCCGAACATCCTCTTTCACTACAATGCGATCAACTATAACTTCAATCGAATGTTTCTTATTCTTCTCTAGTTCAATATTCTCCGAAAGATCACGTTGCTCCCCATTTACACGAACACGAACGAAACCCTGTTTGGAGATTTCGTTAAAAAGGCTCTTATGCTCACCCTTTTTCCCCGATATAACAGGAGCTAATATTTGCAGTCTGGTTTTCTCAGGATATTGCATAATACGGTCGGCCATCTGCTCAACTGTCTGAGAGGTAATTTCAACACCATGCTCTGGACAGTGAGGATGCCCCACCCGGGCAAACAACAACCGTAAATAATCATAGATTTCCGTAACGGTCCCGACCGTAGATCGTGGATTACGGCTTGTCGTCTTCTGGTCAATGGAAATTGCCGGGGACAATCCTTCAATAGAATCCACGTCCGGCTTTTCCATTTGTCCTAGAAACTGGCGAGCATATGCGGAGAGTGATTCCACATAACGCCGTTGCCCCTCAGCATAAATCGTATCAAAGGCGAGTGACGATTTACCTGAGCCACTAAGCCCTGTTAGCACAACAAATCGATCGCGGGGAATGGTGATATCAATATTCTTCAAATTATGCGCTCTTGCGCCCTTTATGACGATATTCTCAATGGCCACTTCGGTTTCATCTCCTTGAAACTATATAAATTGAACTATCGATTGTGATAGGTTGCGATATCGAAATGTTCTTACGATCACTGTTGTCCCCGAATTTCTTCATTGAACTTTATACAAGGGTGAAATTCGGGGACAAAGGTGAACGCTTCGCTTCTTCAGAATCATTTCGTTCTCTCCACATTTTCACTTTCTTTATTTCAATTTATATATCTCTCTTATTATAAAATTAGTCGTAAATATCATTCTGCCTTGAGCTCCATGATCGCGTCACGCAGTTCGGCGGCGCGCTCAAATTGCAAGTTCTTGGCTGCTTCTTTCATATCGGCTTCCATACGCTTGATGACGGTCTCGCGATCTCGCTTAGACATTTTACCTTTAGCCGCACCTGTCAGATAATCGCTCTTGCTTTCAGCAACCTTAGTAGCCTCAATAACATCACGTATCTTCTTGCGGATCGTTTGTGGCGTAATCCCATGGCGTTCGTTATAAGCCATTTGCGTGTTACGACGGCGTTCCGTTTCATTAATGGCTTTGGCCATGGAATCGGTTATCTTATCGCCATAGAGGAGTACACGTCCATCCGAGTTTCGAGCCGCCCGACCGATCGTCTGGATCAGTGAACGTTCTGAACGGAGAAATCCTTCCTTATCCGCATCCAGAATCGCCACGAGTGATACCTCCGGAAGATCCAGACCCTCTCGCAGTAGATTGATCCCGATAAGAACATGAAAGGTTCCAAGTCGTAGATCACGTAAAATACTCATCCGTTCCAGCGTCTTGATATCCGAGTGAAGGTAGCGCACCTTAATGCCAATCTCCTTCAGATAATCAGTGAGATCTTCGGACATTTTCTTCGTCAACGTTGTAACGAGAACCCGCTCGTCCTTCTCAATCCTATCGCGAATTTCTCCGATTAAATCGTCGATTTGTCCCTTTGTCGGACGGACCTCAATGATCGGATCCAGCAATCCTGTAGGCCGGATGATCTGCTGGACCATCGTATCACAATGTTCGATTTCATAAGGGCCAGGCGTAGCCGAAACAAAAATCAACTGATCTGCCTTCTCCTCAAATTCCTCGAACTTAAGCGGACGATTATCAAGTGCGGATGGTAGACGGAAGCCATGCTCTACAAGCATGGTCTTCCGCGCTTGGTCACCGTTATACATCGCCCGGATTTGCGGTAACGTTACATGCGACTCATCGATGACAATCAAGAAATCATCAGGGAAGTAATCCATCAAGGTATAAGGTGTTGCACCCCGTTCACGGAATGTTAAAGGTCCGGAATAATTCTCAATCCCTGAGCAGAAGCCAACTTCCTTCATCATTTCAATATCATAACGTGTGCGTTGCTCTAAACGCTGGGCTTCAAGTAGCTTACCTTTGGACCGAAATACTTCTAACTGTTCTTCTAATTCTCGCTCAATATTGACCAATGCCATCCGCATCGTCTCTTCCTGCGTTACAAAGTGAGATGCTGGGAAAATAGCCACATGTTCACGTTCCCCAACCAATTCACCAGTCAATACATCAATCTCGGTTATTCGTTCAATCTCGTCGCCGAAAAATTCCACTCTGATTGCTTGCTCCCCTTTGGAAGCCGGGAAAATTTCCAATACATCGCCACGTACACGGAATGTACCCCGTACAAAGTTTAGATCGTTACGCTGATATTGAATTTCGACAAGACGGGCCAAAATCTGATTCCGCGGCTTCTCCATACCTACTCTCAGGGACAAGACCATATTACCGTATTCAGTAGGAGAACCTAGGCCGTAAATACACGATACACTCGCTACAATGATGACATCCCGTCGCTCGAACAGAGAACTTGTCGCGGAGTGTCGCAGTTTATCTATTTCTTCATTAATGCTGGAATCTTTCTCGATGTACGTGTCAGAAGAAGGGATATAGGCTTCCGGTTGATAGTAATCGTAGTAACTGACAAAATAATCAACCGAATTATTAGGAAAGAAGTCCTTGAACTCGCTCGCAAGTTGCGCGGCCAGTGTCTTATTATGAGCAATAACGAGGGTAGGTCTGCCAAGCCTGGCAATGGTTTGAGCAATCGTGAACGTCTTCCCGGTGCCTGTAGCACCTAGCAAGGTTTGATTCCTCTTTCCTGCCTTCACGCCTTCCACCAACTGTTCTATCGCTGTCGGCTGATCACCTTGAGGTGTGAAATCTGAGACTAGTTCAAATTTATTATCACTATAGACAATTTCGCTCATTGTCCAACATCACCCTTATCGTCTAAAATGAAATACTAGAGAGTTACTTTGAAAAAAGAAGACTACTACCTTACATATATACTAAGTAGTTCTCTCATCTATATTAACCTGATTCCAGGTAGTTAATTACTTGCCACAACCTACATTCATTCCTTAAACTGTAAAACGAGAATGAGTGTTCCCATCAATTATACTGTTTTCATTCCATGGATGCAAATGGTAAGTAAAGAATAGGAGTTGTACATAATTATGGACATATCGACAATACTCGGCTTAATTATTGGTTTGGTCGCACTCATAGGCGGATTTCTTTGGGATGGCGGCGAAGTAGGTGGACTTATGCAGATAACGGCTGCCTTAATCGTATTCGGCGGAACAACCGCCGCAGTCATGATCAGCTTCCCAATGTCCAGACTAAAGAAGATTCCTCAAGCCTTGGTGTTAGCATTTACATCTAACGACAAGAATTCTAACGGCTTAATTGAAGACATTCTTAGTATGTCCAACATTGCACGACGGGAAGGCGTACTGTCTCTGGAGAAAAAGTCAGCACTTCATCAAGATGCATTTCTCCGCGATGGCATTCAACTTGTCGTGGATGGAACCGATCAGGACATGGTGAAACAAATTATGGAGTATGAAGTATTCGCAGTTGAGAATAAATATGAGAACTACGCTAAAATATTTGAATCGGCCGGAGGATATGCCCCGACGATGGGAATCATCGGCACGGTTATGGGTCTTATCCACGTCCTAGGTAGTTTGACTGAGCCTACGGGGCTTGGGCCATCCATTGCACTGGCTTTTACGGCGACATTGTATGGGGTTGCTAGTGCCAATCTTATTTTCCTTCCGATTGCCTCCAAAATAAAAGCACGTGGTGAAGATGAAATAAATCGAATGGAGATGATGATAGAAGGTGTCCTTTCGATCCAGAATGGGGATCATCCGATATTAATTCGCCGAAAATTGGAATCCTTTATCATAGATAACTCTAGAAAACTCCCAGCAACTGAGGAGAACGAGGCATGAGATCGCGGAACCGGCAGCGCAGACAGAACAAACCTGATACAAGGGACCGCTGGATGATAACCTATGCCGACCTTATAACGTTGTTGCTCATCTTCTTCGTTATTATGTTTGCCATGAGCCGGCTGGATATCGAGAAATATGAGACGATTACACAATCACTTCAGCTCACCTTCAAGAGTGGAGATTCTTTGCTAGAGAAGGGCAACGGTATTCTAGGGACCGCTGATCCATATACTCAAGTGAATCCACCTGCAACATCCGGGAAGGACGATGAAGGCGATAAGAGTAGCGATGTAAAAGCTGATACACCCGCTCCGATGACCGAGCGAGAGTTAGCCTTCCGGGAACAGGAAGAAGAACTCCTTAATTTAATGAATATGATCCAACAATATATTAAGGACAATAAACTAGAGGATCAAATTCATGTGTCTGATCTTCCAAAGGGTATCTCCATCACGTTAAGCGATCGTTTTCTATTCGATGTCGGTAGGGCTGACTTGAAGGAAGACTCCGCTAAGACCTTGGCCAAGCTTGCTAGTCTATTCCGCACGCTAGATACCATCGTTAGTATTGAGGGACACACAGATAGTGTTCCCGTTGGCGAAGCTTCCAAGTTCAAAGACAATTGGGAGCTATCCGGTGCAAGAGCACTTTCTGTTCTCCGCTACTTCATTGATCAAGAGGACCTCGATCCTGCTGGATTCCAGTATGCAGGATACGCCGATACCCGACCGACTGGGGACAACGACACCGCTGATGGCAGACAGAAAAACCGGCGTGTAGAAATCACGGTACTAAGACAGCTTCAGCAGTAGCGTATAACAAACAAAGCTGCATTCTCAACTGGGAGATGCAGCTTTGTTATATATCTTGAGCTATATAATAACTTCCGGAGCACGTAGCTTTAAGGTAAGCTCCTTGCCATTCATCACTTCTTTGGACTCTGCGACAATCCAGTTTGCGGCCAAACGCTGATGGATCACCTCGGCTTGTTGTTCATTAACTAACAATCCCTCAATAATCCCTTCCCCGACTTGAAAATCACGTTCACTATCTTGTCCCAAAAATTTTTCTAGCCAAATCTTAAGTCCGTTTCTCGTATTAAACGTGATTCGGTATCCCCCAGCAATAGCCTCAGCTAGTTTCTCTCCGTGCTCTACTGAGTAAGTAAAGAGGTCCGTGTAATTGTAATGCTCCTCTTTCACTTGTTCAAAAGCGGATATGTCATTCGATTGGACCGCATGAAGGAGGCTTTGCTCCGACATTCCGGCTCGTTTGGCATGCTCTATTAAGATAGCCGTATGCTGTGATAATCTGATTTCAGTACTCATGCTTCTCAGCTCCCTCATGTATGCTCTCTATATATTGTTCTACAACTTGCTCTTGAGATTTCGTACTAGTAGAAGCACGATATCCTCCACTACTGCCACTAACACCACGCTTAGGATTTAGCAGTTGTAGCAGTGATAGCGGCCGCAACTTCACGGCAGATATCGTCTTCTCATCCGGTGCCAAAATTGCGCCGAGCAGATGATGCTCACCGGCATAAATGGCACGCTGGAGGTATTTACTCTCGCCAGCAAGATTCAGCACCTCTAGCTTACAGAATGCCGGATTAATCCGCAACGCTGCATGTAGCTCTTCCTGCGATGGAACCGGAACGCCGTTTACTTTGATGATTGTTTCACCTATTATGATGCCGAGTTCTTCAGCAGGACTCCCTGGCAGAACAGCGAGTACCTTCAGCCCACCCTTCGGATTAACAAACAGTGGACTATGCTGTTGTTCCTCTATACGACTCAGCCATGTAAGTCCCTCATGAAGTATAATGGCAACTAGTGCAGTTAGGAGTATCAGCGGATTCCACCAAGCAGACAATATGGCCAATACAAGTATAATCAAACCATACCCGAGAATGCGACCCGAAGTTATCCGAGATTTTGTCTCGGGTAACAACCCCGTTGTCATTTCCGAGAATCCGATCATAATTGGCAACGCGAGGACGCTGAATCCACCTTGCCAAGCATCGCCGCCAAAGAGTGGTGCCCATGGCAGGATATCCCCAGCAGTTTGTGCCGGTATGAACATGAACAAGGGAATAGCCCAGAGATTCTGCATCTGATAACCGCCCACCATTCTTCCCCGCTTACCTTCAAAAAATAGCGGTCCGGCAGACTTAGCCCCCTGCCATCTGATGAGTAGTCCTTCAGCTAAATGTACTATTGCAACCAGACATAATAATACTGGCATGTTCAATTCGCGAACAATTCGAACGATCTCTCCAATCCACTGCGCACCCTCGAATGAAGGAAATAAGTTCAGGATAAATTGAGCGACCCCAAGTAGACCAACGGAATAAGCCAAACATAAATATCGAACACGAATGAGAAGTAACACTAAGGTTACGGCCCAAATACAAATGATACCTTCCATAGTAAGCGTCATGCCCACGAACGCAAATACGACGGATACCCCTATCCCTGCCAGCAAGCCACCAATAACCGTACGCCATGTTTGACCTAACCAGCTTTGCAGACGTACATGGAATAACTTCCGCTCTAGGAGAAACTGCCTTCGATACATCAGCATAATCAGAATAATTGAAATATAATAAAACGGCTGCAAGAAAAGCTGCCCAACTGCCTCCGCTAAATTCCATAACCCTTCTAAAAGAATACTCAAAAGGTCCTTCACTCCCCATCTTGAAATTCTCACGACCGAAATCATGTGTCAGGAACCAATATTAATATTTTACTCAGATTCACACCGTATGAATATAGAAAAAAAGAAGGCTAGAATCAGCCTCCTTTATTTATTCGACACCGGCGAAGCGATTTCCTTCCGGATCTCTTCGATCGCCGTATTCATTTGCTTGTCATTCTTCACATCACGAATTTTCTCAATCAAGCTGCTTTCCAGCGCTTTTATCGTTTCAACTTCAAGGACGCCGGTTGCCTTCATGTTCACACTAGTTTGGAATTTCTTAAGCGCATTTTCCGTTCCCTTGTCAAAATATCCATCCTCACGGCCAGGTGCAAAGCCCAAACTACTGAGCATCACTTGCGCACTCTTGATATCATCACCCAACATATCATACTTGAAAGTTGTTTCCTTATTAATCGGTGCTACCGTGAAATAAGAAGGTTGAGATACCTTGATGTCTGGCTGGATACCCTTTTTATGAATCCACTCACCATTTGGTGTGAGCCATTTGGCAATTGTAACTTTCAACAGACTACCATCGCCCATTTCCTCACTAAAACTTGTTTGAACCGTTCCCTTACCATAAGTCGCTTCACCAATCAACTTAGCACCCGCTGACTCTTGTAATGCTCCGGCCAAAATCTCAGATGCACTTGCACTACCTTTATTCGTCACTACTGCGATGGGATACCCCTTGCCCGACCCCTTCGACAATGTCTGACTACGTTGCTTGTTTCTATCTTCAACCTGAACAATACCTTTGCCCTTCGGCACGAATTGTTGCGCCATATCGATTACAATGGAGAGCACACCACCTGGATTATTACGGACGTCGATGACAAGCCCCTTCATCCCTTTGGCCTCTAAATCAGCCAATTCCTTCTTAAACCGTTCCGCCGTATTCAACGAGAATTCGGTAATCTCTATAACACCAACGTTGCCCTCTTCCATCCGCGCGTAGACTGTTTCGAGCGCGATATCATCACGTACAATGGTATATTCTAGTTCGGCGGAAGTATCCGCACGTTTCACCTTCACCTTAGCTTCGGTTCCTTTCGGACCACGAATCTTGGAGACCGCTTCGTTAAGACTAAGTCCCTCAAAAGATATCCCATTCACGGATAACAAGATATCCTTTGGTTGGATACCCGCCTTTTCCGCGGGCGAACCTTTAATAGGAGATACCACTACCACACTGCCATTCTCCATCGATACCTCAGCACCGATTCCGGTAAATGAGCCTTCGATTTGTTCCGAAAATTGTTGTGCTGTATCCGGTCCCATATAAGAAGAGAATGGATCGCCAAGTGCATTCATCATTCCATCAATAGCGCCATCAACCAGTTTACTCTGATCAACATCTTCTAAATAATTTTTCTTAATCAATTGAATTGCCTTTTCGATCTTCTGAATATCACTCTTAGAGCTCCCGCTACCTATATCGGCAAATACACCGCTGCGAAGTGGGCCCGATCCTGCAAAACTCAGTTGGTCTGTTAGGGTCAATGTGAGCACGCTACTGAGCAGCATGGCTAACAGAACAATGAGAGCTACTGTACGTTTTTTAAACAAAAAATCACCGCCTCTGGATTGATCAACTTGGAAGCTACCTTAATAACCATCATAGTATATGTTTAGCTTGTTCGGAATATTTATCTAGTCCATCCATTCCTGCGAGAGAAAGAAGGAAAAACGGATAGCCCGTCCCATGTAGAGACGTTATCCGTTTCATTAGACTTGCAACTATTCTATTACAAATAAGGCATCGGGTCTACAGGATTACCATTTATACGGACTTCAAAGTGACAGTGGGGTCCTGTCGAATTACCTGTACTACCGACTTCAGCGATTTTTTGGCCCTTTTTCACTTGCTGACCTTTTTCAACCACGATACCATTGTTCCGAATATGACCATATAGCGTCCATACATTATCACCATGATCGATAATGACGGTATTGCCATAACCACTCCACCATTCAGCAACGATAACGACACCACCTGCAGCTGCGTGAATATCTGTCCCTTGTGCAGCCGCCAGGTCAATACCTGTGTGCGTCTTCACCTTACCTGTTATTGGATGCACCCGCGTACCATAACCTGACGACAACCGCGCACCTGTAACAGCAAGTCCCATGGATCCGCCATTCCCTTTAAAAGTTCCTGAACTCGAAACACCGGAGCTACTGCTCGATTTAGTACTCTTCTTATACGTATATACTTGAGCAGCTTTGATCTTATTTTTCTCTTTCTCTAAGGCTGAACGCTTGGTTGCGAATTCGACTAACAAAGCTTCCTGCTCTTCGCTGATATCATCGGATTCTTCAATTTCATGGCTATACTTAGCAATTAATTGTTGCTTCTCGTTCTCTTTTTCTTCTAAAGTACTCTTACGAGACTCCGCTTCTGCATATAGATTCTTAACCGTCGCATAATCCTGTTCTAAGTCAAGCTTTTGCTGTTCGAAAAGTTCCTTATCTTTCTTATGTTCTTCCAACAGCATTTGATCCTGGTTAGCGATCGCTTGTAATGAGTCAGCGCGTTCAAGGAAATCTGTAAAGCTCGTTGATGACAAAAGAACATCTAAATACGAAACCGTTCCATCCGTATACATCAAACGTACTCGTGAATCGAGCCAATCTGAGCGTTCCTGAATTCGCACCTCTGTCTCATCCAGCAAGGCTCCAGTAGCCCGCAAATTTTCTTCTGTTGCGTCAATCTTCATAGAAATCTGAACAAGTTCATTACTTACCGTATCAATTTCCTGCATAACTAACTTCAAATAATTAGTATTCTTATTAACGTAATGCTGAGCTTCCTTCTTCTGATCGGCCGCCTTCTCCTGTTGCTCTTTGGCCTGCTTAGCCTGCTCTTGCAGCTGTTTCAATTCTTTGTCGATCTGACTGATCGTCTTGCTCTTGGCATAACCTTCTGTAGGTTGGAAGATCATAACGGCTAAAGTGACAACGGCAATCATGGATATCCATTTTTTCAACTTTGCTTTCCCCGTCCTTTTTGTTTAATCTATCTCTTCGAACTACTACATCTAATTACACTTTCAAAAATTTACGAATTGACATGGTGCTTCCCCAAATTCCGATAACAAGACCAAATCCAATTAATAGTCCACCTAACTTTAGACTAATATCTTTAATTGGTACTAGCCGAAAAGCCATCGAAATATCGCCCTGAATAGCTTCTACCAATTGGTTATATCCAAGAAATAGAACAACTACGGTAATAACTGAACCTATCAGACCGATTAGCGCACCCTCTACGAAAAATGGCCACCTGATAAACATATTCGTGGCTCCTACCAACTTCATAATGCCAATTTCACGTCGGCGGGCCAGAATGGTAACTCGAATTGTGTTAGAGATAAGGAACATCGCCATCAACCCCAAACCCGCAACGAAGGCGAAACCAATATTGCGTACCGCTCGTGTGACTTTGAAAAGTTTCTCAACCGTACCTTGTCCATATCTAACTTTATAAATCGGATTATCCGGATATTTCTTATTTAATTCCTCAATTTTAGTTGCTAGATAAGGAGCCGTAGTTGGCTCAACAACCTCTATCTTAAGCGTGTCTGGGATTGGATTGGTCTCTTCGGTATAGCCCTCTAGTAAATCCTTGCCCTCTTCGCCCAATTTCTCCTTGAAGTCTTTGAGACCTTCAGACTTCGATATCACAGTGATACGGCTGACCTCATCCATCGATCCGATCTCGGCTTTTATTTTATCTAATGTAGCCTGATCTACCTTTGTCCCCATATAAACATTAATCTCTACCTGATTATCGACATCATCCGCAAACGAGTTCACGTTCAAAACTAATAAAGTAAACACACCCAGGATAAATAATGAGACTATAATCGATGTAATCGAAGCCACGGACATCCAACCGTTACGAAATACATTCTTCGCGCCTTCGCTAAGATGTCGAATGGGGGTGTTAAAATTCATACCCATATTCCCCTCTCAACTGATCTCGCACAATGTTACCATGCTCGATAGCGATTACACGCTTGCGCATCTTGTTAACGATCTCTTTGTTATGTGTTGCCATTACAATGGTGGTACCCCGGAAATTAATATCATCTAGAAGTTGCATAATACCCCATGAGGTCTCCGGATCTAAGTTCCCTGTAGGCTCGTCCGCGATAATAACAGAAGGGTTATTGACGATCGCTCTAGCAATCGCAACCCGTTGCTGTTCTCCCCCTGATAACTGTGAGGGGTCACGCCCAGCTTTATTCTTAAGTCCGACCAAGTCTAGCACCTCAAGTACACGCTTCTTGACCACCTTCTTCGGCGCTTCAATAACTTCCAATGCGAAGGCAACATTCTCATAGGCAGTCAGTTTAGGTAGCAACCTGAAATCTTGAAAAATTACGCCGATATTGCGGCGAACATATGGAATTTTGCGAGGTTTGAGCTTACCAATATTAAAACCATTGACTGAAATTTGTCCTTTGGTTGGTACTTCTTCCCGATATATTAGCTTCATAAAAGTCGATTTCCCTGCTCCTGAGGGACCGACTAGATATACAAATTCATTACGATCGATTTTGACTGATATCCCTTTTAGGGCATGGGTGCCATTGGGATATGTCTTCCAAATATCCTGCATTTCTATCAAATTTATCACGTCCTAAATCTTAATTCCCAGCGCTAAGTCATCTGCATCTAAATTCGACACTTTCCCGTCAATTCCTTTAAAAGATGAGTAAATATTCACCAGTCCGTTATTTATTGTAACAAATATGTTACCTTTTGAGTACTCGAAAGTTTTCAGAACTTGAACATATACATGGTTGTACATGAGCTTTTCCAAATTGGAAAGGAGTACAACATGCGAAAAATCCATCCTATTATTATTTCGGTTGTATCTGTCTTATTGCTGTGTATCCTTTTACTGATAGTAGCTCAGCTATACGTGGGGCAAAATACTGTTCCCAAAGGAACTACCGTTGCTGGCATGAAAGTCGGTGGATTAAAAAAGGATACCGCACTCCAAAAATTAGCAAATGAATTTAAGGTGATGGAAACGCATCCCATTGTATTTGTAATCGAGAATATTGAGGTTAACCTCACTTGGGGGGAAAGCGGGGTATCTTATCATGCAGGGGATTTCAGAGCGTCTCTGTCAGAACTTTCTGAGGGAAGCTTGTGGAATCGTGTCCTAGCACGAAAAAACTTCCCTAAAGTATGGAAACTCCATGCTTCATACGACGCCAAACCTCTGAAGGCAGTCTTTAACTCCGAATGGGAGGAGGCACAGTTCGGTGCACTTGTGAATGCAGTGCGAACTATTGATAAGGATGATCGTATTAGCTATTTACCTGGACGGACAGCACAGCGCATTCACTGGGAGTCCTTTCCATCTACCATACTATCAGCTTTGCCTACCTCCATCCCCGATGGGGACAACAAGTCTCAAGATCCTACCGTGATCACCATCCCCCTACATGTCGTTCAACCCACAGTAACGATAGAGACGCTTCAGGATGAAGGGATTCGGCGTAGAATTGCAGAATTCTCAACCGGCCTTCAAAGTAGCGGTGAAGGGCGCTTGTACAATGTGGATGCGGTAGCACAGACGATAGATGGGATGACGTTACCACCTGGTGGCATATTTGACTACGCCACAGTGATTGAGTCCGCTGAGCAAACGTACGGCTTCCGTGAGGCCCCCGTCATCTTTGGTGGGAAGCTCGTGCCTGGAGTGGGTGGCGGAATATGCCAAGTGTCTAGCACCCTCTATAATGCCGCTCTCCGCGCGGGATTAACTATTGTCGAGCGCCGCAACCACTCCCTGCCGGTCAGTTATGTACCCAAGGGGCAGGACGCCACCTTTGCGAAGGGCTACATTAATTTTCGTTTCAAAAATACATCAGAACATCACATACTGATCCGAGCCCAAACCCAGAACCATGTGCTGACGGTCAAGCTATTCGGAGATATCCCGCAGAATGTGACTTATGAGATTCAATCCCGAACATCTAAAGTTCTTCCGATGAAAAATAAATATGTAGTGAATAAGACGCTACCTGTTGGAGGCTGGGAAGTCCTCGTCCAAGGCAAAGAGGGGTTTGTTGTCGAAACGTACCGGATCAAAAAAATAGATGGGCAAGTTGTAGAGACTCGTAAACTCTCCAAAGATACCTATCCATCGCAACCCACGGTCATAGCAATGCACGATGAAGGTTCATATAGAGAGAATCCTTCTGCCGAAACAAATCCAAAAAGCATTGTAGAGGACGGTGTGGAAGGACCTACATTTAGATAGATCTGTGACATCCAGACGACAGAGAACAGACAATGACATAAATGTATTGATTGTAAAAGTTTTCATATGATAAGGTTAGTGTTCACTCCTGACATTAAGGTAGGAGGCTTCTCAACCTCAGAACAATTTGCTAGAAGCGGTTGAAGATCATAGGAGGATTTCAAACATCATGAATAAAGATACAGCTCACTCTCTTAGCTCCCCACGTGGCACCTCCATCACGCTACTGGTTCTTGCTATTCTTCTGACCTCCGCCACCTTGCGGGCCCCTATTACGGGCGTCGGATCTCTTATAGGTCAGATCCAAGCTGACACCGGACTTTCCCACACCATGACCGGGATGCTGACTACTTTACCACTGATCGCATTTGCTATATTCGCTCTGGTTGCTCCTAAGCTATCACGGCGGTTCGGTATGGAATGGACGCTAATATATTGTATGGTTGCATTAACAGCCGGAATTGCCATTCGTTATTTCCCGAATACCCTAGCATTATTCGCTGGCACAGCGCTGATCGGTAGTGCAATTGCCGTATGTAACGTGCTTATTCCTGGATTAATCAAACGCGAATTCCCACATAAAGTCGGCCTGATGACAAGTTTATATACTTCATCTATGAATATGTGGGCGGCAATTGCTTCAGGAATCAGCATTCCGCTTTCCAACAGTTTTTTGGGTTGGCGAGGATCACTAAGTAGTTGGGTCATTCTTTCCATAGTGACCACATTGATATGGCTACCACAACTTCGCCGCAAGCCCGCAAAGATAAGTTCAAATGGATCCGTAACATCCCGCAAATCTGGATCTGTATGGCGCTCTTCCGTTGCTTGGAAGGTTACTATATTTATGGGGCTTCAATCCGTCATGTTCTATGTAGGTATCACCTGGCTCCCAGAAATCCTTCATGAACAAGGTATGAGTCCGGGAAAGGCAGGCTGGATGCTGTCCCTTATGCAAATTATGAGCATGGCAGGGTCATTCATTATGCCGCTGATCGCGTCGCGGATGCGAAGCCAGAAATTGCTTGCAGCCTCTTCAGCTGCACTGTTTCTAATTGGATTCGGCGGAATTTGGTTAGGCCTCCCTTCATTCGCACCACTGTTCATTATGTTGATTGGGCTTGGCTGCGGTACAACCTTTAGTCTTGTCATTTTATTCTTTTCACTTCGCACTCGGACTGCTGAACAAGCGGCTGAGTTATCAGGTATGGCCCAGTCTATCGGATATCTATTGGCCTCGATTGGCCCGACACTATTCGGCTTCCTTCACGACAGAAGCGGAAACTGGGACACCCCGCTTGCCACGATGGTCTTCATTTCCCTTTTTGCTATTGCTTTCGGGTTCCTAGCTGGACGGAAAGGTTATATCCATCCCGAGTGATCACTTTCGAACAGTCAAAGCCCCCTTATCGTTTCTGGTAAGGGGGCTTTGACTGTTCCTATACTATTGCATGGAAATTGCTCTACCAACTCAACCCACGTTCCGACTCTCAGCGATATCGGATTGCTTATCTTGTTGAAAAGTTCCCCGATACTCGACAAGACCAATTCGGCAGCCCGGTCCAATTGTTACATCTCCGCCGCGCACCACATCTGCTACCGTGTGCTCAAGCCATATCACATCACCTTCGATAACCTCAACCTTAAGCTCTGGAGCTCCAGAATTTTTTAACAAGGACATCCATCTCCACGAAGAATGCGGCTGGATCCGAATATGACCTCCAACGATCTCCTTGCACGGCTTAAGCCTAATAATTTCATTTCTACTCGCTCTGCATTTAACATCCCATCGACTTGAGCGGCACCTTTCAATCGAAAATGCTCCACCTGACAATCACCTTTGACCGTACAATTTCCATATATCCCTATTTCATCCCCGGCAATGCCTTCCTCGATCTGAATTTCCCCGTTGAGTTGGGCTTTTGTAACCGTTAAACTTCCTCGAATATTTAGATTGCCTGTCAGGTTTACCTCACCACCCCGTAAGGATCCCTTCGTTATCACATCTCCAGTAGTTTTAAAGACATTGCTGGTGAGGCTACCGTCAATCTCAGCCGTTCCGGTACATTTAAAAGTCAGGCAATCGATGTCACCGTTAATTTCCGCATTGCCAACAATATTCACCTTATTAAAGACTCCGCCATTAGATCCACTATCACCAACAATCTTCAAGTCAGAGTGTTTCAAGTTCTTATCATAATCAGCCATTTTATTTCTCACCGTCCTCATTTATACTTGTTCAGCTATCCCTACTGAGGCTTTGGAATCCGCTTCATAGTGGTGTTTATATTCAACGCGTCCGATTTCGCAACCTGAACCAATCCGTACCGAATTACCACGAACAACCTTTGCCGTTGTATCCTCTAACACGATTTCATCGCCTTCAATAACTTCGGCAGTCAAGCGGGTAGCTAAAGATGGGGATAGCAGTGCCAAGAAGAATCTTGAGCCTGTTTTTTTGCGAACTTGAATGCGTCCTCCACCGATTTCTTTGGCACGGCAGGGTCCTGCCATTAAAATTTCCATTTCACCCGCATTGATCATCCCGTCGACTTGGATCTGACCATGGACTTTCAGATATTCGTACTCAGCGCTACCTCCCAGATTTAATCCTCCGTCGATGTCTGCACGTTCCCCTACCGCACTTCCTTCGGCTTTCAGCATTCCATTGATATTTATCTCTTCGAATTGTACATTCCCATCGACTTTAAACATCCCGTCTACACGGAACTTTCCTCCACCGATCGTAGCCGCCGTTGAACCATTACCATTCAGCCGAAATTGCCCCGCTTGAATGGAATCTTTCAACTTCAGTGTTCCGTTAGCTGTCAAGGACGAGCAAAGGACCTCCCCGTTCACTGTCGCAATCCCGTCTGTAGTAATTTTTCCATAGGTGCCACCTGATACTTTCCCTATACCATTAATTTTTAAATCCTTTGCTGCTTGTTCCATCCTCTATCCCTCACTTCCGCCTATTTTCAATTTAAGCTCTTCCGTGCATTGCGCCATGAACAGTGTCGTTACTAACTTTACTCCCTGATCGAAACAAATCGTGCTACCCGGGGTCAACAGGATAAACGCAGCCACTCCCATCTTCCGAATCAGCATAAGTTGGCCGTCCTTCCCGGCAAAAGAAGGGAAATGCTCTTCTAGCGTGCCTACAAGCAACTGGCCTTCGTCCAGCGATATATCTCCACTCTGTAACAGCTTGTCGAGCATATATAGAGTTAGAACTTTATCAAATGCAAAGTGTTCACTGTGTCCGGTCACTTGTATATATAAATTCAAAGCGCTAGATGAAACAATGTTGCGATCAAGTATCTCTCCTGCGCTGAGATAAATCTCTCCCAAACTGGGAGAAAATACATCCGCAAGTTCATCTAGCGATAGGCCATCCTTCATATTGAGTATTTTATCGATACGCGGCATAATCTTATGTCTTGGAAAAAAGGTTTCCTGACCCGTATAAGAAGACTTACGGATAAACCAATCCTCCGGAATTAAGTTCTTCCGCTTCCACCGGTATAACTGTCCATAGGATATTCCTGTCATATCCAGCAGTTCCTTCTTAGAAATTAAATCCTCACTCATGTTCATCCACCTCTTAAAAAGCAGTGTAACATAACATTGTTACGCTGTAAATAATGTGATTGCGATAAACATAAATAGACACGGCATCGCTGTCCTTGTTGGGATAGCGATGCCGTGTCTGCGAGAAATATGTGTAAGGAATGAGGTGAAATTATGGATCTAAACCGTAATCAGTGCTTGCTAATAACAGAAGTATGTGCAGATCATATCTTCGATACCGGAATTGTCCTGAAGAAGCGGAGCGTTCGCCTAAAAGCTTTCCAAAGGAAAGCTACTTCGAAAGCATACNTTTTACCGCTATAGCGATATAATCAAATAAATTCGGAGGCAACAGCGATCGTAAGGATAATCCGTCCGCGGAGCGGTCATCGATCTACGCTATACATCTTTTCAAACACTGATTTTGGTGTTGAGCCACAATTACAGCTTGAAATGTTCTATCTTAACTTGCATGTCTGCGGCCATGCGGGCTAAACCTTCGGATGCCGAAGAAATTTCCTCCATAGATGCAAGCTGCTCCTCAGTCGCAGCAGTGACACTTTGAAATGCATCAAGGCTCTTCGAAGATGTATCCGCCATTTGCTGAACGGACGCTGCAATCTGCTCCGAGCTAGCTGACATCTGCTCAGTAATAGCAGAGACATCATGAATCTGTTCCGTGATAAGCTTCGTCGATTGCTCTATTTGTTGGAAAGCACTATGTGCTTCCGATGTTACAGCAACACCTCGCTCTACGCTCGCCGTCACTTCACTACTCATCACTGCATAGACTCTTTCAGTCAAGTCCACCATCTGTCCGATGTTCTGCCGGATCATCTCTGCCGTACCCTTTGATTGCTCAGCTAGCTTACCAACCTCACCGGCAACAACGGAGAATCCTCGTCCGTGTTCACCAGCCCTTGCGGCTTCAATCGACGCATTCAGCGCCAATAAGTTTGTCTGTACTGCAATATCGGAAATCGAGTTGCTCATGGCTGCGACTTGAGTGCTGAGCTCGTTCATTTGGTGTATCAATTCCGCAGATTCACGGGTGGAGCGATGGATTTCTTCCATCTGCACACTAACCAAATTTACCTTCTCACTGCCATAACGTACGTCCTCTACGGTTTGGGCTGACGACTCAACAATGCTGCCAGAAGCTTCTGCAATTTTCCGAATACCTAACGACATTTCTACCATCGTCTTGGCACTCTCCGCAGAGGCCATCGCCTGATTCTCTGCATCGGATGAGGACTCCTGTACAAGCTCTACTATATATTCAACTGCCTTAGCATTTTGCTCCGTGCCAGCCGTCAATTCCTCACTAGAAGCGGCCAATTGACTCGATGTTTCTGACATATCCTGAACCATATGACGGATGGATGTTACCATCTCATTATAACTATCTGCCAATTGCCCAATTTCATCTCTTCTAGAAGTGGTCACTTCCTCATTCAAATTACCCTCAGCAACCCGTCTCGCAGATTTGTTCAGTTGCTCTATCGGCTTAGTAACTGCCCGTATAGTTATAAACAATAGGATACCCGCGATAAGCAGGGAAACGCCCAGAACAACTAGGGAATTCCATAAAATAGGTAGGGATGCTGTGCTAAATTCATTCAATTCTAGCACAGCTACTAATTTAAAACCCGTAAGATCATTCGTTGTAAAATGCCCACGCTGTGGGTTTCCAGTTATTGGGCTGTTATAATCTACGTACCCTGTATCTTTACTGTGTATAACTTGTAGTTGATCTCCGGTCACACTATCCCCCACCGCAAGCGTGGGATGTGAGATGAGTTTATCATTCTGATCAATCACATAGATATATCCGTTTTCCCCTATTTTTATTTTATTTATCATTTCATTAATGTGGGCCATGTTCAACGAGACAGTAATTGCCCCCTGCCCATCAGACAGTGCTCTTGCTATGAACAGATTGTAGTTTCCCGTTGTGGCCGACTTAAACGGATCAGGGATGATCGTCTTATTCGGATTTTCCAGCGCTTCGATATACCACTCTCTCTTTCTCGGGTCATAATCCTGTTTCCCTGGATCAGGAGCTTTCATCCAAGCGCCCTTGTTGTTACCAACGGTAATTAATTCAAGTTCAGGGTGCTTCTCCATAAACAGATCCATCAACTTCCTCAACTCAGGTGAATTACTATCGATCTGCTTGGCGTTTATCTCCATCACCAACTGCTCCACATTCCGAACCTCGGCGCTTACGATTTGGTTCAACGATTGGTTCAGTATGTTGACACTTAGTTTACTACTCTCTTCCATCTTCGACTCTAGCTGTCCTTTAGCACTGCTATAATTGAATGTAGTAATCAGCAGATTAGGTATAATCAGTAACAAAGAAAACATAATAAGTAGCCGACTGCGTAGTGATATAATCTCAAATCTTAATCTGATCCTGGTAAATAATGACTTCATTCATGTTGCCCCCTTATATTTGTGGTACATTGCCTATCGCATTTCTATATTGTCTGTGATGTATATATCTATCTTCGACATAATTCGAGTTATTTTTTACGAATTTCTGAAAATAAATAAATGACCGCTACGCGATTGAAAAAATACGAAAAAGAAGAAGCCCTCTGCTGGGCTTCTCCCTCCATACCATTGCTATATCGATTATTGTTGTCCGTCCTCCACTTGGAAGATGGAATCTACTATGATGGGTAGATTATCTCGTACAGAGACGGCGCCAAATACGGAACGTGCATGTAAGCCTTGGTCAGCAAATACCTCCATCATCAGATCCGAGAATCCATTTAACACTTTATGATGTTCATCAAAGTCCGCCGTGGCGTTAACAAACCCTTGGACTTTCACCACTCGCTTCACCTTATCTAGTGACCCGAGCGCTTCCCTCAAGACGGCCAGCACTTGAATCCCTGCTTCTCTAGCATATTGATATCCTTGTTCGGTTGTAAACTCTGCCCCTAGTTTCCCCTTGGGATTTCCGAATGGCCCCTTACCGGATACATACATCAGTCCTCCTACGATTACGTAGTTGGCATACTTAGCGGCAGGACCACTAGCCGTAGGTAGTTCCAGCCCCAACACATTCAGTCTGCTTTCGGCATTCTCAGACATGCTCATTTTCTTTCCCCCAATCTCATCATATGATCTACTTCTCCATTAACACGGCTCTTTGAGCTGGAGTAAGCTTTTCAAGCGCATACCGGAAAGCCACCCTTGGCATCTGTGATTTATTCTTGAGTAAATAATGGAACACTTCCTCTGGCTTAGCCATAGAGAGGATTTTGAGCATCCATCCATAACCTTATTGCACCAGATCATGCGAATCATCCATTAACCTATCCGATATGATGTATGGATCCATCCCCTGAAGCATTCCTTTTTTAATTGGATAGATGAGAATCACTGCCGAAGCTCGTCTTACCCAGAAGTCAGAATGATGAGTCCAGTCCACCACTTTAGGAAGAAGATGTGGGTACTGACCGAGTAGTTCGCCAAATGCATGCGTGCAAAAATCATCACAGTCGCCCCATCCTGAAACATACTCCTTAAGCCAACGCTCAAAAATATATAATGTATCTTCCCTATATAACTTTCTCACCTTATACGCCCAATCATAAGCGATTACGCCAAGTTCCCACTTTCTTTCGGCAAGCAATTGTTCACAATAGTTCAGGACGGTGTTTAGACTCCGATCCTCCAGGGTACTAAATAGACTAGAAGAAATAGACCTTACTCTCCCCGTTGTTAAGCCCGATTGCTTAGAAGCATTGCCTAGGCGGTTTTGCACCTCTTGAATGATATTCATTTCGATTTTTGTAGGGAGATTATTCACTACGGCTTGCCTCCTTATTTTCGGCATGAGTTCTGCAAAACAACAACAAACCCAGCCTAGGATCATCCTAGTCTCGGGGCTGGGTCATGTGTGGGTATGAAGCTTCTTCTATGATTATACAACTGAACAACAATAGGAGTAAGTCCTATTCAGAGCAGGGGCAGAACGCTCGCTTCATGACTAAATGATCTACCCGTTCCGTAGAATTTAACATCCCATTTACAAATCTACGGTTCGGCTCTAATTTACACGAATTATGATAAAGCTGTACTCTTGTTATGCTAATACAACTTTTAGGAGGTAAGGTCAAAATGACAACTATTTTTCGCACCGATTTTTTAGCGGGACCCATGAATGCTCACCAACTTTCAACCGATCCTACGCCTCACCTAAGTGAGGTATTACAATTTGCTCCTTCTATCCGCTCCTCTCAAACCTGCCGTGAAACCATCCGTGTCATGTTCAGTTATCCAGATTCGCCTTGCATTGTCGTATGCGACAAGAAAGAACAACCCATCGGCCTTGTTATGTGCGAGCGGTTCTACTTGAGAGTATGTAGCCGCATCGGAAGAGATTCATTTTACAATGACCCGATCTCTAAGCTAATGAGCCAACATTTCCTAACTGCAGATATTAACGACTCCTTCGCAAAGATTGCTGCTGCCGCAAATAACCGCCCCCCAGGTATGCGTAATGATTGTGTGATTCTAACTAACAACGGTAGATTCACGGGCATCATTCAAGCTTCTGATCTAAATCGCATGCTATAGTCCTCAGGGTGTATTCCCCTTCTTATTTCTTCACACACACAGCAAATGGCCAAACCCAGCCGAGGTTGGCTTTTTTGCATTTCTCACAGTTATCACCCCCCTCCCCATGGTAAACTTTAGGAAGATACAATTTTTATCACTAAGAAGCTTAGCAATATCAAACCTCAAATGGGAGCAAAGCAAATTACCATGGACAAAATACTAGTTATTGAAGACGATGTCAAATTGCAAAAGTATATCAAAGAATACTTGCAAGCCTACGACTTTGCCGTAGAGACGATTACGGATTTCGATCATGTTATCGAACAGGTAGAGGAAGCCAAACCTCAACTTATTCTCTTGGATATCAATTTACCGTCATTCGATGGATTTTATTATCTAAAGCTTTTACGGAAAAGGCACAATACCCCCATCATTATTCTTTCAGCGCATAGCGATGAAGGAGAACAAATCCGCGGCATGGAGTTTGGTGCAGATGATTATGTGACCAAGCCTTTTAGTGTGGGTATTTTAGTAGCTAAGATCAATGCCGTATTGAGAAGATCCTATGCCCGGGATGAAGAAAATGATTATACCCTAGGTGGACTAACCTTACATAATGAAAGTATGAAACTCCAATACGAACATAAGACCATGGAATTAAGCAAAAATGAATACCGTCTCCTAAAGATTTTCATGAAAAATGCAGGTGAGATTGTAACCCGTGAGGAACTGCTCGAAGCGCTATGGGATGACCATGTGTTTGTGGATGATAATACTTTAACCGTCAACATAACTAGGGTGAAAAGGAAACTGAGTGATTTTGGGCTAGAAGATATCATTACGACAAAACGGGGAGTTGGCTATGTCTTTGATCCAGTGGGTTGCTAAACTGCTTCATTTAAACAAAGGGTTCCTTATGATCTATTTCATCAACACATTTGTCCTAATCTTAATATCTTATCTGTTACATGGAGTACAGGAACTCTGGTACCCACTGACCGTAAGCCTGTTTATTTTACTTGTCTACCTCACATTTGCTGGTGTTCGTTTGTATATATTCACTACGAAGTTGGAGGAATCCATAACAAGTCCACAGATTGATGTGAATGTCTTAGACCATAACGATCTGCTGATCTTTGGCACAATCAATGAAATACATGATCAATATAATCATAAAATCTATCAAATGAACAACTCGTTTAAAGAGCGAAACTCTTTGTTTTCCCAGTGGATACATAACATGAAAGTGTCGATCTCCATCATTGGTCTGGCTGCAGACAAAGGCTCCAGCGATGCCATAGAGGACATTAAAGCAGAGAACCAAAAATTAAGACAAAATCTTGAGGAGTGTCTAAACGTGCTCAGGCTCGATGACTTCTCCCGGGACTATTTGCCGGAAAAGACTAATTTACATCAGCTTGTTACTCAAGTTATCAACGATAAGAAGCGCGACTTTATATACCAAGAAATCTATCCAAAAGTTTCTATTGATGAGCAGCTAGAGGTTTATACCGATTCCAAATGGTGCAGCTATATGCTCGAACAAATACTGTCGAATGCCATTAAATATAGTGCAAAAAAACAGCATATTACCATTAAGAGTGTAATGGATCTTGGTGCAATATCGTTGGTCATTCAAGATAACGGAGTCGGTATTGATCCCGAAGATCTGCCGCGAATTTTTGATCCCTTTTTCACCGGAAAGAATGGAAGAAATGATAGTTCAGCCACAGGAATCGGCCTTTATATGGTGAAATACATTTCCAACAAATTGGGACATGACATTAGCGTGAGTTCACAAAAGGAAATCGGGACCGAAGTAACCCTTGCTTTCCTTACAAAAGTGTAAGGTTACGTAAGGGAAATCCATTCGAGCAAATGAGATTCCCTTTTATACTTCTCATATAAGCTGAAGAGGAGGAAACGAAGTGGACATCATCACCATCAATCAATTAGTTAAAGTATATAACTCCTATAAAGGTGCCAAAGAAGTCACAGCGGTTAATGGAATCAACCTGGCAATAGAACAAGGGGATTTTGTCGGTATCATGGGCCCAAGCGGTAGTGGTAAAACAACCCTCCTGAATATTTTATCCGGTGTAGATAAGGCGACATCAGGTGAGGTTACCATTGACGGCAAAGAGATCACGAAATTATCGAAGGATCAGATGGCACTTTTTCGCAGAGAGAGAATTGGTTATATTTTTCAAGACTTTAATCTATTGGACAGTTTGACCCTACAAGAGAACATTGCCTTACCCCTTATATTGGACAAGCTCAGTCCGCAGGAAATTGATAACAAGATAACACCACTTATGAACTTTTTGGGAATCTATGATCTGAAAGATAAATATCCCTACCATATCTCTGGTGGTCAGAAACAAAGAGTGTCAGCCGCACGGGCGATCGCGAATGATCCCGCAGTCATATTTGCAGATGAACCAACCGGAAACTTGGATTCCAAATCTGCCCACAATGTAATGACCACTCTCACTACTTTAAATACACAATTAAACAGTACTATCCTCATGGTGACTCACGACCCCTTTGCTGCATCCTTTTGCAAAAGAATTATTTTCTTTAAAGACGGTAACATCGAAATGGAAATGAGATCTCCAGGGGACCACAAAGCATTTTTCGATAAAATATTGGAGGTACAAAGTGTGATCGGAGGGGAGAGATCATGACCTTCTCCTCTATCGTGCGGAAGAACTTTATTTACAACGTGCGAAAATATATGTCGCTTTATTTTGTAAATACACTGATCGTGGCTATTCTGTTCATGTTCGGGAGTTTGCTATTTAATTCAGATGTATACAGACAAGTGGGAACGACCACTCTATATGAAGTTATCAAATCCGCTCTAATGGGTGTCGTGTTATTTTCAATTGTCTTCATCACCTACAGTAATATCTCTTTCATGAAATACAGAGGAAAAGAATTCGGGATGTATATTACACTGGGAATGACGACAAAAGACTTAACGAGATTATTATTTCTTGAACAAGCAGGAATCCTGATCATTTCGTTAGTTACAGGACTGGTCTCCGGTGGCGTTTTCTCGAAACTATTTTATATGGGTCTTAATCAAATGTTGATTATAAACCCGATCCGGTTTGAATTTAGTGTTAATAGCCTCTTACTAAGTAGCGGTATATTTTTGCTTATTTTTATTTGCAATTTCATCTTTAATATCCTCTATATCCGCAAAACCTCCATTATAGATGTACTGAATGCTTCAAGTAAAAAGGGTGTTGGGGAAAGTAACTTCATACTCGGCATGATTACCATGGTCATCTTTGTCGTATCCGCGTATTTACTGCCTAAAATATTACTTGAGCAAGTTTTTCAGAACCAATCCTATCTGTTTATCCTATTCTTGGTCTTAACGTTAATTTGCCCTTATATTATATTTGGGACCTTGATCGTGGTAATCAAATCCATCATGAAAATATTCAAAAAAACGTATAACAACAATCTAATCGTGCTGTCCAATTTATCGCATCGATTTCTATCTTATAAGAGTACCCTGTATATCGTTTCGATCTTAATCGCCGGAGCTATTTTCTTTATCGGGATGTTCTACTCGATGTACGCCACAAGCCGTGATAATAATGACATGGAGAATCCATTTGATATTATGTTCGTTGAGACGAACCAATTGAATATGATGAATGCTGGCGAAGTGGAGCAAATTCTGAAGGAACAAGGTAATACGATAGAGCAAAATAGCACATTGGAATTTATAGAACTACCGCAATTCCGCGATTATAAGGGTGCCATGGTACTTTGGGTTGATCGAACATGCATCATCAGTGAAAGCCATTTTAATCAGCATATGGGTACACAATATGAACTTAAAGTTGATCAAGCGCTGGAGTCTAGGTTGCACGCGGAGAATATGAAGTATGAAATACCCACGGCATTTATCTCAGTCATGAATACCGAACAACTAGATACCCAGTTTCAGGAAAGCATGAGCAAAGAAGACTTGCTACAAGCCCTGGCCCAATATCCCTATGTAGAATATCCAAGTCAGCATATAACAAGTATCAATCTTCCATTCATTAATTTCAGTGAATTAGCGGGTGGTTATTACGGTACAGCCCTTGTTGTAGACGATCAGGTGTATGATCAATGGAAAGCCGAAATTAGACAAGAACAGATCAAGAAATTTCACTTGATAAAAGGTGATATCAATGAACAAGGCTATCAATCTTTAGTGAATGCCTTACGCGAACGAAATGGATCCGAAATGGACGACCTAAAGCCTATTTATAAAGAAGCAGAATTCAAGCGTAAGCTTGAATCCAACGGTACCATATTCTTTATCGTCCTCTTCCTCGGGGCGTTGTTTGCGATTGCTTCAGGCGTCGTCCTATTCCATAAAGTATTATCAGATATTGAGGATCAGAAGGAGAGCTTGTACTCACTCCAAAGAATGGGTGTCACTTCAAAAGAGCTAAAGAATATAATCTCTAAAGAACTGGCGATTACTTTCTTCTTCCCTACTCTCTTTGGTTTAGGACTGGGGTTATACTATTTCTACGTCCTGTTCAGCAATCGGCCTAATGTGCTGCAAATTGTCGAAAAAGCCTGTATGGTGGCCCTCATCTTCTTAGTTCTGCAGATCATATTCTACTTTGTTAGCAGAAGGAAATACTTCTCTGAACTAGGTAAGTCCCTGTAGGGATTCATCGTATCGTAATACAGAACAGCCTCCATCCCTGAACTGTGACCCGTAAGATGGAAACTTTGAAAAAAGTGAC
>NZ_RZNY01000023.1 GCF_003994475.1 Paenibacillus anaericanus | reverse complement strand
AATTCGCTAAAGGTAGTGTCCACTTTTTTGACAGAGGTCCAAAGTTCAAGTTAAGTTCCCCACTGATAGTATTCAAATTACATTAGATGGATAATTTCCTGTTATCCATTACTGCCATCTATTAAGCACTCGTTACACCATCCCGCCAAAAAGAAGCCCTCCTCACCTAGTGAGAAGGGACTCGTTCTATATATTCAATCCTGATCTATACCACCATAAAACTGGAGATAATTCTCCATTTGACTACTCCAGTAGGCGTCATCATGATGTCCGCCCGGGTTGATATGAAATTCGTATGATTTTATTTTTTGCCCCTTCAGCACTTCATCTAGCTTCTTACCTACTTCCTTGAAATCATCTTGATCGCCATAGTCCACATAGATGCTCACTTTATTTAACTTCTGACTTGCGGCTAGTGCGATAGGATCGTTATTTTGTCTTGCCTCTGCGGTCGGGTATACCAATTTTTCTAACGGAGCCCACATCTCTCCAACGAATAAAGCTGGGGAATGCCCCCCTATTTTGCTGAACAATTGCGGATGGCGAAGACCGATATGCAAGGCAGAGAATCCACCCATGGAGGTTCCACCGATATAACGACTCTGACGCGACTTGATCGTATTAAAATGTGTATCCACGAACGACACCACATCATTTGTAACATAATCCTCATACTTACCAGTATATAAAACCCCTTCATCTGTAGGATTACCGCTTTCTTTAATAAAACCTGGCAGTTCAGAGGAATTAACACCAAAGCTGTTGTCGATTCTCGGAGCGACAATGATCATCGGCTCGATTTTGCCACTAGCAATTAATTCATCTGCCTTCTCCGTAATTTTTAAATCATTGAACCAATGGTTCTCATTCAGCTTATAGGAGTGCAGAACGTACAGAACAGGGTATTTGTCTTGGCAGTCATAATTAGGTGGTAAATAAACATTTAAAATCATGTCCTTCTTTAGTGACTCACTATAAAATTTAACGTTCATGTTCGAGGAAGTCCGAGCGATCTTGGACGAAGCAGCAATACTCGTTTGCTGACCTACTCCTACAGCAAGTAAGATCACAAGAGTACACAGAAGGGCTTTAAATAACTTCATACATTCATCTCCCAATATAGATTTTGAATAATAAGTTGACTGCTCCTTTCCATTCAACTTATTTCCGCTTTCCATGGAGATTGTATCAAGCCTATGTTCCCCCGTGTACTGCTTATCAGCAGCAGTTTCCTGCAAATCGACAGTTAAAAATAGGGAATGATCTCTTAACTCGTTCCGTTCAGCATCCAGCAATATTTAGTACGGTACTCCGCGGGCGAATACCCCGAGTACTTCCGAAAGTTCCGTAGAAAATGCGCATCATCATGAATCCCGATCCTTTCCATAATTTCCGTGGTTGGTAACGTAGTATTTCTAAGCATGGAATCTGCCATTTGCATTCTGATTTTATTGAGATAGGCGATGAGGGAAAGTCCGGTTGATTTCTTAAAATGCTCGTTTAGGGTTGTTTTATTAGCATGAAATATCGCCGTTAAGTCATCTAGTTTGATCTTCTGTTTATAATTCGTATGTAAATATTCTATGACTAGCTTGACTGACTCGGGTACGACATGAGGTACGGCGCTCGGAACAAAATCCGTAGTTTGATATAAGCGCCGAATTAGAAATAACAACTCCATCAGATAGGATCGGCTACGGCAAGGCCAATTGATATCTGATTGCTGCATTAAATTTTGTCCTATCTGATGAAATAGATCATCGGCATGTTTGGCGACCGAAGGATCAAGCGATATACCTCCATGATAACTATCCGTCCGTTCGAAAAAAGGCTCCATACACCATAAATCCTGAACTTCCGTAGTTTCCATCTTCTGTCCCTCAACATGCTGAACTTGTATTAAATCATCTAGGCTATAATGAACTACACTTGGTCGAAATCGTAGTGACTCTGCTCGCAGCGCTGTCCCCGTAATGAGACGTACTGCTTCCTTATCGTTAAAACAATACATTCCTGGGGCGATGACGGGATACATATTCGCTCCCATCTGTAAAATCCCTGTTCCTTCTTTGATCAGAATAATACAATATACAGATGTCACGCCTTCATGATCAGACAGCAATTCCTCCGGGTTATAAGCAACACTTATACGATATCCGGGGTGATACACTCTTCCCTCAGTCCAATGTAGCATGACACCGACCTCACCTTTCAAATAACCCCTAAAATTCCAGTTCTATCTATTATATGAATAGATGATTCCGCTGTATATCTACTTTATTTATAAATAAACAAAACCCAGCCTCACACTTTCGTGTTTGACTGGGTTGGTTAAGTGCGTGGCGTTCTGTTCTTAGCTTGCTCTTCTCGCATCCACCCCGACAGTTGGCGCTTGAGCCTCAGGAACTCGGGAGAATCCATGATCTCTTCCCGGCGAGGCCGCGGAAATGGAACTTCAATTTTGTGTAAGATTGAACCGGGGCGACCGGAAAACACATAGATAGAATTAGAGAGCAGCAACGCCTCTTCGATGTTGTGAGTAATAAACAGTACCGAGCGGCGGTTTTCCTCCCATAGCTCTAGTAGCCAGGTCTGCATTTCGCTACGGGTCAGCGCATCCAGTGCGCTGAATGGCTCATCGAGTAGCATGAGTTCCTGCGGGGCTAGTAAAGCTCTTAGGAAAGCGGCCCGTTGCTGCATACCACCCGATAGCATATGCGGGTAAGCTCGTTCGAACCCACCTAAGCCGACCTTCTGTATCCAATGCCTAGCAGCTTCACGTGCTTGATCATTTGACGTACCTTTGATTTCACTGCCAAGAAGCACGTTATCCTCAATGGTCCGCCAAGGGAAAAGCGCCGGTTGCTGCGGCATATAGCTAATCTCGCCACGTTGACCCGTTACGAATTTTCCATTCATTTTGATAACTCCATCATCCGGCTCTACGAGACCACCAATGATATGGAAAAGAGTGCTTTTCCCGCAGCCAGAGGGGCCTACAATTGAGACGAACTCCTGTTGCTCCACGGTGAGTGACACGTTATGAAGTACCCTTGTCTCGCGCCGACGATGTGAGAAGGATTTGGAGATTTCGCTAACTTCAAGAGCGGGTGGTACCGTATGTGCTACGGGAGATTTCCCTGCTTTAGTTTCAATTGTTGTATGTGACTCTTGAGACATTTGAAGTACCATCCTTTCTATGAATTGCGACGTGGTTTCCAGCGTACAAGCCATTTTTCCAGCAATGCGATGATCGCAAAAAGCACCAAACTAAGGAGTACAATGATGACAATGGCCACAAACATCCGGTCTGTACGATAAGCGGACTTCTGTAGGAGCATATAATATCCAATCCCTTTATCCGCACCAATCCACTCGGCAACCACAGCACCCATAACCGCATAGGTGGCAGATATTTTTATACCGGAGAATAAAGAAGGCAAGGAATGGGGTAACTCCAGCTTGGTGAAGATTTGCCACTTGCTTGCACCAGCCATTTTCATATAGTTCATCATGACACCGTCACTTTGTGCTAAGCCGCCCATCGCCGCAACAGCTACGGGGAAGAAACAAACGAGCGTAATCAATACAATCTTAGGCAGCAGACCGAATCCAAACCAAATCACAAGGAGTGGTCCTAGTGCGATGGAAGGAACATTTTGACTCAATATAAGTAGTGGATAAAAAGCACGTTTGACTCCAGGTAACAGATGTAACAGCAGAGCTACGATCAGACCAACACCCGTACCAATAGGAAAACCAATCAGCGTCAAGCGCAGCGTTGCTAGTGTATGGTCCCAAATTCCTGCGGCATTGCTAGATGACTCCCGGGCGATGTCTAGAGGACTCGGTAGAATCCAGGCTTCCACATGAAACACGGAAACGGCTAACTGCCAAACCGTCAATAAGAATATGACCGCCACAAGGGGCGGCCATATTTGCTTCCAGGTCGATCTCACGGCCGGTATTTCTCCGTCAGTTTGTCCATGCTCATTCCCTTAGGGTTATGAGCGATCTTGATCTGCGAAATGCAACTTGGGCTACCTGCTTCAACCAACGCTTCATGCATCTGACGCACGACTTCAAGCAGTTCTGTAAGCTCACCTTCCATCGTCGTATCCAGTGGGTTCACTTGATGCTTAACGCCTGATTTCTGAATGACTTCAATTGCCTTATCTACATAAGGGATGGAATCCTCGTTATTCGGAGTCTTAGGAATTACTTGAATGCTTAATAGTGTATTTGCCATGATAATCAATCCTCTCAGTTCAATTTAATATATGTGTATTACTGGTTATCCGGTAAAAAGTCATTCGTAAAAGCACTCTCAGCATCCAGCGGCTTATCTAGCAGCTTCAGCCCGTACATCCAGTCGGCATAATTCTTCCATACTTCCAGCTTTTGCTCCCCCCAACGGGCAGCGTCGTCCTTGTATTTCGGGCTAAGCCATTTCTGACTTGCAAGCACAAGTTCGGCATCCAGATCAGGTACAGCTTTCGTTAAAATGGCTGCGGCTTCCTCCGGCTTATCAATGGCATATTGATAACCCTTCGACGTTGCTTTCAGGAATGCCTTAACTAGCTCTGGGTTGTCGGAAATCTGCTTCTCACTTGTAATGAGGACAGGTGTGTAATAATCCAATTGCGGAGCGTAATCCTTCAGATACAGCATATCAACGGGTTCCCCGCGTAGCTCTGCCTCGATCCCTGTCCATGCATAGAAAATCCAAGCAAAATCAATATCACGCTTCACGGCGGTAAAATAATCAGCATCCCCGATACTCACCAGTTTAACTTTCTTTACATCACCACCTTCAGGGTCCATGATCGCCTTCATGGATGCTTCTTCAGCTGGAGAACCCCAACCACCGTAGGTTTTTCCTTCAAAATCCTTAGGCGTCTTGATGCCCTTATCCTTCGGAGCGGCAAATCCCGAGGTATTATGTTGAATAATAGTTGCTATGGATACAAGAGGTACACCTTGTAGACGGGCTAGTGTTAATCCCTCTTGGGCACTAATGCCAAAGGCGGCTTCACCTGATGTCACCATCGTGTCAGAACCGGCTGCACCGGGCTGTACAATTTCGACATCCAGACCTTCTTCTGCAAAATATCCAAGCTCCTTGGCTGCGTAGAGACCTGTATGGTTCGTATTAGGTGTCCATTCGAGCGCTATCTTAACCTTGGTCAGCTCCTTTGGAGCGTCACCTTCTGTAACTGCAGGTGCTCCAGGAGTTGTTCCCTTATTTCCCGCTTCATTCCCTTTAGAAATTCCGTTATTACTGCCGCATCCAGCGAGTGCAAGAACAAGCATGCTGATGATACTTAACCTCAGTACTCTCTTCATTCTCATCGATTTCTTCTCTCCTTTTGTCAGCCATACCCTAATCCTTCATCTATCTACCTTGAAATATACCCATTAAAAAAAGCGTCCCGAATGATCAGGACGCTGGTTTGGCGCAATAATAGCAGAGGTCACAAGAGGACCATAGGCTAGTTGGCGATTCCTACGCTGGCATTATCCAGATCAGGTATAAGGGTCAGTATCTTGTGGGATACAATCTCAGCCGGCCAATTCCAGCACCCCTGGTTCTATGAAGTTATCGGGTATTGCTATGTTCTTACGGTGTATTATAAACACCTAATCCCGAGTTGTCTAGTAGCTTATTTTAAATTTAAATCTTATTGACCTCTCTCCAGTTGAAATCACAGGTCCCAGTAAGCGTGCCATGACGACATCAACTCCTATCATTCTATAAGGATAAATTACACTATAAATAAAATCTAGGAAATTTTACAAATGGTTATCATTGTTATGACCTACATTTTACATACCACTCTTATAGTAAACATGTACTTCAAAATAAAAAAAACGTGGAGGTCATACCTTTTGAGAAAAATCGCCAAATTTATTTTACCGTTATTCTTATCCATTTCATTTCTTAGTGGTTGTGGTGCTAATGCAGAAGTGAATGGTACTAACAAAGAAGCTGCCGCTAACAGCAGCACAACAAACGCCCCTAAAGAAACTACTGAACCAGCTGCTCCAGAACAAACGGGCTATGTTCCTGAAACCTTAACTGTACAATTTGTTCCTTCCCAAAATGCAGATACATTAGAAGCAAAAGCTAAACCACTTGAAAAACTATTAACAGACCAACTAGGAATTCCCGTCAAAGTAAGCGTATCGACTGACTATAACGTAATTATTGAAGCTATGGCTTCCAAAAAAGTAGATGTCGGTTTCCTTCCTCCAACTGCTTATGTATTGGCTAAGGAAAAAGGCGCTGCGGAAGTCATTCTCCAAGCTCAACGTTTCGGTGTACAAGATGACACGGGTGCTCCAACGGATCAATTGGTTGATTTCTATAAATCGATGATTATCGTTAAGAAAGATCCTGATATTAAAACGATTGCTGATCTGAAAGGCAAGCGTATCGCTTACCAAAACGTAACTTCATCTGCAGGTTTTGTATGGCCTGCTGGGAAGCTAATGGAAGCTGGTCTTGATCCACTTAAAGATGTTCAAGCCATAACGGTAAAAGGACATGACCAAGGTGTACTCGCTGTATTGAACGGTGATGTAGATGCGGCAGCTATTTTCCAAGATGCACGTAATGTTGTAAAAGCTGACTACCCGACTGTATTTGAAGATACTCGTGTCCTAGCATTTACTGAGAACATTCCTAATGACACGATTTCTGTTCGCTCTGATATGAGTCAAGAGTGGATCGAGAAGATCCAAAATGCCTTCATCGCCATTGGTAATGACGAAGCAGGCCACGCAATTATCAAAGATATTTATTCCCATGAAGGTTATGTAAAATCGGAAGACAGCATCTTTAATATCGTTCGCGAATATGGCGAAAAAGTAAAAACGGAATAGTCCATTTAAGAAGTATTCCGCCTTCAAAGTGATTATGGAACCGAGCACGATAATAGCCAGTTGGAGTGCATCTGCACTGCGACTGGCTTGCTATTTTATACGATAACCTCTAAAGGACTGATACCCGAGTGATAGAGATAAACAATGTATCCAAAACATACCCTGGCGGAACAAAAGGACTGAATGGGATCAATTTATCCGTTGCCAAAGGGGAATTCGTCGTAATTGTCGGGCTATCTGGTGCGGGTAAATCTACCTTACTCCGTTCGATCAACCGTCTTCATGATATTACCGAAGGAGATATTGTCATTTCCGGCAGCTCCATTACAAAGGCAACAGGGCATCAGCTTAGAAAGATTCGTCGGGATATCGGTATGATCTTTCAGAGCTTCAATCTAGTGAAACGCACTACGGTTCTTCGCAACGTCTTAGCAGGGAGAGTAGGTTATCATTCTACGCTGCGCACCATATTAGGACAGTTCCCAAAGGAAGATATCGAACTTGCCTTCCAGGCTCTGGATCGGGTCAACATTGTGGAAAAAGCCTATACCCGCGCTGATCAGCTCTCCGGAGGACAGCAACAACGCGTGGCCATTGCCCGTGTATTGGCCCAAGAAGCCAAAATCATTCTAGCAGACGAACCCGTAGCTTCATTGGATCCCCTGACAACCAAACAAGTTATGGATGACTTGAAACGAATTAATCAGGAATTGGGGATTACAACGATTGTAAACCTGCATTTCATTGATTTAGCAAGACAGTACGCCACTCGCATTATCGGTTTACGTGCCGGAGAAGTCGTATTTGATGGACCTGTCGAACAAGCAACAGACGATGTGTTTGCTGAAATCTACGGACGCCCGATACAGCAGGATGAATTGCTGGAGGAAGCCGCCGTATGAACACCAAGGTAGAGCTAAGGCGCCCGAAGGCGCCTAGTCGATTCAAACATTATTTAACTGCGATCATTTTGCTCCTACTCCTTTGGGGCAGTGCGATTCAAACTGAATCCTCCTTCAGCGAACTGTTTCATGGACTTCCGAATATGCTGGATCTCCTACGTGAGATGTTTCCGCCGAAGTGGAGTTACTTCGATAATATTTTTGATGCCATGCTGGAGACGATTCGGATGGCCTTAGTAGGAACAACACTTGGCGCCATTGTCGCTATACCTGTGGCATTGTTATGTGCAAGCAACCTCACCAAGAGGGGCCTGATCTATTATCCTGCTCGCTTCATTCTAAATTTAATTAGGACAATTCCGGATCTACTCTTGGCGGCTATCTTTGTTGCTATATTCGGACTCGGACCCTTGCCAGGAATATTTGCACTTACCGTGTTCTCAGTAGGATTGATCGCCAAACTAACCTACGAAGCGTTAGAAACGATTGACCAGGGGCCGATCGAAGCCATGACCTCGGTTGGAGCTAACTATGTACAAGTATTTCTTTATGGGGTCATCCCACAAATCCAGGCGCATTTCGCATCCTATGTGCTCTATACATTTGAGATCAATGTCCGTGCGGCAGCAATCCTTGGGCTCGTCGGTGCTGGTGGTATCGGGCATTACTATGAAATAACTTTAGGATTTCTGGAATACGACAAGACGAGTATGATTATTATTTTCACATTAGTGATTGTATTAATTATTGATTATATAAGCTCAAAACTACGGGAGAAATTACTATGATGAATTCTTGGCACGACAGAGTCCAGAAACCAAAGAAAAGCCGCTATCGCTGGCTCATCTATGTAGCCCTTGTGGTTGTCTACATTTGGGCCTTTGCAGGCATCCCGTATCATGGCATCAAAGAAACAGCAGGACAAATCTCGCGGGCTATTCTAACGGGTATTTTCTCGCCCGATTGGGATTACGTTTATTTACCGGATGGTGAGGATTTACTACGAGGATTGCTGGATACTTTAGCGATTTCCATATTAGGAACCGTGATCTCAACCATTGTGTGTGTCCCCTTCGCTTTCTGGGCGGCCATCAATATGAGCAATTCTAGATGGGTATCCGGTTCGGGTAAAATGGTGCTTAGCTTCATCCGAACATTCCCGGAAATCGTCATGGCGATCCTATTTATTAAAGCCGTTGGGCCCGGCTCCTTTGCCGGCGTGCTAGCGCTTGGCCTGCACTCCGTTGGTATGCTTGGTAAGTTGTTCGCAGACGAGGTGGAGAACATGGAGCATGGCCCTGTTGAAGCTTTGATTGCTACTGGTGCCAATCGCATGCAAATTTTATGGTTTGCCGTCATTCCTCAAGTCTTGCCCGGATTTCTCTCCTATACCTTGTACCGATTCGAAATTAATGTTCGCTCCGCTACGATCCTTGGTGTCATCGGAGCTGGGGGGATTGGTACTCCATTAATCTTTGCACTAAGTTCCCGCAACTGGGATCGTGTCGGTATCATTCTACTAGGAATCATCGTCATGATTACGATTATTGATATGATCTCAGGGGCGATTCGCAAGAAGCTGGTGTAGGAACTATTGTAACGGGTTCATTTTTAAAGTGAAAATTTGAAAATATCATAATTTTCGTAAAAAACGCACAAGCATATGTAAAATTACATGTGCTTTTTTACATTTCGCAGTGCGAATATGCTCTGTATAATTATGGTAAGCGTTATTGTAACGCAATTTCGTATAATAAATCTCTTATAGAAAGGATGATGTTATATGGCACATTTTAGCTTGTACTTAGGCGTGTATGGAGGGTTCACGCATAATTAACCCTCCTAATCTTTTTTTGGAGGTAAGTTATGATAATAGAAAATGTTAAAATTCGTCCGTTTTGCAATCATGATATGTGTGATTTTAAAGAAATGTTTTGTACTTACTTAGGTGATTTTAATATTAAAATTGTAGATCATAAGGTGGATGCAGCATGTCTTGAAATAGCAGATAGTTCAATTTCCGAGATTTCCCCATTAGATATGATTCTGGTTGACGAGAAATTAGTAGGTTTTATCTGCTATCAAATCGATAATCCTAATAGTGATTGGTGTGAACGAGAAGGATGGGGATTTATTAGAGAAATTTACATCAATCGCAGTATGAGAGGGAAAGGTCTTGGAGCAAAATTAGTCGCTCATGCCGAAAGGGTACTTTATGCCAAAGGGGCTGAACATATTTATCTTACTTCAGATGAAGCAGATGCATTTTGGAGTTTATGTGGCTATAAAAAAACTGGAATAATCAGCGACATTAACCATGACCCCATATATGAAAAGTAGAATTGATTTAAAAGCTCAAAACCAAAATCGGTGCTTGACAAAATAAAACANATTGATTTAAAAGCTCAAAACCAAAATCGGTGCTTGACAAAATAAAACAGGAAGTAACGTTACGTTTTGGAGGATGTTACCATCGCTGTTAAATAAGAATTTCCTGATTACATGATTGTAGTGGTTGAAATTCTCATTTAAAGGCGAACGCTTTGCTTGTCCACATTCCTCCAAAACTCCACTGGCACGCTGGTTCTTGTCAAGCACTGATTTCAGGTATGAGCCGATTTTAATAAATAGAACATATAGCGTAAGTAAACAAAAACACTATGGGAATTTCATTTCCCATAGTGTTTTTGTATCTAACGGAACCAGTGGCCCTTATTTTGAGTTTCGAGGATCGCATAACATTCTAACGGAACTGAAAGACCTTATTTCTCCAAATGATGCTCTAATGCATGAATCATGATGAAATAACGTCTGCTGGTTCCGTTAGAATTCAGAACTGTGTAATAAACCGCAAATAAGGTCGCTGAGTTCCGTTACAGCGTTACAGCCATTCGCATTCGTAATCCCCTTCGATTCATGGGTTGATTCATGGGTCGATTCATGGTCAAGCGCTAATCTAGATTTTACGCCTTATTATATACGTACAATCTTGTCCAGAATAAACGTTTCTACTACTTTCGCCACTCCGTCTTCCATATTCGTATCGGTTACGTAGTTAGCAATTGCTTTAATATCATCAGGCGCGTTGCCCATTGCTACACCAAGTCCAGCAAACTCTATCATCGCAAGGTCATTGTAGCTGTCGCCAATCGCAATAACCTCTTCTTGCTGAATATTTAATTTCTGAATGAGATGATGCAAACTCGTTCCTTTGTCTACACCCACTTCAGTAAACTCTAAGAAAAATGGTTTCGAACGCATAACATTGAGTTTGCCTTCTAGTTGTTGTTGAAGTTTCTTCTCCAAGATGACCAGTCTTTCAGGTGCTTCTACCATCAATACTTTTACAACTGGTTCTTGAATGGCCTGAACAAAATGCTCTTCTTCTATAATCGGCATCCCCGTAATTTCAGCTTCGATATCGGTATACTTATTATTAGCTGGCGTTACGATATCGTCCCCAACATAGGTGTGAATCCCCACTTCTTCTTGTTTACTAATATGGTATAGCTCATGTACCGTCTCGGGAGATAATGTACTGCTGAACAATTCTTCACCTGTTGCACAGTTAGTAATCTTGGCCCCGTTAAAAGATAGAATGAAGCTACCGTATTTCTCAAGCTCCAGTTCCTTAGCAATATGCGTCATGGCAAATGTAGGCCGACCTGAGGCAAGTACGACTTTAACTCCTGCTTCTTGTGCATCCATTAATGACTGCTTGGTACGTGGTGAGATCGAATGATCATCCATTAGCAACGTATCATCCAAATCAAGTACGATCATTTTATATTTTGTCATATTCATTCCCCTTAGTTTCCTGCTACCATCATTCTCTCTAAATCTAGTGGTTCTATATAGTTACCATCTTTATAAGCTCTCATATTTCCACCGGAAATCTCGTCGATCAGAACAATTTGCTTGTCTTTGTCCACTCGACCGAACTCCAATTTAATATCATACAGTTCAATACCTTTTAGGCTCAGCTCTGTTTTGATAACATCACTAATTTGCTTCGTAAGTTGTTTTAATGTTTCGTATTCGTCTGCCGAGAGTATGCCCAACATATCGAGTGCATCCTTGCTGATTGGCGGATCTAAGCGATCATCATCTTTGAGTGTAACTTCAACAAAACCATCTAAAGGCTGACCCTCTTGTGCATATAAACCATAGCGGCGTAGAAAGCTTCCTACAGCTCGATAGCGACAAATAACTTCAAGTCCCTTGCCAAACACAGTCGCGGGCTTGACCGTCATCGTTGCCTCATCGATATTAGCATCTATATAATGTGTCGGAATTCCTGCTTCTTTTAGTTTTTCAAAAAAGAACTTTGTTAAGCGAAGCCCCGCCTGACCTGCACCTTCCATTACTAACCCAACGGTATTGGCTCCAGGATCGAACACTCCATTTTCCCCAGTGACATCATCTTTAAATTTCAGTAAATAATTGCCGTTATCTAGTGCGAATACATCCTTCGTTTTGCCTGTATACGTTAGTTTCATATTAGATCCTCTCCAAATCAGAATGAATGCCAAGCATACAAAAAAAAGACACAAACCTGCTTAGTATATTAGGAATTGTCGAGATTCCAATAACGCTCAGAAGGGATGCTTCCTATATGATAGAACAAAACTACCTATTTGTTAACCACTCTTAGTAAGCAAACCTGCAATATGACTAGTGATTTGTGCAGGGGTATCTTTAGGTCCGAATCGTTTCACGACCTTACCTTGCTGATCGATCAGAAATTTCGTGAAATTCCATTTGATAGATTTAGTGCCTAGTACTCCAGGAGCCTCATTCGTAAGCCATTGAAATAATGGGTGAGCATCCTTCCCCTTCACATCTACCTTAGAAAAAAGCGGAAAGTTCACTCCGAAATTTAACTCACAGGCAGCAGCAACCTCTTCATTCGTTCCTGGTTCCTGGTTAGCAAACTGTCCACAGGGAAAGCCCAGTACAGCAAAGCCCTCATCTTTATACGTATCGTACAAATCTTGAAGACCCTTAAACTGAGGAGCGAAGCCGCACTTCGTTGCCGTATTCACGATCAACAGTACCTTCCCTCGGTATGACTCCAGCGTTTGAACTTCACCCTTAATGGTCTTCACTTCAATATCGTACAGTGTCATAAACAGCCTCCGCTCGTGGAATTTAATTTCATTTCATTCTCTCATTGTAAACTACATAGCAAGAAAAAGGACCGTCCAACTTCGGAAGGTCCTCAATTTTGATTCAACTAATAATCTATTTCTTGTCGCTCTCCGCAAATACAATCATCGCATCACACATAAACTGCGCCAGTCCCTCGCCGAATTGATCGATGTTCTTCGTGAATCGCTCATCATCGACATACATTTGACCTAGTCCCTTGAATGCCTCCAAGGAGTAGTTACCTATCTGATTCAGGAAATCATACCATTCCTTAATAGCTGCTTGTGCCTCCTCAGATTGAGGTGAGGTACCCCGAAGATGCGCAAGTTTCCTATAGATTTCATTCATCCCTTCGGATAATGCTGCTTGACCGGACTTTGGCATTTTACCGATCTTCTCATTGGACTGGTCAACGGCTGCATCTCCCCAGCGCTCGCGTGCTTCTTGTTCATAAGGATTAGAACCAAAGTCAAAACCAGCAAATTTCTCTTTATCTGTCATTTCAATTTCTCCTTTCGAATGTTGAATCGTTCTATCAATCGTAGCAATAATTCCATCCAATCGACGGCGACGCTCCAGTAGCATATTTTTGTGTAGCAATAACGCCTCCTGGCGGTCGAATGATGGATCGTTGATGATTTCACTAATCTTTTTCAAAGGGAAACCTAACTCCTTGAAGGATAAAATTTGTTGCAACATCTCCAGATTGTCCGGGGAGTATATCCGGTAGCCGGCTTCCGTTGTTTCCTCCGGGGTTAACAATCCGATCTCGTCATAATGATGCAGTGTGCGCACACTGATCCCAACTAAATCAGCAACTTCCTTCACTCTCATTTGGATGATGTCCTCCCTTCGTTATTTACTATAGGGTATCACGTAACGTGAGAGTCAATACCCATTTTGAGTAAAAGCGTCCTATGAACAAGGAAATAAGCGGCAATCGTATCAAGGTGATCAGCACCGGCATTATTTCATATGCAATCGCACGTGTTACAAAGCGGGGAGTCTCTGTCATCGCCAGCACAGAAAAACACCCCTATCCGGCTTAGCGGATAGGGGTGAATAGATCATATTGTTTTAGAATTCCTCATACGTAGCCGGGTCCTGATCCGCGATACGTCCGGAGAGGGAGGTTAGTCCGGAAATGGCCTTCATTTGAACCTCATCCAGCTCAAAATCAAACACATTCAGATTATCGCGCTGATGCTGAACAGATCCGGCTTTGGGAATAGGAACTGCCCCAAGCTGGACATGCCATCGTAAAATAACCTGTGTAGCCGACTTATTGTGAGCTTTGGCGATCTCTACAATCTTGTCATTCTCCAGAATGTTGCTGGCCCGTCCGAGTGGACTCCATGATTCGGTAACGATTCCATGCTCCTTATGCCACTCACGCTGCTTCTCCTGGTTAAACAGCGGATGCAGCTCAATTTGATTCATGCTCGGCGCTACACCAGTTTCCTGAATCAACCGTTCAATATGCTCCGGCAAAAAATTGCACACGCCTATGGAACGGATCAGCCCTTGCTTCCTGGCCTCTATCATTGCCTGCCAGGCCTCAATGTATAAATTCACATTCGGATTCGGCCAATGAATGAGATAGAAATCATAATAGTCTAAGCCGCCTCTATACAAGGATTCCTGAATCGTCGCCAATGCTTTGTCATAAGCGTGATGGCGCCCCGGCAGTTTGGACGTAATGAGTAGTTGGTCCCGCGGCACAGCGCTTTGCCGGACCGCTTCACCAATCGTCCCTTCATTCTCATAATTAAAGGCGCTGTCCAGCAAGCGGTAACCGACTTCGATCGCTGTCTTGATGCTGGAAACTCCATCGGCACCCTTTAAACGGTACGTTCCAAACCCGACCGCAGGAACCTTCATTCCATCGTTCAATTCAATTAACGGGATATTCTCAGTCATCGCAACTCTTCTCCTTTAATTTCGGGCTTTACCGGCAGCGGTAAGCACTTTATTTATGTGAAGACGCAAATGTGCTTGCACCCGGTTCATATTTTACAGATTTATAATTTGATAAGCAAAATATCGGGGATTAAAAATCGCGCTGCCAAGCGCACAAAAGATACCATCCTATAAGGATGGCATCTGATTATACGAGAATTAAATTTGCGAGGCGACTCTTTATAAGTTATACCCGCCACTCTTCGGCTTGGTTGGATTCGAGATAATTCCGAGTGTAGATAGCAACCCAAGCCCCACATCCACAATCGCCAGAACTTCCTGTTTCATCACGTCAGTCACATCAAAGGCTCCCGTTAAATGCCCAATAAGTTGAACCAACAAAATAACTTGAGAAGCTATACTAACCCATAGTGCGTAGTTTTTAAACCGTTGTTTCTGGAACATGGACCTGCCTCCCTCTTTTTCTACTATATATATTCAGAGGTTGTCTAAAAATTGCAGCAGATCGCCTTTTAAAATGTACGCAAATTCATTATTTGTAACTACTTTTTTAGTTTCATAGCTTTCACTATACATCCGCTACACATCGAAAGCCTATATTACCCGTGGAGCTGTCGGGTGTATTGGAGCTGCGGGCTGCGACTCTATAACGGTTGCAGTAAGATTGGTGGCATAGATAAGAACCACCTCTCATAGCTTTATTAGTCCCAGTATGTGGTCCTTGAGGGTTGATCCGTTGCCGAAATCAAGATGATACTCTTGATCTCGGCAACCATACATATACATTGCTTCTATCTGCTGATAAACATCTTTTCACCTTCAATTGACTAAGTATGAAAGTTCTCCCTGTGCGACTTTACAGTCGTCTACAAACATCTCGCAATATACTTTAGCCATATCCCCTAAGTTAATTACTTTTTGGCCTACAGTAATGATCCTATCGCCAGGTTCCACACGTTTCAGAAACTTCGTTTTGTTTACACCAACCAAAAGTCCATCCTTACCTTCTAAATTGTTCTTGTTGTCATCGAAATTATGAAAAATTAATCCCCCGGTTTGTGCCATCGTCTCGATCATAAGTACCCCCGGATAGATCGGCTTATAATCGAAATGTCCGACACTCCAAAATTCGTTGAAGGTGATGTTCTTAATCGTCGTAACCGATTTGTTATATTCATGCTGGATAACCCGATCGACAAGTAAAAATGGATAACGCTGCGGTAATGCTTCCTTTATCTTAGAAATGCCATACATGGAATAGCTCCCTTTCGCAGTAAGTTATAACAATCTGATTAGAGCCGTGTATTTCTGTGTATACAAATACCGGACACCCTAAGCCTGTCATGGACATTCTTCCGGTTTCAACCCGGAGTGTCTTGGATTGTAGAAATACTTGCAGAGGTATCCGAAGCAGCTTGGTTAGCGATTCCTTCATCCCCCATATCACGCTCAAGAGCATATGTTCATCATGTTCCGGCCGCTGGTTACGAATATAATTTAATTCAGCATCATTCGTAAAAAAAGAACTGGTACCCTTAAATCTATCCATATTCTCATAATCACAGCCCACCGCATAGTCATAACTTATGACCTGAAGAACATCATTTCCGCAATAGGATCTTGAATGGAGGAACTCATCCGGGATATCTTGTTGTAGAATGCCCCGGACACTTTGCCTAAGTCGGGATTTCTTAATTCCCTTTCCCTTACTACCGCACGTGAAGGAAAAGGAATATAACAACATTTCCATTCCTTTAGGTAGCTTATCAACAAACATAATAGGCGCTGCTTCCTCCACCTTCATCTAGCTAGTTAATCCTCCGTCAACTACGATCGTCGTTCCCGTCACATAACTAGACATGGAAGAGGCCAAGAACAAGACGACATTTGCCACTTCCTCACGGGAACCAATACGCTTAAGCGGGATACGTCCCATCATTTCCTTCTTATGCTTCTCCGGGATTTCTCCGATCATATCTGTTTCGATATAACCTGGGGAAATCGCATTAACACGGATATTATATCTACCGAGTTCTTTAGAGACGGATCGTGTGAAGCCCAACAACCCAGCCTTTGCTGCGCAATAATTCGCTTGCCCTACACTTCCGATCATACCTGATACAGAAGACATATTAATAATGGAACCCTCTTTGCTATTCAGTAGCATCTTGTAGGATACAGACTTCGTAATGTGGAATACCCCGTTCAGATTAGTATTCATGACTTCGAACCAATCATCCTCACTCATCTGAACGAATAGTTTATCGCGGTTAACACCTGCATTATTTACTAGAATATCGGGTATTCCGTATTGGCTGTATATTATTTCTAATGCAGCAAGGACTTCTTCACGGCTTGTAATGTCTAACTTCAGACAATGCACGTCTCGTTCCTGCGCTCTTAACCGTTCAGTTAATTGCTCTGCTTTATCTCGATTAGAATGATAAGTAAAGATAACAGTAGCCCCTTCAGCTGCCAATTTCTCCACAACAGCACTTCCGATACCACGACTACCACCTGTAACTAGTGCAATTTTGCCCCCTATCATCAAACATCCGCCTCCCTTGCCGGATTACCCTTTAGTAATGCGAGTGATACTTTGGATTCCTCAAAGTCAGCATCGATAACGATCAGATATCCATCTGATATCACTTCTCTAGACAAGAGGGCGAATTGCATAGCATTCTGAAATGCGGAGGAGAAAGACTCCCCGAAAAAGTCCTTAGGCGACAGCGTTTGGAACGGTTCTTTCAGATACGATTGGAAGAAATCTCGCTCAAGTTGCCATTGGTCGCTTCCTTGACGGGAAGATAATATAACCGCAGCGATATCTCCATCCATCATATTAAATTCTTCCTTCCACTCCTCTAATGCGAGCTTTAGACATGCTGTAAAGTCCTGTTCCTTAAACAAACGATCACCGTTCTTCTTCACAGCAAATGTCTGAACTCCATAAATATACCCTAGGATAGGCGCATTTCGATTCACCGCATGTTCTTCGGATTCAATAGCGAGTAAATTGCTTATTTCTGAGAAGCGTTCATTGTGTTCTTGCCCCGTTAAAGCGGTAAGAACTTCCGTAATTTCATCTACAGCCAGAGAATAAGCAACCTCGGCTTTGCCAGATTGAATACATTGGATGGCTGAAACAATACCATCCGCTCCTCTTTCTGTTGTCATCGGCCCATGAAGTCCCAACGCTCTGCATATGTAGCCTACTCCCGCATTCGCCACCGTTGCGGAGAACAACGTTGGACTTCCCATATCGTAGCCTTCCGCCTTAACCGTCTCGATATATTCCTTGCATACTTTATAAGGCCCATACTTAGATGACATCACTATTCCTGTACGCTGCAAATAATCCTTTAACGATGTGTTCTTATCCAGCAACCCCATCACGGTATATAAACAAATGCGGGACAGTCGATCCGTTCTTCTGACTTTAGGTAATACCTTAAAGTCCCGATCTATTCGCAACAATTCAGGTTCTGCCGAGAACTCATAGTCCTCGAAACGATCTCCATACGCCGAACACAATACGTTACCTGTAATACAGATGTTCATCTTATGACACCTCTTGAGTTATTTTCTTCACAACGACACTGACACAATTGCCACCAAATGCAAAAGAATTACTGAGTGCATAATGATAATGAAGGGGAATCGCTTCCTCAGGAAACACAATGTTCTCCATATGCTCCATCGGTTGATGTAATTTATAGTTTGGAATGGCATACTGCTCATGCATAGCAGCGACAGTGGCAGCTAATTCGACAATTCCAGCAGCCGACAACGTATGGCCCGTCAATGATTTAATAGAGGATACATGAACAGGATGGCCGAATACCTCGCTAATCGCTAACACTTCCATAGCATCATTAGTTGGGGTTCCAGTACCATGAGCATTGATATATGTAATATCCTCAGCCGTAATACCCGCTTCCTCGATTGCTCGCTGCATAGCAAGTTTAGCCCCAATCCCCTCAGGATGCGGTGCTGTGATATGGTAGGCATCATTACTTATTCCATACCCAACGATCTCACCCAGGATTGGAGCCTCCCGGTTCAAAGCATATTCGTATTCCTCTACGATAAGAAAAACAGAGGCGTTACCCAGACCAACTCCATCCCGAAGGTTGGAGAATGGCTGTGAACCTTTTGTCCCAAGAGCCCCCAGAATGCTGAACCCGGAATGTTGCATGACGGTAATCGTCTCGATCCCACCCAGCAAAACAATCTTATGATCGCTATATCGAATCAGATCAAGGGCCTTACCTGCTGCGATCCCACCAGCCGAGCAAGAGGAATCGCATACCGTAATCTTCCCATTGATTGGAATAGCATCCTGGACATATTCAGAGAACTTTGTACCAAATGATGACTCCTCTTCTGAATATGTTCTATAAAGAAAAGTGTTCGTGTCTTCCGTTGAAGTTGAATATACCAACCCAACCTTATGTTTGATCTCTTCCAAATCATTCACGGATAGGATTGCATTTTTCATTGCCTCTTTCAGCGAATCCAAGCCATATTCGTTAAAATCAATTAGGCTTTTGGTTTTGATCTTCTGATAGTCTTGCTGGGTTGTTCTTTCCAAGTTCTCTAACGTAATGACTCGCGAATGAGACTTATTTCCCGTCGATCCACGTAGCTCACTTCTAAACTGCTCGTAATTATCTGCAAAGGCACATTGAACGCCAATACCTGTAACAACCGCTCTGCGCTGACCGTTCAGTTTCGAATTAGACACTTTTTATCCCATCCTTCTTGACGACTAAATATATTAAAATGACACCGATACATAGGAATGATGTGAAGTATCCCCCGAATTTCAGAAGTTCAGAAGACGTGAGTCCATACAACACTTCGGATTTGTTAAACATAACAATCCAGCTAGTTGGGAAGACGGAAGACACCTGCTGCAAAAATGTCGGCATGATCTCCCGAGGCCAAAGTTGTCCGCTTAACATCCCCAAAGGGAGAACAAAGATGGGTAGAAGACTTACTCCAACCTTCATATTTTTAGAGAGCGCAACAATCATTTGTCCAATAAGTGCTAAACACGCTACATAGAGAATGGTTCCAGCACTAATCTGGAGAAAATGCGGTAAGATGACCTTCGTTCCGAGCAATTGATTAATAAAACCATGGGCAATAAAAAACTGAATCATGCCATATACGACAAACAAAAAGGTAGATTGTAAATAATAAGAAATAGATGTTGTTGGACTGACTAGAATTCGCTCGTATATTCCCCGTTCCTTATCTTTGAGAAAGACAAGGGACATCGAGATTAACAAGAAGAAAATATCAAAGGCTAACACATTAATTAGCCCAATATAGTTATCCTTTATCTTGTCTCCTTCATATTTCTCGGAGATGTTAAATGTCGTCTGCTCTAGCCTGCTCAACGCAGCGGAGAACTCACTGATATCCTTGAACTCTATGCCCGCTATCGTCTTGGTAGAGGACAGGAAGCTATTCAGCTTCAGCTTCAGTGGAATAGAGTTGTTATCATCGGTCAACGAGAATCCACGGATTTTGGCAAAACTCTTATTGTCCAAAACATCCTGCTCCAACCCTTGATCTATCACGAGTGCATATTGCACTTCATTGCTGATCAACTTATCCTCCAATTCCTTGACTGTATCCTGCTTCACGATAGCTACATTGCTTTTAGACAACTGTTCAATCAGCAACCTTGAAAGTTGATCGTCAGACTGATCGACAACCCCTATACGATATTGAAAATTAGTCTGGTATTGCAGATAGGTCGTATAGATATGAGCTATTGGTAATAGGATAATAAGTAAGAACATAAGCCAGTTGCGGCTGATGCGAAATAAGTAGAAGTTAAATATCTTCATAAGCTTGTACTCCTTTATATTTGCTCAGCATGATCAGTGATATCAGTATGCCTAGGCTAATTAAGAGTAGAATGGAAGAGATATATGGCATTAAAATTTCATTTTGGTAGATATAAGTGAAGTACAGCTTCTGAATATATGTAACTGGGGATACAAAGCTAAAATATCCAAAATCAATGCGATAATAACCCCCTGCTACAAAGATCATAAGAGGTATACCAACGCTAGTAATCATGTTCAAAAGCTTTCGATTGTTAATATACACGCCTAATATCAATCCGATAGCATTAAAGAACATAGAACCTAATAGAGTGATGAAAAAGATGACGTAGAGATGTTGCCCATAGTACACGTCGAACACCAATTTTGAGAACAGAATAACAATCGAGGCTTGAATAAAAGATACCAGTACCCCCGAAGTAAACAGGCTAATGACAACAACAAGCGGAGAAATCGGTGATATTCTTAGCTTAACTCCTAGATTTCCCTTAAAGTCATTTTGAATATTATTAATCGCAAAAGAGAGTCCATAGAACAGAACAAGAACCGTCATCGTTACTCCGTAATAATTCATTGCAGTAGTTTTGGGTTGTCCAGCTATGTCGGAATCCGCAATCAATTGTTCGAACACGTATTGATGGCCGTCTTCCTTCTCCGGCATGATCTCGTAAGCAAGCCGAAGCGAATTCGTGGCATCCGTCAGCGTGGACAAGGTAACCGAAATTACGCTATGCTCGACCGTATCCTTCTGATTGTAAAGTACCGTGATTTCCACTTTTTCTCCATTGGCCATTTGCAGATCTATATTGTCGGGTACGATCATAAGCGCTTTAAATACGCCTGCTCCTAACTGCTCACGGGCAGTCGATAAATCCGCAACTTCCTTAGTTCGTAGCAGTTCCTTGACCTCTTTATCCTCAAAAAAACCGATCAGACTTTGCTTGTAATATTCGCTTCCTGCTCCGTAGACCACTCCAATTGGAATATCTTTAACAGGTTTGGGGTTATAAATGGACGACAGAGAAGATCCCAAGATACCAATCAGTAGAATAGGAAGTACGATCAGGTTAACCAATACTGCTTTCTCCATAAACATCTTGTGGAAAAAATTAAATATCAGAATTCTGAAGCTTCTCATGATATAACTCCTAATCAAGGTATTTTCAGCTATTAACCACTTTGCTGCACACTGGGATGAGTTCCGGTAAGTTCCAAGAACACACTTTCCAAAGAAACGTCGGACAATTGGATTTTCTTGATCTGATCGTTAAAGTTCTCTTTCAGCGAAATGAGATTCTTCACAGATTCACCAGCTTCACCATGAACCTTGATTTCCAACTCTGTTTCCGAAGGAAATGCGGCATTTTCCTTAAATTCATACATCAATTGTCGTTTGTCTGCTTCTTCTAAAGGACGATGAAAGATAACATTAATCATCTCACTACCAGCCTCATGTTTAATCTCATCCATACCGCCGGAATATAGCACTTTGCCATCATTAATAATGACTACTTGATTGCAAATGGACTCGATCTCCTCCATATAGTGCGAGACATAAATAATTGTCTTCCCTTGCTGCTTCAGTTCATTGATCGATTCAAGGATGTAATTACGAGATTGGGGATCAACTCCAACCGTTGGCTCGTCCAGAATAATCAATTGAGGATTATGCACAATTCCGCAAGCAATATTCAATCTTCGCTTCATACCACCAGAGAACTTGGAGGGTCTCTCCTTTGCTCTATCCGTTAGCTGTACGAATGCTAGCGCTCTGTCTACGTGCTCGGCCAACTCTTTGCCTTTCAATCCATAGATAGAACCAAAAAACTTCACATTCTGATAAGCCGTTAGATTCTCAATAATCGCAATATCTTGCGGTACATAACCAAGCATCTTCTTAACCTCTTTGGAATGCTTCTTGATATCGAGATCTCCAATTTCTATACTTCCGTCTGACAACTTAAGCAGACCCATAATCAATTGAATCAGTGTGGACTTGCCTGCACCGTTCAATCCCATAAATCCCATCACGTCGTTTTCTCTCACTGAGAAATTGATGTCCTTTAGCACTTTTTTGGATTTATCATAAGAAAATTGGACATCTTTAACACTTAACATATCCATTACTTATATCTCCTCACACTCATGAATTGACGTTAATAGTTTGCTTTTCCATTACTTTTGCCGCTAACAATCTGATGCTTGCGAAGGCACCAGAGTCCTCCTCCGAAAGTTCAATATTATAATTCCGTTTGACTAGGACTGCCAGCTCCACAGCGTCTACTGAATCTAGCGCATAGTTGTCTGCTTCATCGGTCTCGAATAATGGATCATCTAATCCCAGATGGTTAACATCCTCCAATTCCAACTCATTAATTATTAATTCGCGCAGCTTGTACTCAAATTCGTACATGTTCATCTCTCCCTTTCATAATTAGGTTATGGTTATAAACAGTTAAGTTTGTAAAAACGGTTGTGTGATCAATTGGCTCCCACGTTCTAGAGAAGATACCAATCTCGGTAAAATCCGGCGAAAAACCATTCTCATAAAATAACCGATACTCTATATCCCGGGGATTCTTGTAATAGAGAAGTAGACCTTTCTCTCGATCTTTGCGTATCTTCAATTTGAGAGAAGGCACTAAATTTTTCATTTCCTTTACGCAATAATCCGCTTGTCTCTGAGGAACAAATAAGGATATTCCAATATTCTGTATGCCTCCAAACAATAGCGTCTCATGATCGTAAACGATGATAATACCGGACTGGAAAGGTAATCCAGGATCACTTCGATTCTCAATTTCCACTTCAATTAAGTCGATGTCTCCACTTTCGTAACCTACGTTGCTCTTATCATCTCTCCATAAAATTTGGAAGGCATCATTCTCGGCTATCCAGGTATCTGTCTTAAGCGTAGCGCTGTGATGGATTGTAATTTGCTCCTTCTCCATCTGCAAATTAACCCCGCTGGCATTAAGCATGACCGCCTCCTCAAGTGAAATCTGCTGAACTGTGTTCTCCTGACTTTGAGCAGTATTCAAATACTCCGTGATCAGACCGTGCATATGCAGCAATATATTTCGCTCCAATAACGTATACTGTGCGAACAACTCACTGGATGAACCAGACCCTGCCAAAATTATCGGAATCTTTGATTTCAGCTCATTAAACGAAGCTATAAGTTCGTCAAATGTTGTGGTGTCAATTTCGAGTGTCTTGAATACCGATTTTAAAATTTTAAAGTATGTATTCTTATGGTTGAATTTCATGAAAAATTTCTGGATTTGCTCCGCTTTACTATCTTGATTACTTAGCATCGACTCAAATTGATGATCCTTGTACTGGTTAATATATTTATTCAGAATGTAGAGGTTAGCCTGAAAGACTAGTCTGGAGTTGTTGGTGTGATGTGGTGATAATTCTGAGGTTGACCAAAAGTAGGGTTCTGATGTTGGTTGAAAGTTTTCGAAGAATAATTGACTAGAATCATATAAGACATCCCAAGGAATTAAGAAATCCTCGTATAATGTGCTGGAGCCATTCTTGACATGCAAATTATCTAGAATGTAATAACGCCCTGTTTGCTGATCACAACCCTTGAGGATAAAATAATGCTCACCGTGTTTGGTTCTATAAGCTGCATTATAGTAAATATTAAATACATCTCCAGGTATGATCAGTCGGTGCTTTTGGTTCAAACTTGTACGGATCAGCTCATGGAACTGGTACTGATTCTTGTAAAACACCTTTTCAGCCTGCACATTAAAAAGTGGGGAGAGAACGTTTGCATTACTCTCGAGCATAAAGTCATCATGTTCTGTTTCGGCAATACTTTCCGGAAAAAAAGTCCAATTTAAAAACATCGCCTGAAGAAAGTTGTCGAAATATGACGCATGATATGACTGCAATACGATGGACCATGCCCGAAAGAAACAATTTACTTCATGCCAAGAGTATTCATCCCCATAATTCGGTTTGAGTTCCTTAATCATTCTGTGAAAAACACCCCCTTAAGGTAAATATTACAAATTGTGCAATCGTTTGAATTAAATTTACCATCTAGTAATCTTATTATCAATCCCTAATTTAGCATATTATAGAATATATTAAATAATATAGGTAATATGGATTATGGACGTATTAATGTATGGTTTTATAGAACTAGTCAGCCCTTGTCCATATCTAATGACAAGAGCTGTTTACTAGTTTGGTTAAATATCAGCGCACAAAGAGCCGAAATCAAGATGTTACTCTTGGTCTCGGCTCTCGAGGTTTCCTTTGATTCGGCCCACTCTAGACTTTACTTCAAAGCCTTGTGAACTTTCAGCAATTTTCCCTTAATCGTTGTATCCTTCATTACTTTTAAGACAAGTGGACCCTTGCCATTCAATATTTCCACGTAAGAAACATTATCCTGAATCGTAATAATCCCAATGTCCTCTGCTGTGATCCCCTCAATTTTGGCAATCGTACCTACGAAGTCGACAGCTCTAAGCTTCTTCTTCTTGCCCCCATTGAAATACAGCTTCATAATCTCTTTATTTAATTGCTCATTCTTATCCGGTTTTCTCGTAGGCTGAATCCCCATTTTTCCTTCAAAGGAGGTCTTCTTACTTGCCACTTCCTCTTTGGAAGGTGGGCTCATTCTCGGGATACTGAATCCGATATATCCTTCAATTTCACTCAGGAATTTATCTTCAAATGGAGTGACGAAGCTAATCGCCTTCCCTTTCTTACCCGCTCGTCCTGTTCTTCCCGTCCGATGTACATAACTTTCCTTCTCGAGCGGTAGATCATAGTTGATGACATGCGTGATATTATCAATATCGATTCCTCTTGCAGCTACGTCAGTAGCAACGAGGTAACGGAACTGACCTCTTCTGAAATCGTTCATGACTTCAAAACGTTCCTCTTGCAGCATCCCACCATGGATTTTCGAACAAGTATAATCAGCGTTGGTTAATTGCTCACTTACCTGATTCACATGTTCTTGAGTCCGGCAGAAGATAATGCAGCTATCCGGATTTTCAACGATAGTAATATCTTTAAGTAGCGCAAATTTATCCTTATCTTTCACTTCGTATAAAGTATGCTCTATGGTATCCGTCGTGAGTCCTGTAGCCTGAATCTCAATATGACGGGGATCGTTCATATATTTATGACAAAGCTTTTCTACATCTTGAGGAAGTGTTGCCGAAAATAACATCGTCGTTCTTTCGACCGGCAGCTTCTGTATAATCGCTTCTACTTGCTGAATAAATCCCATGTTAAGCATTTCATCAGCTTCATCAATGACAAGGTATTCTAATTTTTCTAATGAAAATGTTCCTCGTTCTATATGATCCAGAACACGCCCCGGAGTTCCAACTACTACGTGACTCTTCTGCTTCAATTCAGCAGTTTGCTTCGCATAGGGAACCTTACCGTACAGTGCTGTCGCTTTAATCCGTTTGAATCGTCCAATATTCGTAATGTCCTCTTTCACTTGCACCGCTAATTCGCGGGTAGGCGTGAGGATTAGAGCCTGTGGCTTATTCTCCTGCCAATCTACTAGATCACAAATAGGAATACCAAAGGAGGCTGTCTTGCCACTCCCTGTTTGCGATTTCACTACAAGATCCTGCTTCGTTAGCGCGAGCGGTATGACTTCACGTTGCACTTCTGTTGGCTCATGATACCCCAAACTTTGCAGTGCTGAGACGATTTCCTCACTTAGTTTATAGTCCTTAAAATCTTGAATACTCATCCTTTTACCTCTTCTGCTGCGCAGATTTATAATCTACTCATGCTTTCAATTTTTGGTTCGTTATTTAAGTACATATTGTAGCTCTACAAGAGAGTCGTATGAACAAAGAGTATCACATCCATCGCTTATTGTCTGCTGATCCAAGACATCAAAGCGATATGATCCACAAGATGTACTCATTATATGTAACATTTCAAATCACTATCCGCCCTCCACAATGATCTCGGAAACCGAGCAATGCTTGTTTTTAAACACTTCTTCACTTTTGTCTAAAAACTAAACACTCTGCCATCACTGTCTATAGAGATCATCTCCCTGTTGTCCTATTGTAAAGGTACGCAAACAGCATCATCGTTTTTAAAAATTTCTAAAAACATGGAGGCTAATATGATGGAACAAAACAAGGACAACAGACAGGTTTATTTTGTAGGAGGCGGTCTTGCATCACTCGCTGGTGCAGCATATCTGGTTAGAGATTGCGGATTCTCGGGTAAAAATATTCACGTGCTAGAAGGAATGAATATCCTAGGTGGAAGCAACGATGGAGCAGGTAGTCCAGTCCAAGGTTTTGTATGTCGCGGCGGGCGCATGCTAAACGAAGAAACCTATGAGAACTTCTGGGAACTGTTTAATTCTATTCCTTCTATTGAGCAACCTGATATATCAGTAACAGATGAAATTCTCGCCTTTGACCATGAGCACCCCACTCATGCAAATGCGAGATTAATAAATAAGGATGGCGAGGTTCTAGATGTAATGTCTATGGGCTTCAACACCGCCGATCGTTTGGCCATTGGCAAATTGATGATCGCACCTGAAGAGAAACTCGACAATCTGCGTATCTGCGATTGGTTTGCGCACACACCACACTTCTTTGAAACTAACTTCTGGTATATGTGGCAAACTACTTTTGCCTTCCAAAAATGGTCTAGCTTGTTCGAATTTAGACGTTATATGAATCGTATGATGTTCGAGTTCTCACGTATCCAAACGCTTGAAGGTGTGACTCGGACTCGTTATAACCAATATGAATCTGTAATCCTACCATTGAAGGCTTATCTAGATAAGTTCGATGTAGACTTCGGTCTAAAATGTGTAGTTACTGACCTCGACTTTGATGAAAATGAAGGTATTACCGTTACTGCTATCCACTATACACAGGATGGTATAACGGATAACTTGATTCAGTTGCATGAAGGTGACCTTTGTATCGTTACCAACGGCTGCATGACGGACAATGCTACGCTAGGAGATTTGCATACAGCTGCTCCATTGATTGCTGACAAACCTATGTCAGGTGAGCTTTGGGCAAAAATAGCTGCCAAAAAAGAAGGCCTTGGCAATCCTGCACCTTTCTTTGGTCGTCCTGAGGAAACCAACTGGGAATCATTTACCGTCACGATGCAGGGCAACAAACTACTTAAGATGATCGAGAAATATTCACGTAATGTGCCTGGTAGCGGCGCCCTTATGACCTTTAAAGATTCTAGCTGGCTGATGTCCATTGTGGTGGCAGCACAGCCTCACTTCAAGGATCAACCTGCTGATCAGACTATCTTCTGGGGTTATGGACTGTATACAGATAAAGTCGGCGACTATGTAAAAAAACCTATGCGTGATTGCACAGGTGAGGAGATGCTCATTGAATTGCTACACCATCTGCATTTCGAAGATCAACTTGATGAAATTCTAAGTGATGTTATCAATGTCATTCCTTGCATGATGCCTTATATTGATGCTCAGTTCCAGCCACGTAAAATGACGGACCGCCCAGCGGTTGTCCCTGCTGGCTCTACTAACCTTGCGATGATCAGTCAGTTTGTTGAGATCCCTGAGGATATGGTGTTCACAGAGGAATACTCCGTTCGTGCTGCAAGAATCGCCATCTATACCTTGCTGGGTCTAGATAAGAAGATTTGTCCTGTAACGCCTCATCAATACGACGTACGGACGTTATTCAAGGCTTTCAATACCACCTATCGTTAAGAGATGAGAAAAACGCTGAGGTTGCCCGAAAGTTCCCGGCAGCCTCAGCGTTTTTAAAATAGCGTTATTATTTGATTAAATCAATCGCTTCTTGTGATACCCACGTTCTGCTTGCAATGAACAGGTTAAGCGTATTAAGTTGCACCGTCTTCCCATCCATGATCGCGATGTTCTTATCGATCGGCAATTTTAACAATTGACTGCCTTTCTTCACAACAATGACCGGATTTAATTTATTCGATTTATCAATCGTAACCGTTGCACCTTTTTTGACAAAGGATTCGCCAGATACAAATAAAGTTTTCTCTAAAGCTGAATAGTCAATGCCCAGAACATATTGAATGTATTTTCCGATATCCGAGTTCATAATAATTCCGCTTTGCATAAAGTCTGTAGGTTTAAAGTTCTTAGGGTGATACGCAAATATACCAACCTCATCTGCCGTATGATCCTCCGTCGAGAAGGATACCCCTATTCTCTCCCCGATCATATGTCCAATGACGACTGATAAATTTTCTTCATTCTTTAATGTTTTTTTGACTGCAGCTACTTCTTCCTTCGTTAAATCTGTAAGTCCATACTCTTCTTTCAGCACTTTTACCATATTAGATTCGTTAATTGTACCCTCAATGCCGTAGCTGGTATGTTTTATGCCCTTTAAAGTGGCTCTTAAATCGTCCATAGAGTCATAATTCGTCATATTCAAACCACCTGTAGCGTGATCTGAAGTAGAAATAACAGCCGTATGACCATCCTTCTCTGCAAATTCAACTGCCGTCTGGAACGCTTTATCAAATGCTAGAACTTCGCTTATTATACCCACAGGGTCATTGTCATGGCCGAACCAGTCAATCTGGCTGGCTTCTACCATCATGAAAAATCCCTTTTCATTGGTGGATAGCTTATCAATGGCTACCTTTGTCATTTCAGCCAAACTTGGCTGTTCATTAGGATTTAGATCAAAGTCAGCATCTAAAGCTTCCGGTTGAAAAAGACCCCATACTTTATTCGTTTTCGTGTTTAATAAATCTTTTTTGTTAGTCACATATTCATATCCGTTTGACTTTAGGACCTTCGTCAGATCTTCGCCATCTGTTCGATTCGCTTCTTCTTTCCCAGGCACTAGGTAGTCTGAGCCACCACCAAGCAATACATCAACTCCGTTGTATACCATTTGTTCAGAGATAGATTCTGCAAAGTCACGGCTTGCCGCATGACTCGCAAACACAGCTGGCGTAGCGTCGGTAAGCTCGGATGTAAATACTAATCCTGTTCCTTTTCCGGCTAATTTGGCCGCTTCAAGAATCGTTGGAAGGGGTTTGTTTTCCTCACCCTTATTTGTTGCTTCTATGAAAGGCATGGTGATTGTATCAGGAAGAATTGAAACAGTTTCGCTTTTGATTTTATGCCCCGTAGCTAAAGCTGTAGCACCCGCAGCAGAATCCGTAGTTAATGAATCCGTAGCATAGGTTCTGGATAATCCAGTAAAGTACTTGTCAATAAACAGCGGCTTCCCACCCTGATACCATCTGGCCAGGTTAATTGCGTTTAAACTCGTTCCGTCTGTTACAAATAAAATAACACTTTTCACCTCATTATCCCCAGCTCCGGCGGTAACCGTACCACTAGCGTATGAAGCACTTCCCCCTGCAAAGACGCTACCTAAAAGTAGAAGACTAGAGATACTGCAAATCAACTTCTTTTTCATATTCTTCCCCCCTGTACTCCAAATTAGTGTAGGTTATCTAAATAACCAATCACTCATTCAGTGTAGCTTAGGTTTGTTTGAACAGTTATACGTATTCTGCTACTTATCCATACTTTTTCTACATATCTTACCTTCATATTCCAGTATGTTATCCGCAAATAAAAAGACTCTCACCCATTTAGAGGGTAAGAGTCTTGGGGCTAAATTGAAATATCAATGCTTCCTTCGGTTTCCGCCACGTTAACACCGAGCTTTGCAGCATTAACATCCTTCTTACTATTATTATCTTGTTGTGCACTTGAACTTGATGCATTACTTTGCTTCTGAGCGATTTGAGTCTGAATTTGCTGGATCTGTAGCTGTAATTGCTGCATCTTCACTTGCTTCGTCTTTGCGTCCTCCTTACTTGCAGCCAGTTCCTTTAACTCCGCAATATATTTGGCTAATTGCTTCTCCAAACTAGCTGTATCGCTTGCTGATGAACTAGCGTAACTGCTACTGCCTGATACGGATGAAATCGTCAATCTTGACTCCTCCTTAAGGGAATATGTACTCTACCAAGTATAGTTTATCGGTCTTGGAGTAGCCTTAATACGAGCTGAACATTTGCTGAAAATGTCGAAGGATAGCCTAAATTTCTTCCAACGCTTCGATATTCAAAACTGTGATTCCTCGCTGTCCGTTCTGCTCGATCAGTCCCCGCCCCTCAAAATCAGCTAGTCTCCGACTGAGGGTCTCCGGAGTTGTTCCAAGATAAGAGGCCAGATCCTTCTTCGTCATGGGCAAGGTGATTCTAAGGTTATCTTCGCTACTTGCTTTAGCTAGTTCTATCAAATAAGTCGCTATCCGCCCTTCCGTATCTTCTGAAGTCAGGCTACTCATTTGTTTCTCCGTTTGCTCGAGGCGACGGCTAAACTCTTCAATGATTTTATAAGAAATCGCTGGATATTTCATTAATAGGGCCTGTAGATCACTACGCTGTATCGTACATAATTCAGTTTTCTCCATCGCTACAGCATAGCAGTCATGAATCGTTTCTGAGAATAAAGCTAATTCTCCCATGAAATCTCCAGGCTCCAAAATGCGAATGACTTGCTCTTTGCCGGATTCCGAAAGCCGGTATATCTTAACCCTGCCACGATGCACGATAAATAAATGAGCCGAATGCTCTCCTGCACCATAAATCTGTTCATTACGTTCATACCTTGCTGACTTTGTTGTTGTAGCGATTTCTCTCATTTCCTCAGGTTGTAAATGATTAAATATCGGCACCAAAGAGATGCAGAGCTTCTGCATCTCTTTGTCATTTGGATTTGGATCAGGATCATGATGTCCACATGAATTAGAATTCAATTTCTACACGACCTCTCGCACTGGTAGTGATGCAGTAGACTTATTGCGATGTCTCTGTTCACTAGTATACCTCACAAGCCTAACAGCGTTGAGAATCACGATAAGCACACTCAATTCATGGATGAACATGCCCGAGGCGAGAAACACCTTTTGTAATATAACTCCTAATAGCAAAAGCACAACCGTACCGACGGCAAAGAACGTATTTTGCTTCATATTTCTGACTGTGGTCTGTGCAAGAGAATAGGCGTGTGCGAACTGATCCAGTTTGTCCGCCATTAATACAACATCAGCGGTATCCATGGCGACATCGCTGCCTGATCCACCCATGGCCAGACCGATGTCAGCTGTTGCTATGGCAGGTGCATCATTAATCCCATCTCCAGCCATAGCAACATGTTTTCCCGCATCTTGTAATTCCTGAATCTTCGACACCTTGTCTTCTGGAAGCATCTCAGCAAAGACATGATCGATACCCAGCTTGGACGCGACTAGTTCAGCCGTATACCGATTATCACCTGTCAGCATGTAGAATTGCTTGATTCCTGCTGCTCTTAATTTGGTGATTGCCTCCGCTGCCTCAGGTCTAATTTGGTCAGCGATCGAAATGATGCCCTCCACTCGCCCCTCTATTGCAGCAAAAATGGCTGTGTTTCCTAGTTTCTCACGTTCTATAGCATAGATGTCTATCTCTGGGGAGATCAGGATCCCGCTCTCCATCATGAGTTTGCGATTCCCAACTGTGAGTTGCTGTCCTGCTATGTGTACCCGAATGCCATTTCCCTTGATGATCTCTGCATTGTCCGGTTTGTTGCGGAGAGATAAACTTCTAGCCTTTGCCTCTTTAACAATAGTTTGACCGAGATGATGCTCCGAGACCATTTCTGCCTCGGCTACAACTCTTAGCAAGTCATTCTCCTCCATAGTAAAGGATTTTACATTCGTTACTTCCGGACGACCTTTCGTCAAGGTTCCGGTTTTATCAAAGACGACGGTGTTGACCTTCGCAAGCTTCTCCATAATTTCTCCGCCCTTAATTAGCACACCATTCTTTGCTCCATTCCCGATTCCTGCAACAATGGAGACCGGTGCAGAAATGACAAGCGCCCCAGGGCAGGCAATGACGAGAAACGTTAATGTGAATTCAATGTTCCAAGTAAATAGATAGACGATCACAGATAGGACGATGATAGCAGGTGTATACAGGTTTGCAAACTTCTCTAAGAACTTTTCTGTTTTCGTCTTTGACTCCTGTGCTTCTTCAACGAGTTCAATTATTTTGGCAAACGTCGTGTCATCTCCAATTTTCTCAGCAATGATCTCAATATAACCGTGATCAAGTATTGTACCGCTATATACAGTGTCATCCGTCCTCTTATTCGCAGGTACAGACTCGCCCGTAATGGCAGCTTCATTGATGAAGGCTTGGCCTGATACAACTTTTCCATCAACCGCCACTTTCTCACCGGATTGAATAACGACAAGGTCACCGACTAGCACATCATCAACTGGGAGTGTCCGTCTTTCTCCATCTCTTAGAACAGTTGCCTCTAATGGCGCCATATCTATTAATTTTCTCAATGAGGATCTTGTTTGTTCCAGCGTTCGTGCTTCGAGATAGGCGCCAAATAAGAACAAGAACGACACGATAGCTGATTCCACATATTCTCCGATATATAGAGCCCCAACAATGGCGATCGACACGAGGAGTTCAATGCTAAAAGCCTTCATCCGCAAGGCTTGAATCGCCTTGATTAGTATTGGATAACCAGCGATTACGGTCGAGATCACAAGTACGATCTTATTGGGCTGTTGTAATCCAACCAGGTACAAGATAAAGGCTACAGCAAGGAGCGATCCCGTGATCGCTGTAATGCTTAATTTCGTTTTCCCTGTCATCCTCCTCATTCCCTTCAACAGATCGTTATGAAACTTTTTTAGATAAAACAGGGTAACCCAGCTTAGTAATTGTTGACTCCAACTGCTCAACGGTCACTTTCGTTCCGTCAAAATCTACCTTTACCTTGCTAGAGTTGAACAACACATTCGTTTCCTTCACACCCTCTTGCTTATGAAGAGCACTCTCAATCTTCTTTACACAGGATGGGCAAGAGAGAGTTTCCAGTTGAAATTTAACAGTCGTCATATAGATCGCCTCCGAAATAGTTTGAGTAGTCACTCTGTTTCTATCTCTAGTCTACCTTCGCACACCTTTTGATTCCTTGATCTAGATCAATTTAGCAAATTTATGGCTTTGCTTTTTTAGCTCTTTACAGATAAGGTTGAAGATACTACTAAATTTGACTCGAAAAAGGATGAACCTGAATTGAATAATCGTAACTCGCTATCTCATTTTATATATACCTATGCCTGTCGTGTGGATGAGCAGTCTTTATGTCAACTAGAGTTGCGCTCGCTGTTTGGTATGGAGCCACCCGCCAGCATCCTTCAAAGTGAAATCTCTATAGATCCTAGTCGCAGCCCGTTTCTTAAAGAAAGAATCGAAGTGCTCTACGAGGGTGACACCCTGCCCGATATACTAGAACAAGTGCAAGAGATTCAGATGAATGATGCCACTTTCAAGGTTATTTTTGTGAAAACAAATGATCTGGACCCCACTGAAAAAGTAGAGTACACCGATCGCCGCGCGATTGAGCGAGAAATGGGCATGCATATTACCGGAGAAGCAGATGTCCATCACCCGGATCATGAGTTTGGTCTCGTAACCCTTGGTGGGCGCTGGTTCTTTGGCCATTACGTGAAAAATAAAGCAACTTGGCTTCATCACATGAAGAAACCACGCAGTTACTCCATTGCTCTTAACACACGGGTAGCAAGGGCTGCGGTCAATATTGCTGTTCCTAATCCGGTAGGTATCAAAGCCATTGATCCTTGCTGCGGAATCGGAACTGTGCTTGTAGAGGCACTCTCGATGGGCATCGACATCGTTGGGGGAGATATCAATCCCTTTATCGCTCGTGGGGCGCGTGAGAATATTGCTCATTTTGGGTTTCAATGTGAAGTCACCTTGGGGGCCATATCAACAATCTCTGAGCACTACGACGTAGCCATTATCGATATGCCTTATAACTTGTTCTCGACAACCACTCCCGAGGAGCAACTTTCTATCCTCCAGCATACGCGCCGCATCGCGACAAAAGCGGTCATTATCACAATTGAACCGATCGACGAGATGATTGCAACCGCTGGATTCACCATCACAGATCGCGGTGTTGCCAAGAAGGGGAATTTCACTAGGCACATTTTAGTTTGTTTATGACTCTATTATGGATGCAAAAAAAGAGGTTAAACCCGGAATGCGGGTTTAACCTCTTTTCGTCATTTAAAGTACTACTTCTGGGGTTTCTTTGATTTGTTTGCTTCGCAATTGTCCACAAGCGGCATCAATATCTGTCCCATGTTCTAAGCGAACGGTACAATTAACTCCCTGCTTCTTCAATGCATCATAGAATAGCAGGATTGATTCGTGCTCGCTTCGTTGATACTGACTATGCTCATCAACCGGGTTATATGGAATCAAGTTTACACTGGCAAGCTGTTGTTTATCACGAATTAGCTCCGCAAGCTCCAGCGCATGCTCTACACGGTCATTTACATCTCTTAGCAAAATATACTCGAACATAATTCTTCGATTCGTTTTGGTCAGATAGTAATCCACCGCATCCATCAATTTTTCAATTGGATTGGCACGGTTTATCTTCATGATTCGTGTTCGAAGCTCATCATTTGGCGCATGTAATGAAATCGCTAAGTTTACCTGCGTATTCGCATCAGCAAACTCCTTAATTTTATCAGCAAGTCCACTGGTCGATACGGTAATACGTCTGCCAGCAATGGCTAATCCCTTACGATCCTTAATTACATCTATGAAATCGATCATGTTTGCAAAATTATCAAACGGCTCGCCAATCCCCATCACCACAACATGAGTCACAAGTTCGTCTTGTTTGGCAGCATCCAGATGATGTTGGACTTTCATGATTTGCTCCACAATTTCACCACTAGATAGATCACGGCTTTTCTTTAACAAGCCACTCGCACAAAAACTACAGCCGATATTACAACCTACCTGCGTTGTTACACAAACAGATAGCCCAAACTTCTGTCTCATTAATACCGTCTCAATCAAATTTCCGTCCTTTAACCGGAACAGAAACTTAATCGTACCGTCTGTTGATTCTTGCTTCACATGTTCTTCTAGCGTTTGGATAACAAAGTGCTGTTCCAATAGTTCGGTACACTCTTTATTGACATCTATCATGTCAGAGAATTGTATTACCCGTTTCTTGTATAGCCAATCCCAGACTTGTGATGCCCGAAATTTTCTATGTCCATGTTCCAACAGCCATGCTGTCAGTTGCTCAAATGTTAATCCATAAATGGATGTTTTGCTCATTCGCTTATCCTCTTTTCAAACATTAAAATTCTGTTCAATGATTCAATTCATATAATTGTCCCAAATTTTTATTATTAAAACAAGAGGAGCCGAAAAAAATTAAAAAAGAAGACATTAAACCAATAAAGTGCCCTTACGTTTCCTTTAAGGTAACGTTGAGGACACTCTAAATTGACGATCTGGGTATGCATTAACTACACAATTCTTATTTCAAGTAGCTCATATCTAATAATGCCCATAGGTGCCTTCACATTAATTTGGCTACCAATACTTTTTCCCATCATTTCCTTACCTAAAGGACTCTCATAGGATATTTTATTATTCAAAACATCTGCTTCAGCTGGCCCTACAATTTGGTATTCAATCTTCTCAGAAAATTCAATATCATTCAATACGACAGTAGTACCAACGCCCACTTTGTCCCTATCCGCATCATCCAATTCAACTACACGTGCTTTAGTTAGCATCTTCTCCAAGATTAGAATTCGAGTCTCCATGAACGCCTGATCATCTTTGGCAGAGTGATATTCACTGTTTTCCTTCAAATCTCCGAAACTTATAGCTAACTTAAGACGAGCGGCTAGCTCCTTACGTTTCGGGCCTTTCAGGTCCCTTAGTTCTTCCTCTAGCTTAGTTAATCCTTCTCTTGTCAATATAACTTCATCATGCTCATTTGCCATTTTTACAGCTCCCATTTGTCTTGCATTACTTAATTCTAATCTATTTCCACTAAAGAAGGCTAATAAACTTGAGAAAAAGATCAGGTAAATTATAGAACTCTGCAAAAAGGGTGCCTCAAAAGTAGGTTTAACTACCTTCGAGACACCCGATTCTAGATACTGCTACACTTCTAAATTGCGGTTAACATCAATCGATACTAACTGGCTGCAAACCCGATTTCTTTTCCTCTGACTTCACATTCGAGAGATATTCCCCCGTTGCCTCGTGAATGCTTTTAATAAAAGTCACTTCAGCATCTTTTACCGATTGCCCAAGTGAGCTTGGCAAAGCCTCGATGAGGAGATGCATCCCTTCAAATTTCCACTTCATAGCTTTAACTAATAACTTTTCATCCATACGAATCAACCCCCAAAACGTATTTTTAACGTTTCTTCCACAAATTCTGCACCCTTTACGGTTAGACTCTGCAATGTACGAGGTAACGTGATGATTCTTTTGACATTTCCAACCTTGATAATTAATTCATCAAACTTTTGATTCAAGGATAGATCCTTCTTCTCCGTAAACGGTAGGTAGATCGAAAAGATATATTCAGCGCCATCCTTCACCACCTGCTGCGTTCGCAGATTCGTCTTAATTTCAATGGGATTGTCATTGTCACTAAACATCTCCTTGCCCATCCGTTTCAACATATCAATCCCAACCACCTCTTGGTCAAAAAGAGGAGCGTAATAAATCGGTAACGGTGAAAAGCTATCATGGATCATTTCTTTGTACCGAGCATGAGCATCTTTCCACGCTTTAAAGTAGGGATCTGTAACAGAATCGGGTATAACCCGATTGACAACAATGCCATCTACGTTGAAATCGTAAATATTGAGATAGGTGAAGCTTCGTTGAGCCTCTTTAATCACCATTTTCTCTGGATTAACAACAATCCGAATGCTTGTCGTCTCACGATCCGCAATTATTTGTCTCATCTCATCTAGTTGATAGTACACATTATCAAGTTCATCCATAACGGAATCGGATGGCATCGGAATACCCGTTAAAGGGCCAATTACCGGTCTTGCTACCTTTAGCATCTTCTTTTTAATCGGAAATAGCTTCTCCATCCACCAACGGAAGATATCAGGAAAACTGAGTAAAGCCAAAGTTTCACCTGTCGGAGCACAGTCAATAATGACAACATCAAAGGTCTTCTCTTTGTAATATTGCAGTATCCTTAATAGGCTCAGCAGATCCTCCATCCCAGGGAAAACAGTTAATTCTTCGGTTGTAATATCTTTTACGGCCTTAGAGGTAAGTAATGTGGTCATATATTGTTGGATCTTACCCCAGCCCTTTTCCACCTCATGAATGGTATCGATCTCTTGTGCCCACAGATTTTTCTCAATTTCAATTGGCTCCGAAGAAAGCTGTCTATCCAATGAATCGCCCAAGCTATGGGCTGGATCTGTACTTACGACTAATGTTTTTAGCCCTTGCGCAGCGCTCTGTACCGCGGTTGACGCAGCAACACTTGTCTTACCTACGCCACCTTTCCCTGTATACAAAATAATTCTCATCTTGAATTCCCTCCTGTTTATTTTCTCGAAGAGTTAAGCATTTAAATTTAATTTCGTGTTCAGTATATTTCGTATGTCGAAGTATTTAATATATATAAAGCCCACATGGTGGGCGAATTATTTCTAATCGATTTTAATTTGGGTTAATACAGATGGTTGTTGTTCTGCTGGTGCGGCATCCGCACTCTTCTCACGAAACAGTTGACCGATTTTGAGAAATATACTGAATAATAAGCTCTTCTCCTCATCGGTTAGTGCTTGGTCGATCAGCGTTACATATTCCGAAATTTGCTTCTTTAGTTCATAAACTACCTTCTCGCCTGTCTCTGAGAGAGCAATGACGACAATCCTACGGTCTTCTTCACTTCTGTTGCGTTTCATGTACTTGAGCTTAACTAGACGATCTACAATTCCTGTGGCTGTACTCATCGGCACATTGGAGTATTCCGCCATTTGGCTCATCGTAATTTCTCCATACCTATCCAGCATGATCATCATAAGAAGCTCTGTCTTTGAGAGAGTAAGATCCAAATTTATGATTTCTTCTGGGAAGAGGATGGTTCTGATATTGCTAAGTATCAGATCTATAAGTTTGTTCAAGTCTGGCATTAGTTCATCCTCCGAATACTTTGGTTTCCGAAATAAATGATTTAAGAGCATCTTACTGCTCTTTTTATTTGTTGTCAATAACCATAGTTAATCCATTCTTTTTGATTGTACAATCTACAACGGCAGGCCATCCTCCAGTTTAGTCAAAGCCGCATCTAATACTGTTGCGAAATTGGCATCCGGATGATCTGCACAATAGAGCATCACCGAAATATTCACTCCAATAATCGCCCCGGCGAATGTACGCACAGCTATGTCATCCGGCTTAGAACCAATACGTTTTGCGACCATCTCTGCGATTAACTGCATCATCTGCGTCAGATTGTTCAGCATCGCTGCACGCAGCTCTGGGACCATCATAATCAGTTGGTTTCGTTCACGCGCCATCTCCAGTTCATCCTCAGGCGTACCGGCTACTTCCGAGATCATTGCACCACGTATAGCCTGAAGTGGACTCAAATGAGGTGGCTGGTTTTCAAATGCAGTGATGAGTAGAGGATCATAGTTGTCAGTAATCACCACGTCCTCCTTGGTCGCAAAGTATCGGAAAAAGGTACTGGGAGAGATCTCCGCAGCATCCGCAATTTGTTCCACTGTAGTCGCTTTATAACCTTGCTCGCGAAATAGTCGCATAGCGTGCATTTGGATCGCTGTCATGGTCTTGGCCTTTTTACGCTCACGCAATCCCATGATCATTTTATTATCTGATGACACTTTATTCTTCACTCCTTAATGCTAGTTTAGTTCGTTCAGACTCCATTTCTCCATTCACTCTACATTATAATGACACTTTATTCCTTTTGATTGTTTATGTCAATTTTGTCAATCCGTCAATAATTAAATTTCCACAAAGAAAAAAACCGCTCCTGGAAAGAACGGTTAGTACGGTACCACTACAAATCCCGGTGGATAAGCTTGAGCCCGCCCGCGACGCTTCCTACTGCGAACAAAGCGAGAGCCCCCATAACAGTACCGATCGGTAGTCCGCCTCCTTGGCTGATAGCGTACACATCGAACAAATGAAAAGACTTCTACCAGATTCCTTAACTACTCGATCACCACTTACTATCCAACGGTAGTCTGCTCAAGCTCCGATTTCACATTACGATCTACCCGCGTCTGCAAGAAGCTCAACGTTATTAGAACACCTAGAGCAGCAACACCCCCACACACCCACAACGTGATCTCCATTCCGTGAATAAAGGATGATCTCACCGAATCGATCAATGTGGTCGAATTGATCTGGCGTGCCACCGCTACACCGGCTGATACATTTCGTCGTACCGACTCCGCGGCTTCCCCAGATAACCCGTGCAAATCCAGTTTATTTCGATACCCAGTACTTAGTAAGGTCCCCAGGATAGCTACTCCCATTGTCCCCCCGACTTGCCGCATGGCCATGATCAGCGCTGAGCCCACACCACTCCGCTCGGCCGAAAGTGCGGAAATGGTTGCATCCATAACCGCAGGTAACGCAAACCCAATGCCAAGTCCGGTAATTGTGATCCATACCGAAGTAAAGCCGTATCCAGTGTCTATACCGGTATTGGTTCCGACAATCAGACCTGTCGCAAGCACCAGAAAACCGAGTGCAATGGGGATCTTAGCCCCAAACCGTGACTGAAGTTGGTCAGATATTTGTGATCCCACTAAGAGGCCACCAACTAGCGGCAGTAATTGCAGACCGGCTCTTTGCACATCCACCCCTCCGACCGCTAGAAAATATTGCGGCATCAGAAATAACACCCCGAACATAGCAAAGGATATAACCGTAGCTAGTATCGTACCCCAAGTGAAGCTAGACGAACGAAATAACGAAAGGTCAATGAGTGGGTGACTAACTCGCCGCTCCCAAAGGACAAAGCCCACAAGAACCAATAAACCCGCTATCAATGTAATCAACGTTACGGGTTCTCCCCAACCTTTCTCTCCTATTTCAATTACACCGTATGTTACACCGACCAGCCCTAGGCTTGAGGCTATCACACCAATGAAATCTACCCGTTGGCTCATCTTACTTCGAGATTCCGGTAGCAATATGAAAACTGCGAATAAAGCGAGAACAACTAACGGGATGTTAATTAGGAAAACGGAACCCCACCAGTAGTTGTTGAGTAACCATCCCCCTACTATAGGTCCAAGCGGAATGCCAAATGCATTAGCCATCATCCAAATCCCAATTGCCTTAGGGCGTTCCTTTTCAGAAAACAACACCGGGATGATGGACATGGACAATGGTACCAACAGTGCTGCACCAAGACCCAGAAATGCGCGCCCAGCGATTAATTCCCATGCGGAACCTGCATAGGCACATCCCACCGAGGCCACTCCAAACAAAGTCAGCCCAATAATTAGCATCTTCTTACGCCCTAAACGATCACCAAGCAATCCTGCAGGAAGTAACGCAGCAGCAAAGACCAAATTATACGCATCAGCAAACCATTGGAGTTCTCCGTTCGTTGCATGCAAGTCTGTAGCTAAGATAGGTAAAGCCAAATTAAGAATTGTCATGTCTAAACCAACCGCTAGTATGCCGATAGCCAGTGCGCCTAACACCCACCATCTGTGATTTCCTTTGAGTTCCACGATAGTTACCACCTTTCAACATTAACTTCATATCGAGATACTATATCATTTGATAGTTACTGTCAAATTATTTAGTTGTAGTTAACGAAGTTCAATCCGTTAAAATAAAATAACAAAAGGCCGGAAGCCCTTAACAGGTACCGACCTTTTGTTATTTCATTTGGGGTCCAAAGTCACTTAAACTTATTAGGGAATTGTTTGATAATTCCATCCGCAAGGATATCAGCGAACATAATCATATGGTCCAAACCCTTATCATAAGCATTAATGCTACCGTTCCAGTCCTTATGAAGCCTTGCTGTTACATCATCCGTTATTAATTTCAGATGCTCATATAACATGTCTTGCAGTTCTTTTTTGGACCAATTGGGATTCGCCTTACTGAGAAAATCAGCAATATCATCTGCATTTCTATGCCACTCTTTATTGTACTTCTCGAGGTCTGCCTGATTGCCAGCCTTTGCTGCATCTAGTACTTTCCCCGCGAGTAGGATATGCTCACGCAATATTTCAGCCAGTTTGTCACCAGCCGCATCGCCATAATATGGTTTGATCGCATTGCCAATATCCTGCTGATTCTTCAAAAGCCTTGCTAGTACTTGTTGTTGGTCCTCCAAACCTGCAATAGCGCTTACGATATATTCTCGCGTCCACCTTACATGATCGATCCAAAGTTTTCTTAAATCCCACTTCAGATCTACCTTCGATTGACTCAGACAATCCTTTTGTGCAAGGACTGGATCGTCCCCTGTGGCCGCCTTAGCGTGTAGGGGTACCAAATTCAGAACTAGAAATATACTCAACAGCGTTAGTTTTAGAAGCCTGCTTTTCATCGTACCTTCTCCTTTTAAGCTTGGATTAAATTCCTGGTATATTATGCACTTTTCAGGACAATCCATTCATAAAAAAACAGCTCCAACAGGTAATATACCTGTTGGAGCTGTGCCGCACCTCGTAATGTAAAACTTAGTAGAACTTAACCAGTTGCTCGATAATTTCGCTGTTGGATCCACCTACGAGTGTCTGGAACTGAGGTTTATCGAATAAAGCTTCAATTTGCGTTGGCGACGTTTGCTCGATGTTAACCAAACGAATCGCTTCGTCAAACTTCGCTGGATGCGCTGTAGACAGGGCAACGGTCACTTCACCCTCGCTTGTGAATTGCTCTGCTGCTGCCACACCGCAAGCGGTGTGCGGGTCAAGCAAGTAATCATTTGATTCATAATACTTGCTGATAGTACGCAGGCATTCTTCGCCTTGTACACCATAAGCGACAAAATCAGCTTGAACCTTAGCCAGCTTATCCGCTGGGATCACAATTTTACCATCGACTTTGTATTGGTCCATGATCGCGGAAATCGCTTGTGCATCTTCGCCATGAAGGAAATAGAGGTACCGTTCGAAGTTGCTCGCAACCTGAATATCCATAGATGGACTGTAAGTGCTATGGAACTCTCCTGGTTGATATACGCCCTCATTCACGAAACGCTCTAAGATATTGTTCTCATTGGTAGCAAGAATCAGCTTGTGAATCGGAAGCCCCATGCGTTTAGCTAAATAACCTGCAAAGATGTCACCAAAGTTACCTGTTGGTACGCTGAAGTTAACCTTCGCGGCCGGATCCTTCTTCGTAAGTTGGAAGTATGCGTAGAAGTAATACACCGTTTGTGCCAAAATACGTGCAATGTTGATAGAGTTAATGGCACGCAAGTGGTAACGGTGTTTAAAGTCTACATCGGCGAATAACTCTTTGATGATGCGTTGGCAATCATCGAAGTTACCCTCCACAGATAGATTCAACACATTGGCATCATCAACCGTCGTCATTTGTAATTCTTGCACCTTACTTACTTTCTGATGTGGATGCAGGATACAGATGCGAATACCTTCCTTACCACGTACACCTTCGATCGCTGAAGCTCCAGTATCGCCGGAAGTCGCACCGAGAATATGAATGATCGAATTGTCTTTACGAGAGATGTACGAATATAGGTTGCCTAAAAATTGTAATGCTATGTCTTTGAATGCAAATGTAGGCCCGTGAAATAACTCAAGAATTTGAAGACTATTATTCATCGAGCGTACAGGAGTGACCTCCGCGTCGCGGAATGTTGCATAACTATCGTCGACAAGCTTCTTCAAGTCTTCACGTGGAATTTCCTCGCCAATATATAGCGAAAAGATTTCCAGCGCTAAATCCTGATAAGAAAGTTGTTGCCATTGCTTCAAAGTCTCTTCAGATACTTGCGGGATGTGTTTCGGAACGAGTAGTCCGCCATCATCGGCGAGTCCCATCATCACGGCATCGATGAAGCCGATCGCTCCTACTTTCCCCCGAGTGCTAATGTAGTCCATAATAATCTCCTTATACGAGTCAGTTTTCAGCTATTGTATCAAAAAAATGCGTCGCTGCGTATGGTCTAGCAAATAATTTACAGCAAATTATGAAAATACCCAAATTTCATTCTTGTATGGGCATCTCCCGGGGATAGCATAAAGAATAAAGCTGGAATAGGTTTGGCCCATTCCAGCTTTAAATATTGCCCTATTTCTTTTCTACTAAAGTCACGTTATCCAATAAAATATTATGAGAAATAAATTGTTCTCCTGGAACATTTTGACTACCAAGCAAGAAAACTAGCTTAGCATTTGGATCACCTGAATCACCAACGGAGAAAACATACGTGAATGTCTGCTTATCAGACGTAAGATCCAGCGTCTCCGCCAAGTGTTTCCCGCTTGAACCGTCAGGAATTGAGTTAACTACGATATCTACCCCAATCCGTTTATCCAGACTTGAACTAGCATCGAAGGAGAGGGTATACGTGGTACCGCTCTTTAAATTCAACTTATTCTGATAGATTTGGGTTGACCAAGAGTTCCATCCGTCATAGTTCTTAAAGTCAACTTTTAACTCGCCATCCGCTGCAGAGATCTCCGCATTTGAACCATCATTTGTATATATATCCCATGATTCGGTACCTTGTGAGAAGTCACCATTCAATAGGTCATGTCCTTCCGTCCCAGGAGATGGATTCGTCACTTCCCTAATCTCAATATCATCTAGATACAATGTGTGAGGTGTGTCAAACTCAGTTACACCCTTACCAATTAAGAAATTAAGCTTGAGCGGCTTGGAGGAATCTACAGTAAATTGTTTCTTATATACTGCTTCCGTTGCAGTAATATCGAACTTCGCAGATCCACCTGATGTGTCTGAGAATTCTACGGTAATATCACGCGCCACTGTAGACCAAGCTTTGAAGCTAAGCTCATAGGTTTTACCCGCCACCATCGGAATGTTGGCCTGATAAAACTGATTGCTCCAGTTATTCGGCCCTTTACCTGTGATATCTAGTTTGGCAGTTCCATCTTCAACCGAGAAGTCAAAAGCCCCTCCATCCCCTGTCCAGGTCACCCATGCGTTTGAAACTTCATCAAAAGAGCCTTGAGTGACCAAATTTCCATTTGCTGAAAGTATCGGCTGGTTCACCATAGCATTTGCATAACCCTCAGCTTTGACAATGATCTCATAACGTTCGGCTGAGGAAAATAGAGACCCATCTAAAGTTAATATTCCTTCTTGAATGTCATATTTCTGCCCATCTACGGCTTTCCCATTAAGAAGTACCGTATTTATCGCTTTCCTCCACGCTTCATTGTCACTGAAGGTGATTGCTATCGTATTACCCGGATTGTTACCCGTACTGTCAGCTTTCAAAACAGGCGGCTTCAGACCAGGTGCATCTTTCACTTTTAACTCCACGTTATCGATCCATACTTCGTGGCTATCGCTGATCACACCGTCTCCGACATTTCCGAGCAAAAACTTCAAACCAACCATTTCTTTGTTTGGCGTCTGGAACTCATAAGTAAAGCGAGTTACATCATTGGTCAAATCAACCGTCTTAGAGATATAAGATGCATAACTTGCATTCTCCACCGAAACCTTCATTTTTCGATTCATTGAGGATTTGGCATCGAACTCCAGAATATAGGTCAATCCTTTAGAGACGGCTAACCCTTCCTGGAAAAACAACACGGAATGTGGTTTAGTTCCACTATTCGTAATGGTTACCTTGGCCATATCATCTTCAAGGGTAGCGTTTGAAGCTCCGCCTCCCTCTGGGTTAACAAGCTGCCACGGTTCCAACCCTTCACTGAAATCGCCATTGATGAGCGGATAGAATACGGTATCTGGATCGAAATATACCGATGTTCGAACCAGTCTAATATTATCCAATTCAATGGTCCCGGTCTTTCCTCCCAGATGGAATATAATCTGTGAAGCTTCATCTGTTTCCGCCAACATTTTGAATTGTGTGGTAACATTCTCCTTGGAAGATCTCAGTGTCAGCGACTGCTTGCCATAAGAAGTTCCATTCTTGCTTGTTAGTTCAACTTCGATCTCCCGATCTGCTGAGGCTTTAGCATCAAAAGATAGTTCGTACTCCAACCCCTTGATCAAAGAAATCCCTTTCTGGACCAACTGAACGCTGGACTTATCGGTTCCTCCCGATGTTATGTTTAAGTTCAATTTGCGTTGGGCTGGATCAACACTTGCCTTTACTTTGGCTCCGTCTTCCTCAAGGATATGCCAATAGCTCAAGCGATTTACCTCACCTTGGTCAAACGTTCCGTTGTAAATATGGTTTCCATCAGCGAGTGGTACCTTCGGTACGTCATGATCAAATTCAAGAGAGTCGACCTCAACCAACCGCACGTTGCCTAACCATACTGGATGAGTATTCAGTCCCATGTTAAACTCGATCCGCGCCGCGATGTCACCATCTTGCTTCATTTGGAACGGTAACTCATAGTGGTTGAATTCGTTGTTCAAGTCTGCTTGTAGAGCTTGCGAATAAGCCGCAAAACCTCTTGAGCTACCGCCCGTTAATTTGACGCTCATATTGCGGGAGTCGTCCGACTTGGCGTCAAAGCTTAGTTTGTAATACCTTCCCTTGGCCAAAGAGACGATACCAAGCGGTTGAATGGAATACGGCTGATTGCCCGCAGTTGTTATCGACACCTTGGCATAGTTCTTCCCATCTATATTCTCAATCGTTAGGTCGCCTGCTCCTCCTTCTCCTATAAATAAATTCCAATAATCAGTGTTTACCACACCTTCAATGTTAGGAATTCCTGATGTTTCGTTATGCTTAGTGAAATCTCCGTTACGCATCAAGTTACCGTCTTCTAACGCCGCAATGGAACCTGCAGGGTAATCCTCTTTAGGTGTAGACGGTACCACTGGTTCCCGGTATTCACGGCCTGTCAATTCATATACACGAACATAGTCCACCAGCATCTTTGCCGGGAATTCCGTATCTGCTGTAGGGTCTCCGTCAAAATGACCACCCACTGCCAAGTTCAAAAGGAGATGAAATGGCTTATCAAACGGTGCCGGGTAGGCATTGTTTGCCGGTTGGCCTACACTCTTGCTAAACCAATCATTCTGCGTCGCATAGAGCTTACCATCTACATACCAGCGAATTTCACCGGGCTCCCACTCAAGGCCGTATACATGGTAGTCTTCGGTAGTACCCCCGTTCTCAAAACGATACTCCTTGCCGGTATAGGTATTATTAGGCCACTGCCCCCCATAGTGAAGGGTGCCGCCAACTTTCCCTGTGTCACTTCCCCAACCTTCCATAATATCAATTTCCCCAGAAGCTGCCCACACACCGTATGCATCATGCTCAGGTAACATCCAGATAGCTGGCCATAATCCCTTGCCACTGGGAGCTTTAGCGCGAATATCAAATTTTCCATACTTCTTACTGAACAATCCCTTTGTCTTGATTCTCGAGGATGTGTAATCAAAACCATTGAATTTTTGTGATTCTTTTACTGCGGTAATGACCAGATTTCCATCTTCGACACTCACATTCTCAGGACGATCCGTATAATATTCCAACTCATTGTTGCCCCATCCCGGATTACCTACCGATTCGCCATTACCGAGGTCGAAGGTCCATTTGGAGCGATTGAGTTCATTTCCACTAAACTCGTCACTCCACACTAACGTCCATGGGCTAGATGGAACCTCCCCGCCCGGTCCTCCCCCAGAGTTATTACCACCATCTGAAGTTTGAGTCCCCCCAGTTGGAGCAGACTCAGAGGATTTAACATTAAAATAATTGCCTTGTGATTGAATCCTTCCGTTAACAGTTGACGCTACAGCTTGCGCAGAGACGACCAGCTTAACAATCTCAGCTCCACCTACAAGACGGATCGTGGCTGGGCCATTTAGAACTAGCTCTTTCACCGTGCCTGAGATCGTAATGATTGGCATTTGACCATCTGTACCTTGTCTCAAAGGAACAACAACCTCATCGTAATGTCCCGTTAGACTTATATTGGCCGCATTTGGAGCTAGCGCCACTCGACCAAAATTAGCTTTCGGTGCTCCACTGTTGTCTAGATTCGCATCCGCACCAACCCGTGTTTCCTCCACTTGAGTGGATCCGATAAGATGGACCCGAACCCTGCCGTCCGGTCTGTTCACATCCAATCGTTTAACGATGGAATTGTTGACTTCAATCGATTCTTCTCCTCCACCACGGACGAAGAAAGTATCCTCAACCGTGATATTCTCAAGCGAGGCATCTCCATTTCCAAGCCCCTGACTGAAATATAGATTCCCCGTAATCTTTCCATCCTTCAGGATTACATCTGCCTGATTCGCCAGCATATTACCTTGGATTCCACCTACATTTCTTACCCCACTATCATGAACATAGGACACTAACAGACGATCTAAGATGGAAGCAATCTCTCCACGTGTAATGGTCCGATCTGGCCTAAATGTTCCGTCTGGGTAACCCTTGATGTATCCCGCTGAAGCCAAAGTTTGAATGGCTTGAATGGATTCTTCATCAAGAGAACCCGTATCCGAGAATGATACAGCCTCAACTGGCACACTAAGAGCAAATAATTTATTCAAGCTCCATGCGGCTTGCGCTCGGGTCAAATAACCCGTTGCTAAATCTGCAATGTTGATAGTGGGTAAATAACCCGCTTCAAGTGCTTTTGACAAATCCTTAGCATACCAAGCATCTGCAGGAATCTCTGCTGGTACCTGTGCCACTGTCTCTTGGAAGCCAAAAATTCGGTTCATCATGACAACATATTCTACGGTAGTAATTTGACCGTCTGGCCGGAGAGAACCATCCTGATAACCTTGGATAACTCCAGCCGACTTCCAAACTTCAAGCGCTTTTGTAGCCCAATGTTCTTGTTTCGAAACCGGTTTCGATTTTTCGATAGCAAGAACAGCTGAGCCTGAAGAAAAACTGGATACTAGCAACAAAATGGACAACCATAATGCAATCCTCTTCTTCACACTTTCCCTCCTCGATTTTCGTGATAATTTTAGAATCATCACTCCGTTTACTATAAATTACGAAAGTTTCGCAAACGGTTAAAAGCGCTTTCAACACTATAATAGATTCACTTTATTAAAAGGTCAATTGTTTTTTAATCTGCTTTGATTGTTTGTACTTTGCGAAAGTTTCGTGAATTTGTCCCATTTTGTCGTCGAAAATTCCATGTTGAATTTCTCTGCTTTAAACACAAAAAAAGGCTGCCGATATTTTCGACAACCTTTTTTTATCAATCCCCGCTATCTACCTTAAATACCACTCCCCAGCGGCCTCCAGGATTGACTCTGTCTTGTAATTACAGCCGTGACCTTCATCTAAATATTGAATCAGTCGTTTCTCCCTAGGGAGTTGGTTATATAGCTCGTATATATTCCCATCATTAATAAACTTATCCTTCTTGCCGTGAACCAAGAGAACAGGGCTTACATGATCAATATTATCCAACCTTAACAATTCTCCACTCTGTGGGTCGTCGATTATATAGGACAATCGTTCCATGAAGTAATCAGGCATTCTTACATCTTCACTAAGTATAGGACTCACCGATACGACTCTACACACTTTAGGATGTTTACTTCCTTGGATAGCCCAGGTCGCACCTAAAATGGTTCCAAACAAAAAGAGCGGGAGTCCTTCGTATTGTGATGTAGCGAACTCAATCACTTGGTCCACAAATAGATCCCATCTTTGACGAGTTGCTTTATATTCATTGCGGACATAAGTCTCGCCCTGCCCCGGTCCATCAAAGCTCACCGTAACAAAACCCATTTTCGCAAAATGACCTTCCGTTTTAATTGATTCTTCCTTTGAAGAATCAATGGGGTTTAGAATAATCACGCAACCCTTAGGGCGCTTTGGGACGCGTATTCTTCCATAACAATCGTTGCCTTCAACTTGAATAGTAACGTTAATAATCTCATCGGCCACAAGCGTATCTGCTTGCTTATGCATATCCTTGCATCGCTGATACCATTCTTGCTTCTGCGTTCCCGTCTCCGGGAACATCCACTGAATCAAGTTATAGTGCATTCCCACAATTCGATATAATTTTTCTGCTTCACTGGCGGAATTTTGATTAAGTGCACGAACTGCTCTTTGCTCATAATCATCGGCATGCTTGTACAGAATTCGAGTCCATTCCTCAAGACTATTAAAACGCTGGCGTAACTCACGCATCGTCTGTTTGGGAATATCATTTGTAATCCATCTATCCCAAAATCCTCTGAAAAGGAAACTCATCATCATCGTTTTTTCTATGGTACTACTGCAAAAAACCAAGTATATGCCCTCCCTGCCATTTAATGCATAGATCCATATCGATCTAAAACTATCGTTTCGAGGCACCTGTCACTTCTAATATTCTAGATGTTATAAGATGCAAAGGAACTGTGTAGTCTACACAGCCCAGTTCTATTGCCGATCTTGGCATTCCGTATACAATACAGGATTCTTTAGACTCTGCAATGGTTGATTGTGCACCTGCTTGTTTCGCAGACATCATTCCTCTTGCCCCATCGCTTCCCATTCCAGTCATTAAGATGAAGTGCTGCTTGGTATTCTTAATTTGAGCTATGGAATCAAACAGTACATCCACCGATGGACGGTGACCACTAACTTGCGGCTCCTGGTGAAGCTTAATTCTGACTTCTCTATTCTTCTGGATCGCGGTCATATGATAATCACCAGGTGCAATATATACCGTTCCACCTAATACGAGCTCATTATCCTTCGCCTCAACAACTCGGACCGAGGACAAGCGATCTAATCGATCTGCCAATGACTTCGTGAACTTAGGCGGCATATGCTGGACCACTAACAAAGGGTAGGGAAAACTCGCAGGTAAGGCTGTAATTACGGTTTCCAACGCCTTGGGACCTCCTGTTGAGGTGCCTAAGGCCAAAATCTGATCAAACTCCTTCATTAATTCGGTCTCAGCATTGTTCTTTTGAACTAATCCGGCTCTTGGAACTGTTATGTTGTTAACTATTAGATTTCTTAAAGGTATTTGTGCAGCTTGCTTGATTTTGGATACCAACTCTAGCTTCTTATTCACCAAGTCGAAGGAAACTGAACCTGATGGTTTGGAGATGAAATCTACTGCCCCATTCTGCAGCGCAGTAATCGTTGCCGAAGCTCCATCCTGTGTAAGTGAGCTAAGCATCAATACTGGCGTTGGTCGTTGGTCCATGATTTTTATCAAGGCTTCCAACCCGTTCATTTCCGGCATTTCAATATCCAGTGTTACGACATCAGGGCGTAGTTCCTTCACCATACTAACTGCTTCTATGCCATTTCGGGCTGTTCCAATCACCTCTAGTGCAGTATCCTCTGCAATCAGGCGTGAGATGATCTGACGCATAAACACCGAATCATCCACTACGAGTACTTTTATCTTGTACATAACATCTCTACCCCTATTATTGATTAATAATCCCCGATACCTCTATGATTAAAGCTACTTTACCATTGCCTAGTATCGTGGAACCGGCAATACCATCCACTTTACCAACATAAGAACCCAGTGACTTTATAACAATCTCCTGATTTCCAATCAATTCATCTACAGCTAGTGCCAATCTCTTCTCGGCCGATCCGACAATAACTAACTGGATATGGTCTTTCTTCTGTTCTCCTCTGGGTAGGTTAAATTGATCATGCAACCAGACCATCGGAATGATCTCATCACGTAATAAAATAACCGACTGCCCTCGAATGGTTTGGATATCCCCTTGCGTTATTCTTACAATCTCAGCGATATTACTCATCGGGATAATAAAGGTTTGATCATTCAATTTCACAAGTAAACCAATAATGATAGCTAGCGTTAGGGGAAGCTTGATCTTAAAACAAGTCCCATGTCCCCATCTAGTCTCAATATCGATCAAACCGTTGAGATTCTCGATATTACTCCTTACGATATCCATTCCCACGCCACGCCCAGATATGTCGCTTACGCTGCTAGCTGTTGAAAAACCAGGCCGAAAGATCAGATGAACGGCTTCTCTGTCACTTAACAGCATCGCTTCCTCAGCAGAAATGATCCCTTTGCTTAGTGCCGACTGTCTCATTCTCTCTGGGTTAATCCCTGCCCCATCATCTTCCACGTAGATAACAACTTGATTATCTTCATGCGCTGCTCTGATTTGTAGGGTACCTTTGCGCTGCTTGCCGGACAGCTCCCTTTGCTGAGGTAGTTCGATTCCATGATCAATCGCATTCCGAATTAAGTGAATAAGTGGATCAGCGATTTCCTCAATTAGTGTCCGATCTAATTCGGTATCTTTCCCCCCGATAACCAGTTCAATATCCTTGCCTAAATCACGACTTAGATCTCGAATCATTCGCGGAAAACGGTTGAACAACTGCTCAATCGGAAGCATCCTTGCCTTCATCACACTTTCCTGCAAATCACTGATAATTCGAGCAAGATGATCCGATATTTGACTAAGTTCCTCCAAAGAGTCCCCTGTAAACTGTCTCCTTTGGGTACGCTCCACTTGATCAATTCGTGTATGATCAATTACGAGTTCTCCTACTAGATTCATGAGATGATCTAGCCTTTCCACGCTTACACGAATCGTTTGCGTTTTAGACTTATCCCTATTGGATGGATCTTCGTTTATACTTTCGCTCTGCTTCCGGGTCCCTATTTCGGCAAGGACAGCTCTTTCAACTGGTAGAGCTTCCACCTTAACATGCTCAACTTCCGTTAACGCTGCTACCAGGTCCTGTAGTTCCTGACTGCTTTGCTTACCTGCATAGAGGAATTGAACCTCAAGAAGGGTATCCCCTTGTTCTTCGACTTCGATCTTATCGATATCAGGCACGGAGTAGAGCACTTCACCCAAATGGCACAAGTTAGAATGAATCACATAGAAACGTGCTCCTTTTATGACGCAATCCGCAGCAATTTGGACAGTAACCCAATACACCTCAAGCCCCTGGTCCTCAGCCTCTTTTACTTTTAGCGTTGTATCCAAGCTTAATGCTGGTTTAGGCAAATCTTCAGCGTCGTTGTAAGCCTGCTCATCTGGAAGCTTACCAAAGTCTTGCAAGTCACGAACGCATTTCGATATATCCGTTATCGTCTCATTGTTACGCATAATATCTTGTTGTAATTCTTTTAGACAGTCTAGTGATTGGAAGAAAAGATCGATTAACGGTCCTGTCACTCTAAGCACTCTACTCCTTACTAAGTCCAATAGATGCTCCATCTCATGCGTCAATTGCTTCATTTCTTCATAACCCATAGCGGCTGATGAACCCTTTAACGTGTGGGCGGCCCGAAACAGGTCTTGTACGACCCGTTCGGTTTCCCCCTCTTGCTCTAGTTGCAAAATAACATCGTCCATAAGTTGCAGCTGTTCCTCCAGCTCCTCCAGAAAGACCTCTCTATACTCTGATAACATGGGTCATTCACTCCTGTTCATGAAGCAGGATTTCATTCAGCTTCAATATGGCAACCAGACCGCTGTCTATCAAGCCAATTCCTACGAAATAATTGCCATCGATACCACCTATGCGCTCAGGCGGGGCTTGAATATCTGCAAAGGTAGTAACTTTATTTACACGATCTACAATAATTCCTACGGTATCGTTTTGATGATGAACTACGATAATCCGTGTCGTTCTCGAATATTCTCTTACTACAAGATTGAAAAACTTCCGCAAACTTATGACAGGTACGATCTTCCCCCTGAGATTAATTACCCCTTCTACATAGGGTGTAACATTAGGAATTTGCGTGATATCCTGCATCTTAATGATTTCGTGAATATCCTCTATATGAATGGCATATTGTTCTTCGTCGATAGCAAATTCAATATATTGTTCTTGGCCCATAGTCTGCACCATCCCTCCTTTGTTCTCCTCTCCCCATCATTATTTAATTTTGAAAATCGTTACCAAACCATTTAATTCTTCTGCTAGTTGTGCCAAGGATTGGGCAGTAGCAGCCGTTTCTCCACTACTTGCTGCTACTTCTTCCGTGGCTGCAGATATACTCTCAATAGAGTCCAGCACCTCCGATGATTGGGCGGCCTGCTCCTCGCTGGCAGCAGCAATTTCCGTTACTTTATAAGCTGTTTCGTTCACCATAGATAAAATATGTTCAAATGCTTCACCGGTTTTTTGTGAGGAAGCAACTCCTTCTTCTACCGCTTTTACGCTTTGTTGTGTATTTTCTTGCATCCCTTTGATGATTTTCGTAATTTGTTTGGTGGCTTCACTGCTACGTTCAGCTAATTTCCGTACTTCATCAGCTACAACCGCAAATCCCCGTCCTTGATCTCCAGCACGAGCAGCCTCAATAGCTGCGTTTAATGCAAGGAGATTCGTCTGTTCAGCAATATCATCAATCACTTCAATAATCTCACCGATTTTGTTCGAATCTTCCTCAAGTCTGGACATCTGTTCATTCACACGCGTCATTCCGTCAATGGAGACTTGAATCACTTTGCCCCCGTCCTGTGCGATGCTCATCGTTTTGTCAGACAGTTCAGACGCCTGTTCAGCACCATGGGCAACAGAGTTAATCGCTAAGGATAATTCCCGGAATAACTCGTTCATCGTTTGAGCTGCTCCGGCTTGACTCATGCTCCCGCTAGCGATCTCTTCCGTACTAGCTGAAATCTGCTGAGAAGCCGCCGAGACCGTTTCTGCTGAAACTAGTATCCCGCCTACCGTTTGTCTTAAATTCAGAATCATATCATTGACTGAACCCGCCAATAATCCGATTTCATCTTTAGAATCCATATCCGAAGTTTCACTTAAGTCTCCCTTTGCTACCTTAGCTAGTAACAAGACCACACGATTTAATGGTCTTGCTATAACTTGAGAGATGATATATCCCAAGCTAACGCTAACGATAAGAGCAATAACAATAACTGCTATCGTAATTGTTCGTGAAGATAAATAGAGTTTATTTGCGTACTCGCTTGCTTGATTCGCTTGATCCGTATTGACGCTTATCAATTGTTTAAGTATGGCTCCCATTTCGTCAACTGCTGTATTAACATCACTTGTAGTCAAGTATGTTGTGTAGTCCTCGTTACTTATGTTGGTTTCGTTCAATGCAATCGTTTCATCGATGCTGAGGGTATAACTTTCCCAGACAGCGGTTAACTTGTTCAAGATCGCTATTTCCTCTGATCTCAAATCTGTCTTGCCGTATTTTTCAAGTTTAGTTCCGATTTCTTTAATATTATTTTGAATTTGGTCCTTAAACTCTGTTCTCTCATCCGGAGTCTTAGCCATCGTATTGATATCTCGAATATTTATTCTGTTTAGTTGAAGTAATTCATTTACTGCACTAAGATCGGAAATCGGAGTTAATCGATTAGCATACATATCACTAATAGAATCGTCCATTTTGTTTAAGTTACTTATTCCATATAACCCCACAACACCTAAAATGATAGAAACTATAACAAACGCAGATACCAACTTGACCGTTGTCTTCAAATTATAAAACCATTTCATGTTTTAACACCCTATCCTCTATTATTGTTGTATTTAAGCTCCTAGCACTTTATTTATAGATATAAGAATTCGCTCACTATGAAAAGGCTTGATGACGAACTCCTGGGCACCAGCTTGAATAGCTTGTATCACCATATTTTGTTGCCCCATTGCGGAGCACATAATGATTTTGGCTTTCGGATCAGCCGCCTTTATGTGTTTGACCGCTTCTATACCTTCCATTACTGGCATGGTAATATCCATCGTTGTTACATCGGGACTTAAGCTCTTATGTTTCTCTATCGCTACTTTGCCGTTCTCTGCTTCCCCTACGATGGTATGCCCACCCTTTTCGAGGATGTCCCTTAACATCATGCGCATGAATGCCGCATCATCTACGATCAAGATCTTAGCCAGTTAAAGCACCCCTTCTCTCAAACCTATGTCCTTGCTTGGTAACACTCACTTGTATCTTCCTTCCTATACTATGAATTCAAATGCACTTCTTAAGAACTAGGACAATCATAACAACGAGGTATATATTGGTAACCGAAAAAAGTTGGCGCGCCCCCGCAAAATTGTTGCGGTACCTCGCAATGGAGATCAACGCAACCGCACAATAGCCCCCGCCCTACTAGGCTTGTCACTTCATCACATAAATAAAAAAAGACCTCGCATCACATGTATGTGAACGAGATCCTCTTATTAATTTATTATTAAACTAAACCGACCTCACGACGGAATAAAATCCGAGTCGTTCAATATACCCATTTGCTTTGCCCTTATAGCCGCTTCAATTCTCGATTTTACTTTTAGTTTCTGAAATAGACTAGTTAAGCTATATTCTAGCGATCGCTGGCTCATAAGTACAAGCTCGGCAATTTCCTTGTTGCTTTTCCCGCGGGCTATCTCTTTCAGGATCTCATACTCCTTATTACTTACAGAGAAAGCTGCCTGATCGTCGTCCATTCCTGAACCCGTAACCGTCGTCCTTCTCAACTGTCTAACTAAGGAAAGAGGCAGAATAACCTCTCCTCTCAAGGCACAACGAACGGAAGTAACGAGTTGCTCCCTATTTGTTGTTTTAGAGATAAATCCAAATATGCCCGTCTCTATCATCATGTTAAAATGGTTATTAAACTCAAATCCTGTATAGATTAGTATAATGGCGCCTGGGTTCAAACTTAATACTTGCTTAGCCAGATCAATCCCGTTAACATCGGCGATATGGAGATCGAATAACATCACATCAAAAGATTGTGAACCTACCATTTCCAAAACTTCCTCAGCAGAATTCGCTAGGTGAACCTTCATATCTCCTTCCTGCTCGAGTATCATCTTGGTTCCTTCCATAACGGATGGATGATCGTCAACCAACAGAATATGAATCATGATTCTACACCTCAATTTAATATTCTACTTTCTATTCGCGTGCGGGTATAGATATGTAGATAGATAACCCTTGATTCTCAGGCGAGAGCAATTGTATGGTTCCATCCATACTGCGAACCCGTTCCTTCATGCCATTCATCCCCATGCTCGTAAGTGAATCTGATTCTTCCATCCTCGTTAAATCCATGCCAACTCCATTATCCTCATATTCCAAGCGAATACGATCCCCTTGACTATACAATAGAATATGAACTTTCGTAGCAGAAGAATGTTTCGTAGCGTTAGCTAAGAGTTCCTGCACAATGCGATATAGACCAATGATTATGTCATCATGTAACCTATGATTGAAATGCACAGCATCAAAATGAATACTATAGTTTGCACGCAATTGTGTGAAATCGAATAATGCCTCAAGGGAAGATATAAGTCCATCCCTAATTAACATAGGTGGTCTTAGTTCATTACATGTGATACGTATTTGATAAACGACATTAAGTAGTCCCTCCGTGATTTGTCCTAGTTGCTCCCTGAGCACCCCTGTGATCGCTCCGTCCGTTAGGAGGAAATCCAACTTGCGATACCAAATAATCTGCTCCTGCAGTGCGGAGTCATGTAAATCCTGTGCGAGACGTTTTCGCTCGTTCTCAGATAAATTGAATATAAATCGCAAAAGCCATGTTGGAGCCACTTGACCCGAGGCAGCTTGTTCAAGCTCCTTAGTTAAGTCTTCGATTAGCAGGAAGTTATCAAATAGAACACTGACATAACGGCCGATGGTCTTCAGCCATACTCTTATCGACGTAATCTGTAAGCTTGGTGGCTTTTCATCAATACAAAGCAAGTAGCTCTTCCCTTTATTCTCATCTAGCTTAAGATAATATCCCCTGTCCGATTCGATAATTTCGCATAACTTGTCCTTGTTGCATTCGACTTCAATTAATCTTACGTTTGAGACGTTTAGTATTTCTCGTACTTCTTGCAACAACCGCTGTTCCATCTGAGGGATCTTCATCACACCGAAGAGATCGTGAGAAAACTCATCCAAACTCGTCTGTAGGCGGAAATACCGTTCCTCACTTTCGCGAATGACTCTCTCTGTAAGCTTTCTATCCCTTTCCGCCCTTTTCCGATCCCTTATATCACGAAACAGAGATATAGCTGCATATTCTCCCTTATATGGAATGGAGTTAGCTACTACTTCAACATCGATAATTTCACCATCTGACCGTATAATCTTCTGCTCCACAGGAGTGGAGGAGGCCCTTTGTTGTCTATAGATTTCTCCCATTCTCTCCTGTATTAAGGTCCAATTATCGGGATGGGCATATTCAAAAATCGATCTTCCAACCAATTCGCTAACACCGGACACGCCAAATAACACAAGCGCAGCAGAATTTACATCGATAAATTTGTAGTCACTATGGAGGACAATCGCTTCAGGTGACAACTCAATAATCTGCTGATTCAACTCCTTACTCTCCAACAAAGCTTGCTCTACTCGTTTCTTCTCCGTGATATCTTCAAACATCAACTGGACAGATGCAGATTGAGAGTCATAGATAGATAACATAGATACAAGGATCACGTGACTATCTGAACGAACTACCTGATATTCAGCAGGGATGGAGTAACCGTTCAACATGGTATTCTCCATTGCCTGACTTACACCATCCCGGTAGTTAGGATGGATCCAATCCATGAGATTTGGTACAAACGTATCCCCTGTGAGATTTATACCTAGCATTCTAGCACCAGCCGGATTAATATAATTAATTTGACCTGCCTTATACACGGCAATCGCTACTGGAGAGAGCTCTACCAATCTGCGATAACGTTCCTCGCTCTCTTGAAGAGCTCTTTCCATCTTTAGACGCTCTGTAACATCCTTTATTAGGATCAGGATCGTCTCCGCTATTTCGTCATATATTCCAATAACCTCTGTCTCAATAACTTGGCCATCCATTCGAATAATCTTATATTCTGTGGATCCTAAGTACTGCTTGTTCATTAATTGCAGCATCCGATTCATGGCTTCTACCCTGTAGTCCAAATGAACATAATCGAATATGGATTGCCCATCTAATTCGTCGGCGTTTGTTGCTCCCAGCATATGAAGTCCCGCAGGATTTATGTAGACCACCTTGCTCTGACGAATGAGAACCATCGGCTGAGGCGAAAGCTCAATCAGTCTCCGGTAACGTTCCTCACTCTCTCTAAGTTCGTTTTCAACCTTCACTCGCTTGGAAATATCCCGTGACACAATGACAATGTTCTCTATCTCCCCTTCGACGCCAAGTACTGGGGTACATAGGGATTCAAGATATATGATGTAACCATCAGCATGGATAAAACGACTACGTAATAGTTTACTCCCTCTCGTCTGCAACATATCCAAGATTTGATCGATTAAATATTGCCTATCATCTGGATGGATATATTCTAAAATTGTAGTGTCCTTAATTAACCCCTCAGGGATCCCTAATATTTTCTCACTGGAGGGTGAGGCAACAACAAAGTTCCCCTTATAATCTAAGACGCCCATCATATCCTTCATATTATCCGTAATTAGCCGATACTCTGCTTCACGATCAGCTAGCTTCTTCTCAATCTCCCTGTTCAGCGTGACATCTTTAGCAATTGCAAAGGCACCCACAATACGGTTATTCACTTGAATGGGTACATTTTTCATATCCCAGTGAGTAACTCCCCCATCCTTATGGTGTGACGTCACCGTATAAGTTGAAGGATATCCTTCTATAGCCCGCTTAAAATAATCGGTTATTTGCTGCGTATGCTCCACATCAAAGATGTTCATAATCGAACGACTTTCTTTAATACTATTTAATCGTTCTCCTGTAATATTCTCGGCAGCTTGATTCATGTCTACGATATTTCCAAGTAAGTCTAATTCACAAACAACATCCGTGTTATATTCAAATAACGATTTATAACGTTGCTCACTTCTCTGTAGAGCCTCTTCCATAACCTTTCTTGCGGTAATATCGATCACAGCGCCATCGTGCCGAACCACCGTTTGGGATTTATCCATACTCGGTATGATACTGATCTGAAGCCATCTGATTTCACCATTAGCATGGATAATCCGATACTCACTAAGATCTGGAATCCCTAGTTTTATGCTGTCCATTATTTTGTGTATGTGAGGTAATTCATCTATATGGGCGATCTCCGAAAAGAACCTAACCCCCGAAGCCTTCTCCATCGGGTAGCCCGTAATTTTAACTATCGCATCCGAAATGAATACTTTCCGTGTCACCAAATCAAAAGACCAAATAGCCACGTCAATCGTATCTAACATCTTCTGATGCGACGAGAATGTTCTCTCCAATTTCTCCTGCGAAGCTTTCTGCTCCGTTATATCTAGAACAACCCCATCAATCCGGCAAATCTTATTATCCTGACCCCGCATAGGAATGCCGACACTTTGAACCCATTTGAATTCACCAGTTTGAATAACGATACGATGCTCCAGACTACTTGTCAGGCCCGAATATAGCCTATCCATATGTTCATCGAACATATGAATGTCTTCCATATAGACCATTTCTATTAAGAGATGGGGGCTATGGTACATTTCCTCGCTCGAGAAACCAATTAAATTCTTAAAATCATTTGATAGTGTTAATACATTGGTATCCTTATCAATAGTCCAAGTGGATATATATTCATTGCTGAGTAATTTCATAGCTGGAGCCACCTTCCTATTCTCTCTCTTCAACCTAAAACTATCAGATTACGGTAACGCGGTAAAGCAGATATATTTGCCGACCAATTAGGCTATAAATAGCAGCGAAAACAGCGAAATAAAGCCACTTCTAAGAAGTGACTTTACTTGGACAATACACTTTTTCGTTCTCTGGTGAATGATTACTTCTTAACAGGATAGCAAACCTCTGTAACCCAATGATCTGGGTTAGGTTCCGTTGCAGGACCTACATGATAGATGGTAAACATCGAACCATCAAATTCATACTCATTGTCCGAAATCCAGTTTGCGATAGATTCATTGATCTCTCTCAGCAAAGCATAACTGCCTGTCAGTATGGCCGAAGCAACGGTGATTGGGGCAACCTTTTTGAAACGTACATGTTCTGTGTCCTCATAATTGCCCGTGACGGAAATCTGAATTTCGACGTCAACATCACTATCTTTGAATCCCTCGTCGTGAAAAACCGCAAGACTGTAGCATGGACTAGACATTTGCAGACGATCTCCTACTTCATTCCCTAATCGAGCCCACAGCTCACCTTCTTGGTCATAAGCAGGAATAACATCTCTAAGACTCGCTACATATCGCTCTGGAATGACTTTCAAAGTAACGTCATAGTTCATAGTTACACGATCCTTCCCTAATCTTTGAATAGTGTTCTGAAGGAGTGCCAGTTTTTTCTGTATCACTTCCTCCTCTTCTTGCATTTGGGCGTATTGAATAATGAGGTGCTTCCGTAAACTCTCCGCATCGTCATATTCGGCGAGGATCTTCTTGATCGCTGGAATACCAAACCCCAGACCCTTTAAGACCTGTATTCTGCCTGCAACCGTTAATTGTGAAGCTTTGTAATAACGATAACCTGTGAAATCATCAATGTGGTCTGGAATGAGTAAACCTAACTCGTTATAGTGTCGCAGCATCCGGATACTGATTCTCGACAGTTTTGAGAAATCGCCTATTCTAAACATAATGATCCTTTCTACCGGTAAATTTTGAGCTCATATATAGAATGAAGTATGACACAGTGGCAGAGTCAAGAGAGCATATAAAAAACACTTTTTTACGCTATGTAGGCACAAGTACACGCATTATCGCAGAGAAAACTTTAGTGTCTGTGGAATTTTTGCAAATATAGTCCGTTTATATAATGAGACTTCTCAAGGTCAGTTCTGATTAAGGGGTAATTCCTTTCTCATTACTGTAGGCCGAGGGATTTGAAAGTGAGGGCTTCTTATCAAACGACGTATATTAATTGCATTATGTCTCATTGGAGTTGCATTGGTATTATTGTTTCCGATGATTAAATTGTCAGTAATAAGCAGTCACTATGAATTATACGGCACTTATTTTTTAAACGAATTACAGGGGGTTCAAAGAGGATCAGCGCTCACTAAACGTGATAAATTAAAAACTCAAAATACCCTATACAATGTAAAAGGCATTCGATTAACCAATATCCTATACTACGAGAACCTGCCCCAGTTGTCTTTCGGATTTATCTCTGATAAAAAACCTAATACTTACTATGATATTAAACTTGTTGATGAATCTGGAAATGAAATTGGACAGTTGGTCACGAGTGGAACTATCGATTTTTATAATAAGACACTTGAAAAATTATATCTTAATCTCCATTCAAAACTGGAAAAACATCAAGTTTATAAAGTTTTGATTCTTAATAAGCAGGGAAAATTTGCAGGAGGTATGGAGTTTAGATATACGTGAAATGAGAAAGACCCGAGGTTTCGCCCCAGGTCTGTCTCATATTCTTCTGTGCTTATTGCGCGATAGCCTTCATCTTACCTTCAATTGCTGTAACTTGCTCCAACTCATGCTGGATCGTTGTTTGCAATAAACTCTTTTGATTCTCAGCTGCCGTGCGAAGTGCTGCAATCTCAGAATCTACTTTAGGTTCAGTCGCATCGTATTTGTCTTGAAGACTATTGATTACATCATATAAATCTTCATGACCTACAACTCGTGCATGACCCCAATTTAAACGGTCGGCAGGTTGTCCTAATACCTGATTCGTAAAGAAATCAAATGTTTCACGATCAAAGCTATAAGCGTACCAGTTGTTATCTACTAGGAACAAATCGTTGTCCAAGGCTGTTTTTACATCGCCTTTTTCAAGTGACTCTAGCGACTTGTTAATGGCATCTAGGTTGTTTTGTGCGTGCTCATGCGGGAAAATTTGTACATCTTCCCAAGTTAACTTCACTAGATGTTCTTGCGCATCGCGATAGATTTCACGCAACTTGTTATTGAACTCTTTGTTATCATCGAACAATTTTTGCGCTTGCTTCTCATCACCTTCAAGAAGTGCGGCCTTATAGTCCGCATTGATCTTATTGACCTTCTCCGTGATTGTCGTTGCCGCGGCAATCGTACGATCAATTGCCTTGAGCAATTCTTGTGAGTCTGCCCCTGCTGCCATATTGGCATCCGCAGTGATGGACTCCTTCATTGCTTCGAAACGTTCCGTGAAGTCCAGTGGCATAACAGCCGTGTTATCATAAGCCGCAACAAGCAAACCGTACATATTGTGATGGAATCGGAATGCCTTCTCATTATAGGTTGATTCATTATCAAACTGTGAGTGGTAGTGTGACTTCATGAAATCTGAATCTTGGAAGTCATTACGTAATGAAGGGATTCCGCCTAAAGAATAGGAGAAATCATCTGACCATGTACGTAGTGGGGAGACAACACTAATCCCGTCCTTATACACACCCTCAACTGTTGGTACCTCTTTAGCAAATTCAGTCAGGAACTGATCTAATTCATACACGGATCTGATTTCATCCGCAGACGTATGCTCATAAGCTGGCAATTCAAAGTTAATGTTCGCTACTACTTTGTCCTGCCATTCTGGACGCGCCTTGAAGATTTGCTCATACGCTCCTGTTGACCAGTCATATCTGGAGTTACTAATGCCCCATTCTTCTGCTGCTTGAGCCACAAAAACAATGGTTTTCTCTGGTTGGTAGCCGCTATCAATCAATCCCTTAGCAATCCCAGCCATCATACCGATCGCTGCGGAGTCATCTTGAAAACCATCAAAATAGGCATCATAATGCGAGCTAAGCAGAATAATAGAATCCTTATCCTTACCAGGAATTTCACCCACGATATTGTATGACTTCGCGTCCTTCTGGACGACCGACTTCGCATCAAACGATACCTTCAGCGTCTGTTGACCGGTCTCCTTTAAGAGTGTGATTATAGCATCTGCATCTTTTCTAGAAATGGAGAATGCCGGAGCATCATCAGGTCCGCATATATCCTGAGCATTTAACGCCTCTGGATCTATCTCTCCATACCCACCTTGTTGCGCAGCTAGGACAGCTTTGGCACCCTTTAATGAAGCTTGATAAGCAGGGTAATTAATCCACCACTCATCTCTCTGATTAATATCAATCAAGACCAGCTTGCCTTTGACATCCAGATCAGCGAGATCCTGCTTCGTTCCTTTCCCCGCATACACAACCTCGAATGTTTCCGGGCCATTGGTTACAAAATTAGCCTGATATCCACCTAACACTAATTCATGGCTCTTATTATCTTTATCTACATAAGTTAGATCTGCCTTTTCAAATTCCCAGGAGTCTACCTTAATTTCATCCTTGGTTACATTCTTCAATCCAATCTTTTTAAACTCCTCAACGAGCATCTCTCCCGCAGCAAGTTCTGCCTTGGAACCACTTGGTCTGTACCCTAACTTTTCGTTAGATTTAAAGGTCGTCAACTTCTTGGTAAGCTCATAAGAATAATTCGTGTCTACCTTTTCTAAATACTTAGAAGTACTCCATTGCTCCTTAGACGAAGTTTCTTCCTTAGATCCAGAACTGAGCTTCGTTACGAGAAAATATCCTGCGATGAGTATGGCGATGATGACCACCACAAATGTAACCTTTTTTTTCAATTACTTGTCTCCTCCAATGTGTTTGTAATTTTGTCACAAATAGAAATATACCAACATTGTGAGTTGATATCAATCTATTTATTCTTATTTTCTGGAGAAAACTCAATACAATAGTATGTATGCTCTTTCATAATCGATATTATTATCATTTGCTCGATAATTCTCATCATGTGATAATTATTTATTAGATTTCCGCAAGCGATGAATGACTCCCCACTCATACATAATGTCGAAAATCGGTGCCAGCGTCTTTCCGTAATCTGTCATCATATATTCCACACGAGGTGGCATTTCGGGGTATACCTTTCGCTCAATTAACCCATCCTGCTCCAATTCCTTAAGTTGCTGCGTCAGCATCTTTTGAGAAACTCCAGGTATTAATCGGCGAAGCTCATTGTATCGTCTTGCTCCTTCTTCAAGATGCCACAGAATCAGCATTTTCCACCTTCCACCGATAGCCTCTATGGTAGCCGCAACATGAATATAACAATCTATATCTTCTTCGTTATATGCCGGATCTGCTCGCAAAATATCCAAAAACATAGCACTCACCCCTTGGAACATTATTTTTTAACCCCATATTACTATCCTGTCCTAGATATCCTATCACATGAAACGTTGATACATAAATTTCTTACCTAAAGGTAACTATCTAATGTAAAAGTGCCTTCTTGTGGGGTGCCACAGACATGTTCTACACTTACAGTGCCAGCAAGATCACAGTAAATATCGATGAGGAGTGAACAATGAACATGGAGAATAGTTTAAAAGATAAAGTGGTGCTCATTACCGGGGCATCCAGAGGAATCGGACAGTCTATGGCGGAGCGATTTGCTGATAAAGGGGCCAAAGTCGTCGTAAATTGTCGTAGCAACGTTCATCAAGCGGAAGAAGTCGTAAGCCAAATCAGACAACAGGCTGGAGAAGCTATTGCCATTCAAGCTGATATTGGGCGCGTTGCAGAAGTGAAAAGGCTGTTTGATATGACCCTTCAAGCCTATAGCAGAGTAGATATTCTCGTGAACAATGCCGGAGTTATGATAACGAAACCTATTGAACACTTTTCCGAAGAAGATTTTGACCAATTATTTGATAGTAATGTCAAAGGTACCTTCTTTACCTGTCAGCAAGCAGCCATTCACATGTCCACGGGTGGACGCATCATCAACTTTTCTACATCTGTCTTAGGCTCCATGTTTCCTGGATACAGCTTATATGCGGGGACGAAAGGGGCTGTTGAACAATTTACCCGTCAACTTGCCAAAGAATTGGGCCCGAAGGGAATTACAATTAACGCTGTAGCCCCCGGGCCCATTAATACTGAATTGTTTATGCAAGGGAAAACCGAGGCTCAAATTGAAGCCTTGGCTGGAATGAACTCTTTCCATCGCTTGGGTGAGACAGAAGATATCACCGGAACCGTCCTTTTCTTAGCGAGTGAAGAGGCGCGGTGGATTAGCGGCCAAACCCTTCGGGTAAATGGTGGATTCGTGTAAAGCATCTTTCCCTGCTAACACAACAGCTACCGGTAAGATGGCAATGACGATGATAATCATATCTGCAAAGAATAGGTTAGATAACAGCCCAATAAATAAAATATACAGGATCGGTGTATAAAGGATGGCTGCCACTAGTCCAAATACGGTTCCAAACACATAGGTGAAAAGTTTACGGTTCCTCTTTCTTTTATCCAAGTAAAACACAGCCATAGAGTAAATCATCAGCAAGAACAGAGGGATCGTAAATATATACGCCATACTATTTAAAATAACTAGGCATGCCCAATTTAATATGTTCAAAATCACTAAACTACTTAACAGGAATGCCTGCTTGTTCGCTATTCTTGTCGCTCCCCAGTAGGTTAAGAGCAACATTCCAATGATTACAATGACACACATGGTATAAAAGAAGATATCCAATATAGACAAAGCTTCTGTTGCACTCGTGCCCTTGATCATTCTTTTGGCGAGGTAAGTTCCAGCCTTTCCGACAGCTCCCGCTCCCAGGGCAGATAATAGGATCAGCAACAAAGTTCCTCCGAAGTCTTTCAGTCTACATTCTTTTCTAAGCAGAAGTGTACATCCCCATGTCAGAGATAAGATTCCGACCAAAATGGAACTGATAAGCATCAGTTTATTTGAAAATATCAGGGTATTTCCTTTTAAAAACGGAAAATATACCGCATCTTCATTACTTTGTAGTACCCCGAGGTCCACGGTACTTAAATGATGTGCTAAATCAACCATGGTCTTAAAGTACATATATGCGCTGTTACGATTCAGGTTGTCGTAATTATCGATGGGTTCATGATAAGCTTCTACCCCATCTGCCATAGCAAAATTCATTCCAGAGTAACCTGCACGCAAAAATACCGATAGATCCGTATCATTTGGCATCATTTTATAGAATGAGGCTAGAAACGAAAATGCCGAAACATGATCCACGCCCTTGCTTAAAGCCTGAACCATTCCTTTATTATCATTTGAGGTTTCAAACATTAGTAAAGTGCCCGCGTTCCCTCTTGCCTCTAAATTAACGACCTGCGCAATTTTCTCCTTCATATCTGGATTAGCCGCTACAAAAGCCTCTGCCCCAAGTAATCCTAGCTCTTCCCCGTCCGTAAATAGGAAGTACATATCATTTGTTAGTTGGTTCTGCTGTTGAACTACACGTAATGCCTCTAACATGGAGGCCACACTTATCAAATCATCTCCAGCCCCCGGTCCACCAGTCGTACTATCATAATGACTTACAAACATAACTCCTTGTTCCGTGTTTGGTGCATCTATCTTCACCAGGATGTTCTGTAATATTGAAGATTGTTGAATCTCGTATGTACTTCCGACCTTATCTAATTGTTCTATTATGTAAGCTCGTACTGATTCAATTTCCTGGCTACCCGACGGATGTGGCTCCTTCGCCATTTCATATACATGACTCATCGTCATCGTAAAATCGGCATTCTTCTCTTCTACATCATCTAAAGTAATAATTTTGTTCGTATAATCCTTCGGTGCCTCCGTTGGCGTAATTTGATGATAACCAAGGGTAATTCCAACGGCTAAAACAACGAGCATCATCCCCATATACACTAATAATCTCTTCGAGTTCCGCTTCGGTTGTGTTATCTTAACATCCATCTTATTATTCACCTTACTGTTCATCTCACTGTTCATCTCCTTAGTACGTATTCTGGTTTTATACTCAGTAGGCTTACTTATTTTATTAATCATTCCAATAATATTCCAATTCATTTTCTTTCGACGGAATGTAATATTTACCCTTTAATTTGGATGCCAGGTTGCCTACCGCTTTCTATTCCGATGCCGATTTGCGCATACCTTCTATTTGGCTGCCTTACTCCTTACTCCTTACTCCTTACTCCTTTCTACTTTCTACTTTCTACTTTCTACTTTCTACTTTCTACTTTCTACTTTCTACTTGCTACTCGCTACTTGCTACTTGCTACTTGCTACTTGCTCCTTGCTACTTTCTACTTGCTCCTTGCTACTTTTTTGCCTTCCTGCCATCCTGCTTTGCCTTCTTTGACCATACTTTGTTGCCGTATCTGATACTTAACAGGAAAACCTCCTGTTAAATCGTTGATTTTTCTAAGATTCCTATACTTACCTGGAAATCCTCCAGTTAATTCAACTGATTTTCTGCAACCTTTGCTCAAATATCGAAATTAGATGGAGAAATGGACCTCTGTCAAAAAAGTGGACACTACCTTAAGGGAATT
>NZ_RZNY01000022.1 GCF_003994475.1 Paenibacillus anaericanus | reverse complement strand
TGACTATATGGAATATTACAATACGGAGCGTTACCAGTGGACATTAAAACAGATGACTCCTGATGAATTCAGAAGTCATCTGTTGACTGCCTAACGAAAGGCTCTTTTTCAGAACTGTCTACAAATAAGGTCACAGTTCACCCAAAGGATAGAGGCTGTTTCTATTGATATCTATTTACTTTTCTCTAAGTACTCTGTAACCCATGCTCCTGTTGCTTGCAGTCTTTCTTCTGCCCGAGTAATCGCCGCAGCCACTTGGCTGGAGGCTGTACCGCCATATACGTTACGCGCATTTACAACCGTTTCAGGTTGAAGCACTGTGTAGATGGTGTCATCAAACAGGGAAGAGAATGTCTTGAATTCATCCAAAGTAAGATCAAGCAGATATTTATTATTTTGAATGCAATACAGTACCGTCTTGCCAATGACCTCATGCGCCTGGCGGAACGGCATACCTTTGTTGGCTAAGAAATCGGCAATATCTGTAGCGTTAGAGAAGTCCTTGTTCACCGCTTCACGCATACGATCCCCATTTACCGTCATCGTAGCGATCATTGGAGCGAATAGTCGCAATGCGCCTTGCAGCGTAGCAACCGTATCAAACATGCCTTCTTTGTCTTCCTGCATATCTTTGTTATAGGCTAGTGGCAGTGACTTCAGAACGGTCAGAAGCCCCATCAGGTTACCGTAAACACGGCCTGTCTTGCCGCGAACTAACTCAGGCACATCAGGGTTTTTCTTCTGTGGCATTATGCTGCTGCCTGTACAGAATGCATCGTCCAATTCGATAAAGCGGAATTCCGTGCTACTCCAGAGCACCAACTCCTCACTAAGACGGGAGAGATGCATCATGAGAATCGATGCGTCCGCTAGAAACTCGATAATGAAATCGCGATCACTAACAGCGTCCAAGCTATTCTCATAGACACTATCAAAATTCAATTGCTCCGCAACAAAATGCCGATCAATCGGGAATGTCGTACCCGCGAGTGCACCAGCACCAAGTGGAAGCACATTAATGCGCTTGTAGCTGTCTTGTAGACGCTCAATATCTCTTTGGAACATGGATACATAAGCCATTAGGTGATGTGCAAAAAGAATCGGTTGTGCCCGTTGGAGATGAGTATATCCAGGCAAAATCGTATTCAAGTTAGCCTTAGCTTGTCCAATCAGCGCTTCCTGTAAATCATGCAGTAGGCCAGCAAATTCGACAACCCGTTTGCGCAAATACAGATGCATGTCTGTAGCCACCTGATCATTACGGCTACGGCCAGTATGTAGTTTCCCCCCTACAGAGCCCACTTCATCAATCAATTGCTTCTCGATGTTCATATGGATATCTTCATCCGAAACTGAGTATTCCAGGTCACCACGTGCGATCTTTTGCAGAATCGTATGGAGCCCTTCTTTAATCTTATCTACATCGTCTTCAGGAAGTATGCCGCATTTTCCTAGCATCGACACATGTGCCAAGCTTCCTTGCACATCTTCTTGCGCTAATGCCTTATCAAAACCAATGGACGCGGTATATTCTTCAACTAAACGGTTGGTCTGCTTGGTAAAGCGTCCTCCCCACAGTTTGCTCACTTGATCCACTCCTTATCTCATTTAAACTACAGACCGCCCCCCTTCTGCGAGAATGAACTCGCAATGTAAGGGAAGCGGTCGCAGTCCGATTATTTGTTGTTCTGCTCAACACCGGAACTTACTTTAAGACGTAATGCGTTTAGACGGATAAATCCTGTTGCATCTCCTTGGTCATATGACTGCGTAGGATCTGCTTCCATCGTCGCAATATCTGGATTGTAAAGACTGACTGGACTCTTCACACCAGCAGCAATTACATTCCCTTTATATAATTTGACACGTACCGTTCCTGTAACGTTCTTCTGACTTTCAGTTACCAACGCTTGCAGCGCCAAACGTTCTGGAGCAAACCAGAAACCATTATATACGAGTGTGCTATAACGTGTAATAAGACTATCACGTAGATTCATTACTTCACGATCCATCGTCAAAGATTCCATTTTACGATGAGCGTTGAAAAGAATGGTTCCCCCCGGTGTCTCATATACACCACGACTCTTCATCCCTACGAAGCGGTTCTCAACCATATCCACACGGCCGATCCCGTGTTTGCCACCAAGCTCATTTAGCTTCTCCATCACACCAAGTGGACTTAAAGCTTCTCCATTTAGTGCGACGCAGTTACCTTGCTTGAACTCTAGCTCCAGATAATCTGCTTCATCCGGTGCATCCTCTGGGGACACGCTTAGTAGATACATCTCTTTGCTCTCAGGAGCAGAAGCATCGAAATAAGGATCTTCCAGTACGCCACTTTCATAACTGATGTGTAGTAGATTACGATCCATCGAATAGGACTTAGCTGCTGAAGCGGTAACTGGAATGCCATTCTCTTCGGCATATGCAATCATTTCAGCCCGACCTGGGAAACGATCACGGAATTCACTTAAGCGCCAAGGAGCAATTACTGAAATTTCTGGTGCAAGGGCTGCTGCCGCTAGTTCAAAACGCACTTGGTCATTCCCTTTTCCCGTTGCGCCGTGAGCAATCGCCGTAGCGCCTTCTGCACGGGCGATATCCACCATACGTTTTGCGATCAATGGACGCGCGATACTTGTTCCAAGTAGATACTGTCCTTCATATAGGGCACCTGATTGGAACATAGGATTGATGAAATCCTGCGCAAATTCATCGCGAAGATCGTCAATATATACTTTGGAGGCGCCGGTAGCAAGTGCCTTAGCTTCCAAGCCGTCCAATTCTTCCTTCTGACCAATATCCGCTGTAAATGCGATAATCTCCGCATCATAAGTTTCTTTCAACCATTTAAGTATAACGGAAGTATCTAGTCCCCCGGAATAAGCTAATACGATTTTTTCTTTTGCCATGATAGATCCTCCATTTTCATCTACTGAGATTATAGGCTCCGAGAACGAAATGTTCTTCCGATCGCTGTTGTCTCCAAATTTCTTGATTTTATTGTACCAAAGTTGAAATTTGGGGACAAAGGCGACCGCAGCTTATGCTTCCGAGGTAGCTTTCCCTTGGAAAGCTTGTAGCTTCTTCAGAATCATTTCGTTCTCTCCGCTGTATCATCATTTATAAGCTGAAATTCTATTTAAAAGTATACACTTATCCCAGCAGGGCCACCATTAACGCTTTCTGCGCATGTAGTCGGTTCTCTGCTTGATCGAAGATGATAGAATGAGTGCTGTTGTCAATTACGCCTTCACTAACTTCCTCGCCGCGGTGGGCTGGTAGGCAGTGCATAAATAAATAGTCGGATTTCGCATGTTTGGCGAGTTCCTCATTCACTTGATAATCCGCGAATGCTAGCTCACGCGCCTTTTGTTCTTCCTCGAAGCCCATGCTCGCCCAAACATCGGTATAGATAACATCCGCATCTTGAACTGCGACCTTCGGATCGCGAACCACTTCAATCTTCGCTCCGGTCGCCTTCGCCATTTCCTGAGAATCGGCTACGATTTGCGCGTCAGGCTCATATCCTTCAGGACAAGCGATGGATACGTGTACGCCTAGCTTAGCTCCACCAATCATCAAGGAATGCGCCATATTGTTACCATCGCCTATATAAGCGAGCTTCAATCCTTTTAAGGTACCTTTATGCTCATAAATTGTTTGGAAGTCAGCTAGTACTTGGCATGGATGCGCCAAATCACTGAGACCGTTAATAACAGGAATCGTCGCATAGCGAGCTAAATCTACGACCTTGTCATGACCAAAGGTACGAATCATAATCCCATCCAAGTACCGCGACATAACGCCTGCTGTATCGGCAATGCTTTCACCACGGCCAAGTTGAATGTCGTTCTTGCTAAGGAAAAGTGCATGACCACCCAATTGGTATGTCCCGACTTCAAAGGAGACCCGTGTCCGCGTAGACGATTTCTCAAAAATTAGGCCAACGGTCTTGCCCTTTAACGGCTGATATTCTTCTCCCGATTTCTGTTTATGTTTAATCTCAATAGCCAAGTCGATCAAATACTCGATCTCCTCAGTTGAATAATCGCTCATCTCAATAAAATCACGACCGCTAAGATTAATACTCTTCTTCACTTCGGATAGACTCATAGTTCATTCTCCTCCTTGGCCGTATGTGCGGCAATCAAAGCTACTAACGTATCCACAGCTTGGTCAATTTCATCACGGTTCACCTTCAGATTCGGTAGGAGACGGATCACGTTGGGTCCTGCTGTGACAAAGAGCAATTTGCTCTTCTGTCCTTGGGTTACGATTTCTGCTACGGCTTCCTCGCATTCAATACCAATGATGAGTCCCATTCCACGAATGGCTTTCACAAATGGTTCGTTATCAAATGCCTCGTGGAGTTTATCACTCAAATAACGCCCCATCTTTTCCGCACGTTCTGGAATCCGTTCCTCGATCATCGTTTCCAAAGTTGCAATGATTGAAGCCGAAACCACTGGATTTCCGCCAAAAGTAGAAGCATGACTTCCCGGTGCGAATCCTTCACGCAAGTACTCCTTGGCTAGCATTGCTCCTGCTGGTAAACCACTAGCAAGTCCTTTTGCCGATGTGAAAATATCAGGTTCAATCCCGTAATGTTCATGAGCAAACCACTTTCCGGTACGCCCCATTCCAGTCTGTACTTCATCCACGATCAGTAGCAATTCCTGCTCCTTACAAAGAGCTGCTAGTTCTTGGACAAAACTCACTTCGACAGGATACACGCCACCTTCTGCTTGAACCATCTCTATCATAATTGCAGCTGTATCCGGTCCGATGGCCGCCTTCAGCGCATCCATATCATGCAGTGGAACGGTCGTAAAACCTGCAGGTAGTGGAAGGAATCCATCCTTCACCTTCTGTTGTCCGGTTGCTGTCAGTGTCGCCAATGTACGGCCATGGAAAGATTGCTCGAATGTAATAACCTCAAACCGGCCATTACCTTTCACCTTCTGATGATAACGACGAGCCAGCTTAATAGCTGCTTCATTCGCTTCAGCACCACTATTGCAGAAGAAGACAACGTCGGCACAACTGATCTCGGTCAATAGCTTAGCAGCCTTTTCTTGCTGCGGGATATGAAACAGGTTCGACACATGCCATAACTCATCAAGCTGAGCTTTAACTTTTTCTCTAACCTTCTCCGGTGCATGCCCTAGGTTCGTCACGGCGAGTCCGCTCATAAAGTCGAGATAGCGGTTGCCCTGATCGTCCCAAAGCCAGCTGCCATGCCCCTTCACTAGATTAAGAGGATAACGTGAATATGTGGGAAACAGCGCGCTTACTTTTCCTTCAACCGGGGTCTCCACCGTATTCTTGAGATCACTTTGTGCCATCGCTATTCAACTCCTATCGATTTATAAGAAATAAAAGACCGTTCTATTAACTATATCGTAATTGCAAAGGTACAGGCTACTGCATTCGGGTTATTTTTGTTCCTATTATTTCGCCAGAAAGTACTTTACCGAGTACTCCAGGCTCACTTCCATCTACAATGACAACTTCCTTCACTTTGCCGTTTATGCAAGCAATAGCAGCGCGGACTTTAGGAATCATACCGCCATAAATTTCGCCACTTTGAATCATATCTTCAATCTGCTGTACAGAGACAACAGGTAGCACACGCTTCTCACCATTCACATTTTGCAGAATTCCTGGTACATCCGTCACTACGATCATACGCTGCACTCCAAGTTCCGAGGCAACCGCACCTGCCGCAGTATCCGCATTGATGTTATAACGCTGCCCATTAGCACCGATACCAACAGGTGCAATAATAGGCATATAACCGAGATTTAGCACACCTTCAATCAGTCCGGCATTAATCCCTGCCACATCTCCGACCAAACCGACTTCAGCGTTGGCAGAAACGGGTTTAGCCACAATCAAGTAACCATCTACACCAGACAGACCCAGCGCCTTACCACCGGACTGTCCAATGCGACGCACGATTTTTTTGTTAATGCTACCTGCAAGGACCATTTCTACAACATCCAGCACTTCCTCGGATGTATAGCGAAGGCCATTCACAAAGTTGGTCTCAATCCCAAGCTTGCTCAAATTCTCGGATATCGCTGGACCACCGCCATGAACAATAACAGGCTGTACACCACTCTCATGTAACTTAACGAGATCATCATAAAAAGAGTCCGGTAATTCTTCCAGCGTGCTTCCTCCGCATTTCATAACAAATGTTTGGTTAAGCAGAGATTTCTCTGTAGCGACTCCGCTCCCATCCAACGCTGCCTTCATCACTTGTAAAAACTCCTCTCAAGTAAAATGAAAAAATATATTAAGTGCGGTACGCCGCATTGATTCGTACGTAGTCATAGGTCAGATCGCAGCCCCAAGCTGTTGCATGGCCTGGGCCATTGTGTAAATCTACTTTAATTGCAATCGTGTCACCTTTTAAGTAAACCAATGCTTCTTCCTCATCAAACGGAATAGGACGGGAACCGGTTAGTACGATGATATCGCCCAGCTTGATGTCCACAGTATCAGGGTTAACAGGCTCACCTGCGCGGCCAACGGCTGCAATGATGCGACCCCAGTTGGCATCAGCACCGAATACGGCAGTCTTAACTAGACTAGATCCGACGATGGTCTTGGCAATAGCCCGGGCGGACTCGTCAGTAACTGCACCCTCAACCGTCACTTCAACAAGCCGTGACGCACCTTCGCCATCACGAGCGATAGCCTTAGCTAGAGTCTGGCACACGTACTGAAACGCAGCGGCGAAAGCATCCCAATCAGGGTGGCTCTGTGATAACTCTGTATTACCTGCAAGACCACTCGCCATCGTCAACAGCATGTCGTTGGTACTTGTATCTCCATCCACAGTAATCATATTGAATGTCAGGTCTGTCGTCGCTCCAAGTAGTCCTTGGAGTGATTGCGGCTCAATCACTGCATCCGTCGTAACGAAGGCTAACATGGTCGCCATATTGGGGTGGATCATACCAGAACCTTTAGCGGCTCCAGCAATCCTTACTTCACGACCGTCAACTTCCAGCGATACTACAACTTCCTTCTTTACAAGGTCAGTCGTTAGAATAGCCTGGCAGAACTGCTCCGATCCCTCGTTATCCCCTGACAGGGAGGACGGTAGAGCCGCAATCCCGCTACTCACACGATCCATCGGTAGCAACTCACCGATTACACCCGTAGATGCGACGGCTACTTCCGTCTCAGCCAGACCAAGCGCAGCTGCTGCGGATGCGCGCATCTCATAGGCGTCAGCCTCTCCCTGTTGGCCCGTGCAAGCATTGGCGTTGCCACTGTTCACGACGATCGCTCGCAGCCGGCGTTCTCCTGCCGCGATACTCTCCCGTGTCACCTTAAGGGGCGCCGCTTGAAACACGCTTGTCGTGTATACAGCAGCCGCTACTGCGGGTACCTCGCATACAATCGCGCCTAGATCATTGCGCGATGTTTTTTTCAATCCACAGTGTAATCCCCCTGCTTGAAAACCTTTAGGAGATGTAACCCCACCATCTGAGATAACTTTGAACAAACTAACGACCTCCATGCCATTTTCCTCCGTTACTATGGATATACGGGACTGAGATTCAATCCTGTGGTTTCATCCCAACCCATCATGATATTCAAATTCTGAATCGCCTGGCCTGCGGCCCCTTTGACGACGTTATCGATCACAGATACAATCGTAACCCTCTTCGTTCGAGGATCCACTGCAAAACCAATATCGCAATAGTTAGACCCCAATACTTCCTTGGTAGCCGGCCACTTACCCGCTTCCCGTACCCGAACAAACTTTCTTCCTTCATAATATTGTTGATATAGCTCAACTAGATCAGCTTCTGTATATTCACCCTTTAGACTAGCGTACATCGTACTCATAATCCCACGCGTCATCGGAACCAAATGAGTCGTAAAAGTTACCGTTACCTGTTCACCTGCTACAGCCGATAAGCTTTGCTCGATCTCAGGAATATGCTGATGCTTGTTTATTTTGTAGACCTTTAAGTTTTCATTTATCTCACCATAATGGGTCATAAGACTCGTACCTCTACCCGCACCTGACACTCCTGATTTAGCATCAATAATGATACTCTGAGGATCAATCCAGCCTGCACTGAGTGCGGGAATCAATCCCAACAACGTTGCGGTAGGATAACAACCGGGGTTAGAAATCAACCCTGAGGAACGCGTTACTTCATCGCCATTTATTTCACACAATCCATACACAGCTTGCTTTAGTAAGTTATCTTCCGGGGCCTCGTGTTTGTACCATTCTTCATACACCGCTCCATCTTTTAGCCGAAAGTCGCCCGATAAATCGATTACCTTCAGACCCGCCTGAAGCAGATCGGGTACCAGCTTAGCACTAACCCCGGAAGGTGTAGCAGTGAACACAACATCCGCTTTAGCTGCAATTTGCTCTGCATCCACGCCATCCAAAGGTTGCACCACAATATCCGTCAAATGCGGAAACCCATCGCTGATTGGCGAACCTGCACTTGAAGCCGAGATGACCGATACAATCTCCACTTCCGGATGCCCCAATAAAAACCGAATCAGCTCTACTCCCCCGTACCCTGTAGAACCTACAATCGCAACCTTTACCTTGTCTCCACTCACTAGCCTTACCTCGCTTTCTCTTTCTCTCCCATGTGCTTCTCTGTTTAAATATGCATTCCGAATAATAAGTATGTATTATTATACGATTATACTAATAAAAATACAATAACTAATAGAGTTGTCCACCTCGTTAATCTACCATATTTTTCATTGACCTTCTTAAGACTTAAGAACTATGATCATATTGTGCAGCGAAATACATACAATATTTTTCCAGGAGGTTACATATGAACTGTCCACAATGCAATCAGGTAAATGAGAAGGGCAAATTTTGCGTCGCTTGCGGTACACCTTTACATGCAACACCCACCGCCGAGAGTCCGACCTATTCGGAAACAGCTACTAGTAGCGATAGCCCCGGGAACACGGCAACCTTTACATCCGCCTCAACTACGGCAACCTCTACGGATCAACTACATATTCCGGCGTTACCCAACGTCGCAAACGGATGGGACAAAGTTAGACAAAGCGATGCAGCGAAAAAAAGTATTCATGTAAGCAAACAATATGGGAGCTATTTCCTCAAAGCTTTACTCCACCCATTTCAAACCACACAAAGTGTAAATAGTACTCATTTCACCAATGGCATAATCACCATGTTCTTCACTTCATTTCTGCTTCCGTTCATATTCTACGTTGGAGCAAAACAAGCTTATGGTTTCTCTATTTCTTTTGGTAGCACCGTTATTAAGCCTCTGTTCTTAATCTGGATTTCCCTGCTATTAGCGAGCTTACTTGCACTTTTCGTTATCCGCCTCGGACGTGTTGCTAGTGATTACTTAACGGTAACAGCCAAATTGGGCACGATGCTTGTACCTGCAGTTGCCGCTCTTTTCTTATGTATGATCTGTACTCTACTAGGACTAGGCACTAAGCTACCTGTTTTACTACTATTGATCGGCATCAGTGTTATCTTCACTTCAATTTCTGCCGTAATCCTCAATGCTGGCAAAGAAAGTACTAGCGGTCTGGACCCATTATACGGAGCCGTTATAGCCAATCTTATTTATGCCTACACTCTGTTTAAAATAGTCTCACTTAGCATGGAGGCCATCCTGGACAATTTATTTGGTGGATTTAATATGTTCTATTAATACTAAGGGGCGTTGATATGAGTTACTGTACTGAATGTGGAGAGAAGCTAGAAGACCATTATGTATATTGTTCGGAGTGCGGCACGCCACTTGATCCTGCCCCAGCAAATGAGGAATCTCCCCTGCCGGCTGTTCAGGTTAAGCAAACCCATCTGAATTGGAAACAAGGATCTGCCTCCATTTGGCCATGGGTAAAGCATCATAAATGGGTCTGCACTAGTGTGGTAGCAGTAATCATTGTATTGATTGGATTATTTGAAACTGGTAAATATGTCACAGATCCAAACAGGCTGGTCTCGAAATTAGAAACTGCACTTCATGAAAAAGATACTGCAGCTTTAGCCTCCCTACTACAAGTCGAAAGTGACAAAGTAACCCTTAGTGCCACTAATCTGGCCCCGCTCATTCGTTATATGGATTCTGATCCTTCCGTTACAGAAAGGTTAGTTACTGAGCTCAAGAAGCAATTAGACCGCGATGCGGTTCAGATGACAGCGAATGAAACTGAGAAATCTTCTGCTGATAAATTTATCAATCTGCGTATAGACGGTAAGCAGTTCATGTTGTACGACAAATACGTTCTGGAAGTGTCCACCTACTATACTGAAGTGAGTACCAATTATGAAGGTGCAAAAATTTACGTGAATGATAAAGAGGCCGCCCTGGCAAACAGTTCTCATTTCACAGCAGAAGTCGGACCCTTACTACCCGGCTTATATACTTTCAAATCGGAATATGTAGGTGAATATACTTCACTGCAAAATGAACAAACGGTCAACTTAACAGATGGAAACAACTATAGTGATCTCGATTTATCACTAGCAGGCAGATACTTTATAGTCGAATCCAATTATGATGACGCAGCTATCTATATCGATGGCAAGGATATCGGAGCACTTACGGGAGAGAAACGGGAGATCGGGCCCATTGCCATGGATGGTACACATAAGGTGTATGTAGCAAAGAATTTCCCTTGGGGTATTATCCAAAGCGAGGAATATTCGGTTACCGATCAATATATCACTGCTGATATAGATCCAGTAGATGATATATTTCGGGAATCGATCATGTCTGCAACGCAGAAATTTCTAAAAGGATGGGTGGAATCTTTTAATACATTGGACTCCACCAAAGCAAGTCACACGTCTGATGAATTACGTGAAGCATTGTCCAGTGAGGTTAAGCAATACATTGATCAAGATTTTCAGTATGACTTGAAGTTGACTAAGATGGTATTTGATCTGGATAGCATTAAACTCTATAGTGTTGGCGATGGCAACTTTGCGGCAGATATCAGTGTTCAAAACTATTCCGAACAATCTTTTTACTATGAAGGATCCACTCCCGAAGCACCCCAGGAGCTCGTAGGTTCCGTAATCTATCAGTTGCTCTATATTAATGGTGAATGGGTAGTTGATTCCTATTACGATAACTACTGGTTTAATGATGATAACACCAAAGAGTTTATTAATGTTGGCACCTCTGAAGCGGTGATATAGTAAAAATAGAGATCTCTCTTAAGTCAAACCAAAAAAACCCTTCAAGAACCCCGCATTAGGCGAGATTTTCTTGAAGGGGATTTTTTATTCCTGTTACTGTCTTTTGAAACCTTCACCAAGCACTTCATGTGCATTCGTAATAATGACGAACGCCGTTGGCTCCAGCGTTTGCACGATCGTTTTGAGTTGGGTCACTTCGCTTTGCCCTACGACCACCATCAGAACCATCCGGTTATCGCCAGTATAACCACCTTGCGCGCTCAGTTTCGTAAGACCACGATCTAACTGAGATAATACTGCATCCGCAATCTCATCCGTCTTGTTGGCGATGATATATGCGACCTTCGTATAGTTTAGCCCTAGTTCAATCATATCGATAAACTTCCCTGTAATGTAGAGACCGATCAGCGCGTATAGCGCCTTCTCAGGGGATAGAATGAATCCGGCTAGGGCGATTACTGTTCCATCCATAATAACTACACATACAGATAAACTCAGCCCCGTGTATCGCTGAACGATCTGAGCCAAGGTTGATAATCCCCCTGTAGACCCCCGGCCCCGGAACACAATACCAAGACCCAATCCAACACCTATCCCGCCATATAGAGAAGCTAGCAGCATATCTGTCGTCGGGACAGACCAATCTTTAGTCAAGAAAACAAACAACGGCAATACAATGGTCCCGAGCAGTGAACGGATCGCATAATTACGACCTAGCACCAAGAATCCTGCAAAGAACAATGGGATATTTAATGCCCACTGTGTGTATGCTGGCTCAATCCCAAAAAGAGACTCGACGATAATCGATAATCCAGATACTCCTCCTGAAGCAATATGATTCGGGACAAGAAATAAATTAAAAGCAATGGCCGTAATAAACGATCCCACCAAAATCATCATGGTATCGATGACATGGCGACCTGGACCTGTCACAGGTATATATTTACTTAATCTACGTTTACGTGACTTTGGCGGCACTGCGCCTCCTCCTTACTGATTCCATATCATCTGTTATGTACTACTCTTGCATGATCAATACCTTTCGGTCCTAAAAAATACAAGTTGCTGATTTCCGATTCTGTCAAAAGCTTTTCGGAACTCACGGAACTCATCCGAATTAGCACCCGAACGTCATCATGAACTGCTCTAGAAAATCTGAAAAAAAGCCCACCGTGGTGCGCATTGTTAAGAGGCGTGGTGGGACTATTCATTACTTATTGTGATTCAAGACGAATCTGACTCCGTAAGTAACCATCGATAAATGGATCCAGATCCCCATCCATCACAGCACCTACGTTACCGCTCTCCACCGATGTGCGATGGTCTTTAACCATACTGTAGGGATGAAAGACGTACGACCGGATTTGACTACCCCACGCGATATCAGACTGCTCACCGCGGATCTCATCTAGTTCCTTGCGTTGTTCTTCCAACTTACGTTCATACAGTTTAGAACGGAGCATCGTCATCGCTTGTTCCCGGTTCTTGATCTGCGAACGTTCATTCTGACACGTTACCACAACTCCCGAAGGTAAATGCGTGATCCGTACAGCGGAATCTGTTGTATTGATGTGCTGTCCACCAGCTCCTGTGGCCCGGTACGTATCGATCTTAAGATCTTCAGTCCTTATTTCCACAGTCACTTCATCCGTAATTTCCGGAACGACATCACATGATACGAAGGAAGTATGTCTACGTCCAGAAGAGTCAAACGGTGAAATCCGTACCAAGCGATGTACACCTTTCTCCGCTTTCAGATAACCGTAAGCATTGTAACCTTTGATCAGAAGTGTGACACTCTTGATCCCTGCCTCATCGCCCGACAGATAATCTAGAGTTTCTACTTTGAAGCCATGCTTCTCAGCCCATCTTGTATACATCCGTAGCAGCATTTGACCCCAATCTTGCGACTCGGTACCGCCAGCGCCTGGATGTAACTCAAGAATAGCATTGAGTTTGTCATACGGCTCACTAAGAAGTAGTTCAAGCTCAAACTCTTCCAATTTCTTCACTAACGCAGCCACGGAAGCAGTAATTTCTGCTTCCAGTGACTCGTCGCTTTCTTCCTCAGAGAGTTCTAGCATCATCTCAGCGTCATCGTATTCCTGTTGCAGACCCAAATATTTATCCACGAAGGATTTAACATCATTCATTTCTGCGATCAGACTCTGTGCTTTTTCATTATCATCCCAAAAATCAGGTGCACTCATCTTCTCTTCATAGTTCCCGATCATTTCCTGCTTGAGGTCTAAGTCAAAGTGACCCCCTAAGGTTTGTTAATTTCTTGGTAATCTCGCGCATATCCTGTTTGACGCTTGGGTCGATCATGTTGCTTCGTCACCTTCCTAAATTAAATGAAGTTAAACTAAGGTTATTACGCGTTTTGTCCGTGACAATGCTTATACTTCTTGCCACTTCCACATGGGCAGAGGTCGTTACGTCCAATTTGATCTCCACGTTGGACCGGACGCTTCTCAGCAGGCTCACCACTAGTGGAAATCTTATCTTCGTCGACTACGGCTTGACGCTCTTGGTTGGATTCTACTTGTGCCTTCATAATATATGTTGCAACTTCTTCTTGGATCGTAGCAACCATCTGGTTAAACATCTCGAAACCTTCAAATTGATACTCACGAAGAGGGTCCGTTCCGCCATAAGAACGAAGGTGAATACCTTGACGAAGTTGATCCATCGCATCAATGTGATCCATCCATTTGCTGTCTACAGAACGTAGAGCAATTACTTTCTCAAATTCGCGCACCATTTCAGGTCCAAGTGCTTCTTCTCGAACATCGTATTTCACCATTACTTTATCGAAGATAAACTCGACCATTTCATTTGGCTCTTTGCCCCAAAGATCATCTTTAGAGATAGCTCCTTCATCCAACAGTTTACTATTGATGTAGTCGACCACATCTTGTAATTCCCACTCTTCAGGAATATCAGAACTTGTATGAGCTTCAACGATCCGTTCGATAACTGGCTTGATCATATCAATGATAATTTGCTTGATATTATCGGATTCTAGCAATTCACGACGTTGTTTATATATAATTTCGCGTTGTTGGTTCATAACATCATCATATTGAAGTACGACTTTACGTACGTCGAAGTTGTTACCTTCAACACGTTTTTGTGCAGATTCGACAGCCTTCGAGATCATCTTGCTCTCAATCGGTTGATCTTCTTCAAAACCTAACCGATCCATCATATTCAGCACGTTGTCGGCCCCGAACCGCTTCATCAATTCGTCCCCAAGGGACAAGTAGAATTGCGTGGATCCAGGGTCACCTTGGCGACCAGCACGGCCACGAAGCTGATTATCAATCCGACGTGATTCATGACGTTCTGTACCGATAATGTGAAGTCCACCAACTTCGGAAACACCTTCACCAAGGATGATATCCGTACCACGGCCCGCCATATTCGTTGCGATCGTCACCGATCCTGGTTGACCCGCACGTGAGATAATCTCAGCTTCCTCTTGATGGTATTTAGCGTTCAACACTTTATGTTGGACACCTTTACGTTTCAGCATATCAGAGACACGTTCCGAGTTCTCGATTGACACTGTACCAACCAATATAGGCTGATTATTCTTATGCCGTTTCACGATCTCTTCAACAGCAGCTTTGAACTTGCCTTCTACACTCTTATACACGACATCCGGCATGTCTTGACGGACATTCGGCTTATTCGTCGGTACTTGAAGAACTTCAAGACCGTAAATCTTCTTGAATTCTTCTTCCTCCGTCTTTGCCGTACCCGTCATTCCCGCTAGCTTGCGGTACATACGGAAATAGTTCTGGAAAGTAATCGTTGCAAGCGTCATGCTCTCATTCTGTACTTCGATGCCTTCCTTCGCTTCAATCGCCTGATGTAGCCCATCGCTGTAACGGCGACCTGCCATAAGACGACCCGTGAATTCATCTACGATAAGAACCTCATCTTCTGTCACTACATAATCAACGTCACGACGCATGATGACATTTGCCTTCAAAGCTTGAACCACATGGTGGTTTAGCGTGATATTGTTGTGATCATACAAGTTTTCGATTCCAAAGGCACGTTCAGCTGTAGCTACCCCTTTTTCAGTCAGAGATACAGCTTTGACTTTGATGTCCACCGTATAGTCTTCTTCCGGAACAAGGCCCTTCACAAATCGATCAGCTACATAATACAGCTCAGTTGATTTTTGAGCTTGTCCAGATATAATGAGCGGTGTACGCGCTTCGTCAATCAGAATGGAGTCTACTTCATCAATAACGCAGAAATAGAGCGGACGTTGAACCATCTGCTCCTTGTACAGCACCATGTTATCGCGAAGATAGTCAAAGCCAAATTCGTTATTTGTACCATATGTGATATCACATGCATATGCTGCCTGTTTCTCATCGTGTTCCATACCGTTCAGATTGACTCCAACCGTCATACCTAGGAAGTTATAGATTTGTGCCATCTGCTCGCTATCACGCTGTGCCAAGTAATCATTAACAGTAACGACGTGTACGCCCTTGCCTGCTAGTGCGTTCAAATAAACCGGTAAGGTTCCAACCAACGTCTTCCCTTCACCGGTTTTCATTTCAGAGATACGGCCTTCATGGAGCGCCATACCACCAACAAGCTGCACATCGAAATGACGCATGCCCAGCGTTCTCTTAGAGGTTTCTCTAACTGTAGCAAAGGCTTCTGGAAGGAGTTCGTCTAGCGTTTCCCCCTTCTCGAGCCGCTCGCGAAACTCAGCAGTCTTGGCTTGTAATTGCTCGTCAGAAAGAGCCTCAAATTTGGGTTCTAATGTATTGATAAAGTCCACCGTCTTCATGAGACGTTTGACATCACGTTCATTGATGTCTCCAAATATTTTCTTAACTAGTCCTAGCATGATTAACCCCTTTCACGGCAAAACAGATCATTTGCCTAAATTGTAACAGTTTGTAAGGGTTGTCGCAACAGACACCATCACCACTGTCCCGTGGTAAAAACCTTCTTATATTAATAAAGAGCCCTATCCGCAAGCGGATAAGGCTCGTTTCCTTAAAATTCAATTGCAAGAATTGGCACCTGCATTCATACAATCGTCATGATTGGTAACGTACTAATCCTGCTCTATCAAACCGTACTTGCCATCGTCACGTTTATAAACTACATTTACTTCCCGAGTGTCGATGTTTGAGAAGACGAAGAAATTATGGCCTACCATGTTCATTTGCAAAATCGCTTCTTCTACATCCATCGGTTTCAAGAAGAATCGCTTCGTACGAACTACTTCCAACTCATCTGTGTCAAAGTCGCCTTCATCCACTAATACTGAAGTACTGGATGCGCCCTCAACGAACAATTTCTTCAAACTACCTTCTTGACGGAACTTACGGTTAATCTTCGTCTTATGCTTGCGGATTTGACGTTCAAGCTTGTCCGCCACGGCATCCATTGATGCATACATATCTTCGCTTCGATCCTCAGCGCGGAGTACAACGCCAGTAAGAGGGATTGTAACCTCTACCACGTGCAAACCTCGTACGACACTCAATGTGACGGTACCATCTGAGGTGGGGGGTGCATCAAAGTACTTGTCTAGTCTACTGAGCTTCTTGTCAACGTAGTCTCGCAAAGCATCAGTCACTTCAATTTGCTGTCCTCGAATACTAAAATTCATAGGGCACTCCTCCTTTGTTTGCACCCCTATTATAACATAGGTGTTAGCCCAATGTAAAAAGTCTGTAATGGCGAATCAATGAACATAAGCTGTGTTTACAGAAAACAGTATTTTAGGCCTAGTTAAGCAATGGCGGATTGTATTTACGATCGCTGTTTACGATTTCGGGCATAAAGAAAGACCCTGGGTTCCCCCAGGGTCTAACGCTAGCGAATCTTAATTGTTAACCATCGTACCTTATATGTGGGTCGGCTGTGCCGGGATGATTATAACTTGATTACGTTAGCTGCTTGTGGTCCACGAGCACCATCAACAACTTCGAACTCAACTGCTTGTCCTTCGTCCAAAGATTTGAATCCGTCTGTTTGAATTGCTGAGAAGTGTACGAATACGTCTCCCCCATCTTCAGTTTCGAGGAAACCGTAACCCTTTTCTGCGTTGAACCATTTAACTGTACCTTGCATATACAAACATTCCCTTCATTTTCAAATATGAGTGGTTAATCCAGCTCACATTTTTGAATATACCACCCAAACTTCACTAATGTCAATTACTAATAAAACAGGTTTTACTGTAAAATAATTGTAATAATTTGCCGAAGTTACTCTTCTTCATGGATGGATGATGTATTTCAATATCAATACCCTTTTAATTAGGACATGAAACAGTTTAGATACCTATTGAAAAATTTTAACTTCGAAAAAAGTTCAATGTAAAGAAATATAGCTTATCAATAGCATCCTCAGCAACGCAGTTAATAACATTACCCCCACATTCAAAGCTTGAAGTTTCATTAATATTTGATAACACTAAGACATTATCACTACGCTCACATATTATGTCGTTTATATTATAGAGATCCGACACGTCGTTAATAATGAACATGTGTAAATCAGATTGAAAATTATTCATCATACGATCTACTGTAGACTTATCTCTTGAGAAAGCCAGAGCCCTTTTAACTCCAATAATCATAATATCCGGATCATGTACGGAACAAAATGAGGCTAAAGAAGACTCAAAAAAGGCTCCCTCTTTAAAAGGATTAACAATTTTATGCCCTGAAAGGATCTCTTGGGGGGAATCCGAGACAGTTACTAGTGAGTAACCATTCTCCCTAAATTTCTTGGAGAGAAGGAACAGCAAGGAATTCATTTTCACTCCATCAAAATCATATATAAATATAAAAGGAATTTGAACATCTCTTGAGGCCTTATTTAATATATCACTCTTATTTATGATTTGATGATATAGTTTTATATTTTTTATCCCATCTATCTCCAACAGTTGTAAAACTTCCTTATCTATATTCTCACCAAGATACACTATATCCTTCCCATACTTACTTAATTCTTTTAAGTATAGATTCCCTTGCCCATCGGACATATAACTACTGATTTGATTAACAATAACCACAGTATCCGTAGTTTTAAGCGTCTGCATACTCCCTGACAGATAACTCGAAATAAGGTGGGTGATCACATGCACATCATTACTATCAATATAAATAATTTCCCTGACTTTAAAATCATAGTATTCAATATTATACGGGTTCCCTTGGTCATTAATAACAAAAATTATAGCTTCCTTAATCCAGTCTAAAAAATGATAAACATTGGGATAGTACTCAGTTAGATCTGTATTAAGGGAAGCAGTCCTTAATTTGCCTCGTATTTCCTCTATCGTCATTTTAGGTTTCTGTTTTAGAAAATCATTGATTATAGAAGTTACTACAGGTGCCGCAAAACTGTTAGAATTTTGCGTAATAAATTCACGACCAAGATAATCTTTAAGTTTATGACGTGCATTCGCTGTAATATCAATTCCATTAAGAGGATAGATGTTAAATGCGAATTCTCTTTCTGTATATATCCCTGCCTTATCACAATTAACTCCAATTACATTTGTTAAAGATACAGGATAAGTAAAAATTCCTTCGTTGCTTTGGGCAGCGATAATTATCATCCCTCTGTCATATGCTTGATTCACTACGTTTCTCAAAAATTCGTAATCAAGATTTAAAGTCGAACCAAGGCTTATATTCACCAAGTCCATTTCTTTCTCAATACACCATTCAACAGCTCTAACAAGCTGATTTACCGTGCTCTTTGCACGCTCATTAAGTATCTTAATACTACTCATTAGATCACATTTCGTATACTTCCTAATAATAGAAGCGCAAATAGTTGCATGATTAAAATCTAAATCGTGGTAGTTCCTCCTAGATACCACTTGCAACTCTGCGTCTATTTCCAGATTATACTCTAGAAACTTTTCATTAAATATAGTTTCGTTGATTCCATCGTCTATTATTGCCACTCGTGTTGGCTTTCTCATGTTTCAAATCCCGATAGTATAACAAGACTTCTGCTCAATAATCATTTGACATATATTATTAAAGGTTGTAAATTTCTTAGTAACAATAGATTCTTGAGATATATGTATCTTAAACGTTTCTTCAATATCAAAAAAAAGATATAATAAGTCCCTAGAATTTAAACCTATTCTTCTTCCTAATAAATGTTCATCTAAAAGTGCATCTGAATTAAATTCTAAATCAAATCTTCCCTTGAATATCCGTTTTAACTGTTCCTGTATCTCTTGGTCTACCATACCTCTCTCCTCCTTTAAATAGTCTGAATATCTGCGTATTCAATAAGTTTTTCTAAGAGATAATCCGCCGCTTTACCGGTATCCTGATGGTTAAAAATATTAAATATGGGAGAACTCAATGATCCAAATTGACTTTTTACACTATCGATCACTTCTGCATCAATCATGTTATAAGTCATCATTCCATTCTGACTTGAAATGTCCCAGTCAAACTTTACATTAGCCAAGTTGTAACAATCTACTTCGATACCAAATCGATATTTAATGACTTTGCTCAATTCCGTAAAATAGTCCACTTTATAATCCTCATATAAAATACTTAGTATGGAGACATCTGGCTTTACTGCCCTTGATATTTCATATGCCATAATACCAAACTTATTAGTAAATTCATCATTAAACGGAAATAGGCCGCCGGGAATTCCGATTAAAATTAAATCAGGCTGTTCTTTAAGCTCGATGTCTTTAATAAAATGATTAAACATAACGACCTTATGATAATCAGGAATCGTATGTGCAAACATAAAACTAGGAATGGAATGAAATCCAAACATTTCGCAGTAGTCTCTCGATCCGACCTGACTGATCTTATAGTCCATTTTTAGAAGTCTCTCTCTTAAGGCAAGCTGAATTTCGAATTTTTGACATCTCTCACCCATACCAATAACAAAAGCGACCGGGGTATTTATAGGATGAATATACTCTATATCTATCTCTTTACTTATTATTTTTCTCCCCGAGTTATTGTAATATTTAAAATAAGTATCTGATAATTTACATTTTTCGATATAATAATTTAGTAATTCATCAGGAATAAATATCGTGCATAATATGTTTTTTCGTTTCTCAATAGCTTTGTCTATTTTTGGCTTAATCATCTGATCAAAATCAAGTTTTAGATGAGACTCACTAAACAAGACGGTATCGCATCCATCAAGTAAGTGATTAAAATCATTACTCACATTAATTCCCAGTTGCCCTCCATAATCAGCTATACCTGCATCCTTTCCACACAACCCCCAACCATTTGGGGATATTAATCCAAGTATGTCGTATCCGTGGTTAAAAACTGGATGTCTCACTATAGGAGTAGACTGAATATCATATGGGTAAATTATTAGTTTTTCCTGTTTACTCATCTTACCTCCTCCATTTCTGCGTTTCGATAGCTCAAGGTCGGCTTTTCCACATCACTGAAGGTATATCCAAATTCCAACAAAGTACAATAATCCTTCATCATATCCTCAACTGAATTTGTAACTCCGCTACAGTGAGTCAATTTATGCTCCCGGGATAATCCATTTAAATTGTCGCAGGCAGCTGCACACAGATTACAGAATCTGAAATTCCAGCAATTTTTACACTCATTTTCAGTTAAGTTGCCTATGTTTAATAATTTTCTTGCATTTTCGATATCAAATCCCTCGTCCACATTTCCAAGATTCATGGCCTGTGATAATTCACTCACTCTCTCACAAGGGTAAAAATTTCCATGAACATTCATGAATAATCTTTGCGCTCCAGGAATGCACGGCCCACCATGATGCACCGTCTCCGGCAAAAAATTGCTTGGCTTTCTTTTCTCATGCATATTTACTTTTATGCGGTCAAAATGAGAATTAACAAGTTTTGATACCCACTTCTCATCCAATCTTCCCAACTTAGATAAAAATAACTTAAATACCTCATAAGACCACTTTTCAATAAAACTATCAGGGGTAGCCAATTCATTCTCAGAGTACTCCGTGTTTAGTGCCGATGCATTTATAAAGGAATCTTTAAGTACTTCTTCACTGGAAAAGAATTCACTTGAACAATTGAAGTCGTTCTGGGGATCCATCACCGCATTAAAGCTTATTTTTTTATAATATTCGGGATATTTAGACTTAACTGCTTCTAGATTGCTTATGATTTTGTCAAAGGTACCCACGTCACGTGAGGCAAATCTTCTATTCTTATCCTGCACTTCTCTGGGACCATCAAGACTAATCATAAGACTGACATTATGAAGTTCTAAATATTCTATAATCTTATCCGTAAGCACGGTTCCATTCGTAGTTATATTAAAAGTAATCCGTTTGCCTTCTGCCTTCGTCTCCGCATATTCAATACACTCCTTAATGAGTGGAAATTCTAATAAAGGTTCCCCCCCGTAAAATCCAATATTGATTTGAGATAAGTCCATCGAATGATCTATCAAGAAATTTATTCCTTTTGACGCCATCTCAAAAGTCATAATTTGAGCGGAATGGTCTCTATTCATATAACTTCCGGAATATACGCAATACTTGCATCTTAAATTGCATTGTTGAGTGACCTGAAGCGTGATTTTTGATACTTTGTTATTCAGCGTATACAGTAAAGTTCTACTTTCGGAATGCTCAATTTGTTTAATTTTATTTGCAGACAAAAAGCCTTTGTTTATCAAAGTAGCGATACCATCATATTCTTTAAAATATTCTTCCGACTCTATTTTATCGTTTAATACGTCTTCCAATACTTCAAACGTCTCTTTATCAATCATTACTATTATATTAGTATTGACGTCATAAACATAATAACAACCCGGCGTTCTAAATAAAAAGATAAAGGGATGTTCTTGAATCATCGTAGGCCTTCCCCCTTAATTTCATTCAAAATTATTGCTAAGGGCTAGAGTTAAAACAAACTCCAACCCTTAGTACATAAAAACCTTAGACGTTGAATTAGCAATTTTTAAAAACTAGATGAAGTCCGGCTTGTGTTATTGTTGTTTTGTAATGAGAAAGAATTACTTGAAGCCAAGATAGGTTTACAAGAGCAAGCACCACAATAACAATTACAAATACATGCAAAAGCTTCTACAGTCTCATAAGTCATAGCCCGCTTTTTCCCCAATTTTTTCATTTTTTCACCACCTTTCCTTTATGGATGAATGAAATAATCTCTTACACTATTCTAATTCCATATTTTTGTTTAGATCACACATTATCTATAAATTATGTAAAATTATCTTACCAAAACCATATCTCTAAAATATGAACTATTAGTAAATAGTTGATCATACTCTCCTATATATTCCAATTCTCCATCTCGTATCACAATAACTCGGTCAACATGCTTTAATACCTCCATTTGATGGGTAACTAGGATAACGGTTTTATCTTTGAGCCTATTATTGAGTAGATGGTTAATGTAAATTTCCGATTCCGTATCCAAATTAGAAGTAGCCTCGTCAAATATAAATAGTTCCTTTTCATGGATCAAAGCTCTAGCCAGCGCAATTTTTTGTCTTTGTCCACCTGACATTTTTAGACCGTTGCATCCTACATCATTATCTTCTGATTCCCCAAGAGCAAACTCAGTCAATTGAGCATCAATTAATACTTTCTGCATCTCATTGTATTCTGGCTCTGAATACAGCTTAATATTATTCTCAATGGTGGTATCAAACAAATATACATGCTGGCTTACAACGGATATTTGCTGTCGATATTCATCGATATCATATTGTTCAATATCAACACCGTCCATCTTTATAGTCCCACTAGATGGAGTATGAAATCTCAATAACAGCTCAATAAGTGTAGACTTTCCAGATCCATTATGCCCAACGATTGCTACCTTTTCTTTAGCATGTATAACGAAATTTATATTTTTCAGTACCATTTCTTCACTATAAGAAAAGTTCACGTTACTGTACTCAATGTTACCTTTCATCATTTGAGTTAAAGCTTTCGGAACTAACTTAGAGGTGGAGTCCTCTACCTCTAAGTCAAGAAAATTAAAATAGCGTCTGGCCGAAGGAAGTACGTTTGACATAAAATAACGAATATTCAATATGGATGCGATCGGACTAGTGACATAAGAACTATACATGATGAAGGCAAATATGCTACCCACAGTGAGAGTATAATTGAAGACCATACTTGCTCCCAGAATATATAGTCCCACCAGCAATAACTGTAACAAAATGGACTCCACAGCAAGACTATATACATTTAACATTTCCATCCTTTTCTCCGTACCAATCATACTAAGCTGCTTGTTTGTGAATTCTTCTTTCTTATTTTTTATGAGCCCAAATAACCTGATTTCATTAATTCCTCCAATAGTATCGCCAAACCAACTGGCGTAATCACTCGAACTTTGAATAAATTTTTCGATAAGGTTCTCTCTTTTTTTCGAAAAGTATTTTGCTGATATATATTTTGCGGGAGTGAAACATATAACTAAGATTGTCAGTCTCCAATCAATAATTAACAACCCTACCAACCCACCTAACAAACTAAGAATCTGAGTCAATAAGAAGAAAAAGTTACTATCTACCACTTTAGTTATATTATCTACATCTAACTTAATATTACTGAGTAACACCGTAGTATTTGCCTCTTTAAAATACTTAATTTTCAATCTTGATAGATGATGGAATGCATGTTCATTCAAAGATAACTTGATTTTAATATAAATATTAGTTCTTATTTCCTCACACATAATCTCCATACTCTTTCCTACTACAATTAATCCAAAAGATATTAATGAAAAAAAAATTACAGTTCGCATATTGTTTTGGATAAATCCTTCATCAATAATTTTTCGAGTTGTTAAGGGTAAAAATAAATTTACTAGACTAGCTAAAGATAATAGCACCATAGTAATACAAATCTTTCTTTTAAATGGAATAAATAAATTTATTATTTTGTTCAGTGTCTTTCTATCATTCACTGACTTCTCCCTCCTTCGTTGCTTTGTAATACTAATTCCATTTTCCTCTTATTATCACATCAATATTTCTTTATGTAATATAATTCACTAACATATATCTTACTGTTTGGTAGTATATAGATAAATAAATTAATATATAGGAGGTATATCTAAATGAAGGGAACCAGTCCAAACGAAGTCCTCTTAAATAAAGTTTGCGAAGAACATTTAGAAAGCGTTTACAATTTTTGTATTTATCTTATACATAACAGTCGAGGGTTACAGGATATCGCAGAAGAAAGCACACAAGAAACCTTCTTAGAAGCAAAGCAGCAAATTGAAAAACTAGTTCAGCATCCAAACATTAAAGGCTGGTTATTTCAAACAGCGAAGAACAAAGTAAATAGATCATTTCGATATTATTACTCTAAAAAAAAACATGAGTTACTTACCAATGAAGTAATACAATATCCAATATCTTCAATTGAAAATGAATTAGAGATTAATATCGATTTTGACCAATTGAAAGTCGAAGTCTTGAAGCAGCTTAATGCCCAGGAATACGAGCTTTACTGTAATTATTACTTACATAAAAAATCTATCGATGAACTATCCACCATCTATGACATCTCTAGAACAGCAGTTACAACTCGAATCTATAGATTAAAAAAGCATATTAAAGAAATCGCCAATCGCGTGACGATTTAACTGGGACAATTAACATCTTCAAAGTCAGTCTTTCAAGTGACAGTACAAGTTGGTTCACTCTACTCTGCAATTTTCAAAATACGAATCTCTTATATAGATTAACGATTATAACAAAAGTATTACTCTCCCTATTTAAACCACAAAAGGATGACTATTAATGAATTCATTTATCATTCATTAATAGTCATCCTTTTCGCACTGGCTAGTGTCTTCTTTTCCACGTCGTTCTCTTGCAAACCTTTTCCTCCATGAGTGACATTACATTCGATTAAAGCAATTCTATAACCTCTCAGGATCAAGGATGTCCGCTAACTTAAATGTTAGTGCATAGGTGATATTTTTCCATTGTCTTAGAACTGACTTCAACAGTCCCATTTCTCGCTCTAAAAAGTCAGTTTCCTTATCGTGTCACTCTCTCTTCTTAAACCCTACTATTTAATTTGATTAACATATAAATGACCCATAAGATGTCACTTTTTCAAGTGTCTATCTTACGAGTCACAGTTCAATTCTAGAGCCTTGTTTTTCTTTGGTTATTTTGTTATTTTTGAAAAAAGTAGTCTTTTTATCCTCAGATAACTCAAGGGTCTAGAAAAATTAATTCTTAAAACGAGCATATACCTTTTTCACAGCTGTAATAACATCCGCCACATCTGACTCTGTCATTCTCGGAAAAAGCGGAAGAGTGATTACGGTATCATAGTAGGTTTCAGCATTAGGACACACGCCGGTTTGATACCCCAATTTCTTATAAAAGGGCTGGAGATATACAGGTATGTAATGAACGTTAACTCCAATGTTTTCATTTCGTAATGCTAAAAATAATGACTCCCGACTCTCTGCAAAGTATTCAGGCAACCAGCGAAGGACATACAAATGCCAAGATGATTCTGCATTAGAATGCTGTTTAGGAACAATCAACCCCTGTAAAGAAGAAAACGACTCATTATAAAGGGCAGCTATTTCTCTTCTTCTCGCTACGAAACCATCTAACTTATCCATCTGACTCAAACCCAGTGCGGCTTGCATATCTGTCATTCTATAATTATAGCCCAGTTCCTGCATTTCATAATACCACGGGCCTTCATTTCTAATGAGTTCTTTCGGATTTCTTGTCATTCCATGGCTACGGAACATCAAGAGCTTACGATAATAATGCTCATTATCAGTGGTTATAACACCACCTTCACCAGTGGTTATATGTTTAACGGGATGAAAGCTGAACATTGTCATGTCAGCCCAAGCGCCAACTTTTCGTCCTGCGTAGCTGGCACCGAGTGAATGAGCTGCATCCTGGATAAGCACAAGGTTTCGGTCACGCGCAAGCATAGAAATTCGATCAATCTCCACTGGCTGGCCTGTAAAATCTACTGCGATAATCGCTTTCGTTCGTTCCGTAATTTTTGACTCAATATCCAAAGGATCAATATTATATGTGTTTATGTCAATATCCGCAAATACTGGAGTCCCCCCTTGGTATAAAACGCAGTTACTGCTGGCCAAGAAAGTGATAGGTGTCGTAATCACTTCATCTCCTTGACCGATGCCTGCTGCAAAACAAGCTCCATGAAGCGAAGCCGTTCCATTGGTATATGCTACTGCATACTTAGCCCCAACATAATTAGCAATCTTAGTTTCAAATGCTTCGATAGCCGGACCTTGAGTAATGAAGTCACCCCTAAGTACTTTTACAACGGCTTCGATATCCTGCTCGTCGATCCACTGCTGTCCATATGGCAATAGTGTAGAGCGAACCGGGTTGGAAGACGATGGATCAGATATATCGTTCATCACTGTCTCCTCCTTAGTTATTGACGATTAGTCGAGACCGCCAGATTTAATCCACTCGGTCGTACGTGCAATTCCTTCTTCCAAAGTAACTTCTGGCTCCCACTTAAGGAGATGCTTAGCTTTGGAAGAGTTACAGAGCAATTTTTGTATTTCACTCTGCGGATGGATGTGCTCCACATACTTAATTCTCGACGCATCGCCGGCAATTTGAAGTGCTAACTCATTGATAGAGATATCTTTACCCAGTCCCGCATTCACAATCTCTCCATCAACTGTATTCGAAAAACCTGCTGCAACCACAAATCTAGCGCAGTCTTCAACATAAAGAAGGTCACGGGTCTGAGTCCCCTCTCCATATATACAAAGATCTTTACCATTTAAGTGATTATTAATGAAAATGGCTACTACGCCACCTTCACCACCTGTCTTTTGAAAGGGTCCATATGTATTAAATGGACGGATAACTACTGTCGGTAAATCATAGGCATAATAATAAGAGAGTACCATGTTCTCTGCAGCAACCTTTGCTCCAGCGTATGGAGAAGCCGGCTTTGTAGGGTGTAACTCCGTTATACCATCTTCATCGCTGCAACGGTCATACACCATACAGGTGCTCATGAAAACAACCTTTGTGTTATGCTTACGGCACTGCTCCAATACAATAAATGTGCCTACTGTATCATTGTCGAAAGTTGTCTTAGGATCATCGATTGAATCTTGGACATTAATTGAAGCACCAAGATGGTAGCAAATCTCAAACTTATGCTCATCAAATAGACTAATCATAAGTGCCTCGTCCAGAATAGTACCCTTAATAAACTGCCTTAAACCCTGATGGTTCCGGAACTCTTCTACGTTAGCTTCACGACCGTTCGACAAATCGTCTAGTATCCACAACTGATGACCTTCGTCTAGTAATCTCTTGGCGACCCAACGGCCAATAAAACCGGCTCCGCCGGTGAGTAAAATTCTCATCATTTATGCTCCTTTTAAAACGCTCTTATTAATGGAGGCTGGGAATGTCCCAGTTTTCCATCTAAATAATGATCAACGATGTCATTGTTGAATAATTCATAAATTACCCTGAGATGATGTGGTTCCCAATCAGCAGATGTAAATAGCTTACCACTACTCTTTTGCAGTGTTTCTACTATTTCCTCACCTAAAGAAATTTTCTGTAAAATTGCCACTAAATCTAAAGAAACCTGCTTTACCGCCTTACAAGCTACATCATGAATGCCGTCACCATAATCAAGTTCAGGTACTGAGTGGTGAACAATGCTTCCCCCATCCAATTTTTCCGTTAAACGATGAATAGTCATTCCTGACCAGTTCGGCTTCATAAAATAAAAGGGCCAGAATAATGTCGTATTGCCCCTATACCAGGGAGATAACCCACCATGAATATTCCAAGAATACTTAGGAAATAAACTCAAAATGTTGTTACCTAATTTATGAACGCCATAACTAATTACAACATCAGGAGTAGTATTAATGACCCAATCTTTTACCTTCGAGCTATTTAACTCAGGTGCTTCAACTTTTAATATTGGAATACTCCAATGACTAAGTTCATTAACTTTGAACGCACGGTGTTCAGCCTGCTCTCTTTCCTTGAAATGTCTAATAAACAATTCCTTGTCACTTTCAACAATACTATCAGGAGGGGAAGGAAGGAATTCCTCCCGATTCTCCACTATTAGTGATGAAAGGAACCCTGCGTTATACAACATTTGCGCAACGTAAGAATGGCGGGGATGCGACCCAGTTATCAACAAAAGCCTCAAAGTATATCTCTCCTCTCATCATATGGACCTGAAATTAACTCTTTATCTAATAGCAACTTGACAATAGGAATAAGGTCTAAGATACTTGCATTGCATTTAGAGGCGATCTCTCTTAATGTATGTTCACCATCCGAATAATTTAAAATATTTAGTATACGTGACAGTTGTATTCTATTATCATTCAAATTATTAGAAGATAACTGCTTTGTTACTCCTGCAGCATTCATATCAGGATAGAGCCCATACTTATCGAGCTTCACTTCCCCATAAGGAGAATTATTTATATAATAACCATCCCATTCCACTGCTTCAATCAATATTTCCATTTCATTAACACTTGAATATAATGACTCTATTGTCATCTCTGCTTTGGTATCCAGCGAGTTATGATATCCGGCATATTCACCATAAACTGTTCTCGCCATTTGCCCTACTGGTAAATTAAAACCAGGGGAGCAATACTGCCGTTCATCAGATCCTCCATCAGGGGTAAATATTCGCGTTTGCCCATTAAATACATTTGTATCATTTAGGTGCGTCCACATCAAATCAATCGGGCTGTCACCTCTTCTCGACATTTTATAACTTAAAGATCTATTTCCTCCTAAACACGTCAAAACAAGACCAGCGTAAATATTTTGACGCAACTCTTCTCCAAACCTATGTAGATAACTGATACTCCCTATCGTTTCGGGTAGGAACACAAAGCGGTAGGTGAACCTACGCTGTTTTCTGGCTAACCTTTGATATAAAAAAACAGCTGAAATAGGGCCACTTAATTCGTTATTCGCCATGGATGGATGGCATACATAGGTACTAATTAGTATTTCGCGCTTACTTTCACCAGGAAGAATAGCATGAGAAAAGTTCAACTCTCCATCGATAAATTCACTGTCAATATAAGCATGATATTTCCCAGGCTTTAACTGCTCACGTTCTTCATGTGAGATACAAAATCCCCACCTTCTCTTATAATACGAAATAACATAAGGGATAGCTGTAGGCAGATTAGGAATAGAATGAAGGTGTTGTTGAAGCTCCTCAAGATCTATTACACTATCCACCGAATCACTGTAATTTAATACATGTAGATTATTTATTTTAAAGTCAGCGATAATCTTATTGTCGGGACCCTTTAATATGGCATCTCTTATTACCCATTCTTTAGGTATTATCCAATCAAACACTTCGGTATCCGATTTGACTCCAAAGTGTTCAAGCGGAATATAGCCAGATAATATATTAAGTGTTTCGCGTAGACCCTCACCTGTAATACTTCTACATATCGGAAATAATCTATCAAAGAGGCTATCCATCTGAAGTAATTCTGAATTACTCATTATATCAATCAACTCCGCTAATACAAATATTTTCTTAAATCACAGGTTTTTGCTCGATGTGAGCATTAATCTTTGATATCTCGGGAGATTTTAAAAGATACTCAATTACATCTGAAGAACTTACTAGTATATCATCTGGAAAGGCTTCAGCTATTGCCTGGCAAACTAAATAATCCTCTTGTGTATCAAGAGTAATTCTTAACTGAGGGTGATTCAAGTGTTTAGGAACATTTATAGAAACAGATGAAAATAATTCTTTGTTTTCATATGCAAAATATGTAACATGTTCGCGATGCCGAATTTCCTTCCCCAAATAATTAACTTTTTCCAAAGCATCAAATGAAATTATTTCTACAGCTAATCCACGTGGTAATTCACCCTCATACAATAAAATATCAGAAGGCTTTACGATCATCGTTTCTATCATCGCACTTGCCAGTTCATAATCCACAAATGGGCAATCGGCTGTTACACGCAAAACATTCTCAGCTTTATACTTCTTGGCACAATCATAATATCTTTTTAGAACATCCTCTTCCGACCCACGAAAACAATTAACATTGTTAAGCTTGCACCAATCTTCTATAGCATCATCCTGCTCAAGTATAGAAGTGGCTACGATAACTTGATGAACCCCTTGAATCTTATTACATCTAGTCACAACGTAATCAAGAACACAACTTGTACCTAGTGGCATCAAAACCTTACCTGGTAAACGACTAGAGCCCATACGCGCTTGAATAATTACAGTAAAATTCATCGTACACCTCTATTTATAATGTTAAACAATATCCCAACTAATAGGAGTCCCCTTCAATATATCAATTGAAGCAGTTCTACCAATTACCATATCCAAGTATTTTGGCGGTAAACCATAACCCGGCCTGATCACTTTAATGTTGTCTTCATTAATTTTCTCACCCTGCTTAATATCACTAGATGCATAAATAGATCTTCTGTAATTTCTTGAGTCTTTTTCACTTTCTGTAGCACCGTATGATATAGTCCCTATCGATTGCCATGCTTTAGTTGCCTCTTCAACTAGGCTTTTCATTTCATGAGGTTCCATAGAAAAAACAGAATCCACACCTCCGTCAGCTCTTGAAAGCGTGAAGTGTTTTTCAATTACGGTTGCACCCATCGCTACACTAGCAATAGAAACTCCTAGTCCTAAGGTATGATCAGATAACCCCACTTCACAATTAAAAAGCTGCCTCAAATGTGGAATTGTAGCAAGATTAGAATTTGTAGGCTCAGCCGGATAAGTGCTTGTGCATTTTAAGAGTACCAATTGTTCACATCCGAACTCTCTTGCGGTTTGTACCGCCTCATCTATTTCTGCAGGGGTTGCCATTCCAGTAGACATAATTATAGGTTTACCCGTTCGAGCTACCTTTTTAATAAGTGGCAAATCTGTATTCTCAAAGGACGCTATTTTATAAGCCGGCACATCCAAACTTTCCAAGAAATCGACTGCAGTTTCATCAAACGGCGAACTAAATGCAAGTAAACCCAATTCATTACATTTTTTAAATATCTCAGCATGCCATTCCCATGGGGTATACGCTTGTTTATACAAATTGTATAATGAATTTCCCTTCCATAGATTATCAGATTCTTTAATCATGAATTCTTCGGTATTGACATCCAAGGTCATAGTATCCGCAGTATATGTTTGCAGTTTAATAGCATCTACGCCTGATTCGGCAGCAGCTTTAACAATCTCTAATGCCCTATCTAGAGACTGATTATGATTTCCGGACATTTCTGCGATGATGAAGGGCTTGTGGATTCTTCCTATCCAACGACTCGAAATTTTTATTTCATCTGTTTGCATCAAATACTCTCCTTAGTCAGCTTTTATCGGATTAACGATTTCATTTATCACATAATCTAGCCTACTACCTGGAATTAGGTTTAGACAATATTCACTCATTCTCTTCAGTACATTTGGTAAACCAAGTGCCTTTTCAATTATGTTATTGTAATCCTGTGAGATGATATTTTCATGCCACCCCATATTCCATATTGTCTGATGATATTCCGCAACTAGCACTGACTCTTGTTGATTGTCCGCCACTACAGTGACGGCAGAGGGTAAGCCCAAGAAACATCTCTCCCACATCGTTATACCTCCCGCTCCAAGAGCAAAATCGGCTTTCAAGATAAGTTCAGAGATGTGTTCCACCTGACAAAAAAAATTCACGTTTTTCAGTTGCTTAGTTTTTAGTTCAATAACCTGCTTGTTTTTATTTGATAATCCCACTATCAAGTTAAATTCAACATCATTAAAGTTATTTTTATTCAGACAATTTAACACTTTCATGGTTTCTTCAGTAGGATCGCTTCCTCCAAAAAAAACAAGTATTTGTTTAACTGCTCCTGAACGAGGCTGAATATCATGACGTGAGGCATAGAAGTGTTCTTTTAGAATTAAATATTCAGGTCCAAGAAATAACTTACACCCAGGTGTTATGAACTTATTATATCTTAACTTATAGTTGTGACTGATATTCTGATCTAATAAGATGTCACAATTATGAGATCTATTTGCTAAATCATCGATTACCATAATTCCCTTCACATGCGGTCTTAGCATCGTCTCCCAGCGATAATCAATTCCATAATGATCAACAATGATCCATTTAGGTTTGTTAATAAGACCACTAACGAACTCAATTGTAGTTGTTGCATCCTGCTCAATAGATATATCTTCACCGTTAATCAAAATGACCTGAAATCCGCGAGTATTTATATATTGGATTAAGTCACTATGTAAGTCTTTAACTACAAAAATACTAGTATAACTATGCTTCAGTAATTCGTCGGCCAAGATCAAGCACCTCATTAGATGCCCAGTCCCAATATTATTGGTTGCATCCGCACGAAAAACTACTATTTCATTAATTTCGTAAAGTTCTCTTTGCATCCATTTACCTCATAATTGTCATGGTTTATTCTTCAAATTCTGTCTTTAAGTGAACATAACGATTTCGTTTTTCTTGCCACTCGTAATCCATTAACTCATATAAATAAACATCGTCAAATTCCCCATATTTAAATATATGATTTTTATATACTCCTACTTCTCGACAACCATGCATAAGATGGGTCTTTCTTGCCTTTTCGTTTTTCCCTAATACTTCTGCCGTTATTTTCTTGAGTTTCAGTGTTTCAAATACATATTGATACATATGAGGTGCAATTAATCCTCCAATTAATTTCACATCAAACTCGCCAATGTACAGTCCCCAACTGCATCTAGAATGTTCCCATTGAATATCATTAAGTGAAACTACACCAATTAACCTGTCATTATAAGATATTAACCAATGTTTTTGACTGTTATCGTTACTTATCTTGGTGTACCATGACAATTGATGATCCATATTTTCTTCAATGTCTGTAAACATATATCGTGTTACATTGGGATGAGTTCTCCAGCGCATTACTTGCTCTAGATGATATTGACGAAGCTTAACAAACTTGATCATACATCTGCCTCCAATTATTTATTTATTGACAGGAGTACCCTCCATCAATAACCATAGATGTTCCAGTTACCCATCTAGCAGCTTCAGAAAGAAGATAGACAGCTGCATAAGCAACATCAGTTGGAGTCCCGAAACCAAGTGGGTATTGATTTTCGGTTTCTTTTCGCTTTTCTAGTGTTACTAATTTAGACCACTGATCCATCATTTTTGTAGGGATAAATCCAGGACAAATCGAATTCACTCTAATCCCATGTCTCGCTAATTCAAGTGCCGATGATTTCACAGCGGAATTTATGGCTCCTTTGCTAGCGGAATAACCTACTATTCCTGGTTGACCTACTACTCCCATAATTGAAGATATGAAAACAAACGATCCTCCAGAAGAATTAACCTTTTTGTTCGACAAACCTTTCAATAATGCAAGACCAGAGTATAGATTAAGAGACATCATTTTTTCTATTTCACTTATTTTCATTGTTCGAATGGGACTGGTAGTTTGAATACCAGCAGAATGTACAATTCCATCAATGTTAACATTATGTTTAGACACGATTTCTTTCATCCAACCCGGGATTTCATCAACATGCTCTAAATCAAAATTCTCGACAATATGATTTTGATTTAGATTCACATTTAAATATCCCTTAGTTTCATCAAGGGTATCCTGATGTCTTCCCACTAAAATTAACCTTGCACCTTGTTTACTTAGAGTCTCTGCAATTTGTTTTCCTATACCTGAGGATGCACCTGTCAAAAGAATCGTTTTATCACTTAAGGAAAAGGGATCCTGCATGATTTATGCACCTGAAAGTTGATTTTTCACTTTATCAATCAACTCACCAAAGGTGGTACACGAGACAATTTCTTCTCCATCCAATTGAACTCCAAACATGTTGTCAGCTATTGCCATTGTTGACACAACAGCTAGTGAATCCCAATCCTCTAAGTTCTCTAGAACAGTACTCATTTCTAATGTACCTTCAGCAACCATAACCACGTTTTCTTCAAACTCTCTAACGAAATTTTTGAAATCCATCTATACGCCCTCATTTCAACTATTTTTCCATACCATTTTACAACCTGCCCATGAGTAACCTACTCCGAAACCAAGAAGCAACAGTTTATTGTTGTCATCGAGATTACCTTGTTCCATTTCGTTTTTCAAAGCTATTGGAATTGTTGAAGATACAGTATTACCATAATTTTCAAGACACACAGTAAACTTTTCTTCAGGTATTTTTAATTTTAACCTTAAATGTTCTAGCATAAATTTATTTGCTTGATGAAAAACAAATCTATCATAATCTTGAATAGCCATACCTGTCTTCTCAAGCAATTCAAAGAATGCTGGTGGAACTTCCCTTAGTGTAAAGTTAAACACCTCTGGACCGTTCATATATAAATTTGCGTTGGACCTTAAGTTTCCATATCTATCTTCCAGCTCCATTAGTGCTTCTTCTGTATATGGTTCTCTAGCGCCCCCGTTTCTTACAATCAAATTTTCCTTTCCGGTTCCATCCGTTCCAAATACAAACGGACCCAAATAATCCTCATTTGCATTTACATTGGAAATCAGTGTAGCTGATCCCGCATCTCCAAATAGTACCTTTACACTTTGATCCTTCTTATTTACATATTTACTGTAAGTATCTCCAGTTAATAGTAAGATATTTTCTGCTTGTCCTGTCTCAATTAGGCCTTTCGCTAAAGATAGCCCGTAGACGTATCCAGAACAGCCCAAATTATAATCAAACGCCCCACATTTTGTTGGCAATTCTAATCTTGCTTGTAGCAAACAAGCAGAGGTTGGTAAAAAATAATCCGGTGATTGAGTGCAAAAAATAATAAAGTCAATATGTTCTCGTTCACAAATTCCTGATTCAAACAGCTTTTCTGCTGCCATAAATGCTAAATCAGTTGCTGTCTCTTCTTCAACCACATTAATTTGATTAATCCCAATTTTTTTAGTAAGTTTCTCATTCTGGTCATTGTACTCAATTTTTTTAGGAACATAATATTCTATGGATTTTATATAGCTTTTTATCATATCTGTCCCTCCCATTAGTACTACTAAAACATCCGAAGATATTACAACTTCTCCAACTCTTTCAATCTGTTTGTAGCTGGATCATATCCATATTCTGCAGACCGCCTATAATTGTACTTAGCTCTTATTATATCTCCTTTGGCTTCATAAAAAGCACCCAGATTATACGCCGCAATGAAGGTAGCTGTGCCCTTTACAATCTCTCTCCCACCCTTCTTCCCTAACGAGAGACACTTTAAATAACACTGTTCAATTAGAGGCACATAAGATATAGCATCAACTATTTGGTCCATTCCTATCTTGGTGTATATGAGTCCACAAACTAAATAGTAATCTGCCATATTTTCAAGAAAAGTATGTTGCTTTTGGATAACAGATACCGCCTCTTGCAATCTTCTGTTTTCCATAAGGATATATAGATACTCAATACCTGCTTCGGCTGCATATGCCTCTTGTCCATTCAAAGTGCTATAACACTTTTCAATATAATTCAGCGCCCGCTCAGATTGAGAACAACCACGATACTGTCGAGCAATTTGGAACAAATAATAATTATCACCAGGATCAGCTTCTAAAGCTTTATGAAGAAGCCTTAAATTTCTTTCAGCCTTATTTGTTTCATAATAACCTTCATGCTTTAATACAATCCCGGTACTTACTCTTGGCAAGTTAGTGTTCAATTGTTCATGAATACGCCCCGTATAACTGATGCCTGCGGGAAATAATCGTGATATATGATGAACCGCAGTATTTTCAATATCCCCCTGCAAAAAACGACTTTGTATTTCAATTGTACCTATTTGTGATAATTTATTATTCAAAAAAAATGCTTGAAGCATTGAAGTATTAACGTTTACAACATACTCATCTGCATCTAAAACTAAAACCCATTCTCCGAGGGCTCCCTCAATGGCTACATTTCTCGCAGCAGAAAAGTCATCATTCCATGTGTAATCGATTACCTGTGCTCCAAAAAGGCTTGCAATTTCTTTAGTTTTGTCTGTCGATCCGGTATCAACTACAATTATTTCACTAACTATTGATCGGACGCTTTCAAGACATCTCATTAAGTTTTGCTGTTCATTCTTAACAATCATACAAAGTGATATATTGAGCATATATACGAACCTCACAGTTACATGCTAGAAATATTAAGTAATAATTTCTCTTCCACGAGCAAGGAGTATAACTCACATTGGTTAATCGGCTGCTGTGTATGAGAACTGTAGCTTCTACATTCTGCCTTATTAACATTCGAATAAATATCTTCGTGATTTTTCAAGAATGGGTGAGGGAGTATAAACATATCATTTGTCTCGTAAGCATTGTTTGCTTCCTCTTCAGTCATTAATTCCTCATACATTCTCTCCCCTGGCCTTATTCCAATTTCCTCAATTTTAATTTCTTCAGCCATCATCCCTAATTTATCGACTGAATCTTTGACAATAAGCTCCACTAAATCGGCTAATTGGATGACGGGCATCTTCAACACAAATATTTCTCCACCCTTTGCAATTTGCATTGCTTTGCTTGTTAACTCAGTAGCCTGTTTTAAACTCATCATAAAGCGTGTCATTTCCTTGCATGTAACAGTCAACCTACGCTTCTCTTTAATTTGCCATTGGAAAAGTGGAATAACTGAGCCCCTAGATCCCATCACATTACCAAATCGAACTGCGGAAAAAATGGTATTTTTGGATCCCGCCTGAAATTGTGCAGCCGAGATCAGCCTTTCAGCCATTAGTTTAGAAGCCCCATACGTGTTGGTTGGAGATATAGCTTTGTCTGTACTGGTGAATACTACCTTTTTTACACTACACGCCAATGCAGCCTGTATAACATTTTGAGTTCCAATCACATTGGTCTGTACTGCTTCAAACGGATTATACTCACAAGCAGGAACATGCTTCATGGCAGCTGTGTGAAATACAAAGTCTACGTCCTGCATAGCACGTTCTAATCTGTTATAATCCCGCACATCACCTATTAAATATCGAATATTATCATATTCTTTATATTCCTGTTGTAATTGAAACTGTTTATATTCGTCACGACTAAATAATCTCACAACTGAGGGAGAATCCTTCAAGATAAATTGAAGTAGACTCTGACCAATGGTTCCTGTTCCTCCGATAATGAGCACCTTTTTACCTGTGTAGAATCCCGTCATGTTAGTTCTCCTTTGATAGTAATGAGACTTCCCGATCGTTTATCCGCTTAATTGCTTCATCAAAACCTTTTAGTAAATAAGGTGTCAAAGCTATCATTTCTTTAACAAGTCCTCCTAGATGAGTAACAATAGCCTCTCCTTTACGATTGGAGTCCTTCTCATTAACGATATCAGGTAACTGGCGCATATACACGCTCACATGAGCCTGTAATGGAAAAAAATAAACCTCCTCAAATACTTTGCGCCCCGCGATCCATTTCCATAACCTATCCACATCAATTAAGAGCGTATCGATTTTTTTTTCGGATGAGTTCAATGATAAATGTAGGTCAACCATCTTACCACCTAACTTTTGAAGTTTATTCTCAATCTTTCGAACTTCGATTCTTGTTGACTTAATTTTTGAATAAATCTTTTCCCTCTCTGTGGTTGTATAGAAAGAAAGTTGTGTATCAAGTAATCTTTTGAACCAATCGATTTCTAAGTACCGATGCTTATTTACTTCATAGACTTCTTCTATACTGCGATAAATCGTCCCCTTGATTTGTGCACCCATTTTTGAAGTGTTAATAACTTCCATTTCTGGGATGAGCCCTATCAAATGTTCCATATCGCGTAGTGTATTAAGCATCTTTTTGGTGGTTGAATTCATTCCTCCGACAACATTGGGAATTTCTTCAGTTGCACTATCTAGGGTCTGTTGCTTTTGTTCAGGGGTAACATGATTTACACCTACAGTGTAGTATTGATTATTCGGATACGATAGATCTTGTCCCATCAAAATGATTTGAGAACAATTAAAATAATTTGCGATCTGAATGCAAGTTCCTGTAACAGTTGAATTAGTTTGAAAAACTGGCTCATCAGTTTGCGATTGAAGAAGATGCATGCCTATTAGATCTAAATCAAGAAGAAGATGAATAAATGTACCCTCTCTGTTCTCTAGAATTGTGTGCTTTATTGTTGTACCAAACACAAAAGGAATTTCGGATACATCAAGATCTTTGAATACTAAGTAGTTGGGTTCACCACCATCAATTGACACAACTAAATGAGGTTCTATTCCTTCATGCAGTAGTGCCTGTAAGCTTGATCCGGCTGCAATAATTAAGCAATGAGATTTTAACCTCCTTAAATATTCAATATCTTCTTTAAGAGAAGGACCAGATCCTACTACAATAGCTGGGATATCTGTACAAGCACCATTTATGCCGGACAAGGAGGGAGTTGTAATAACCTTATCCATGTTATAAAGGATGTTCTCAATCCATTCATACTGGTAATAAATCACAGTTGCAAGGTTAGATCGATAATTCAAAATTAGCATTTCTGTGTTTTCTCTTAGTTCTGATACAAGTTCACGATACATTCTATTATAAATTGGAAGTACCTGAAAAGAAAAAGAGTCCTTAACCTGAAAAGCAATATTGTTAACCAAACCATAACGAATAGATTCTTCACTTCCAACTGCAAGTATTCCTATCTTCCGATGATCCAGTAATCCCTCAATATTTCTCGCCTCAAGCACGGCTGCGAACAAGCTTTCATCAGGCTCATAAATATAGATGGTTTTATCAGGATATCTCTCTAAAAACTTTTCTATGTGATAACCAAGTCCAAACCCAAATATTAAAATACTATGGACTCGTTCAACCTCATGTGCTATTGAATCCACCCACATTTTCGCTTCGTTAGAAGGATTATACTTACTGTGAATCCCATATTCTGAGGATGTGTTTTTTACTATTATGTTCTTTTCACCATTGCGGGTATCAACAATGTTATATTTATTCAAATCCGGTTTTCTTTGTTTTGCAAATTGATAAATGTTAGGATAATTCGACTTTAAGAAGGCAAGATTTTGCTTGTAATTATTGTACAACGTCTTCACCTGCTACCTCGATTCGAGTTAACTCTGTCAATAGCGGTTCAATCTCATACTGTAACATGTCACCAAAACCAATTAAATCTTCTTCCTTTAATAACTGATCCATGATTACAAAATGCTCTTGAAGTCCCAGCTGTATATTTTGTAAAATTGTATTTGCCGATTCATTCTGATGAGTCTGATCTATCAGAATTACACTGAATTCAATAGCTTGTACCATCCATTCCATACCTTCAAGCAAAGCGAACAATTGCTCCCAATGTTCTTGTTCCAACTCAGCATATAGTGGACGGTATATTTCAGGTAAACTAACTAGTACTTTAGCACTGTAATTAATGATACTATCCAGTGTCTCATTCAAGCTTTCCTGTGCTGAAATTGTAAAGACATGTAATGATCGGATTTCATCAAATTGCTGAACAATCTGAAATTCATAACCATCGTAAAAAGGGATTTCATTAATTTCAACAACTTTAATATAACGAGTACTTTCTGAAATTTTTTTAGTCATTTCCACCCAGAATCGATCCAATTCCTGTACATTTTCTATTGTATTTGGCACGCATTTTCCGTCTTTATATATATCCATATCACTTCATCCCTTTACATTATCATTAATATTAATATCGGTTTTAGCATAGCATAATTGAATAGCAAAAACCCCCGCTCTAAGAGCGGAGGCTACATTAATACCAGTATTCCTTTTTGTATTAACCGAGCAATTTCAGCACGGATTGTGGTGCAGAGTTAGCTTGTGCCAACATTGCAGTACCCGCTTGTACCAAGATTTGGTTACGTGTGAATTCTGTCATTTCTTTAGCCATGTCAGCATTACGCACACGGGACTCGGAAGCAGCTAAGTTTTCGGAAGTCACACCCAAGTTGTTGATCGTATGCTCAAGACGGTTTTGGATAGCACCAAATTTAGCACGTTGATCAGAAACTGTGTTAATTGCAGATTTAATTAGAGCAAGTGCACTCCGAGCCTTAGTTTGAGTAGAAATACTCAAGCTGGAGATTTTCAAAGAAGAAGTTTTCATACTCTTAAGAGTTGCTGTCAACGTGTTTGTTTTGTCTACTCCAATTTGGAAACTCACTTTACCAGTGCCTTTCAACAGATCAATACCATTGAAATTAGTAGAGTTAGCAATGTTGTTGATTTCACTCAAAAGTTGGGTAACTTCTTGTTGAAGAGCACCGCGGTCTGCAGAAGCATAAGTACCAGTAGCAGATTGGTTAGCCAGCGTATTCAAACGTTGCAACATCGAGTGAACTTCTGTCAGAGCACCCTCAGCCGTTTGTAGCAAGGAAACGCCATCTTGTGCGTTCCGAGAAGCTTGGTTCAAACCATTAATTTGGAAACGCATTTTCTCAGAGATTGCTAGACCCGCAGCATCGTCTGCAGCGCGGTTAATCCGGAAACCTGAGGAAAGCTTTTCCATTGTTTTACCCATTTGAGTGTTGTTGGAACCCAAATTACGGTGTGCGTTAAGAGCTGCAACGTTAGTGTTAATGTACATCGACATACTTATCATCCTCCATGATTGTTTTAGATTAGTCACATCCTTGTGACCTAATTACTATATCGGTTGCATCTTTAAAACTATGAATAGTATTTAAAAGAAAAATTATTTTTTTTCATCAAAATAAATAGGTTCAAATTCTGTCCTTCTGGTACCATAATAAGCCTGAAGAACTGTTTGTTGATCTCGTACTGATTTCATGGATTTTGACAGTTCAAGGAATTGATCTTGGAATTTTTGCTCAACAAATTGCTGATTATCCATCGCTTCAATAACAGAAGGTCTAATAGCCTCATTATAGTTTTCCAACTCGTTAGGTGATAGCCCTTCAACTACGATTTGTTCATTTAATTTGTCCAATTCCTGACGGACCATAGCCCATTCTCCCATTAATGCTAAAAATCCATCCAGATCTTCAAGCCAATCTTCGTTATGAACATGATGAACCTGACGTTTAGATATATTCAGTAGTTCTACATACCTTTGGTTTCGCCGTTCTAACAATTCAGATCTTTGTCTATCCAAGAGTACCCTCCTTTCCAATCTGTTCCCAGGCACTCTTGAGATCACTTAACAATGCATTAACTTCTACCAGGTAATCAATTTGTTTATTCAAGTTAGCCTGAACAAGTCTATCAATAATATACAAATAGATGCCTTTAAGATTTTTGGCGATTTCTCCGCCTTGATCCTCTTTTAGTGAGGAAATCAACTCATAAATGATATCCTGGGTTCTTAGAATAAGCCGATGTCCTTCCGTATTATTCCCTTCAGATATTGCCGTTTGAGCTTGATTAACAAACTGGATTGCCCCATTGAAGAGCATTAGGATCAACCTATGCGGAGAAGCAGTCTCATACTTGTTCCGTTGGTAAGCTTTGTACCCCGTCTGATATGGCATTTGCATATCGTTTCATCCCTTTGCACTCATTATTTCTTGGTCAAAGCATTTAGTTGACTGGACATATATGTTTGTTCACTTTGTAATTTAGATAATGCAACTTCCATGGCTGTAAATTGGCTCTTCATTCGCGCCTCTTTCGCTTGCAACTTGGCATCTAAACGAGACATCTGATCCGTTATTAATGCCACTTCTGCATCATAACCTTTAATTTTACTAGCAAAAACACCGTCAGACTTGCTCCATGCATAAACATTATCTTTGAAAAGAGCGGCAATGCCAACAGCTTTAGGTAATTTATCTGGATTATCAGGATTATTGAGATCAGGAACAGTTTTATTAAACATACTTATCACTAATTCCGGATCCTCAAGAAATTTATTGATAAATTTTTCTTTATCAAAACTAATAGTGCCCGTCATTAAACTTGCTTTGGTCTGTCCTTTATCAATTTCCAGTCCAAAACTGGAAATTGTATACTTCTTATCAAAATCGGTTCCGTCCCCAAAATCAACTAAGGTGTTCATCCATTGATTCATTTGGTTGGATAAATCACGTAATGTAGAGTCTCCTTGTAATGGCTTCTTCTCTCCAATAACATCTCTAATCGAAGTAGTAATATCATTGTATGCTTTTATAAAAGCCTCCACTTTACTTGTAATTTTGTCGGTATCCGTGCTTACCTTAACGGTAGACGAGCCCTTACCCGTAAGGTTCATCGTTACTCCATCAATAACATTCGTTATCACATTGCTACCTTGGGTTATTTCTACACCATTCACTTTAAAAATCGCTTCTTCGGGTGCAATCTGTGTATTGGTACCTAAAAGCGAAAACGCACCTTCGCTATCTTCAATATAAACGCCCTTTTCCGCGGAAGTAAAACCTATTTTACCGTCTGATCCAGAGTTTGATGCATTAAATATCAACTTCTTGCCTGTGCTTGTATTAATAACAGCAGCAGTAAGCCCTTTCGCATTACTGTTCACCTGAGTCTTAATACTCTCCATGAGCTCGCCAGCGTTTTTCCCCTTCGCTTCGATTTCAATTTCTTTACCTTCAAAATGGAACTTGATCGTTTTAGTAATTTCCCCACCAGCAAAATCTGTATCAGGAGTTGCAGTATCCCACATCATGACATGAGGCGTTGCCAATTGACTGACCTCAACTAAAAAAGATCCTGTAGAGACTGATGTTCCTGCACTAACCTGAGCCACACTTTCATTTGAGCTTTTTGCCGATGTCAATTGGTAATTAGCGCGCAGCATTAGATCAGAAGCGGCGTTTCTTAGTGCACTAAGCTTAGTGTTAATTCCTGTGTAGAAAGATTTAACATCATTCATATATGTTTGTTTATTTTCCAGCTTTTCGTATGACTTTCTTTCCAAGGCCATAAGTTTCTCTACCATCTCTGCAGTATTCAAACCGGAAGCCATACCAGTAAGACTAATACTCATTTTATTCATCCTCTCTTGATTATTTATAGTTTTTTATCAATAAACAAACCAATTAATTCTTTCATTTTTATAGATAGGTCAATTAAAAATTCTGGAGGCAAACTAGTAACTACTTCCTGTGTTTCACGATTAATTACCTCTACATAAACCTGTTTTACTTCATCGTTATACTTGAAACGAAGCATTTTTTCCGAAGATTTAATCGCCTCATTTACTTTCTCCAACTCACGGTCAGCCTTATTTCGTGCATCTTCATTAAGAAGTTCATAATCAAAAGTTCTAGGAAGTGAAGATTTAGCCTGATCTGGCTGCAAATTTGAATCTGGGTTATTAGATGCTGTTCTGGGTAGTTGATACTCATTACCACTTGATTCCATCCGATTCATCCGATTTATCCCACTCATCAACAATGCACCCGCCTCATTATATTTCCGACTTAAACTCTTTTAAAATTTGGATCATTTGTAGCTGTAATCCCACTTGGTTACCAGCATTCTTGTTCTCACTAACAATGCCCTCATATAGCTCTTGACGAAGAATTTGGACTTCTTTTGGTGCGACAAAGCCTAACTTCACATGATCCCCTTCAACACTTACGATTTGTACTTCGATGTGATCTCCAATCATTACAGTCTCTCCGACTTTACGCTTAAGGACTAGCATGAGTGCCCTCCTTCTTCGTCAATAAGTAACGAATTGGGTAGTCCCTGTTAGTAATTATAAATTGACAAGCCTTTCGGCTTGCTGGTGCTAAGAGAATTGGTGCTCTTAAGTTTACATAGAGGTCATTCTCTTGCATATTAACGATAAGGAATACCGCTACATCCTCAACTCTCTGTAACCCTAGTAAGTCTACTAACTCCTGATCTATCTCAAAGCCATACTCATCAATCACTTCAATTGCTGGCACAAGAATAAAACTGATCTGTTCATCAATCGTATGAAGCACGCTAAAGGGGGAGTCTTCGATTGGAAATAATGCATAATCTTTAAATTCTTGCATGCCTAGAATACCCTTCTCAAATTGATATACACGATCGGCTTCAAATCTCAATTGTCCGTAATCATTACTTTTAATTGTCAACTTCAATTTATGCTGTCTATTTCCAGTCACTTCAACAACCTCCCTCTGACTTCAATATTAATTTCAGGTGAATAAATTTTAACATCAATGTGCAAACCCCTACTGGGTATAGCCATAAGAACCACCGTCGATTGTCCCTGTCTCATATACCTCTCCATGGCAATTTTACCGAATACATTTTTCTCGCCTGAAGAAATATTGGCAATACGATCTCCTTCTCTAGATTTTTCAGCAATATCATTCTCTAATTGTCCGACTCTTTTCTGTACTAATTCCCTAGCTACTGTAGATGGCTGTGGTAACCCGAGTTCTTCCCATACAGGAATCCAGTCCGCCTGCATTTCTGGATTACGAGTCGTAATATTCAACTCGGCAGGAGTATAAGCAGCACTTGTTTGATAAATTTTAATTCCAGAAGAGGCAACAGAGTTCATAAAAGGCACCATGTACATCTACCTAATAAAATCTATCAGCGAAGTCTGCATAATTCTAGCTCCTGTAGATAGAGCGGCTTGCAGTATGGTTTCCTTCATCTTCAAATCTGTAATTGCTTCCGGGGTACTGACATCAGCTACGTGAGAACGTTGATCTTTAATATTTACTTGCTCGTCCAAAATTCGGTTTTCCATTAGATCAAAACGATTCATACGGGCACCAATCTCTGCCCAACTAATGGTAATACGATCAACACTATCATCAATTTTAGTCAAACTATCTGAAATCGCTGTTAAATTATTACTGTCCAGAGCAATAGCTAAGTCATCCAGAACTTTAAATACATTGTCCGTATTGGATTTACCAAATACAATCTCACCTGTAATACTTACAGGTACATTTACTGCGGGACTCACATTCAGGTAAAACAATCCCGAATCCGTCACTTCCATTGCGGCTCCATTAACTGTGTATGGAGGCTGATCTGTCTTCTGTCCGTTGAATAGATAACGACCATTATAGGTACTATTCCCTATGGTAACCATCTGCTCCTTCAACTGTTTCACTTCAGAAGCAATAACTTGACGCTGCTGTGCATCAAATGTTCCATTCCTAGCCTGCAACGTTAAAGTACGAGCACGCTTTAATACATCACTTGCTTGTTGCATTAATGAGTCCATCGTTTTAAGTATTTCACTACCTGTTTGTGCATTGTTTAAAAATTCATCACTTCTCGCAAGATCAGTATCGTAGCGCATCTGATACCCTACACCAACTGGATCATCACTAGGCTTACTTATGCGCTGACCGGTGGCCAATTGTTGTTGGCCAGTTTTCATGTCTGTATTAATATTTCGCAAGTTACGAAGTAATTGAATGTTTTGCATAGATCCTGTTACACGCATGTTATTCCCCCCTTTTCTTTATAGACCTACACGTCCCATAGAATTAATAACCCTATCCAACATTTCGTCCACTGTTGTCATATTACGTGCAGCAGCATTGTACGCTTGCTGATAACGAATCATATCAGCTAATTCCTCATCCATCGAAACTCCACTGACGGATTGACGCTGCATCTGTAGATTATCCACCATATCCTGTTCATTCTCAAAGTTCCGTTCAACGTTGCTAGCCCGAATTCCAAGGTCTCCAACCAATGCCCGGAAATAATCGTCGGTTGAACCTTTTGAAAGAGACGTTAGACTAGCCGGAAAGCTGAATAGTGCGTCACGCAGGCTTGCTAAAGCATTTGCAACATCACTGTTACCACGGATAACCTTATCCACTCCGTTAACATTTTCAATTTTTGAAGAGGCTGCAATGTTATTCGTATTCTTAAGGATATCTTGATTGACACCGATATCGTCGATCGTAAATCCACCACCCGTTGAAACAAAAAACGGAACACCTGAGGTTGGTGGCTCTGTAAGCGTATACCCAAGCTCGTGCAGACCATTAAATCCCTTTACCATAACATCCATAGATGTTGCAACTCTAGATCCGGCAGGAATCACTTGTCCAGCAGGAATTACGACTCCGTCTTCCAATGTCACTTGATTCAACGCGGTCATTTGTTGTGGAGTTACATATCCATTTCTCAGTGTTACTTTTATGTCACCCGTAGCTAGCGTGTTAACCATCGCATTCAGCTGATTACGGATCGTATCTGTTTCCTGAAGCGACTTGGTATAGCCTTCTAATTGTCCAGCCGTTGCTGTAGCGGCATTCGCTGCCGTCAAATTTGTCACTGCATCGCCGGTAAGCACCGCGACACCTGCAGCAGTGATATTAACCATTCCTACTGCATCTTCAGCATATTGAACATCGACGATCGTAGACAACTGGTCAATCAGCAAGTCACGTTGGTCACGGTAGTCATTCGCATTATCTCCAAAGCTTTCATTGTCACGAATGATCACATTCAACTTGGCAATATTGTCGAGTATATTGTTAGCTTCCATTACTTTCTTATCGATATTAGTCGTAAGGTCACTAGTAAGATTATTAAGTGATTCACTAATATGTTTCAGTGTGTCTGTCATATTGCTTGCTGCTCCCGCGACAGCTACCCGTGCACTTAATAAGGAAGGATCGCGATTCAAGGTTTCCCATGAGTTCCAGAAATCATCCATAACTGTGCTAAGCCCACTACCCGATGGTTCATTCAAAATATTCTGAATAGAAACCATACTAGCGTTCAAAACTTCCCATGATCCTAAATATTGATTTTCACGCCGAAACTGTGTATCCAGAAAGCCGTCCCTAATTCGTGTAATACTTCCATACTCTACACCGGTACCAAGCTGACCTGGTTGTTGACTCCTGTTCATACCCATGGCCCATATTGGTCTTGCTTCGGTCGTATTTACTCTCTGCCGAGTATATCCTGCTGTAGTAGCATTGGCTATGTTGTGGCTCAAAGTTTGCATTGATGTCGTATTAACAAATAGAGCACGTTTACTAGTTTCTATCCCATGAAAAGTGGAGGCCATCATCATTCTCCTTTGAGTGTTGCTAAAATTTTAACCTCTTGTGTCGAACATATTACTTCTAACCGTCGGCTTCTTGTCCTGGCTCTGGGGTGGAGAGTAGGTTGCCTCATCATCCATCCCGCCCATCATCAAATTCAGGGAATAATCGATAAAAGTAAGTGACTGCCCGATAAGCTCCTGATTTAATGAGTTTAAACGTTTCAGATCCTGCAATCGCCCTTCTATCTTCGTCCTAGACTGGGTCAAGAGTCGCTTCTCTTCAGGATCAAATACAAGCCTAAGGATCTCAGTAATCGTTAGTTCCAACTGCGATTTAACACCCTTAGATTTCAAAAATCCCTGAGCAGAAGCAAGGAGATCCTTCTCTAATTCTTCAATGTTCTTAATCAACTTTGATTCCTGGGATAATGTACGAACCAGTTCTGTGTAATCATTACTTATAACAGCCTGCTTCTTATCCTGCATAATTTCTATTAATTTAGAATATGACTCATCCATTCGATCCATCGACTCTTGTAATAATTGAACTGACATAGCAGCCCCCTAATTCTCGGTGTATGACTTGAAGTATGGAACTAGCTTCTCAGCAAGCTTGCCGGCGTCGATTTGATACGTTCCCGTGGAAACTTGTGATTTCAGATCTGCGATGCGATTGGTACGTTCTGGATCATTTCCGACCCCTTGGGCTTGTAACAATTCTTTCGCTTCTGCGGATATGGAAACCTCATCCTTGCGACGAGCTTTACGATCTAACTCATTGCGTTGGGATTCGATTTGGCGTTGATAGTTATTTATGGCTCCGACCCGTCCTGTTTCGTTAATTTTCATGGGCTCCACCTTCCTTTACAAAATAAAAAAACCGATAATCTTTACTAAGTTTATCGGCGAGGGTTGAAACTTTATGAATAGCGAATGATTGGATTTTGAAGAATATTATGACACTGTTTATGATAATTTGTCGTTAAGAGTTGCGGAACTTGTCAACAGCACCGTAAGCGCCACCCTTTTTCGGGTTACTTTGGGAATCTTGCGTCCCCTGTGAATGTGACCCCTCACGTGCTTTATTGGTAAAAGCTTTGGTTAGATGATTACGGCATGAATCGCACATATTATTCTCATAAATTAGCACTCCACATATTTCACACGGATACATCATATTAGGATTGTCGGCGACGGATATCCGACCTTCCTTAATAAATTTCGTAATTTGCTTGATGGAAACTTCCGTAGCATCCGAAACTTCCTGAATGGTGGCCGTCTTCTCCTCACGCAAAAATTTCAAACACTTCTCATATTCTAGCTCTATGTCTTTGATGCAGTTTGGGCACATATTTTTGAAACCTTTAGCAAATAATTTGCCGCATCGCGGGCAATTTCCAAGGCTCATCGTCATTCGGACTCTTCCCTTCAAATAACGTGGTTTGATGATAGATTAACCTATAATAGGAAGTCCGTCCACAATTTCATCCAATTTATTTTGTATGTAACCGTCGAAATATGTAAATTTTAGGAACGTGCCCAAGTAAAACAATATATCTCCCCCTTCCGGCCGAGCTGGGAACACCCCTCCAACAGAACCTCCGAACATGCGTCAATTGTACTTCCAGTCGTGTATACATCATCAATGAGTAACAGGGTAATAGGAACATCTGATGGTTTACTAAAAATAGAACTCTTTGCCATAGTCACATTGTACTGGGATGTAAAGCGAGAACGTAGGGATGGTTTATGAGAAGGTTGCTGCAATACAAATTCAAGCTTATCGGCCACATCTGGCAGAAGTTGAAAGAGACCTTGAATATCATGCAGCCGTTCACGTCGATTCTTGAAGCTTTGTTTCTCGGTATGTCTAGTACGTTCTAATAGGGCAAGAAGAGGAATACCGCTAACAGAAGCTGCTCCCCGTGCCAATAACTCGGCTTGATTGAATCCACGTTCCATTAGCCGCTCCTCACTTATCGGTACGAAAGTAACAGCATCGAAGTGAACAGAGGCTCCCCCCTGTTCGGCAGCTAGTTCCTGCAACATCCGTGTCATCGCTGAGCCCATCATTCGTGATAACACCGGGCCATATGCCTCATGACCTCGAAATTTATATTGGCCCAACCATTCTCGCATCGTCGTATTATAAGCTACCGCACTACGGTTTAGAATAAAGTTACGGGACCCAGCACTTTGACGACTACAATCCGGACAACCAACAGGGCGCCCGCAGGTATAACATCGTGGTTTCATGATCCAAGGAATGGAAGCATAACATACGTGACAAAGTTCCGGATATCCCCGAACTATTGCTGAAATCATCTTGCCACATACTAAACAAGAAACTCCCTGTGGAGATAGCAAGTTATGAATCGACGAGAGTAGCGTTTTCCATGATACGCCCTCTCCTCCTCCATATTGTAATATTTGATTTTGGATCGTTGGATTCTGTGACGTCATCATCTTCCCGATCCTCCCTTCGATTCTCTCAAAAAACCATTTTTGCGCGCGATCATATTCATTGACTTGATCTGGTGTCTAGCCCCCCGCTGGGACTTACTCCACTCTAGTGAGGCGAACACAACCACACCCGCCGGATCATCCTTAGATCTCCCAGCACGTCCAGCCATTTGTACCAAAGATGCCTCATCAAACAATCCACTATCCGCATCCAAAATGTACACATCACTACGCGGTACCGTGACACCACGCTCCAAAATAGTTGTTGTAATCAGCATCCTTATTTCTCCTGAACGGAAAGCCAAAACTTTACTCGCACGTTCCTCGTCTTGTGACGATGTACCTTCGATAGCAAGACCTGGGAAACGAAGTCTCAGTAGAGCTACCAGAGGCATAATGTGGCGGATGCGGGAGACGAACACAAATATTTGTGCGCCACGAGAGATCGACACTTGCAGATAACGGGTCAGAGAAGTTCCAATTGATTTCCGATGTAGACAATCCTCTACTCGTTTCATGGTGATGTGGGTTGGTAAAGGAAGGGGATGTCCGTGAAAGCGGGCTGGCACCTTGGCATGTGGCAAACGCCCTGCAACAATCTCCCGCTGTAGAGCAGCTGGTGGTGTTGCTGATAAAAAGACAAAGCGTCCTTCCAATTTGCAACAACGTTCGGCTGCATAAGCGAGCATCGGGTCATTGTGGTAGGGAAAAGCATCAAGTTCATCGATTATGACCAGATCAAATGACCGATGAAAACGCATAAGTTGATGAGTCGTAGCCAAAAAAAGCTGGGCTTCCACCCATCGCTGGGGACTCCCTCCGTAGAGAACGGCGATCTTCTCTTCTGGAAAAGCAACTGCAAGACGTGGAGCTAGCTCCAGTACCACATCTCGCCGCGGGGTAGCCACCAAGACACGCCCACCCTGATCTAGTACATATCGCAGCAACGGAAAAATCATTTCCGTCTTGCCTGCGCCGGTGACGGCCCAGAGCAGGAAGCTTCGCGGCTTCTGCGGCTGTGATTCTTCGCTAGCGGTAGCGTCGTTGCCGCCGCGAAGTGCATGGTGCGCGCCTAATGCCGCGCGTCGTAAGAGCCCCGCCCCGCGCTGCGCTCGGGCGGAATTGCCCGCTTCCTGCGGCTCCGCCAGGAAGCGCAGTGCCGCCCACGCAGCCATGCGCTGCGCGGGGCTAAGCCCCCACCGGTCCAGCAAGGACTCGGTGGGGGTCGATCCTGCCGTGCTGCTTCCAGCGGGCGGCACGGTGCCCCTGGCGCTGCCGCGAAGCAGCAGCGCACAAGAGCGGCTGCGCCCTAGCGCGAGGCAGGCCTCGCAGTAGGCGCAGCTGCTGGAGCCGCACGACCCGCAGGGCGTGCGGCGATGCACTTCGCTGCCGCAACGCCGGCAGCGGGGGGCCTGGGCCCGGCGCCGCGATAGCAGGCGCGGGGCTTGCCCAGGGCGGGCGGTGGCGGGAGCCACGCCCGCGGTGAACTGCACGCGCCCTTGCAGATGCGCGAGCTGAGCGGCAAAGCGCCACGCCGCTGGTACAAGCCGCGGCGCGGTCTCCGCCAGTAGCTGCTGAAGCTCCGCCTCCAGCAGCGAGCGCCCTTCCAGCGCGGATGCCAGCCAATCCGCCTCTGCGAACGCAATATCCCATTCTCTTAAATCGTCTCCCAAATCCAACTTTGAACTTGAAATCCTATAACCGTAATCTCCCACCTCCTGCCCTATAAGCGACACTCCTAACGGAGACAACCCTTTCTCTCTCACCCATAACCAACTTGGCCGATCCATTATTACCAGGTCTCTCTCGGTTACTATCGGGACTCTCCCCACTACTACTCTTCCTCTCCCCTTTAGCTCCCGCTCGCTCCTACCTCCGTCACCCCGCGCCTTCCGTTCCAACGCTAACTCTTCTTTCAACCCAAGCCTCATATAGCTTGTCCAGTCGTCCAATGTCCAGTTATCCATATTAGCTTGATGGGTGAACCCTTCACATAATGTAATCGCCCATCCTAGCGGCATAGAATTGGAGAGTAAGATCATTACTTTCACATCTTGACCATAGTTATCCACCTCTCTAATCTTTCTATGTTCTATGTCTCTAGTTTCTTGCTTGCTATTTCTCTGCTCCACAGCCAGTACCCCACCCTTTATCCACCACCACATATCCACTCGCATATCCAAAGTAACCTCAAGCTTCCACCCCTTCGCTAATCTGAGTGCATATATACAAATCTTCATTCCCTTTCCCCTCCCCTAGATAACGCAAAAAAGCACACTCCCCGGCCCATTGGCCCTAAGAGTGTGCTTCACACTTTCATTCGCTTCGGCTTATTCTGCTTTTGCTGTGTCTTCTGCATCCGCTTAATTCGCTTCCACCTTTTCTTATTTAATTGTTCTTGCTCTTGTTCTAACTCAGACATGGACATAAGGGATTTTGGCCGCCTCCTGTGGTACCCGAAGGTCGATATACATCGAGTTCTCTCCTTCATCAGGAGATGTGACCGCTCTCATTTCCACTTCGTCCCGCTCTTCAGTGATACCAATCACCGTCAATTCCATACCACTCATGTTCTGCATTCGCTGCATAATCGCTAGAGTATCATCTTGCGATCCTTCATCCAGTACAGTTACACGCAGAGATTCACCACGTAATCTTGCATACCATGATAGAGCCCTTAAATACCATTCCATTTGATTCTCATGATTATGAGTCACCAAAATATAATGAATCTGCTTGTTGCCCTTACGCTTGCTCCGCAAGTATCGGCTGTGAAACACGTGCACCAACACCGCAGCCAAACCATAGCCCAGCAGAATCCAACCCATGTAGGGAATCATGGAACTCACCTCCCTTAGCGACAATATATGCCGCGTAGAGGCCGTCGGTTACTGGGCTCACCTATTCCCTATCCTTCAATATCAATGGGTCCGATCTCTTGAGCTATCGCTCACCAGGATTATCATCCCTGAAAGGATGACTAATGCTCATTCAAACTATAATGTTACCCAGCCGAATTTAATGGCATTGATAACAGCCTGCGTACGATCATCCACGTCCATTTTTTGCAAAATACTACTAACATGGTTTTTAACCGTCTTCTCACTAATAAACAAATGCTCACCAATCATCTTGTTACTACGGCCTTCCGCCATCAGGCGAAGCACTTCTGCCTCACGACGTGTCAGCGGATTATTATCTCCCGCAACGAACTTCACGCCAGCCTCACGGCTCACATTCGCTTCAGCAATTGCACCCGTTTCACTCAGATATTCCATGCGACGAAGCTGCTGAATCAATTTACCCGTCACCTTCGGATGAATAAAGCCATTTCCCTCGGAAACTGTACGAATCGCATTAATGAGAGATTCTGCCTCCATATCCTTCAGTAAGTAACCTGTAGCACCTTTACGTAATGTCTCAAAAACATAACTCTCATCATCATGAATCGATAGGATAATGACCTTTATTTCTGGAAGTGTCTCGCGAAGTTGAGCCGTTGCTTCAACCCCATTTAAAATAGGCATATTAATATCCATGAGAACAATTTCCGGTAGGTGTAAACGACATCCTTCCATCACCTGAGAGCCGTCTGAACATTCCCCCACAACTTCAATATCTTCTTCCATATTCAAAATCCGCTTAAGTCCTTCACGAAATAGCTGGTGATCGTCAGCCAAGAGTACTTTGATTTTTCGTCTATTACCCAAATTAAGATTATCCATCCTATTACTCCTTTCTCTTCTCTGTATTTGTCGGGATGTGAATGACGATTTTGGTGCCCATATTCGCCGCTGATTCAATTTCCATTCTACCATCCAGTAATTCCACGCGTTCCCGCATTCCGATTAAACCAAAGTGAGAATGTTCCTTAGTCTTCAGCTCAAGTTGCTCCACTTTGAAACCGAGGCCATTATCATGAACCATGATTTTTACCATCTGAGCCTGATAAGTGATTTCTACACCAACAAATGTCGGATAGGCATGTTTGGCAGAATTGTTAAGCGCTTCTTGTATCAAACGAAACACCGCTGCCTCCATTGGCGAGGAAAGTCTAAATTCTTTACCTCTCGTCTCAAAGGTCGCCCTTATCTTTGTCTTCTCTTCAAAATCATGTACAAACTTTCGTAGTGTCGGAATTAGTCCTAGATCATCTAACGCCATTGGCCGAAGATTAAAAATGACTTTTCTCATTTCCTCCAAGCTGGAGCGAACCTGACCCTTCAAATCTATTATTTCGTCTTGTACCATCTTAAATTCCTGCTTTATGAGCATTCTTTCTACAATTTCCGTCCTAAGAACTAGATTTGCTAGCAATTGAGCTGGTCCATCGTGAATTTCCCGAGAAATCCGCTTACGTTCTTCTTCCTGTGCCAAAATAATTTTCAATCCAATAAGTTGCCGATTTTTGGCCGATTCTAGAATACGCGTGACTTGTCCAAGCTCACCAGATAAGTATTCCAGCACAACTCCCATTTGTGTCCCAATCGTCTCGGCACGTTCTACTGATTTATCAACATTTCTTGCCCTCTTCTGCAAATCATCACGCCGTGCTTTCAAATACATCTCTTTCTCACGAAAAATAAGCAGGTCGAGTTGCAACTGTGTTGCATTCTCGTAGGCCTGCTTGATATCCTCTTCCTTATACCTCACAAAGTCCCGGCTGACTTCTGTCAGCCGGATACGGGAACGCCGGTAATTCACTTCAAGTTGATCCACCTTTTCCACGGTCTCCGCAGTTTCCTTCATAACCTGCTGGAGTTCGTTGTTAAGTGACTTCAACTCATTACGTGCCGTTTCCAAAATTTCGAGTATTTGCAGTTTGCTGTTCTCCATTACGCCTACAGCATTTTTTATAACACGATCTATAGCATCCGCTTGAAAATCCACTTAACACTTCTCCATTTCCTTAAACCCCTCAATAATCTAAATTCATCATATCATGATTTAAGAGTAATGGATTTGGTTATCTTCTCCCATTTTACGTCAATTCCTAATTGTTCAGATACCAAACGTAACGGGACTAAAGTCCTGCCACCTACTATAATCGGAGCAACCGTTGCCTTTTCTGGCGATCCATTCAATAGGAAACTAGTTTTTCCAACTGTTAATTCGAGCACTACACTACCTCGTGTCACAGTAATTTTCTTCGCGACATTATCCCAGCTGGCTGCTCCTCCGAAAGAGTCTAGCACATACTTAATTGGAACATAGGTTGTGCCACCCTTCAGCAAGGGAGCAACCTCTAGACTCTGCTTCTTTCCATCCACTGACATCGATCTCTGTCCAACTGTCATTTGAACGGTAACGCTTGGAAAGCTGGAATCAACTTCCGTAGAAGGAGCCGTAAATTTTACGTTGTCAAAGGAAACGCTACCCGTCAATGACCGCTCGTCTTGACCATCCTCCAAGTTTACAAGATACAGACGTTTCAACTTAGCTGGTTGTTTAAGTCCCGCTGCAGTCAGATCCATATTAAATGTTTTCCATTCCGAGAAATCAACCATCCGTGTTAGATCTACATATACACTCTTACCGTCTGCGTCCTCAAACTCTGCTCTGAGCCAGTTCAGGCCAGAATCACCCAGTACATCGATCGACATCGCAGTTGAGCCTTCTGGAATTCCTTTCCCCGTAGTACCGTTGATCTGAGCATAAGCAAATCTATTCCCTGTACCACTTGTGAAATCATAATCTAGCTTCAACACTTTGCTATTCTCGTGACTTCCCGTGCCTTGAGCAACTGTTGCAGTTCCTTTTGTCTCAGCAGGTAATCCCGTGAACGATATCGGGTAAGTTACATTCTCAAAATTCTCCCAACTTTGCTCTGCTGATGCTGACAGAACGATTGGCGTACCGCTGAATCCATCATATTTTGGAGTGGCGTATGCTACTTTGGCACCTTTATTCACAGATTGAACTGTTAGTACACCATCTGCTACGCTTGCCTTCATACCTGTGAATTCCCATTTCAGCGATTCTGCTGGCACATCAACTTTATTTCCATTCTTCAATTCAGCCGTTACCGGTACAGAGACCGAAGTTCCCGACTCTAGTGAAGCAAATGTTGTCCCCGAGGTCAGGCTCTTGAGGTCACTACCTCCAAGCACATTCACCTTCATACTAGTCTTAGCATCGCCGCTGATCGCCGTAATTTGCGAAGTTCCTGCTTTGACTGCTTTGAAGCTATCGCCCGTCCATGTGACATTTCCATTGTCTGATTTCCAGGTAGTTTGGATTCCTGAAGTATCCATAGGGTTATAATAGTTATCATACCCTTTTAATGTATATGAAGCCGTTTGTCCTATGAGCAGGGATTGTGTACCACTCACTACAAGTCCTTTCAAGGTTCCTTGTGGGGCCGTCGTAAAGACGCCTAGTCCATTGACTACTGCCCGTTGTCCCGCTGATCCATTGGAAGTCGTGAAGGTCAACCCCGCAGTCGTCTCCGCCAGTGGACGCGTCACCATCGTTGTTGAGCCTCCGCCATCCAGCGTTAGTCCCTTCCATACCCCGATGCTCGTCATGAAGTTCTGCAGCTCTTTAAGCGTCATTCCTGAGCTATTACTATTCTTCTCAGCCGTAATGATATAGGCAGTTTTGCCATCTTGTGAGTATCCTAGAGCTGTTCTCGCCACAGGGCTACCACCGCTGATTCCCGTTGTGGAACGCGTGAAGGCCGACACTTTGCCTTGGTCAACAAGCAAGGTATGACCACCGATCATCGTCTGAAGATCAGCTGGATTAATCTCTTCTCCAGTAGTTAGCGAGCTAAGTTGATACGAAGCATCCACTCTCTGCCCAACAACCATGTGAGCTGCGATAAAATCTGCCGCCATACCATGAGCGCGAAGGATATATCCATCCGCAGGCACAGCGCTTGGAATAGGTGCCTTGATCGAGATTTGCTGGATGATACCGCCTTGCACCAGCACCTCTGTTGGTGTTGTGGCACTGGCTGTTGGCCGCTCTAATGACTTCCATGCACTAGTATAAATGAACATGTTATTCACATGACTATATGCTTGAGCTGGTTCAGTCTTATATGATTCCTGGTTAATACCCGTGAGCGGGAAAGTTGAGCCATCTTCAGCTATAACGGTACCTCCAAATGCAAAACGATCGATGATAGGTGTACCGTTGGTCTTCACCGCAAAAGCGTACATTCCCTCAAGTTGTGCTGGAGTCGTCACAACCGTACCTTGCGACACAGCTCCACCCATAGCAACGCCCATTCCAGTCGTCGCAAAGAAGTCACCGTTAACCGCTGCAACTGCACCGTTTTCTTTAGCCATACCTTCAACGGATTGTCTAGTCGTTACTTGTCCACCTTTACCTGTCATTACATTCAATTGAACATAAGGATTGGATAAATCGACTTCAATAACATCCGCGAGAACGGTTACCTGTTTCCCTGAACGTGTTGTTTTATATTGATATTTTACAAGTTTTGCTCCGGACGTAATCATTTCCTCACTTGATTTGAGCGTTTGATCCGCTGCAGCCTGAGCAGTAGAGGTGTATCCTCCAAACCATTCAAGACTTACTACAGGCTGAATCCATATCAGTCCGGCCAAACTTACTAGGACTAGTTTTTTCCCCTTACCTACCACAAAGCGAGACAACTTCTTTTCTTTTTTGACTACCATAGTGATTTATAACTCTCCCATCTTATGTAGAAATTCTATCGCATCTCTCTACTCTTAAATCTAGCACATACTTAATAGACTACAAAAATCCAGAAAAGTTACGAAAATAGACTAGATTTATGTAATCCGTCCCTTTTTCACCAAATAGAGAAGGATTCGGTGCGCCCCTCCAACAGTTGTATAAAGTACAATTAAATTCGGCGATAATGCTCTGCCACTAATTTTAGTTGCACAAACTACATCTATTTACTGGAAAAACCCCACTTTTCGCCGATCCCTCACTTTTAAATGTACTTAATGCAACTACTTCCTTCTCCCTTACCCTTGCTTCTAAATAAGTGCACTTTCTGCAACTATTCTGTTGTATAGTTATGGAATCTAGTGTTACATGATGCGACTGTGGAATTTTGCCTTTGCTGTCTACTCTATCGTGGGAATTAGTGAGCATCTTTTGCAGGTCTGTGTTGGGTTGAATTTGACCTTGCGGCTTATACTCTAATCTACCAAATCCGTTTAACACCGCTAGCTCACTTGGAAGTATTTTGGTATAATTTGTGTATATCAGTGACGAAGAACGTCCTACCATCTAATGATGAGTGGGGCGTTTTTGCGTATGGTAGCGTTAAGTTGCCAGACCAACAACACTTCTCATTCATCAACTAATGAGGTTAAGGAGTGGAATAGGAATGGCCAAAGCCAATTTTGAGGAAGAGCATCAACTTTTTCTTAGACAGCATTTGAATCTCCGTTCAGGAGAGAGAAGAGGACGACTTGAGCGCGGACACAACCACGGAGAAATCCTGTTTCTAAAAAACGTGTGGTGGCCCATCTATGAGAACTTCAATGGATTACATCCCGAATATGAGATTGCGGATTGGCGCGGTCGATCTTATTTCGGGGACTTTGCTTATTTGAAGGGACTATTGAAATTTATTATTGAAATTAAAGGGTATGGCCCCCATGTGCGCGATATGGATCGCAAAAAATACTGCGACGAGTTAAACCGAGAATTGTTCCTCCAGTGTACTGGTTATCGTGTGGTCTCATTCGCTTATGATGATGTATGCGATCGGCCAGAGCTTTGTAGAACCCTACTTCAAATGCTGTTCAATCGCTATCTGGTGCTAGAGCAACCTACCCAGCGTTCTACGATATCTGAGAATGAAGTCATTCGCATGGCGCTATCCCAAGCTCAGTCACTTACTCCGAAGAGAGTAGCCAGCCATTTCGGTATCAATTACCGAACCGCTGTCCGACTTCTTCATTCGCTATGTACCAAAGGATGGCTACGTCCAATTGCCACCGGAGGTGGGGAACGAATCCATCGCTACGAACTACAACGAGGAGCATGGGAATTCATCGAATAGATTTTACCTCTATCCATTTTTATACAAAAAAGGGTGTCACTCCAGTAGATTCGTTATCTACTGGAGCGACACCACTAGCCCTATTTTCTAATAGAGACCTACAAGTAATCTAGTTTGTCCAAAACACGTTTCAGCATGACTGCTGCTTGAGCGCGAGTTGCGTTACCTTGTGGTTGGAACGTATTCGCAGTCATCCCTTGAATAATACCTTCTTTGACAGCTTTAGCAACTGTCTCTTTAGATTGGATCTTAGCACCGTCCTTGAATTTCGTTAAAACTTGAGCGCTCGACCCATTCAGAGAAATGTTATGACCGGCATAATCCATTGCACGTACCATCATTAGTGCCATCTGCTCCCGAGTAATGTTACTACCCGGTTTAAACGTTCCATCAGTATTTCCAGTGATGATCCCCGCCTTAGCTGCCGCTCCAATGTAAGCTGCATTCGTCCCTGATGTTACATCTGAAAAGCGATTGGCACTTGATGCATCTCCCACAAGGCCAAGTCCCTTTGTAATAAATATTGCGAACTCTGCACGTGTAATATTTTTGTCAGGTTCAAACTTATTGTCCGAGCGTGCGTCCACAATCAGCTTGCTGCTTAATTCGGTAATATCAGCCTTGGCCCAATGCTTAGCCGTATCAGAGAAGTAACTATATCCCGTTGCAGGTCCCACAATAGAATTACCGTTTACTTTCCCACTGAAAACTAAAGAACTTCCATTACCTGCAGCCTTCCCTGGCACAAAGGAAGCTGTCCGTGCGGCCAGATCATATTTCATAAGATACACATACATACTAGATGGTGATGTTGCGGCCTTGAAATAAATCTGGCCTGTATGCGCCACATCCACTGCGTTTTGCACAGCCGTTTCATTGTAAGCTGATACGTAAATCTGGACTGGATCCGTAATCGGAGCCGTTGTCACGATATTGCTATAGTTCAAACTCGATATTTGAGCTTTCATTATTGGTTCAATTTGTATCGTAATATAAGCAGAAGTCAGAGAGCTTGCGCTTAATGCACGGGATATTTCTGAATATGGTATTTTCTCAATCGGCAGGTCATACATCACATTATTGTATTTTACTGCGAAAGAGCCTGTTTTCCCACTACTATACATAGTCATCAACGCATTCATCGGGATCACGACTTCAGCCGCTTTCTCAGTAGAAGGAACTTCGAACACAATTCTCTTGCTCGCGATATTATTGTCGGTTAAATACTTAAAGGCTGCCTGGAACTTGTCGTTATCTATCACGTACTTCTTCATGTTTAAACCATACCGGGATTGGCTACTAGATGCCTGCGCCGTGTTTAAGTTCAACAGATATCCTCCAACGCCAAAATCCACCGTCGGCATCGCCGTCAAATAATCTGGTTGAACGCCGTTGACCGTTGTAGTCGTGCCACCTGTTAAGTTTTGTACCTGCAAATTGCTGAAGCTCTTTATGATATTGCCGAGACTATCATAGAGAGGTGCAGCTCCCGTCATATAAGATAAATCAATAACCTGGCCTTTAGCTACTGCCGAAGATAGTTTAAGCGTTACCGTATTTCCACTAATCGTAGCGGATTGCAGTCCCCGATTTACTTTATCTACATTTACGTAAAACTGATTCGCCGGTAGATAAGATAAGGTTCTTAAAGTGGAATTGAATGTGATTGTTAGCGTATCTCCCGTAATTGTTGCTGAGCGGATCCCTTCTATCACGGTATTATAAGTTATTGGTTGCAGATTGATATACCCCGCCATATTTCCATTTAAATCAGCAATTCCGCCAATCCCCGATACATAGGATAAAGTAACATTTTGGTCTTTCGTAAACGAAGAAGCCAATGTTAGTATGACCTGATTAGATGCGATCTCCACAGCCGTCACATATACAGGCGCGTTGTTCACAAGTACTGAAAATTGACTTTTTAACGGAAGTGGGCTAATTCTCAGTGCTTCATCATAAGTCATTATAATTTTGTTACCTGAGCCTTCTACTCCTTTGAAGACAGGTGCTACAGTATCATACGTATTACGTACAAAATAATCACTGAATGCCGCTATTTCCATTCCCCGATAATCCACTAGTGGATAGGAGCCTGGTGAATATGATACTTTAACTACTTCCCCATTTGAAATAGAGTTGGATAAATATAAGGTAATCCTATCTCCATTGTGTGAAAGACTACTGATCCCTTTCGAGTTACCGTCTGCGGTAACCGTAAATTGCTCATAAGCATAAGTGGAAGGGCTTTTTATAGATTCACTAAAATATAAAGTTACCGAAGTACTTGTCGCAGAGCCCTCCTTGGGTCTAGGCATAACGGAGTCTACTCCGTTCGTAACCACTTTACTAGAAAAGGTAGCTGCTGCGTTTCCGTACACATCCTGAATAGCCTGACTTCCACTGCCTGTGTAGCTGATCTTGATGTCTTGCCCAACAGCTACCCCTGTCTCCATATAAATGTAGACAATCTCACCTGATGCAGAAGCACTGCTAATACGGCGCGTCTCACCATTCACAGTTACTGTGAAGCTAGAGGTTGATAAATAGTTCGTATAGTTAAGTGTTTCATTGTATAGCAACCGAATTGCCGTATTGCTGTACATCGTCGCACTTTGAAGCACTGGAGCCGTCTTGTCAGGCGCTTCTGTCTGGAAACTCCAACTATTGCTTCCACTTAATCCTGCATAATAGAGATAAGGGTTCTCTGCATCGTAAATTCCATTACTCGCAATCTCAATATAATAGCTTGTACCTCTCTCCAGATTACTGGTAGGTGAGATCGTTACAGTATTTGAGCTAACGGACACACTTATCGGGATGTTAACGCCACTACCAGTCTTCCTAAGTGTAATTCCACCATTCGCCAGACTAGCATTCAATTTAACGTTACGATTAAACTTGATGATTGGATCTACGCTAATACTATTATTGGTGCTACCCTTCGATGGATTGAAAGCAGTTTGCGTCAACGCCGTTGTCGACGAACTAGCCGTCGTGAAGGACCAGGTCAATGCCGCTGAAGTCACACCATTCTCTCCATTTCCAACTCCACCACTGATAAAGGTTCCTTCTGGAATTGTAATATAGTATTTCGTTCCGTATAGCAAAATAGACGGTGGAGTCAAAATAACCGAATTGGCATATACGGATTGGGTTACGGTTACATCCATCTTTTCGGTATACCCTGACATATCTCTAGAAATTGTGAATATTTGCTGCTTATTAGGGTTTGTTCGTATCTGCTTATTTGCAAACTTTACTTCTAGCTTGGTGTCGATCGGAACATATTGACTCCCCTCAGCAGGACTGACAATCAAATCTGAGCTCCCCAGCGCAGCAAGCAAACCACGATTTAGCGACGAAATCCCCGGGATCATAGATACCGCTGATGAGACATCCTTTAGCTCAGTACCTGTAGTAACAGTTGCACTAAGCTCCGTTGCATCCGTAGCCCCCTTAGCTCCAGACGCACCGACCATCGTTCCCAGCAATGTATTCACCGCCAGTATCATGACGATTAGTATTGAAATCTTCTTCTTCATTAATTTTTCCCCTCTCCGCTAACCATTCACTCATTTCAATCTATGTATCACCGCAACTCGGCTATCTACACACCTATACTTATTAACGGCAATAAGCGCCCCCAAGTTTAGATCACAGTGAGATTTATATAGTGATGATTGAACCTAATCTTGACGCTTCTTAACAATTCCAACTCTATAGCAGGAAGAGAACCAACAAAATACAAAAAACCGATATCCTGCCCTCAAAGAGGGATGGATATCGGTTTTTAATTCAACTATTACAAACCTGCTTGCGTCTTCAGTTCATCAGCCTTGTCCACTTGTTCCCAAGGAAGATCAATGTCTGTACGACCAAAGTGACCATATGCCGCTGTTTGGCGATAGATTGGGCGACGTAGATCTAGCATGCGGATAATTCCCGCCGGGCGTAGATCGAAGTTCTCACGAATGAGTTCTACAAGTTTCTCTTCCGATACTTTACCTGTACCATAGGTATCTACGTTAATCGATACTGGAGTAGCGACACCAATAGCATATGCCAATTGGATTTCAACTTTATCCGCTAGTCCTGCAGCGACAAGATTCTTCGCAACATAACGTGCCGCATAGGCAGCTGAACGGTCTACCTTTGTCGGATCCTTACCGGAGAATGCGCCTCCGCCATGACGTGCGTAACCACCATATGTATCCACGATGATCTTACGTCCTGTCAAACCTGCATCGCCTTGAGGTCCGCCGATTACGAAGCGTCCTGTTGGATTGATATAATATTTAGTCTCTCCGTCTAGCAGTTCTGCTGGAACAACGGGGAGAATTACATGCTCTTTAATATCTCGTTGGATTTGTTCCAACGTAATTTCTTCGGCATGCTGTGTTGATACAACAATCGTATCGACACGCTTAGGCTTACCATCAATGTATTCAATCGTCACCTGTGTTTTACCATCGGGACGAAGATAATCCAAAGTACCATCTTTACGCACTTCTGAGAGACGACGCGCAATACGATGTGATAGTGCAATTGGTAGTGGCATCAATTCAGGTGTCTCGTTCGTAGCAAATCCGAACATCAAACCTTGATCTCCTGCACCGATATCTGCTGTTTCTTTATCCATTTGAGCCGGATCCCTGCTCTCAAGCGCTGCATTTACACCTTGAGCAATATCCGCCGACTGCTCGTTGAGCGATGATAGCACTGCACAAGTGTCGGAATCGAAGCCGTATTTAGCTCGAGTATAACCGATCTCTTTCACCGTTCTTCGTACGATTGCTGGAATATCAACATATTCCGAATTTGTACTGATCTCACCGATTACGAGTACAAGCCCAGTAGCAACTGCCACCTCACAAGCTACACGAGCGTTAGGATCGTTCGCCAAAAATGCGTCAAGAACCGCATCGGAGATTTGGTCGCAAATTTTATCCGGATGTCCTTCAGTTACGGACTCAGAAGTAAATAAGTGTCGTCCTTGTATAGACATAAACAGTCAACCTCCCCATATGGATAGTATGGCAAAAGCCTAATTATCCAATACTATAAATACTCCATCAATTAAGTGGAACAATTAGGATTGAGATCCAAAATGGTCTCCGATCAAAAAATGAACCTTTTCCAGAGCGGAAAAGGTTGATTTGACAATCCTTAAAAGTCATATTAACTTATTTGACAACTCATGTCAAAATAATCTAGGTATTTTAATAAAAATTTGATTAAAAAAGTCCTTCTTGAGCCTTAGCTACCAAGCGTTTCGTAATTTCTCCACCAACAGATCCGTTCTCACGGGAAGTCAGATGTCCCCAGCTACCTCCTCTGCTCATGCCAGTTCCCATTGCACCTAGTTCACCAGCAAACTCAGTGTCAGCTGATCCTATACCTGCTCCACCGATTGCTAATCCAAACTCTGCAGCAATTTCATACTTCCATTGATTCAGTACGTGACGACTTTCCGGAATAATTTTACGATTGCTACTTGCCATAATACTTACACCTCCTGAAGTAGTTGCGTTTCAGGAATAGTATGTGTTCGACTGATTGGATTACCCGTATTAATGTTTGTTACTTATGGAAAAACATATCACTTATATGCTTAAATCCATTACTTAATTTGGTATCCGCCTCGTACAATGACAATAAGGTTGTAAGTATTGCCTTCCTTCACTTGTATACCTCTTCCCTCTTTAGGGAATAGCAACAAATGGTTATTAGTTACTGCATCGCCGCCTACAATATCTTTTCCATCGGTCAGATCTGCTACACCATTCTTATCTTCACTATATACAACGGCTTTACCTGAACGAACAATAAACTCAGTGCCTCCTGAAGCTACTAAAATCTTACCCGGTTTCACTTCAACAATCTTCATTTCTGTAGCCGCAGAGGAATCGCTGTTCCCACCTGTAGAAGGCGTTGTTGGTGCTGTTGGCGCCGTAGGGGTTGTTGTACTACCTCCACCACCTTTAATAGCTTGCTGAATTTGCTGATCCACATAACTCTTCGTCACGACCGGATCATCGGCTGTACCTGGTTGGTTAGTTACTCCTGCTCCTTCTGCCTTCAAGTTAGCTAGCGATCCTGCCCAGACACCACCACCGATCAATACAACTGCAGCAGCCACTTTCCACGTTCTCTTCATGATGTTCCTCCTCTATGAGTCTATTACTATCTATGATAGTGGTTTTACTAGGTTTGAACAAGCAAAAATCCCTACTAGAGGGATTTTTGCTTTGAGCATTTATCAATCGTTTTTGAATAAGTTTGAATTATCGTAATATGCTGCCTGAGAGGCAATCTTTGTTTTCTCTCCTTGATACGAATCGTAAATGGAGAATTGGAATCCTCCAGATCTTGAAGTCGCGAAAATTGGATCATTTATTACATATGAGAAGCTTTGATTGCCGCCTACAATAAAGTCTTTTTCCAGCTCGATTTCTTTCTCAAATCTAGCCCCACTGGAATCAGTTACTTCAAGAATAAATTTATGCTTGAACTCTCCCATATCAAACGTCAAATCACGTTTCAGATCGTACTTCATCTTAACTTCTAATCCTGATGAGTTCGTACGTCCTTCGATTTCTTTGATACTTAACGTGTACGGGAATAATTCAACATCTTTCAAAGTACTCTTAATATCCCGGCTATCCAGATTAAGCTCCATTGCTGATGCATTTACAAAGCCTGTTGGCTTACCTTCCAGCTCAGTAAATTTGTTTTCTGTGATACTCTCGCCCACAACCAAATTCCAATTTGAAACACTTGTGCCCTTCGGTACTTTGGATGAGAACGATACAATACTTGCCGACTGAGGACCTACAGTATGTTTCACCTGATTGACGTCAGCTTTATAGTACTGTCCATCTTCTGTTTGGAAGTATCCAGTAAGAAGAGAAAGGTTACTTTGCTTGTTTTCCAAGTTCTTCATAATCAGTTCGGTATAAATAATATCACTTGTAGTGCCCTTGTAGAGATAGGTTTTGCGAGTTTGTAGATCCGACTTTTTGCCTGATGTATCCAGATTATTATATGAACCATCAGCTACCAATTTAATATCACTCGTCTTACCATAGTTCGAGAACATAATCCAGTTACTGGTTTTATCAGTTCCCGTTTTTTGGAGTAACTGAATCTGTAATTGTGAGAAGTTCAAGCTTGCCGGAACATTGGCTACCACGTAAACACTCGTTTTCTCCCCTGGTCCAAGAATCTGAGTCGTATTACTATTCACTAATTGTACTGTACTATTAAGCGAGGTTAAATCCATTTTATATGCTCCTACAAACTCAGGAAGTTTAGCCGCTTTGGTACCTTTATTAGTAATAGTTATTTTAGTAGATAACAAGTTCCCGTCGTTCCATGGAAGCTTTTGAACACTCTCGAGAGTTACTCCATAGACACCATCATTATTCTTAATCACCCGTTCTTGGCCTACAGCGTGCTGCATTTCTGTAAACTCTGGCAAGCTATAAACTGCAACAGGGTAACTATTAGTTGATGCAGCTGGGGTTGTCGATTTATCCGGCGGAGTCTGAGATGAACTTGTTGGTGTTTTCAAAATCAGGTCCATCTCTTCTGCGTTTGCAATGACCGGTAGTGTACCATCAACCGATATCATTTGCTCGTCACCAGGCTCCAGTGACAATCCATCTAATCCACTTGCTACTAGTGGATACGACTTAGAACCCGTGTGAATTTCAAACGAATAGTTTGGTACTGTAATCGTCTTATCTCCCTTATTTACTAAAGCAAATTGTATGGACAGATCACTTTTTCCGAAGCTTTGGTTTCTAGATATACTTTCTATTCTAGTTGCTATGTTATTACTATCGATTTTCAATATTTTCTCTTTATTAACAGCAGTTTTTGTACTTTCTCCTTTTTTGGTCCCCAAACTTAGAGACGCAACTGGAATATCGCTTTTTAATGTTTCATCATTTTGAACAAACAAGAGTTGTAGATTATTTAAATTCACACTCTTGGGGATTTTGGCAATTAAATTTAACGTTTTACTCTCTTGAGGTAAAATTTGATAACTGTTACTTGATGAATCGGCCGTTAAGGCATATGCGGTTCCGCCTGCTGTTTGAACAACATATTTTAAGTTCGGGTTCTCCAAAGTTTTAGAGCCAGCATTTTGTAAGTATAAAGCAACATTAACGTAATTATGGTCCCCTAATCCTAGCACACTGACCGAGCTAACCTTTGCATTTACTGTAAGATCATTTATCGTTAACTTTTGCGTCGTATTTACAGGTGTAGCTACCGCGTAACTGGATGGAATACTAATGCTACCTAATGTCTTTTCGTAACCTGCTACGCCAAAGTCCCATTTGACAATCTGGAAGTTCAGGTCGCTATATTTCAGATTTTTAGAAATTTGAGTAGTGTAGGTAACACTAACCGAAGATCCCGCTACCACCTTCTTCTTCTCCTTATCTGCTCCCATAGCGCTTACACTATACACTGTACCTGATTTCGTTTTGATTTTCGTCCAATAATCAATTAATGACAAGCTTTTACTGTCATTGTTCTGATAAGTTAGAGTGTACGTCAATATACTTCCATCATTTTGAGTCAAAATATTAACATTGCTTAACTTTACGGTACTCTTACTCGTAATCTTGACTGCTTTCAAATCATTTAGCGTCTTCACCGTTGTTTGCTTCTGCGTCTTTGTTGTTGTCGTTTTAGTTTGTGTCTTGGCTGCTGCGGCATCCACGGGACCTACGGCACTTTGGCCGATCAGAGCAGCCACAGCTAATGACGCTACAACCAATTTTGCTTTACTCAAGTTCAAACCTCCTAATAGAAATATAGTCGTATATATTATATACGCATTAAATCAAAAAAAGTTTAGCAATAGAATATGATCTGAGGACGAAAGAACAAAAACGAGAAAGCTGATATGAATTATGTCTAAACAAAGTTTACGTATTAATCTTACGAATCAAATGAGCTTCGTAATTGTATAATTAGGCATCGAAATGCCTTAAGCTGCGCATATAAATATAGCATCTTCCATTTCCTTAACTTTCTTTTAATCAATACAACAAATCCCGGTACCTCAGCGGTACCGGGATTGCTATTACATTTTTCAGGAGTCTATTGCAGAGCCCTCCTAATGCACATCTTTTTTTACTGTATTAACGAAGGTTTTGGTAAATACCACCTTGGTCATAATCAGCATATGCATTTTTGTCTGCTGTGTTGTCAATGATGGCTTTCAACTCTTGGTTGGATGCACCATTCAAAGCTACACGAACAGCTTGAGAATTAGTGATTTGAGCTTCTGATCTGAATACTACTGTAAGAACGCTACCGCCGTTACTAGTTACAGAAGTAGTAGTTTTAGCATCACCATCAATTTTTACCTTCACAATACTTTCAGCTACGTTTGCATTAGCTACTACGATGTTGTCATTACCGTTAAGAGTAACAGTATATTCGTAATAAGTTGCGCTGGTTGCTGTATCAGTTTTTGCAACACCTGCAGAAACTGTGAATCTTTCATTCAAATCTGGTTTGATTTCGTCCTTCAAAGGAGTACCAACTACATTTCCAGCAGTATCAAGGTAAGTTTGGATTGGTGTACCTTGAGCATCACGTGAAGATGGATTTGCTACAACAAAGAATTTAGCACCAATCAAATGAGCAGGCAATTTATTGCTATCTTCAAACTTCAATGTAACTGTAGTTTGATCCGCACTCAATTCTGCACTACTTGGGTAGTAATTTCTTTCGCTATCGTTAAGACCCTGAGCTTTCACATAGAAATCACTCAGAACTGCGGAAGATAATTTACCTTCCAATTTAATTTTAACTTCTTCACGAGTAGTTGCTTTAACGCTTTCGATTTTGATGAAGTTGTACGAGCTAATATCTTTTGTCAGAGTGTAGCTACCGCTACTTGATTTCAGATAGTTGCCATCAATGTCTTGGATCAATGTAGCTGTAATTGGGTTATTTCCAGCATCCAAGTTCAAAGAATTTTTCGTGCTCTTCAGACGAATAGTGTCGCCTGCAACAAAGTCAATATCGAAGTCTTTCAAGGATTTACCATTGATTTGGTATTTCTCTCCAATGTTAGCAGCGCCATCACCAGATGTTTTTACAGCTGTTTTAAATTGTACATAGACAACTGTTTCATTACCATCTTTCTTGGACCAAGCGCGAGCAATTGCGTCACCTACGGTTTGTTTAGCAGTGAACGTTGCTTTGTAAGGAAGCATAGTGTTGGCAACATAAGCAGTATCAACTACGCCAGCTACTTCCAAAGTGTAGTCACCAGCATCCAATTTGGAACCAAGGTATACAGTTACTTTATTTTTGTCAGTATCGTATTTAGGAGTCAAGAACGGATGACCGTCTTTGTCCAACCCATTTGCGCTCACTACTTTACCATTTTTGTCTTTGATAGTGTAGTTTGCTTTCTTTTCAGCAGAATCTGTTGTTACTTTTTTGCTGTATTCAACAGTCAATTCATGGTATCCAGTAGTATCAGCTTGATCAGCGGATACTTTCGTTACTGTAGGACGCTCTATATCCAATGTTGGGTTAACTTTAGCTTCGCGGTTAGCTTTGTTACCGCTGTAGTCAGTTACACCTTCAATGTATACAGTGTTCTCAGAAAGATTCAGTGGTTGTGTGAAAGTTACGACGAGTTTGTTGTCTCTCTTCGTGATTTTTCCACTGTTACCGGAAACATTATGGTACACTTTTTCAACCGATTTAATAGTTTCATTAAATTCGATTTCCAATTCTCTCAGATCATTCGATTTGATAGAAACTACTTCTGGAGCAGATGTATCTTCGGCGATTGTGAAGGATTGCTCTACAGGAGCAATTTTCAGACCCGAATAATCACGGACGTTGCTGACAGTCAACTTATGATCTCCCTTAGGAAGAGTCACGTTGATTATAGCTACGTTTGGATAAGAGTACTCAACGAATCCACCCACTGTAACGCCATCCACTTTATAATTACTGGAAGCATATACGTCAGATTTCAGAACTGGTTCACTGAATACTACCTTGAACGCACTAGTTCCCAAGCCAACGATTTCCTTGATTTCTGGGATCTTCACGTCAACTGGTGTGAATTTCACAGTTTGCTCAATAGTTTTGGATTTGTCAAAGTTTTGAACATTTTTAACTTTGACTTCAGTTTCTTTTTGGTTAGTCAGCGTGGAAGTTTCCTCCAACAAGACAGTTGCTGTTTTGTTATCAGATGACAAGGATACACTGTCAACCGTTTGATCTTTTACTTCATAGTTGTTTTTATTTCCTGCAGACTTCTTATCTACAGTACCGTCAAATACAACTACGATTTCTTTCAAGTTGCTCGCGGAAACAGAATCCACTTTTTGAGCAGTGTCTACTTTCCAGATAACTTTATGAGTATAATCATGGCCATTTTGAGTGAATTTCACTTCAGTTTCTTTGTTTGCTTCAAGAGCTTTTTCCAAAGTTACTTTTACAACTTCTTTGTTGGAAAGTGTGAACTCAACAACTTTACCTGCTTCAGATACTTCATAAGAAGCTACAGTTGGAACTTGGTTAGCTTCGTAGATTGCATAAGCTGCTACAACTGCTTGAGCGCGAGTAGCGTTAGCTTGATAGTTAATTCCTGCTTCTAGGTAGCCGGCTTTAACTGCTGCTTCTACATAACCTTTAGCCCATTCAGTAGCTGTGTTGTTAGTTTCTGCAGGAACTTCAAGTTTCAATGCAGCAACCAAAACTTTAGCCAATTCTTGAACTGTTACGTTACCAGTTGGATCGAACAATTTCTTCTCAAGGTTCTTACCTTCTAGAATACCAGCTTGAGTAGCTGCTTCGATGAAAGGAGCTGCCCAGTGGGATGCAGTGTAGTTCTTGTCTTTGTAAGTAGCTACGCCAGTAACTGGTTCCAAGTTGATCGATTTAACGATAACCTTCGCCAATTCAGCGCGAGTAATAGATTTGTCAAGACCTGCAGTTTGATCTGGATACCCAGTAACGATACCTGCGTCTTTCAATACGTTAAATTGTTGTTCAGGTGATAACTTAGCGTCAGCACCGAATGCTACAGATGCAAACATTGAGAATGCCATTGCTGTAGACAAAGCTACGGATAAAATTTTCTTCATAACCTTTTTTTCTCCTCCTTGAATAACTTTCATATGAGAGTTTTCTTTAAATGAATAGCTCGTGTTACTCATTAGCCATTGCACCCCCTTTCTAGAGCTTGAGCGGTTTCCTATAAATTAGGTCTGCGACAATATCGCAGAAACTTGTAAACAAACACAAAGATAGAAATGCAGAAATAGAATAGTTTCCTAATCCTACCTAAATCATTATACAATGAGTCCCAAGAGCCGTAAAGCTAATTTTTCTAATTGATAGACATTTTTACCCATAAGGAACATCTTGGAATGTCTGATCTAGCCCTCAATTTCACTGTTCTACATCTTAAACGCAGTAGAATTCAAAAAGTTGCGGTATTTCGAAAATAAATTGCGAGATTGTAACCTTTTCTAAGCTTACCCTCAATTTCAACTTATTTACTCCCCTACCTACTGACGGGAATTAGTATAACACGCCTGAATATGTCAGTCATTAAGCAGCTTTTACCAATTCAATACCCTTAACCTATGTTAGTTAAACACAAATAAGACGTCCACATGGACGTCTTATTTGTCAATTATATAAGAATCTTATCTTACCTTCATAGCTAACTGAATGATACGTGCACGCATTTGTGGATCAGTATCCAATTTAGCGTACATGTCCTCAATTGCCTGCTTATTGTCTTTATAAGTCTTCTCATGCTTCATCGTGACGTGTGACCAGTCAACTAATTCGTTCTCAGCCGCGCGCAATTCGTTAAATGCATCATGGAAACCCGTTTCTATAACAAGACCTTCCATAACTTCTTGACTCACTTCTTGAAGCTTAGCTGTTTCTTCGATTCTCTTCTCCAAAATCTTAGATCTATCCTCAAATTTATTCTTTGCTTTCATATAACCTAATTGCGCTTTTGATAAGATCGGTTTCATCTGCTAATATCCACCCTTTTGCGAAAATGTCTATTACTTTAAACATTGTACCGTAATGTCCAGCAAATTACAAAACTATGTGATAAAAAGAAAGAGAACCCTTCCCGCAAAACGCTTGCGGACAAGGGTTCTCTCAAGTAATTAACTAAAATTCTTAGGGAAGATGTTCGTACTCTTCTTCAATAATTCTACTGCGATCTTACCGGCTTCCGCCCGAGTCATGTTGCTATCCGGATTGAAGTTGTAAGAAGGCTTCTTAGCTCCAGGCAAGGTAACTGAACTGCCCGACATGATTTTAGCCTTTGTTACTGCTTGAACAGCCGGAAGTGCATAATAATCAATTTTCCCTGAATCTATAAAGGATTTCACCATACCGTCTTTCAATTTCTGGTCGTTCAAAGAAAGCTTCAATTTAAGAGCGCGAGCAATCATGACCGCTGCATCCTGTCTTGAAATCGGCATGTTAGGTGAGAAGAATCCTTCCGTACGCCCAGTGATAATCCCAGCTCTCGCTGCTGTCTCTAAATGTACGAAATTCCAAGTTACTGTTCCTGAACCCGCAGGGACATCAAAGAAGGTTTGTTGTTCGTCTTTAATCAGAGGTAAATTCAATCCCTTTACAAGAAGTGATGCAAATTCACCACGAGTTGTTTGGTCATCCGCACCAAAGGCGTCCACTCGTAAATGCTCCATGATGCCTTTAGAATAGAGTGCATTCAATATGTTTCTTGCCCAAGGATGATTCGTGATGTCCGTATAGCTCTTACTCAATTTCATAACTGTATAGTAACCAAACTTATCAAAAGGAACTGTAATCGTGTGAGCCTTCGTATTTACTTCTCCTGCAACGGGCTCCCACTTACCGTAACCTCCAGCATCCACAAATCTATATACAGTTACTAAAGTTCCTGCTTCATCAACAACATTTGAATCATATGACAACTTTAAAGTCCCGCGTTGAGAAGGAACTACCTCACGCTCTTTCTCAAATGCTGTGAATATCCCTTCAGTTGAATAAGGTGACAGTCCATTCGTTGCTGGCTTATAGCCATTCAAATCTCCCCGATCACCTAATTCACCGACACCCCCACTTATCCAGTAAATATCAGAAACACGCGTGAAATTATACGTATTTTCTTTAGAATTAAACCGGCTTGGGTAAATCGCTGGGATAAGATATCCATTATTTACTTCTGAATTATCGTTAATGAGCACACCGTAATCATTGCGGCGCTCAACTACACCATCCTTCGGATCCGCAATACCGAACAAAAACTTTGTGTCTGGATAAAACTTTGTGATCTGGTCACTATTTGGAACTGCTGATTGTAGAATAGTCGTTTTCGGGAATGATAGTTCTAACTTCTTATTAAATACACTGTATTTATTGCTTGGTTTCTCGGCCATGTATTGTGCGTCAATTCCTACAGTTGAAGTGTAGTATACTTCAATCGTGGCATTAATAGTGGAATTTCCACGTACAATTTGTATCTTAATCTTGTTAAGTTTATCTGGCTTTAAGCCTACATAGTCATAAGTAAATCGATTTTGTTTATCTGGTTCCGTACGCCGGAGTGCCTCGTCTTTACCGATTATAACTTTTGTAGCACCTTCCGCTTCAATATCAAAACGAATAAAGTTCTTATTAACTACGTATTGCCCTCCAACCGTCGGTTGCGGAGCAAGTAGGCGATATGGTGCCATTTCTCTAGTTATTTCTAACCTTTGATTCGTACGTGCACCCGTAGAATTAATCAATTCTAGATTATATACATGTGTGCCAGGTGATTCAAATTTGAAATTATGAACGCGGATCAAGAAATCTTTATCGTTACCGATAATATCGTAAGTGTATTTACCATCGCCAGTTGTTTTGGTGCCTTCCTCGTAACCTGTACCACTTGCTTCTGGTATCTCAATCGTAAGTATCTTGTCCGAACCCAGGTACAAATTAACAAACCTAGTCCCATTACCCCGGATCAGTAGATCATATTGTTCCTCGCTAGTTGTATACTTATCATCAGCAAATTTAAACTCTGTTGGTAATTCAAGAATCTGTGAAATTATTTTTTCTGTTTCTACAGTTCTCGGATCAGCGCTAAAATCTATCCAACTTGGGAATTCTACACGCTTTTGGTTAAATGCCTCTGCTGGAGGAACTTTACCCGGATGAAATTGGGTAATTAATGATACATTTTCATCAATTATATAAATCCGAAGCACCTTACTAATAACCTGCTTATTACCTGCTGCGTCTATGGAAACGCCTCTAAATTCAATTTTATTCTCTCCAGCTACAAGCGGTCCAGTAGATGATATAAATAAAGAGAGATCAAATGTTCTCTTCGCATTAATATCACCTAATTTAACTTTTGATCCATGCTCACTAGTCAATTGGTCCCCATCGAGCCCATTTATAAAATATTGCGCCGATACGATGTTATCAAATCCTATATACTCACCAGAAATAACAAAATCCTTTTGTCCACCTTTTGAATTATACGGGTAAGTTTGTCCATCACTTAAGTTGTTTACATTAATGTAACTCTTAGTTGCGTAAGAGATAGTAGCCGTATAAGGAGTTGAATCTGCATACTGGAAACTTACCTTTTGCTCACCACTAGAAAAGTTAGTGACTTTATATATATACGTATTAGCCTTGGCGGTAGTTCCCTCTTTGGCTTCGCCTTTATATTCGATTTCTACATTCTTCGCCCCTAGAGGCAAGTACTTACCAAGCAAATCTGCAACAGTAGCGGGCGCAGAATTTGTTTGTACCATAATATAAAAATCACTCTTATCAACCCGAGCATTATTTAATGATACTTGGCTGAACTTAGTTATATCCCCATTGAGAGTTTCAGCATAGTCTGGAAGATACTTCATATCAGTAATGGATATATTATTATCATCCAGATGAAACTTGGCGGTATAGGATGTGCTATTCTTCCATGAAGTTCGTGTACCATCTTTATCGCCATAATTAACCTTAATTACAGGAGTTTGCGTCGAATTAACAACACCATTTACATCTGTTGTAAAAACGAAAGAAGGAATCTCGAAGGTCACTAATCGATAAGCAGGACCTTGGATATCTTCAATGATTACTTCATTTGTTGAATCTTTCACTGTAAACTTTCCTGAAGTATCGTAAAGATTCGGATCAAGCATTTTAATTGTAGGAGTAACATCAACATCGTTAACCGTTACTTGACTATTCGCGGCATCAAAAGGAACAGTATCATAAGGTACCAACAGTTGCACATAGAGTTTGGCACTTGTTAAGTCCTTCTTCAAGGTTGGATACTTGTCCAACAGTTTGTGTTCAGTTGTACCATCATGTACATAAAGATCAATAAACGGCTTATCTTCTGTAAAATAATATACGTCTCGTGTAATTTGAATTGAATCAGATGCATTTGAGAACGTAATATCCAATTTATTCAGACCTGGTGACAATCTAAGTGGGGGAGATGCCAATGTATTATTATAAATCTCCGATGATAGTGGAGTCCCGCCATTAACTGTTACTGTTGCTTTTGTTGTATTAAAAGCCTCACCAAGCAGAGAGATCTGAGAATTTTTCACCACTGCTCTGGTTCCTTCATTCAGATTGATATCTGAGAGGAATCCACTTCCAGAGATGGACAACTTGGTGACATAAGGAATCTTATCGTAAAGTACGTAGAAGGTTTCTGAGCCCTCAGCGTTACCAAACTTCCCGCTGAACGTAATTCGGTTCAAACCCGGGAATAACGTTAGATTAGATGCCATAAATCGATTCTCATTACTAGGGTCCTTCAGAACTGTACCAGGCGCAGAATGCACTCGATCAGCGGTCCATTTTTTTGTTAATGGATCCCAAGTTAGCAAATCGACCTGAGCTTTCAAGGTATCTCCAGATACCTTGGAATAAGTCCCGTTAATTTCTATAGTCGAATTGTTAGTGGCATATACACTGGTTCTTAGGCTGGTATTCGGATCTAATCCATCCACAACCATGTTAGCTGTCTTACGGATATCTAGAATATCCGGACTAAAGTAGGTTGTCCCGTTAGTTGCTGCCTCAGCAGTATTTAACAAACCTACTGGAAACAACGTAATAATCAGGGATAGCAAGGTTAGCCATATAAACGGCTTCTTAATTCGTTGCATGTGATAATCTCTCCTTTTTGAGTTGGATTCTAGTAGCCCCCGTAATTAACAAGACGGAAACCGTCCAAAAGTTTCACTTAGATTTGTTATCGGACAAAATGCCCCAAATTTTTAGTGAAAACGCAAAAACCTCCCGAACAATTATCAGAAGGTTGTATCTCAGCTACTAGAACACGCCAAAAGTATTGATTCTCATAAACAAAACAACCCCCGCTACAATAGCGAGGGTTGTCCATTAGGCATATGAGAAATCTGTATGATTGCAACTGATTAGAAACACTTTACTATTTCGAACCGCGCTCCGCACCCGCTTTGACGCGTAGTCTCGCGATGAAGTCAAGAACGGGACGCTTAGTCTTGCCGATGAGGCCGATGACCTCTGCGCCAATCTGCAGGAAGAATACCATGACGCAAATGACTACGAAAGTAACCCAGTTCGCGTTGTACATGGCAGCAGATGATTGAATGATCGCGAGTACGCCGAAGAATGCGGCGATACCGTAGATGATCAATACGGTCTGGCGGTGAGAGAAACCAAGTTCACGAAGACAATGGTGTAAATGCCCCTTGTCCGGTGAGAAGATCGGCTTCTTCTGTCTCCAGCGACGTACGATGGCAAACAAAGTATCCGAGAGTGGTACGCCGATCAAAATCAGCGGTGTTAAGAATGAAACGATAGCAACTTGTTTGAAACCCAGGAGTGAAAGTAATGCCAAACAGAATCCCAGGAACAATGCTCCAGAGTCACCCATAAAAATCTTAGCTGGATGAAAGTTAAAGAATAGGAATCCGATAATGCTACCCAGCAATAATAGGGACAATAGCGCAACAACTACGTTGCCCATCAAGAATGCCATCACAGCAATCGTACCAATGGCAATTGCAGACACACCTGCCGCTAAACCATCCAGTCCATCGATCAAGTTAATCGCGTTCGTCACACCAACAATCCAGAGAATAGTGAACGGAATAGCGATCCAACTTTCCACCGACGCATACGTATGAAACGGTATATTAGCAAATTCCAGTTGAATATCAAATCCGAATACAACCACACAAGCTGTAGCAATCTGATACAGGAATTTCAATTTAGCATTCAGATCGAAACGGTCATCAAGCGCGCCCAGCAGCAATGTCATTGAACCACCGACAAGAAACGCTTTGACGAAATTTACCTCGCGGTCCGTAAAGTTCACAGGAATGAAGGGAAGAACAATAAAAAACACAATAATAAAAGATAAATAAATACCCAACCCACCAAGTCTAGGCATGATGCGCGTGTGAACCTTACGTGCGTTAGGAACATCAACAGCACCGACTTTGATAGCAAACTTCTTCACGAGCGGCGTCAGCCCTATTGCCAAGCCCATTGCTAGAATAAACCCAATGGTGTAGATAATCCACATGTATATTTCAACCCCCAATTATTCGTGCCGGAATGAATTATACTCCCTTTAATGAGAAACACCAACCCCGCATTTAAGCAATATTACGCTGTTTTATACGAAATTTCAATCATTTAGTGATGTTTTCTCTGTCATGCAGCACCCACAAGGCAAATTTCGGCAGTGCAAGCATTCTTCTAAAGCGAGTTGGTTCCTTCAAAAGCCGATATAACCATTCTATCTTCAGTTTACGGAATAACATGGGGGCTCGTTTCGTCCTACCAGATATTACATCAAAGCTTCCGCCCACACCCATGATGACTGGAACACCTAGTTCTTCTTTGTGCTTTGCAATCCAAGGCTCCTGCGTATCAGCACCTCTAGCCACAAACATCAGATGCGGAGCAGCTTGGACAATGTTGTCGATCACTTCTCGATCTTGTTCCGGACCGAAGAATCCATCACGGTATCCAACTATTTCAGCCGTAGGATACTGCAGGGCTAACCGCCTTGCCGCCTCTTGAATCACTTCTTTGCTCGCTCCAAGCAGATATACTCTCCAGCCATGACGATCTCCTTGCTTCATTAACTCATGAAGCAAATCAAACCCAGGAACCCGTTCAGTTACTGGATCACCGCCCATTTTCGCAGCCCAGACGACACCCGTTCCATCAGGTACGATTAAATCGGCTTGCTGCATCATCTTCTTGTATGCAGGGTCTTCCTTGGCAGCCATCATCATGATCGGATTAGCTGTAATAACTTGATGTGGTCTTCCCGACGATACAACCTCGCTCAGATAGGATACTGTCTCCTTCATCCCCCACTTGCAAAAAGGAACTCCGAAGATAGATACAGTAGGCACGGCTTCCACTGAATTTGCATTCACTTTGTTCACGCTACTCATCCTTTGCTCCGTAAATATTCGACAATTCTGCGCGCAGGAATTCGCGACTCTGCCTTCAAATCAGCAATTTGCGTCGCATGGTTCAAGCGCCATGCCTCGCCTTCCAGCAAGAGGCGTTCGCCTTCTTCCACTAAGGCATGAGGATCAAGATCTTCGCTCGTTCCGATCGGCAAGAGACCGATTCGACCAAGAAAATGATCAATCTTAGGATCATAAGACACACCCAGCATAGGCACATTTTGTGAGGCAGCATAGATCAAGCTGTGTAACCTCATACCAATAAGCAAACTAGAACGACTGACTTCACGCAACATATCTTGGGGATGTTCTACTTCCTTTGCTATGCTGATCCTACTACCGTTATCTTGAACATTTCCAATACGATTCATCAAATATCGGGAAGCTTCGTCATCACCCGGGAAATGAAAAGGTAAGAACCGGATATGCACCGGAACACGTAAACTGAGCAATCTTAACCCTTCGGCCAACTCGTTCAACTCGGTCCGTTTTGGATTCCAGTAGCGAACAGATACGCCAATAATCGGGAGTCCTCTGGTGGTTGGTCCGCTTTTCGGATCATCCTGACCTTCCGGAAGACTTAGGCCCATAACAGGGTCAGGAACCACCTGGATTGAATCGTCTTGAATTCCCATGCTGCGGAGCAGTTCGGCAGACTCCACATCCCGCACGGAAATATATTTACAGCGCCGGAACACCGAAGCAATTACCCCATGGAACAGCTTGCGGTTAACCGGGCCAATTCCTTGAGCATAAACAAAAGTAGGCTTTCTCATCCACTGGGCTAATTTGATCACACCCAGATAATACGGAATGGATTTTGAACCGGTTACGTCCTGCAGGAGACTTCCGCCTCCACTGATTAGTCCGCTACTGTTCTTAATAGCGTTCCTAACCTCACCGAGTTTCATCCGGTGTACGGCTCTTACGCCATACGTCCGAGTTGTCCATTCGGGGTCAATCGACAGAACCACCGGATTAATTTGCATACCGATAGCTCGTCCTTCTTCTTCTAACGCAGTTAGGATCGATTTCAGTACCGCCTCGTCCCCACTGTTACGAAATCCGTAATAACCGGAGATAACTATGGTTTTAGTAGAAGCGGTGACCATTTATCCCAGCACCTTTCAATGACATACCATACCAAAGTAAGTACTAATCCGAAGATCAATCCTAGACCTAAACCGAGTACACCACGGATCAAGGAAAGGACAGCCGGTGTATGGATATGTGCAAATGTATCAACCATCGATAACTGACCTATAACCGCGACAATCATCACGTAAATAGCTGGACGGTAACGGAACGCTGCGAATATACCAACGATAAATAGTGGATGCGCAAGCAAAAACTCCTTGTTTCGTGGCCGTACGCCAAATGTATTCTCTAAGAATGAACGTAAAGTCGCTTCGCCTGGGAGTAACGTGCCCCCATTTCCAGTACGAGACAAGTAAAAGTATCCTGCCACAGCTAATACCGCGAATGCACCTACCCATAGTAGCGTAACCGGTGTTTTGATCCATTTCAGCAGTTCCTGCCAAATCGATTTGCCAAGGTATAGGAATACATATACAGCAGTCAAAAAGATCGGAACAAAGTGAAGCAAGCTAACACCTCGGAACTGATTAAGAACCAAACTGTAAGTAATATTGTTAAGTAACGCGATAACAAAAGGCACTGCTGCAAGTGATAATATTGCTGTTTTTAAATATAAAACAATCGTGTGAGTCAACCTACGTCCAGCAGACATATCCGGTATCGTCTCATTAACTTCTCGGATCTTCCGAATCGCCAGTATCATTGCAATTGTTGGTGCGCTAGTTGCAACAAGTAACGCTAAGGCCTGTTCTAATAAGACAGGTTTCAGTACAAACAAACCCGCAGAACCAACCAAGCCCACTGCAAGGGATGCCAACGTAAGCGATGGTATGAACACAGAGACCAGTAAGGCACAGAACGCTACGCCACCCAAGACTACAATTGCCTTCAGATACTTCTGCCAAGAAGCATCTACCACTTTGAAGGCCTCTGCTTGTCCGAGTTCAAAACCATTATCCTCAATAGACTGGATTGCATTGCCCGGAGCTTGTAGTGAACCAATCAGATTATCAATGGGATTCGATATGATTGATTTGACTACATCCTTAGATGGTGAAGCATTTAAATAAATCATACGGATATTCCGATCCTTCGTACCTAATACGAACTTGTCAGCCAATTTTAGACTGTCCAAGTTAGCATCAACATCAGACAAGGAGAAGAGTCGTACCATATTGTAGTCTGTTAAAAAGGCCAACTTATTGAGCCCTTTTTGTGGAGCTTTCAGATTCTCAATGGTTATGAGCCCAATATTATGCTTCTTCAGCAACTCTGCGAAGCCTTCAAGGCTGTTCATCGCCTCGTTGTCGCTATATCCCTTCACTGCATCTCCGTCAAATAGGATACGCTTCACACCGATCTGCTCATAATAAGCTAAAAGCTCGTCCACATCGTCCTGATTATAACGAATCGTATCTGACATACGAGGAAGGATGTTAAATCCTTTGTCCTGCAGTTTCGCAATAGCTATCGGATCCGGCTGCATCGATTTGAGTACCGCTTCCTCTGGTGCCATTCCAAGAACTAAACCAGCATGTTCTCCATATGTCCAAGGCTTAACTGAGACATCCATATCCTCAAAAGCCTTCTCTATAATTGGGCGAAGCTGCTGCTCGTTATCCGAGCTGGTAAATGCGATATACGTCTGGTTGCCATAATCCGAAACAACAGACTGGTTCATTTTTGCTACATCCGACGCATTGAAAACCATAATCCGACGCGCCTTGGTCAACTCGTCAAGCGTGCTTTCAAACACCGCCATTGTACTTATGCGGGCCTCTTTCAGTTTATCCAACTGCTCATCAATAAACGCAGCAGGATTCTCCTTAAGCGCTGATATTTCTAGTAAACCGCGATAATTGAAAACAAACTCTACCTTTTTTGCAGACGATTCCGTCTGAACCCGCTGATATATCACTGGCAAAGAAGCCACGATTCCGACAACCACCAATAACCATAACCATTTGCGGGAAGCGTTATTCCACCGCTGCCAACTCCGAATCACAAACGTACCTCCTCATTATAAAAACCATTTACTTTATTCTGCTATGCAAGTTTAATCTGTCGTATATATAATGCCAGTTCTGAAGAATCAGTCGTACTTGCCGACTCACCATCCCTTGCCTCTTTTGCATCATAAGCCTGCGCATCGAATAGCCTTAGAAATAACGGGAGATCCTTGAGGGAAAGGTGACACTCATACCGTGATAGTATGATTGTCTTCTTTCCCCAAAAAATACTCCAAAAAGGGCTTATCAAAACCTCAATTTAACGTTAGACAACTAAAATTCAATCCTATTCCCGCATGATGACTGTACTAAGCAAGTTAGTTGTACAAAGACACACACATGTCTTACCAATACTTAGGCGTCTACACGCCCCAAAACTTCTTCTTGTAGTCGTGCAAGCCGAGCCTTCGCATCCTCATTTGAGGTGCCACGCACAGCGAAATAGAATTTGATCTTCGGCTCTGTTCCTGATGGTCGAAGAGTAAACCACGAACCATCTTCAAGTAAGAATTTCAGTACGTTCTCTTTCGGCAAACCATCCAATCCCAAAGAGTAATCTAGTAATTCAGATACCTGAGTACTGGCAATTTCCTTTGGTGGGTTACTGCGGAAATCATCCATCAGTGCGCCAATTTGAGCCAGACCGTCTTTACCCTTCAAGGTCCGTGAACTCAGTGCCTCACGGTAATAACCAAACGTAGCGTAAAGCTCTTCGAGTACATCGATCAATGTTTTGCCCTGACGTTTATAGAATGCTGCAGCCTCACAAATGAGTGTAGACGCTACAACAGCATCTTTATCACGTGCATAATTGCCGGCTAAATAGCCATAGCTTTCCTCATATCCGAACAAATAGGTATACTCACCAGATTCCTGAAACTCATTCATCTTCTCACCGATATATTTAAATCCGGTTAGCGTGTTAAATACCCTTGCGCCATAATGACGGGCAATGGTTGCACCCAGTTCGCTTGTGACGATGGTCTTCACTACCGCACCATTTGAAGGAAGCTTACCTTGTTCTTTCAATTGGCTTAATACGTAATGGACGAGGATCGCACCGGACTGATTACCCGTCAAAATCTCATATTCTCCATCCGCAGTTTTTACTACTGCGCCCATACGGTCTGCATCTGGATCGGTACCGATCAGAATGTCGGCGCCAACCTTCTTCCCAAGTTCGATTGCTAGTGTAAAAGCTTCACGTTCTTCAGGATTTGGTGACTTCACCGTCGAGAAATTAGCATCCGGTTGTTCCTGCTCCTTCACGATATGCACTTGAGTAAACCCAAGTTTGTCGAGTGCACGGCGCACAGGCAAATTACCTGTTCCATGCAGAGGAGTGAAGACAATCACAACATCCTTTGCTGCCCCAGAGGTCATCAATTCACGGTTAACACTAGTTGCTGCAACCGTTTCAGCAAAATCCTCATCCTCTGCTTCCCCGAGCCATTGTAGCAGCCCTTGAGCTTCTGCCTCTTCCTTAGTCAACCGTTTCACTTGCGCGAACGATACTAGTTCTTTAATGTTTGATATTACTACCTCTGCTTCATGCGGTACAAGCTGACCACCTGAGGCATTGTATACTTTATAACCATTATACTCCGGTGGGTTATGACTCGCCGTCACAACAATACCACCCGTAGCGTTCAACTCGCGGACAGAGAAAGAAAGCTGTGGTGTTGGACGCAGAGACGGAAACAGTTTAGCAACAATCCCATTGCCTGCTAGTACAAGCGCAGCCTCAAGTGTAAACTCAGGTGAGAAGTGACGGCAATCATGAGCGATCACTACTGAAGGACGTCCCTCTTTGTCACCATGCGCTTCAAGTATATACTGTGCAAAACCTTGAGTTGCCAATCCAATTGTATAGCGATTCATCCGGTTGCTTCCCGCGCCAATCACACCACGAAGCCCACCCGTACCAAACTCCAAGTCGCGATAGAAACGATCCTCCAGTTCAGCCGGATCATTCTCCAATGCACGAAGTTCCTGCTTTGTACTCTCATCAATAGAAGGGTCCTGTAACCAGCCCTCTACTTTCTCTCTAATGGTTGAATTTAGTTCTGTCATGATTTGTTTCTCCTCCTTGAGTAAAAATCAAGTATAGTTATGCCACTTTTGCATGTCTTATGACAAGGCAAACATAATTTCACCTTCTGCAACAATCTTATCTTCTACTTTAGCAACGGCCTTGCCTTTACCAAACGAACCTTTAAGACGGATAATTTCTACTTCAAGACGCAGCACATCTCCGGGAACGACTTGTCCACGGAAGCGGAACCCATCTAAACTGGCAAGAAATCCAATCTTCCCCCGGTTGCTCTCCACACATAAAATAGCGACAGCTCCAACTTGCGCAAGGGCCTCTGTTATCAGAACACCAGGCATAACAGGATAACCAGGAAAATGGCCGGCAAAAAACGGTTCATTAACCGTAACATTCTTAATACCTACTGCCCGCTTGCCTTCCTCCAGCTCAATAATGCGATCCACCAGCAAGAAGGGCGGACGATGTGGAATGATCTCTTGAATTTGATTTGAATCTAACATATGTATTACCCCTTTCGTATTTTATCAATGAACCATCAAATCTGTATAAAACAACCTAAGGTCGGTCACACTGTAACTATCCTTAGCATCTGCAGAAGCGAAGGTTAAGATAAGGGGCTTATCCGTATGCAGCCACAGGCCGTATATTGATTAAGCCCTTTGATCATTTGGTTGTTGATTTAATCCTCTAAGTTCACACTAATCCATCATCATTATACATTTTCCTCGTTTAAAAAGAAAACTCCCGTCGCCGGGAGTCTATAATCCATTTGTTGTTAATTACGGTGCAAATACCAAATCGAATACATGTTTCCATGTTGCTATATCCATGACACTTCCGAGATCTTGTTTGCCAAGCACGACATAGCCTACAATTGCCCCTCCAAAGAGGGCCAAGACAAGAAATAGAATGATCAGAACAACTTTCAGCAATGCCATCCATCCCGATCGCTTCTTCTTGGCGACCGGACGTCTCTTCTGATTCATGAAACTCTCCACCTATCCACGCAGGTTATTCGCCAAGCCCATCATAGTTTCACTGGATGTGAGTGCGCGAGCCGCAAGTTGATAAGCCCGTTGCACCTGCATCATATCCGCCATTTCTTTAGTGAGATCAACATTAGATTTCTCTAGAGCCCCTTGTCTAATATGGGCTTGTTGATTCTCTGGCAGCTGCCAAGTATCTGTGAGAATGTCGTCCTCAACAGCACCGGTAGCCAGCACAAACATATTGTCATCCTTCTGCACCAGTGCATTTGGACGAAGTGGACTCTTCAATTGAAGAGCACCAATCTCAGTTTGTTCATTTCCTTTGGTAGCTACGATATTTCCATCCCGATCAATTTGCAACGTAGAACCTGAAGGAACCTCGATACGATCGCCTTCTGCGTTTAACACATAATGCCCCTGATTCGTTACCAAATAGCTTAATTCTGAATCCACTGGATTGGGCTGGATGTGAAAATCACCTGCTCTGGTATACCCCTTCACACCACCCGCAGCCTCTATAGCAAAAAGCCCATTGCCTTCGATCGCAAGGTCCGTCAAATTCCCTGTATCTACAATTGATCCTTGTGCAAAATTAAGCGTTGCGGTCGTTGCTTGTGAACCAAATCCCAGATTAAACCCAGATGGAGTTGCACGCCCATCTAGCTTAAATTCAGAACTTTGTTCCTTCACACGGGTTAGCGTATCCTCAAATGAGGATTCTTTACGTTTGTATCCTGTTGTATCCATGTTAGCCATATTATCAGCAATTAAGTCCAATCGTTGCTGAATTCCGCTCATTGATACCATGGCGCTAATCATAGAGTTATTCATATGACACCTCCTGAATTAAAAACGATAGTTGTACTGTAATTCTATTAAACCCGACCAACTTCGTTAACCGCTTTGTCTAGAGTTTTGTCATAGTATTGAATAATCTTCTGATTGGATTCATACGCCCGCTGTGCGGCGAGTAACTCTACCATCGCTTGTGATGGATCTACAGTAGACGATTCCAGGTAACCTTGGCGCACTTCCGCAGCATCCGCTACGTCCAATGCCCGAATATCAGCAACTCTTTCATCCTCCGCACGAAACACACCGTTACCCTCACGAACCAGTTCTTGAGGACGGTTTATAACTTTGATACCCATAGCTACATTTAAAGGTTGTCCATCACCAATTAGATTACCCTTGCTATCCGTGGTAAGCGTATTAATTGATCCATTCAATACTATCGCATTACCTTGCTCATCAAGCACACGATAGCCTTGAGATGTCCTGAGCTCCCCTGCAGCATTCACAGTAAAGCTCCCATCACGAGTGTAGCGTACGTTATCCTTATTATCCATAACAGAGAAAAAAGCTTGCGGACGGTAGGTCACATCACCGTTCTCACTCACATGTTTGCCAGTAGCATCAAATACCATGGCTTCTCCCGTTGCCGGGTCAATCAAACCAAGGCTGGATACCAAGGAAAAGTCAGAGTTATTTCCCGTCTCTCTAAGATCACCTTGCGTGTACGACGACAAGCTCTCTTCCGCAAACACCCCGGTCGTCAACTTCCCAATCTTGCGAGATGTAGGTGACGAACTATCACCCACAAGTGAAACCATCATTTCCGGAAAAGAATGCTTCACACTATCGACCTGTTTGTAACCCGGTGTATTCATGTTCGCGATATTCTGTGTTACCGTATCATGACGCCGTTGCTCTGTGATCATACCGGATGCTGCGGTATAGAGTCCTCTTAACATGAAAATAACCTCCAGACTTGATGACTATATGTATCTTATTTCAACTATGGTCACGTCATTTTTAGTTCATTTCATTTATATCGGCGAATTAGAATCTTTTCTTAATAACCCGATCCAAATTATCCAGCATAATGCCTGTCCCCTTGACGACACAATGCATCGGATCTTCGGCAATCAGTACGGGCACGCGCAATTCTTCGGCGAGTAGCTCGTCCAATCCATTCAGAAGGGCCCCTCCTCCTGTAAGTATCACGCCACGATCAATAATATCAGCAGACAATTCTGGTGGAGTCCGCTCTAATACTGATTTGGCGGCAGCAACAATCGCAGCCACTGAATCCATTAGCGCTTCCTGTATTTCTCTTGCTGTAATCGTTACCGTTAGCGGAAGACCTGAGACCATGTCTCTTCCTCGGATATCCAGTTCGGCTGCTCTACCCATCGGGTGTACTGTACCGATCGCAATCTTGATATCTTCTGCTGTTCGCTCCCCGATCATCAACTTATACTTTATCTTGATATATTTAATAATGGCAGCATCGAACTTGTCTCCAGCGACTTTAATAGACGAAGCCGTGACGATGTCTCCCATAGAGAGCACCGCCACATCCGTCGTCCCTCCACCGATATCGACAACCATGTTACCACTCGGCTCATAAATATCCATACCCGCTCCAATTGCAGCGGCCTTAGGCTCCTCTTCCATAAATACTTCCTTGGCGCCACAGTGTTCCGCCGCTTCGCGAATAGATTTCTGTTCTACTGAGGTAATGTTTGTTGGAGCACAGATGAGCACGCGCGGGTGGCTATACCAACTTCTCCCACCTACTCGATCGATGAAATATTTCAACATCATTTCGGTTACTTCAAAATCGGCAATGACTCCATCCCTAAGCGGGCGGATCGCAATAATATTGCCTGGTGTTCGGCCGACCATACGTCTAGCTTCTTCACCAACAGCAAGAACACGTTTTGCGTCACTATCAATCGCCACTACGGAAGGTTCGTTAAGTACAACTCCCTTTCCTTTGACATGAATTAGCACATTTGCCGTGCCTAAATCAATACCAATATCCTTGCTCATCGTTTGTTGCTCCCCCAAAGCGTATTTTGTTGACACATTTAAATTTTATATGGAAAAGGTTTCCCATCATTCCGTCATTTTAAAGGTTATAATTCTACAAAAATCTGAAAAATCCTTTATAACTCGGGATCTATGGATAAAAATCCACATTCTTATACCATATTTAAAAATACCATACTTTGGGGGGAGTGTTCAATAACGATCGTGCAAAGTTGTAAATATATTACTTCTCACTTAATTTACTGAGCTAATCACCTCTCGTTTCGTTTGCCCTTTTTTCTTGTATTTGATTTTTGTCGCTTCTCCTCCTCGAAGGTGTCTGATGGATTTGTGATATTCGAGAATGTGCTTGACCTGATCCGCCAAATCCGGATTGATCTCCGGTAAACGCTCGGTTAAATCCTTATGCACCGTGCTTTTTGATACGCCAAATTCCTTGGCTATGGTCCGAACTGTGTGCCGAGTCTCCACGATACAGCGACCTATTTTTATCGTACGCTCCTTGATGTAATCGTGCACGCTCCCGCCTCCCTTACTCGCGATAGTTTGGTACATTATATGAGGGGCGGGCCTATATATTCTTTGTTTCCATGTATGACAAGCCTAGGCGAGGCCATTTATTTTCGCAGAAGAAGTTGTCCTTATGGATCTTTTGGGATGATTGGAATAAGAATTCAGGCTGTAGATTGCGACTTTATTGATTATGAGCATGCCCTGTATAATAATTTTTGGACGCAACAAAAAAAAGCAGAGAGCATGAGCTCAATGTCATTAAGATAAGCTCAAAACGAAACCGAGAATAA
>NZ_RZNY01000021.1 GCF_003994475.1 Paenibacillus anaericanus | reverse complement strand
CGGCGAAGTTTTGCAAGCTTTATTTTTGCTGGTGTTTCTCAGTTGTTAGCTGCAAACCGTTGTTCTCATCGGCCGGATTTATAATATAGCATCTTTTCTAGGCCTGTGCAAGCATAATCAGATCTTTTTTCATTGCCAAATATATACTGCCATCTTCCTTGTTGGTAAGTTAATAGGACTTCAAACCATGATTCTTGAATATGCAATCCTACTTTTTTATCAGCTCTAATGAAGGAAAAATTATCCCTATTACTACTTCTCCTTTAGATACCTCTCGCTAATTTCAGCAAATAAAGGTTTCTATTTCTTGTGCTCGTATGTCAACTACGATAAATTATATGAATCAAGATAGCAGAGTTCAAACAGTAGATTAGATAATACCCCGTAATCATTCCACTATCTTAGCTTGAACAATTAATCGATGCGTTGGATTCACAAGAGGATCGCAAGTAATTAAAGTGAGAATCTTGTCCTTTTTATTGCGATTTAACACAGATACATCTGTTGGTTTTACTCGGGATATTTTATATACAATATAATTAAATGATGTTTTCCCCATCTCAATTACAATTTCATCTCCAACCTCTACTTCATTTAAACGATTAAACAACCTCCCCTTCTTATGTGCTCTATGAGCGGAAATCGCCGCATTACCTATTTCACCAAGTTTCGTTGTCTCAACCATGTGCGTGGTTGCACGACTCATATTCTCTTTAGTAGCCCCCTCAAGCACGGGTAACTTCAGGTCTATTTTGGGTATCTTAATAATTGCGATAGGTGCGGATTCTTTTTTAGCGGCCGTCTTCACCTCACCTTGACTATCTATGTTCTCACTATTAACTTCTTCTGTCTCTACTTCTGCTTCTGGCTGCTGATCTAAAATTCTAGATACTCTTTCATAACTAATTTGAGTTTGCTCATTAATAGAATCATCCATATCATTAGTTTGGTTGATTTCGTAACTCAGTTCCGCGGTCTCCAACAGTTTTTGTCCCTGTGCTTCCAGGTACCACTCATTAGCCTTAGGAAATACCATTATAGAAACACCAATAAGAATGATTAAATATGATACTAACTTTTTCATAAAAAAATATCCCCCAACTAGATAAAAGAAGTAAAGAGGTGCCCCTCTTCACTTCTTTTTCACTAAATTAATTATGTTTGCGAGTTTTCTTGAGGATAAAACCAATTGCAATCGTAATAAGCCCTATCAAATAGAATGGAAGTGTACTGGACTCCCCTGTCTTAGGTAAGGTGCTCACACCCGGAGTTTCATCCGAGCTTACCACAACAGGCCCTTTTGGTTGCGGATCTTCATCCTTCACTATCACATTTGGTGTTGGTGTTGGTGTTGGTGTTGGTGTTGGTGTTGGTGTTGGTGTTGGTGTTGGTGTTGGTGTTGGTGTTGGTGTTGGTGTTGGGTTTGGTGTTGGATTCGGCGTTGGGTTCGGTGTTGGGTTTGGTGTTGGATTCGGCGTTGGATTCGGTGTTGGATTCGGTGTTGGATTTGGTGTTGGATTCGGTGTTGGGTTCGGACTTGGGTTCGGACTTGGGTTCGGTGACGGATCTGGACTTGGTGATGGATCCGGTGTTGGACTTGGTGACGGATCCGGCGTTGGACTTGGTGATGGATCCGGTGTTGGGCTTGGTGTTGGCTCCGGTGTTGGGCTTGGTGATGGATCCGGCGTTGGACTTGGTGTTGGATCCGGTGTTGGGCTTGGTGTTGGCTCCGGTGTTGGGCTTGGTGTTGGATCCGGTGTTGGGCTTGGTGTTGGCTCCGGTGTTGGGCTTGGTGATGGCTCCGGCGTTGGGCTTGGTGTTGGCTCCGGTGTTGGACTTGGTGTTGGGCTTGGTGTTGGGCTTGGTGTTGGGCTTGGTGTTGGGCTTGGTGTTGGGCTTGGTGTTGGGCTTGGTGTTGGGCTTGGTGTTGGGCTTGGTGTTGGGCTTGGTGTTGGGCTTGGTGTTGGGCTTGGTGTTGGGCTTGGTGTTGGGCTTGGTGTTGGGCTTGGTGTTGGGCTTGGTGTTGGGCTTGGTGTTGGGCTTGGTGTTGGGCTTGGTGTTGGGCTTGGTGTTGGGCTTGGTGTTGGGCTTGGTGTTGGGCTTGGTGTTGGGCTTGGTGTTGGGCTTGGTGTTGGGCTTGGTGTTGGGCTTGGTGTTGGGCTTGGTGTTGGGCTTGGTGTTGGGCTTGGTGTTGGGCTTGGTGTTGGGCTTGGTGTTGGGCTTGGTGTTGGGCTTGGTGTTGGGCTTGGTGTTGGGCTTGGTGTTGGGCTTGGTGTTGGGCTTGGTGTTGGGCTTGGTGTTGGGCTTGGTGTTGGGCTTGGTGTTGGTGTCGGTGGGCAATCCGATGGTGTTGGTGTTGGTGTTGGTGTTGGTGTTGGTGTTGGTGTTGGTGTTGGTGTTGGTGTTGGTGTTGGTGGGCAATCCGACGGTGTTGGTGTTGGCGTCGGTGTTGGCGTCGGTGTCGGTGTCGGTGATGGTGATGGTTTCGTCGAAGGCCCATGTGATGGTTTTGTCGAGGGACCGTGTGATGGTTTCGTCGATGGACCATGCGACGGTTTCACTGATGGTGATGGCTTCACCGATGGTGATGGTTTCGGCCAACCTCCACCTCCAGTAGTTGTTAGAACTTCAGCCTCAACTGATTGATTCTCAGTTATAATTTCCGCCTCTGCTGCTTTGACTGAAACCGTGCTAATTCGGAATGTTGTACCCAGCATTAACACTCCGATCAACATAAATATTAATGCATTCCTTCGTTTATTCATCATAATAAATCCCTCCTAAAACTATAGTTATCTGACTATTCCGAAAAAAAGAACTTTGATAACCTAATTTAGGAATTAATATTATTTGATAAATAAAACTAAAGAGAGTTTCTAGAATTCATTCTCATGTTCCGCTAACTCAAAAAGACCACCACAATAAAACTCATGGCAGTCGAATGATTATTATACACACAGGGTGATTAGTGAACTCCAGATTTTGCTTCCTAAGTTATTACAATAAAATCTTTACTACATTTCCTTCACATGCTCATGCTTCTCGGATTTAAATACCCATCTTCTAGAAGCAAAAAAGTTAATACACACTGTAAAACAGGTAATAATCACTTTTGCCCAAATAGGGTGAAGACCCACTTGTTGAATGAGAAGATGCAGGATAGGTAGCGAGCATCCTAGCACTACCAAATTAATGACTATAAATTTCGTGAACTGCGCTAGGTCAAACCCACTTCGCCGCTGGCCTTCATCATGTTTAAAAGTTAGATGCTTATTCATAAAATAGCTATTTACAGTGCCTGCAACATACGAAATACTTTGAGCTCCCAGGGCAAAAAATCCGAGCGATAACAATAAAGTAAATATCAAAAAATCAATTCCGGTATTTACCAGTCCAACTAAGTTGAATCTTACAAATTGTTCAAACGGCTTTCTAAGCGATTTAACAGACATAAGTTTCTACTTTCCCCTTCAGTATGCCATCCGTAAAAAGGGACAACACCTTCTAATTCACCGCATTCTATAATCTAAAATACCCATGTTGAGAACCAGCGCAAAATGTGATCAACATAGCCTTGTTTAACAACCATTCCAGATAGCACAGGGTAGAACATGATAAATAGGAGTGCCGCTAAGGTAACATACACATACCGAATGTATTTTATTGGCCCAATTTTAGACTCAAGTAATTTCATCATGTATACAATACTTAAAATCATAAAAGGTACCATCGCAAAGTAATGATACAAAAATGTAGATCTCGGAACTAGCACCCAAGGTACATATTGCGAAAGAAATCCGATCCAAATAACATAAACGTGAGTATCCTTGCGCTTTATTGAGAACCAAATCGTCAGGATCATGGCGAAAATCCCAGTCCACCAGATCAGAGGGTTCCCCATCGTTACTATACTTGAGACTAGTCCTTGATCTACTTGATCACCAGCGCTATAGAACCATACAGGTCTTTTCATAAACGGCCATTCCCACCACGAAGAAGCGAAGGGATGTGTTGCTAAAAGCTGACTGTGATAATCAAACATATGCGTCTGGGCATCCACTAGACCTTTAAATATAAATCCATCTTGAGAAGCCCTTAATGAAGGAACAAACGACAAGCTATAAATTATTAACGGGATTATGATAAAGAACCCGATGCATGATGCCAATGTAATTATAGTGTTACGTCTAAACGAACGCGCTGCATAAGCATACACTCGCTCAGTCTCCTGATCTAGATCGCCTTGTGCTAGCGCATTTCGCGCAGCTACAGACTGACGGTAACGCTCATACAATGACATGCCTAACATTATTGCGAGCCCAACACCACCGTATAACACGATCCATTTCGATGCAACTCCGATTCCAAAGAATAAACCGGATAAGAACAAAGGAACAAGCGTTTTCCTGAGCGGGAGTAAGTAAAAGTTTTGGGATACATATCGATGCATGAAATAAAACATGAGCATAATGAAAAAGACGCCATACACATCAATTGTGGCAATTCTAGTTAACGTAAAATGCATGAAATCCAGAGCAAATAACAATGAAGCAGTGATCGCATACTCTCTTTTACCAAATATCCGTAATGATAAGGCATAAATAATCGGCAACATTCCTGCACCAAAAAGAGTACCAACAATTCTCCATCCAAAAGGATTTACTCCGAACAACTTAATTCCTAAAGCGATTAGAAGTTTACCAAGAGGAGGGTGTGTATTCTCATAGGGCTCCAACCCATTTAAGTGTTCGTAAGCGGTACGAGCATGATAAATTTCATCAAAATAAGTACTGTTTAAATAACTCCGTTTGTAAGAAACTGCTGCGGGTTCATCAAATAAGTTAGCCGGTGTCCCCTGAATAGACTCTACAGTGTTATCATCGTTTATCTCTTTAATCTCGACAGGTACTGATTTGCCCTTTTCAAAAAATGCCACCTCATGCACCATAAATCCAGGTGATTCCACTGTCAGTTTAGCATAACGTGCACTCACATCCACAGGAATGATGTCCCATTCGAATACTTTCCCCGATGGGTCTATCTCTTGTTCCTGAGACCATTGACCCTGAGAATCACCAAACTCAATCTTGTATTTACCCGACCCGACTCCACCAAAAATATTAACTTGGTCCAGTGTTTTCGTAGCGCCAAAATCAACATAAACGCTATCTCCAGCCGCACGTGGTTCCCATACCGTCTGAGGATCCTTTAATGACCCCAAATTATATAGGGCAAGAACCGTATACAAAATGGTTATTGCTCCTATCCAGATCCAATCTTTTCGGCGCAAGAACTTAGGACCACGATTCCTCCCAAGTTTAGTGCCGGCATTAACTACCAGCTTTGTTAAAAGCTTCTTCTGTTTCCCCTGCTGTTCATACTCTGTCACAGGTTGTAACGGTTTCCTTCCCCCACAATAGTAGATGTCATGTCCCACATAGAGCATGTAAGCCAATAAGCCCAAGTTCGCGATAGAGCATAACATAACGATACCGTCTGTAGGTGGGCTCTGAGTACTAGCCACATAAGCCAGGAATACATAAGCAACATTAACAAAATGAGTCAAACTAAGTCCAAAGTATATGAAGAGAAGTCGTCTATCTTTACTCTGAATAAAACTGAACAAACTAAGAATTAGTGCTGGAAACATATAACGCTCGTGCATTTTGGGGCCAAGTACGAACACGACTGAAATGAGTACTAGTCCGATAAAATAAGACGCTAGCCCCTTCTTTCCCTCTTTACTCATAAAGTAATATACAGCTAATGCGGTTGCTACCACGATAAAAATAGATCCCCAAGTCTGATAAGAAAGAAATAACCATTTCTGTTCAATGGGTAGCCAATTGCCACCACTTAGAGCAAATAAATTAAAAGCATTAATTGTAGCATAGGGGTACGAAGATAATGTCGTCTTGTAGAGATTCAGTATTCCTGCTAACCCCCCATTTCTCCAAAAGAAAGGAAGGGCGAGTAATCCAAACGCTGCAAGACCATAGCCTGCACTATACAAAACCCGTTTCCATTCACGCCGATATAAAAATGTTAGTAGAAGTATGGGTGTGAAAATCAGTGTTTGCGGTTTAATTAAAACAGAAATAGCAAACCATACAGCTGATCGTTCCATTCGTCCTTCCGTGTTGTTAATAATAGCTAGTAGTAAGAACAAAACGAAGAATCCATCCATCTGGCCCCAAGCGGCCGAATTAATCAGAGTACTCGGATTAAACACATACAGTAGCATCAATCCCAGAGCAATGCCCTTTCCGAATCTCTTCAGCCCCGCTTGATAGATAATAACTCCTACAGCTAAGTCAGCAAGTATAGCTGGTAGCTTAAAGAGAAGTCTTGTAGTTGCAGAAGTCGCTTCAAGATCAAAGACTGATTTAATAGCACCAAGCACATACAAGACAATCATATAACCAGGAGGATAATCAGCGAAAACACCATCCTGATAAAAGTTACCTAATCCTTGCTCGGTTAAACGATCAGACCAACTCATAAATGTATATAAATCTCCGGTATAACCCGGTATCGCCAATGCAAGCCAGATCCGAACGATCAGGGCAAACAATAGCGCTAGCAATAACCACTTCTTGTAATCTGGTTTCAATATTTCATTCCACTGTCTCCTGAGCACCTTGTTGTATAAGAGAGCAAACAACAAACTGAATAAAACGGAGATCCCTAGCACAGGAATCATTGAGATAGGCTTATTAATTAACTGTTCTTCTTCCGCTTGCTGTGGATTCTCAGGTATGATCATCGAAATCACAGCCACATCTTGCCCTGGCTTGTCTACTTCCTCCATCGTTATGTCATCGAACAGTGCTTTGCCGGTTACAAGTGTCCCATATGTACCAATTCCCGCGCCAATAGTCACTTCTTGCTGTTCCGGACCGGTTTGTCCGTAGAATGAAATTTCCTCCCAAACACCACTAGGGGTTATTAATTGGGGGTACTCTCCCATAACACCTAATACAAATAGATTGGCTCCCACTGTCGCAGTACTCTCCATCTGAACAACCTTAACCCAACCCGATATTTTATAATAAGTATTCTCTTTTACAGACATACTCTGAACCCATTTAGCATGATTAGGCTGCAGATTCTCGATGCTCGATGCTGTGTTACCCGAATGAACGTCGTCGTTCTCCAAAGACAGTAAACTGGCATTTTCATCACTTACCCATACATCCTGACTCCAAAATTCTGGCACTCCCGATTGGTTTTGTTCAAACCCACTATTTTGCATTAAGTTCGGCGCGGCCATAACACGGATTGGAATCAAAATAACTAGACATAGGATTACTACAATAGAAGCAACGTATTTTTTTGACTTTAACATGTATCCTCTTCACCCCAGACAATGATAAGTATCGGTCAAGTATTATGCTGATAGTTACTAAGATATGATGGATACGAAGTAAAGAGTATTCATTTACTATATTTATATGGAACAAAATAACTATAAATAGGAACATTACCATTAATCTAATGTAAGAAATGATATCGGTCAATCCTATATATACAAAAAAAACCTGCAAATCCGTATGACGGACCTACAGGCTTTCCTAGTAGACATTGATGTAATAAATTTATGATTTTACTGTTAGTCTCGAAATATTAACCTTCGCTACCAAAGAATACATAACGGAGAATAACCAGTACGAACAAGACCCACATTAACCAATGAATATCATATTTCTTTTTGCCAAAAATGTTAGCAACAAATGCTAGTACAACATAGAACACGATACCGAAGGAAATGCCGTTTGCGATGTTATAAGTGAAAGGCATCATAGCGATCGTCAAGAACGCTGGAATAGCTACAACCATGTCTTGGAAATCGATCTCTTTAACGGACTGCATCATCAACACGCCGACAATAATCAGTGCAGCAGCAGTAGCAGATCCTGGAATCAGAGCAGCTACTGGAGCTAGGAACAATGCTAACAAGAAACACGCACCGGTTGTTACAGCTGTGAGACCTGTACGTCCACCTTCAGCTACACCAGCAGCACTTTCTACATATGCTGTAGTAGTGGAAGTTCCCAACATAGCACCACCTGTAACAGCAATTGCATCAACAAACATAGCTTTACCAACGCGTTTTTTACCCTCTACAGGGTCTTTCATAATTCCGGCACGGGTTGCAGTACCAACTAATGTACCGAATGTATCAAATAACTCTACGAATGTAAAAGTGGCAATAGCAGATATGATACCTGTATGAAGAATTCCATCCCAGTCAAACGACATAAAGTTGATTTGTGTGAAATCAGGTACCCATGGAGTTTGCGCATTGGAGAGCGAATTAAAATCAACAACGCCCATCAACATAGCAACAACAGTCGTGCCCAAGATTCCGAACAAAATCGCTCCACGAACGTTAAGCACCATTAGGATACCAATCAACAATAGGCCGACAATCCCGAGTTGAACGTTTGTATCCGTCAAGCTCCCCAAATGGATAACTGTTTCGTAAGAAAGAACATTTGTAAATGTATGAGCAGCAATATCATTGCCCGATTCAACACCAATAGTCATCAATCCACTGTTCTTAAGACCAATAATCGAAATGAACATCCCGATCCCTACGGTGATTGCATGTTTAAGTGAATCAGGAATAGCATCGAGTAACATTTGTCTTACCCGTGTAATTGTAAGTAGGATAAAAATTAAACCAGAAATAAATACTGCTGTCAGACCCATTTCCCAAGTAAAGGGAGTATCTGATGTCGCCGACGACAGAATAACGGAAGCAAAATAAGCATTCAGTCCCATACCCGGTGCAAGCGCTACTGGAAAGTTGATGAAAAGCCCCATAGCGATAGTGAAGATACCAGCAGAAAGAGCAGTAGCCAAGAATACAGAATACCAACCCATATCAATCGCACCAAATGCAGTTAGCGTATTCGGATTGACTGTTAGGATGTAAGCCATGGCCATAAACGTTGTAAGACCTGCCATAATCTCCGTGCGTACCGTCGTACCATTCTGTTTTAGTTTAAAGAAGCGATCCATGATTAAAATACTCCCCCTTATAATGAGTCGGAAACGACAAAAAGCCCGGGTATACTGAAACTCCCCCGGCTCACGATGAATAAAAAGATGCGTGATAAAATACGATGCATCTGGACCGGCACTAATTTCCGTTGCCTAAGATGCTTGTTCACGCTTCTTCCTTTCGTAGCCAGATCATTTACGGTGATCTCGTAGAGACATCCGGGCCTATTCCCGGAATTATACGAAAAGCATTAAGTTGTAATTTGTCGAATATTCCCGATATAAGCCTTACTGTGAAGACTTATTACATGGTTTATTCTAGGTGGGATTAATAGACTTGTCAACAGAAAAGCGAATGTTATTTTATAAAAAAACTAATAATGTTCGTGATTTGTCATTTAATTAGAGTTTGCTCCTCCTGATCTCCCCTGAAAAGCCCCAATTAATATTAAAACCCCGCTATTATGTTAACTTTTCTATTATTCTACTCGCCATAGCTTTAATCTAATTCAATCTAATTCTACTTTTACTGAAGGAGATACCCGGTCACCATCATGATGGTGACCGGGTATCACTTATCCAATAAGCATCCAATTCTAGTAAATTAGACTTATGTAATTACCAGTAAATGGATTGACTGTATAGGTATATTATCTTATACTCGCAACAAATCACTAGACTTTTAACTTAATAACAGATGAATGGGAAATGTGTACTATTGATTAAGTCACCAGTTCCAAAGACTACTACATTTAAAAGTGTTCTATTCCTCTTATGTTTGTTTATGGTAGTCTCTTTTTTTGAAGTACCACAATCCGCTAAGGCGTCTACATCTACATCTATAGTAAATTCTAACCAAATCTATTCTTATTCAATCATGCAGAGAGACATTATGAAACTCGCAGCTGCCTATCCTGATCTAATATCTTATGAAACAATAGGACAGACGAAATATGACCGGGAGTTATGGGCTATCAAATTAGGCCGAGGTGAATCCGTGCTATTTCTTAATGGATCACATCACGCCAGAGAATGGATAACTACGCCTCTTTTAATGAAAATGATCGATACATATGCTGCTGCCTATTATAACAACACAGAAATCTCGAAATATAACATACGCGAATTACTAGATCACGTAAGCATTTGGTTCGTTCCTATGGTTAATCCGGATGGTGTAACCCTATCACAGCAAGGAACTGCCGGTCTATCAGCAAGTCTGGCGAACACCTTAAAAAAATATAATGGTAATAGCACTAACTTTAATCGCTGGAAAGCCAATATGCAGGGAATCGATCTAAATCGCCAATACCCAGCCCAATGGAACACTATTAAAAATGCCCAAGCGTATCCTTGGTATCAAAATTATAAAGGTACTCAGGCGGCTCAAGCTCTAGAAGTACAAAGTATGATGGACTTTACATACAAGATCGACCCTGAACTTACGATTTCTTATCATAGCTCGGGAGAAATACTGTTCTGGCACTTCAACACGCTAAGTAAAAACCTATCTAGAGATAAAGCTATAGCTACGGAGCTAAGCAAGCTTACAGGATATTCTCTTGTAAATCCGGAGAAAAACCCTTCTGGTGGGGGCTATAAAGACTGGTTCATCCAGGAATTTGACCGCCCTGGCTTTACCATCGAGGTTGCAAAATACGCCGGAGAACGAAGCGTGCCATTAAGTGCTTTTAATGGAATCTGGTCCGAAAATAAAGAGGTTCCGTTATTTACAGCGCAAAAATCCTATACTCTTTGGCTGGAAAAACAAAAGGTTCAATATCTCCAGCAATCTATGAGTCTATTAGCAGAAACCAAATTGTATAGCAAAATTGGAGCTGCAGACAGCATTTCCAATCTGAACCCACAACAGGTTGAAGTTACAGCTCAGAAGGGCGACTGGTATCAGGTGGTTAGCGGCCAAGGAACTGGTTGGATTCAACCGTCACCAGGAAAGCTAGCCGTTGTTGAGAATATGAATGCAACCGCTGATCTTAAGGATGAAGCTTATACCTATAAATATCCGGATGCTTTTTCCCCTAAGTTATCCACTCTGAATCCACAAACCGTTCAGGTAATTGGGCGTTGGTCCGACTGGTTCCTTATCTCTACTGACAATGGCAACTGGTGGATTGACGGTCGCCACATAGAGCTAAATTCGACTTCTGAGGAAGCCGCTCCTGAAGTAGCGCCTGAAGCAACTCCTGAAGCAGCAGCGGAAGCTGCCTGATCTAAGGTCCAAATAGTCACTCATAAAAAAACAAAAGCTATCGCATGATTAGAATATCTATTCATGTGATAGCTTATTTATTTTCAAGTCATATCTTGTCCCCTACAAGGATTAACAAGCGTTGAACATCGTCAATATTTAAAGTCTATTCCCACTCAATCGTTGCAGGTGGTTTCGAAGTAACGTCGTAGACGATACGGTTTACGTTTTCTACTTCGTTTACGATACGAACAGAAATTTTCTCAAGCACATCCCATGGGATACGTGCCCAGTCAGCTGTCATACCGTCGATGGAAGTTACTGCGCGGATACCTACTGTGTAAGAATAGGTGGTTTAATTGAGTTAATTACTATTCAATTATTACGTTATTTTCGTACATCAATTGTAGCAGGTGAAACAAGTTATTTCAATTACTCGATCACAGTAATAACTCGTTAACTCTCATTTTAAATAACATAAACAGAGTATAAAGAAATTATTATTGTTTATATGGTAGTAACTACTCCTCAGTGATTAATATTGGCATTTTACGTTGGTTCAGTTCCTTATTTGTTGATATGTACATTTCATAAAAATCAAATTCTTTTCTACCCGATTCTATACATTTTCTTCTTATTATCTCAATAATCTGTATCCTTGCATTATACGGTGTCCTTACACCAAAAATAATACCCTCTAAATCCTCAAATTTATACTCTAACAATCTATTACTAGATTCCTCAAAAAAATCAAGTACGCTAGTTAGAATTATCCGATATTCTCTTTCCTGAGACCACTCAACTGTTTTCTTTAAAAATGCCCCTGCATACATTCCCCAATGGCGTGTTATCCATTCATCCATTTGATGTACTGTATCCCCACTACAAACACTTTCGTTTCCATTTTCATCTGTGTACCATTGTTTCCAAATTTGATTATGTGTCAATCTACCTAAGTTCCTAAAGAAGTCTATTTCATCGACCTGAGTTGTATAGTCTATTGGTTTTAAAACATGATCCCTGTAATCATAGTAATAACCATTACCCCCATAACTAACAGCTGTTTTCAAAGATAACTTAGGGCTTGTTGATTCACCTATTTTAAATTTCAAACATACCCCTGTATGACTATTTCCATATGTCCCCCATATTGATGAGTTTTCACAATTATCCATAAAACAGGCTACATATGATTTAGGATAAGTCAATTTAGTGATTGAATCTAAATACATTCTTGGAAATTCAAAATATATACTCTGCATCTTAGGTGAATCTTTAAGTTTAATCATAGAATGAAAATCTACTTCCCTCAACATTTCACTTGTAACCTGTATTATTACATCATAAGCATTTTCAACCTCTAGCTTATCATACAGTTCATCCCATACCTTGTATAAATTATTTGAAGTAGGATTTACGTCTTGTAAGCCATCCATCCTATTAATTATATCTATAGCAAGGTGATGTAATAACTTCAAGTGAACCTGTAATTCATCTACGTATATCATACTACGATGATTGTCAATAAAATTAAGAAATGATTGAACACGTTCATCGGAGAAAAATAGAATTTTTATTTCTTTAATGCGTTCTTCATACTCTTTGGTGGGCAAATTTTCCTCTGATATAAAAATTGGTATATCATCTTTTGAAAAAGTTTCATTATCGCTCATTAATTTAGTTAAAAGTATCGAGCGTTCTAAGCACAATAGGTAATTTTTCAATAAGTTTTTCCATACAATTCTATCCCCTTGAAAAAAGTAGCGACGCTTCCCTTCCATTGGATCATTTAATTGTTCTATATCAGCAAAATATATTTGTTGCCTCTCTAGTTCTTGATACTCCCCAATTAAATTTTCAATACTTCGAAACCTATACATAATTTTCACTCTCCCATTTATATATTCATTACAGCTTCAATAGATTATCAAATCTCCATCTCCTAAATCTATCATCGTTCGTGAATACATTCTTCCACAAGTGGTAGGAAGTAGTTATAACGACCTATGTATAGCCTAACATATTCCAAATGAATCGAGGTACAGATTTTGGCAAGAAGACGTAAGAAAGACCCTACATTCGTTGAACTCGCAATGCAACTTGCAGTTGGCTGTGCATTTCTGCTCGCCTTCAACTAAGCGTTCGATGATGATTGAATCAAATCCACATTAAAACACCAGTACATTGCTTCTATGCTCTTATGGCATAAGAATAGGCACAACCGCTTGTGATTGTGCCTTAGATGAAACGTATATTTTATCTACATCATTACTTACATATTCTGCTGTTTACTGAGATTTCTCTTCAATTTGAGTTATTCTGTCTAACTCTAAATACTCATTAGAATTAACCCAACTCGGTGTACCCAAACTAGAGACAGACCAAATATGTAATATAAAATTTCTTATTTCTCTCAGCGATTTCTCAATATCATCAACAATAGTCATAGAATATACTGAATGATTTTTAGAAAACGAATAATGTGTGATCTTGTTTCTTAAATTAGCTGCCTCTCTATAACCATTTGGTAGACTTGCAGGTTTATAATCATTTATCAAGAGTAAATAATTATACTTTTTGACGATAGTATCAATTGCATCTGGTGGATATTGATTTTCTTTTGATTTATCTGTAAGGTTCTTTAAAATTACTCTCTGTAGTGGAAAGCGTTTTGATGACCCAATTCTTTTTAAACTTAGTGCTATCAGCTTTGATAAATCTGACTCTGCCGATAAACACATATTGAACATTGCAGATCGTGATGCACTCCACATGCTGGAATATCTATTTGACGAAAAACATTCTCTTGCTTCTTTAACGTATTTCAAAGCATCATTAAAAGTTTCTTGACCCATATTTACAGAACGCAATTGCATTTCCATGTCATTCAATAATGTCATCTCCTCTAGAAATATTCAAAATTTTATTCGGGCTTCTTTTTGCATTACGCATGTCCACACTCATAAACTATCTTATCCTTGTATTTACTAACTTTTATATCCTTCATGTCAAAGACATATTTCATCTTTAATCAAGTATCAATACAACTCTTTGAAACCTTCTACTCGTCTTGATATTTGTTTAGCAATTACTCATTGTCAAAAAGTGTTTTTAGCTTGATCTTTAATTCTTTCTCTAATTTTCCTGCTAATTCATTAAGTCTACGTAACTCAAATTCTTTATTAATTACTTTTCTGCGTTTAGTCTTTTGCACTTGTTGAGCATATCCGCACAGTTCATGAATATCTTTATCTTTCCAACCTGAACTGTAAAAAATCCTAGTAGAGTATTCTGGTACCATTCTTCCATTTTCTAGACGATGTTCTCCCATGATGAGTAATGAATCAAATAATAACTTTATCCCTTTATCAAAGGTGATAAATATAGGGATTTCTTGGTAATCGGATATTTCTGCAAGTTGAGATGCTTGAGTAGGCATGAGCAAATCTATTGAAGCTGCATATAGTTTATTTAAAATTTCTTCTATACCCAATGAGGGTTTAATTCCCTTTAAAATTGATGGTTCATTCCCTAAATAATGAATTACAAAAGATGTGCTTGTTGGAGAAAAAATATTTAATTCTTCTGCCATATAATGAAACATTTCTTTTATTTTTATTTTACTTGCCCTATTATCAAAATGTTTAAATAAATATGCTTTTAACAAAGTTGTATATGAAAGAACAGTCTGTTTTTTAAACAATCCGTTTCTAAGTAAAATAGGTGTTTTACTAATACTTACATCGTCCTTAATTAACTCGTTCTTAGATATGAGGTTACTTGTAAAGTCTAAATCAAATACTTTTCCTACACACTCTACCATCAATTTATACTTTTCAACGTCGATATTACCAGTCAATTTTGATCTTGAAGCTTCTTCACACGCCAAGGCAAAAATAATTCTTGAGAATTTATTCTTAATTACATTAACAGCATTTATAAAATCATTTATTTGACTTGCATAGTATTTGTTAAATTGTTCTCTATCATTAATATAATATCTAGACATTATTGCAAAATTAGTATCTAAGATAAACATAAATTTTCTCTCACTATTTTCAGATAATAACTTATCAATATCACTTATTTTCCCATCAACCCATGTCGATGAAAATATACTCATTTCTTCATCTCCCTACTCTGTACATATTAATAGCTAAATAGTACTTTTATTATATCTACACAGAATTAAAAAGCAGCACCAGCCAAATATTCAGTTTGTAATTTTAAACCACTCCTTTATTAGGAGTGGTTCTACATAAAACTTCTCTTTTATTAAACTATCATACCTTGGCATAATCATGAAAATTCAACTTAACTCGTCTCGCAAAGTCTCGCAAATCAGGCTTATTAACTTGGATATCATCAAAATGGAACGGGTCGTCAGACTTAGCTGGTTAGATGTGTCGCCTGACTCTGCATCCTTGAAATCCCTCATGCCGATCGAGGAGCTTTAGCGACGATACAGGAATGCATTGTTATGTGAAGTTCTTGCCTTCCTCGAAATAACTATTCATTATTCATCATTTAAGACAATCTCACTATCAATATCAAGATTCACGGTTTCAGAATGGAGCCTTCCTTCATTATCATTCCATGTAATAGTTATAGTGGTACTTTCATAATTTTGTTTATCCTTCTTTAATTCATCGTAAGAAAATTCCCCTATAATAGAACCAGTATCATTAAGATTACTTAGAATTGATACTGGACCACCTTTAGAACTTGCTTCATTTACAAAAACTGTTCCGTATTTATCATCGATGTTTATTTCTTTAATTTCATATTTATAATAGGTACTATTCTCAATGTTCTTTGAGTCGCCCTTGTACACTAATCTTCCATTTCCTCGTTGAATTTTAGTTGGGGAGACAATAATTTTGTAATTTATAACGTCCCATATTTCCCCTGTACCATTAAGATTGTAAACTTGAATACCTGAATTTGATGCTTTATTAATCTCTTTAAAATATACATAACTCCAAATGGCATTCGAAATTATGATGATACCTGTTAATAGTAAGACTATTTTTTTCATTTCCCGCTCCTTTGAACTGGTATTTATTTAATCCAAGAATTTCACATAACATTCATGTATTACGAGTCCGAGAGGCTAAAGGAGCAACGCGACTGGGTGGCTCTGCCACTTAGCCTCGCAGGGTTGTTCGCTGATTCTGCTTCTCTGCTTATCATTTCTTGCGAACCAAGGACCGAACGGCTCGCAGCGTAGATACGGTGTTAGATGAAGGAACCCTGGTTTAGCCCAGAAAATTCCTTTATCCCTGTCATTACGAATACCGTAGGTATTTATAAATATTTGATACATTCTACTCTGTTACCAAATGGATCTCTAAATTCAAATCTTTCATAACCTGGAATCGGTACTGATTCCAAGATTTTAATCCCATTGTCTTTAAGTAATATTTCCATAGCTTTTATATCGTCTACTTCAAATGCTAAATGAGCTTTAGTAAGTAATCGATCGACTCCATCTTCTGTTCCAATATGTAATTGTTGACTTCCAACTTCAACCCAAAAACCACCTCTTCCAAGTAAAGAATCTGGTTTTGGGATTTCCTTCAGTTTCAAAACGCCACAATAAAACTTCCTTGCAGCTTCTTCTTTGCCTTTAGGAATCGTAATTTGAGCATGATGAAATCCAATTATCATGTTGATACTCCCTTCGTTGTTATAAGATTGCTTCGTTCTTTCATATAACATTCTTGTATTCACGAAATGACCCAGCCTTAGATAGCTCATTTCTAAGGGGAATGAATGTATCGCCTGAATACACTCCTTGGAAATCCTTCTTAGCGATCAAGGAGCGTCAGCGACGAAGCTGAAAAACATTGTTATACGCTGCCCCTTCTTCTTCGATTCTACATTCATAGATATCTTGTGATTTTATGTATCTTTTGATATGTTCTAATCTTTTGGACTATCAAATCCATTTCCGCAAGGTACCCCTTCTACTATTTCTTATTTCTCGGTCTTCACCTGCCACTTCCGTAAATACATCTTTTTTGTCTTATACCATTTGTTGTAATTTCATTATCCTTCAAGCAACCTTTATAAAGGCTATATTAGATTTTTCTATATATAAAATTTGGCTTGCCTCACATAGACAAGCCAAATTTATATGAAAAATCATGATTATACGGCTACTCCTTATTATTCTTGCTTACTATCATATCAACTAATCCAATAATAAATATTGATACACCGATTAACATAAATAAATATATGAACCCATTTAATATCGTAAGATATTCACCACTTAGATTTTTATTGTAATACACAGTATTAATTGCGGTATACCCTAAAGGTGTACTTATTAGCATTATAATAAAAGCTAATATAAAACATTTCATTGATTTTCGCATGACTATTCCTCCTTAAAATGAAAAATATATTAAATCCACAATATTACATTTGAATAGTGAGATACAGTATCTTTACATGCTATTAGATAAATCTTGTAGTGCAGAATCTGAAAACTCTTTCAGTCTGCCATTAGCACCTTATATAATTCATCCTTTCACTTTTATTTATTTTTTGTTGTTGATTTATTTCATTGTTTAATATTCTCAAAGGGGTTGCGTATAATGTTCTGACATTCACGAACCTGAGAGTGCTTAAGGTGCGTATGCGCCGGGTCCGCTTACGGACTTAGCCTCGCAGGGTTGTCTGCCTGCCAATTGCTTCTCCGAAACCCCTCCCGCAGCGTGAATGCTATGTTATAAGAAGTTGGCGTCTTCATAGACTATACAAACAAAACTTAGAACACTTTGGAATCATCGTGTTGTCTTGAAAACCATCTAATAACTTGGTCAGCAACTAGTTTCAAACAGTTTGAAAATACTTTCATATCATCTTTCGGACACTCAAATCCTTTATTTTTGTAATTTGTCTTTGCATGTGCAATCATATTTCTAGTATCTGAAATTGCATTTGTTAACTCTACTAATGCTTGTTTTTTTTCTTCCCTAGTACTTTGTATGTTGATTCTATTGAGGTTTTTTAAATATTTGGGAGCAAATTCTTTTAGTTCTAAACCATCACAACAGACTTCAATTGTTATTCTAATAGACTCTTTATCTTTCTTATAATTTCCATGTTCATCGAATAACTTCTCTAATTCAAGGACATAGTTTGCATCTGGACTTAGTGTTTTAGGGCTGTATAGTTTTGTCATTACAGAATCCAATAATTCACGCCTTACAACAGTTTGAGATACATATTCAATTACTTTTGTGTACATAAGAACTAATATTTCTGGATCTTCAATACTTGCACATGAATTGTATATTTGATAGAGTTCTTTATTTCCTCGACCTGCAATCAACGGACGAAGCCGAGCCTTCTCCTCGCCTTCCAGCAATTCATACTCCAACTCATAATATATAGGTCTAGGGGAAATAAACAATTTTATATTTAATGATGATCCTAATTCGAACATATATGCTTGAATTAAATCATCAATAATGTCTTCATCTATTCGTATTTCAGAAGTAATTTCAATAAAGAGATCTTCATAAAGTAATGGCGGGAAATATTTATCATAGTTATTCATAACGGTAACTGCAAATGCGAAATTTGTCAGATCATTTACTATATCAAAATAATATGTTTGATTATTAATTGTTAGAGATGTATTAAAAACCCCATCAGTTTTTTCTTCAAGAGCTATAATTTTCCCTCTGTTAAGAGAATCCACTCTTACCAAGATCCTTTTATTACTTATATAAATGTAATCATCATCAATTCTAGCATTGATAATTTCTTCAAATATATCAATAACTTCACCTAAAGTTTTTTCTAAATATTCTTCGCAATATGGCAAGTCAAAACTTATTTTTGACTCCAAGTCAATAATAATTTCTTCGTCATACTCTTCAGGAGTTTCCAAATCATAAAAGTCATAATCAATTCGATGTTTTTTAAAAAAAGACAACAATTCAATAGTTTTTGTTTCAATTCCTTCGTTTATAAAATTTATCATCTAATCCTCCAATAATTTTTCTATACGCCAATTTCAGATAACGTTTGTGCATTCACGAAACGCCCCAGCCTTAGATAGCTCTTATCTTAGGCTGGGGCGTTTGTTGTCTGAGCTTCTTCCATGATTATACATCTGTCAACCAAGGGGCGATAGCCCCGACGAGTGAATACGGAGATAGATGATGCAGGTGGCTTCTTTGAAAATACTATACTTTTGTGTTATTAAGAATATTTTCTAAAAATACTGTCAAAAGTGTAATATTCAATATTATTCATTTCTCTCTGAACTTGTTCCCCGTAATAGTTTGGTCTACCAGTGATAAGTAGGGTTTTTAAAGTATATGAACTAGTGTCTAAATTCCAAGCTTCAATGATGTCACTTATATTTTCTTCAACCCATTTGGCTCGTTCTAATATTTTATTAATATCCTCAAATATCTTCTTATCCTTTTTTAACATATCTAAGTTATTTGTAGCTGGTTTATAATACTTTATTTCAAATAACAATATCTCCTTATGGACTATGTCTACTACCACAGCATCGATGTCTCCTAAATCTTGATTTTCTCTATTTACTATTCTCTTTTTTATTCCGTTCCCAACTATTGTTTTTATATTAATATTAGGTACACCCTTCTGTTGCATAGGAACATAAAAACCCTTTCTTTCAGAGAAGTAATCAGCTATTTTCATACCCATTAAATAAGAAATATCTCTCTGAGCTTTCTTAAAAACTTTGGTCGAACTTTTCCCAAAAATATCTTCGATAAAGTGGTCTGAGGTAGATACATTTTCGAATATCGTAATACTATTTGAGGAGTCCAAAAAACCAATAGCCAACAAATCTTCGAAATTATATATAAATTTATAATCCATATGTGGGTTATTTAACTTATAAAAAGAATCACCACTATTATATGTTGGATTATATGTCATAAACTTTAAAATATTTTCTATTTTATTGCTCCAAGCATCCATTATTTGATTTTTAAAGACAAAGGCTATTTTTATGGATATGTCTTCTGCCAATGGTAATATTTCAAATATTTGTTCCTTATCCTTTGAAATAGAGATAATATCTTCTCTAAGACTCACTAGATCCTTAAATGAAAATCCAAATAAATGTTCAAGTTCAATACTCACACTATTTTTTATATAAAAAATTGTCATGTTTCTTTGTTCTAAGAAATTATTTATTTTTGCATTTTCAAACTCAATTTCCTCGGGTTTTAATAATTCCTCAACTTCAAAATATTTGTGATAAAAAGCTAAATGATCATTCTCTACCCTTGTTTTTATTATTTCTTCTAGATTAGGATTCCAAGAAAAATGGCTACAATTAAATACATTACTTATTATTTTTTCGATTTCCTCAATCATAACAAAGGCTGTTATGAAATCAGTTTCCTCTAGAATAGCAATATCTCCAAATTTATCTTCTTCAACAGACTCTAAAATATTTGTAAATGTATGAGCAACATTTCTAACTTGAACAGAAGCCCATGCATCATTTCTTTCTAAAATGATTTTCCATGTTGCTAATTCTCTAAGTGCTAATGTCATAAATACTAAATCCTCTTTAGGATAAACATTGACTAACGACTTGAAAGCATTTATTAAATACTCTCCTACACTAATTGCACCCTGAATAGGGTTTACTTTTTTATTATTCATCTGAATAAATGGTTCGTATAAATTCTCATGTACATTCCTAAAATAGTAATTTTCATGCTTGTCAATCTTCATCCAAGCAGAACAAGCCAATCTTAGAACATGTCTTAAGTAATAATAAAAACCACAATGTACACATTTTGGGTCATAGTCTTTAAAATCTTCATAAGATAGATCAATATTGCTATTACATTTAGGACATTCCATAGCATATTCCCCTCATATTAATTTCACCTGTTTCAGCTAACGTTTGGGATTCACGACGTCGATTTCCCTTAGATAGCTCTTATCTTAGAGAAATCGATGTGTCCAGCTACTTTCTCTTCCTTAAAATGCATCTGCCGGACCGAGGACCGTATGGCCCGACGCGTGAAATTGGTGTTATGTGATGGATTGTGACCTCGAAGCTTAACTATTTAAACTTTATCTTTAAATCCATTCATATATTCATTGTAGTATTTCCACGATTCTTCTTCTCCCGATAAAGCTACATCCAGCATTAGTTTCAACATTAATATTGAGCCGGGGTAAACATCATCGACGTTTTCAATATTAATTTCAGGATCAATGGCTAATTCGAAATTAATAACCCACCACTTTTCAATCTGTTCATACAAAATGATCAGTTCTGAAAACAATTTAGTAAATTCCTCTTCATCAAATCCTTTGAATATACTACTAGCCATTTCATGTGAAAGTTTATTCCTATATTCCTTCAAGCTATTGAAAACCTCTATATCTGCCTGCTTTATGGTCTCCATTTCTTTAAACCAGTCTAATGAAGCATAGAGTGGACTTTTATTTCTTGAGAGAACTTTTAACTTGTAATTCTCGTCTACTATCCAACCTTCTTCATTAAATCCGTCAGTAAATAATGTCTTAGGATGATCAATTATTGAATCTTTTAACATTTCAAATGCTGCTATATATAAAGACGCTTTAATTAAATTTGCTTTAAGAATTTCAGGATTCAAGAAGCTTGTCCATATATCATTCTTCAATGGCTCACCTCTAATAATATTAATTCACAATCTTCCACATAACGTTTGGCATTCCTGACGTTCAAGCAGCTTAAGTGACCGTTGGGAACGGGCAGACTTAGCTGGTTGAATTTACCGCCTGAATATACTTCTTGAAAATCCTTCTTAGCGATCAAGGGCGAATGCCCGCAGTAGGAATACATTGTTAGGCGAAGTTAATGTCTTCATGAAATACGCTCGAACTGTTACTTCTCTTCATTTTCTAGCATTTCCATCCCATGTGGTCTCATAGGTCCTCCCATATGAAGAGGCAAAGGCATATTAACAAATTCTTTATTAATACTGAACATTGCAAGATTTATCCGTTGATCTACTTTCCGTTGTGAATAAAGTATAAGTTTTTTGTCCCTATCTCCTAACACTGTTATTTCATTTTTTATTTCTGTTGTAGTATGACGAACATTACTGATGATCTTTTTAATATATGATTCTTTTGTCCTTTCGTTGAAAAATAATGTCTTGTAAGAGTTTAAGTAAACGAGTTTATTTAACTCATCAATTTGTTTACCTCGATTAACAATAATATTTCCATTAGTGTCTACTGAACAATCGTATAGTATATGATCAAAAATACATATACACAAATTAGGACTAATTGGGAAAAACAGTTGAATACCCATGTTCCCTAAACCATACCCTCGAAGATGATAATTGCGTCTAATATACATTAAATTGTATCTCACCAATGGATTATCAGAAGTAATAAATTGTCTATCGGTTTTATTAATAATTAAGCAACAATTAAGATCAAGTAGAACCGGATATATTTTAATCGTCGATTGAATTGGTAGGAGGTTAGGAATTTCATGTGAAAATGATGTCTTTTCTAAAGTTTCATGCGAGACATCAGGTAGTTGTCCATGTTCTAATTTCATCTTCAAAATAACTTTCATTTGAGTATCAATTAAATTACTAATTGAATCAGCCGACTTTAAATTTCTAGCTTCACTTAATAACATAAATAGTAACAATAAATGATGTTCTTCGCTATTTCTATCAGGGACACTCTGAGTCTCTATAATTTGTTTAATAATTTGTGCTGCTTGTCCCTCGAGCTTACTAAACATCTCTTCTATTGATCCATCTTCTCCATACAGGTAGTCCTGGCAGGCTTGACTTTTTATTGACGTATTTGGTATGTAAAGATTCTTCTCAAGAAAGAACGCTCCAATATTTTTTTTGTTAGTTGAAAAATTCCGTAAGTAAAATTTTGGAACATAATGATTGCTTACTCTTTCCAAGACGTTCACCCACTTATAAGATTTATCTTAAATGACTTTCTAGAACAGTAATTTCGCTTAACGTTTTGTATTCACGAACCCTCACTGGCTTAAGCGCGAAGCGCGGGTCCGACGGACTTAGCCAGTGCAGGGTTGTCGCCTGATTCTACTTCTTCGAAATTCCTCCTGGCGACCGAGGGCGGCATCCCGATGCGTGAATATGGTGTTAGCCGAAGGAAGTTCTGGAAGCAGCCATTGTATTTAAGGCGTTCTCAAAATAGCTATATACTTCATCTGCAATTCCCAGAAACTCTTCAACAAGTACATTACTATCCAAGTAACAAGCATACAGATAATCAACTAAAGCGGAGTCAATCTCGCAATAGTTTAATATGGCATTCTTCATCTTAATAATGTCATCTTGCCATACACCTGTATCTTCTAACACCAAAGAGTATAATGCACGAATTAATCTCTTAGAATAACCTTTAATATATCTAGTTTTCATTGTGTTATCACTAGCATTAGAAAGTAAACTATGTATACGATCGACTTCCTCCTTGGTCTCTGTATTTAAGTCTGAAATGAACTCTGGAGAAATAATTATCGGTGGTACTTTTTCACCAACGTCATGACCATATATGCAAACACAAATTATCTTAACCCAAAAACCCCACTCATTCGGTTTACTTAATACATCGTCAATCGAGCAAATTATCGTATCAATCTTAGTTACTACTTGATATTCTTCCAAAAGCCTGTCTTTAATATTTGACAATCTTTCGTAATCAATACCTTTGGGATTTACACATACAATAGTAAAGTCTGCATCTGACTTAAAAGGTTTAGCAGTTCCTTTTGGAATCGAGCCACACATATAAATGCTATGAATCTTACCTTTAAATTCGGTAAGTATATTATCTATATACTTATCAACAAAATCCTTATATTCACTTTGTATTACAATTTTATTTATAACTTTTTCTAATATCATATAGACTCCTCCTAAACTAAGAACTTCTTTCGGAGAACTCCTAATCTGCGAACTCGCATATACCTCTCACACCTCTCATATCGATGGATAGGCGAGTTCGTGTAATCGTCCTACGTAGTTGATAGGCGAAGCCATTCGTCTGGCTCAAGGTCTGTCATCCGATCCAATGGACTCTGGATGTAACAGATATCTTTGATCTGATATGAGTCTATATACCTAGCGAACATAATCATACCATATATTGTAATTGTACTCCTTGATTAAAATCACCTTTATCCTGTCGCTAAATTTCACTCGTGGGTCGCTGACTGGATGTGCTATGGTGCTTTCTCCCATACAGTAACATTATTTAAGTAAAAATTATCCCCCCATACAACAAAAGCCACTCAAAAGAGTGGCTTTTCCCTATGTAATCGTTCAACTGCATGCTGCTTATCTTCCTCACTAGGCATACTATACCGAAGAATCATATCCGCTGAGCTATGACTTAGGCTTCGAATCACACTTATGTCTTCACCCGCACTTACAAGCCCTGTAATGAAGCTGTGGCGCGTGTCTGGTGAGCGTTTTTGAAGCACTGAGTTTAATGTTCATTCTCGCTTTGCTCACATACCTAAAGAAAAAGTAGACCGCCCTCTGACAAAGGTACGCGATCTACTTTTCTTGTAATTCATCACTTTTTGCTCAAGCCAACTGCCCTTAAAAGCAGCTATCATGATGACCGTAGTTAGCGCTACGGTCTTTTATTAATATATACATATAATAACATTTATATCCTATGATTCAAGCAAAGCTCTTCTACATTCTCACACAGCATGATCTTGAGCATGTGTGGATACGTCTTCAAGGTCTTTTCATCTGAATTATTTTGAACTAACCTCGAAAAAGTAAAGTAGTATCAGCTATATCAAGATGCAATATATCACTCACTATTATGAATCTCTATTCCAGCAATGAAAAAACACTTCTTGAAACTCTCTTCAACGTATTCAATTATCAGCTTCAATAAATCTCCCACATTCCCTGTTGTACTTGCTTTCTCCAAAGCATTAATATATTTGACTCTCTCGCTCACCTTCACGATTACTAGGAGATATCCGAATTGCATTAGTATCAGGTTCATCAAGAGTCTAGCTGTTCGTCCATTGCCATCTCTAAAAGGGTGATTATATACAAGCTTAAAATGAAACTGTACTGCAAGTTCGACAGGATGTAGATACATTTTAGCTTCATCATACCATGAGATTAGCTTCTCCATTTCAGCAGGAACTTGTATGTGGTTCGGTGGCACATGTTCACTGCCAGATATTATTACGTTGGCAATCCGATACGATCCAGCTGCTTCCTTGTCGATTCCTTTCATGATGAGATAATGAATGTTCTTTATTGTATCTTCACCAACCTCAGCATCATCAACTATCGACTCAACATATTCAATTGCTTCATAATGGTTCAATGCTTCAAGGTGTTCTCTGACAGTCTTGCCACCAATAGCGATGCCATCTTCAACGACTACTTTAGTCTCTGATAGTGTCAGAGTGTTACCTTCAATTGCATTAGAGTTATATGTCATATCAACTGCTATTGCACTCTGGAGACTTTTGAGTGCTGCTTTCGGAAGCGGTCTGTACAGATCAAACAGCTTCTTTAGTTCGTCAATCTTATCGAACTTCCCCATTTCCTTATCTCCTTATAACAATTTTCCCATTTCTAACTTCTAATGTCTCTTTATAGGTTAAATCCCTATTTACTCGAGCAACATCTGTTCTTTATCCATTACAGCGACTATGTCCTCGTTGACAGTCTCGTAGAAATCAAGGCTGTGATTTACTCCTACAGCATTACCATCTGTATCAAGCGATTGAACTTTTCTTCTTTGCTACTCTATTCGATTATTTACTTTAGCCACTCCGAATCTATAAAAGCCAATAGCATTAGTGAGTTGACAGTTCTCTACATTAGGAACTTCGATATCCCTTTCCCAGTTGAGAAGGTAAGGTGCAAGAGGTGTAGCTCCGCCACCAGTAAGAAGGATTCGATCAAATTTAGAACGTCTTGTCCAGAGCTGATTGATCTTAGGAATGATGTCATCTATATATTCGTTGAACACGATATCTTTAATCTTTTTTATATCTATCGATACACGCTTGGACACCCGATATGACTCAAGATTATCTCCAAGGAACTGTAACTCTACAAGCTTCGGAGTAGCCTTAGCTTCTGGATACTCTTTGTTTATGTAGTCAGAGATACGTCTGTAAACCTTGAACAATCCCTCAGCAAAAGTGTCACGATCTTCATATACTGCCTTCATCCTATGAATACCATCTAAATTAAACGTTCCAGCACCAACATCAATGATACCAACATGTTCTTCTTCGATGTCTGGATCAACAATGTTACCTTCATCATCGAGGTAGATATACAGAAATGTTCCAAGTGGCTGTGTAAGTATATATACATCTTTCACCTCAATAAATTTCTTACAGCCATTGACTTTCATTTCATGCATTCCCTCAAACACTTTCTTAAGGTCACCTACTTCTCTTGTTCTAATCTGATCTGAAGGAACACCAGTGACTACAATCAATTCATTATGATCTTCTGCCATTTCAGCGAGAGTGAACTCAGATAACAACTTGTATGGTTTTTGAATGTAACGATCATGGAGAGAAAAAGTACTTATTGGGTTTAGTTCCATACAGATGTTCTTCCCCCAGAAGTACGTCTCATTCTCAAATTTAATAGATGTGTACTCGTCTAAATCAAAATATGGTTTTGATAACAATAAATCCTTTCGGATAAATTGATTAGGTAGAAGCAGTTTTTTTTCGCTAGTGTACCCTTTAACATAACCGTTCCCATGATCAATAGCGATTATTTGAGCGTTTAATGCTTTTTTTTGATAATCCGTCATACTCTCACCCCTGTATTCATTAAATAATCACCAACCAAGCATAACTTTTATAGGATTACTTAACTTTTACAAATCAATAAAGCATTCTCTATTGACTCAAAAGCCAAAAGATAGGCATTGAAATTGAACAATATGAAACATTTTAGCTCTCTAATTAATAGCATTATTTCAATCTACTAGTCTCTCACAAAAAGTGTTTACAAGAGTGATAAATATTGATATAGTATAATTTGGTTATTATGATATTTTTAGCAATACTATCATATACATGAGTAATTTTCCATATTTTTTTACAAAAAGCAACTTATTCGTTCGACAGATGTGCTACTCTCTTATACAGACGCAATATAACATCAAAAAGTAAAAAATATCCCCCACATTTAACAATAGCCACTCATAAGAGTGGCTATTGTTAAATAAGCCTCAACCTCAAACAGCGTATCTTCTTGAATTGGCTTGCTATAACGAAGAATCATGTCCGCTGAACATGGATCCAGAATAAACTGTATGTATAAGCTCATACAAACAGAAGCCTTCCTCGCAAGGGTTACCTTTCACATAACATTCATGATCTTTATTTTTCGATTGATACTTTAACATGTTATATTCCTATTCAAATCACAGCTTCTTGTAGTCCACGTTCCTGTAACTCCCGATACAGTGTACTGCGTCCTATTTTGGTAATTTCACATATCTGCTTTACTGTATACTTATTAGTATTCCTATTCACAAATAAATCAATGGCATGATTCAATCCGCTATGTTTACCCGTATATTTCTTTGGGCGCCCCTTATAAACACCTCTTAATTTGGCTTCTGCAATACCCTCAGTCTGCCTTTCTTTAGTCATGTCAGCTTCAAATTCTGCAATACCACTTAGTACAGTTATAAGGAGCTTCCCAATAGCAGTTGCCGTATTAACAACATCTCCACCCATATTTAAAATAACAAGAGCTATCTTACGTTTATTCAGATCATCAATAATTGTTAGTGCGTCTCTTGTACTCCGTGCCAGACGATCAAGCTTTGGAACTACTATTGTGTCTCCTTCACTTGCACTTGCAAGCATCGCTTGCAGTTCCTTTCGCTCTCTAGTCCTACCACTAACTTTCTCTTTAAATATTTTGCCACAGCCATAATCTTGTAATTGTTTAAACTGTACATCTAAATTCTGACCAACGCTACTGACTCTCGCATATCCGTATATCATCTACATCAACCTCGTTCCAATATGTATTATCTAACCATATTGTACCACTATATATGGGACATGCATACGGGACACACCAAACCACTGATAACACTGCATGTCCATTTTGTCCCAAGAGAGTCTACTCATATGAGACATTAAATTTGAAGAGAAATTGACAGTACAAATAATTCTCGCACTCAATTTGAAATACTTCATTACTTAATTTATCAATCCAACCATTTCGTATATGTGTTAGCTGGCGTACTCGTCTTATCATTATTACCTCTCATTACACACATACTCGCCTCTCCTGCGAAATACGATATGTATTTACCTATTGGATGACGATACCCTTCTCTATGTAGCCAAGCATGTTGAAGTGATCCTCCAAGAAATATCGTGGATACACTTGTATTGTCGAGAGCTGTTGCATTAATTGTAACGGATAGGGAGGCTTTTTCAGGGTTTGACGCATTCATACCTTTAATTGTGGAGCTACCAGATTTTTGATACATGATATATGCCTTTGCCGCCCTATCGAATCCATTAACAGCAATCATTGTCGTGAATCCATCCATCTGAACTCCTGCGGCAGCAGATCCGTTAGATAACTTTTCGTCAAACCAGACTGGCGCTAGATTAAATCGAGCATATTTATTGACACAGTTTTGATAACGAGAACGGTGCGCTCCGTTGTTCAACTCATCGAAATGATTTCTCCAATTGTTAAGAACTACACCGATCATCTGCCTAATCCGATTCACTTGTTTAGTGGTAAACCTATTATCCACGTAGAATGTAATCCTATCGGGCAACACTTCACTCACAGGAGCATCTGGAACGGAGACCTGAATCTTCTTATAAGTAGCAGATATCTTCACTCTCTTGATCGGTGGAAACTTGAATCCCTTACCCTTCTTGATATTGCCCATCATTCACCACTCCAATTCAACAAGTTGGGATTATCATATGCTTCGATCGATGTATGGACACCGTAAAAACAGAAAAACTCCCCAAAAAGGGGAGTCGTTTCATGTAACTTATTATTATTGTTCTATGCAGCCCTTATATAACATAAGAGCGTTAGCTTATTATAATGATAATAACCACAATGAACTACATGTTAACGATGTCTTATCGAGAATATTCAAGTTTTCAACAAATATATACGAAACAAGAATAAATAAGGCATACGTCATTTATACTTGTAATTTACAGTCATTTCGAAAAAATCTAATCTGGTATCGGCGTATGTAACAGTGGACGAACTGTAAGAGTCATCTAAAAAAAGATTTCGTTCTGCCGTGAGGGGGAGCGCGCTAGCGCGGGGGTGGTGCGGCAGGTCTGGCGTTGTGAAGTGTAGCGTAAGCGAAACGTAACAATGACAGAGTTCGTTCAGCACCCCCATTATTATTGAGCCGGAATAAAACAGCATCGTAATATCTTCCCCTCACTTAATCTACACCTTCGCTAAAGTTGTATTAGAGTTCCTTCCTATAACCTATACTATAATTATGACACACCCTATAACATATACCTATAACAAGAACTATAACCATACTATATCGATATATAACATTGCCACCACAATCAACTATTGGATCGTAGTGGCAATAATTTCTTTCATATTTCAATCCAAGAAGTCAGAAAGATCACTCTTATTCTTCTTGTTTTCAACATTCTGATTGCGAATACGACTTTGTAAACTTAGATTTGACATATTTTGACCATCAAAGCTAAATTCATCGCGTTCCCACTCTTCATCATAACGCCTTTGTTTATTATTTTTTGATACAATTGCGTCTCTAAAAGACCTAATTTGACGTTTCATTTCATCATCAAATTTAGATTCTTTAATCATTGACGATAATTGTTCTCTTACTGATTGCTTTGTTTCAGCGTAACAACCATCCAACAGATCATTGATGCTAAATGATTTAACATATTGATGGTAAGTATCCTCATTATAAGTTGCATATAATATTTCTCTTACATCGCTTATGTTAATGCCATCATTAAATTCAACAAGTTCATTAGACTTTAGACGAACAACAGTATTTTGTGATTGTTCTACAAATTCTTTTTCGTCTGACTGCTTCTTTCCCCTTGATTCATCATCGATTCGTTTCTGTGCCATGTCTCTCATTCTCGTGAAGTCAAAAGGCTTACTACCTAGCTTTGTAGGATTCTCAAGCTTATTAATGATATTTTCACATTTAGTTCTAAACTTATTATCCTTTGATGTTAGATATATGTAAAAGTCCTTATCAGTTAACTTTGCACCTGTTTTGCCCCAATTGTTTGATCTAGTTTCTTCCTCAACTGAATCAATAACTAAATCATCATCATTGTCATCATCTTCTGGTGTGAAGTCATCATTAACTTCATATTCATTAGTTTCTTGCCGCCACTCACCCTGATCATTGACATAATACTTGCCATTACTAACATTGATTATTCCAATGGATACCATCTCAAGTATTTTCGTCTTGGCATGTTTTGATGAACAATCTAAAATACATGCCCACTCATCAAAAGAAATTGCTCTCTTACGTATCTTGATAGCACATAGAACCATATATTCTTCGATGCCAGTTGTATTATTAAAAAATGAATAAGGTATTTTCTCATAACCTCTAATAAAGGTCTTGAAACGTATCTCAATGCATTTTTCCTTTCTAATATCAACGTCATCGAATATCAAGATTTTCTTATCTCTCAACGATGTCAAAGCTTCACAAATATACTTTCTATTGTCTTTGTCTTTCTTAACAAAATGAACCTGAGACGATAATAAACCCAGATTTGTGATAGTATAATCTATATACATAAACGATCTCATAGCATGTAAATAGGAATATAAATAAAGTTCCCTTGGATTCAATTTAGACTTTCCGTCTCGATCAAAAAATGCATTAGCAACAGGTATAAATCTTTCATCGTTCTTTGCCATTAAAATAACCTCCATGAATAATAACCAAACCAATTAAATTAAAAAATAAACATACCTTCCAGCTCTCGCAGAGAGTCACTTCTATGTAATAAGTATTCTTTGTAATAAGTTTTCTTTGTATACTGTGTAAAATCAGTACCAAATCAGACCGTTTTTATCTTAGATGACAGTCCGAATCAGACCTTGTTTTTCCACAGTGACAGTCCACAATAGACCGTATTTTTCTCCTTAGGTACTAAAACATACCGTTATTTTCCACTCGTTATTATATACCATTCTTATTTAACTTTCTATACTCACTAATAGCATCTTGCAATTCATCTGTACCAGCAAACTGCCAGAACTTGTTGTGAGTACGCTCATGATAAGCTGTGCAAACGTAATCAATATTCTTCTGGAATTTTAGAAACTTAAACAGTTCCAAGCTATAGCAATAGAAGAAGTCATGCTTATTTAAAGTATTCATATATAATCCAACTCCTAATTATTAATCTTTTTCTGTAACTGGATTTCGTTTTAAGCTTCTTGAAGTTCAGGTGTAATCTCATACAACCTAAACTTTCAGGGCTGTATTATTGTTTTTTTATCCAAACGTCGCTGTAATCCCAGTAATACTACTACAGGCAAAATGGAGAGTATCTGCTGAAATCGTCATAGCATCACTTTTACATGTGATACCAGATGAATTTGTAAACTTAATTGATTTCAAACTTTGATCTAATGACTTTCCTACCGTTATTGTATTCCCAACTTTAATTCCATTCTCAACATCGATGTCTACTCCACTGATTATTCCGCCCTTGATGTAATTAGCACTAATCTTCCCAGCTCTAATCTGATCTGCTGTAAGGGATCCAGTATATATCCCATTAGCATCTATGTATGTCAACTTGGGCGAATTGTCCATTAATCCACCCAAATCAGATGCTCTCGGTTGACTGGTTACTTGCCCCCAGCTGATCGTTGCGTTCGGCCCCATTTTAACATTCTTACTCATTAACAATTTAAATCACCGCCTGATAAATACTAGTTCCTTGATTACTAATGACGTGCATTTTCATAACGCCACCAACAGAATTGTCTGATTCACTAACATACTTAAATGCGTCATACATCGGTTCACATGGTTCAGATCCATTGAAATGATCTAAGAAATAGCTCATCGCAAGATCTTGAGAGTATCCACTCGTCTGAACTGAGGAATCGATTATCTTATGTGGTGTGTAGCCATCAGATCTGCACAATTTAATGTAGCCGCTCTCATTTCTGTGTATGTCAAAGAAACCAATAATAGTTGCCATATCTGTGCGGTTATTCCCTTCAAAGTAATTAGGATACTTGAAATGGAAATCATTATTTATTCTTATACTTTCTTCTTGTGCGATCATCGCAATCTCATCTATGTTCTTATCTTTTGATTTTGAAGTTACAACTGTTCTTAATTCCTCTGCACACGTAACAATGCCTGACGTAAAGATCGATACATGTTCATTGATGAGCGTTAACTTTTTGAAGTCATCTCCAGCCACCTCACCATATTTAGTTATTCTTCCATCAGATGCTATCACTAAGTATTTCATATAAGGATTATTTGCTACAATACATAAGCTCATGATTGCCACTCCTCACATAACTCAATATATTTAATGAGCCGTTTCTTTGAAAAGTTGACTTTTCCATTCTCCCACCTGCTGACGTGTTCAAGCTCACACCCCAGATGGTCAGCTACTTCTCTCAGCTTGATCCGCATCTTAAGCCTTATCATCCGACATTCTTCCCGTACTAAACTCGTTTGTTCAAATTTCTTTTCATGTCTCACAGTTAAATCTCCTTTGTAAACAGCAGAAAAAGCCTGCTACAGATGTAGCAAGCTCACGCTATATTATTTGTCGTGGTTTCAATGTGACCTCTTTCACCACTATTATAGTATAACACAAAAAGTTATTTATGTCAAAAAATAGATATATTCAGTAAAGTATTATATTTCTGGACCCTCGTACTCACACAACCTAATTCAATCAACATCCAACCACTCAAAGCCGTTCACATAACAGCCAATACTTTTAATCCTATGTATGTTGAAGTTAAGTTTATTCCTTTTGACACTAGATCATGTAACACTCCATCATCAAACGGTCTATAACGACTTATATTACTCCTCTGCATCCTAATTATACATTTCCTCATTAAGTTCGTTACAAGAGCTTAAAATGCATACTAGAAGTTGCTATAAGCTATTATAGTGTTGCGTCCTCCTCAATAGCCAACCACTCACCTATCAACGACCTATTTCAGGTATTGGGGTTAGCATTTTGCTTTATCTTCAAAAGTTTTAATGGGCTATGAATACGTCCAATCTCTAGTATATCCTCTTGCTCTAATCCCCTTAAATACTTGGAAGTTATTTGCGTATCATAATGTCCCATCAGTCTACTCAAGCTGTAAATATCAATCCCATTCTTTAACTGCTTTTGTGCGAAAAAATGCCGACAATCATGAGGTGAGCATCTAACTTCTTTTCGTACTCCAGCATTAATACAATGCTCCTTTAAAATCTTATTGATACGTGAGCGGGATAACCTTACAGCCGATTGATCTAGGAAGTAGTAACCCTCTATTTCATCCTGTAGTCTTTTTTTGAATCGCTCCTTCTTTAATACCTCGTATTTCCTCATGTACTTCCGCATGATATTACTAATGTACACCAGACGCTGTTTAGAGCCTTTCCCATGAATTAATATATGTCGCCTAGCTATGTCACTGTCTTTAATGTCACACAGTTCAGAAACCCTTATACCTGTGTCAAAGAGCATAATAAGAATGAGTTTGTCTCGAACATTTGAATACGTCTCTTCTTTCAGATCATTAATGATACGTGATACTTCATCGTCATTGAACGTAACAATAACTGTCTTCTCTTCCTTGAGGTTACGAATCCTCCGCATTGGGTTATCCTGCTCATCAATAAACTCTTCGCTTACCAAGTATTGAAAAAACACCTTCAAAGTAGCGATAGTGTTGTTAATTGTTCTGTTAACTTCACTTCCGACACGTTGACGTTCCTGTATATATCTTTTGATATGAAGTGGTGTCACATCCTCAGTTTCTACAATACTTAACACATTTACTGTGAACTCTTCCCATCTCCACAATCGGAATAGACAAAGATCGATGTACTTCTTTTCTCTACCTAGAATTTCTTGGTTCAGCCTAAAGTCCTCGATTAGTTCATTTATTTTAGTCATAAAAAATACTCCCTTCTATTCGCTAAATAACGCAAATAAAAGAGAGTAATTTTTTGCACTCAATTGTTGCAGGTGTAAGTGGAATATCTCCGATGTCAACGCCGCTACGCCTTATGTAGCAAGGATTAACAAGCGTAGAACATCGTCAATATTTAAAGTCTATTCCCACTCAATCGTTGCAGGTGGTTTCGAAGTAACGTCGTAGACGATACGGTTTACGTTTTCTACTTCGTTTACGATACGAACAGAAATTTTCTCAAGCACATCCCATGGGATACGTGCCCAGTCAGCTGTCATACCGTCGATGGAAGTTACTGCGCGGATACCTACTGTGTAAGAATAGGTTCTAGCATCACCCATAACGCCTACACTCTTCATGTTCGGCAATGCGGTGAAATACTGCCAGATCTCACGATCAAGTCCTGCCTTAGCGATTTCTTCACGCAAAATGAAGTCAGAATCACGAACAATCGTAAGTTTCTCCTCTGTCACTTCGCCGAGTACACGAATCGCAAGTCCTGGACCTGGGAATGGTTGTCTCCAGACGATCGCATGTGGCATACCAAGCTCTTCGCCGACTTTACGTACTTCGTCTTTAAAGAGTGTGTTCAACGGCTCGATTAGACTGAATTTCATATCTTCAGGTAATCCGCCAACATTATGATGCGATTTGATCGTTTGTGCTGTCGCTGTTCCGCTCTCTACGATATCCGTATACAACGTACCTTGCGCTAGGAAATCAAAATCACCGATCTTAGCTGATTCTTCGTCGAAACAGTAAATGAATTCATTACCAATAATTTTACGTTTCTGCTCGGGATCATCCACACCTGCCAGCTTGCTGAGGAAACGCTCGCGTGCATCAATCTTCACGACATGGATATCAAACTTCCCAACAAATGTCTCCATGACACTCTCTGCTTCGCCTTTGCGTAGCAAACCATGATCAATAAACATACATGTCAACTGATCGCCAATCGCGCGGTGAATAAGCATCGCCACTACGGAGGAATCGACACCACCACTTAGTGCGCAAAGTACTTTTTTGTCGCCAACCTTATTACGAATATCTTGAATCGCATCCTCGATAAACGTCTCCATACTCCAGTCGCCTTTACAGCCACATACTTCAAACAGGAAATTAGAGATAATCTCATTACCATGCACTGAGTGCCGCACTTCAGGGTGGAACTGTAAACCAAACATCCGCCGTTCTTCATTAGCAAAACCTGCGATAGGTGCATGCTCAGTCGAAGCATCAATGCGAAATCCTGTCGGAAGTTCCACAACATGATCTCCGTGACTCATCCAGACAGTTTGTTTAGCATCCAGGCCTTTTGTCAGCACAGAATGATCTGCAAAATCCACATCAGCCTTTCCGTACTCACGCTTCGCTGCACGTTCTACCTTGCCGCCCAAATCCTGAGCCATTAGCTGCATACCGTAGCAAATCCCAAAGATAGGTACTCCAAGATCATAGATAGCTGGATCGATCTTCGGAGCATCCTCCGCATAAACGCTTGATGGTCCTCCAGAGAATACAATTCCTTTCGGAGCCAATTCACGCAGACGATCTGCTGTTGTGTTATATGGCAATAATTCGCTGTAAACCCCTAAATCCCGAATTCTTCTTGCAATTAGTTGATTGTATTGTCCACCAAAATCTAGGACAACAATAATTTCACTTGGCTTTTTCATTACCGAGCCTCCCTTAATTCATGACACTAATTATACGAAACGACAAAAGAGATCGTCAAGGAAGATCCATTTGAGATGTTATTCCTGCTGAATTGCCAAATTCCAACACTCTTTCAGGAAGGTCCTACTCCCCTTCCGATCTAGTCCATTTCCGCCATAATAAAGGGATTCCCAGACGGTTACAAAGCGTTCCAATGCTTCTCCTCTTTCACTATTTTCCCGAATGATGGATTGGGCATATTCCCTTGCAGTTATCATAAGTGGCTTTGGTCCATGGATCAAATACACTTCTCGCCATACTCGTTCCGCTGCGTATAGCAGCTCCATTCGATTGGGAAAGCGACGATAAGGCTTGATTACCAGCAACCATAAGAACACGATATTTTTGCGAAACATCATCTCCCTACGCATGAGTGAAACAAACCCAACTCCTAATACTATTGTAATCCCAGTTACCCCATATTTATGTAGCCACATCTGAAGTTTTGGGACAAACTCACTTATCCCATGATATATAGTCAATCCAATGTTTCTTATAAACGGAACCAGAGTCGATAACCAGGTGGTCTTTCCGTCATTATACGATGTATCAGACTCAGTAGGATCGTTATTATACCCAGGTGTAGGATCAAATGGCACCCACCCTTTCTCGGGAAAATACACCTCAACCCATGCATGCGCATCCGCATAACTTACATTGTATTGATGGTTATACTGCTCACTCGGTTCGCCTGGAGAGAATCCTTTTACCCACCGGCTCGGGATGCCTGCACTCCTCAGTAGTACAGCCATGGCAGTGGAGAAATGATCACAGTATCCAATACGATCTTCGAAGAGAAATTGATCTACGAAGTCATTGCCCTGCGGCGGTACCTCAGAAGTGAGGTTGTAGGTATAATGAGTCTTCAAATAGTCCATCACGGCTAGGACAGATTCATAACGGTTCTCTTTATCCTTGACCAAGCTGATACCAAGACTCCGCACCCGTTCTGGTAAAGTCTCAGGAATTTGTAAGTAACTCTGTGAAATTTCATCGGGATCCGTCCCTTGAATATTACGAAGTTGGTCACTTGGAACCGTCTGCAGTTCCACCGTCAGTTCATAACCATGAATGGGTTGTGAAGCTGGGACAGAATCAAGCAAAAAGGCATCCGCTCCATCGTCAAACTGAGGTATTATCTGGGATGATCCAGCCTGAACACTCCCCATATCAATCCCACCTACACTCACCGGGAGTCCGCCCCCCATAAGTACTACCTCGCCGCTCATAGGTTCAGCAAATGTAATACTTTGTTGGATTAATTCATTCCCAGTAGGGGAAATACTCCTAGGTAAAGTTGAAGCGATTCTCTCACCGTGGGCACTCCTCATTGATGGTGACTGTGTCCAACCACGTCCGTTGTACGTACTCTTACTCTCTCCGCGCCAATAAGTTGGAACGGGAGAGATCGCCGTGAAAAAAGGCTCCTGTCGCAAAGTCAAAGGAGCACCTAGTACAGTATCGTCACGACTATAGCCTGATACAGCAGAATTTGAACGCTGTTCCCCGCTTAAAGTCGTGCCACTCCACCCCTCAACAGCTTGGATTGCTTTGTACCACGGAATGTTCGCCATGGGACGAACGGGGATCACTGAACCGAGCAATACAGCACCGAGAACACAACCTATTGCAGTTGCACTCCCAACCATAATCCACGTTCTACGGGCACGAGATGCGGTAGCTATAAGTTTATTCTCCCCCTCCAGAAAAGGGGTCTCTGCAGGAATCATAAAGACTAAAACTTGTAAAACCAACCCCCAACAGGTCGCGCGGATTAATCCTTCATATATGGGCAACTCCAAAGCCAGATCAAGAGCTAACAAGTATAATAAGGTGGCTGAAAAGAATAACAGAATACTTCCCTTACTTATAGCTAACATCTGCACAGAGACAACCAGCAACGTCCAACCGATCAGTAATAGGAGCGCACGTGATTCCATACTAATTCCATACAATCTTCCTGACTGAAATATCTCAGCTACATCGTTAATCCCAACCTTTAAATAACCAGTAAACCAGGACAACCCCTTCTCTTGCCCGTAGAGGTAAAACATCGTTGCTATAATGAGCAGCGGTGGAAATGATACATGTACAACTACAGGGAGTCGTAAACAACCAATACACAATAAGACCCCCGTTAATACGAAGAAGGTGTTAATAATTATAGTTTCACCTTCTTCTATAAATGAATACAGCGGATAAAGCCATTCACTGAATAACCCAAATAGCAGTAGTGATACTACCATCCGTAGCCCCCACTTCTTCAGGGCACCATATTTATCTCTGCTAGTCTGGACATTTATAAGCGAGCGATCAGGGAATCCTTGCATCTTAGGCTTAGGCGCTAACATAACTTGTCCCTCCTGCCGTCCTAGAATGAGTCCCTCTACTTGGCGAAAGGTACCGAATGACTACGCCTGACTCCCGAAGCCGAGTACTCCACTCATTTACCTCCGTGCTGGCTGCTGCACTATAGACACACCATACTTCAGGTTGAACTCCGCTATACGTAAGCTTCAAAAGGCATTCAGCCAGTTCAGTGGTCATGATCCCAGTGACGACTGTCAGTAATGGATACCCTCCTGATCGATGTAGATTAACCCTCTGAAACATTTCAGAGATTGGTCTTAAGCCTTTACTATCCTGCAGAACGTCAGCTAGCATGTCCAATCCTTCGCTCAGTCCCCGGTTACCTGACAGCTGTAATGGATCTTCCATACCTCCGTGGCAGAAATAAATGTCTCCCTTCTCGGAAGCAACTTCCCTCTTAAGCCAGGCGGCCGCTGCTGATACAGCTAATTCAAACATCCGGTTTGTCCCTTGCAGATTTGACATTTCAGGAGTTCCATTCTCATTCGGAGGCTGGGTGTAAGATCGACTTCTTGTATCGAGAAGTAAGTAGTGCGGTGCTCTTCCTGTTTCATCTGGAATACGGGTCATTAATGTCCCCCGCTTGGCGGAACTCTTCCAATTTATGCGACGTAATGGATCTCCTGCTTCATACTCCCTTAAGCCTCCCCCCACCTGGGAAGAAGCTTTAGGTAAGGATGATATTTCTGCGTCATCATTTCCCTCTTCCATCCCCTCTACCAAGGAGGAGACAAACTTCAAAGAAGAAGGGTGGACAATAAGTACGTCTTGCCCTTCTATGTACAGACTTCTTTTAAACCAACCGAATGCATCTCCCCACGTTACTAATATAGGACCATCCACATAAATTCCACGAGGCAATTCCTTTAGGGAGTATGTACCGGTATATTCCCTTCTAAATCCAGCAAACCATAATAATCCTCTTTGCCCTTCTGAAATGCTCTTGCCACTACGCGAAGAGGATACAGCAAAGTTATCCCTAACTTCTAGCCATAAAGGTGGAAAACCACCTGAGACAGTAATAGATAAAGTAACTTCAACATCATCACCCACCGAGGGGGTGACTGGAGACCATGATCTCGTCACAACAGCTTCTTTGGGTCCACCAAGCTGGACTACTGCTCCTTGAAGAACAACAAAGAACAATGACAGCACTAAGAACAGCGAGGAATTTCCTCCCCGCCATCCATACAATGCCACTAGAAATCCCAAGCAAGCTCCAGCAATTATCCATATCCGAATACTACTTCTCATGAGGTCAATCCTTTGGCTCGACTGAACATCGGAACGGAAGTCTGGTTCAGTAGATCCATAACAACTTTATCCCCACTGGCACCCGACATTCTGGCTTCCGTTCTTGGCACAATCCGATGCGACAGAACAGCTTCCGCTACCGCCTTTACATCATCAGGAATCACATACATGCGTCCTTTGATATAAGCCATAGCCTGAGAGGCCCCCATCCATGCCAACGTTCCGCGCGGACTGATTCCAAGCAAAGTTTGTGGATGATTTCGCGAGACTTGCGCTACTTCAACCAAATACTTCTTGATAACCTCGTCCACAAATACCGACCTAACCTGGCGTTGCATCTGAACCATCTCTTCGGGTAGTAACACCGGTCTCAATTCCTCAACGGGCCGCGACTCTTGCAAACGTCCCAGCATTTCAACCTCCTGATCCGGCCCGGGATACCCAAGTGTAATCCGCATCAAGAAGCGGTCAAGCTGTGCTTCGGGCAATCGGTAGGTTCCCTCATACTCCAACGGATTCTGTGTCGCCAGTAATAGAAAAGGTTTAGGTAAAGTATGTGTTTCACCATCAACAGTGACTTTACGCTCTTCCATAGCTTCTAGTAGCGCCGACTGCGTTCGTGGAGCAGCACGGTTAATCTCGTCTGCTAGAACGATATTAGATATAATTGGTCCCGGTCGGAATTGAAATTGTCCATTATGATTATGGTACACCGTTACTCCTGTCACATCGGAAGGCATTAAGTCAGAAGTAAATTGAATCCGTCCAAACGTCCCCCCAAGACATGCAGCTAACGTGCGAACTAGTAGTGTTTTCCCCACACCAGGTACATCTTCCAATAATATATGACCACCATAAAGCATCGCTACGACGGCGAGCTCTATTTCTTTCCTCTTTCCTACGATCACAGTGTCCACTCTATTTACGAGTCGCTCTAGTAAATCACAAGCTTGATCGTGATTCATTTCATTTCCCCTCCATCTCCGCGTACTAATCTATTAATAGTTTCGCCAGAAGCTATCGAAAATAGACGTACAAGAGAGAGGATTTTTTCGGAAATATTTCTCTTACAATGCTTGGACTCGGTTCTCCTCCACACCAGAAATCACGGAGACTACATCATGACCCGTCGTCTCCAGTAGGGTCCGTAGTGGTAACCATAACGAGCCATTCTTCACTTCAAGCTTAACCCCATTCTGTTCCAGAAGTTGTCCTTGTACTTCTACGGCGAGTGTGTTCTTCTCTGTATCGAGAGTTACTGTAGCCTTCCCCCAACTTATTACAGCACTTCGTCCCTTGTGATTCCAGCTTACTTTAGCACCCAGTCGCTCCATCGTCGCACGTAGGGGAACTAGATACTGTCCATTACGAAGTTCATATTCTCCAGAATTAAGTTTCATTTCCACACCACCCGCTTCGACATATAGAGCTTTTGGTGGACCAAATAGAGCTGAATTCGGAACAATATGACTCTCCACCCATGCAACAGAAGGGTTGGTACGTCCTTTAGATTTCACCTTTGAATCAATCGTAAATTGCACAGGTTTCACTTCATCCGTTAAAGCACGAAACTCATACCCCTTATCTTTATAGAAGGCAATAATTTCGGGGAGAGCCTTCACCGTCTCACCATGCCCTGCACCATCATGCATAAGTACGATGACTTTATCTTTCTGTTTAGCTGAAGTAATATTTCGGATAATCTCTGCAGCCGGAACTCCTTTTCGTTTGGAATCTCCCGTATCGAGATCCCAATCGAACACTTTGTAGCCTCCTTGCTCCAAAAGATTGAAGTATGTGTCATCAAAATGACCGTAAGTTCCACCCGGTGCACGCACCAATTGTGGGCGGAAACCCGTAATCTCATTTACTACTTCCTCGGTCTGCTTGATTTGTCTCCAAAATTCGGTAAAATTGTGGTATAACTTATCGTATTCATGGTTGTATGTATGATTACCAAGGGCATGTCCTGCCTCTACAATCCTATTAATAATTTCAGGGGAGCGTTTGGCTTGTGCTCCTAGTACAAAGAAGGTCGATGGAGCTTTCGCTTCTTTCAGAATATCCAGCACCTGATCAGTTAAATCACTAGGTCCATCGTCAAAAGTGAGATATACTACCTTTTTCTTATCCTCTACTTTGGCTAATTCTTGTTTTATTGGCAAAGCTGTTAAAGAGACTCCAACAGAATCCCTTGTACCTGCTGTGTCTACTTTCTTTACTTTGTTCAACACTGCTTGAGACCCTATCCCAGAACGGGCGGTAGCTTCCGGCAAGATCACCTTCTCACTGTGAAACTGGGTAATCACGATCATTACCGCGATCAAGACCGCAGTGATCCGAAGTATCATTAAACCGGAAATCCCTTTTCTGCTCATATCACTTCTACCTCCACCGTTTATACGATTCATTTGGCTTTCTGGTAGATTGTATGAAGATAGAGAATGAAATAGACTAGCGTTACGAAGATGATTTGGAGCGTGATTGGATTAATGGAAGTTCTTGAGAGAATAGAAGCATTATTTAATGATTACGGATATTGGGTTGTTTTCGTAGGTTTATTGCTCGAATTCATTGCACTCCCTTTTCCAGGCGAGACATCAATGGCTTATGCGGGGTTTCTATCCTATAAAGGGGTATTGGACATACAATGGCTCATTCCGCTGTCCTTTTTGGGTACTACACTTGGTATGACCATCACCTATTGGATTGGACGGAAGGTAGGTCTTCCCTTCATCACAAAATACGGCAAATGGGTATTCCTCTCCCCTCAGAAGTTAGACAAAACGAAGTTTTGGTTTGAAAAATATGGCTATTCACTGATCTCCCTCGGTTATTTCATTCCGGGTATTCGTCACTTTACTGGCTATTTCTCCGGAATTATCGTTGTCCCTTTTCGTAAATTTGCGGCATATGCATACAGTGGTGCTTTAATATGGACGATTCTATTCCTTAGTATCGGCAAGGTATTTGGACCAGCATGGACTAAAGTATTCGAACTAGCAATCAAGTATTTATTATTGACATCACTTGCCATTGTAGCGCTTCTCCTTGGCTATATTTTGCTTCGCTATCGTAAGGGTATTTATACCTTCTACCTTAAACGCTTTAAGAAGCCACAAGCCGAACCTTCAAAATCACGGCGAAACTAAAAAAGAAGGAAATCAGATTCCTCCTTTTACTGCCTCCAGCACTTCATCTGTATGCCCCTTAACTCTCACACCTCGCCACTCTCTGAGCAGCCTTCCTTCCTCATCAATCAGAAAAGTGGAACGAACAATTCCTTCATATTCTCGTCCATATAACTTCTTGATCTGCCAGACACCGAACATGCGACATACCTCATGATCTACATCAGATAGTAGTGGAAAAGTTAACTCTTTCTTCATAATGAATTTATCATGCGAGGTTACTGTGTCACCGCTAATTCCAAATACCACGGTATTGTGCTCGGCAAATACACTACTCAGATCACGAAAGTCACAAGCTTCCTGCGTACAAGCCGGGGTCATATTTTTGGGATAAAAATAAATGACGACCTTTTGCCCACGGAATTGACTCAGCGAAATCTCTCCCCCTCCACTAGCGGGTAACTTAAATTCTGGTACAGGTTGTCCTATTTTAACTTGAATTTCTGACATGTCATATTCCTCCTCTTGGTTTGTGTAAAATAGAAAATTGATTGTATTTACAAAAGAAATTATAATGTAATGATATAATGCACTACATACTAAAACAAAACTTATCGTTTTTTGGTGAAAGGAACGAACATAATGACGAAACGCACAAAGCGAGCGATCATCTGGTCTGTTGTTGGAGTCTTGATCGCTATAGCCGGGCTCGCGGCTTATTATTTTATCGCCGTTTACAACCAGGTGGATAATTTCCAAAAGGAAGGTGAAAATTCTCCCTTTTATAATGTCCAGCCTCCTGAAGCCCAAATACCAGAGCCCCCTAAATGGGAAGGTACAGAGCGGGTTAACATCCTGCTAATGGGCGTTGATGCCCGTGGTTTGAAGAAAGGTGAGGTCCCTCGTTCGGATACAATGCTAGTTGCTTCTATTGATCCAGTATCCAAAAAAGGATATCTCTTCTCCATTATGCGTGATACTTATACTAAGATACCAGAGTACGGTAAAGATCGCATTAATACAGCGATAACACACGGTCCAAATACAGCGATGCAAGCTGTATCCGACTTACTCGGAATCCCCATCCAGTATTACGTGTACACTGATTTCCAAGGTTTCATCGCTTTGGTTGATGCTGTAGGTGGTGTTGATTTCTACGTTGAGAAAGACATGAAGTATAGTAGTAAAGCAGATAACCATGAATATGATATCGATTTGAAAGAGGGACAACAGCATTTGGACGGAACTACGGCTCTTCAATATGTAAGGTTCCGCCATGATGCCATGTCCGACTTTACACGAACAGAACGACAACGTAATTTCCTTAAAGCTTTTGCTTCAAAAATGAAGTCTACTACAGCTATCATGAGTTTGCCTTCTATACTTGAAAAAGTTAATCCTTACATCGACACCAATCTTTCCGTCAATGACATGTGGAAGCTTGCCACGGTGGGCTATGACAGCCAAATTATCGCCAGTGAGCAAATCCCACCCATGTCACTGCTAATTGAGCAGAATATCGGAGGATCCGATGTGCTTGGCGTTCGTAGTGAAGAGGAATTGAAGGCTTACGTACAGGAAGTACTTAATAAGACAACAGAAGTTCCAGAAGATAGCAGCACAAATACAACCAATACCGACACTGGGAATAGTTCAGAAAAGACGAGTACTGACACTCCTTCCTCCTCAGAGCCTTAAGCTCTGGGGAGCTTGTTTTGTCCCTCACCCTCATCTCTTTTGAACCTACTATCGAAAGGAAGTTTTAATTCATGAACCGTACCAAATCTGAATATTTATATGAAGAAGCACTCAAACATATTGTCGGTGGTGTCAATAGTCCCTCTCGCTCATTTAAAGCGGTCGGTGGCGGGGCACCTGTTTTTATGAGTAAAGGTCAAGGCGCACATTTCTGGGATGTTGATGGCAATAAATATGTCGACTACTTAGCTGCCTATGGGCCAATCATTACTGGACATGCACATCCGCATATTACACAAGCTATAACTGAAGCCGCTGCAAACGGTACTCTATACGGAACACCTACGGAGCTTGAAATCAAGCTTGCCAAGATGCTGAAGGAAGCTATTCCTTCCATGGACAAGGTGCGTTTCGTCAATTCAGGAACCGAAGCTGTTATGACGACGATTCGTGTGGCACGTGCTTATACGAAACGTAATAAAATCATCAAATTTGCGGGTTGTTATCATGGTCATTCGGACCTGGTTCTAGTCGCTGCAGGTTCAGGTCCCTCCACGCTTGGGATTCCAGATAGCGCTGGAATTCCTGCCAGTCTAGCGCAGGAGGTTATCACCGTACCATTTAACAATGCTGAAGCACTACATGCAGCTCTTGAGAAATGGGGAGACGACGTGGCAGCCGTCATGGTTGAACCGATCGTAGGTAACTTTGGTATGGTTATGCCCAAAGCAGGATTCCTCGAGGATCTCTGCCGTCTGGCTCGCCAATACGGAGCACTCGTCATTTATGATGAGGTCATCACCGCTTTCCGTTTCCATTATGGTTCAGCACAAACCTATGAAGGTCTTGCTAACCATGAGGCTATCAAGCCTGATCTTACTGCACTTGGCAAAATCATTGGTGGCGGCCTGCCGATTGGCGCTTATGGTGGTAGCAAAGAAGTTATGGAGCAGGTTGCTCCACTCGGCCCAACTTATCAAGCGGGTACGATGGCAGGTAATCCGGCTTCCATCTCCGCTGGTATCGCTTGCTTAGAAGTACTGCAGGGCGAAGGCGTATATGAAGAGATGGAACGCCTTACTATACGATTGACTGATGGTATCGCTGATTCAGCCAAGCGCCATGGAATCCCACTTACGATCAATCGCATCCGCGGCTCTTTCTCCACTCATTTCTGTGATCATCCTGTCACCGATTATGACGAGGCACAAGACACAGACGGTGAAGTGTTTGGCGCATTCTTCCGCAACATGCTGAACCGAGGTGTCAACCTGGCACCTTCAAAATATGAAGCCTGGTTCTTAACTACAGCCCATACGGATGAAGATATTGACTTCACGTTGGAAGCTGTTGAGGCATCGTTTAAAGAAATGGCATCTAAATAAGACATTTCAGAATAATATGATATACGCTATAACGAACAAGCCTTACAAGCGGGCGACCACTTGTAAGGCTTGTTTTTCGTATCCATTGATATCACTACATATTCGGATCCCAATTATTTTACGCTATAGGATAGGTTCTCAACCTCAAGCTCAAACCCATAAGAGAAGTACAAATTTTTAGCAACTGAGTTTGGATCATCCACAATTAAATACACAGATTTAATAGACTCATCACTAAATGCTTGCTTTAATGAATTGCTTAACAGCGCTTTACCGTAACCTTTACCACGGAATTGTTCATCCACAGCAAGAATCTCTACGCAGAGGTTGGAGCTCCCCTCATCGAGTCTTAGCACACCATACCCAACCATAACACCCTGTTCAAAGATGCAGTATGCTTGCCTATTTCTCCCTAGGGACTTAATAATATCCGTACCCGAGACATATGTGCCAGGGAATATGTTATCGTGCAGTTTTATTAATTCATCGCTATTCTCAGCAGAGATTAATTCAATATTCACTTCGATACTTTTAGGTATGTAATTTATACGTTCTAACTTAAGAGAGCACTCATTACCATTGTAATTTGCATTCAATAATTTCATTAGTTTTAAACAATCTGTGTTCCTTTGATCAAAATAAAAATTAAAGCGGGTGGATTCATTTAGGAGTGTTTTTGCAAAATCCAGTATATCTTTTGCTATATCAAGAAAACTAGCATCATCAATAAACGGTCCAACACAATCTGCCGTATGTTTGTCTACATCTACAAAAAAGCCCATAACACCAACTAACTTATCTGCTTCATAATAACCTACAACGGCATGTTCTTCATCACTTATCATATGTTCGAAATCTTTGCAGATAGAATCATATTTTTTACTGCAATAAGCTGAGCTACTTTCTGGTTTGCTGTTAAGCTTAAAGGCTAAATCGGCACAAGATTTAATTTCTTCTAGATTACATTCTTTTATCATTTGTTTACTCTTCTCCTTCCCTTTAGTTCTCTTCATCAACTGATCTAGATTTCCATAAATATACTACATGCCTACTAGCATAGGTATGACATACATCCCACAACAAAAAGACTGCCGATTCCTTAACAGGATCGGCAGTCTTCCTCACTACGGCTTTATTATTACTTTAAATAGTTCAGGATAAATTGAGCCGCTTCCGCTCTTGTTGCCAAATCATTTGGAGCAAATTGATTTCCAATACGTCCTTTTACCAACCCTAGAGCTACTGCTCTTTGAACGCTATCTTTTGCCCATGAAGCTATTTGCGCCTCATCGCTAAACTCAGTTGAACTATTATGAGGTTCATTACCATGTTCCATTGCATAAGCACGCATTAGAATCATAACGATCTCTTGTCGACTAATGTTAGCATTGGGTTCAAAATGATCAGATGTCCGTCCGCTTACAAGCCCGTATTTGACCATTTTGGCTAAATCCTCTTCGTACCAAGCACCCACAGCTACATCGCTAAACGCTAGTGTTGCTTTGTCTTTCAAGTTCAGTGCATTTGCTACAATCTTGATAAATTCTGCTCTCGTTATAGTACGGTTTGGTTGATATTGTCCCTCTGAAGCACCTTGAATCAAATGCTTCGCAGCCAATATCCGAATGCTATTCGCTGCCCAATGGCTCTCAGGAACATCTTCAAAATTCATTGTGTATTCAAGTAGAACATAAGTACCTAAGGTATCAACCTCTACTTCCATTGAATTAGCAACACGACTACCACCAAGATAAATTAATGAACCATTGTCTGCAATTTTATAAATGCCTAGTAAATCAGCATTCATGGTAGCATCAATTGGCAAACTCAATTTTACAGGCTTCACTAAGTTTGAAATACGGTGTACTGTACCATCTGTCGCTACAATGCTGATATCAAGCTCAACAGCGTTACCTTGAAGTGAAGTATGCGGTCCGCCATTTATAACATCTTCTTCTATCGATTTTTTAGGAGTCACTTTGACCTGAATCTTACCCCCAGCAAGTTGCTCCGTAGTTAATGTATCTCTCAATTGCTGTAACAATTCAGGTGCAATCCCTAGAGTTGCCCCCTCGAATTGAATCGTTAGTTGATTCTCTCCCAGTAGGTTTCCAGTATCAGCTGGAAGTTCCACTTCTATAACTTCAGAACCAATAGAAATAACTACGACTCCGTTATCTGACAATTTTCTTAACTCTCCAGCCGATACCACCACTTTATTCGGGTTAGATGGAACCGGAACTGGTGTTGGTGCAGGTGTCTCAACCGAAGCAGAGCCAGAGCCAGAACCTGTGTCTGTGTCTGAACCAGAGTCAGGAGGTGTTACAGGAACGAATACAACTAGAATCTCCTGTTTGGCATTAACCAAGTTAACATAAGCTTGTTTAATCAGTTCGATCGAAGAGTCTGGTGTTAATGATTTAGCCTCTGTATACGCATTGTGGGCTTTCAAGTCTGCGATAGATTTTGCGGTATACTGGTCATTATTCACCAAAGCATCGATACCGGTTAGAAGCCCAGATAAACGATTCCATTCCGATAAATCAGCTTTTGGGGTTACCGTAAGAGTCATTTCCGTACTCGTTCTTGTAGCAGGTTCGACTCCCTCTTTTCCTTGCAGTACCACACGGAACCCTTTACCGTTATCTTCAGATGTAGCCGTAAATGTATATACTGCTGAAGTCACTGTTTGTGCATTCCACGTTTCCTCATCCTGGGATTTCACTTCCCAAGTGATAGATTCTACATCTCCACTAGTAACAATAAACAGATTTGCCTCTTCACCTTCATTAACGATTTTACTAGCTTCGAGATCAGTCACGAAATCAGGTGCCACCCACTCTGTATCCGCAGGGAGTATGTTCAATGAAATCTCCGACTCACCTGTTAATCCTGTTTCATTAGTGACGACCACTTTGTATTTATAACCATTCATGTTTTCATCAACTACAGGTATTGTATAGCTGGACTCAGTTCCAAGCGAATCACCATAACCGCTACCATCATCCAAGTACCAAGCATAAGTTAATTCTCCTGTACCTGTAACTACAGTTGTAAGATTGGCAGTCGTTCCTGCTCGAAAAGTCCCATCTTCTAATATACTGACTGTTGGGGCATCAGTTGCCTTCTCAACCCACTGCGCTTTAAGTGTCATTCCACCTGTTACTGTATCTTCAGCGAAATTCCACTTTACATTATTGTTATACCAGCCCTCAAGCTCGTATCCATCCTTAACCACACCGGTTGGCTCTTCAATTTTTGCTCCAGCAATTGCCTTGATTACTGCTGGTACTGGCGTCCCTCCATCAGAATCAAATGAAATATTATAACTCTTCACTAGATCTACTTGTTCAGATAAATTTCCTGCATAGTCTTCCATTACAACATGTACATTGCTAGCAGTCGATTTGAAACTCAAGCTCGCTTTTGTTGTGCGTCCACGAAAAATTTTCTCGAAGTTTCCAGAACTATACGTAGTCGCAAATGATCTAGGTTTGCCGTCTTCATAGACATATAGATATCGCCAGTCTCTCGTATTAGGCATAGGCAAATTAAGTGTGTCGCCGTCCCATGACCATGCTTCAGCATAGGGTTCAACGATCTTGTCAATAAAGTTGCCGCTCATGCTTACCGAATTCGTATTGCCTGACGAGATCGTCACGATATAATCATCACCGTTTGCAGGCATTCCTGTGAATGTAGCTGTTCCTGAACCCGCAGGGACCACAACTTCCTCTGATACCGGTACTGGAGTTGTTATTTTGTTCACAGAGCGAACTTGTACTTTGATATCACCGGATGCAGCTTGACCATTACTCCAAGACACAGTGAAATCTCCGTTTTCTTCGGAATTAACACTAATATTTGATACAGCAGCAGTCAGATCAAAGTTTAGCGTTGCTGCATCACCCTCAAGACCGTCAGCACCTACAGGAACTACCTTCAATACTCCTGATTGTGCAGGAAGATTTTTGATATAAAATACTTCGTCATATTTGCCACCAACAAAGATGTCATTTACATATACATTGTATTGCTTCACTTTGGAATAATCCGTATCCATATTCCATTTAATGTTCATCTCATTTGTATCCGTAAAGGCTTCTGTAATACCTAAGCCTGTTGGAGCAGATGGTTTGACAGCAGAACCGTCATATACTCTGATCTGTCCAATATTCATTTGATAGTTTGCAACTTTGTCTTGTCCCGGGTCAAATACTAAGCCAAAAGCAGCTATGGATTTGCCGTCATATTGTCCTAATTCCACTTCTTTTGTTAACCAGCCTGCCGTTTTGTTTCCACTATCTGAGATAGGAAGTTTAACAACCTCAGTCGGATTATCTTCGAAAACTAATCCGATAGACATATTGGATTGATCATCTACAGAAGGTTTATTATAGGAAATCGACAATTTAGAATTTCCGTTAACTTGTAGATCAGTCTTGTACAAACGCAGGAAGTTTTCCGCATCCAATTCTCCATTCACTACAAGTGAGCTACCACCATTAAATCCACCGATTTGCTCATAGTTATAACGGGCAGTGTCCGCAATACTATATTTTGAACCATAATCAAAATCAACGGTAAGCTGTTTACCTGCTGTCTCCTGCCACCACTGCCAAGTTACAGGTATATCTTGTAAACTCATATTTGACCATTCGCTAGTACTAGATTCAGTACCGTTCACATAGTAAGACAAACCATGACCAGTGTTGAAGTTCGTATAAAAGTTTGAGTCTCCCACTACTGATCGTTCCGTAATAACCGAGGCAATCCCTGGCCAGTATCTGTTATCAGCGTATACGTCACTAACCGTGTTTGTAGCGCTCACTGATACATTTGCAGGGTTTACATTCGGTCCAGACCACCACAATTGATCACGCAAGTTAGTCATCCATTGATAATCATTGTCTGATCTGTTACTAATAGGCCAAGATTTATTCATATCCTCATCAAGACCAGCATGAACAAAATCTGCCCCTAATGTAGCAACGCTTAATTGTGGTACTCCATTACTAAGTAATTTGTTGATAGCAGTTCCATTTGCTTGTTTAAATCTGTCTCGCCCCCCTTCAAGTCCTGCGAAACCGATATCATAAATGTTATAGTTTGTTCCATAAGTACTATTCAAATTATTAATGTAGGTTTTTGCGCTGTTAATTTGAGTACTCCCCACACCATAATCAAAGAAAAAGGATTGCGATACTTTCTCACCGGTATTCTTGTCATACAAGAATGAAATATTATTATCATTAAAGGTTCTGGCAAATGTATTGGCGCCATTCGCGATACTTAGTGAATCGTACCATTGTACATATAACCCTGACTTTTGTAGCGCTTTCATAAATGCGATGTAATCTGGGATATCCCCTACCGCAACGTTAGGACTAACTTCCTCTTGGTTGATGAAATATCCATCGTAGCCAAAGTAGTTGGCCATCTCGGCCATTTTTTCCGCTACAGGAAAGTTACCATTCTCATCCTTAACGATCATTTGTTTATACGTTTGTTGTCCACGGTCATTGTTAGAGAAGAAAATTCCCGCTAAAGACAATACACCATTTTTATGAGCTGCGTCCGTATAGGTCGGGTTCGGGATATTCAACATACCGAATTCGAACCATTTCTGCTGCCAATTACTTTGAGCCAAGTCGTCGTAATATTCTGCTGGTGTATAAGCCGTAGCTGTACCATGCCAAGGAGAATAATAATCAACATATTGCCAGAAATTGAAATGATACTGTGCAAATTTATTTGTATAGGCTGCATTCTCGATAAAAGCGTTTCCATAATCGCCCGAGACATTAGTCATTTTCACATCTGGAGATAAATTAGGATTTGCTTGTGTCGCTGTAAATGCATCAATTCGATTTTGTAGAGGTACGTGGGCTCTTAACTTTTCAGCATCCGGATCAGTTTCTGGACTCCATTCCATAATTTGTCCACTGGTGTATCCATGTACATTTGGCTGGTTCTGCCCATGCGCACTTTCTTCCTTAAATGGCCATGTATCACCTGCATACACAGTAAGTGGCAAACCCGAAACCACCAATGTAACTACCAACACTATAGCTGTAAGCCTTGGATATGATTTTCTCATAGTGTGAATATTCAAGTTAAATTCTCCCCTTTAAGTTATAGAATGAATTGCAAATCACCATGAACTTGTACAGGCGTAAGTCCGTCTTCAGATCACCCGTTAACTTGATCCTCCCCTCATACTAAATTCTTCCACTATAACTCAATTTACCTGATGAAAGCCCTTACTTATAGTGGTGAAAATAAAGATTAACTAGACTAACTAAAGATACAAATTTTCAATAAATACATAACTAAATGTTTTTGTTTCAAGAACATTCCATTATCTAACTCATATATCCTAGTGTTAACAAGCAAAAAAACACCCCCTAGAATGAGCATGATCGAGAAGTAGATTCTCAATATGCATTCTAAGGGGTGCTTTTCAATTTATATTATTTCTGTGCCACTTTATCAAAGAAAGTCTCTTGTACATATTTCGCTGCTACGTCCAATTGAGATTTAGAATCCGTTCCTTTTTTGGAGAACGATTCTTGTACCACGTTGGACATTGTTGCATAGTAATCTTGAGTATTATATTGTGCTTCAATCTTACCCTCTAGCAATGTGAAAAGTTGTGGATCATATTTGTATACATTATCGTATTTAGCTTGAATGGCTTCAACTTTCTTACCGTATTCGGAATCCCAACTGAAGTATTCCATTGGGTTAGGAATATAGTATTTGTTATCGGCTTTTCGAGCAGCAATTGTATCCTCTACCGCTTTCAATGCATCATCGCTGAAGTAATCAAAAGTGATGTAACGGAATGCCATTTCTTGCTCATCTTTTGTTGAGTTAGGGTTGATAACCAAGTAGTTACCGCCAAGGATACCGTAGTGTTTACCGCCCTTTTCTGCAGCAGGCATCGGATATGCAACTACGTCTTCAGGCTTCATTCCGCCTTCGTTCAATGCAGCGTTAATTACATCAAATGCTCCTGCAATAACCATTGCTGTACGTCCTTGTTGGAATGAACCAACCGCGTCCGACCATCCCAATGCCCAGTCTTGCGGGATTGCTTCTGCTTCCCATCTTAATTTCTTGTAGAAATCCAGCGCCTTCACGCCAGCCTCAGAGTTAAATACTGCTGTAACTTTTCCATTTTCGTTAGATTGGATTTCACCGCCAGCTTCGAACAAGAAGTTCGTCCAGTTCCATCCTGATTCGTTACCTTTACCCATTGGCGCGATCCCCGAAATACCTTTTTTCGCATCCGCAGATGCTTTAGCCGTATTCAGCATATCATCCCAAGTCCAATCAAGGGATGGTGCTTCTACTCCTTTGTCAGCCAACAACTTCTTGTTAACAACGGTGGAAGTAATATAACCATTTTGAGTTACCCCGTAAACTTTACCATCTCTAATAAATTGCTGTTGAATGACAGGATTGATCTCATCTTTGTATTCCCAATTGTTCCACAGATCCGTAATGTCTGCTACCCAACCGCGTTCAATCAGAAGGCTAGCTTCAGTAGCCCAAGTGTTATAGAAAGTAGGGGCTTCGTTGGAAGCCATTTTTACTCCGATCTCATCAACGGAATATCTCCAGTCGTCTTTCACGATGGTTACATTCGGATATTTCTTTTGGAAACGAGCGATTTTATCATCTTCTGTTGCCTTAAGTGTAGTTTCGTCTGGAAGTGGGTAGTGAATTTTGAGTGTAATTTTTTTGTCGGCAATATCTTCTGGTGCGGCAGCATCCGTGGAAGTATTTCCTCCGGCACTAGCATTATTTGTTGCTTTGTTTCCTTCATTCTTTGTGTTGTCTGCTGCTTTTTCCTTACCACCACATGCTGCGAGCAGCGAACCGAACAGCAAGATACACATCATTACTGCTGAGAACTTACGCATTGAAACTCCCCTTTTCCATAAATGTTGTTTTTGCTTACATTTCCATCTTAAAAGAGGAACCGTCAAGAGACGATGTGCATTCTTATGGCGATCATGTGCAAGGCTACGATAAATGAAAACGCTATCCTTTAACTGCCGATAAGTTAACACTACGCATAATAAACTTTTGGAAGCCCAAGAATACGAAAATTGGCGGAATCATGACCATAAACAAAATACTGAATTTTACGCTGCTATCCAGATAACGTGCTTGAATTACATATTTGTAGATGGCTGTAGCCAAAGTGAACTTATCCTCAGTATGCATAACCAGAGAAGGCCAAAACCAGTCATTCCAGGCCGTTGAGAAAATAAAGATCGCTAGGGTCGCAAAGATCGGAACCGACAATGGTATCGCAATACGAATATAGCTGGTTAATTCGGAAGCCCCATCAATTCTGGCAGCTTCGAATATTTCTGGATGAATACCATCAAAGAAGTTTTTCATTAATAGGAAATAGTAAGCATTAGCCCCCGCTGGAAGCCAGAAAGCCCAGTACGAATTTAACAATCCTAATTCCTTCAGATTCACAAAGTTCGGAATCATGTAGCTAGAAGCCGGAATAAACAATGTCATCAGAATGAAGAAATAAACTACCTTGCTGTAAGGAACTCGAATACGCGATATACTGAACGAAGCTAGTCCAAGTACTACAATAGTTACAACAAGATTACCTACGAAAATAAGCAGTGTATTCTTCAAAAACATAGGTAAGTTAATGTAATTCCAACCTTCCTTGAAATTCTCCCAATGTAATACCGTAGGGAAAAAGGTAGGCGGGAATGTATTCACTTCTTGATTGCTCTTAAATCCGTTAAACATCGTCATTAGAATCGGATATAACATAGTACAGGCCATAACCCCAAGACATAAAACCATAACACCATAAACAATTTTATTTAACGGTTTATTCAAATCAGAATCCGACAATATACCTCTTTCTTTCATATCAGTATTCCTCCCTGTTCATTCTGAATTGAAGTATTCCCAGTACACTCAGCACAATGAACATGAGCACCCCGAGTGCCGTACCGGCTCCATAATTCAATTGAGTAAACGCATATTTTACAGTGAGGAGAGCATAGGTCATAGTGACTTTGTTCGGACCACCATCAAGCATGGCTAGTTGCGATTGGTAAGCTTGAGAAGTTCCGATAATTTGGAGTATTAACATTAATATAATCAAGCTTTTTAATGAAGGAATGGTTATATAGCGAATACGATTCCATACACCCGCACCATCGATTTCAGCAGCTTCATACCAATCCTTTGGAATACTTAATACACCCGCCAGATAAATTAGCATCGCCGAACCAAACTGCTGCCACGTCTCCATAGTAACCAAGGAAATCATAGAGAACCTGCTGTCTGAAACAAAGGACACCGACTCCACTCCAAACAATCCCAAAAAGGCATTGATCGGACCCACGGGATCGTACATCCATCTCCACAATCCATACAAAACTACGCCCGGAACTACATAAGGCAAGTAGGCGGCAATCCGGACAAAGCCTTGGAAAAATCGCAGTTCAGATATGGCAATAGAAGCAGCAATTGGTACCCAGAACCCAATGATCAACGCTAATAACATGTAGTATAAAGTGTTCTTTATGGAAAGCATCAAATCCGGATTACTAAGAATGGTTTTATAGTTTTCTAATCCGACAAACGTGTTGCCCTTTACAAAATCAATGTTATAAAAGCTGTATACGATCCCTTTGAAGATAGGAACCCACAAAAATATGATAAAAATAACGACCACCGGAACTAGAAAAAGATAACCCCACATATACTTTTTAAAGTTTGATGTTCTTTTAAGACTGTTACCTGCTTTCCTTTTAGGTTCCTTTTGTATCTTCCCCACTGAAACCATCGTTTCTTCCATCAGTTTCCCTCATTCCTCTTAGTGTCTATATAACATTTTAAGAAAGTAAAGGATCTGCGAACATGTCTAAAACTATTTGAAGTATAGTCGTTCTTACTTCTTCAGTTCACTAGGGCTGACACCGAAATATTTCTTGAAAATTTTACTGAAATGTTCTGGTGATTCGTATCCTACTCGTTCAGCTATTTCGTATCTGCGCATATCCGTATTCAGAATGAGAGATTTACTCTCCTCCATGCGGAGTTTAATCACATATTCCCATAAGTTATAACCTGTGTTTTTCTTAAATAAATAACTTAAATAATTGGGGCTGACATGATTCTTCTTAGCAACGTCATGAATGGTGAGCCCTTTTTGGTTATAATTCATATCGATGTATTGTCTAGTGTTCTCGACAATCTGATTGCTTTGCTTCGTCAGTTCTTCTGGAGAAGGATCCTGCGAATAATTATGCCAATTGAAATCTCCGTAATAGAACACATGATAATCTCCTTGCTCTTCGCCCCACTGCATGGCTTTGTCCGCTTGCCGACTTAAAACATTCAGAAATTCTACACCTTTCAAAATCTGACTAAATCCAACGATAGTAGAAATACCTAAGTATTTGGAGACATGATAGTGTAGACTTCGTCCGATCATTTCTAGTTGGTTAATCTTGTTCATGTCGAGTTCCGCATACTCCTCCTCATTCCATTGGATTAGAATGTTAATCTCACCTTTTGCAGAATAGAAGGCAAGAGCGTTCCAATCCTCATGTAACAGTTCTTTAGCCACGTTCAGTGCAGCATAACGAAGCAACCGGTTATCTCGGTCAGTAATGACCTTATTTCTATCTTCAAATTGAGTTCCAAGTTTCATTCTCATCAAGGAGAAGTAGCAGCCCGTGATCCCCAACTCTTCAAGCAATCCCACGAGCTCGTCTTCACTCATAGTTGGGGTAAAGGGATCTTCCAACAAACGGTTTAACCGTTCATTCTTCTCAGGACGGAGCTCTTCCATATGGAAGTGTTCTGGACTTCGGGTCAAAAAATCATCCATTTGTGTTACTGGCTTATCCATTTTCAACAATGCATTACGTACCGAATCAAGGAACTGCTCGCTGTTCAGCGGCTTGATTAAATAATCCTTAGCACCCAGCCTTATAGCCATCTGGGCATATTGAAACGTCTCATGCGCCGAAATAATAATCGTCTGCACCCACGGTTTGATCATTTTGGCTTGTTGCATCAATTCCATTCCATTCATCTCACCCATCTGGATGTCCGTAACGAGTAGGTCAATGTCCTCTATCCGAACATAATCCAAGGCTTCGTGCCCACTATAAGCCGTATAAATCTGTCCAATTCCTAGGCCAGAAGATGTCAACAGTCCTGCCAAACCTTTACATATCAACGGCTCATCATCAACAACCAATATATTGTACATAGAAAACTCCCCCTGCCTTCTTATTCGTATGTCTGTACAGATTTAGGAAGATTAATGATTACCTTGGTCCCGCCTTCCGGACGCTCTGCATAAACAAGACCATATTCATGTCCAAAATGAAGCCGGATCCGCTGTTGAATATTTCTTATTCCATATCCAAACTGCGGATTATGCTTCTCATCGTTCAGTAGTTTGTCGATCGCTTCATAATCCACTGGTTTGTATCCGTTATCCTCGATCTGAATATATATCCGTTCTTCATCCTGGGTTGCGCTAATGCAGATTTCACCGTCTTCTCCCATATGCTTGACCCCGTGGATTATGGCATTTTCTATTAATGGCTGTAATGTGATCTTAGGAATAATGATTGAGAGTAATTCATCAGGTATATTCCTGGAAACTTGGAATAAGTAATCGTACCTATGTTGCTGCAATTTGATATAAGCACTGGCATGTTCTAGCTCTTCCTCTAAAGTAATTAACTCTCTTCCCCGGCTAAGACTGATTTTCATCAATTTAGACAATTCCTTGATCATCTCGGCAGAAGCGGTATTCCCCTCCATCGTGCTCTTCCAATAAATACTTTCCAGCGTGTTGTATAGTAAATGTGGATTAATTTGCTGATACAAAATTTGCAATTGAGACTCTTTTTGTTTCAGATCCATATGGTACTTATAATGGATCAATCCATTCAGTCTCCTGGCCATATCATATATCGTAAAGATTAGGACACTGACCTCGTCTTTTCTCCCTCGATGCGGGGTCTCAGGCACTACATTACCGGGTTCATACCTTCTGACGAAATACACCAGCTTTTGCAGTGGAGTCATTAAAGACCTCCAAAAATACAGCATAACCAGAAGTCCTACCACAAGATAAACAACCGTCATTAGCTGTATGACTCGTTTAATTTCATTCTGCTGCGCTAGAAGGGCTTGAACCGGTACTCTATATATAAGTTTCTGCTGAAGAACATGGTTATAATTAATGACATAAATAAAGTCATTCGTGATGACATCCTTAACTCCGATCATTGATTCTCCGAGATCCGCTTCTGGTGGTAGATCTAGGAAAGGACCATGTTCTGGTGCTCTAGCCGTAAGAATCCGGTTATTCCAATCTGTAAAATACAATTCACCTTCTGGAAGTGATACTGTTTGCATTGATTCGCCTATTCGAGCGTCCATGTTAGAAACGACAAGAACTCCTATTGTCCCATTCTTATAGATGTTGTTGATCGCCCTAACGTAGGCTAGTGTACTCTGATTTCCTTGGCCTTTGGACTCAGGGGCTAGATGTTCAATTAACTTTAAGTACCCGTTTCCTTTTCTAGATACCACTTCGTCAAACCATTCCGGCTTCTCATCACTAGAAAAAAAATAGACTCCTGCTTTCTTCGGGTTGGGATAGAATGGAGCGAAAAAATAAGTGTTCTCCGGATCATATACATATAGAGAATAATAAAGTGGCTCTCGCTGATCCGTTTCCTGAGAGTATGTACCTAGCAGAATCTCCAGCTTTTCATAGCTTTTGACCCGCGTAAAGACGGTCTCTTCCGAAGAAACAGGATTGAGTCCCTGTACTAACGAATTCTGAAACACCGTTGATGTCACCTTGTTGATCGATTCTATATCGCGATTAATCAGTCTGAAATTTTGTTTGTTCAATTCAATATAAGCATTGGTCACATGTCGCTTTAGAATTTGCCCAGCTTTGTAATTGCCATAAGAGTTTAATATGAACATAGGAATAACTAGTACGAGAAATAACAGGACCATCTGTTGCTTCACATTTAATTTATTCAGTGGATTCTTCAAACCTAACTTCAATTGTCATGCACCCCCGGCACTTTAAATATATCAGTAAAAAAAAACTATCAGTATGTGCATTTCTACTAACATCATGAGCATTTCTACAATTGCTACTCTGCGCATACTGCCCCTACCGTAAGACAACTATTACTTTATCGTCATTATATAGGGAGATGTAGATACCAGTACAGAAACTAAAAAAAGGCCTCAATCCTGCAAATTAGCCAGGATCGAGACCCATCTTCAATTTCTATTGTGCTAACAGTTCATATAAACCTGCGATAACAATATCCGCTTCTTTCAAGATATCAGGACTGCCAATCCCGACGACTTTGGAACCCGCCGCTTTACCTGCCTGAACACCTGCTTCCGCATCTTCAAACACAACGCAATCTAAAGGATTTAACTGCAATGCCGCACTCGCAGCAAGGAACACTTCTGGATCTGGCTTAGCCTTAGATACTTTAGTGCCGTCAATTACGGCATCGAATAAATCGGTAATGCTCAATCTCGACAGAATAAATTCTGCATTTTTACTTGCGGATCCCAAGGCGATCTTTACTCCCTGGCTTCTAAGTAGTTCTAAGTACTCTTTAGCTCCGGGAAGAATCTCTGAGGGGTCTAACTGTGATATATAGTTTATATATTCCTTATTCTTGGTATCTGCCATTTCCAGACGCTCTTCTTCCGTAGCTTCTACCCCGCCAACCTCTAGCAGAATCCGTAGTGATTCAACCCGGCTAACTCCTTTTAAACGTTCATTATGTGCTTCTGTAAATTCGAAACCAAGTCTTTCAGCCAATGACCTCCAGGCTAAGTAATGATATTTCGCTGTATCAACGATTACTCCATCTAAATCAAATATCGCACCTTTCATTCCACTTAGCATGTCTTCTCTCCTTCTTCAGAATCATTTCGCTCTCTCCGCTATGTCGCTTTGTTTACCTAGGTTTGAATTATACAATTGTAAGGGGCGGTAATTTCTTGTCCGCCTGGGACGGTGATTGATTGTCCACAGATTGTGAACAGCATCGTATTTGTGTTATTTATATGCGATGTAATGTGGACTTCTTCCTTACTTACACATACTTTATAACTCTGACCTCGGACGCACAGCGGGAACTCAATCGCTGTCCATTTCTCTGGTAGTGCTGGTGAGATGATAACATCATCTCCTTGATAACGTAGACCCGCGAAGCCAAGCACTGCAGCCATCCATGCCCCGCCATTTGCTGCTGGATGTGTTCCACCGATATACAAATCTCCGACGTACTGCTTGGATTCACCCGTCAGGTCAATCGTCGCCGTACGCATGAAGTATGGATAAGCCCAATCCGGTGATCCAATATCTGAAGCCACCAATGCATAAATACATGAGCTCAAACTGGATCCATGTTCTGTACGTGGCTCGTAAAATTTCCAATTGGCCTGCTTCGTCTCTTGATCAAAACGATCTTTGAATAGATGCAGCATGAGGATGACATCGGCTTGCTTCAATATTTGGGTAGTCGTTGCGAGACCATTTCCCCCGCCAAGATATTCATTCTTGTTCATTATTCTTGATTTCAACTCGGTTAACGAGACGTCCTCCAATTTAAAATATCCGTCAAATTGTGAAATCAGTTTATTATCTTGATCTGGTTGCGGCACGTATAGATGGTCGTACATATGGGAGATTTGTTCTAAGGTTATTCCATCCTGTTCCTTGCTTAGTATGATTTCATAACGTTCAGGATTTTTATTCTGTAAATACTTCATCACTTCTATCGTAACAAATAGCGTCTGTTTCACTAGCATATTTGTGAATGCATTGTTGTTCACCCGTTCGTGATACTCATCGGGCCCAGTCACATCTAGTACCTCATATCGTTCTTTACGCGAGTTGTAGTATGCATAAGAATAGAAGAACTTTGCACATTCCCAGATTACTTCTGCACCTCCGTCTAACAAGATGCTCTCATCACCTGTGAAGGTATAGTACTGCCAAATTCCGTGTACTACATCCGCGCTAATATGAACTTGCTTGTCACGGAAATAGGTACGCATCGGACGACCTGTAAACACATCATTGACGTTAAATAGCGTACAGGCATCATCTCCTGTCTCTTGGCTCTCCCATGCATAAAATGCACCCTCAAAACCATATTCAGCAGCCTTTCTACGAGCTCCGTCTAGCGTATGAACCCTATACATCATCAGGTTACGAGCTACTTCAGGCTGAGTATACAGAAAGAAAGGAAGCATGAACATTTCGGTATCCCAGAATACCGCACCCTTGTAAACCTGTCCCGATAATCCCCTAGCAGGGATCGATACCTTCTCCGACTGTTCTGGAGCGATAATATGCAATTGATACATACTGTAACGCAGTGCATGTTGTGCTTCCTTGTCACCTTCAATGGTGACATCCGACATTTCCCATTTACGATTCCAAATCACAGCTTGCTCTAAAAAAAGTTGGGCATATCCGACTCTTAAAGCTTCCAAGCTAGATTGCACAGCTGCTAAGCTTATATTCTCTACTTCATCCATTCCTGTGTATACCGAAACATATTTAGTGAAGGTATACTTTTCCCCCGCTCGGTACTGAACTACAATTTGTCTGTAGATGGATTGTTCCTCAGTAATGATCGTCTTCTCACCAAAATTACATTCAATTGCTTCTACTACTGATACGGGTTGGTTCAATTCATGCGTCCAGCCTTTCATTACCAAGCAGTTGTCTTCCACTTGACCAACCATACGCTCCAAATGAGGACCATTAATATCCCAGACATCCCCATCGATCCCTGTAGTAATCAGCAACTCACAATCCTTACTACAATGAATCGTGATTCTATTTACGATCAAATGCAGTCGTTCTGCACTACAGAATCGTTCTGATAATACCGTTACTCGGTTATCTCCCTTTGCACTAAAAGTTGTCTTACGACGATGGAGCCCATGCTGCATATCTAATTCCTGCTCATGCTCCAGCGGCTCGGCCTCTAATACACTTAGTACGCTTCCATCACATTGTATCCTCGTAAACAAGCCATTCGGGGCATTTACCGGCTCACGCCACTTATCCCCTACTTTGTCATACAAACCAGCCAGTGTCGTTGCCGTTAATTCCGACTTCGTAAATTCCTCCATCGTTCCTCGATAACCCATGTATCCGTTACCGATCATGAATTTGTTGCTATTCGTCGTTATCCGTTCCTTACGGAACCCATCCTCTCGTACGATCCAGCTCACTTATCGTCCCACCTCTTCCAGAGCAATCTCAATGCCGGAATGATCCACGTTATAAGTGTGATTGTATATCACAAGTTCTACAGCTTCCCCAGACAATGCCCGAATGAAAGCACGGCTTTTGTTTACCTCGACTACTAATTTCGTCCCCTTAAAAGTGATAGGGAAGCTGTATCCTTCCCAACGTTCAGGAATACTTGGACTGAATACTAGTCGATCCCCGTCTGAACGCATCCCGCCGAATCCATAAACGATATTCATCCAAGCAGCCGAAATAGATGTCGTATGGAGTCCCTCACGAGTATTGCGGTTATAGTTGTCGAGATCCAGTCTTGTAGCAAATTCAAAAAATTTGTAAGCCTCTTCCGGTTTGCCGATTTCCGCTGCAATGATCGAGTGAATCGACGGAGAGAGTGAAGATTCGTGAATACATCTCGGTTCGTAGTAATCATAGTTGGCGCGTTTCTCTTCCACGGAAAATTGCCCGCTATATAAGAACATGAACATCAGCACATCAGGTTGTTTAATCATGTCATACCGGTATAACCGATCGTAAGACCAATGGGAATAGAGCGGAAATTCTGTAACAGGAATAGAATGAATATCGAGATGCGGCATATCGAAGAACCCATCATGTTCTTCATAAATACTCGTCTCATCATCTTTTGGAATCCGCATATGCTCAGCACAATTTCTCCAATTAGCCTGTTCTTGCTCAGTAAGATTGAGGCGCTGAACCAACTCACTGAACGACGTACCCTCCGCTTCATGCATATTGTCGATTACATCCAACGTATATTCGAACAATTTTTTCGCCATGAGATTAATGTAGCAATTATTGTTAACCATGAGTTGGAACTCATCCGGACCCATGACTCCATAGTATCCAAATTGCCCTGTCTTCTGCCCCCATTGACCCCGAGTAGCGTAGAAACGACTAATTTGAATGAGCATCTCCAGACCTTTTTCATATAGAAAAGATTTGTCTCCGGTTATATTGACATAATGGCGAATGCCATAAGCAACCGCCGTACCCACATGCAATTGCAAGTTAGAGTGCTGCCATAGATCACAACTCTCCGTCCCGTCAATGGTCGCAATCGGATAGAACGCTCCTTCACAATCTAACTCTCGCGCACGTTGTAACGCGTAAGGTAGTGATTTATATCTGAATTCAAGCAAGCTCTTTGCTGCCTTCGGATTGTTAAAAATATAAAACGGCAAGCAATACGATTCCGTATCCCAGAATGCTAGTCCTCGATAGGCTTCACCAGTCAAACCTTTAGCCCCGATGTTAAACCCAGGATTATCACCGTGATAGGTCTGATACATTTGAAAAATACAAAAACGGATTCCCTGTTGATTCTCAGGATCCCCTTCAATCTTGATATCAGAGTCCGCCCACACACCACTCCAGTAGTTAACTTGCTCTCTAGCTAATGAATCAAAGCTTACACTCGGGTGAATGTGTTGTGCCGCTAACTCAAGCCCCTTATTCCACAGAGTATCCTGATCTGTTGCCACATCTTTCTCTGCATAGTTAATCACAAATTTATCGAAAGTTGACTTCACGCCTTGTTCCAAGGGTAATCTTACGTCCAACCCTATGAATCGATCACCTTCTATGGCCGTTGTCTCCAACGCCTTTGGGGCATCAATCTGGAAACCAGAGAATAGGCGATTCTTCGTATGAGTAGTTTCCCCGAGGATTCCTATCACCCCATTCTCTTGCCCTTGCTGAAGGACCTCCCAATAACAACGACCCTGGTCTTCATGGATCACTGAGAAATCCAGTCCAGTCCGTACCTCAACTGTGCCAGAGAAATTCAGTGGTTCAAACACGATACGCTGACAACCAAGATTAGATACATCCATACTAACGAACCGTTCAAATGATAACTTTAACGATTTTCCATTCTTTAATTTCCATATGAATTCTCGGCTGTAACTGCCACTCTTGAAATCTAGTTCTCTTCGATAATCGCTGAATTGGCATTGCGCCATATCTAACGTTTCACCATCAACTGTAATCCGTGTATACAACCAATCCACTGCATTCACCATGAATCGCAGCGACTTAATAATACCTTTGTAGTGTGCGTTGACTTTGCTCTCTTCGAACAAACCGTTGAAATAACTACCCAGCAGCGTATCCCCACCATACCCTTCCTCAGGATATCCTCTGACTCCCATATATTCATTACCTAGTGAGAAAATAGATTCGGACACTCGATTACGTTCTGGATCGAACCCCTCTTCAACAATCTTCCATGGATCCACTTTTAGGTATTTGTCAGCAATTTTCGCCATGGTCCGCCCTCTCCTTATGTATATTTAATAGGTTCTCATAACACGCTTCCAACTGTTCCTATCCAGATTATCCAAAACATGACCTCCTTGAAATGTCCAACTCTAATTACCTTATGTGCGTTTGTACGAATTTCTATTTACGGACCTGGTGTGGATAGGAATAACCTATAATCTCTATTCAATCTATATATTTAAACAATCGATATTCTTATGCCACAATAGACTCAATCTAAATGTAGAAGGAGTGATTGGAAGATGGGATCAAGTCATGTTTGGAAGCCAACATTGTATGATGAGAAATTGGGGTTTGTTTCTAAGTACGGTAAAGGTGTAGTGGAACTGCTGAATGCACAGCAGGGAGAACAAATTCTCGATTTGGGATGTGGAACGGGGGATCTAAGTCATGAAATTGCCCAATCAGGAGCCTATGTTCTGGGGATGGATTATTCAGCACAAATGATTGAACAGGCGAGTAACAAATATCCTGAGAATGATTTCAGAGTTGGCAACGCTGAACAGTTTACGCTTGATCAACCCGTGGATTCCGTCTTCTCAAATGCTGCCTTACATTGGGTGAAGAATGCCTCGAGTGTGGTAGCTTCTATATGGAATGCACTAAAGCCTGGTGGACGTTTTGTAGCTGAATTCGGAGGTCAGGGAAACTGTGATACCATCGTTAAGTCCATCTATGGGGTACTAGGAGAGTACGGGGTCGATGCGGAAGGGTTGAATCCGTGGTATTTCCCAAGTATTGGTGAGTACAGTAGCTTATTAGAACAACAAGGATTTCGTGTAACCTACGCGGTTCATTTTGATCGTCCAACATTACTACAAGACGGAGAAAATGGTCTCTTGCACTGGCTCTCAGGATTAGCAGCTGATGAGTTCTTTCAGGGATTCAATGCAACGGAGAAAGCGTTCATTTTTGATAAAATAAGCCATGCATGCCGAACCTCGTTATTCCGAGACGGAGCTTGGTATGCAGATTACAAACGGTTAAGGATCGTAGCGATAAAATAAAAAACGCCCCGAAAATTCGGGACGCCTTCATGCTAGTGGGACTATGGGCCTCGACTATTCGGAGCCCTTGTCCTCATGTTTGGTTTTCTTTAAATAGTTATCATAGCGATCGTCTATTTCTTTCGCCATGCTTCGATATTTGAGTGTTTCTTCTACAATAGGATCCAACTGCGTCTGGATCCGTATCTCATATTTAGGAGATAAGAGCCTCCGCTCTTCCTCCCGGCGTTCTTCCACACTACGGTTATCCCCATCCGCCAGCATCTCGCTGAGCTCTCTTTCCAGTTCTTTCTCTTCGCTCATCTTATCTGCCACTCCTTCTGGTTCTAATCTTTTCATGTGTCACTTGCCTAAATACTTATAATCCCGTTGCGTCTGCTGCGCTTAGAGTTTCCAGCAATTCCGCATGAATTTTACCATTGGTAGCTACCAAGTTACGTACCCCAAGATGATACGGATTACCAGCAGTATCACTTACGACGCCTCCTGATTCTGTAACAAGCAGTACACCTGCCGCTACATCCCAAGAGTTCAGTCCTACTTCATAATAGCCACTAACGCGCCCTGTCGCTACATAAGCGAGATGTAGAGCCGCGGAACCAACTGCGCGAAGGCTACGAACTTCCCCTGACAACGCCGTGATTCCTTTCATATTTACCGGAAGTGCAAAATCCCGGTCAGGATTAAACCCAATCGCAAGGATACTATCGCTTAGGCTGCCATCGTTAGATACTTCGGACTTTTTACCATGAATATAGGCGCCTTTGCCCTTCTCTGCTACGAATAGTTCGTCCCGAATCGGGTCATAAATTACTCCAACTATGACTTCCCCTTTATATGCCAACGCGATCGATACACAGAAATATGGGAATCCGTGAACGAAATTGGTTGTCCCGTCAATCGGATCTACAATCCATAAATATTCAGAATCTCTCACCTCAGACAATGCCTTCACCGCAGCCGCAGCTCCTGGTGCTACATCTTCCTCTCCCAGAATATCGTGATCTGGAAAATGCGTAAGGATAAGCTTACGAATCATCAGTTCGGCTCCCTTGTCAACATCGGTGACCAAATCCTGCGCGGAGAGCTTCGTATCTAATTCTTTAACCAATCCAAGCCTACTCTTAATCCACTCTCCCGCCTTTGACGCACAATTAATCGCCACGGCTGTTGGACTTTTACTGCCTACCACATAAGGAACTTTCGTTTTAGAATCCAATGGTTTCACTCCACCTTCTATACTATACTTTTCCCTCAGATATTATCCTTTTTAAAACTATACGCCCCATGACAAGCAAAGTTGCGTCGTTTTCCCCCTGTTCAGTCATAAACAGGCCGCCCTTATTCCTACCTTATCTAAACAAAAAGTCCGTAACCAGGGACTTTCCTCCCCCATGTAAACGAACTTCATCTCTATGCTTAGCTTATTATACACCTACAATATTAAATCCACCGTCAACGAAGATAACTTCACCGGTAATACCGCGCGAGAGATGACTCATTAAGAACATCGCCGTATCGCCTACTTCTGCCGTATCTGTTGTCTTTCGCAAAGGTGCCTTCTCTTCAACCATCTTCAGAATGGAGTTGAATTCGCTGATCCCTTTTGCTGCCAACGTGCGGATCGGTCCTGCAGATATCGCATTATCTCGGATGTTATTAGGTCCAAGATCGTTCGCAAGATAACGAACCGAGGCTTCAAGCGCTGCTTTGGCTACACCCATGACATTATAGTTACGCATAACGCGTTCAGCGCCCATGTAAGTCATTGTCACAATACTGCCGCCTTCGGTCATGAGTGGAGCAAGTCGCTGCGATACCGCCACAAGTGAGAATACACTAATGTCATGCGCTAAAGCGAATCCATCCCGGGACGTCTCTACAAATCCTCCAGCCAAATCATCGACTTTAGCATAGGCTATGCTATGCACTAGTCCGTGCAACACACCGAATTCGCTTCGAAGAGTTTCCGCAAGCTTATCGATTTCCTCATCCATCGCTACATTACATGGCAGAATGAGTGCATTCGGGATATTCTCTGCTAGTTTACGAACCCGACTCTCCACTCGTTCACTCTCATATGTAAATGCCAGGCGTGCGCCTTGCGCTGCCAAACTTTGTGCAATCGCCCATGCAATGCTGCGCTCATTGGCTACGCCCATAACGATAATATTCTTTCCAGCTAATAAATCACCCATGAATGAACCTCCTCAAATTAACACCTTCATTTTGTACAACTTACCGTATTTCCCTTTATTTTTCAAGATAAAGGCTGTGCTAAGGTGTAATTCGAACACTGGCTTCATCCACAATCTCCACGCCATCTCCTTGATATTTGGCCAGATCTCCCATCAAGGCGAACAACGCACCATCTTTCAGCTTCGCTTCCAGCATCACATCCACACGCTCTGTCATTGGGGCGATCTGTCGAAGAAACTGCAGTAGAGGTCCAACGATAACATGATCTGCATGTCCACGCGGGTCACTTGCACTCTTGGGACTAGAAGCATGAATCTTCGGTGGTAGAGGATCATTCATGGGTGAATCCGCCTGTGCATATGGAGTGCTCCATGTTTTTAAGATCCTCGGCCACAAATCACCGGGATCTTCCCCTTCGTTGTTAACCCATTGATGATGTATATCGAGTACCATCGGAATACCTAAATCCTCACATACCTTAAGCGTTTCCGGGGCATTAAAGGTTTTGTCATCGTTCTCAAATGTGAGCTGTTGTTTCATCTTCTCCGGAAGATTCCTCACAACTTCCCTAAACCGCTCTGCTGCTAAGGGCTTGTCCCCGTAAGCACCACCGATATGGATATTGTTTTTCGCTCGTCCATCCAAGCCCATAGCAGCAAACATCGCCATATGATGTTCTAAATCGCGTATTGAACTCTTCAGAACCTCCGGGCGCGGGGTGCTGAGTACAGTGAAATGATCTGGATGAAAGGATACTCTCATCCCATGTTTCTTAACAAAATCCCCGACCTTAGCAAAAGGCTCCCGTAATGCCTCAAATGGGTTCCAATCCACAAGTGACAAATGAGTTGCTAATGGAACCAATTTGGACGAGAAACGATAAACTTGAATATCATGAGCAAGACTATGCCTAAGCAGCCGCAGCGTATTGTGTAAATTCTCCGTGGATATAGTCTCTAGTCGGCGCAATCCGGCTTCCCGGTCGGCCAGTCCACTGAACGTCTTAAACGTCATCGTCTTAGATGGTGAAGCATTCCCCACTACTGTAGACATCGCGACATACCCAAAACGGACAATCACTCAGCGTCCACGTCCCCAAAGAACATCTCATACGCAAGTGCCGTCTGCATCGCAGATTCTTCTTCCGTCAATTGACGAACAAGTTGTAGTTCCACCGAAGTTACTTCTTTACCATTAAAATTAATCTCCGCAACACTAGCTGTTATTTTTACGATAGCCACAGCCTTATTTTCTGGAGTATACGCAATTACTTTTTGTCCCGTAGGGAAAACACGCAGTCCATCCTTCAGCATTTTGCCGCGTCCATATTCTAGTAGTTCATAAAGTTCTTGCTCGTTTTTAAATTTACATACCGAGTTGAATTCCGTCTGAAAGCCCATGATCATCGCTTCCTTTCTCTCTTGGGATAGAACTACCTATTTTACACCATTCTCGAAATCAAGATTCTGACGAGACTCATAACGTTCAAGCGCTAACCCAATAAGCCGGTCAAGCAAAGCTTCGTAAGAAAGCCCTGTTTCACGCCAAAGCAGCGGATACATGCTAAATGGGGTGAATCCCGGCATCGTGTTCACTTCATTAATCCAAATCTTCTGATCCGTCTTGGTCACAAAGAAATCAGCGCGGCACAAACCACTCCCTGCGACCGCTTTAAAAGCTGTGATTGCCAGATCACGTACACGATCCGCCAGTTCTGTATCCAGTGGTGCCGGAATCAACATCTGTGATTTGCCATCGAGATATTTAGCCTGATAATCATAGTATTCCCCAGAAGTTACGATTTCCCCAGGAACAGACGCCTGCGGCTCATCGTTACCAAGCACGCCTACCTCAACCTCACGAGCGTCAACGAATTCTTCGACTAGAACTTTTACATCATAACGGAAGGCAAGCGCGATCGAGTTCAACAATTCCTCTCTAGTTCTTGCTTTGGAGATACCAACACTTGAACCTAGATTGGCCGGCTTCACGAAGCAAGGATACCCTAGTTTCTGTTCGATGTCTTGTATCAAAGCATGACTACCATTTTTCCATTCTGAAGCGGTGAAATAGCAATACTTACATTGTTCAAGTCCTGCGTCGGCGAACAATTTCTTCATGACAACTTTGTCCATACCCGCTGCGGAGGATAATACACCTGCCCCTACATACGGCAAGTCTGCCATTTCGAATAATCCTTGAATCGTGCCATCTTCTCCATAAGTTCCATGCAGCAGCGGAAAAGCTACATCAATCGCAGCTTTACCAGACGCTAGCTTTCCAAATAATGATTGAATAGCAGCCGTAGTATCACCAGCGCCCTCTTCTAGCTTTAGTTCTTCTAATGCAGCGAATGGCCCGGATAATTTGGTCCCTACTCTCCATTCTCCCCGCTTTGTGATGTAAAATGGAATGAGTTCATATTTATCATAATTAAACGCTTTGGAAACCGCAAAAGCCGTCTGTAGTGACACTTCATGCTCTCCCGATTTGCCGCCGTAAATCAACCCTACGTTCAATTTGTCCTGTACCATGGGTAACATCTCTCTTCTATATAATAGTCAGAACCAGTCCGCGATATGGAAAAAACGGTATACGGTGTTCTCGGTCCACGCATAAGAATCCTTGTAATCCCAGTAACGATGTCTACTTGGTGTAGTATGAGCGTTTACTAGAGGCATTCCTCCTGCGTCAAATGCAGTGACGATTGTACTGTGCTGGTATGCGCCGTCTCCATCCCAATCATAAATAATAACGTCTCCTAGCTGAAGCTGTTCCGGTCGATCCACCACTTCTGCCCGCAACCCAGATCTGCTGTGTGTCAAATGACGTTCTAACCCACCGGCAACGGCCCAACTGAAGCTCCAAGCTTCTTTACCGTTAACATATCCCTTGTACCACCAGCCCGATTCTCTTTTTCCAGTATAGTTTATTGGGGCACCGCCTGCAAAGAGGCATTGCGAGATAAAATGGGTACAATCCACTTCAAATGTGGAGAATTCTGGATTGAAATCATTCCACCATTTATCCGCGTACTGAACCGCATCTTTCCGTCGATATGCTGTACTTCGAGCCACCCCACCTAATAGCTCTTTATTTAAAAAGGGACTACTTGGGCCATTTTTCGAATCTACGTTCTCAGTTTGATAGCGCGGCAATATAAATGAAGCATGTCTCTCCGGTACACGATGTTCGATCCGAGTTATGAACCAATCTTCTTCATCTCGCACCAGCGTCAATCGTTGTTCTTCGACCCGCTCCTCCTGATGCCTAGCACCACCTTTGTTGTAGTATGTTGTCCGAAAAAACTGTAATTCAACTTCAATCTCACCTTCACGGTTTTGTATTTCACGAATGAGTTTGGCCCGTGTCTCATTCCGTAACGGTACGGCTCTTCTCTCTTTGTACCATTGATCCAACCTATGTTTCCGTCCACCACGACTCATCAAATATTCTAGATCGGTAACTACTGTACTTTGGCTCCGAGTTCCATAGTCGATCTCATCTTGATTGTACTGGTTCACATATATAGACAGTGTATTTCTCCAACCATCCATCAACGACCGCCTCCTTTACTATCTTCCAAATTATATGAGCACGGAGGGCTCGGTATGTTCCTTAGCACTGCGAAAACGGATGGGAGTGAATTGTCTTGAAAGCCTATTTATTAGCGACAATTGGATCATTTTAGAGGTTACTATGAGTCAAAAAGTTCTTTACTCACCGACAGGAGGACGGTATACTGAATATAGTGAGTTTTTTGAAATTGTGTTTCACGTAGTGAAACAAGGAGGTTCGTTTATGTCAACCAAAGATTTCTTCTCCAATTGCCGCACGCTAGAAGTAGGCGGGAAAAACTACCGCTATTACGACCTGCAAGCTCTGGAAGAACAAGGGCTCGGTAAAATTTCTAAATTGCCTTTCTCTATTAAAGTACTGCTTGAAGCTGCTGTTCGCCAATTTGATGGTAGAGCCATCACCCACGAGCATGTGAAGCAAATTGCCGGCTGGGGTGAAGGTCAAGATCAAGACGATAGCAAAGAGATTCCATTTATCCCCGCTCGAATCGTGCTTCAAGACTTCACAGGAGTTCCGGTCGTTGTAGATTTAGCTGCAATGCGCGATACCGTGAAGAAAGCTGGCGGAGATCCAAAACAGATTAATCCTTTGGTTCCTGTTGATCTCGTAATCGATCACTCTGTCATGGTCGATGCTTTCGGTACTTCGGAAGCATTGGATTATAATATGAATATTGAATTTGAACGGAATGAAGAGCGTTATCGTTTTCTTCGTTGGGCACAGACTGCATTTAATAATTTCCGTGCCGTACCTCCGGCTACAGGTATCGTTCACCAAGTTAACCTAGAGTATCTAGCATCCGTAGCTGCAACTAAGACGGTAGACGGAGAAACTGTAGTATTCCCTGATTCACTCGTTGGAACGGATTCTCACACAACGATGATCAACGGTTTGGGCGTTGTAGGCTGGGGTGTAGGAGGAATTGAAGCCGAGGCTGGTATGTTAGGACAACCATTGTACTTTGTAGCACCTGAGGTCATTGGTTTTAAATTGGTAGGTAGTCTTACTGAGGGCGCAACAGCAACTGACCTTGCTCTTACCGTAACGGAAATGTTACGTAAGAAAGGTGTTGTCGGTAAATTCGTAGAGTTCTACGGACCAGGCCTTGCTAATATCGGTCTAGCTGACCGTGCTACGGTTGCTAATATGGCACCAGAATACGGCGCTACAATGGGTTATTTCCCAGTAGATGATGAGACACTGGCTTATCTTCGTAGCACAGGTCGTACAGACGAGCAAATTGCTCTCGTGGAAGCCTATTACCGTGCACAAGGTATGTTCCGTACAAATGATACAGAAGATCCACAATTCACCGACTTGATCGAACTAGATCTTGCTTCGGTTGTACCAAGTCTTGCAGGACCTAAGCGTCCACAAGACCGCATTGAACTTACTCAAATGAAAGAAAACTTTAACTCAATTATCCGCACACCAGTTGAAAAAGGTGGATATGGTCTCACTGATGAGAAAATAGCCCAAAAAGTAACTGTGAAACACCCGAATGGTAATACGAGTGAATTCGGTGCGGGTGCAGTTGTCATCGCCGCTATTACAAGTTGTACGAATACATCTAACCCTAGTGTTATGGTGGGTGCTGGACTACTGGCGAAGAAAGCTGTAGAACGTGGACTGAAAAAACCAGACTATGTGAAGAGTAGTTTGACACCTGGTTCCCTTGTCGTAACGGAATACCTGAACAAAGCAGGACTCATTAAGCCGCTCGAAGAGCTTGGCTTCCATGTGGCTGGCTACGGTTGCGCTACCTGTATCGGTAACTCAGGTCCACTTCCAGACGAAGTTAATGCAGCTATCGCAGACAACGATCTTACTGTCGCCGCTGTCCTCTCCGGTAACCGGAATTTTGAGGGACGCGTTCACGCACAGGTGAAAGCCAACTATTTGGCCTCTCCTCCACTCGTTGTTGCTTATGCGTTAGCAGGTACAGTCAACATTGATTTGCAAAATGATCCTATCGGCTATGATAACAATGAACAGCCGGTATATTTGAAGGATATCTGGCCTTCTTCTGCTGAGATTAAAGAAGCTATTAACCAATCGCTCAGCCCGGAAATGTTCCGCAGCAAATATGAGAATGTATTCACTCAAAATGAGCGTTGGAATTCCATTCCCGTTCCCGAAGGTGAACTGTACGAGTGGGATGAGAACTCTACCTACATTCAAAATCCGCCGTTCTTCGAGAAAATCGGTGAAGGATTACAAGATATTGCCGACATTCGCGGAGCACGCGTTCTTGCCCTACTTAGCGATTCCGTAACCACTGACCATATCTCTCCAGCCGGTAGCATTACGCCAACTAGCCCTGCTGGTACTTATCTGAATGATCACGGGGTTGCTCGTAAAGACTTCAATTCCTATGGCTCACGTCGTGGTAACCATGAGGTGATGATGCGCGGTACCTTCGCGAACATTCGTATTCGGAACCAAGTCGCTCCAGGTACAGAAGGTGGCATCACGAAATACTTACCTACGGATGCGCTAATGTCGATCTACGACGCTTCGATGAAATATCAGGAAGATGGACAGAACCTAGTAGTTATCGCTGGTAAAGAATACGGCACAGGCAGTTCCCGTGACTGGGCAGCCAAAGGAACTTATCTGCTTGGCGTAAAAGCCGTCATTGCAGAAAGCTTCGAACGTATTCACCGGAGTAACCTCGTTGGTATGGGCGTTCTTCCGCTCCAATTCCAAGAGGGCCATGGTTGGAAAACCCTTGGCATCGATGGCACAGAGACTTTCGATATTGTCGGTCTCAGCAACGATGTGAAGCCAGGTCAAGTTCTGACTGTTATCGCTACCCGTGAGGATGGCACACAGTTTGAATTCCCAGCAATCGCTCGTCTCGACAGCATGGTCGATGTGGATTACTACTACAACGGTGGTATTCTACAAACCGTACTCCGTCAAATGATTCAGGGTGTAGTGAACTAATTACAGTTCAGAGGCTAATTAAACAATAAAAATGTCCCATAGGCCATGATAAGGCTTATGGGACATTTTGTTATTCCAATTCTATTCTACTACTCCAGTAACTACGGTTACGATACTTTCCTGCAAAGCCTTAGCATTTTGCGACTTATATGGATCAGCATCAAAGATAATCGCATCTGCTGTGAAATTCTCTTCTATACGTCCCAGACTGTTCCCATATCCCAAAACTTCGGCGGCAAACTCCGTAGCAGCTTGCCATGCCTCTTTACGAGTTAATCCACAATCGATTAGTGTCTCTAACTCTTCAAGGTTGCATCCATGAAGCGCAGGTGTAGCATAATCCGTACCGAATGCAATTCGTGCTCCTGCTCTCTTGGCATAATTAATGGCTTTAGGGTGAGCTTCGGCGGCACGAGCGGCACGATCACAAATTTCTTGGTTCAAGGAAAGAACTCCAGATGGATCTGCTGCTATACGATAAATGGAAGCCGTAGGCACAAAGGCTGTCTTGGATTGAGCAAGTCGATTGGCTTGAGCCTCGGTTAAATACATTCCATGCTCAATAGATTCCACACCAGCATTAATAGCCCAGTCAATAGTAATCCCGCCCCAAGTATGAACCAATACTTTTATGTTCCGTGCGTGGGCGCTACGCACTATGAAAGTGAATTCTTCCTCTGAAAAAATCGGGTTCAATACGGTATCTGATGGTGAACCCAATCCCCCCGTTGCAAGGATCTTAATCCAGCTTGCCCCCGAATTAATAATTTCTGTGACCCGTGATTCCAAATACTTAATCCCTCGTGCATCATGAGCTCCAAGCATATCACCGCAGGTGTGAACTCTTAACGGCTGGTTGTAATGCTGACCTATATGCTGTACAGTACTTGGCTGAAGTCCACCCGCATCACGCACTGTAGTGACTCCGGCCCGTAGCGTTGCCTCAAAAGCTTGTGCTTGCAAGACTTCTACTTCCAGATCAGCACGCTTTAACTGATCAGCATGATCAAAATCCGTCCATGCCAAATGCGTATGAAGATCAATTATACCCGGAGAAATCCATACATCCTTGGCTAGATTATTGGGTTGATCGGTCGAGGTTATAGACTCACGAATGGACGAAAACCGACCATTACTTATCGTTATATCGAATCGCTTATCAGCTATCCCCGCAATATATATTTTTTCAAATGTTTGATCTTGTTGAAATTCAGCGCCCATCTTCATTCCCCCAGATTGACCTTTGGACAGCAATTGCATTTGCAGGGTCTTGATGCACTAGTTCTGCTAGCGTTGTGATAGCTTGTTCAATGCTTTGCTGGTTAGCATTCGCACCAAAATGATTAATGCGTAAGAGCTTACCATACAGTTCTCCATCTCCGGGAGCCACAATGCCTATAGGTTCATTGATACGGAGATTGCTATCGCCTTGAGGAATCCGCACAGTTGTAGTCAGCGGTGAGTAGCCACTTTCTTTCCGTTGCCATGGTTCAAGGCCTAAGGCTGTAATCCCCGCAATTGCAGTAGTCGATGCTAACTGATGACGATGGTTAACTACTTCTAAGCCTTCCTGCTCCACAAGTGTTAATGCTTCTATAAGTGCCCGGGCTTCTAACACAGGGATATTGGCGGGAACTCTCAGTGGAGCCGAACTAGTATGGGGACATCTTAAGTCAAGCAAGGATAGAATGGAATTACGTGGTGCATGTTCGTTGGAAGCTAGAAACTCCCAGCCACGCGAGGAAATCCCCACAGCGCTAATCCCGTTGGGACCGGCTAGCGCTTTTTGTGCACCAATAGCTACAAAATCAATGCCCCACTCGTCCATAAGCACCGGCTCTCCCCCGATTGCCGAAACGGAATCTGCCACGGTTATGAGGTTTGATCGGCGTGCGATATCCAGTATTTCCTTTGTCGGATTAGTGCCCCCTGTGACCGCTTCTCCCTGCACGAAAGAAAGCGCACATGGATTATAACGTTCTATCGCTGCAGTAACTACTTCTACCGTTATTACTTCATCAAAGGGCACTTTAACCTCAATGACCTCTGCTCCACCACGTTCAAGCCATTTTCCGAAAATATCTCCATAGGGACCTGTCACTATATTGAGAATCTTGCGACCGGGAGCGGATATGCCTGCTGCTATGGCCTCAATTCCCAGGATTGCCTCGCCCGGAATAATTACCGGGGATTGTTGAGTTGATAAAAGTTTAGAGAGCAAGTGAGTGAGTGTATCAAACTCCGATAGAGTAAGAGGTCGAAATCCTTTATTATCTTGACTCATTATGAAATACCTCCTTCGATGTTGGATGTTGGCATTCTTGTAACAGCCGCCAAAAGCTCGCGGCTATAAGACGTCTCCGGGTGAGTAAAGAATTGTTCCTTAGGGTTAATCTCAAGAACCTTTCCATGACGCATTACCGCAACAGTATCACTTATCGCATTTATAACTCCTAGGTCATGAGAGATAAACAGCAGCGTTAGATTAAGCTCCGATTTGAGATGGTTAAAGAGTTCAAGCACACTCAGCTGTACCGAAACATCCAATGCGCTCGTTGGTTCATCCGCAATAAGTATACTTGGCTCAACGCTTAAGGCGCGAGCAATTGCAATCCGCTGGCGCTGACCGCCGGAAAATTCATGAGGGTATCTGTCAAGGGATCTTTCGTCGATATGAACACGCGCCAGAAGCTCCTTACATCTTTTATCCACCCCAGAACGTTCAACAATTTTATGAAACAGCAGCGCTTCGGCAAGAATTTGCCTAATTGTATGTTTTGGATTAAGCGATGAATCCGGATTTTGAAATATCATTTGGATCATTTTATGCTGTTCCCGGCTTCGCTTCTTCCCTAGTGTTTGAGAACCCAGCACGACTTGTCCCTCATCAGGGGTAATCAGTCCGGCTATTACTCGAGCAAGAGTTGATTTACCTGAACCAGATTCGCCCACGAGGCCAAGTGTAGTATGCTGCTGTAGCTCCAAGCTTACGTTGTCCAAGGCAGTAAATTTACCATAATGAACTGACAAATTTTCTATCCGCAATGCTGTCTTCATACACCTGCACTCCTTTCAAACTCTGGTAAAGGAAGTACCGCATTAATAAGCATCTGCGTATAGGGGTCCTGTGGGTTTTGCAGAAGGCTTAAGGAGTCACCACGTTCAACGATCTTACCCTCTTTCATAACACAAAGCTTGGAGCACATCGCAGCAGCAATGGCAAGATTGTGAGTTACAAACACGATGGCAAATCCAAGTTCGCTTTGAAGTCGTGTAATTGTCTCGATTATCTGCTGCTGAACCGTAACGTCAAGCGCTGTGGTCGGTTCATCACAAAGAAGTATACCCGGCTTGCACGCTAAAGCTATGGCGATTACAATACGTTGACATTGTCCCCCTGAAAGTTGGCTAGGGTATCGATCCGTATGCTTTAAAGAATCAGGAAGACCAAGCATTTCAAGCAGTTCCAAAGCTATGGTTCGTGAAGCCCTCCGGCTTACATTCTGTCTGTAGTACACTACCTCAGCAAGCTGCCGGACAACCGGACATAGAGGATCAAGCGCTCCTCTCGGGTCTTGAAAGATCATAGCAGCTCTACCATCACATTTGATGACCCCACTGACTTGTTCTACACCACGTGGGAGCAAACCAAGGATGGAACGCAAAGTAAGCGATTTCCCTGATCCGGATTCGCCTACAATCCCCAAGCTTTCGCCCGCTCCAACCGAAAGACTTACATTGGTGACTAGTTGTTTTTTAGATTTTGCAGCAAGCGACAGTCCTTCTATTTCCAAAATCGGATTCATAGAAATCATTTTCTCCTCCATAAGTCTGCCAGACCATCACCCACAAGGGATAACGCTATTCCCGTGTATACGACGGCGAGTCCCGGAACTGCTGAAAGCCACCAAGCTGTGGTTATAAAGGATTGACCATCAGAAATCATAGTTCCCCAATCCGGAGTAGGCGGCGCGATGCCGATACCGAGATAACCCAGCGTAACAATAGCCACAAGCAAACCAACCATATCCGTCATAAGTACTACCACTGCTTGGGGAAGTACATTAGGCAGTAGATGCCGCAGTATGATTTTTACCCCTGGTATCCCAAGGGTTTGAGCCGAAGCTACCCATTCCTGCTTGCGAAACGATGCACTAAGGCCTTTAATTACACGTGCATATACAATCCAGCCCACCAAGATAAAGGTGATATATAACCCCCGTTGACCTGCGCCACTGGCAAAGGCCACTATAATTACAATCAGATAGAAGGGAAAGGCAATAAAAGTATCGGTCACTAATGTAATAAGCGTATCTATCCATTTACCGTAATATCCAGCAAGCATCCCCAGAAACACACCCGTGCAAAAAGGTATAATCTCTGCCAACACCATGATTTTCAAATCCGTCCGCGCGGCATAAATGAGCCTCGTAAATAAATCACGTCCCAGTTGATCAGTCCCCAGCCAATGCTCAGATGATGGGGGCTGCAAGATAGCATACAGATTCTGGTCGGAAGGATGGTAAGGGCTTATAAACGGCGCCAGCACAGCCAAGCCTACCAAGATTATTAGCATGATACTTCCCACTAATAGAGATGGAGTATTAAGTATTCTATTGATGATACGTTTATTCTTATCGTCCGCTTGCAATGGAAGGTCTAATAGTGTGGGTTTCATTATTTTCCTTTCGTTCTGGGATCAAGCCGCCAGGAAGCGATTTCGATCAGGAGGCTGATGATTACTACAGATATCGCACAGTAAAGAGCTATACCTTGTATAACCGGGAAATCCCGTTTTGAAATGGATGAAAAAAGTAAACTTCCTATACCTTTGATGCCAAATACCTGTTCAACAACCAACGTACCACCAATCAGGTAGGAGATGTTTACGCCAAGGAGCATAAGGGTAGGAAGCGCGGAATTACGCAGAACATGCTTCATTAGAATAACCCTATTCGGTATTCCCGCCGCCTTCAAGGTGACGACAAAATCCGATTCTAGCACTTCCAACATTTGTGCCCTTAGAGAACGAATTAGTGTAGGAATTTGTGAAAATGCGACAGTTATCGCAGGTAGAATAAGACTGTGTAGTGTTCCAGTCACACCTTCACCGACTCCCCCCACGGGAAACCACCCTAGCCGAACGCTAAAAATCAAAATAAGTAACAAGCCCACCCAAAAAACTGGCATACCAAGTGTTATAGTAGGAAAAATCCGTATCATATGATCAAGCAGTCTATCTTTATGAGTTGCTGCAAGCGTGGCAAGCACAAGTGAAATAAGTATTGCCAAAAGGCTAGCCATCGCAATAAGCAGTAACGTAACGGGAGCTCGCTCTGCAATAAGTTCTCTTGAGGAGGTACCCGAAATAATCGAAGATCCGGTATCTCCGTTTATGAGGAGATTTTGCACAAATCGCACGAACTGTTCCCAAAGAGGAAGATCCAGCCCGAGAGTATGGTGCATACTCTCGATAGCCTCAGGCGTGCTGTACTCTCCCAAGATCATTTTGGCGGGGTCTCCCGGCACAATCCTTATAATGAAAAAGACTGCCGTCACTACACAGATGATCACTACTGCTGCTCTTATAAGAGCAAGCAGTAGCCATCTGCGCGGTGAATCTATATCTACGAATTTTCTTAGCAGGTTGCTAGACTTAATCATTTTTAATATGAACATCCTCAAAACGAATGCTGCCGTTAGGAAGTACAACTATCCCATCAATATTAGAACGGACACCTTTCAAAATATCTGGGTAATAAAGCGGAATATAGGGAACTTCATCAGCAAGAGTCTGTTGAAGCTTGGCGTAAATATCCCCACGCTCTGTCCCATCCAGCGTTTTCTGTCCCTCGTACAAGAGCTTAGTAACTTCATCGTTCGTGTAATGAGTCCAGTACGACTTACTGAAGCCTTCTGGATCTGTCTGGAAAGCAAGGATCGAATTCGCTTCTGGAGAATCTGCCTGCCCACTGTTAATCATCGCTGAGAAATCATAAGCAAAGAAACGCTCACGGAATGAGGCCAACTCTATGGATTCAATCTCAATATTTATACCAATACTTTTGGCAGCTGCTTGAATGATCTGTGCCTCTTGAGCTCTTGCACTGTTTCCGGATGCGATAAGCAATTTCGTCGAGAACCCACTAGGAAATGATGATTTTGCAAGTTCTTCCTTGGCTGCAGTTGTATCGAAGCCCAGCGCTTTGATCGAATCGTTTGTGTTGTAGGGGATTGCCGGTGGCAACAAAGAGTTTGCAACCTGGGCATAACCAAAGGTAAGCGCATTGGTCAATCCTTCACGGTCAATTGCTAGTGCCAGCGCACGACGAACATGTACATCAGAGAAATGCTCATCCAGCGTATTGAAGAATAACTGTTCTGTTACCCAACTACCATTGGTAACCACAGTAGTGTCTGCCCCTTGCTTAATTTCATTAGCATTCCCAAGAGCTACTGACTCGATAGCGTCTACCTCACCAGCCTTGAGCTGATTGATAGCTTGGCTGTCATCTTCAATGAGTTTGTAGACAAGTTTATCGATATAAGGCTTACCTTCCTGCCAATAGTTAGGGTTCTTGGTGAAAGTAAGATCACCCGCCTTATCCCATGTCTCAACGACAAAAGGTCCAGTACCTACGGGATTCTTAAAGAATTCCTCTTCGGAGACGCCGCCAAAATTGTTCGGAATTATACCATTAGAGAAATTACTTAGCTCTGAAATGAATGGTGTGTAAGGTTCTTTAAGCGTAATCACCAAGGTTGCAGCGTCTTGAGCCTTAAGTGACGCGACCTGCGCTGCTATAGCCAAAGGACCTCCAACATCCAAATGCCTTTGAAGTGAGAACACTGCGTCCTCAGCAGTAACTTCAGTTCCGTTAGAGAACTTCAGACCATCACGTAATACAAAAGTATAAGTTAAACCATCTGTACTAACAGTATGGGACTTTGCAAGCCAATCTACAATTTCACCCTTACTATTAAATGAAATTAGCGGTTCAAATACTTTATCAATTGCAAAAGCATTATTTGACGTAATTTGATTATGTAAATCCAATGAGTTTACAGAAGCCGGACGACCATACGTAAAAGTGCCACCTTCTGCAGGTTGATCGGCAACTTTGCTTTGGTTAGTTCCTTGATTTACGGTTTGATTTGCATCTTTATTTTGGCCCTGATCATTCTTTGATCCGGAGCATCCTGCCACAAAAACCAATAAAAGAATCAATAAAGGTCCAACCAAGAACGACTTCCTACGAAATGCGCTAAATTTTGACATGCCAGATCCCCCTCTTATCTAATTAATCTTATATGTTTAGTATGGGTATCATTATGAATCAATGTACCTCTCCCGTCAATCGAAATTAATTAACGAGTTGATTAATCTACCTTACGAGGGGAGTCGTTTTTTTGCAATAGTCCATTAGAAAAGAACTCTATTGCATTTGAATATTCTAGCTGTTATAGTATGACTATAACAGCTAGAATAAAGGAGGTGCCCACTTGATTATTGAACTTGATATGCAATCAGAGGTTCCAATCTATACACAATTAGTGAATCAAATCATCGAAGGGATCGCGAGCGGGCGCTTACAGCTTGGAGAACCACTTCCATCCGTTCGCAGTCTCGCAGCAGACATCGGTGTCAACCTTCATACGGTTAACAAGGCATATACCTTACTAAAGCAAGATGGATTTATTCAAGTTCACCGCCAGAAAGGTGTTGTTATCCATCCGGATGGTATGCCTCCGGTAACGGCCGAATACAGTGATAAGCAGCGCCAAGAACTCAAGCCCATCGTTGCTGAAGCCATCTGCCGAGGCATGAGCAAGGAAGAATTACTTCAGATTGTCGAACTTATTCACGAAGAAATAACACATAGTGGAAAGGAGACTTCATAATGCAACTACTCTCTGCTTTTATCTTGATAATGCTTTTTCTTCCCATAGCTGCCGTCCTGGCTTTTACTCCCTATTTCACCAGGGAAACGATCAGCTTCGGAGTTTCGGTTAGTGAAGAGCATTACCGTAGTGATCTTCTACGCAAGATGCGTAAGAAGTTTGCTTCTATCAGTGTCGTGATCTATAGTATTTTGCTCCTAGCTAGTCTCATCGTACTGGTGCAAATAGGAGATCTGGGTCAATCGATAACTGTAGGTGCTTGTGTGATCGTTATGATCATCGTATCTGTTGTTATGAACCTCACCTTTTATTTTAAAATGAAAAAACTCAAACCTTCCCTTCCACCTGGTCCCACCGGTGGCAAGACAATCCTAGCTATTGATACTAGTTTTCGCCAGCATAAGCTCATACTTTCGAACAAATGGTTTCTGGTTCATTTCGCTATCACCGTAATTTGTACGATCTTTGTCTTTGCCAATTACGACCGAATTCCAGCAACAATTGCAATGAAATTTGATTTCCAGGGTAACGTCATAAGTAGTGCTGCCAAGTCCTATTGGTCCGTCTTGTTCCCGAATATCATGCAAGTGATCATGCTCTTAGTGTTCCTGATGGTCAACCATAGTATTTCGAGCAGTAAACAACAGATCCATGCTGGGGATCCTGAACGCTCCATCAGACGAAACATCGTATTTCGCCGTAAATGGTCTCTGTTTACGCTGTTATCCGCATTTGCAATAACATTCCTATTCGCCTTTATTCAGTTGAACATGATTTATCCCATGAAGGTAGAGATCTTAGCATTCGTGAGTATTCTGGTTCCGGTCTTCATTGTCCTATTTGCCATAATCCTCGCCTTTACTACCGGACAGGGCGGTAGCCGAATCGAACGTTCAGAGATTGGTTCCCCCATACAGCCCGTGAATGATGATGCTTATTGGAAGCTTGGAGTCATATATTTCAACCCCAAGGACCCCGCAATATGGGTGGAAAAAAGGTCAGGTATCGGATGGACAATTAATACAGCAAATCCCATGTCCTGGATTATCTTTATTGGCCTTATCGGCATCATTACTCTGGTCACCGAATTTGCAAAATAACTGCAAATTCAGTAGATAGATAACTATTAATTCAGATTCTTAGGAGGAACCCCCATGTCCAAGAAAAACAAGAAGTTCCATGTAGTTGCAACAACTGCTCTGGCACTCACACTTACCTTACCAGCACTCTCAACCTCTGCTGCATCTGTACAGAATGGGTCAAAGCTAACTCCCATACGGGATGTAGCAGCTAAGATTGGTGCAGAGATCAAATGGAATCAGAGTACGCAAAGTGTTACCCTTACTAACAACAATCATGTAATTACCTTTAAAATCGGCGAAAAAAAGGCATTAATTGACGGGAAGTCTGTCGCTTTAAACCAACCATTCCGTCTCGTATCCGGTCACACCTTAGTTGATGCAGACTTTATTACCAAAGCAATGACGTCTCAGGAAGCCGCTGAAGTTGCTGATACCGCTGATATATTCCTTGAGTTGCTGAAATCCGGGGACGGAACCAACGCTGCCAAATACATTAGTTCAACATCGTCCACTTCCCTCCCTGAAGCTTTCCTTAATACAGCATGGAGTAGTTTCGCAGCTCAGTTCGGTGGTGTTAAAGGAGATCCCATCAAGAACGAGAGCAGTAATGCTATTCACCGGAATGTAACCTATACGTTCCAGGGTGCCATTCCCTTTGACCTAACGCTAAGACTAAATCTTGCGGGTCAAATTGACGACATGTTCATTGCCGTTTCTTCCGCTTCAAATTATCAAAAGCCATCCTATGATATTGCCTCTTCCTACATTGAACAGGAAGTTGTCGTGGGTGAAGGTGCGCTCGCCCTACCCGGAACGCTCACTACTCCAGTTGGCAAAGGGCCATTTCCAGTCGTTGTGTTAGTTCACGGTTCAGGTATGCATAACCGTGACTCCGCTATCGGCGGGTCAAAGCCGTTCCGTGACCTTGCTGTAGGTCTTGCATCCAAAGGTATTGCAGTACTTAGATACGACAAAGTAACCTACGAGCATACATTCAAAGTGGCTTCACAGCCTAAATTTACATTAAAAAAAGAAACTGTTGATGACGCTATTTCAGCCGTGGAGTTACTTAAAGCAAATCCCAATATCGATGCTTCCCGCATCTTTGTCGCAGGACATAGTCAAGGCGGTCTCGCTATGCCACTTATTCTGGACGCCGATAAGAACGGCGATATAGCTGGTAGCATTCTGCTGGCTGGACCTAGTGACACATTCATTAATGTTATGGCAGAGCAGCAAGTGGAGCTAGTATCCCGTCTTAAAGGGTTGGGTCAAGATACGACACCTTATGAGCAAAGTGCCGCATTAATTAAGAGCATGTCCGATATGTTAAACGATCCGCAGTATTCAGTGGATAACCTCCCAGCTCAATTCCCATTCCAACCTTCTTATTGGTGGTTTGAGCAAAAAGGGTATAAACCATCTGAGCTTGCCAAGAAACAATCCGGACAAATGTTAATCTTACAGGGGGAGAACGATGTCCAAGTATCGATTAATCAATTCGACGGATGGAAAACAGCGCTGAAGGACCGCAAAGATGTCCAATATAAATCGTATCCTAAAGTGAATCACTTACTAGCTGAATACGATGGGGTATCAGTGGCTGCAGAATATGCCCTACCATCCAATGTATCCAAAGCCATTATTGACGATATCGCCGCATGGGTTCAAAACATAAAATAAAGATCATTCTTCCCTATCAAATATCGTAAATTAAAAACGGGGCTATTCCATTAGTAGATTTATCTACTAAGGATAGTCCCTTATCTATTTATTCTACTTTCTATGCTCTCATCCAATCACCCTTCTACTATTCATCATATAGTGTTTTCAGAAGGGAGATGATAACATTGCCATTATCAAAAGAAGTAAGTATATCTCAGGTTTTTCCACGGCTCACTATATTCTCCGAAGAAAATTTCCGTGGCTCAAGCAGAATTCTCAGAGGGAATCTAGGAATTCGGAATACAGATAGTATCCTTGATGGAATTGAAAGTCTTCGTTTCTTCTCCACAAGTTCTAATGCAACATTAGTTCTATTTACTAGAACAAGATTTCGTGGAAACTTCCGTGTCCTTCGTGGAAACCACAATATTGCAGACCTAGATGATTTTATCTCAGGTCAAGATGTCGAATCCTTAATCTCAACTAATCAAAGATTAACACTAACTCAAATTCGAAATATTCGTGACCGTGGAACCCTACCGTCTGGATACAGTACATTCTAAAAAGTTTGTCTTCATGCGTAAATAAAATGACCGACCAAGGCTAACCTCCTTGATCGGTCATTTTGTATTAGTTAAGGAATTTTCCCACTTAAGAAGAATGTATCATCATACCCATTTCTCGTGCCGCTTCAATCAACACAGGACTAAATTCGATTAGCGTTTGTGGTGACAGTCGACTCACGGGTCCTGATAGCGATAAAGCCGCTGCTATCTTTCCCGTTCGATCAAAGATGGGTGCAGAAACCGCAGCCGCCCCAGGCTCCCGCTCCTCATAGCTTGTAGCATACCCAATCTTACGTATCTCCTCTAATTGAGACACATAAGCCTGCCGATCGATTGTAGGAGGCCACTCACGATCCTCCAGCACAGCATTTAATACTGCCTCGTCGGCATAGGCAACCAGCACCTTACTAGATGCGCCCACATATAACGGCAACCTTGCACCCACGACGGCAACCCGTCTAATCGCCTGATTGCTCTGGACAGCTCCAATTCTCAACCGATCAATTCCATCACGTAGGTATAAGCTAACTGTCTCGCCTAAGCGGTCACGGAGCTGTTCCATTTGTGGTAATAATAGAATCGCTGGATCATCATTCTGGGATAAGTGAGCCGATAGCTCCCAAACTTTCATCCCAAGACGGTATTTCTCTGTTGATGTATCACGTATAACAAAACCCTTATCCTCTAGTGTAGCTAAGAGCCTATGCACAGTACTTTTGTGTATACCAATCCTTGCGGAGATTTCAGTAAGTCCAAGATCGCTCCCCTTGGTGAAGCACATCAATATATCAAGCGCTCGTTCAACAGCACGAACCGTTAATTTGCGGTCTTCCATTCAGTCTACCCCCTCCGGTTTCACTACATGAAACGTGGTTACATAAATTATATGGAAAACACTCCATTCCGTCAATTATTGACTTTATAGAGTGCTAGTCTTACGATAGTTTCATAGTGAACCGCCTTTATTCGACAAAACTTGATTGAATTTTCATTCGATCTACTCATATAATTTAAATATAATATTAAAATTGTTTAGGAGGAGAGACCATGAGCCAAACGAGCCAAAGCCACCTCTCCCTAAAATCCGAGATGAATGAAGCTACGCCTTCTGTGATATCAGCTCGGCATATCAGTATCAAGCATATCGTTGTTGCTTTTCTACTATCCATCCTATTCTTTCTAATATTCTGTTTTGTTTCCTTACACGGATACATTGCCTGGGTTCTATCCAATCCGACAGTAGCCCCTCTGTACTCGAATCCAAAGCTTTCTAAAGATTTAGAGTATCAGGATGTCATTTTTCCCGCAGCTGACGGAAGTCGGATCATGCAAGGTTGGTATATTCCCGCAGATCAATCTAAGAAAACGATCATATTTAGTCACGGATATGGAGCAAATCGCGAAGAAACCTGGGTTCCAATGTACGATCTGGCCCACTTCGCTCATAGCTTGAACTACAATGTGCTGATGTTTGATTATGGATTTGCTGCTCAGAACAGCAAGGAAGTAGCTACCGGTGGCAAGAAAGAAAAGGAACAACTCCTTGGAGCAATTCAATTATCCAAACAACTTGGTGCGCAAGAGCTCGTCATTTGGGGCTTCTCCATGGGGGCTGGGACTGCACTGCAGGCTGCCTTGACCAGCCAAGATATCGACGGAATGATACTCGATAGCACCTTTCTGTTGGAACCAGATACGATGTATCACAACATCCGGCAGAATATCAATCTACCAAGGCATCCCTCTTTGGAAATTATCGGTCTTTTACTTCCGGCACTCAATGGCACAAGTTTTCGACAAATCCCATATTCTGAGGTGAAATCGAAAGACTATCCTTTCCCAACCCTATTCATTCATGGAACTGAGGACGAGAAGGCTCCTTATCCGATCGCTGAGCAATTGGCTGAGAATCAGACTAATCCTGCATCTGGGGTATGGATTTCCGAAGGTGCACATCATGAAATGATTTTCCGCGAGCATCCGAAAGAGTATTTACGCAAAGTATCCAACTTCCTTAGCAATATTGAATTATCATCTACCGATTAATTAATTCACCTGTTGCACTCAAGGGGGCCATTTAACGATAGCATAGTCCAAACCTTCTCTCGAATAGGTATTTAATAGCGATGAGAACTTTAGGAGGTTAGCTATGCTATTCGTTTATGGCCCTTATTTGCCTGTCCGAATTTTAGAAGAAATTCGCTTTTGGAAGGAGCAGGAGAAAGAACACACTGATGTCATTAAAGCAATCATCCCTAGTTTAGAAGTTTGTTACGTAAACCTACTTAGTGAGTGGCAAAAGGTCTTTGCTGAGGTAGAGCAGTCCGCCCATATTTTGCTACAATATGCCCTATCTTCAGAACAAGCCGCTTGTGACCCTCTGTTAATACAGCAAACCGAACAACTCCTCGAAGTAGCTTGTCGGCAATCGCATGAATTCATAAGACAGTTGTATTGTATTTTGGAGCAAAGTATCGCTGTAAGAGAAGTTCCGCTTGCAAAAACAGTGCTGCTGCATATCATTCGCGAATCGGAATATTTCCTCTGCGTGCTTGAAACCCTCAACCGCCCTGGAGAACTCGCCAGCAATGTTAACAATGCCCCAGCTATTCTAGACCCTCACTACCAAACTATTGTCGGTTCTCATACCATGATAAGCAGGGACATTCCCCTCTCTGAAGATATTCTAGAAGAAGAGCTCAGCGAACTGAACACTGATCTGCCTACACCCGAGGTGCGTAAGGACAGTAATATAAGAGAACCCAATCGTTCCGTACCGATCGGGGGACATACCCTGCCCCCACTACCTTACGCTTACAATGCACTTGAACCTTACATTGATGAGAAGACCATGCGCATCCACCACGACAAACACCATAAAGCCTATGTAGATGATTTAAATGTTGCTGAGAAGAAACTCCAGGAGGCCCGGAAATCAGGTAATTTTGATCTGGTGAAACACTGGGAACGAGAACTAGCATTTAACGGGGCGGGGCACTACCTACATACGATATTCTGGGATACGATGAGCCCTGAAGGTGGTGGCAAACCTGAAGGTGAATTACTGGAACAAATCAAATCGGATTTTGGCAGTTATGATGCTTTCCATAATCAATTCTCCAAAGCCGCTGAAAAGGTTGAAGGCGGTGGCTGGGCCGTTCTTGTCTGGAGTCCACGTAGTCATCGTCTGGAAATACTGACAGCAGAGAAGCATCAGAACCTATCACAGTGGGACATCGTACCACTTCTCCCACTGGACGTATGGGAACACGCCTACTATTTGAAACACCAGAACCAACGTAAGGACTATATTGCCGATTGGTGGAATGTCGTTTATTGGCCCGAGGTGGCAAAGCGTTACAATGAAGCGAAGAAGCTCAAATGGCAACCTTTCTGATTCTGGCACTCTATCTATATCTATAAAAAATAGGCTGACGTTGGTTAATTGATCTTACCCCTGTCAAGTAGACATTAATAAAACTGAAGT
>NZ_RZNY01000020.1 GCF_003994475.1 Paenibacillus anaericanus | reverse complement strand
CTGTTGGAATGGTGCCTAGTAGCTTCCATCCTGAAGTAGCTTGAGTATTATAAACCGCCAGAACGGGTTGCTTATTTCCGTCTTTCGTACGTATACCACCTAATAGCTCAGTACCAACTTTGCTGAGATCAACATCCGTGGTCTTACCTTCTTGTTCTGCTACCGAAGAAGTCACGACAGTATTATCATTAGTTAATAGCTGAACACGTGAACCCTCTCCTAGATCCAATTCATTCAGGTATTGCGTAAGGATGTCTAGTCTAATATCAGCAACCAATATAAAGCGTTTCATACCGTTTACACTCTGAATCGATCTTACCAATCTAAATACACCTGAACCCGAGCTTTCGTAATCGGTTACATTAGTCCAAAACGTTTCAGAAGATTTCGACACTGTATCGTACCAAGGTTGCTCCTTGATTGAATCCAGGAATTTTTGATCCACATTCCCCGTTGTTACAATGTCAAAATTATCCTCCTCACCCATCATATATGTTCCAATTACACCTGGAGAAGTAAGTGAGAATGTATTCAGTCTTGTTTGTAGCTTCGTCGATGTAACAAAACGATCATAATCAGTTACATCACTTAGTAAAGCATCTGTAATTGCTTTCTGCATTTCTTCGTCAAGGAATGTTTGCTGCAAATTATCCCGATATTTCTGAAGAATAATATCTAACTTTTGAGAGGTTTGTACGATTGTTTGTTGATTGGCTAGCTCTGCATTGTCTTGAATCGTGTTCTTTGCCATCTGATAAGAAATGATACCGATTGCAAGAACAAAGAACATAATAGCGATGAAGAAAATAAGAAATAAACGTATCCCAACCGATTTCGATGGATTAAACTGTTTCGGTAAGTGTTCCTTTAAAGATGATATTCTCCCTTTCAAACCTCCAGGAACGATCTTTCTCACTTGGTCAGCAGATTTCCCCCCCTGCATGTTGTCATTGTCCTTTGCTGTTCGGTTCTCCTTCTTAGGAACCAGTTTCACGTCGATCACCCACCACTCTTAGTAGTAAACTTCCTTTAAAAATAAGGTTGAAGGCCTTGCTTCGCATCTAACACATTTTAAGCATTTACAATGTCTTATATACCAATATTCGACAAAAATTAACGGTCTCCTCTATCATATCGGTTACATAGTGAATGATTTTTTAGAGATATTGTAAGAAAAATCACTAAAAATAAAAAAGGGCTTTCGGCCTAGACCAAAACCCCCAAGTTTTTAAACTTATTTTTTATTACTTTTACGCATCATATCAAAATAAGACACTGGCTGATCAACCTTCATCTTGATTCGTTGCAACGGATGGCGAGCTGCATCCAATTCATTTCCCTTCTCATCCCAAATCTTATCAACCGTTTGCTTGAAAAGGGTATCTCCTGGACCGAAAAATTCAACCACCTGCCCTGGTTTAAAGTGATTCCGTTGCTGAATAACAGCCATTCCAGTAACTTCATCATATTCCAGTACAAGTCCCGCGAAATCGTATGGTGCTGCTTTTTCTTCCGGTTCATAAATATGATCTTCATGATCAGGCGTATCATAGAAAAATCCGGTATTAAGCGGACGATTGGCTGCCTTATTAATCTCTTCCACCCACTCAGGCTTAAGAACATAATTTTCTGGATCTGCCATATAAGCATCTATGGCTTTACGATAAACGTTAACTACAGTAGCTACATAATGGATCGATTTCATTCTTCCTTCAATTTTGAAGCTGTCCACGCCAACATCAATCAAATCAGGAATATGATTTATCATGCACAAATCCTTAGACCCCATCGAAAAAGCATTATCTTGCTCTTCAAACAACGGTAACTGTGTTACGCCAAGCTCGAATCGACGAGAAGCTTTGGCATCCTCTGCCTCTTCCTCAGAAATCCAATCACCTTCTGGCTCAGAACGACCATCCTCGAACAGATCATATTTCCAACGGCATGACTGGCAACAGCCTCCCCGATTAGAATCTCGGTCAGTAAAATGGTTTGAAAGTACGCATCGTCCAGAATATGAAGAACACATCGCACCATGGATAAATGCTTCGATTTCGATGTCTACATTTTTTTTGATCTCATTAATTTCTTCAAAGCTTGTCTCACGCCCCAAAACAACCCGTGGGAGCCCTTGTTCCTTCCAGAACTTAACCGCCTGCCAATTTATCGTCGATTGCTGGGTGCTAAGGTGGACTTCCAGACCCGGAACTGTGCGCAGTGCTGTATCAATAATAACAGGGTCAGCTGCAATAATTGCCGAGATCCCTGCATCGTATAAATTCCGCAAATATTCTTCTATACCCTCAATATCCTCGTTATGCGCATAAATATTGGTCGCCACAAACACTTTGGCTCCGTATTTCTTAGCGAACTCAACCCCTTCGCGCATTTCATCAAAGCTGAAATTATCCGCATTAGAACGAAGGCCGTACTTCTGTCCACCGATATATACAGCATCTGCCCCGTAATGGACAGCAAATTTTAACTTTTCAAGGTTACCTGCCGGAGCAAGTAATTCCGGTTTAGCCAAACGATGGCGTTTTCCGCTGTATTTCGGAATATGTCTCTCCGTTGTTTGCATCTTCGTTCACCTCATTAATTAATAGACTTGTTCTTTATAAAAGAATCCAAAAGATAATTCGCGTTCCGGATCCTGCATCTGCCGGACCTCTTCTAGCCACATCTCATCAAACTCATACACTTCGGGGTTACTAAAATAAGTGTCGATTGATTTACGATATGCCTTTATTACAGCCACATTATATACAGGTGACTTGAGTAGAGTCTCAATTTTAAAACTGTCTACCCCAGCCTCCATTAGCAAATGTAAATCTTCCATAATACAAATATCGTCAGAACTCATGATATGTGTCCCGTTGTTATCCTCATAAATAGGAAATTTCTCATCTAAACGCTCCGCTTCGATCAGGAATAGACCTCGCTCTATACCAAGCGATTCATTTTCCTTAACCGGACGGCCTTGATGTGTCATGTAACTACGTACAAGACGGCGTTTGGAATGATAAATGTTCGTCATACCGTGTACTTGCACCTCAGATTGTACTTGCAGATGTGGAGACATCCCCGTAATTTCATCCATGTTCAACTCACGTGCAAGCACGACTCTTGAAGCCCCTTTGGTTCCCCAATAGTTAGCAGTTGAATAGTTCGTTGACATCATTTCAGCATTCCAGTGAGCAGCCATTTGTGGAGCAATCTCTCTTACCAGCTGCAGTACGGCTGGATCACCAAACTGGACACCGTCCACGCCACAATCAGCCAGTCCCTTCACGTAATCAGGAAGCTCCTTAAGTAATTCGTTGTCTACCACGTTGTTGATGCTTACATAAACCTTAGCTCCCCGTCCGTGTGCAAACTCTACAGCTTTAGCGATTTCATTTAGCTTGAAATTACCAGGTAGCCTCATGCCGAATTTTTCTTCTCCAATTAGGACAGCATCAGCACCAGCTTCGAGATACATTTGTAATTCTGTTAAGGAACCCGCAGGTGTTAGAAGTTCCGTCTTATTATCCATATATATCCACCTCAGTTATTTGGCCATAGCCTTGCTTTTCTCGATGTTCTTCAGATGTTCCTTATACGTCTTGGCAAATAAATGCTCACCACTACCATCTTTCTTCGTCACATAGAATAAATACTCCGAAGACTTAGGTTCAAGCGATGCCTCAATCGATTTAAGACTTGGCGCAGCAATCGGTCCTGGTGGCAGTCCTAAATATAAATAAGTGTTATATGGACTGTCAACTTTCCTTAGATCAGAGTTCATCAAACGCTCTTTAGGTTTCCCGAGTAAATACTGAACGGTAGCATCAATCTCCAATTTCATATTACCCGTGGCTAGTCGATTATAAATGACACCTGCTACGATGCTTCGTTCGGAATCAACAACGACCTCACGTTCTACTAGGGATGCTACCGTCATGAGTTCGTTTAAAGTCAGGCCTCGCGCTTTCAACTTGTCCTCGAAATTAGGAATTTGACCCAGTCGTTTCTCCATCTCATCCAACATCCGTTGTATAATATCTAATTCACTGCTCCCCTTCTTGAGCTCATACGTCTCAGGGAACAGATATCCTTCGAGCCGATACATCAATTTAGAGTCAGCAGGGACTAAACCCAGCAACTCATTATTTAACCCAGTAGGATCTTTTGCCAACTTTAAAAAGGAGTCCTTATTGACAATCCCTTCCTCAGCAAGCTTGTCTCCCATTTGTGTCACAGTAAACCCTTCAGGTATTGTAAACTTGATCATCTCGGTTTTTACAACGTCTCCACTATTAAGCTTCGCAATGATTTCATCGTATGTTACGCCTGGTTGAAGCTCATATACTCCCGCTTGAAATCGGGTTCCTTCGGATTTCAACTTCAAATAGGATACGAACAGGAAAGAATTCTTAATCAGTCCTTGGTCCTCCAGAATATCAGCTATGCCACTGGTTCCAACTCCAGGTTCAATTGTAAACTTTACAACTTGCTCTGATGACTTCACTGGTTGCATTTCATTATAGATATAAGCTCCTGCAGCACCAACAGCCACAATAATAGCAATTACGATTATCATCAGCCATTTCCATATCCTCTTCAACATTTCAACCCCTTTGCAGCCAAAAGGGGCGGTTGTCCCGCCCCCCTCAGACCAATCTATAATACTCCGCGAGAATTCCGAAATTACTCTGGAAAAGTTAACTCGTCATACAGTTCAGAAACGTTCTCCCATTCCTCATCATCATCAATCGTAACCAATTCTAGAGTTCCCTCTACCGTGGTTATAATTCTGAAGATCTCAGGACCTTGAACATCAGAGCGGGTTTCCGAAATAAGAACGGCGTAGGAATTCCCTGCCACATCAAATTCCTTCTCAATCGTATAATACGAAATTTGTCCCTGCTCATCTGAAAGTTCCACAACAGGACCAAAAGTATCATGTACCCGTGAAGACCAAACTACTTTGTCTGCCGAGAAATCAGTCATGATCTTCCACCCCGTCGAACTCATCAATCAAAGTGTTGAACGTCTCTTCAACGATCGACCATTCTTCATCACTTTCGATCGTGTACAACTTTAGATCATCGCCATCTTCCTCGTAACGGAACGCATAGACCTCTTCGCTCTCTTCATCTTCCTCATCAGATTCAATAGGAACGACCATCATATACTTGGCGTCCGAACCGTCAACTTCGAATTTCATAATAACTTCGAATTCTTCTTCATTGCCCTCATCATCAGGGATATAAATAATTTCCGGTTCTTCTTCATTGCCGATACGATCATTAGACATGTGCGATCACCCTCACTTTTTACTCTTAGAGTCCATATAATTTTGTAATATCAAGACCGCGGCGACTTTATCCACGACCCCTTTACGCTTCTTCCGACTAACATCAGCCTCGATCAGTGTACGCTGAGCAGATACCGTTGTCAGTCGTTCGTCCCACAGGTGAACGGGTAAATTCAGTTCCGCCCGCAACTCCTCTGCAAAGACCATACATATTTCCCCGCGGGGTCCGATGGTGCCGTTCATATTCTTGGGTAATCCAACAACGATTTCCTCAACTGCGTATTGTTCCACAAGCTTCGCAATACGCTGTAGTTCAGAACTTTCCCTCTGGCGATCAATAACCTCAACACCTTGGGCAGTCCAACCCAGATCATCGCTGACGGCAACACCAATTCTACGGTCCCCATAATCCAAACCCATTAATTTCATGCTGTTCTCCTAACGGTGGCCGGCCATATAAAATCTAACCAGTTCTTCGATCAGTTCGTCACGCTCTTTCTTGCGGACCAGACTTCGCGCGTTGTTATGACGCGGAATATATGCCGGGTCTCCTGACAATAAATAACCGACAATCTGGTTAACGGGATGGTAGTCTTTCTCCTGTAGTGCCCCATATACCGTAAGAAGAATTTCCTGCGCTGACGCTTCCTGTTCATCACCTTTGACGTTAAACTTGACCGTCTTATCCATAGAGTCCATGATGACACCTCGCTTCTTGAGACATACACCTTCTAGGTCGCAGTTAATTTCCTCTTAACCTATTCATACTATATCATATCTAGAGTTGCATAAGGAAATTTTCAGCTGTTTTATGCCCCTAAATATGGAATCAAATAAATCAAACTTGTGAAATAATCCATTGTCCAGCTACCTTAAGGGCTTCATCTAGCTTGCTAGCATCCTTACCACCGGCTTGAGCCATATCTGGACGTCCACCGCCTCCACCGCCGCAAACAGTTGCTACTTCTTTAACTAATTTACCGGCATGTAGACCACGTTTTACTTCCTCTTGAGGCACAACAACTACAAAGTTAACTTTATCCTCTGCCGTTGCTCCAAGTACCAACACCACGTCTGGGAGTTTAAGCTTCAGTTCGTCAGCTAAACCACGAAGGGCATCCATACTACCTGCTTGAACGCGCGCTGCAAGTAACTTAGTATCACCCAGATTGACTACTTGGCTAGTTAATTCACCAGCTTCAATTACGCTAAGCTTACTTTGTAGGGACTCATTCTCTCTCCCTAAGTCCTTTAACTGCTGATATAGAGCTTCAATTCGTTTTGGCACATCATTCACATTAGTCTTTAGCAATGCTGCAGACTGTTTGAGTGTGTCTAGTTGGCCATCCATATATAGATATGCCCCATGGCCCGTTACTGCCTCGATCCGACGAACGCCCGACCCTATTCCACTCTCACTGATCAATTTGAATAAACCAATCTCAGACGTATTGCTTACGTGACATCCACCACATAACTCTAGACTATAGTCACCTACTTGAACAACGCGAACGACATCACCGTACTTCTCTCCGAACAATGCCATTGCACCCATAGCCTTCGCCTCATCAATAGGCTTCAGTTCAATGACAACATTCAGTGCCTTCCAAATTTGCTCATTCACCCGGCGTTCGATCTCCGTAAGTTCTTCAGCAGAAATACTGCCCAGGTGGGAGAAGTCAAATCGAAGACGCTGCGGATCAACCAAGGAACCGGCCTGATTTACATGTCCGCCTAATGTTTCCTTTAGTGCTTTATGAAGCAAGTGCGTAGCTGTGTGGTTCTTTATGATTCCCCCACGAAGCTCACGATTAACCTGAGCTGTTACGTTCGCACCTACCTGAAGTTCTCCTGATATTACTGTGACCTGGTGAACATGCTGACCATGTGGAGCTTTAAACATACCGCTTACTTCTGCATTCCCCAATTCACCAACAAGGGTCCCTTGATCACTAACTTGGCCGCCACTTTCTGCATAGAACGGAGTAGCCTCAAGTATAACTTGTCCTGTTTCTCCAGCGGATAATACATCCTTGAAGGTATCATCCACCACAATTGCCACAATTTTTGTTGTTACATCAAGCTCATTATATCCAATGAATTCTGTTTTAGTCGTGAAGTCAGATAGAACGCCACCTTGTACAGCCATGCTTGCTCCCTTATGACCAGCAGCACGGGCACGGGCACGTTGTTCTTCCATTGCGGCTTCAAAACCCTCACGATCTACAGTCAAACCATGCTCTATAGCGAAGTCTTCACTCAAATCTAGTGGGAATCCATAAGTATCATACAGTTTGAATGTTTCAGCACCAGTAAGCATAGAACGACCTTCAGCTTTTGCTTCTTCACTGATTTGAGCTAGAATAGCCAATCCATCGCTGAGCGTTTCGTGGAAGCGTTCCTCTTCGGTATGAATAACCTTCTCGATAAATTCACGTTTTGTAACAATGTCGGTGTAAAAGCTACCCATAATTTCACCAACAGTCTCAACTAAACCATACATGAAAGGTTTGCTTAGACCAAGAACCTTACCATAGCGTACGGCACGGCGAAGTAGTCTACGAATAACATATCCGCGTCCCTCATTTGAAGGCAATACACCATCAGCAACGGCAAAAGCCACGGTCCGGGTATGGTCAGCGATCACTTTCAGTGCTACGTCAATCTCTTCACTCGATCCATACTTCAAGCCAGCTATTTGAGCAGTTTTAGCAATAATCGGTTGGAACAAATCTGTATCGAAGTTTGAGTTCACGTCTTGTAGAATCGATGCAAAACGTTCTAGCCCTGCACCCGTATCAATATTCTTGCTTGGGAGCGGAGTGAAACTGCCGTCCTTATTATGATTGAATTGAGAAAATACTACGTTCCATATTTCTAAGAAACGCTCATTCTCTCCACCTGTATAACATTCTGGATCCGAAAGATCACCATAGGCTTCACCACGGTCATAGAATATTTCCGTACAAGGTCCACATGGTCCTTCACCGATATCCCAGAAGTTTTCCTCAAGCTTCACGATCCGTTCAGCTGGTAAGCCGATCTTCTCATTCCACAGCTTGTACGCCTCTTCATCCTCCGGATATACCGTTACCGATAGACGCTCAGGATCAAAACCAATCCATTCAGGTGAAGTAAGGAATTCCCACGCCCATGTAATCGCATCTTCCTTGAAATAATCGCCGATAGAAAAGTTCCCCAGCATTTCAAAGAAAGTATGATGACGGCGCGTTTTTCCCACGTTCTCGATGTCATTCGTACGGATACATTTCTGTGAGTTGGTTAGCCGTGGGTTATCAGGTTTCACTCGGCCATCAAAATAAGCTTTTAACGGTGCCATTCCGGCATTGATCCACAATAGGGAGGGATCGTTATGTGGGACGAGCGAAGCACTTGGTTCGATTTTATGTCCTTTGCTGGCAAAGAACTGTAGCCATTTAGAGCGTATTTCACTTGATTTCATATTAGTTCCCCCTAGGTTTTTGTAAAATTGATTCGGCATTTTAAGAGAGTAATTGCAGGTTTTAAAGAGTCCGATATACTCCTTGATATAACAACCTCTGGAAAAATATGCCGAAAAATAGAAAAAACGCCCCTGATCACAGGGACGATTAACTCGCGGTACCACCCTGGTTATCGTAACTCTACATTCAAGAGAACTAGAGTGACGATCGCCTTGTTCGGTTCGATAACGGGAACCATCCGGTGAATTTGAACTCACACTCCGAAATCAGCTTTCCATCCGGTCGATTATCGGGTTCTTTCAGCCATCGCAAACACGGTTAGAATGCTGTAAAGCCAGCATATCCGTTCGCAAAGGAACCCTTCTCTGGGAAAATCAAACTTGGACGTACTTCATTTCATCACCGATTTACAACTATAGACAAATTAATTTAAGTATATAAGGCACGTTTCCCGCTGTCAATGCGGTCCTACACCGTTTTCCGACGAACATAGTACGCATAGAAATGCTGGATGACTACTTTGCCAACAGCAAAAACAGGAACAGCCAGAATGAGCCCTGGAATACCGGCGACTTCCCCACCAACAAGTAGTGCAAAAATAATGAGCATCGGGTGAAGATGAAGGCTTTTACCTACTACCTGTGGGGAAATGATGTTACTCTCCACAAGTTGGCAAATCGTATTTACTAGAGCAACCAGTAGCACCATTTTCCAAGAAATCGTAGACGCCATGACCAACCCAGGGGCTGCCCCGAGAAAAGGTCCCACATATGGAATGATGTTACATACCGCAACAAACCCAGCCAGTAATAATGCAAATTGCATGCCTACAATCATATACCCAATGTAAGCAAGCACTCCGATGATCACACAAACAAGGAGCTGACCTCTTACGTAGTTCCCTAGTGCTTCATCTATTTCCTTCAGTAAAGTCACAATGGATTTACGATGTGTACGTGGCAAATATTGAAGCATGATACGCTCGAATGCCTCAAAATCTTTGAGCATATAGAAAATTAAGAATGGAACGATAAAAGCATTGAATACAAGTCCAATGGTTGTACCTATATTATCAAGAAAGTCTGATATCCCACCCGCAAGACGTTGTTCAAATTGGAAAAACCAATTGTTCATCCCCATCCGAATGCTCCCTGGAAGTATACTGTTGTCCATACGATTCATCATTTGCTGGGTATGTAGTGTCAACTCAGGTAAATGTTCTCCAAGTTCTTCAAGTTGTTCTACAAACATAGGAATCACATTCATCAGAATGACTGACAAACTAACTAGAAAAACCGCATAAATAAGCAAAACAGCAATCGTACGCGGCACTTTACGTCCCCCGAGCATGCGAACGACCGGATTCAGCACATAAGAGATGATCATCGCGATGATGAATGGAGCAAAGATAGCCTTCAAAAACTCATAAACCAGTCCAATCATCGGGCGAAGCTGCCAAACAAAAAAAAGAATGACTAATCCTAACAGTGTCCAAACTCCATAGCGGAACAGCTTGTTTTTATAGATTGGTTCCACACGGTATCCCTCCTAATAGGTGGTATAAGTATGTACCAAGAGGGATAAAAATATTTTGAAATAGGGTGCGAAAGATTTTTTATTTCATACTTTTTGGGAAATAAGCTGTGAGTTTTAAATCTGGGCCGATCTGCTCTACAGTCAAATCACTTAGTTGTGTAGCAGCATCCATCGTGACAGCCCCTAGTCCTTCTAGAAATGTTGGTGCTTCTTTACCACCTACTAATTTAGGTGCTAGATATAATACCAGCTTATTAGCTAGTCCCTGTGATACGAATGAAGCATTAACCTCCCCACCACCTTCAACCAGTAATGAAGATAGTTCATGCCGTCCTAGAATATCAAGCATCTGCTCTAAATTAACTCGCTGACCATCCGTAGCAAACACCTTGGCTCCCATGTCCTCAATTTCTTGTCTCTTCTTCTCATTGGTCTCGCTTCCAGTAAAAATCCAGGTTGGGGCTTGGCCATCCGTTAATACACGCGCATTTAATGGAATACGTAAATGGCTATCCACAACCACCCGCACAGGATTACGTCCTTCTGGAAGTCTCGTGTTCAACTGGGGGTCATCATGAATAACCGTACCCACACCAACCAGAATAGCGGCGCTCTCATGGCGAATCCGATGTACATCCTCCCTTGCCTGCTCAGAGGTGATCCACTTGCTATGTGCCTCGTGGGTCGCGATCTTACCATCTAAAGTAGTCGCCGATTTAAGGGTAACAAAAGGACGTTTATTCACAATGTAATGATTAAAGACTTCATTCATCTTCACTGATTCTGCTTCACAAATTCCTTGAATTACCTCAATCCCGGCATCCTGAAGAATTTTGACTCCACGACCTGCTACAAGCGGGTTGGGGTCCATCGCAGCTATAACCACTTTCTTGATTCCTGCTGCTACAATCGCTTCAGCACAAGGCCCCGTCCGTCCATGATGCGAGCAAGGCTCTAGAGTCACATAAATGGTTGCTCCTTTCGCTTGCTCACCTGCCATGCGTAATGCATGAATTTCAGCATGTGGTTCACCAGGTTTAAGATGAGCGCCAATACCCACGATTCTCCCATCATTTACAATGACTGATCCTACTTGTGGATTTGGTGTTGTCTGCCCTTTTGTTCCCTTAGCATTCTCCAAGGCTAGTTTCATATATAACTCATGCATATTCATTCAACATTCCCTCCGGCTGGGCAAAGTGTCCCGAACGAGCGACCTTAGTCTGTAAATATTTCGCGTTAAACTCCGATACATCTCCCCACAATGGTACACGACCCGTTACATTCATTCCTGCTGCTTTTAATGCATTTAGTTTCTTAGGGTTGTTTGTAATTAATTTGACAGGAAGCTCTCTAAGGAATCCGAGCACAGAGATCGCTTCATCATAATTACGAGTATCATCAGCGTAACCAAGTGCCAGATTCGCTTCAACTGTATCCATTCCTTGTTCCTGCAATAAATAAGCCATCGATTTACTAAACAAGCCTATTCCTCGACCCTCATGATCTGCAAGGTAGAACAAAGCACCACTTCCATTTTCCACAATCATCTTCATGGATTGATGCAATTGATACCCACAATCACAACGTTTACTCCCAAAAATATCTCCTGTATGACAAATGCTATGCATACGAATAATAGCATCAGTAGCATGTTCAAAATCCCCATATACTAAAACACTGGATTGTTGACCAGCCGCCAGTTCCATGGAGGGTAACTTCTTGATTAATTCTTCAAGTGTTATATCTTTATCCTCTACTGACAGCCAGTTATACCATTGAAATACCACGGTCTTTCCATCTAAATTAACAGGTAGTCTGATTGGACCAACTAATATTGTGTTTTGATGATCACCAGAAATTGTATTTACTTTATCTTTTAATAGTGAGGCTACTTTTGAATTTAACATCATAACACGTCCTTATTTATATATTATCCATGAATTAGTCCATGAGCTACCTTGTTCTATAAAAATTCAACTTGCAGTTGAAGGGATGAATTTGTCCCTATATTCAGCTTCCATCTGTAATTGTTCTTGCATTCGTTGATCCGTGGCTAAGCGACGCCCAGCCTCAAATCCTCTCAAACGGTCTTCGCTAAAATCATTATCCTTTAATGCATTAAGCAATTCATCACACAATATATCAGCATCAAGTAAGGCTTCATTTAACCCAAATGCTCCAGTTGGCGTCATGGTATGCACAGCATCCCCTATTAGCACCAACCCCGATTTGGCCCATGTTGGCGTTGTTCCTCCAAAAATATCTAGTAAGACAAAGTCTTCCCACGAGACAATATGCTCTTGAACCTGCTCCGCTAAATCCGGAAAAGAACGAATCAACCTCTCAACAAAAGGCTCAAATTTATCCTTCCTAAGTTCTGTATAAGTGCCTTTGGGAATGTTCCAACCAATTTGAATGAAACCACCTGCCTGAGTAAATAGATGAAGTTGTTGATCATCCACAATGGTTGATCGAATTACCGGTCTCCAACCTTCCGGTGCAGGAATTCGTGCCCAGAGCAAATCATATCCAAGTCCGTTCTTATTCAATGGAATGTCTGCAAGTTTTCGTACAGTTGAATATCTTCCATCTGCCCCAACCACAACAGAGCTGTGTATCTCAACGATTTGACCATCCTTACCCTTAGCCATAATTCCGTTAAATTGACCCTGCTGATTTTGCATAAGTGCTGTTATTGTTATTCCTGATAAGTAAGTAAAATGTGGATAAGCTTTCGCTTCCTCTATTAGAACCGTCAGCATATCTCTTTGCGGAATATGAATGCCTACATTGCCACCAGGTTGGTCAGGAACAATGTTGTTTACAATCTGTTTATCGAACCAATACTGAACTTCTTCAAGCGAGAGTCTTGAATGAACAGGAATCTTCTGAAGTAGTTCTCTTCTTCTCAGAAGTTGTTCACCCACATCATTTAATATTTCACCCCGAAATGCACTTCCTATGACCGATTGTTTCTCCAAGAGAATGACAGAAGCCCCCGATTGAACCAATAAACAAGCTAACAATGATCCCGCTGGACCGCCACCAACAATACAAATATCACTTTCCATCACTTGTTTCATTTTATTTTCCTCCATGCTAAGTCCCGATATCTCGCAGGTTAGAAATTTATATTTATATGTTCGAATCACAATTCAATTACTTTATGTAACTAAGTATATTTAATAAACTTTGTTACGTCAAGAAAGAAATAATTTAAATGTTACCTTGTTTATTTTAGTAAGTGATAATATAATAGAATCAAAGAGGTGATGAACATGGAACTTACACAATTATGTCCAAGGTTTGAGAAAGCAATTGAAATACTAAGCAAGCGTTGGACTACATTAATCGTCTATACTTTATTGCAAGGCCCTCAACGATTTGTAGATATCGAAAATTCTTTGCCCAATCTAAGTGGAAAGGTTCTTTCTGATCGCTTAAGGGAACTTGAAGAAGAAGGTCTTCTCACGAGAACGGTATATCCTGATAAGCCTGTCCGAATTGAATATTCCTTAACAGAAAAGGGTTACGCTCTGTCGTCTTCCATGAACAACATTCAGGATTGGGCTACACGTTGGATTCAGCTAGACTAATCTAAACAAATATCTGATTCAAAACTAAAAACCTCCAGATCCCTATAATCGGTCTGGAGGTTTTCTCATATCAAATCACACTATGTAATAAATCCAAAAAATCAAGAATAAAAGCTTACAACAAATAATAAAGTCTGATAGAGAGGACAGCATTTCGATGATACATCTAAAGTATAAAACAAGCCCCTCTTCCACAAGGGGAAAAAGGGCTCATATCGACCTATGTATTAGGCCGCAACTTATGAAGAAGCATGAATTTGCGGGAAGTCTTGTGGGATTTCCTCGCCAAAAAATAAATCATCCAAGGAACTAAGTGTTCCGTCTTCTTCGACTTGATAGACGGACATCTTCTCACCATTTACAGTCAATTCGATAAAACATCCCCAACAATAAAACTGATGGGAACCGATTTTACCAATATCCTTGGAACTACAATTTGGACATTTCATCATTCATTTATCACCTATCCATTAACAGAATTCATGGGGTTCTCTAGCAGTTGCTCACTGAGCGGGGGTACCATGATTACATTCTCCCCTTTTGTCATACCCGGTGTGTAAGGCAACATTTTGCGTCCTTCCATCACATCAGAGAAAAAACCATCGCTGATTTCAATCCCTGTAATTGTATTGCCCAACTCATGGTTAAAATAAACATCTGTAACATGTCCTATCATGGTGCCGTCCCCAGTAAGAACGGAAACTTCCTTTAATTTTCCATTACCAGTTAAGAACGTTTGTTGTATATTCTCGGCTTCCTGTTTATGGACAGCCTGTTGATTGCGAATCATTACGGCATCTTCGCCGTAAGCGACAATATCGTCCCAGAGTACAGCTTTTTTACCGGTGGAGAACATATGCTTTCCTACCAATAAAATCCCCGTTATGGTCCAATTATCATCTAGCATAATATCGAGGACTTTCCCGACTTGTTTACCGCCTTCTACATCATATACGGCTAAACCAATCATCTCCTGTAGTCTCATAAAAGAGGGTCACTCCTCGTAGCTCGTGGGTTCATACTTACTTATTGTAAAAAAAGAAACATGCATCCTCCCTTCCAAGTAATAAAAGTCAAAAAAACACCCATCTACCTATTTTTACGAATTCGGTCTAGGATGGTTCCAACTTTTTGAGCAGTATACTCTATTTCTTCAATAGTATTACCCAAACCAAAACTAAATCGAACCGCTGATCGTAAAATATTCTGTGGCAAATTCATGGCTTCCAGCACATACGAGGGTTCAAGGGATCCTGAAGTACATGCTGACCCACTAGCTACTGCTATTCCTTCCATATCCAAATTCATAAGCATCGTTTCCGTATCACATTCAGGAAAACTTATATTCACGATATGAGTGAGTTGCTTGGATGATCCTCCGTTGATGTGAAAACATCCACTGCCTACACTCTTCTCTAAGAAGTTCAGAAGGGAACTACGTAAATGCTCATCATGTTGCTTTCTTTCAGGTAATTGAGATACAGCCAGTTCTACCGCCTTAGCAAATCCTGCGATCCCCGCCATATTCTCTGTTCCCGCACGGCGTTTCCTTTCCTGCAACCCGCCATATTGAGTGGGCTCAATATTCAGGTCTTTGCGGATATATAATGCACCAATTCCCTGAGGACCGTTGATTTTATGACCGGAAAAACTCATTAAATCAACCGGAAGGTCTCGGCACGAAATAGGAACTGCACCTAATGCCTGCACGGAATCCACATGGAAAATAATATCCCGCTCACGGGTAATCGATCCAATCTCTTCAATAGGCTGAATCGTTCCTACTTCATTATTCCCGTACATAACGCTAACTAAGATTGTGTCTTGACGAATGGCATCCTGGACCTGTTCGGGGTGAACCATTCCATATCTATCAACGGGTAAGTATGTCACTTCATACCCTTGTTTCTCTAGCCTATGACATGAATGTAGTACAGCATGATGCTCAATCGCTGTCGTAATAATATGTCTTCCACGATCAGCCCTCGCCGCAGCCGTACCAAACAACGCTAAATTATCACTTTCCGTCCCGCCACTCGTAAAGACAAGCTCCTCAGCACGACAATCTAAAGCTGTTGCGATATCATCACGCGCTCCATTGACCAACCTCTTGGCATCTCTACCGAAACTATGAACACTTGATGCATTACCAAAGTGTCCCTGCATGACGGACAGCATTGTTTCAGCAACCTCTGGATGAATAGGTGTCGAAGCTGCATGGTCCAAATATATTCTTCTCATTAGTATCTCCACTCTTAATGCTATTTTAAACGGAATCACCGCCCCGAATCCGGGGCGGCAACGAAAGTTTCTCATATATGATGTGAATTTTACTTTTATTGTATATTATTTTTCACAAAAAAACTACAGTAGTATGCAAAGATGTTCAATGTAGCATGTCCCTAATTATGAAAGACGTTTCGCATAAGGTCTCTATTCATCCGCTTCACACATTCGTTCATGAAGGAAATCTACAATATGAACTGCCTTCATTTGCCCATTCAGACCATGCTGGTTAATGCCATGCATCATCTGGAGCAAACATCCGGGATTACTCGTCAGTAAATACTGCGCATCAGTTGCTCGAGCATGCTGCATTTTATGATCGAGAATCTGTCCGGACATGGCCGGTTGCGTTAAAGTATATGTTCCCGCAGACCCACAACAACGATCTGCCTCCTTCATCTCCACAAACTCTACGCCATTAACTTGCCGCATCAAACGACGAGGGGCATCCGAGGCGCGCATCACATTACGCAAATGACAAGAATCTTGATATGTGATGCGAATAGACTGATTCTCCTTGCACTCAGGGAAAACCAGTAATCTACCAAACCGAACCAGTAAGTCGCTGACGTCAATTACGCGCTCAGCAAACCATTTCGCATCATCCTTCCACTGCGCGTCCTTATGAAGTAAATGATCATATTCCAAGAGCAAAGCTCCGCACCCACCTGCATTCGACACAATATAGTCTACACCAGCAGCTTTGAAGACACGGATGTTACTACGTGCTAACGATCTAGCTCCCTCAACTTCTCCACTATGTGCATGCATGGCACCACAGCAATTTTGCTGCTCTGGAATAACAACCTCGAAACCTGCTTCTGTTAGTAGATCCACAGTGTGAATGTTTGTGTCCGCGAACAACACATCCATCAAACAGCCCCGGAACAACGCTACAGTAGCGATTGTATCACCCTTGGCCGGATGACGTATGCCAATCTGTTCGACCACTCCGTGTAATGCAACTTCAGGGAGGATCTGCTCCATCTCTCGCAGATGCTTGGGAAACATCTTCATCGCACCTGTTTTCCGAGCTAACTTACGCATACCCGAAGTCTGATAAAATCGCAGCCCTTTGCCAATCCATCTCACCCGTTTCTGATTCGGAAATATCGTTTGAAAAGCTGTACGTCTCACTAATTTCACCCATCCTCGGTGAGTTTCAGTATGATCCTCAATAGCATCCCGAGTCTGCTCAATTAACTGCCCATATTTGACATCCGCAGGACAGGCCGGTTCGCAGGCTCGACAGCCCAGACAGTGATTCATCTGTTCCTCAAACTCCACATCTGGTGCCATAATACCGTCCTTGACCGCTTTCATCAAGGCAATTCTTCCGCGCGGAGATTCTGCTTCGATTCCAGTCTCAGCAAAGGTAGGACAAGCCGGGAGACAAAATCCGCATCGCATACAGTTCGTAAGTTGATCTTCGTCCAAACGTAATCGCAGCTTCTCTGTCAATGAACTTAACCTAATATTCTCGCTTGTCTTATCCACGATCAATCACCACTCGTTTCCGTGATTCCTTAGCAAAAACTTTGCCCGGATTCAAAATATTGAACGGATCAAATGACTGTTTGATTGCTTTCATAACCTCTATTCCGCTCTTACCAATCTTCCATTCCAGAAATGGTGCCTTCACCATACCGACCCCATGTTCACCAGTAATCGTACCGCCAAGAGAAATCGCCGCCTCAAATATTTCCTCGAAAGCTGCTTCAACCCGATGAATCTCATCGGCATTGCGCGCATCTGTCAAAGCTGTCGGATGCAGATTTCCATCTCCAGCATGGCCAAACGTACAAATCTGAACCTGATGCTTTGCCGCAATTCGATTAATCTCCATGATCATATCCGCGATTTTTGAACGTGGCACCGTTGCATCCTCCAAAATCGTCGTTGGCCTAAGCCGTGCTAACGCTGTGAATGCACTGCGACGAGCTGTAAGCAGCCTCTCTGCTTCCTCTGCACTTTCAGCAACGCTAATCTGCTCCGCCTGTTCACTATTACAAATCGCTGTAATACTCGCAATATCCCGCTCTACTGATTCCATATCGCCGTCCTGCTCAATCAGTAGAATCGCTTCCATATGGAGTGGCAAGCCAAGATTAGCAAAAGCGTCAACGACACGGATCGTCGAGTTATCCAGAATCTCTAATGTAGCGGGAATGATCAAGTTCTCGATAATCTTTGATACCGTCCGGGCAGCACCGTTTAAATCTTTATACATCGCCAGCATTGTTTTTTTATATTTTGGTGGAGGAACTAGCTTAAGCGTCGCCTCCGTAATAATGGCCAGCGTTCCCTCCGATCCTACAAGCAACTTTGTCAGATCATAGCCAGCTACATCCTTCATGAGTTTGCCGCCTGTGCGGATGATATCTCCATTCGCCAGAACAGCCTCTAAGCCAATAACATAATCCTTCGTTGTCCCATATTTGAGTCCACGCAAGCCACCAGAGCATTCAGCAATATTGCCACCAATAGTCGAAATCGACATACTGCTCGGATCGGGTGGATAGAAGAGCCCTAGTTGTTCAACATGCGTCGTGAAATGCTTCGTATTGAGCCCGGGCTGCACCAAGGCTGTTAAATTCTCCAGATCTACTTCGAGAATCTGATTCATCCGATGCATCACCATAACGACTCCCCCCTGAATGGGAACGGTTCCGCCACACAGATTTGTACCCGAACCCCGGCCAATAACAGGTATACGCTGGCGGTTAAGCACCTTCATCACTTCAGATACTTGCTGCGTATTGTACGGATAAATAACTGCGTCAGGGAGCGATTGAAGCATTGGCGTACCATCATACGAATGCGTAACCAGTGATTGCATATCATCTTTCATATAAGACTCACCGACTATAGCAATAAGTTCACGTCTTACTTCTGGTTGCAACACAACCGGACACCCCCATGTCATTTATAAAAGTTAGAGCGGATAGCAAGACCTCCAGTTTATCGATATTCGAATTTTTCCGTAGCAAAATAAACTTATCGAAACGATAAATTTCAAAAGTATACAAATGCATCGCGAAATTAGTTAGAAAAAAGATAGGAACAACCTAGTAGTGGCTTTTAGAAAAAGGATGGTAAGTCGATGGATATGAACTTAATCAGAGGTTAACAAGAACGAATACAACAGTGGAGTTTTGGAGGAATGTGGACAAGCGAAGCGTTCACCTTCTAAGGAGGATTTCTCCCTCATGATCTCCAGTTCAGGAAATCCTCCTTTAATGGTGATGATAGCATCCTCCAAAACGTAACGTTACTTTCAATTATTAATCATACAGTACTTCAATCATTTGTCTCGACTTCGCTAACTGCTCCACAGTAAAATCATACTGAGCAGAAGCATATGTGCAAAAGACAATATCGAGCACAAATAATTGAGCAAATCTAGAGCTTGTTGCGGCACTACGAAGCTTGGCTTCCGGCGCACGTGCTGTAAATAAGGAAACATCCGCAAGCTGAGAAAGCTTGTTATTTCCTGGACGAGTGAGGCTAATTGTTTTTATCCCTTGTTCCTTAGCTCGTTTGACTAATTGAATAACTTCTTGTGTTTCTCCGCTATAAGAAATTCCCCAAAAGACAGCATTCTGTGATTTCGTAGCCATTGCCGCCGCTAATAAATGACGATCCGAAATAGCGTAGACATTTTTCCCAAGCCGAAGCCATTTTTGCGCTGCATCTTCTGCAATAATAAAAGAAGCTCCTATCCCGTAAACATAAATAACTTCTGCCTGTTGTAACATTTCCACAGCCTGCTCAATAGATTGTGTATCCAGTTGACTAGCTGTATTCTGGAAGGTCAGTATTGTATTCGATAATGTCTTATCAATTATAGAATGCACGGACTCGTTCGATTCAACATCAAAGTAACCAACATACTGCGTGTTCTCTACTTCTGCCGATAACCGAATTTTCAGAGCAGGAAAACCCTCTATTCCTAAAGAACGGCAGAAACGAACAACTGCTGCACTACTTGCTTCCGCATTTTTAGCCAATTCATGTATCGTCATAAACATGACTTCTTTAGCATTTGCAAGAATATATTCCGCTACTTTTTTTTCTGATTCTGGCAATTCATTTAACACTAATTCAATTTGAGATATCATACTTCCTACTACCAAAGTCCTTATCTCCTCTACTTATCAATTCCTTCCATTGTAACAAAATTTATCATTAAGAAGTAGCTGTAAAGGAATACCGACTTCCTCCTTTTCTAACATAATCCAAGAGGGGGATATCCTCTTCTATAACATAACCGATCACATTAACCCCCTCATGAGCCGGCAAATCCTTCAAGGTGATCTGCAACTCACGTTCATAGCGACCATACAGATAATTATCGACAGTAATGGTTCCTTTAGGTCGGTTGATCGTATTCATAGGCGCAATTTTGCCTTCTGTTACAAAACGCGCCTCATCTGTACGTGCATTTTCTGAGCGAACGACATCTCGAGCAGCATCTAGGCGATTCTGATGAACGATATCCCATAGTGCATAAGGTAGTTCCTTGGTTACTCTTAAAGGAATAATTCCTTCTGCATACATTTGAAATTGATGATGAGACCATTCCGAAAGCGTTAAATCTCCAACGAAGATTTTGTCCACAGCACAACTTTTTTCTAATTCCAAGTAAGCTAGAAAAGAAGACTGATGCCGATGCTTCTCTAATGTTGGCAAACTTTCAAATAATGGTTTTCTCTTCATTCCGTCTCCAGGAATAAATGCCATTGTCGTAATGCCTTCGGCCTGTAACCATTTGTTTTTCTCCATAAACGATTCTTTATCAAGACCTGTTTCTGGACGAGGATAATAATTATGCCAAGCTTCAATATTTTCAAGACAAATCTCATGATCTTTTAGTGTAGCTAAGAATTCCGGTGTTAATGTGCTCGCGTTCAAGGCTATTTTCATTTTTTGGGAATAGTCAGCAATTTCATGAGCGCTAAACCCAAAATCCATTCGCAAGCCGGTTACGACGGATGCCAATAAATAGGAAAATGAAATTTCCTTCAATGCTTTCCCAGAAATATCAGCCACCAACCCCATCCCTAACTGTTTGGCAGCGCTTGCAATTTCCAGTAAGTTCTCTTTCAATACTTCTATATCATCCTCTGGCATATGAAGTGATGTAAATATTTCTGTACAACCAGCCTCCTTCATTTCTTTCATATAACTTATATTCTCTTCTAATGTCCTATCCGCTAAAAATATTGAAATTCCCAACAATCGAATCACCTCAGTATTCCCAATAAGTTAATCCTGTTCTGCCATTGCCTCTTTTGGTACACCGAATAAATAAGTGGCGAGAAATCCACCAGCATAAGCTGCAACTAAGCCTATTACATATTTCAACCATAATCCATTCGCGATTAATGGAATTAATGCGACTCCAGACGGTCCAATTGCAATCGCTCCAACATTGCCAAATAAACCAATGACCGCTCCACCAATACCTCCACCGATACAAGCTGTAATAAACGGACGCCCTAGCGGTAAGGTTACCCCGTAAATCAATGGCTCTCCAATACCCAATATACCGACAGGAAGAGCACCTTTGATCATATTTCTTAATGATTTGTTCTTTTTACAACGAATCCACAGTGCAATGGAGGCCCCTACTTGACCCGCACCAGCCATAGCAAGAATCGGAAGTAATTGTGTCATACCTGAACTATTGATCATCTCAATATGAATAGGCGTCAACACCTGATGTAGTCCTAACATAACAAGTGGTAAGAACGATATGCCTAATACAAAACCTGAGAACGCACCACCACGTTCTAGCGTCCAGTTGATAGCTCCAATCAAATTCCCAGAAATAAATCCGGCAAATGGCATAATGAAGAAAATGGTGATCAGTCCCACAACCAATAATGCAATTGTAGGTGTAACGATAATATCGACAGCATCGGGAATAAATTTACGCAATTTTTTTTCAACGACCGATAGAATCCATACTGCGATAAGAACACCAATAACCCCGCCTTGCCCTGCCGTTAAAGGAGCACCCGTAAATATATTAAGAATCGGAAGATCAGCTGTAACACCTGTTAAAATCGTTACACCGCCGATAACTCCACCAAGAGCAGGAGTGGCACCAAATTCTTTGGCTGCATTAATACCGACATAAATGACTAGGTAACTGAAAATTGCATTTTTAATAACGTTTAATATAGTTACATATTGCTGCCAAGTCGATGCATCTAAATTTCCTGCTGTAATATTATTTGTTAGAATCGAGCCAATACCCGCAATTAAACCCGCTCCAACAAATGCAGGAATTAACGGTATAAATATATTTCCTATTTGTCGCAAAAAGTTTTTAAATGGTGTATTATTCTTTTTCTTTAATTGCGCTTTCATTTGTGCGCCCTTTGCTTGTAAATGCTCTGCCGAAGATGAACTTCCTCCCTCTACGGGATTCCCCTCTAGCAATTTGCCGAACTGTTCGGCTACTTTGGTCACGATTCCTGGTCCAAGGATGACTTGATACGTCTCATCGTCAACTACACCTAGAACACCTTCAATTTTCTTCAATTTCGCTTCTTCAATACGACTGCGGTCAACAACAGTGATGCGAAGACGAGTCATGCAATTGGTATATGAGGATACATTTGAACTACCACCGACAGCCTCTAATATTTTGACTGCCATATCATGATACTTGCTCATATTTATTCTCCTCTCTTCATTGCGGGTTATTTTATCGCTTGACGCACAAAACCTTGTGATGCTTCCAAACGTTGTACAGCTTCTTCTTTAGAAAGCCCAGTAAGAATCATCACAATTGCAATTTTCGGTTTGTGATCTGCTTGTTTCAAATAGTCTTGTGCTGTTCCAGCGTCACAATCTGTCGCATCCATTACAATACGTTTAGCACGTTCAACCAGTTTTTCATTGGTTAACTGTACATCTACCATTAAATTACCATATACTTTCCCCGTACCTATCATTGAAGCTGTTGAAATCATGTTGCAAATTAATTTCTGTGAGGTCCCAGCTTTTAAACGTGTTGAACCTGTTAACACTTCCGGTCCGTTAACGACTTCAATTGCAATCTTGGCAACTTTACCAATTGCTGAATCTTTGTTACAACTTACGGCTACAGTAGGTGTACCAATAGAATTTGCATATTCTAAGCCACCGATTACATAAGGCGTACGTCCGCTAGCGGCAATCCCTACGACAATATCTTTGGCTGTAAGCTTGATATCTTGTAGATCTTGCACCCCCAATTGTTCATTGTCCTCTGCACCTTCAACCGCTTTAATAAATGCTCTCTCTCCACCAGCAATTAACCCAACTACCTCTTCAGGCGCTGTCCCGAATGTTGGAGGACATTCAACGGCATCTAGTAAGCCGATACGTCCGCTTGTTCCAGCCCCCATGTAAATTAAGCGTCCCCCTTGTTTTATCGCCGCTATAGTCGCTTCTACCGCCTTAGCAATTTGCGGAATCTGTTGTTTAACCGCTTGTGCTACCTTTTGATCTTCTTCATTCATCACTTCTAAAAATTCAAGAGGCGTTAATTCATCCAAGTTCATTGTCTTCTTATTGCGAGTCTCTGTTGTCAAATGCTCAAACATGATTTTCATCATCCTCTTTCATTTTTGAAATCGCTTTCTAAATGCAGGATAACATCTTTGAAATAATATTTCAAGATTATATTTAAATATTTAAAATATAGTATCAAAATGCTAGAAACCATTAGGTGGGCTATATTGGAAGAATACACTCGTGTGACTTAAAAGAAACAGGGGATATGTTTTATGCGAGTTTCCAAAAAAATAAAGGACTCCATTAGGAGTCCTTTACCCTTGGTACACAAGGATTTTATTATGATCTTGAGTGTAAAAGAACTAGATATAGAACATATAGTTCTCTTTACCAGCATGCTCTTCAAATGAAATCAAACTCTCAAGTGTTGTCGAATCAAGCACGTCAGCAATACTATCACGAATACGCAACCACAAATCGCGCTTGGCTGGATCGTCCTCTTCCGTGAAATCCACTGGAGAGATAGGGCCTTCCAGCACACGGATGATATCACCAGCAGTAATATCTGCGGCTTCCTTAGCTAATATATATCCTCCGTACGCACCGCGAATACTCTTAACTAGACCAGCGTTACGCAGCGGTGCAATCAGTTGCTCCAAGTAATGCTCAGACAGTTGATTCTTCTCAGCAATACTCTTTAGGGAGGTAGGACCTTCACCGAACTTAGCGGCTAGTTCCATCATGATTGTTAGCCCATAGCGTCCCTTTGTGGAAATCTTCAAAGAAGCCACCTCTTTCAATTTTCAAGTAATATTTATATAATTGAACTTTGATCAATTAAAAATAAGGTTATAACACCCTATTCCTATCATTAACCTCAGCTTATCGTAACACATCACGTCTCTTTTTGGAAAGTAATACACATGCTTGCCCCAATTTGTTCACTAAAATTTTCAATTACCGCCGTAGGTCGTTTAAGACCAAAGCTTATGTTAAAATAACGACAGGAACAAAGGAGTGATATAATGTCGAAACCAAATAGTGAAACACGGATCGTCGTTGGTATGTCGGGAGGAGTTGACTCCTCGGTTACAGCACTACTACTGAAACAACAAGGTTATGATGTGATTGGCATATTCATGAAAAATTGGGATGATACTGATGAGTTCGGCGTCTGCACCGCAGAACAAGATGCGGAGGATGTAAGACGCGTCTGCGAACAAATTGATATCCCTTACTATACGGTGAATTTCGAGAAAGAATACTACGATAAAGTATTTGCCTATTTTCTCGAAGAATATAAGCGCGGGCGCACACCAAATCCAGATGTGATATGTAATCGTGAGATCAAATTTGGGGAATTTCTGCAGAAAGCGCTAGATCTCGGAGCGGATTATGTAGCCACTGGTCATTATGCTCGCGTCGTGAAGGATGACGCTGGAGTATTGAAGTTGCTACGGGGCGTAGATACTAATAAAGACCAAAGCTATTTCCTCAATGCATTGAATCAGGAGCAATTGTCCAAAGCAATGTTCCCGATTGGACATCTTCCCAAGCCGGAGGTACGGCGGATTGCCGAGGAAGCTGGTCTTTCTACGGCAAAGAAGAAAGATAGTACAGGGGTATGCTTCATCGGAGAACGAAACTTCAAAGAGTTTCTTAGCAATTATCTTCCCGCTCAATCAGGAAAGATGGTTGATATTGTGACTGGAGATGTAAAGGGTAATCATGATGGATTAATGTATTACACCTTAGGGCAACGCCAAGGTCTCGGTATTGGAGGATCCGGCACGGGTTCCGGCGAACCATGGTTTGTCGCTGAGAAAGACTTGGAGCGTAACATTCTCTACGTTGTACAAGGAGACAAGCATCCCAGCATGTATTCCACTAGCTTGATTGCATCGGGAGTGAACTGGATCTCAGGATCTCACAATTCACCTAAGGAACTGTTTAAATGCACAGCTAAATTCCGTTACCGTCAACCAGACCAGGGGGTTACTCTCGTTCCACGCGAAGACGGAACTCTTCTCGTTACATTTGATCAACCACAGAAAGCTATTACACCAGGACAAGCAGTTGTCTTCTACCAGGGTGAGGAATGTCTTGGTGGCGGAACCATAGAAGTTCCAGAGAAACTACAATAATAATTTATAAATAGTGTTAACAGATAGATGTAACTAAACAAGCCAGCCTTCCCGATTCATAGGGGATAGCTGGCTTGTTTTGTTGTCTCGATTAATCTTTACTTCTACGAAGCTCCTGATTATGTTTGATCTTGGCCTCATTACCTTGCTCTGTTGCCTCATAGAATGTCTTATTGGCCAGATTTGCTGGCAAATAATCTTGCTTCACATAGTGCCCCGGAAAATTATGCGGATACTCGTACCCAACATGGCCAAGCTTCTCTGCACCTTTGTAATGTCCATCTCTGAGATGTAGTGGCACTTCGGCCGACTTGACATCATCCATCGCCGACATGGCCTTTGAAATCGCCATCACAACGGCATTTGACTTCGGACTTTCGACAGCGAAGAGGATCGCCTGTGAAATATTAAGTCTGGCCTCTGGCCACCCATTGTTACGGTAAGCCTCTAAAGCACTCACTGCTTGGACCATAGCCTGCGGATTCGCAAGTCCAATATCCTCACTGCTGGCAGCGATCAGGCGCCGGATAAAGGTCATCGGATCCATCCCAAGCTTCTCGACTGCATAGAGGAACCAGAACAGTGCCGCATCACTAGAGCCACGAATACTCTTATGAAACGCAGATAAAATGTCGTATTGTGTTGATTCGTCTGCCTTTACAAGCGGCCGCCTAATCGATTCCTCTGCTACTTCCATGGTGATATGGACACTTCCATCGCTACGGGGCGGCGTTGTTAGCGCCGCAAGCTCCAGCGCATTCAAAGCTCGTCTTATATCACCATTAGCCATAGTGGCGATATGCACAAGCGCCTCATCATCCACTTCCAGGTTCATAAAGCCGAGTCCCTTATCGTTATCCTTCAGCGCTCGGTTCATAGCAATCAATGAATGTTCCTTCGTTAGTGGCTCCAGTTGAAATAATGTTGAGCGGCTCAGTAAGGCACCATTCACGTAATGAAACGGATTCTCCGTTGTTGCACCGATAAAGGTTATCGTACCTTTCTCCACCGCTGGTAACAGTGCATCCTGACGCGAACTATTGAAGCGGTGTACCTCATCTAAGAACAGAATCGTCTTCGTTCCGTAGAAGGACTTATCGCTTTGCGCTTTCTGAATCACTTCCCGAACATCCTTAACCGAAGCGTCCACCGCATTTAGTCTAATAAATTCGCCCTTCGTATGATTAGATATAATATGAGCTAATGTTGTTTTTCCACAGCCTGGAGGGCCATATAACAAAATAGAAGAAACTTGATCAGCTTCAATGGCACGACGCAGAAGTTTGCCCGGTCCTAGTATGGCTTCCTGACCAATATATTCATCCAGAGAGAGAGGTCTCATCCGATCGGCAAGCAACCGCCCAGAAGAATCACTGTCTTGCCCATATGAGAATAAATCCATTGTTTTCACTTCCTTCATGTCCTCTATTTTACCATAACGCAAGTAAAAAACATTTATAATCGTTCTTTCACTTTCTTCCCAACTCTATATATGAGTTAATATAGATGTCGGGCCGACAAAGTATTTGAAAGGAGGCTGATAGAAATGTTTTCAGTGAGTGAGGTGGTCTCTGCATAACGCAGAGACCCATAAACCGGGGGAGCTAAAAGCTCTCCCTTATTTCCATTAATAACCTATGTTAAGATAGAATCAAACCATTAACTATTTTAAGCCGAAAGGGGGATTTACGACCATGTTTACTTATCTTGTCAATCAGTTGGAAGACAGACAACGAAATAAGGAGGACCATGATCGTGAACTACAAAAATGGGAAGGATGTGCTTCCCCCTAGGCTGCTGAAAGAACTGCAGCACTACATTCAAGGCGAGCTTCTCTACATCCCTAAACCAGAACAAACTCGGGCACCTTGGGGGGAGCTTAGCGGATCACGCACATCGATTGCATTACGAAATAAGGAAATATTTATTCAGTATAGCGCTGGCCGCTCAGCTAAAAATTTAGCGGAGGATTTTTATTTATCAGAAGAAAGTATCCGAAAAGTATTATCCAAAATGCGGTTACTTAGACAAGAAGCATCTTCAGTTACGAAATGAGAACAAAGCCAAGACCTGTGCGGTCTTGGCTTTTTGGTATATCTATGAAGAAGGCGCAGGGATGAGTATAATAATTATAGTACTTACGTTATCATTCGATATGAATCAGAGGTGATATAAGTGAAGAAAGTTACTGAATCGCAGAATGATACGACTACCAAGGTATGTGCATGCTGTGGACAAATTAGCCCCTTATCACATTTTATGCGTAGAACGGGCAAAAGATCCAGTAAAGGCTCTCGGAGAGGAGCTTGCCGAAGTTGTCGCCAAATGAAGAAAGAACAACCTATCCTTCCAACAGCTGTAGCACCAACCAAAGCAAGTCATACTCCTGAATTATCCATTTCGCAACGATATCTACCTGTTGATATAGAATGTGCACCACTGCCCAAGCGCCGGATAAAACGTGCGCTACCACTCCCGCCCCCAAGAGCAGACGGTTTAGATGTAGGTATGCTCAAACCAAACCGCCATGGATTAGTTCGTATGAGAGGACGCACGGATAATGGTAGCCGTTGGCAACAAGAAGTTGACTATGATATGGCTGTTACACTCGTAAAAGAGCATGCTGCCTCAGTCGTTAATATCCATACCATCCGTCGGTTATACACCAACAGAACATTCCGCCGTTATATTCTGGACAGGGACAAGCTCACCTGCTTCTTCTGCGGGGAATATGGGGATACCATTGATCATCTATTACCACGTGCTAAGGGTGGGCACACAACACCAGTAAACTGTGTATGTGCCTGTAGCTTATGCAATCAGAGCAAAGCAGCCCGAAGCCTGGAAGACTTTATGGAAGAGTCGGATGACTTGTAATCACGATCTCTGAATTGTCCGTTGCAATATAAGTTGGAAGAGAATCGCCGTGCAGTAACCAAAGTTCATGCAGCGCACGAGTACAACCAACATATAGCAGCTTAGCATCATTTGGCCCATAGTGACTGGTATCAACATCCGTCATGATCACGGCGTCGAACTCAAGTCCTTTGGATAAATAGACGGGAAGTACCGAAATTCCTCCTGCATATTGTCCTTTATCCCCATCTATGAGATGAGCCTCAACGCCCTCACCAATAAGATATTCATACAGTTGCTTAGCTTCCTGTAAAGTACGGGTCAATAATGCGGCTGTACGGTACGAGCCAGAAAGTGCGGTTGCAAGTGCTTGCGAGATGGACGCCTCCCGTTGATCTCCCGCAGCCGATTGTAGCCGCACGGGATCACCACTACGGAATACAGGTACAGCCAACAAATCCGCACCAACGCCCCGTTTCAAGATTTCATTAGCGAACTCGATGATCTCCATTGTGGAGCGATAGCTGCGTGTCAGAGCAAAGTATCCGGTCTCCTCTGGTTGGAACAACCTGCTCATCTCATCCCAGCTCCGTACCCCTTTGTAATAATGGATACCCTGCGATAAATCTCCCAAGATGGTGAACGAATGACCTTTGACGAACCGATCCAATACAGCGACCTGGAATGGAGAAAAGTCCTGTGCCTCGTCAATGACAACATGGTCAAAGGTCATATTGCCTTCTATTTCATTGATACAGGTGAAGAGATATAATAGTGCGGCTAAGTCCTCTTCTTTGAGCATTTTTTTCTTCAAATAGGCTTGGGATTCCTTGAAAATGCTAGCTGGTATGCTCTCCGACATGTCCGGAAACCCCGTATTAGCACCCTTCTTAGCCTGAAATAGTTCTTGATATATAGCTACAGGCTCCAGCTCAGGCCATTTTTTCGCATAAGCCTTCTCCCGCAGTTGGGCCTTTTTCTTTCGCTCCTTCAGCACCGCAAGGGATGGTGACTTCTTAAGCTCCATCTCGATCCAGCGATGAATTCGTGACAACACCCGTTCCTTACGTCTCGCTACCGGGTAGTGTCTATATTCACCCTCAAACCACTGTAGAATTTCAGCATGTGAGAGTCTCGTTCCTTCCCATGGTTCGAAATCCAGTGAAGGGACGCAACATGATTCGATATTTTCCAGGAATGTATCGAGTATGGCTTTAAACTCCATCGAACCTTTGAATCTTCCCGATAACTTATCATCACCCACAACTTGTCGCTCTGTATCACTCACATCAAACCAGCGAGTTAATGCCCCTGGACCATCCGAAGGGGGAGACTCCAATCCTAGAATTTTTGCTCCCCAATCACTAAATGTACTCTGCTGAATATCTCCTACACCCAGTTCAGGAAGAACCTCAGAAATATAGTCGATGAACATGAGATTGGGTGCAAAAATAATCATTCTTTCCGCCGTTATTTGTTCTTTGTATTGATACAGCAAATACGCAAGTCGATGCAGTGCAACGGTTGTTTTTCCACTACCAGCTACGCCTTGAATGATCAACGCTGTATTTTTAGCCGCCCGAATAATTAAATCCTGCTCCGCCTGGATTGTCGATACAATATCGCGCAATCGATTATCCTTGTTCTCACCAAGCCGGTAGACCAAGAATTCGTCGGATACAGCCGGTCCTTCACTATCTTGGTTATAGGTGTCTGCAACCCGCTCCAATATTCCCTTGCGGATAACAACGTTCCTTTTCAGGTATACAAGTCCTTCAATTAAGCCTTCTGGAGCCTCATAAGAAGCAGAATCACCGCCGGTAAAGGAATAAAACAAACTAGCGAGGGGAGCACGCCAATCAATGACGATCGGCTCCTTACCTTCAGGATCACCCACACCCATTTTCCCAATATAGTACGGTGTTCGAGGCTTACCTTTTTCGCTGAAATCAAGTCGACCGAAATACGGCTCACGGAATGAACGTTCCAACTGATCTCTTTGTAATTGACGACTTTCTTCAAGCAACTGTTCTGTAAAATCATGTCCCGTATATACGGGAATACTGCGAAGCGCTAGTAATTGTCTCTCGATGTCTTCCAAGGTGCGGTCCAGCCGCGCCTTTTCTTCTTGATAGGCACTTTGAAAATCCTCCACTTTCAGTTACCTCCTAAGGTATCGTATTCCATATTGTGCTTCGCTTCAATTCAGAATCATTGTGCCGAAGTCAAAAGGAGTTTCATTATACCACCAGGAATGGAAAAAGGCGACTTCAAGCCGTTGGTTCTAATAGTTCTAAGCAAAATTCATTTAAAACAAAAAACACTTCCTACTCCAATGAGCAGAAAATGTCTTTAGAATGAATCAAGATGGTTCGTTGTCTTTCTCATCCGCCTCTTTCACCGGACCTGGATCTTTTACCAAAGAAAGAAAAAAATCGTGTTTAGCTAAATTTTCTCGTTTATCCTCAAATGGGGCACACATTTCGCGGATCTTTTGTATTAATTCCTCTGATTCTTCCTTCGTCATATACAGGGCAAGATCCGCCAGCTGACCAAAAGGTTTTTCCGAGGACCCCACAAATCCTAAGAATCTTGCTTTCTTTTGCTCAAATATATTATTAATAAGCTTTTGTGATTCCGAAATAATCATCTTTTGAACAGGTAAGGAGGCATCAGCGTGCTTAATTTGTATATCACCATCAAAAGGGAGATAATATTTTGCGATAATACCCTTTATATTTTTGGTGGAAACAAGTTTCAGTAGTCCTACCTTTTCTAGTTTTTTTACATGATAATGAACTTTTGCTGGAACCTCTCCCAATTCATCAGCTATTTCCTTTACGGTTGCAGGCCGATCCATATTGAAAAATGTATTCATAATTTGCAGCCGATAAGGATCAGAGTAGACTCTAATATCCTCCAGACTGGTCAAAATCATTTGCTCCATAATAGAACACCCCAATCAGAGCTTCCCCTAAAGAAACCTGTCTTTTCGTCTATTATAAGTTGTCTTGGGATATTATACAAAGCACATTAGCTCTATACCTCACGAAATCCTTTATCCCACAGCATACTGACTGCGGCGATCACGAGCAAACCACCCATGATACCGAAAAATACCGGAACACTAATCCATTCTGCTCCTACACCAGATAATGCACTCCCCACAGGCATCGTAATCGTACAAAGTAAGCCTACCAAAGCGCCGACCTTGCCCAGCATCTCCATTGGTGTAACCTCCATGATATATGTGTTAAGAGGAGTGGATGCACATGTAACCCCAAGACCCATACCAAAAAACAATACACCTGCTGAACCAAGCCTGATCACTTCAGGCAGATGGGGTGGCAAACTTAGAAGAGAGTAACATACCCCTGAAATTAATAAACCACAGATGAGTAATGTGCTTTTCTTAAATCCGCTTCCTTTGTTACCAAGCCAAATTCCACCTAGAATCATACCCAGCACAAGTGAAACACTCAGTACGCTCATTCCTGTGGCTCCAGTAGATAATGTGTCCTTTACATATACGGTTTGCAATACATTTAACGGAGTCAAACAAAAATTAACAAAAGCCGCCAAAATAACCGTCGTCAGAATGAGCCTATGATTACGCACAAATTTAAAAGAGGCACTAATTTCCTGTCCATATTCACGCAGCTTTCCTCCTCCAATTGGCGCTGGTGCTGGCTCTGACTCAGTCTTCGTTACATGGTTAAGTACAATTAAATTGATTAAAATAGCCGAAATAATAAACGTTAACGAATCCAGTAGAATAGCTCCTGACAACCCTACCGTTGAGATGATCACCCCAACTACAGCGTAACCAGCCAGTTCAGCGGTCCTAGTAACGGAAGAGAGAAACGAGTTGCCACTTAACAATGATTCCTTTTCCAGCAAAGAAGGGACGATACTCATTTCAACCGGACGTGAAAAACACTCAAGTGTTGAATTCAAGAAAGTAAACAGGAATAAATGCCAGGTTTCAAGGAGGCCCATCGCATATAAAAGGGCAGTCAACGCGACGACCAAACCTCGTAACATATAGACTGTGAACAGAACCTTTTTCTTGTTCCACCGATCTGCTAGAACTCCCGCCGGAAGACCAAATATTACTGCGGGTATAAAGTTCACGGCGAATAAAGTTCCCATCAAAAGCTTGGATCCTGTCAGTTCATATACCATCCAGCTATATGCAATAGCATCTACTGAATCTCCAAAGCGAGAAATTGCGTCACATAAGAGAAATATTACATACGACCGATTGCGAAGCAGACTCCTGAAACCAGCTTTCCCTTTGGCTTGAACCAATTCCGTTTCCATGTAAACCCACCATCCTTCATTTCTATAAAATAATTTTAACGTTAAAATTATTTTATCATCGTTTTTATGATATTCAATCCCTTCGATAAAATTATTTTCACGTAAATTATTACGACGCATATTATTCCCAATTACAGTTCCTAGCTGATATATAAAATCCCCTCGCAGCATGATAATCGGCAAACAAAAAGCGCTGGCTCAAGGGCATCTAAATCCCTTATAACCAACGCTTTTTTGTACCATTAATTTAGTTTTGTTTATTCTCTAACAATTCACGTACAGCAACGCTAACCATAATTAAGCCAACAACAGGTGGTACGAAGGAATTACTAGCTGGTGGTTGCTTAGCCTTGCGGATCGCCGGGGCATTCGCCGGTACGATCTTCTCCGTCACATCAGCACGCGGCTTCAGTGGCTGCTCCGTAGAGAAAACCACTTTAACCCCTTTCTTGATGCCATCCTCGCGTAGCTTCGTACGAATAACGCGCGCCATAGGGTCCATATGAGTCTTGGAGATATCAGCTACTTGAAACTTAGTCGGATCCATCTTGTTAGCAGCACCCATGCTAGAGAGAATAGGAATTCCACGTTTACGGCATTCCTTGATCAGATGGATTTTATATATAATCGTATCCGAAGCATCCAGCACATAATCAATATCGTATTTGAACAGTTCCTCATAGGTTTCTTCCGTATAGAACATATTTAGAGCAATTGTCTCACATTCCGGGTTGATCAGTTTCACTCGCTCGCACATGAGATCCGCCTTCTTCTGTCCAATCGTTGTTGTCAACGCATGAATCTGCCGATTAATATTCGTGATATCGACAACATCCTTATCGATCAGGATAATCCGGCCTATGCCTGTTCTGGCTAAACCCTCTACCGCCATGGCTCCTACGCCACCAATACCAAGAACCGCAACTGTACTGTTCTTCATGATATCCAGGCCTTCTGCCCCTATAGCAAGCTCTGTTCGTGAAAATTGATGAAGCATGTCTATTTACCTCCCAAAATGTGACCACTATCTATAGAATCTTATTATTCTATATGATAGGGCAAAATAGGCCAAGGAATCAACATGATATAATTTCAAGGTATACTCCTTGATAATCAGTGAATTCGCTTTTGATAACTAGCTTTTGATTATGATTGCTATAATACCAACCAGACGCATGAACCTTTAGATCTTCCATATTGTCGACACGTTCAATACCAACGATATTATCAGGAACAAAGCCAAGCTGGTGAACATTGAAGATAAGTGACTTTCTCCCCAACCCATAGCCACTCTTAGCATACTTTAACCTGATCGAAAGCTTACCCATCTGCCTCTGGCATTGAACTTTCAACAGGTTACACTCACCTGTTTCATATTTGTCAGTAAGTCCGTCATCCTCATACAGCATAAATTCCCTTGTAGACAATTCTTCGCCTTCCAAATAACCAGAACAATACACATTGAAATCTAGTTGTAACCATTCCGCAGTTTCCGTATGCTGTTTGATTCTCGTCTGTGGAATAATAGCACCAGATCGTATAAAGATGGGGAGGGTATCTATTGGAGCCTGTGCAACGATATGCTGACCTCCATGGTGACGCTCCCCGCTCCAATAATCATACCAGGTTCCCTCGGGTAAATAGACAACCCGATGCTCTGTTCCTGGACGGTAGATTGGGGCAATCAACATATCTTTACCAAATAAAAATTGGTCAGATAAATGAAACGTATTTCTATCGGTGGGATATTCAAGTACTAATGGAGCCATGACAGGTAGGCCTGTTTGAGAGGCCTCATAGAATAGTGAATAGATATAAGGGAGTAAGCTGTATCTTAATTCGATATATTTTCGACAGATTGCTTCTACCTTGTCACCAAAGCCCCATGGCTCCTGGCCTTTTGTATCAATAGAACTGTGATTTCGACAAAATGGCGTAAATACACCTAATTGCATCCATCTTGTTAATAATTCACCAGATGTATGATGCACAAACCCACCGATGTCGGCTCCGCAGAACGGAACCCCCGATAATCCCAAATTGATTCCCATCGACATAAACAGTGACATATGCTCCCAATAACTACGATTATCTCCTGTCCACACAGCAGCATAACGTTGTATCCCTGCATATCCGGCTCTCGTTAGAATAAATGGCCTTTCACCCTGTAAAAGCTGACCAAGCCCCTCACACGTTGCTTTACACATCAGCAATCCATACAAATTATGGAGCTCTCCATGACTCTTCGGGTTGCCTCCATTCTGATGCATGATATCTATATCCATCGTTTTCGACGATGAATTGAACACGCTTGGTTCATTCATATCATTCCAAATCCCGCTAATGCCAAGATCAACATAAAATTGGTGTAAATCTCCCCACCACCTGCTAACCTTCTCATCTGTAAAATCAGGAAAGACACTTGCACCCGGCCAAACATGACCAACAAACTGGGTACCATCCGGTTTTTCACAAAAATACTTCTTCAAGCTGCCTTCCTCGTACACATTATATCCTTCTTCAATCTTAACCCCAGGATCGACAACAGGCACAACTCGAAAACCCATTTCCCTCAGTTCCTTCATCATTTTAGGAGGATCAGGAAACCGTTCTTTATCAAAAGTAAATACTTTATACTCATCCATGTAATGAATATCAAGGTAGATTACATCACAAGGTATTGCCCTCTTTCGAAATGTTCTTGCTAATTCCAACACTACATCCTGGCTCATATAACTGAATCGCGATTGTTGATATCCCAGTGACCACAGAGGAGGAAGCTTCATCTTTCCCGTTAATGTAGAATAAGCTGATACGACATCTTTAAGCCCAGGACCACCAATGAAATAGAGATCGATCTCTCCGTTCTCTGTTTCTATCAAATACGACTCTGTATCTGTACGCATATCAAATACCGTCCGACCAGGATTATCTGCAAATATCCCATAAGTTCCTCCGGGATGATGATGGATCAGTAACGGGATGGACTGATATAATGACTCCATATCTGGAACATGTGGGTCAAAGACATCCGAGTTCCACATCGTATATTTTTCCCCACGCTTATCCATAAAACCCGTTGTTTCTCCCAGACCATAAAGTAATGCTTCTCGCGATATAGCTCCACGGCAACGCAATTTCTTTCCCGCATAATATAACTCGTGGCTATCACATACCTCTTCCCCACCGAAACTTACACGAAATGACATTGTCGCTTTAGTTATTGTGACAACAATATCGCCTCTACTAATTTCCAACCAAAACTCAGTCTCTACTATACTCCAGCCCAATTGTAGTTCATAAGGTAGAAGTGCAGGTGTAGGTGCTATATCAGCGGAATGCCCCTGTATCGATCCGACAATTCTAACTACTGAGGGTCCAGGAAACAGAATCGTATAATTTACCATTTCTCCATATACGATAATATGTGTTGTACGTAACTCGTAACGAACGACCGAACCTATGTCTTTATACGTTATAGAGGCCGCAGAACTGTCTATTTGATCCGGGTGAATAGTTTCACTCGTTTGCATGTCCTCCATCTCCTATCTTTTAGTGGTTTGTTCTTGATTCCAACTTACAGCTACTCAGAATACGAAAATCATAAGAAGATAACTGCTCCTGAAAAATAGAGGGGGCTTCATTAACTATTTCATCAGAGAAAACATCTCTCCATTCCCCTATTGGCAATGATAGAGATACTGCAACGTCTTCTTTTCCAGCATTCATAATGATAATCAGGCGGTCATCGCCTTCAGCGCGTTCATATACAAGCAGCGAAGAGTCTTTCTCTGCTGTTAATGCCCGGAATGTTCCCTTGCGGAGAGCCGGGTGAGCCTTACGAAGTGCAATTAATGACTTGTAAAATAACAATAAATCCTTATCTTGTTTGGCCAGTTCCCACTCCATGCATCTACGATTATCTGGATCGAAATGTCCAGACAATCCAATTTCATCTCCATAATAAATGCTTGGAGCTCCTATAAAAGTAAATTGAAAAGCTACGGCTAGCTTCATCATCTCCTTATTATCTTTACATAATGTCAGTAACCGTACCGTGTCATGGCTGTCCAAATGGTTGAAGGCGGCCTCATTAACTTGCTGTGGATATCTCGCCAGATAACCGCCAATCCCAGCAGCGAACGTAAATGCATCCATGTTATGAAAGACCATAAAATCAAGAATAGCATTGGCCACAGGGTAATTCATGACCCCATCAAATTGATCACCTTCAAGCCATGCCATCCCGTCATGCCAAACTTCTCCCAATATATAGGCATCTGGTTTAGCATTCTTAACGACCTGACGGAACTCCCGCCAAAATTGATGGTCCACCTCATTAGCTACATCTAACCGCCATCCATCAATGTCACATTCTTCGATCCAATATCTTCCTACATTCAGGAAATATTGTTTCACTTCGGAATTCGCCGTATTTAATTTAGGCATAGTCGCTTCAAAAGCAAACGTCTTATAAGTCGGAATCCCCTCCTTAACCTCAAGAGGCCATTCGTTAATATGGAACCAATCGTAATAGAGGGATTCTGTTCCTTTCTCAACAACATCTAGATAACGGTTGAACGTAACCCCACTGTGGTTGAATACCCCATCCAAAATAACGCGGATTCCCCGTTCATGACATGCTTTAACTAGCGTCTTCAACGTTTCTTTATCTCCAAAATGAGGATCAATCTTCAAATAGTCACCTGTATCATATTTATGATTCGCTGGGGCTTCAAATATAGGATTAAAATAAATCACAGTAATTCCGAGCTCGCTCAAGTAATCCAGAGAGTTGATAACTCCCTGTAGATCACCGCCGTTAAATGAAGTGTACGTTGGCTTACTTCCCCATTGTTCCACTGTAACCGGATCATTCGAGGTATCTCCATTCGCAAAACGATCAGGAAATATTTGATAGAAAATCCCTTCATTGACCCAAGCAGGTGGCTTATGAATATCAATAGCATGAAGAAACGGAAATTCGAACAGTCCTAAATGTTCAGTTGGTGGATTATCGTGTATTCCTTTCTCCGTGAACCATAGTTGCTCTTCACCGCTAAGTAATTGAAACCCATATTGCAATCTCCCATAAGGAGGGTGAACAGTTGCTTGCCAATAATCAAACCGCTCATCACTTGCTATGACTCCCATCTGGGCTATCTGCATGTCAGCCCATGGAGCACATTTATCTCCAAATAACACTTGGACCTCAGCTACATCATTTCTTTTAGTCCGTATTCGCAAATGTATAGTTTGATCATCGTAACCGTATGACCAACATCCTTTAGGCCGATGATATATCGCTTCTAATAACATCAAATTACAGCTCCTTCGTAAATATTATGTTAGCCCTTGTCTGCTCCGGCCATCAGGCCTTCGACCAGGTATCTTTGGAGTACGATGAATAACAAAGTTAATGGGACAGCAACGAGTACGCAACCTGCAGCGAATAACGTAAATTCTGTCGCAAATTTACCTTGGACAATTTTGAATAAACCGACTGCAAGAGTTTGTTTCTCAGGTGTGCTCAAGACCATGTTCGCAAATATAAAATCAACAAACCCACCGCTAAATGATGTTAACGCGATATAGACTAACATAGGCTTGGAGAGTGGAAGCATGATCCGTCTGAATACAGTTAAATGACCAGCACCGTCTATTTTTGCCGCATCGATCAAGCTTTGCGGGACCGTATCAAAGAAACTTTTTACATATAAAAATCCCATCGGAGCACCAGCTGAGTATACGAGAATCAGCGAAAGATGTGTGTCCAATAACTGCAATTGCATCAATAAAATATAGACAGCAATCATGCTCATGAAGCCAGGGAACATACCGACAACTAGCATGTTAAGCATAATTTTCTGACGACCTCTAAAGCGGAAACGAGAAAATACATACCCCGTAATCGTTACTAGAAGCGTACTGAAAATCATAGTAAAGAAAGCAACCTTAAATGTGTTTATAAACCATTGCGCATATGGATATGTGGCAAACAAATCTCGATAATGCTGTAACGTAAATGAAGTAGGGATTAGATGTTCACTATATAAAGCATTACCCGGTCTAACAGAAGACATAATTACCCAAAGAGCGGGATATAGACATAAGATACCTATAGTGACCAGCCCAATATAACAAAGTAAATTTCCAAAGTTAAATCCTGACTTTAGATCCGACTTTCTCATCTGTACTGATCCTCCTCTTTGAATGCCTTAGTTCTCTTTAGATTCACAATAGAGAAAGAAGCGATAATAATGAAAATAAAGATACCAATGATAGAGGCATAGTTATACTTCCCACTGTCCATTGTCAATTTATACAACCAAGTAATCAGGATGTCAGTACTTCCCGCAAATTGATACGTTGGATTGACTGGATTACCGTTCGTTAGCAAATAGATCAGATTAAAGTTGTTTATATTCCCAGCAAAGCTCATAACAAGTAACGGCGCAAACGATAACATAACCGTTGGGAACGTTATGGCATTAAATTGTTGAATTGAACTTGCTCCATCAATTTCAGCAGCTTCATATAAATCTTTGGAGATCGTCGACAATATTCCTATGATCATCAACATGCTAATCGGAAACCCTATCCAGATATTTACGATAATCACCGTAAACTTTGCCCAGAAAGGATCTGTTAGCCATGGGAGTCCGCCTAATCCGAAATATTTGAGATATTGATTAACAGGACCAAACTCACCATTGAACATATTTCTCATGATCAAAAGTGATATGAACTGCGGAATTGCGTAGGGGATAATAAATAACGTCCGCCAAAATCCTTTAAAACGAATTCCCCTCTTTTGCACCATTAACGCCACAACAAATCCGCCTACAAAAGTTGTAATCGTTGCGCACACAGTCCAGATTAGCGTCCAAAGAGCAACCCCAAAAAACGTATTATTCCAAGCATTAATCGTAAAAAGATCTCTGAACCCATCGAATCCAATCCAGCTTACTAGCTTTGCTGGGGGTAGGTAATTCGGTGAAGAATAGTTTGTAAATGCCAGCATTATCATAAATAAGATCGGCATCAGTGTAAAAAAGATAACGAGCATGAGCGGAAGTGAAATAACCACCTGTGGAAACTTCTGACCCAATAAATAATTTACGGTTTCGCTAAAATTGTTAGACTTGATACCTTGTTCTCGCAACTTGCCTATCTGATAAGCATCTCGTATGTTTGCGACATAAATAAACAGCATAATGATCATCGCTAGAATAACAATCATTCCTTCGATCAATAAGAAGATTGAATGATCCCCACGAATGTTAACATATACTTTCCCAACCTTTTTAAGCTGATCGGCTTGTTCTCCTAAAGTGGTAATTCCCCATATAGCCCTTGGTAGTAGGGTTGCTAGATAAATACCTGCAATATGAACGAAGAAGAATACGATCCCTTTTAGTAACTGTCGATTGTATATTTGACCAAACCCCATACCTATGAAGGAGAGTATCATAGCCCGCTTTCGATGCTGTCCCATTCCGAATCATCTCCTGTAAATGGTGAATGTGTCCGTCATCCGCTCGCAGAAACGGATGACGTCACATTTTTATACACGTTCTCGCTTTATTTATTCAATGTTTCGATGCTCTGTTTAACATTCTTGACTGCGTTGTCCAATGTTTTCTGTACATCTTCACCGTTCCAAATCAGATCCAATGCATTCGCCATTGGTTCCCATACAGTCTGCATTTCGGGGATTGACGGCATGGCCTCTGAATATTCAAACTGACGAATCGCTCCACTCACCATCTCATTTTTTGCAATGGAGGGTTCATTCTCCATATCTTTACGTGCCGGAATGAATCCTGACACTTCGAAGTTCCTTACGAGTGCTTCTTTCGAAGTTACATATCTTGCAAACAATTTCGCTGCATTCGGATATTTCGAATAGGAGCTGACATAATAAGCCTTAACTCCAGCAAAAGTACGCGGGTTCTCATCATTAGGAAACTTAGGAAGTGGCATCATTCCTACTTCAAAAGGAAGTGATGAGAAGTTTCCGATATTCCATACGCCATCTAAATTGATAGCTAATTTACCTTCTTGGAACAATGCAGTCTTAACATCTGTAGTTAGATCGGCGGCAGTCATCGGTAAAATCTCACGCATAGTTTGGTAATACTTAGCTCCTTCAACAACTTGTGAACTATTAATTCCGATTTCTTCGGGATTGGTGTTGTTATCTCCGAATATTGAACCCTTGTATCCTGAGATAAACGGATAGTAGAAGTACAGATTATTCAAGCTCATCATGAATCCGTATTTCTTCTTGCTTACATCATTAAATGATTTAGAAAATTTGATAATATCGTCCCAAGAGGTCAACTCAGCTTCCTTAACTAACTCTTTGTTATAGAACAAGGCGTAGGTTTCCATATTTCTTGGATATCCATAGAGGATGCCATTCAAAGTAACTGCTTTAGTGGCTGTTTCCTGAAATTCAGCTTTTGTTTCTTCCTCAAAGTAATCATTGGGTAGTACAAAACCTCCCGCTACCGCTTGACTCAAGTTGTCATGGGGGAGAACAAGTAAGTCAGCACCCAATCCTGCAGGGCCGTCTGTTTTCATTTTTTGCATTTGTTCTGGAGCACCCTGTTCTTGAACTTCTATAGGAATGTTATATTGTGCGCTAAACTCTTTGGCGATTTCCTTTAGGAAGGGAATTCCGTCTTTACCATCCCAAATGATCAGTTTGGCACCCGGTTCCGCTGTTAACTCCTCATCCTGTGCCACTTCTTCTCCATTGACTTGTTCATTTTGTGAAATTGCGTTACTTGTGTTCGCTGTGTTGCTGGCATTGTTATTTCCCTTAGTGGAACAAGCTACGGTTGTAAAGACCATCATCATAATGAGTAACGACATAGCTATTCTTTTTGTATTCATACTGTAATCCACCCTTCACGTTTGAGTTAACCGCTTACAATTAAACATTTAATCATTTGAAAAACATACAATTCCTACTAAAACAACTGATATCTAGTAGGTGATCACCTCCTCAAGCCGCAATTAGATTAATCGTTTAATCATCTATTAAAAAAAAGCACTATTTTAACCTTTTGTGTTTGAAATAGTGCTTTGTCTTACAACCAAGCTAACCGGTACGGTAATATACTTATCATTACAAGTAATTCCATCAATCTGATCCAGCAGCATAGTTACAGCTACTTTACCTTTGTGCGCAACGTCCTGGCTAATCGTAGTTAGAGAAGGGATCATGTACTGTGTATAGAAGATATCATCAAAGCCCACCACCGAAATATCGCGTGGAACTGCCCATCCCATATCATATAACCCTCTTATTAGACCCATTGCTGATACATCCGAAAAAGCAAATATAGCACTGATCCCATCTGCATAACTGCTTACTTTTTGCGCAGCCTGGTAACCACCTTGTATGGATGAGGACTCTTCAAATACCAATTTATCATTCTTAGTAATACCATTCTCTCTTAGCGCTCTTAAATATCCTTGATATCGGAAGTAGTTAACCCCACCCTCTTGCAATTTACCTGTTAGTATCGCAATATTCTGATGACCAAGTCCCAGCAAATGCTTTGTTCCAAGATATCCGCCCGCTTCGTCATCCAAACAAACCTGATGAAGCTCCGGATCAGACAGATAGCTATCCAAAAATACACATGGCACACCTAAATTTAAAATTTGCTCATAAGAAGATGAGCGTTCAAAAACACCTACAACGATCAGACCGTCCAAATGACGAGTTTTTACAAATGAAAAGTTCTCCGTCTCATCAATACCAAGCAGCATAATCTGCACCTGATGATTTCGTGCACCCTTCTCAACTCCGCGCACAAGCTCCCAATAAAACGGATTATCCTGAATCATCCCTTTCTCTAAGAGCGGAACAACCACAGCAATTAAATGAGACTTTTTGTCTTTCAGATTACGTGCAGAAGCACTTGGGGCAAAATTCATTTCCTGAATAACTTTATTCACTTTAGCAGAGGTAGTGGACGATACCCTACCGGTTCCATTCATAACATTGGACACCGTAGCAATAGATACATTTGCGATTTGAGCAATATCTTTAATGGTGATTTTGTTATTCATGGTTACTCCTTATCTTTGGTTAAACGTTACATCAACTACTGATTCGATTAAACCATCCCAGTTATTTTTTGTCAATATTAATTTATTCATAATGTGGTAAGGATTCATAATAAACAAAATAGCAGACCAAGAATAATGATCTTGGCCTGCCACCTTCAAAGCTCTATAACTTATTTACATTGATGTGCTCTAGAAATGGTGATATTACTTTGTTTCTTCAGCCAACTTCTTAAGTGCTACTTTGATATGCAACTGTTCCAATTGTGTTGCATCTACCTCAGCTGGAGCGTTCATTAACAAATCAGTAGCGCTCGCTGTCTTAGGGAATGCAATAGTTTCACGCAAATTGGTACGACCAGATAGCAACATCACAAGACGGTCAAAACCAAAAGCAATCCCGCCGTGTGGAGGAGTTCCGTATTCGAATGCATCCATTAAGTAGCCAAATTTATCTTGAGCTTCTTCTTGAGACAAACCGATCGCTGCGAACATTTTCTCCTGTACATCACGTTTGTATATCCGCATCGAGCCGCCGCCTACTTCATATCCGTTCAGGACAATGTCATAAGCTTGAGCAAGAATTTGTCCTGGATCCGTGTCGAATAGGGCAACATCTTCTTCACGTGGGCGTGTGAACGGATGGTGTTCTGCAACATAACGCTTCTGATCTTCATCCCAGCCGAGCAATGGGAAGTTAACAACCCAAGCGAATTTAAATACATTATCGTCAATCAATCCAAGTTGACGGCCAATTTTAAGTCGAAGATTACCAAGAACATCAGCAACTACCTTTTTAGTATCAGCAGAGAAGAGCAACAAGTCTCCTTCTTCAGCTCCAGTACGTTCCTTAAGGGCTTCAATTTCTTGTTCATTGAAGAATTTAACGATCGGACCGCGGAATTCTCCCTCTTTCACTTGAATCCAAGCCAAACCTTTAGCTCCATAACGAGCAGCGAATGGTCCAAGGTCGTCAATTTCCTTCCGACTCCAAGTTCCGCAACCTTTAGCGTTCAGTACTTTAACTTCTCCACCTTTTTCGATGACAGACGCAAATACTTTAACACCACTTGTCGCAACGATGTCGTTCACTTCAATCAGTTCTAATCCGAAACGAAGATCCGGTTTATCAGATCCGTATTTGCCAATAGCATCAGCATAGCTTAGACGTTGGAATGGTGTCTCAAGTTCAATACCTTTGGTTTCTCTGAAGAGACGTACCATCAGTTGCTCCATCATGCCCAGAAGATCGTCCTGTGTAAGGAAAGACGTCTCAATGTCCACTTGTGTGAATTCTGGCTGACGGTCAGCACGAAGATCTTCATCACGGAAACAACGTGCGATTTGGTAATAACGTTCTACACCACTCACCATGAGTAATTGTTTGTACAATTGTGGTGATTGTGGTAGTGCAAAGAATTCACCAGGGTGAACACGGCTAGGTACGAGATAATCACGAGCGCCTTCAGGGGAACTCTTAGTCAAGATTGGTGTTTCTACTTCAATAAATCCTTCTCCATCTAAGAAATCACGGAATACTTTAGCCGCTTTGGAGCGGAGCCACAATGTCTTTTGCATTTCAGGACGACGGAGATCAAGGTAACGATATTTAAGACGAAGGGACTCATCCACTTCAACTCCATCTTCAATGAAGAATGGTGGAGTTTTAGCAGCGTTCAACACTTCGATTTCTGTAATTTGCACTTCAACTTCACCCGTAGGCAAGTTTGCGTTTACTGTTTCTGCATCACGTTTAACGACTTTACCACTAACAGCAATTACATACTCACTACGAACTCTGTCAGCGATTTGCAGTGCTTCTCCAGAATAAGCTGGGTTAAATACAACTTGGACAATACCGCTGCGGTCACGCAGGTCTATAAAGAGTACGCCCCCCAAGTCGCGACGGGTCTGAACCCATCCGTTTAATGTTACCGTTTCTCCAATATTCGCGGTGCTTATTGCTCCGCAATGGTGTGTGCGTTTCATAATAGTTATCTCCCTTTTGAGTTTTATTTATCTTTCTCATCCCATGGGTCTCATCCCACCCAAACCCTCCCTTACCATAAGGGAGGGCCCCAAGGGCTGCCGCCCTTTGGATACCCGCTTAGGTAACTTGGGAGGCTGTAGAGGCGCTCCTGTATCGCTATCTCCTTCGGAGATGCGCTTAGGTTTTGTGCGTGGCACGCTTTTCCCCCTTCGGGTACGTCTTACTTTTGCTGCACCCGTATTACCTGGAAACACACTGGTGAATTCTGCTGCTTTCGACGCACCCAGGTGGCCACGTGCTAGTAGTCGCTTTTCTCCCCTTCGGGGCACGCTCTACTACTTGTGCACCTGCTGGAGCGCTGTCTCCTTCGGAGATGCGCTACTTTCTACGTGTTGAGAGCCGCTGTCCCTTCGGGATGCGCTGTACGCTGGAGCAGTACTACTACTTCCATGCCTCTTATTTACTTAGCTCGTTCACTAAATTCGACAGTTTAACGGTGCGTTGTTCACCGTTCTCCATTGATTTGAGGGAGATTTCGCCGCGCAACAGCTCGTCATCACCGAGGATGGCAGTGTAGCGGGCTTGCATGCGGTCAGCTGATTTCATCTGTGCCTTCATTTTGCGATCAAGATAATCTCGATCAGCGGAATATCCAGCTTGACGAAGCTTAAACAGCTGTGTAGTAACTTCTTTATCTGCGGCTTCTCCTAGAGCAACGAGGTAGACATCAAGCGGTTTAACCCCGCTGATTCCGATTCCTTGTTTCTCTAGAATGATGGCAATCCGCTCCAGACCAAGGCCAAAACCGATACCAGGTTGATCCGGACCACCAACTTGACTTACGAGACCGTTGTACCGTCCGCCGCCACCAATCGTATCGATAGCGCCAATACCTTCAGCTTTATATTCAAACGCAGTGTGCGTATAATAGTCCAGTCCACGAACAAGTCGGGGATTAATGACATAATCAACTTCCATCGCTGTTAGTAGTTCCTGCACTTTAGCAAAATGCATAGTGCATTCTTCGTCCAAGCTATCTAGAATGGACGGCGCCCCACCAAACTTATCTTGATCGACTTTACAGTCCAATACACGCAGTGGATTACGATCCATCCGGGACTGACAATCCTTACATAAGCTATCTTTTATCGGTGTTAAGAATTGAAGCAACTTCTCGCGGTATACTGCTCGACAAGCCGGATTACCCACAGAATTCAGTTCAACTTTTACACCTTTTAGGCCTAGTTCACGGCAATATTCATAACCAAGTGCTACAACCTCAGCATCGATCGCTGGATTAGTTGCCCCAAACGCTTCCACACCAAACTGGTGGAACTGACGTTGACGTCCTGCCTGTGGCCGCTCATAACGGAACATGGGTCCGATATAATACAACTTGCTAATGTCCGGGTCGCCAAAAAGCTTGTTCTCGACATAAGAGCGAACTACACCAGCCGTTCCTTCCGGTCTAAGTGTCATGCTGCGATCACCTTTATCCAAAAAGGTGTACATTTCCTTCTCTACAATATCGGTTGTTTCACCAACACCTCGTGAGAAAAGTGAAGTCTGTTCGAAGATCGGTGTCCGAATCTCCCGGTAATTGAATCGCTGGCACAAATTGCGAGCCTTTTCTTCAATAAACTGCCATTTCTCAACTGTACCCGGCAGTAAATCCTGCGTTCCTTTTGGTTTAGTAAAATTGGTATTTCCCATGTGCTCCACCCTCCATCCAATATCAATTTATCTTGTGAAAAAATAGCCCTAAAAACAGAAAAATCCCGTTCCTGTTTAATAAAAACAACAGGGACGAGAGATTGGATTCCAATTCACCCGTGGTGCCACCCACATTCCGAATACCACCCTCCGGTCCAACATAACAAGAATTGTTATAGGTTGCCCCGTAGTAAATATGGCATTCGCTCAAAGCGGTTATCGCCCGCCTACGCCAATCGTCTACTTTATCAGCTGAATAGGATCGCCCTACTCGTCCGTATTTCGTCGTCGGTTCTCTGAGAAGTCTTTCGTTCAATCATCACCAGAATCCTTCCAGCCTGACTTCTACATAAGCCACTAGGTTCCAACATAACATGGGTAGTGGCGCAAAGTCTGGGATTCCTCTCTGTGGATGTGGAGCTGAAGTACTTTTTCCCGTCATCGAATAAGTATAAAACAAACTGTATATTTCCTGATTTTAAGTAACCCTTGCCACAAAGTCAAGACAAACAAAGAAAAAGACCTGTCACCAACGGGGTGCAGGTCCAAAAGTAATATATTAAAAGGGGGTCATGCTGTTATTATAAGCAGACAATGTTAAAGGAACATGATCCTAACATTACAGTTATATTACAAAAATGAAAGCGCTACAATTGTTGTCCTACTCATTAAGTTGCGCCACATACGCTCCTTGACTGCGTAACTTTTGAACGACATCATCGTACTCGCTATCCTTCACTTTAGCGTTGAGCACATATTGCAAGTCAGAATCAACATCTCCAATATTTTCAAAGCCAACTACTGCATCTAACGCTTCGTCAGGCCGTTCAACCTCACCATCGGCTACATTCGAAGATACAATCGGAATTATACCAAGGGAGGGTGTGCTTCCAGAGTACCCTCCCGTAGCAACGACATTTCCTGTCGCCATAGATCCAGTATTTGCAGGAGACAAAGGAACTTGCAAATTAGAGGTTCTACCCATCGCCTGATCAAGATGTCCTACCTCTAACTGTTCTAACCCGAGTGGTAGGAGACTGCTTCTAGCACCTTCCGCGTCGTCTTCACTTTTAAAATAAGCCTGAATGTGTTTGGACATTTTGACCATCTCTCCTTTTCTATACAACCTTTAATCCATCTAAGTTGTTATTACCCGAAAGAGAGTACTTTATAACAAACCTGAATGCAAAAAAAAAGAACCCGCAGGCTCTTTCGCATCATCCATATTAAATTATATTTTCACTTGCCTGAACGAGGAGTCAACCCAACCGAAGGTTTAACCTCCTGAAGCAACGTAACAAATTCCTCATTGTGAGCTATTCTGGACAACATGCCTGTTTCCTCAGAACTTCCAGACGTCAGAAGTGGTGCATATTGCCATTGTCTAGGCTTCATAGATTGACGCATGTGATAGAACTCCTTTATGCAGTGGAATCATCTCTTCTATGAAAGCTTATCCACAAAAGGTGCTTCCTATCCCATTCAACTTGTCCGACTCTTAGGCTAAGGTTGGGCTATCCAAGATCATGGTCACGGGTCCCCAATTGACCAGTTCCACATCCATCTCTGCGCCAAATAGCCCAGTTTCAACGGTCAATCCTTTACTCCTAAGCAACTCGTTAAATTGATCATACAAAGGTGATGCAACATCGGATTTTGCCGCTGCCATGAAATTCGGTCGTCTTCCTTTGCGGCAATCTCCATACAATGTGAACTGGGATACTGACAGGATCGCCCCGCCAATATCCAGTACGCTGTGATTTAGTTTACCTTCTTCATCTTCAAAAATACGTAAACCAGATACTTTTTCCGCCAGATACAGGGCATCTTTTTCTGTATCATCATGTGTAATTCCTACTAATAACAACAGTCCATGAGCTATCTGACCGACCACTTGTCCATCCACCGTTACTTTAGCACTCTTACATCTTTGAACGACAATTCTCATATCAACTTACCCCTTAATTTCTGTAACCGTTCAGACCAAAGACGCCTATTGCATAATACGGTGCACGGTATAAACGTCCTTCACCCGTTTGATTTTCTCCACGACGGATTGAAGATGATCTGTATTACGAATTAATATCGTCATGTGAATCAAAGCCATTTTATTCTTATCAGACCGACCAGAGACGGCCGACATATTTGTTTTACTTTCTGATACAGCCTGCAATACTTCATTAAGAAAATTTCTACGGTCATGTCCCGTGATCTCAATGTCGACGCTATAGTTGGCTTCCACAGCGTTCTCCCATTCCACTTCAATCACACGAGCTGCTTCATCACTATCGATTCCTGACAAAATGTTAGCACAGTCACTGCGATGAACGGAAATCCCTCGTCCGCGTGTAATATAACCAATAATGTCGTCACCCGGCACAGGATTACAACATTTGGCAAAACGAACGAGCAGATTATCAATACCTTTCACAACTACACCATTAGTTGGACGTCTGCGCTCCGCCGGTGCTGCTTTGACTTCCTTCACTTCCGAGGTGAGTTCGATATGGCCGGACTCTTCCTGTTCCTTACGTAACTTCTCAGTTAGCTTGGTAACCACTTGCGCTGCTGTTATCCCGCCGAATCCAATAGCCGACAACATATCGTCGATATCATTAAAGGAATATTTCTTAGCAGCTTCCATAAGCTTATCGTCTGTCATCCAAGGGGAAACTTCAATACCCGCGCGCTTAAGCTCGCGTTCAATCGCTTCGCGACCCTTCTCGACATTCTCTTCCCGTTTCTCTTTCTTGAACCATTGCTTAATTTTACTGCGTGCATGAGAAGACTGTGCAATCTTGAGCCAATCCTGACTTGGGCCATAAGAATGTTTGGAAGTCAGAATTTCAACAATGTCCCCTGTTTTCAACTTATGGTCAAGCGGCACAATTCTACCGTTAACTTTAGCTCCAATCGTACGATTGCCTACTTCAGTATGAATTCGGAAAGCAAAGTCAAGCGGTACAGAACCGATTGGTAATTCTACAACTTCGCCGGACGGTGTAAATACGAACACCAAATCAGAGAAGAAGTCCATTTTAAGAGATTCAACAAACTCAGATGCATCTTTCGCTTCATGCTGCAATTCTAATATCTCGCGGAAGAAAGTCATCTTATTCTCTGGAGTAGTAACATCAGTTCCTTCTTTGTAAGCCCAGTGGGCGGCAATACCAAATTCCGCAGTCTGATGCATTTCACGTGTTCGAATCTGCACTTCCGTAGGCTCACCCTTAGGACCAACCACAGTAGTGTGAAGAGATTGATACATATTCGCTTTAGGCATTGCAATGTAATCTTTGAAACGTCCCGGCATCGGTTTCCAAAGGGTATGAATGATTCCCAAAGTAGCGTAACAATCTTTAATATTATCCACTATAATTCGAATCGCCAGCAAATCATAAATTTCATTAAACTGCTTATTCTTCGTCGTCATCTTCTTATAAACGCTATAAATATGTTTCGGACGACCAGATAATTCAGCCTCTACACCCATTTCCTGCAGCTTTTCAACAATACGAGAAATGACATTTTCAATAAACTCTTCTCGTTCCGCCCGCTTTTTGCTCATCAAATTAGCAATACGGTAGTATTGCTGCGGGTTTAAATACCGAAGCGCGATATCTTCCATTTCCCATTTGATCGCAGAAATACCTAGTCGATCAGCAATGGGGCAAAATATTTCTAAAGTCTCATAGGCAATCCGCCGTTGGCTCTCTTCCGACTGATACTTCAGCGTTCGCATGTTATGAAGTCGATCCGCGAGCTTAATGACAATTACTCGAATATCCTGCGCCATGGCAATGAACATCTTTCGATAATTTTCATTTTGCTGTTCTTCCTTGGATCGGAACTTAATTCGCTCCAGCTTAGTTAACCCGTCGACTAGAAGTGCACAATCATTGCCAAACTGATCCTTTATTTCTTTCAAAGAAACGGTTGTATCCTCCACTACATCATGAAGAAGCGCAGCAATGATTGACAGAACGTCCATCTGCATACCCACTACAATTTCTGCAACCGCCAAAGGATGCAAAATATATTGTTCTCCTGATTTGCGAAGTTGTCCGTGATGGGCTTGCTCTGCAAAGTCGTACGCCTTCTGAATGCGCTGGAGATCTTGTTCTTTTATATAAGTGGAGGCTTTCTCAAGTAATCGCTCTATGCCCATTGAATACTATTCGTTTCCTTTCTATATGGAAAATAAACTTGAATTTACATGTAAGAGGGCATTCGTCCCCCAATTTTGATTTGCCTATAATTATGACTCTTGTGTCTCCTTCCGTCAACTCTTGCGCTAGTTGCAACGCAAATTACTGATAATTCCACCAAAATTCTTGTATCAAAAAGTATAATGGGTAAAAAAAGGTATTTTTTCCATGGTCGACGAATACTTATGTGAAAAACCATTACATATTTAGGAGGACATTACATTCTCATGAATGAAACTAATTTAGGACCATCCACAACCGGATTAGATCCCAAAGTAGCTGGACTTCTCTGTTATCTCGGTGCATTTATTACAGGAATCATCTTTCTTGTCGTAGAAAAAGAAAATCGATTTGTTAAATTTCACGCTTTACAATCGATCATTGTATTTGGCTCACTTACAGTCGTCAATATTGTACTTGGATTAATTCCAATTATCGGTACGATTGTATCCTTCATTCTTACACCTTTAACTTTCATTCTATGGATCGTACTGATGTTATTAGCGCTACAGGGCAAACAGTTCAAACTCCCAATTGCCGGGGACATCGCCGAACAGCAAATGAATAAATTTTAAGTTGTTATACGTGACCCGGAAGATAGCACCTATAGAAGGTGTCTGACTTCCGGGTCTTTTTTTGCGCAAATACCTCATGTTGAATTCAGGATAGTTCACATATTATGTTATATATTAAATTTTTCTGTTGAAAAATGTCGGCTTTATATTTAATCTATTAAGGATAGATATACTATGAACGTAAAATTAGAGGAGTGACTCTGTTTGCAACGCGAAATTCAAGTTAATGAGAAAGTACCATTTGGACCTGGCATATTGCTAAGTCTGCAACATCTATTCGCCATGTTCGGAAGCACCGTGCTCGTGCCAAATCTTTTCCATGTAGATCCAGGTATGATCTTGCTCATGAACGGAGTAGGTACGCTGCTATACATCCTTGTCTGCAAAGGTAAAATTCCGGCTTATCTCGGATCAAGCTTTGCCTTCATCTCTCCAGTATCTGTAGTTCTAGCGAACCATGCCAGTTCCGGAAATGGCTATGCACTCGCTCTCGGAGCGTTTATCGTTACCGGTATCGTCTTTATCTTAGTCGGTCTACTTATCAAATATGTGGGTACCTCATGGATTGATGTTGTGTTCCCTCCAGCCGCTATGGGTGCCATTGTAGCCCTGATTGGTCTCGAGCTAATCCCCGTTGCCGCTGGAATGGCTGGTCTGATCTCTTCAGATTCATCTGAGTCATGGACAGCTGATCCAACAACAATCATGTTGTCGATGGTTACGCTGGGTGTCACCGTCTTGGGTGCCGTTCTCTTCCGTGGATTTCCGAAGATTATTCACATTCTAATTGGTATCAGCGTGGGTTACGGACTTGCTTATATACTTGGCGAAGTGCAAACGGCTAACATTGCTGCAGCTCATTGGATTTCACTTCCAACAGTAACTACTCCACAGTGGGATCTCTCCGTTATTATTACAATCATTCCGGCTGCTCTCGTCGTTATCGTTGAGCATATTGGACATTTACTTGTAACTAGTAACATCGTTGGTAAAGATCTTTCTAAAGATCCAGGTCTACACCGTTCGTTGATGGGAAATGGTATTTCTACCGTAATATCCGGTTTCGTTGGATCAACACCGAATACAACTTATGGCGAGAATATCGGAGTTATGGCACTAACCAAAGTATATTCAATCTTTGTTATTGGTGGCGCAGCCATCTTTGCAATTCTACTCTCATTCTCCGGTAAGTTCTCTGCGGTAATATCATTCATTCCCGTACCGGTTATGGGTGGTGTATCCCTACTCTTGTTCGGAGTAATCGCTGCTTCGGGACTACGTATTCTGGTAGAACAAAAAGTTGATTATTCCAAGGCAACGAATCTGTTGCTTACCAGTATCGTATTAGTTATCGGTCTTAGCGGAACCAAATTAACTATGGGCGACGTAGAATTAAAGGGAATGGCCCTTGCTACGATCGTCGGTATGTTGCTCAGCCTATTCTTCAAACTACTTCAAGTACTTGGTCTGTCCAATGAGAAGGAAGAAGCTTCACATTAAGTTCAAACGGAACATTAAAAAGTCCCTGCGCCATATGGCGTCAGGGACTTTTTGTTAATCCATTATTAATATGTCATGAGCGAGAATACATCAATACCGTCTAACTTTTCTCGTCCATTCAACTCACTAAGTTCAATTAGGAAAGCCGTACCCACGATATTACCACCCAATTGCTTGACCAAGTTTACAGATGTTGAAATAGTACCACCTGTCGCTAATAAATCATCAGCAATCAACACATTTTGGCCTGGTTTGATAGCATCGCTATGCATAGCCAAAGTATCTTTACCGTATTCAAGATCATAACCAACTTCAATCGTTTCATACGGAAGCTTTCCGCTTTTACGAATCGGCACAAACCCAACACCTAGTGCATAGGCAAGCGGGGCTCCGACTACGAAACCACGCGCTTCAGGACCTGCTATTAGATCGATTTTCAAATCAGCTACCAGTTTCTTTAACTCATTGATCGCTTCACGATATTTTTCACCATCGCTAAGTAACGTTGTTATATCTTTGAAGCTGATACCTGGTTGTGGAAAATCGGGAATCACCCGAATATAATTTTTGAAATCCAATGAAATCTCCTCCTATAATTTAAACGTTAGTCCTTAAGATGCACCTTGCATCTGATCAAGCATCCATTTCGTGATTTGTGGAACACCACCATGAAGCAGCATCTGCTCCATTTCCGCAAGCATACCTAGCTCTATATAGCGACTCGATGATTCGAGCGGTTGCTTAGAAGGAGTCTCATTCAAAGTTATGATTCTCGAAGTCCGAATAATAAAGCCTAATTCTTCGAACACATCCAAAGTCAAATCCAGCATTCGTCTCGATAATCCCGTTCTACCCATCATCGCCTTTACCAATTCATCTTGCTGAATCGGTTGGTAACCATGTTTTCTAAGTAAGGCATATACGCCTTTAAATTGTTCACGAGAAGGAGCTTGCACTACCTCATGATCCTCACGCTGCTTAGGATGGAGCAAGAAAACTCTTTCCAGAGATCCGAACTTCCCTATCATCTTACTCCACATGTTAGATGATTCCGGAAGCCCCAGTACAAACAGTGTCTTCACAGCTGCTGAACCTTCCGATGTTGCAATTTCATTCATCGGTTTCACCCCAGCGCTATAATCATATACCCAATGTGCAGTCTGTTTCAAATCAATTCCCATTAATGCATCTGCCCCATTATCACTCACAATCGCCATCGTTCCAAGGGAACATGCAGATATACTAACCAGTTTCTCGCGTAATTCATCTAACTTAGTAGCTGGATAACGTGATCCACGATAATCAAATACCTGAACATGAGATACACAGAGATCTTGAATTAACAATTGAGGCTTGCGCGCCCCATTCCATTCATTAATCCCTGCTTCAGCTACAAGATCAAGAACCGATTCACTCGCGAGGATTGGAGCTAACTCGCCTTTACCAAAGGCGACTGCCTCCACCGTCTTCCCATTTTGACTAACTAGTAGTTTTAAATGCTTCCCTTCCTTACCCATTTGCCGGCATTCTAGTAACTTAACACCGCGGATGAGAAGACGTGGACAAGTATTCCCCATCCCGAAAGGAGCAAGTTCTTCTAACTGCTCAATAACAGGCAGTGTTATTTCTTGCAAGGGACATTCTAGGTCTGTTAGCAAAGTAGGAATGAAATGTTCAGGTTCCAACTTGCCCGAGGCAAATTCATTAAGTCGCTGTTCAAAATTGATTAATTGTTCTCTAGAAAGTGACATACCGGCTGCAGCAGGATGCCCCCCATAATGATCCATTAAATCAGAGCAATGTGTTAATGCTTCATAGATATCAAAACCCGGAATCGAACGCGCTGAACCTTTACAATCACCAGTTTCCGGATTTATTCCAAGTACAATAGTGGGACGATAATAACGTTCTAGAATTTTGGAGGCAACGATCCCTACGACACCCACATTCCAACCTTCTCCTGCCACTACGATAACATCAGGTAAATTGCCTGCTTGTTCCTTGGACTCTAATTGAATAAGAGCTTCATTAGCAATATCTTCAACAAGAAGCTGACGTTCTTTATTTAATATATCTAATTCGTTCGCAATACTCTCTGCCTCTTCGACACTTGTTGAGGTAAGCAAAGAGACTGCTCTAGTGGCATGACTCATTCGTCCGCTAGCATTGATACGAGGGGCGAGACCAAACGCCACATTGGTTGAGGTTACTTCGTCTTTTGTGCATCCTGCAACCCCCAAAAGCGCAGTCATACCAGGGAAGGCTGAGTGAGCCATAGATTTCAATCCATAGGTAACAATAAGACGATTCTCACCTGTTAGCGGCATTAAGTCGGCTATAGTACCTAACGCAGCAAGCTCCGTCCATTCGAGCGGAGTATCCTCCCCAAGTAAAGCTAGGGCCAGTTTATAAGCAACCCCCACTCCCGCTAATCCTTTAAATGGATATGTACAATAGGGAAGTTTAGGATTTATAAGAGAAAATGCGTTAGGAAGCACGGCCGGTGGTTCATGGTGATCTGTCACAATCACATCCATACCAACTTGATTGGCATACTCAATTTGTTCTACAGCACTAATCCCAGTATCCACAGTAACGACAAGTGTAAACCCATTTTTATGAAACTGTTCTAGAGCATGAATATGAAGTCCATAACCTTCTTTGGAACGATGAGGAATGTAGTAATCAAAATCAGCTCCTAAACGACGCATCAGATGAACCATCAACGCAGTGGATGACACTCCGTCTGCATCATAGTCTCCATATATTAAGATGCGCTCGCCGTTGTCCACTGCAGCCTTGATACGTGCAACCGCTTCCTTCATTCCGTGGAGCAGGAACGGGTCATGAATATCTGCCAAAGTTCCATATAAGAAACGTTTTCCCTCATTCAAATCACTAATACCCCTAGTCATGAGTAATGAAGCAACAAGAGGAGATATATTTAACTGTTCAGATAGAAGCTTTGCTTTACCTTCATCAGATTGTAGTGACTTCCAACTATATTTCGGATGAAGCAAATTTTACACCTACTTTCTTCCACCTTGCCTACCACCTATGCTGCTATTGAAGCAGGGTCGGCAGATCGCTGTCTGATTCTGAATGATTGCTTTTATACGGGTAACCAGGATCATAAGGTAACACTTGAATACTAACATTTCCAACATGAGAAAACCTGTGCAATAGCAGTACCTTCGCACGATTTGCTATATCGTTTGCTTCCGAAACAGAAATACGTGGGTTAACACTAATTCGAGCTACTACGCTCACATAATGACCGTTCTCCTGAGCTTTTATATCGTTAACCATAATTACACCATGTACTCGTTGAACTGTCTCTATAAAGTCACTTGCATCTTCTTCCTGCAATTGCGAGATAATTGGACCGTAAACAAAAGCACGTACGATACCATATCCCCTCCACAAAACCAACAAAGACACGCAAAATGCAGCTATTGGATCGAAATATAACATAGCTGATAATTGTAAGGCTTGGCCAGTCATGGATCCGAAAACACCAACTAGAACTATCACAGAGGTGTATACCGAATAACGATGCATTTCAATGTAAGAACGCGAGCCCTCGGTGTTGTTCTTACGATCTTGACGATAACGATATTGAAATACTAATTCCTTCAAAGCGATAGAGATGACAATCGCTACTCCTGCCATATAACCTGGCGGAGCAATTTCGCCCTTAGAGATGACTATAGCAGACGAAATAGCCATTTGAAGACCTCCAAGAAGAAGAAGGATGGAGAACAGAATAGCAATTAGCGGTTCCTTCGTTTCAATGCGAAAAATAGCGCCGTCTGATATTCTTCGTTTCCAGCGACCGGGTATCTGCATTTTCTCTGTTACGCCTGTCGCAGCATCCGTTGCCGAATACAATGCATTAGCAAGGAGAGCTTGGCTGTCAAATAACAGACCCACTCCACCTTTAAACAGGGCAAGGAGAATATTGTTTATAATGCTTAGCCAAGCAGCGGATTGATACGGAACGGATTGTTCTCGGTTCATAATATCCCCCCTGAAACACCTTATGACTGAAAAGAGTGGCAAAGCCGCGTCAAAGTCGACGCGGCTTCTTTTATGCCAATACAATACTAATTAGTCGCTTTGGACGTTTTAGCCGAATTATTCTTTTGCTTACTCTTAAGCACGAACCAAATGGGACTCGCAATAAAGATTGTGGAATAAGCTCCAAACAATAGACCTATTACCATAGCGAGTGAGAACATCCGTATCGACTCCCCGCCTAGCAAGAACAGGAAGAACGCCGCTATAAATACAGTTAATGCAGTATAAAGGGAGCGCATAATCGTCTGGGACACACTATTATTTACCAGTTTGATAAGATCTTCACGTGTCTTCAGCTTACTAAAGCGCATATTCTCCCGAATCCGGTCAAAGATAACGATGGTATCGTTAATGGAATAACCAATAATCGTTAGAACGGCGATAATAAATGTCAAATCCACTTCCAGACGGAAGATCGAGAATACAGTGACTACCATAAAAGCATCATGCAATAGTGCTATAACAGCCGCAACAGCGAACCGCCATTCAAAGCGAATACTTACATAAATAATAATCCCGATACAAGAGATAAGAACTGCTTTAATGGCGTTCGCAGCCAGTTCTTTGGCCATCTCTGTATCGACAGTGTTCACTTCAAACGAAGCCTTATCATCCAGTTTCAAGATTTCTTGTTTCAACAAGTGATCATTATCTTCGTTCAACACTTCGTTGAAACGAATATTCATTCGATTATCGCCAAGCGTAATATCCGAACCTTCATCAATACCGATTTGTTTTAAAATCGGTTGAATTTGTTCTTCAGTTAGTGTTCTTGAAAGGGTGATATCGACATTCGATCCTGCCTTAAAATCGACGCCATAGTTAAGTCCAAATACCGCCAAACTAATAACTCCAATAATAGTCAAGATAATCGATAGCCTGAAGAAATGTTTACTAAGATGTACGTAATTAAGATTTTTGTTAAGTTTCTTTGTATTAAAGCTCACGAATATCACGCTCCTTTACCCCGAAGTACTTCGGTTTCAACAGCTTACCCGATTTAAGCAACAGGTTTAGCAAGAAACGGGAGAAATAAATGTTCGTGGCGATACTTAGTACAATTTCCACTACGAGTACAAGAGCAAATCCTTTAACAGCACCTGTACCATAGGCAAACATAACGAGAGCAACGATAATGGTTGTAATGTTAGAATCCAAAATCGTACGTAGTGAATGCTTACCACCCGCTTTAACAGCAGACATAACGCTTCTACCGCTACGTATTTCCTCTCGAATCCGTTCATTTGTAATTATATTGGCATCGACTGCCATCCCGACACCGAGAATAAAGGCTGCAATACCCGGTAGGGTCAAAGTAAAGTCCGCCCATACGAATACGAGAATCAACAACCAGGTATGAACGATCAGGGCAAAACCTGCAAATAAACCTGGGACATGATACATAACGATCATAAAGATCAGAATTAACACGGATCCGATCAGCCCGGCTTCAATCGTTTCTTTTAGTGATTGCTGACCTAGTGTGGCCCCTACACTCTGAGAATACTTTTCGGTTAGTTTCAAAGGTAAAGCACCAAGATTGATATTATCACGAAGCTCCTTAGCTTCATTAACATCGCCACCAACACTGATCGTAGCTGTTCCTTCGGTTAAGACAGCTTGTACAGTTGGTGCTGAAATCAACTCATCATTCATATAAATAGCCAGAGGCTGACCAAGCAGACGCTCGGTTACTTCAGCAAATTTCTCCTTGCTCTTCACCTTGATAGCAACGATAGGCTCATTCATATTTGTATATTCTAGTTTAGCTCCGTTTTCAGCAAAATCCGTACCAACCATTTCTATCTTATTGTATTGGTCAGCAGATGTCTCGGTGCCGTTCTTACTGCGGAACGTCAGTGCCGCTGGCTCCTTCATTTGCTTACGAACTTCAGCCTCATCGGTAACACCAGCCAACTTAAGGCGAATCCGATTGCTTCCTTCTGTAGTAACTTCCGGTTCGCTCGTACCGAGCATATTCGCCCGCTTTTCAAGGCTTTGCGCAGTTTTGACCAGTGACTCCTTCGAAACTTTAGCTCCACCCTCATAAGGAGTGGCTTCATACAAGATCTCAAATCCACCCTTCAAATCCAAGCCGAGGTGTACATTTCGAAGCAAACTTGGGCTTGTAAAGGCCATGACGGCAGTTGTAACTAATACAACGGTTATGAATGCGATAATTCTTTTCATCCCGTACTTCGTTCCCCTTTCAATTCTCAATATTCCTATTATAGCGATGCTAGAAAAGACCGTCAATTTATCATTGTTGGCATTTTTGTGTACTACATAGATTGAAGTAAAGTTATTCTGGTTGATTCATCATGTCATCACAAAAAAGACCCCTCTCATTAAAACTGGGATCCACGATAGGCGGAAATTGTAATAAAGTTCATGAATTGGATAACTTTCAAGGAAAGAATATCATTGACTAATTGGTACAGTGGGGGAGTACCTTCCTTCTCGTATTTATGGCTGACGCAATTCCATACATCCGACGCTGTCACATGTTCGTACCCGATTAGCCGGAATTCTTCAGCTTTGCTGCGGCATAGACCTTCAATTGCTTCGTTCAACTCTTTATCGGTAAATACCTCTTCAGCCATGGCTATGCCTCCTTCTTTCCATCCCATCCACTTCAACCTCTCAAGTTACATTCTACCCCATTTTGACAATTCCTGCTGTAAGACTTCTGAAATAAATAAGATCACTATGGAATTGCTATGTAATAAATAGATACCTCTTTTCAAACAATCTCTAAAAATGCGTGGTATGAAGATGGACAGGTTCTGCATATTCATAACTATTCATAACTACTTTAAACCTACATGTTATGAAGAATCTATGTTGACTTCCGGGAGAGAGGGAAATATTTTGAATAAGCAAACCTTTATCCAAGGTGCGATGATCCTAATGGTTGCGGGTATCGTTAACCGCGTTCTCGGATTCATTCCCCGTATACTTCTGCCTCGAATCATCGGTGCCGAAGGTGTTGGACTCTATCAATTAGGTTACCCTTTCTTTATCGTCCTAGTCACGATTATTTCAGGTGGAATTCCTTTAGCCGTAGCCAAACTCGTGGCTGAAGCAGAATCGGCTGGACAACCTGAACGTTCTGTTTCCATTTTGCGGACCAGCTTAATATTTACAGTTAGTGCCGGTATTCTGTTTACAATTTTGAGTATCATCGGGGCTCCTTGGGTAACACAATATGTTCTCACCGATCCTCGTGTTTATCAAACGTTTCTTGCTATGAGCCCGATGATCATTATCGTGGCTGTCTCTTCCGTGTATCGAGGTTATTTTCAAGGTAAACAAGATATGATTCCCTCTGCTATTTCTTCCATTATGGAAACGATAGCTCGCATTGTATGTGTTCTATGGTTCTCCTATTTGTTACTACCGATGGGCATTGCTTATGCGGCAGCAGGGGCGATGTTAGGTGTTGTTGCTGGTGAGATCGTAGGTATGGTCGTGATTTTGTGGCAGTATAGCAGGCTTCGGCGTAAGGAGAGACAGCATCCACCGTCTGCTTCCCACGCTACTCCTTCAACAACATCAAATAACAATACATTGTTCATGCCTTTATTCCGCCGAATTATGAACATAGCTATTCCTGTCACGGGTGGTAGGCTAGTGGGATCCTTATCGTATTTACTAGAATCAATCACGACCGCACAAAGCTTGGCTATTGCGGGTGTTGCAACGGCGATAGCAACCACTCAATACGGTGCACTACAAGGGATGGTCATTCCCTTACTTCTTCTGCCTGGGGCACTAACCTCATCCTTAGCCATCTCTTTGGTCCCTTCTTTAGCCGAGGCACAGGCACAAGGGGATATGAGAACCATCCATTTGCGACTTCATCAATCACTGCGACTTGCGCTAGTATCCGGAGCTCCTTTTGCAGCTCTGATGTATGTCCTTGCGGAGCCGATATGTATGTTTATATACAATGATAGTGAAATTGCAGGGATGTTAAAAGTGATGGCTCCATTTGCTTTGTTTCTTTACGTACAAGCCCCACTACAAGCTACACTACAAGCACTAGACAAGCCGGGTCGCGCTTTAATTAATACATTGGTCGGGGCTGTAATCAAAATTTCATTGATCTTTTACCTGGCTTCCAACCCCGACTTTGCTATATATGGCGCTATTATCGCCTTAATTGTTAACATGATAATTGTGACCGTTCTACATGGATATAGCGTAGCACGCATTCTGAAATTTCGAATTCCATTCCTTGATATCCTAAAGGTGATCAGCGTAATGGTTATTATGGCCGGAGTCGGCAAATATGTCTTCTACGAAATTGTAATCAGTTCTTCTCTAGGAGTACAACTTACCGCGGCCTCCGTAATATCTGGAATTCTGTATCTATTGTTAGCTGGCCTAATGGGATTAATTGATTTTAGCGACTTAAAGCGGGTTCCATTTTTCGGTAAGTTCCTACGGTAAGTCATACAATTCTTTGGGTTACTTATCCTTATTCGAATTGATATATACTTTGCCAGTATGATCAACAGAACATAAAAAAACATGTTTGAACTCCATAATGCCCTTGGATTGGATTTGGTTCTTTAACCAAAATCTAGTCTTACCGATTTGCTCCAGGTTTTCGTCCTGAACTTTACCATCCATAATCAGCGGCAGAGGAAGTGATTCATACTTCAGCATAGAAATAAGAGATTTTGTGCTCTTTGTTTTCTTGTGGCTTTCATTAGAGTTTCCACTATTTCCGTTCTTATCTTTATGCAGCACACTAAGTTGACCACTTGTTTCCAAGATTGCGAATTCTACATCCGCCACATTACTAATATTTTGAGATCTCAATTGCATAAAAAGATCATCTAGATTGTATCGCTGTTTCTTCATCACATCCCGGTTAATCTCACCATGTTGGATAATCACACTCGGTTTGCCATCCGTCCAGAGCCTAAGCTTGCGACTGTGAAGTGATAGCCTGGCAATACCAATCTGAATTAATAATAAGGTAAGCATGGGAACAAAACCTTCATACAAAGGGCGCTTGATATCCTCTAATACGAATACTGCGATCTCAGCTATCATTATTGAAATAACAAGATCAAAGATGGATAATTGCCCAATTTCTCTTTTTCCCATAATTCTCATGACAACAAAAACAGTAAAATACATGAGTACTGTGCGGAGAAAATGCGGCAAAATTTCAGTTATCACAAGAATTCCCTCCATTTCTGGAATCGAGCAGAACATAGTACTGCTATTCTGACCGTTCTCCCTCTATTCCATGCGTGAGCGAAATAAACATAATAAGTAATAAGATTCATGGCTTGACCATACAATGGTGGTATCACATTGATTGGAGGATCGCCTCATGCATTTCACCCGTCGTTTGACTGTTCGCCTCACTCATCCTACACTTTCCGGATTATGGTACGCTTTCTTATGGATGATGATCGGCGCTCTCGTATTATCACTGCTTCTACACTTCAGCCTACTCGAAGAATCTCAACTCCCCTGGTGCACTTATGTAGTCCATTCGATTTCAATTGTTATGGGAGGTATCGTATCTGGTAAACGTGCTCGGCAAAAGGGATGGTATCAAGGAGCCCTCACAGGCTTGTTATATGGAATTTTATTACTTTTAATTAGTTTCTTAGCTTTGGATACATCCCTCACTCTCTCCGATTTAGCCCTACTGATTCCAACATTCGTTCTGGGGGCACTCGGAGGCGTAATAGGAGTAAATGTAAGCGGAAAGTGAGCTGTTGTTTAGCCTAAAATTTCAAAATATCTCCTCCTATGGTAAACTGGTTTAGTCTTTAGTTAGCATAAGGAGGTTTCACGACTTGATTTTCGAATCCATACAAACGATATCGCTTCTTACTGGACTGATATCAATCATGTTCATCTGGATTTGCTCTACAAAAAATCCATTAACCGCTATTTCCTCTCTAGTGAGAGAATTGCTTACTTCAAGAAGATTTCTGCTTCTGGTTATCTTTATGGTTGGTGTTCTGCTCATCAATAAATTTGAACTTACATGGGAAAAACATATGGATTATAACGTTGATTTCACACCATGGGTATTCGAATTGGAAGGGCACTTTGTTCAAGCATTCCAAAATTTATTCCACTCGCCTTGGATTACACATGTGACCTCGTTCTTCTATCTTGTTGTGTTTCAGGCGCTCATCATCGCATCACTGGGAATTTTTGCGGGGGATCGCAGAGGAGTATTTCTATACGCAACATGTTTCACTGTAATTATTAACTACTTGATCGCAATTCCATTTTACTTGTTCGTCCCTGTAAATGAAGTTTGGTCTTATCCGCAATCAGGTGCGACTTTTATCATGCTAGAAGCCTTTCCAAACTTCAACACGATCTATCGTCCACTTTCTGGACTCGACAACTGTTTTCCTAGTTTACATACTTCCATATCCGTTTCCATGGCAATCCTAGCCGTACGTTCAGGGAACCGCCGCTGGGCCGTAATTGCAGTGCTCAGTGCCTTCATTATCGTTTTCTCCATCTTCTATTTAGGAATTCATTGGATGAGTGACATGGTAGCCGGAGTAGCTCTTGCCACACTTGCTTCTGGACTCGGTATCAAATTAGCCGAACGAGTATACAAACCTCATCACCAACCACTTCCTAGACGCAGCTAACTGTGAAAGTGCGCACAAAGGAAAGAGCCTGTGATCTAATCACAGGCTCTTTCCTTTGTTGTTTTTACGATTTGTTATCGTACTTCCATTTCCGTTTCGGAGCTAGTACTCGTACTATGACTAATCGAATTACGGTCAAATGTCAGTTTGGTCACATCATTGACACGTAGAACAACTGTATCGTCAGTTAACTCCACGATCGTTCCGTGCAAACCGCCAATCGTTACGATTTTATCGCCTTTTTTCAATGCATTTAACATACCATTACGTGTCTGCTGTTTCTTCTTCTGAGGACGAATCAACAAGAAGTAAAATACTGCAAACATGATTACAAAAGGAACAATCATCGTTAGTAAACCGCCGCTGCCACCAGTTCCAGCCGCTGCATATTGAAACATTTTTCTTCCCCCTTTCGATTATATCTTGTACCACTTAGAAACCTTTTGTATTGCCAATCAGACCATACTGCTCAAAAAACTCATCCCGGAAATCCAACAATCTATCATCCATAATCGCTTGGCGGATCTTACCCATCAAACTGATCAGGAAATACAGGTTGTGGTATGTAGTCAACCGAAGCCCAAAAGTCTCATCACTTTTGATTAAGTGGCGAAGATATGCTCGGGAGTAATTCCGGCAAGTATAGCATCCGCATTCAGGATCCAGTGGTCCGAAGTCCTTGGCATACTGAGCGTTGCGCACGACTAATCTACCTTGACTTGTCATTGTTGTCCCATTACGCGCTATCCTTGTTGGCAATACGCAGTCAAACATGTCAATACCGCGAATAGATCCCTCAATTAACGCATCCGGTGAACCAACTCCCATTAAGTAACGAGGCTTGTCCGTAGGTAGAAAAGGTACAGTGTAATCCAGCACTTCATACATGAGATGCTTAGGCTCGCCTACACTCAGTCCACCAATAGCATACCCCGGAAAATCTAGGGAAGTCAAATCTCTAGCGCTCTGTTTACGCAGATCTTCGAACATACCACCTTGAACGATAGCAAATAGTCCCTGATCATTCGGCCTAGCATGACTTTTAAGACAACGTTCCGCCCAGCGAGTCGTTCGTTCCATAGAATGCTTGACGTAATCATATTCAGCAGGAAAAGGTGCACATTCGTCGAAGGCCATCATAATATCCGGGCCGAGTGCATTCTGAATTTCCATCGCAACTTCTGGTGATAGGAACATTTTGTCCCCGTTCAAATGTGAGCGGAAATGCACACCCTCTTCACTAATCTTACGCATGTCACTTAAAGAAAATACTTGAAATCCACCGCTATCCGTCAATATAGCCCGATCCCAATTCATAAATTTATGAAGCCCACCAGCTTCCTTAATCGTTTCATGCCCTGGACGGAGAAATAGATGATACGTATTACTTAGAATAATACGGGCATCCATCTCTTTGAGTTCCTCAGGGCTCATCGTTTTTACCGTGGCCTGAGTACCTACTGGCATGAATACAGGCGTTTCAATGATACCGTGCGGAGTATGGACTCGTCCCAGTCTAGCTCCAGATTGTTTACAAGTTTTTATATGTTCATATCTTATTGGTGCTGTCACTATAATCAACCATCCTCGTTTGCTTTAATAAATTAACATTGCGTCACCAAAGCTAAAGAAACGGTACTGCTGTTCAATCGCTTCATGATACGCCTTCATAATATGTTCTCGCCCCGCCAATGCACTAACTAACATCACTAACGTTGATTTAGGTAAGTGAAAGTTTGTTAGCATAACATTCACAAGCCCGAAAGAGTAACCAGGATAAATAAATATCCCCGTCCAACCACTACTTGGGACAATTGGGCCCGTCCCACATTGCTGTGCCACCGTCTCCAAAGTCCGAGCCGATGTCGTACCTACAGCTATCACTCTTCCGCCTCTAGCTCTCGTCTCATTCAACTTATCCGCGGTTTCCTGCGACAGAATATAGTACTCATCATGCATCACATGGTCTTCTACTCTATCTACAGACATTGGACGAAACGTACCTAGTCCAACATGTAGCGTTACAAATGCGATATCGACGCCTTTTTCTGCAACCTGGCTAAGTAGTTCCTCCGTGAAATGAAGTCCGGCAGTAGGTGCCGCTGCTGAACCCTCAACCTTGGAATATACGGTTTGATAACGCTCACGGTCGTCAAGCTTCTCCTTAATATATGGAGGAAGAGGCATTTGACCTAGACGGTCCAATATTTCATTGAAGATACCTTCGTAAGAGAATTTGAGAATTCTCCCACCCATATCACTTTCAGCCTCAATTGTTGCCTTAAGTTCATCTCCAAAGATGATTACGGCTCCATTTTTCAGCTTCTTTCCCGGCTTAACGAGTGCTTCCCAGCGGTCATTACCAACATCTTTGAGTAATAACACTTCCGCCTTCGCGCCGGTGTCTTCTTTGATACCAAACAATCGTGCAGGGATCACACGCGTATCATTTAATACGAGTGTATCCCCAGGACGTAGATAGTCCAGTATATCGGTAAACACATGGTGCTTGATGCTACCGTCTTCTTTATTCAAAGTTAATAGTCTGGAGGCACTCCGTTCCACGAGCGGGGTCTGAGCAATTAACTCCTCCGGAAGATGAAAATCATATAAATCTACATTCATAATACGCTTCAGTCCTTAGTAATAGTCACATTCTGATAGTAGTGTTGCAATATTTGTAGGTAATCATACCCCGCATCTGCCATTCCCTTTGCCCCCCATTGGGACATTCCGATGCCATGGCCATACCCTTTACCAACAAACATAAATTGATTGTTCTGATCGACAACTCGCGCAGTCCCGCTTCCATCCATAACGACCATATTCCCGCCGCTCCATGTCTTGGAACCTGAAGCCGACAAAACAGTTGTTGCCGTTGTTGCAGTACCCGTAGTTGTAATGTCCCCGGCACCTTGTACAGTATACCTTCCGGTAGCTACAATATCAAACAATGTACTCGGCAATCCGTTTAATGCAGACCGCAGGGAATCTGGATTCTTCACACCCAACACTTGCCCATTCGCCTTCACTTCAGTCACTCGTCCAGAAGGTCCTCTTTGGGAAACTTCTAGATTAATGATAGGAGATGGTGCATCCGGTGAAACCTTACCTTTTAGAGATTTCAGCAATTGATCCGAAGTAAATGGTCCACGAATCCAAGCATAGGAGCTTGACTCGTCCACTTTAGCCAATGCAATGACCTGATCCCCTGGATTTATTTTGGCCACTGGATTAACATCAGATTGAATCAAAGGTAGCGGACGTACATTAACAGCACTAGATGTTACAGTTAATTTGGATAAACCAGCAGAGGTATTACTTCCGGATAAAACAACATTGTCTTCACGTACATATCCTGTTGTACCATTCGATAAAAGTACATAATACCACGATTTCAATGAAGACTGAGCTACCTTATCCTCATCACTACTCACACTAGTAAATGTCGAGTTGATGCTATTCCACACTTCCGAAGAATCTGCGGTTACTCCCCCACTATTGGATGAGAATATTCCTTCAACAACCTTACCATTGGACTTGATAACCTCACCCGCCGTACTGTCTACAGCTTGTATTACACTAGCAACTTCATTATCAACACCGTTATATTTTTGGCTTAAAGTGGTATCCACAAGCCCAGCCACTTTGAATTTGTTAATCCCTGCATTATAAAGCGCATAACTACGTGCTGCCACGGCCTGAGCCTTTAACGACTCCTTAGGCCAAGAACTTGGTACTTCAGCAGCAACTACAGAATATAAATATTGCTCTAAAGGAAGTTCATTGACGAGAGCAAGTTGTCCGTTCACTGAACTAACCTCGAACTCTCCCCGATATTTACGCGCTGACCGTTCAACTACCTGAGTAATCATGTCACCATTTCCTGAAATCATAAATTTAGCCCCGTTACCACTAAGTTCATAATGAGACACGGCAGAAGGTGTTGTTAAATTAAGTGTTACATCACGGTGAAGGATCAGTGCAGGGTCCGTATTGTTAACAACAGTTATCTGGAGATTACCTCCAACTTGGTCTAGTTGCCCCTTAGTTAACGTTAATTCCGCTTCACTTGTAGCCCCGCCTGTCCAAACAGCGTACTGCTGTGGACCTGTCAGCACTGCAACAGCATCGATACCTTGAGATGTTAACGATTGACGAAGCGATTCGGCTTCGCCCTGACTTCCAAAGGTTCCTACTGAATAATAATTGCTTCCCTTGGCAACGGGCTTTTGTCCACCTAACTGACTGGAAATAGAGCTTTCAACACGACTCGCCGCTTTGTTCGCTTCATCTACACTAGCATAGGGTCCTGTAAATATTTGATATACAGTTCCTGCCGGTTGATCAAGGGCAAACACAACAGGTCGATCCGTTGTATTCTGAAGCTTCTTAGCTGCAGCTGACACCACGTTCCAGTCCGAGCTTTGAAGCGCCTTTACTTTATATCCGTCTACACTGAAGCGAACAGACTCTCCGGCTGCTAAATTAGCCCATGCGTCCCAACCATTCTGAGGACTGACTTTCCAAGCTGAATCTGCCTTAAGTGTAACTGCTGGTATAGTCGATCGATAAGTCGTGCCCATATCCAGGTACATAGCAACTCTAACGCGTGTATCTGGTAAAGAATCAGCAGATGCCGGAAGTTGCAACGCAGTAGCGAGCAGAAGACCCGCCAATATTCCCTTGCCCCACTTAACCATCGCAAATGTTCGTTTAGTATCTTTCACGTTGCAAATTCCTCCTTCATGATGTATAAAAAATTATCGCAGATCCTCAGGTATAGGTAACCCCAAATGATGATAGGCAGCCGGAGCTACAATTCGTCCCCTAGGTGTACGTTGTAAATAACCAATTTGTAGTAAATAGGGCTCATACACATCTTCGATCGTTTGACTCTCTTCTCCAATTGTTGCAGCAATCGTGTCCAATCCAACTGGACCACCACGAAAACTTGTAATCATAGCTCTCAGCATTTTGTGATCAATCTGATCTAGGCCCATCGGATCCACTTGTAACATTTGCAGCGCTTCGCTTGTGATATCAGATGTTATGAGGCCGTCACCACGAACCTGAGCATAGTCTCTAACCCGCTTCAACAAACGATTAGCAATCCGTGGAGTCCCCCTAGAACGAAGTGCGATTTCATCAGCGGCATCTCCAATGATTTCAATCCCAAAAATGTCAGCTCCGCGGCTCACGATATAACTTAGTTCATCCACACTATAGAATTCCAGCCGGCTAACTACCCCGAATCTATCCCTTAGTGGGGCCGACAGAAGTCCAGCCCGGGTCGTTGCTCCTATCAAGGTGAACGGGGGTAAATCAAGTCGAACCGAACGAGCACTAGGTCCTTTACCGATCATAATGTCCAGCGCGAAATCCTCCATCGCCGGATAGAGAACTTCCTCTACAGTCCGATGTAGACGATGGATTTCATCTATAAAGAGGACATCTCCCTCTTGCAAATTCGTCAGTAGCGCTGCCAGATCACCAGGGCGTTCAATAGCCGGCCCAGATGTCGTGCGCAAAGTCACACCCAATTCGTTAGCGATAATATTCGCAAGCGTTGTCTTACCAAGTCCTGGCGGACCGTAGAGCAAGACGTGATCGAGTGCTTCCTTGCGCATTTTAGCTGCCTCTATATAAATTTGTAAGTTTTCTTTGATTCGAGTCTGTCCAATGTATTCTGCTAAATAACGAGGGCGAAGGCTGAATTCCACCGCCTGGTCTTCCATCATCAAATTCGTGGATATGATACGGTCTTCCATCATCGCTCACTCCCTTTCCTTACATACTTCAACCTTGTTTTTAACCTGCATATAGTAACTTAAGGGCCTTCTTCATGACTGAATCGACTGCCTCATCCGAACTTACGTTATCCTTCAATACTTGCCATACTCGGTCTAACTCAGCATCCGTGTAACCAAGAGCCTTCAATCCCTCTCTGGCTTCAGGCCATCCAAGATTATTATCTTGGGGAATCTCCATCCCACTAGGAATGGGATCAAACAGAGATGCTCCGCCCATTTCTTCCAACTTGTCCTTCAAATCTATTATCATACGTTGTGCTGTCTTTCTACCTATCCCTGGTAGTTTAATTAAAAAGTTAATATTCTCCTGCTGAATGGCCGTAACCACAGCTTTAGGATTCCCCCCGCTAAGAATACCGAGCGCTACGCGTGGTCCAATCCCCGATACTTCAATCAGTTTGCGAAATAACTTCTGCTCTTCTTTGGTCTCAAATCCGAACAGCAGAATCGCATCTTCACGAACATTATGATGAATATATATCGTCACTGGCTCCTCATTCTTAGCAGCGAAGCAATAAGGATTTGGACAAAACACACGATAACCTACACCATGAACATCTAATACAACGTATTCTCTCTCGAGTTGAGCAACTTGTCCCCGTAAAAAATCGATCATGATCGAAGTACCTCATTTATCTTAGAATTTAATGTATAAGAGTGTGCATGACATATCGCAACAGCCAGTGCATCCGCTACATCATCGGGCTTTGGAATAGCCTGAAGTTTAAGGAACATCCGGGTCATTTCTTGAACTTGCTTCTTCTCTGCCTTACCATATCCAACGACAGCTTGCTTGACTTGCATCGGTGTATATTCTGATACAGGCAGTCCTTTTTGAATTGCAGCCAATACAAGTACGCCTCTGGCTTGTGCAACTGGCAATGCTGTGCTTACGTTACGATTGAAGAAAAGTTTCTCTAGCGCTACCATATCTGGTTGATATTTTTCGATAAGCTGAACCATCCCTTCATAAACATGAAGCAGCCTCTCTTCTTCTGGCGTATGCGCCTTTGTCTGAATACACCCATACTGTACTGGTGTACATTTGCTACCTTCTTTATCAATAAAACCAAAACCGACAATTGCTAAGCCGGGATCAATACCTAATATTCGCAAGCCTAATCTCTCCCCAATGTTCACATTAAGCGAACATATGTATTCAATTTTATTATAGCAAAGATAACACGATTAGAGGAAATAGTTTGGCAAAAATAAGATAGGCGCTCTCTACAAATGAATAAATGACAAAGACGGTATAGCCACAAGGCTATACCGTCATATAATAATATTATGTTGAGACTCTACACTCTGATTGCGAGATCGTACATTATTGCACCAACCATACTCGAGAGCGAGTTAGTCAGTTTTGTTGCATTACCTTCTCAGTTTGTTCCAAGGCATAGTCACTAAAAGTTGATAATACACTGTTGTACTCTTCGACATCTTGTATTCGAATTCCCTCTTGAAGCTGCTTTAACACTTCATCAGGCAGAACACTCTCCATCGTTTCTACATCTAGCTGAAAAAATGTTTTAAGCACCTTTTCTTTTTTCGGAGGGCCTTCAAACAGACTTAAGTTACCCATATTATCGATGCCTATATATCCATTTCGTTTACAAATGTCGGACAATCCGTTAATTCTTTCATCCAGCCACACATCTCCGCCAGCCCCCAAATGTCCTTCCCAATCTGGGTGCTCCTTCAGCAGTGAAGCAACTTCCTCCGGTCTCATAATGCCAAGAACGTCACTTTCTTCACCGCATGTATAAATTTTATTTAAATGTACGATCCGCGCTTGGTCTGTTTTCATAAGGGTCTCTACCCACTCTTTAGGAGGTTCTGAAGGTGCCGCAGCGTCCATGATCATGCCGAGCGTTTCTTGAACGATGGGCTCTTTAGTCATTAAATCCTCCATTTGTTCAGACAACAGTAACCCGATCCAAGCCATCATAGCAACCAAACCACATGCACTAATGGTCCAAATTGCGCGTCTCCATCTTTTCCATCGGCTTCTGAGTTGTTTTTTAATTTGGAAGATATTCACGATAATCCCCTTCTATCGGACTTTATTGTATATTGTGGCCTTCGAGATCTACAAATATACAACAATTGTCACTTAGGACAATCGTATGGTTTTCACCATACACAGTTTGAGTAACCTGACATTTGGATAAAATACAAAAAAAGCATCTGCTAGGATACAACTCGGAGGAAAACTCCCAAGAAATATCTTTTGCGATGCTTTGATTGTTCTAGCTAAATCGGGACGACACGATTTGAACATGCGACCCCCTGGTCCCAAACCAGGTGCTCTACCAAGCTGAGCTACGTCCCGTAATTAAACAATACTAAAAAAAACCGATAGTCAGATAATATCACGAATGACATAGCAATACAAGGAATATATTAGAATACAGAAGTATAATGAATAACTTCCTAAGTTAAACTCTATTTTTCGCATACTAAAAAAGATTGATTTGTGACATATTTCACACAACCTCTCAGAGTAAACGCAGATTTATTTACTACAACTATACATTGCTCTATTATACATATTAATTAATTCATCTAATCTCATAGACTGCTTAATTACCTTTGGATGTACAAACCCGCCGTGCTTCTTTTCCATTCGATAAAGCTCTATTCTCTCACATTCAATTCTCTTCTGAATAACCTCAGCTTCTCTCATTAACACGACCCCCTATGTAATATAATAGAGGCAAATGTCAAAATATAGGTTTTACTCCAGAATGCAGTATAGAGGGGATTGGAGAGCACTCCCTACGACCTATTCATTAGCAAGCTAATTGTCCTAATAAAAAAAGAGCGTTCTCGGATTACTCCGGGAACGCTCTGCTAATTAACTATACGTATAGTTATCACTATCCGACTCCATAATTAATAGATTCGATACAGCAAGATTATTATTTTGCACGTTACAAATTAGATTTTTATAAATTATTTGGGATTCAAGCGATGCGGCATAACGGAATTGTTCAAATAAACCTACATACCTAATAATACAAATCTTACTATTAATTTTAAGAGCTGATTCGAGTCCTGCCAGCATATATTTCATGCCTTTTTCATATTCTCCCCTGTTCATATAATATAGGGTTAATTCCGCCATAAAATGAGCATAACGATCTTCGATAACCAGCGGAGTATACCTTCCTTCTTCTCCTTGTCGAGCTTTAAATTCAGGAATCTGATGCTCAAAGCGAAGGAGTATATCATCCACATTAAATTGGTTGCGATTAGCAATTTGAAGTATCATAAATAAGGCTAGAAGAATTTCTTCTTCATATTGTTCAATATAAGCTACATACTCAGGGAGGACCTCGATTTCTCCCTTCATGAGCCTAATAAGATAGGAATTAGCTTTGGCCCACATTTTACATTGATTCATCAATCGATGCGATTCCTCAGTATCCTCACGTACCCAACTCATATCCGAGTAGAGAGAAACATATTGTAATCCTAAATCGTAATCTCCGCGTTCAACACAAACACTTGAGCATAGTATATGAGCATATAAGATATATGCGAATAATGGCATGGTGGGATCTTTATGAAATTCCTCCTTTCTACTTTGTTCATATCTGTATTTGTAATGAATATTCGCTAAACGCTCCATTCTCTTTGCGACCTTATCCATTTTATCCCACATATGCAAAGTAAGATATGTATTTGCTAGATCCTTCATGGCATCAAGCTGATCCATTTCATCAAGTCGGCCAACAAATCCTTCAAATCGCAATGCCGCTCGAAGGTTCTTTGCATGATCCTTACATAACGCCAAGATAAATAATCGATACTGACAAAGTGCCAACCTTTCTGAATGCTGATACTTTTCGCTTTCGGCCACTCTCTCATATAGTAGCGCCGCAGCAGCACGCTGTCCTTGCTTAAATAAGTCTTCTGCTATATCGAATAATAAGGGAGTATAGGATAGATTGTTAGTCATCATCTCCAATAACCTACCAATGCAATCTAACTTGTCTAACTCCGCACAACGATATAATAGTGGCCGAAGACGCCTCCAATTAAGGGAAGGATGGGTAAAGCACTCGTCTACATATAAATCATAGAAAGTTCCTTCCTTTAGTCCCATGCCCTCTGTGATATGGTCTAATTTCGGTATAGAAATAGAGCGATTACCGTTAATAAAACTACTCAGAGTTCCTGAATTCACTCCCGATACTTCTGCAAATTGGTTAATAGTTATGTAATTTTTCTTTAGGTAGTCTTCCAATTCTGCACGGATGGTCTTCTGATTCACAGTCAAAGTCACCTTCCACCACTCTAATCTCACAACGTACACTGAGTAACCGTAACATGAATCCTAATTTAATATTCAGAAAAAAAGGACGCTCTCGGATATATTCCGTCAACGCCCTACTAATAAAGATCACCCTAAAAGTTTTACAATCCACCAGAACCATGAGTAAGAGTTTTGATGACATTCTCTCCTGAACCTGAACCTGAACCTGATCCTAATCCTAAATTGGTAATCTGAAAGATAAATATAAATGAAAAACTAAACGTAACCAACAATAAAGCCATTTTTCTTCTCATTTCGACTTTGCACCTCTCTAATTAGATTTCGATATTCCCGTTGAGCCTCTAAGGATGCGGTATGTCTGAATTGCTCAAACAATCCAACACATCTGATAATACTTGACTCACTATTTATTTTAGCAGACGATTCCAATCCATCCAATATATACTTTATGCCTATTTCATATTTCCCCTTGGATAAATAATAGTAAGCTAGTTCAGCCATAAAAAAAGTATATCGATCTTCTATAACCCGCGGATTATAAGTTCCCACGTTTCCTAGTTGATCTCTATAATTAACTATTTCTTGTGTGAAATGTGATAGTATGTCATCGACATTAAATTGATACCAATTAGCAGCCTGAAGGATCTTAAATAATGCCGGGAGAATTTCTTCTTCCCGTTGGCTTATGTAAGTAACATACTCAGGCAATACCTTAATATCCCCCTTCATAAGCCTGTAAAGATAGGAATTAGCTTCGGCCCAATCTTTAAATTTACGTACTAACTGAAGCGCTTCCTGTGACTCCTCTTTGACCCAACTAAACTCTGAATACAAGGAAACATATTGTAAAGCTTTATCATATTCTTTGCGCTCATCGTATACAGCAGAACATAGTACGTGAGAGTATGAAATATAGGCAAATAAAGGAATAGTAGGCTCTTTGATAATTTCTATCTTTTTGGTATCTTCATATCTATGTTTGTATTGAATCTTCGCCTTATGCTCCATATCCTTAGCCAATTGCTCTACCTTATCCCATCGGCGTAAAGAGTTATATGTATTCGCTAAATCCTTTAATGCATCAAGCTGATCCACCTCATCCAGCCGATCAACATAACTTTCAAATTGCACTGCTGCTCGTAAATTTATTTCTTGATCATCGCATAGAGCAATACTAAATAGTCGGTATTGGCAAAGTGCCAAACGTTCTGAATGTTGATATTTTTCACTTTCAGCTACACTCTCATATAACAGCGCTGCTGCCTTACGGTTCCCTTGCTTGAACAAATCTTCTGCTGTATCGAATAATGCCGTAGCATAAGATAGATTATCCATCATCATTCCTACTACACGCTCAATACAGTCTATCTTGTCCAATTCCGCGCTACGATAAATTAACGGCCTGAGACGCCGCCAATTAAGCACAGGAAGGTTGAAGCACTCATCCACATATAAATCATAGAATCTACCTTCTGTTAGCCCCATGCCTGCTGTTATACGGTCTAATTGCAGCATAGAAATAGGACGATTTCCATTGATAATGCTACTGAGCGTTCCTGAATTCACCCCTGATGTCTCTGAAAACTGGTTAATCGTTATACCATTCCTCTTAAGATACTCTTCTAACTCTGCACGAATGGTCCTCTGATCCATAGCCAAAGCCACCTTCCACTATCTAATCCACAAACATTCAATTTCCTTTTCAATAATAATATGGCTAAATATTCCACAGGTCAATTATTTTATCTATGAAATGAGAAAAACAACCCAGCATCAATAAGTATCAAAGAACAGTCTTTACATCTAGCCGATTAGTACTATTATTCATATCACCCAACGATGACGTTATGTTGCTCCGTCCATCATATTCCGCTATGCTTCGATGGATGCGGTATGTTTATATTGCTTACCTAACACATCTGATTATACATTCATCACCACTTATACTAACACAATATCCCAAACTTTCTATAACCTCGAACACATTGTCTATCTCATATTTATGGCTTTAGTAGACATCCGAGATTAGTGAAGATAACAAAAAAACAGGACAATCATGGTGGTATCTGACCATAATTGCCCTGTTTTTTATTTTACTTAATAGAGTTACTTAAGTATACATTTCACTAATTACTGCGGGTATTAGTTTTAAAAAAAGATTTATGTGTTTGGTATACCTGTTACAACAGTTGCACCATCCCCTACAATAATAAATTTGCTTCCATCCCAAATAACTTTTTGTAAGCTGCTTTTTGTAGGGAGTTTAACCATCGACCAATTAGTACCATTCGTTGACATCCATAGGACACTGTCTCCATAGCTCTCACTTTTGGAACTTTCAGATAGTTCACTTGTGGCTAGAATCAGTTTTCCATTTGTAGCGATGGAAGTTACATTTTTTATATTAATTTTTTCTTCCTCTATTCTTAATTGATTTCCTTTAGTCCACTTTATGCCATCAACGGACGTATAAATTTGCTCGCCATTAAAATCAATATATTTGCCAAAGGCTGAAATCGTAGCTTCATTTTTCCCTTTATAATTTGTCTTTTTCCACGTTTGGCCGCCGTCGGTGGAAATTTCGTAGTTATAAAATTCTTTATACATAAGTTCATCTAGCTGTTCTCTTTCAGTTACAAACGGTATGCCTAATTGCGTTTTACCGTTCGTGAGTATCAATTGATGTAGTTTTTTATTCGTTGTATCTTGTGAAAATTCAGCAACGCCTTGTTCAACTGAATCGAGGTTTACTTGCCAGAATTCATTTACAACTTCTTTATTGGATTGGAATATACCTACAAAAGTATTATTGATAATAGAATAACCCTTAAAATTCTTATAGACTCCATCTGGAAGGTCGATATTCTTACTCTGTCCTTCTTTGCTTGAATAACGCAGTCCATCAGCTGAAAAAAGGCTTCCTTTATCTATAATCCAAAAAGTACCATTAGATCCTATAACATCAAAATTGAATTTATTACTATAATTCTCAAAGAAAGAGTCTTGGTTCATGGATGAATTCCAGCTTAACCCATCATAAGATTCGATAATGGAATTTAAATTCCCAACTGCCATATAACGCCCATTCGTATATGCAATGCTGTTCAAGTTACCTGAAAAAGGAGATTTTTTTTCAATCCAAGACTTTAAATCATTGGATGTATAAATTGAACCGAATTCACCTACGGCAACGGCGTTTGAACCATCCCAGTATATTGACTTATTATTGATGCCAAATGTCATCGATCCGTAGTACAACAGTTCATTTCCTGCGGAGTTAAGCGCATAAATGGCATTGGTATGACTGTTGATTGCAATAAATTGCTGACCGTTCCAAATTATTTTATTCAACGAACTGATCGATTTTTGTAAATATGCATCTGATTTAACGCCATCAGCAGTTTTTATTTCTTTTATTTTCGATTCAGTCCAATTGATTCCATTCGTTGAGGTGAAGATCTGCGCCTTTTCTTCTTTAAGGAGATAGTGGGATTGTTGTCCTGTTATCGTAACAAACATCTTTCCATTATACGCAATGTCCAAAATGTCAGGGTCTTTAAGATAAGTATATTCTTTGTTATTTAATGTCCAGCTTGAACGGTTCCATTTCAGTAAATCTTTCGAAACACGAACTCCTGTATAATTAGGATCACCTTCGCTAAGTCCTCCTGGGAAGATAAAGTACTGATTATTAGCAATAACTATTTTAAAACTAGATCCATAGGTACCTTCAATTCTTCTCGCGGTCCATTTAACTCCATCTGTTGAAGAAAGGAGCATTGCAGGATTGATCGTAGAAAAATACTCTTCAAACTTTACTTTTGCTATAAGGGCGCCAACGGCAATGAACTTGTTGCCATCCCATATTACATCGCTAAGCACTAGATCCGATTGTTTCAATGCTCTATTGGGATTTCCTTTATACCTTTTACTTCGCAAATCTTCTTTGACCAATTCTCCTTCTTTGATATTTATACTTATAGAAGAACTTGTCCATGCTTGCCCATCATTCGAAGAAATGAGGGATCCATGACTACCCACAGCGACAAATTTCGATCCATTCGTCGTGATCGCATTGAAATCTCCAACTGCTGAAGAAGTTCTACGCGTCCAGTCATCAAGGTTTGTTGATGAGAAAAATAGCACCATCGTCACCAACGGTTACATAAGTTCCTTGTTTGTTTTTGATGACATCACGCAAATGAGTAGATTGAATTTCTTTGTTGACACTCCATGTAATGGGTTGTTCCAGCTGTGATGCTGCATAGGTGGTATGATTGGTGGGAAGAACTAGAAGGGAGAACAGGCCCAATAATAAAAATGTATTCCGTTTGAGAACATTCATTTAATAATCTCCATTTCTTAATGTAATGGTTAATAAAAGGATTTTGATAAATATATTCGACATACCCCTATATTTTCCTACAAATGATATAAAAAGGTTAAATGAAACTATATATGTAGCAAAAAAAACGATTGCTCCCCAATAGAATACTGGAGAGCAATCGTTATATTCTTCATTATACTTTTACGCTTTGCCTATAACCTACCCCGTAGGCATCGCTACCCAATGTCCTCGTGATACTTCTACCAATTGAGAATGATCCACTTGATATTTATCCTCTTCTGAATATTCATCCTGAAGAATTCTTTTCTTCTGAGCTTCAATCTTCGGATCAGGAACAGGAATCGCGTTAAATAATGACTTCGTATATTCATGCTGAGGATTGGCGTATAACTCTTCACTCTCTGCGAGTTCCACGATTTTCCCCATATACATCACGGCTACACGATCGCTAATATGCTTAACCATAGAAAGATCATGAGCAATGAATAAATACGTGAGACCTAGACGATGCTGAAGTTCCTCTAACAACTTAACGACTTGAGATTGAATCGATACATCAAGCGCAGAGAGTGGCTCATCACATACGATAAATTTCGGTTCTACTGCAAGCGCGCGGGCAATACCAATTCTTTGCCGTTGTCCCCCCGAGAACTCATGCGGATAACGCAGAGCAAAAGCCGGATCAAGTCCTACCATATCGAGCAGCTCCTCTACCCTCTTCCTCCGTTCTCCTGGGCTCCCAGTTAGTTTATGAACATCAAGAGATTCACCGATAATATCCAGCACTTTAAGACGAGGATTTAACGAAGCATATGGATCCTGGAAGATCATTTGCATATGCCGACGCATGGTTTTCATCTCCGACTTAGATAATCGGTTAACCGCCATGCCCTGATAGAGCACTTCCCCGCCCGTCGGTTGATGCAGACGCAAAATAGCACGACCCGTAGTTGATTTACCACTACCTGATTCACCTACGAGCCCCAGCGTTTCTCCCTCACGAATTTGAAAACTGATGTCATTAACAGCTTTCAATACATTGCCTTTTCCCATATCAAAATGTTGTCTGAGTGACTTCACCTCAAGTAGCGGGCGTGAGTTGTTCGAATTTGTAAGAATCAAAGGTGCTGGCTTTACCTTCTTCTTCTCGTTCAATCGTGGTAGAGCATTTAACAACTTCAAAGTATAAGGATGCTTAGGATTCTCAAATATCTCTTCCGTTGTTCCACTCTCCACAATAACTCCGTCTTTCATGACCGCCACACGATCACACATCCCCGCGACAACTCCCAAATCATGCGTGATTAATATGATCGAAGTTCCAAAACGCTCCTGCATATTCTTCATTAAATTCAATATTTGGGCTTGAATCGTAACATCAAGCGCAGTGGTAGGCTCGTCAGCGATTAGTAGAGCAGGACGACATGCAAGAGCTATAGCAATCATTACACGTTGTCGCATCCCACCAGAGAATTCATGGGGATATTGATCGTACCTGAACTCACTATTGCGAATTCCCACGAGTTTAAGCATCTCGATTGCTTGTTTCTTCGCTTCCTTCTTAGATAATTTCTGATGCTTGATCAAGCTCTCCGCAATTTGATTCCCTATTTTAATAGTCGGATTTAAAGAGGTCATTGGGTCCTGAAAAATCATTCCGATATCTCGGCCGCGAATACTCTCCATTTCCTTCTCAGAATACTCAGCTAGATTCTTTCCAAGAAAGATAATCTCTCCGTCTTTCATATAGGATGGTGGGGATGGTAACAATCGCATAATGGAGCGCGCAGTTACACTTTTCCCACTACCAGATTCACCAACGATTCCAAGTGTTTCTCCCTTTCTTACCTCAAAGCTAACGCCGCGTACGGCCTCAACCTCATGATCACGAGTCTGAAAGGATACAGTTAAATCTTTTACTTGTAGTATAGTTTCCATCGTTATCACACCTGCCCGTTGTACGATTTCTATTAATCAATAATGACGAATGTCTTGACATAAAAAATATCCTCCTCTAATATATACTATATTGATCGGAATAATGCAATTTAAAACAGCGAGGAGGAAAGAGCACCTTGGAAGTTGCAAAGGTAACACCAGCACAAACGAGTGGATCACATCTCAGCAGAAACATAAGTAACACATATGCCAAAATGCTATTGAATCCTTCCTATAAGTATTTCTTGCTTCTATTGGGAGCTCCAATAAATCTCGTTGTTCTGTTCTTTTACTTATATCGGAGAAAAAAAGACACTTACTACTCCCTCCTAGATGAGACAAGAAACGAACTTCTCGAGTCAGGATATAAAGATAAGTTAGAGGTAGAGACACTAGAGCAGTTACAACGAAAACATCAATTTTTTGGACAAATACGGAGTCAGGAGAAAACGGAACGCCAGGCTAAAAAAATGACAGAAGCTATGTTCCAAGAGAAGATAGATGAAGTAACTAATCGTAAACTGCAGCTAAACCAGCAGCGTAGGTTGAACTTCTCCGGTACTTTTGAATCATTAATTAATCATCCGTCATTTTTAATCATTTCATTTATTCCCGGAATTCTCATGTATATCCTGATATTTTTGTATAGCAGGCCTTACCTGAAATATGTGTTTGAAAGACTAGTAATGACCTTATTCGTAATATTGGGCGTATCGGTTCTAGTATTTACAATTTTGCATCTATCGCCGATGAACCCTGCTGCGAACATTCTTGGCCAAACGGCTACTGACGAGCAAATAGCAAACTTCAATAAAATATATGGACTCGATCAGTCCTATCTAGCTCAATTGTGGAACAACTTGAAGGGAATCTTCACTTTCGATTTGGGCAAATCGTTCGCCGGCAATGAAGAAGTCACGACAACCATCGCCAGGAAGTTTCCAATAACGCTTACTTTAACCGTCATCTCGTTAATCATGGCCATGTTGATCGCCATACCCGTTGGGATTATTTCGGCGACCAAACGTAATTCTTTTTGGGACTATACATTTATGTTTATCGCACTGATCGGTTTATCTATACCTAGCTTCTGGCAAGGGCTCATCTTTATACTGAATTTCTCAATTAAGCTGCATTGGTTACCCGCTACCTTTAATCCGCAAAACTGGCTCTCCATTATTATGCCAACCATCGTTTTGGGAACTGGACTTACGGCGTCGGTTGCTAGGATGACGCGATCATCCATGTTAGAAGTCATCAATGAAGACTACATTATTACTGCCACAGCCAAAGGTCTTAGCAAACGTCAAGTTTTACTGAAGCACGCAATCCGTAATGCCATTATCCCGATCATCACCGTTATCGGCTTACAATTCGGTGGTATGCTGGGTGGTTCGGCCGTGACGGAGAAGGTCTTCAACATAAGCGGACTTGGTAGCTATATCGTAGACAAACAATTTATACCCGATATTCCAAGCATTATGGGCGGAGTTATCTATACCGCAATTACGATTTCAATAATCAATGTCATTATCGATGTTCTATACGCATTTTTCGATCCAAGAATTAGAACCAAGATGAAACAATACTAAAGCAGGTGTAGATATGATCAAGACAAACTTAAAAACTTCTCAGGAATACAGTAAGGCCTTCTTTGCGTGGGTTGTCTCTCTGGCCTTGTCTGTTATTCTACTGCTAAGTAGCTATGATTTCTCTGCTAATGCAGTTAAGCCTTATGTATTTCTCGCTTTTTCAGCATATGCATTGTTCACTATAACACAGTTTTTTTTAACCCTAAAGATCAGAAGAGATATTCTTCGTCACGGAGATATTGCAAGGTCTACACGATCCCTTGGTTATGTTCAATTGCTAAGCATTCTAACAGGAAACTTGTTTATTGTTACTTCGGCATTCCATCTGGTCAAAAGACAAAAAAATCCCGAATATACTTTAGCCGTTTATACACTTCTTACTGGGATATTTGTGATTGCCGTATCTGCACTCAATTTGTTTAAACCTTATGTCTCAGACACTTTTTTACCATCCATGTTCAGTTTAGTGATTATCACGATATTTCACTTCATAGCTTTATTGCTTGTAGCCAAATATGTACAAGGCAATAAGGTTGCACCTTTCATGATATGGATTGCTTGTTTACTTATTCTAACCTCAATTACCGGTAATATCTTTGCATTATTGCTTGGACTGAATTTACTCTTTAAAATCCGTAACAACGGAAATCCAGCTACAGCAAAATGGGAAAGTATTTGGGAGAAGCTCACCCAGAATACAACGGCAATGATTGGCCTGTTCTTTATTATCTTTCTATTCTCTATATCCGTTTGTAGCCTTCTTACCTTTGATTACGCCATGGCCACCGAGAACAATTATGGAGCCATACTTTTGCACCCTAGCTTAGCTTATCCACTCGGAACAGATAACTTTGGCCGATGCTTATTTTCACGTATCGTATTTGGAGCACGTACTTCCTTAATTGTCGGAATCGTCTCTACTGCTATTCCCGTCGTGATCGGAGGAATCCTTGGGGCGGTATCTGGATATTACGGACGTCATACTGACAACATCATCATGCGGTTTCTAGATATACTATACGCCGTTCCAGGCATTCTGTTAGCTATAGCTATTATTGCCGCTTTTGGGGCTAACACAGTCAACCTGATCGTGGCACTGAGCGTTGGTGCTATCCCTACCTATGCGAGAACGATGAGAGCTAATGTGCTGCTGGTTTCTACCTTTGAATATGTTGATGCCGCTAGGGCATTCGGTTCAAGAGACTCCGCGATAATTTTCAAACACATTGTTCCAAATTCACTCGCTCCGATGATCGTCAAGTCGACCTTAACGATAGGTGCCGCCGTAATTTCTACGAGTAGTCTTAGTTTCCTTGGCCTTGGGGTCGAGCCTCATATCCCAGAGTGGGGGAACATTCTGAAGCTCGGAAGCACTTATCTGGAAACTCATTCTTATATGGCCATCTACCCGGGTCTAGCAATAATCGCTCTGGTCCTATCTTTTAACTTTCTTGGTGATGGTCTTCGGGATGCTCTAGATCCCAAATTAGGTTAGTTCTACTGCTTAACGGTTAGCTTTCATTCTACCTTTGCCGATGCGGGTCTTCTAGATCGTAAAAGTAAGCAAAGAATGAATTCATTATAAAAATATAAGATTTTGGGAGGAACCAATCATGAAAAAAAGTTCTTTGCTTGTTCTATTACTTACCTTTGTCCTAGTGGCAAGTGGATGCTCCGTGAAGACAAAAACGGATGTAGCAGATAAAACGAATGAACCGGCTCCAACAGAAACCGTTACAGATCAATCCCCTGTTGATATTGAACTATTGGGAATGAGTGCAAGTGAATCAGATCTTAATATTATCCGAGACCAACTAACCAAAAATGGTTTTAATGTTAAATTGAATATCCAGCCAGATTACGGTAGTTTCAAAGCTCAAGAAGATGCAGGTAACTTTGATATTGCCCATTCCGGATGGACAACAGTAACTGGTAATCCCGATTACGCTGTAAGATCGCTCTTCAAAACAGGCGGTGACTACAGTATTCTAGCCGATTCTGAGATCGACAACTTGATCGATCAAGCTGCAACAGAAAGCCCAGAAAAGTACACAGAAACGTACAAACAATTGGAGCAACGTCTTGTTTTCGACAAAGCCTACATTGCCCCACTTTATATTTCTTTGAAAAGCCAAGCTGTGAATAAAGACATCCTCAATGTCGATTCGGTTAGACTTTCTAAATCCCGCGCACTTGCTTGGGAGGACATTGACTTTAATGATACGTCCAAACGGAATACAGATCCGCTTATTTTGACTCAAGCTGCTTCTGTTCTAACTTCCTTGGACCCAATTAAGGGCAATGACGGATCTATTAACCAACTCAATACCAATATGTATGTGCGTTTAATTAATCTTACGGATGATGACAAAATCACTTCCGATGGCTCCCTATCCTATAATCACACTATTGCTGAAGGAAACTCAGAATACTACTTTATTCTCAGAGACGACATCAACTTCGCCAAAATTGACAATAAAAAAGCTGTAGATACTGGCGAGCGCGTAGGTGCTGATGACGTTATATTCTCACTCGATAGAGCTAAAGATAAAAACTCAGTACCCGATCACCGGACATACAGTCTGCACGAGCATATTAAAACAGTCGAACTTGTAACTGATATCGCATCTTTAGACGGAATCAAACAATCCTCCGGTAGTGGAACTATCAAGGAAGCCCTCGAAGCGGGGTTAGATACGAAGATAAACGAACTAGTAACTGACAAGACCCAAGCTGACAACAAGGCGGGTAAATATCAGGTTGTTAAATTGACAACGACCGAACCTTTCCCACAAGTTCTTAACTATTTGGCTCACCAATCTGCAGGCATTGTATCCAAAAAACAAGTAGAAAGCATTAATACGTATGATGTTGCTACGTTCGACGTTAACAAAGATATTCCATACGGCGATCAAAATACGATAACTGAAGGTAAGCAATACAACAATACTTTATATGCCAGCGGTCCATACATCTTATCTTCAAAGAATGATTATGAAGGTATTTTCTTAAAAAACCCAGGCTACCGTAAAGGCACTTCAGATGAAGCAAACATTTCAACGGTGAAGGTACGCTTCATTGCAGATGCGGATAGTGCACTCTCTGCGCTACGTAGTAGTGAAATCCACCTATACTATGGCGTTCCAGAAACAAAGTACGAAACAATCCAAAGCGACAGCAAACTGAAGCTACAAAGTATTGAAAGTAATGCTGTCTCTTACCTACTCTTCAACACGAGCAACCGTGATGTTGCCAAGAGTGAGGATCTAAGAAAAGCGGTACTTTATTCAATCAATCAAGATGAGATCCTACAATTCTATAACAACAACAAGATCAAAGCTGTATCCACCGTCAGCCCATTAGTCAAAACCGGCAACGAAGTTGTAGCCGATCCAGCTAAAGTGAAAGAGTTCTTAGATAAGTATAAAGCTTCGAAATAATCATGAAGTAAACGAAAAGTCCTTGGAACTCTGATAACAGAGATCAAGGACTTTTCTCATTGTCCACATTAGCTAGTGGGATAGAGGCTACGATCGTCAGAATAATACCCCAACAATTGCATGAAAAGGTGGGTCAATCTGGATCCCCCACCTTCTCATCCTACTATTTGACTTAGTTTTGTAATAATCGATTCACAAGGATAGCCGCTTCCGCACGAGTTGAAATTCCATCTGGTACAAATCGTCCTGGCTCACGTCCGCTGATCAATTGCAGTGCAGCCGCTGCTCTGACGTACTCCATCGCCCATGAAGATATTTTCGCCTCATCTTTAAAAAACCAATTTTCGGTTCCATGATTTGAGGTGCCATAAATTACGGCATATGCTCTCATGATCATCGTTACCATTTCTTCTCGCGTAATTTGCCCATTCGGATCGAATAAACCCTCGCTCTTGCCCTTAACGATTCCAGCATTGACTGCTTTAGAAACGACATCGGTATACCAAGCACCGCTTGCTACATCGGCGAACACCCGATCTCCTTGTGCCGTCAAGTTCAACGCTTTGACGAGCATCGCTGTAAATTCAGCTCTGGTAACTGTGCGCATCGGCTCGAATGTGGTTTCACTTGTTCCGTTGATTATGTTCTTCGATGCTAATTGTTGAATGGCATCCTCAGCCCAGTGTTGGGATGGAACATCAATGAATGTTTTTCTAAATTCAATAACTGCATATTTACTAAAATGATGAATTTCGGCTACCATCTCTCCGTTCTCATACCGTCCACCGATATATTCCAGCGTTCCATCATCGGTAATATAGTAGATAGCGGTCAGTTTTAAATTCATGGATGGATCTACTTTAATTCGGATAGTAAGAGGTTCGTCGAACTTCGTCAGTGAGATCGCCTTACCGTCCGATGTCACAATAGATAAGCTGAAATTAATCACTGTACCAGAAACCTTCAATTTCGCATTACTGGAAGCAGATCCTTTGTCAAGCAGTACCTGTGATTCTGAACTGGTTAGCGGAACAGCATTCAGAATAATTCGGCTACCTGGCAATTCTTCCTGCTTCAATTCATTCTTAAGCTCTTGCAATAATTTAGAAGGTACGGTCAACGTCCATTGACCCATTTGAATTTCCAGAGGATTATTACCAATCAGATCAGTTAAATTCACTGGCAATTCAACTTGCTTAAACTTGTCAGGAACCTGGATTATAATGATTCCGTTTGATGATGGGTTGGAAATATCCCCCGGCTTCACGACATAGCTATCCGGATTAGTCACCGGAGAGACCGTTCCGTTATTACCGTTGTCTCCGTTGCCGGTACTGCCATTGTTGCCGTTATTGCCATTATCACTACCTTGTTCGCTCAACTTGAACGTAACAGACATCGTGTGATTACCCGTAACGTTCGTGAATACGTACATCCCTCCGCTAACGGTTACCTTGTGACCATCTACCGTTACCTTATTAACCTCATAACCGGTATCCGGCGTTATCATGAAGGATGCATTGTCACCTTCGGTAACCGAGATACTTCCACTTGGACTAATCGTTCCATGATTGCCCGCACTTGCTACGATAGTGTAAGTTGTTACAGGCTCCCTTTGTCCCTTGAACGTAACGGAAATCGAGTGATTCCTAGTAACATTCTTGAATTCGTACGTCGCTCCGGTAACGCTCACCGCTTCATCATCTACCGTTATTTGGTCAACCTCATAATTGGTATCTGGCGTTAACAAGAAGATAGCATTATCACCTTCCCTTACAGAAATGCTTCCGCTCGGACTAATCGTTCCGTGCTCCCCCGCACTTGCTGCGATGCTGTAAGTCGTTACGGGCTCCGTTTGCTCCTTGAACGTAACGGAAATCGAATGATTTCTCATAATGTTCATAAATACGTATGTCGCTCCTGTAACGGTCGTTACTTCATCATCTACCGTTATTTGGTCAATCTCATAATTGACATCTGGTGTTAACAAGAAGTTAGCATTATCACCTTCTGATACTGTAATGCTTCCACTCGGGCTAATGGTTCCGTTGCTGCCTGCGTTTGCGGTGATAACATACACACCCGGAACCGCTGGAACATTAACCAATAATGGCTCTGTGTATGCCGTTGTTCCGTCTACTGTATTAGTTACCGACAGAACAAGTTGTACAGCCGTATTTTTGCTGGGAACGTTAATCGTTCCATTCGTCGAAATTATCGATGGTTTATCAGAAGATTTGATCGCTACAGTAAATCCTTCTGGTACGGCTGGAAGCGTCAACAAGATTGCATTCGCCTCAGGCGAAAGAATGAAATCGATATCCTCAGCAACCCGTTCAGTTCCACCCGGTGTATACTGCAAAGTCTTAACCATGTTAGTATACATCTGCAGATCAGCAACGTTAGCACGCGTTGTATCCGCCCCCATCCAACGGTAGTAACGATATGCCGTTTGGTTATCAAATGCGAGGGTGATCCATTCAGTTGAAGCTGGTTGTTCGATATTCACATACAAGTCGACGTAGTTGCCGCTTAATGAATTTGAACCCTGGAATTTTGCATCTTTAATTCGACTCAACTGGTTATTACGCGGGTAGAACTTCAACATGTTAATTACTTTGGCGCTACCAAAGTCCCAACCGACGTATGCTTCGCTATTGTTGTGTTCATAGAACGTCGTTAGATTTCCATCAAAAACGTTCGTTGGGGGATAGTTCCCCCCAGCAATCGATCCAAAAGCTACTCCGTTCCCATTACCATTCAATGTCAAATTGGTTAAATTCTCAATTGCATTGATTTTCACGGTTAATTTCTCCTCAGAGGAACCGGATTGCGCATTTACGATATAAGTCCCGTTATCCGTAAAGGAAATCTGTCCACGACTATTAACTTTAGCGGTCGTGGTCGCTGTGCCATCCACATTCTTCACTGTCCAGGTAGGATTGGAAAGCTGTGTTTGCAACAGCAAAACATTAGTACCATAGAATGAGACAGATCGGGATGACATACTTACATTAGGTATTAGATTAGTTGTTGGCACAATAGCGGGAACGATAACCGGTAACCCATTCACTGTCGTGTCTACTGCTAAATTGTCGTATAATCTTTTGACCGATAATACGAGATTTACAGTTGTAACTGTTGGCTGTGGTGTTATCTTTCCATCCAATCCAATAACATCTGGTTTATCCGAGCTCTTAATCGATATACCAAAGCCTGCTGGAACCTTTGGAAGGGTCAAGTAAGAATCTCCTTCCTTTGGTGCTTGTATAGCCTTGATAGCGGATGCCACTTCCTCAGGCGTTATGGCGGGTAAAGTTGCCGAAAAGATGGATACCCCTTGTCCAGCCTCAAGCGATAAATTTACACTGTTGTTCGTAACCGACTTACTTTCAATCAAATCAAGTCCATTGAGACCGATTGCGTATACATCTACAGCCTGCGTACCCGTCCAATCGTCAGGCAGAACCCACGTTTTATTCGTATATCCGTTACCGCTGTATGCGATGATTTCCTTCTTAATATTCTCGTTCCATAACACTGGGATGAACACGTCATTTCCCTGGCGGAGGAACCGGTCTCCTTGTTTGATAACTGGAACGCTACTAACATTGGAACTGGTCACATTATTGGAAAATGTAACGACTCCACCAGAATCCGACAGTCGTTCAAGTCGGTTCAAGTAATACCAAGGGAGTGTATTCAAAGCGAAATCACCAAGATATCCAGTTAGATTATTGGGATCGACCTTGATTCTGCCTTCCCCTAACATACTTTGTCCGAATCGTACATCTCCGCTATCTCCTCCGACATACAAGGAAGAAGGGACTTTAAGCTGTTCCGATGCACTGAAGCGGACGTGCCAAGCCATTGGCTGTAAGCCGATCAGTGGATCAACACGATAGTTTTTGTCAAACTCGCTTGTGACATCAACGCCTTTTGAATTCCAATATCGGATCACCTTTTTGACTGTCTCCGCTTCTTGCTGAGAGGTTATTCCGTGATAGGGACTAATAAATCCGGCCTCTTTATTGGGGATATTCTGATGTAAGGCATCAATATGAATTGTACCTGCTTCAGAAATCGGCAACAATTCCAACAATTGATCGATACGCTGGGTGGTCAGTCCTTCATCCCACTCGCGAGTATAGCTGATAGGATAACCCCATACGTAAGTGCGCAAGCTTCCGTCCAATTCCTTAGCAATGACATCATGGTCTAGATAAGTCTGCCATAGCGGGCTGCTATCGGCGGCATCCAGCATATTAATATGCAAGCTAACCGTCGTATTATACTTGCGTGCCTCCTTCATCAACCATATCAAACTGTCTTCCGCTTTCTCGTCCTGAGGACGTTTCAATTTCGGATTAACAACGTTGAGAGCAGGATAACCCGTATCATGGCCGTTGAACTGCCATCCGACTAGATAAACAATCTTCGGAATGCCTCTTGTCAACTGGTCTGCTTTCTTAATAACTTCCATTCCTTGTTCAAAGTTTAAACTTACGTTTCCGTTATTCGCTGCCATAAACATCTTGGTTACTAGCGTTTGATTATACGGATGAACGGACTGACGATCTGCCTTAAAAAGGACCGTTAGATCCACCGTTGCCATCTTAGTCGTTCCGTTCAGCGTAACAGTAGCTGTAACAACAGCTTGACCTGCGGACGTCAGCTTCGTTCCTCCGCGAGCTTCTGCAGCTCCTGATTCTAACTTCGTAATGGAAGAGATCACATTAGAATTGCTAGTGGAATATTGAATTGTCGCCTGGCTCATATCTGCAGGAGAACCGTTCTCAAGAGTGCCACTTAATTGTAGAACGGCCTTGCCGTCCAGATTAAGTGTGGATTTATCGGTTGTTAGCTGCAAAGTCTTAAGAGATAGACTCGGATCTCTTACGACTAAAGCAAGGAAACTCGATAACGCCTGATTCAAGTCTGTAGTCTCGGAATCAACCTGGGCTTGGGTTGTACTTGTATTAGCATACAACGTTTCAGCAGAAGTGATGGCTGCTTGCAATGCCGATCTAGAACCGGCTGGATATTGCCCTATTTCCGTGCCTTCCTGCGAATTTGCATAAGTCGATCTGGCCGTGTCGAGCACTCTCAGTAAATTTGATTTGTCCACAACTACGACGTCAGGTAGTGGTGGAACCGTTACAAGAATTTGTGCTGTATTTGCTTTGCTTCCGCTCGCTACGTGGGTTACCTCATAGACAAGCGTAACATTTGTAGTAGTATCGAATACAGGGAAAATCTGACTGTCTAGAGGTATAACCGCTTCATTCGATGAGGTCAGGATTTTTATTGTAAATCCTTCAGGAACAACCGGAAGTGGTAAAATAGTTTGTCCTCTAATAGGCTGCGACACACTCTTGATGCCATCCGCAACAACTTGTGCAGTCCTATCTGCTGGAACATTAACGGTAATATTTGCAGTATCCGCTTGCGTTCCATCTGATTCCTTCGTAACAGTAAGAATCAAGTTCACATTAGTAATTGTATTCGCCGGCTTGATAGAACCATCTGTATGGATCACGTCGGGCTTATCTGAGCTCTTGATTGCGATCGTATATCCAGTAGGCACTGATGGTAGTTTTAGAGAAGTCGCGCCTTCAACAGGGTTCTCCATCGACACAACTGTATCGGCTACCTCTGCCGCTGTATCTGACTTCTTCACAACGCGCGCCATTGCCCAATTGCCATCCTTACTCTTAATTTCAAGACTTGTCATTCGTAATGTAAGCTTGTTCACATTAGAAATATCAATATCGATGTTTAAATTCTTAGCGGTACCATCCGCTTTGGTGTTCATCCCCTCTGGAACTTGAGTATTACTATCCCAAAGAACAATATCGTTATCTCCAAGCACTTGAAATTGCAGTTTGGTCGGTAAATCCTTATTTGTATAAGTATAGGCATCAGGACCGACAATAGCTTTGAACCTAGAATATTTCTGGTTCAAAGTATACGCGATCGAGATCATCCCATCTAGAGCAGTCGAACCATTTATCCAGATTCCCTTCGGGAAATACGTAGCTCTGCTAGCAACAGCTGGGGTTCCTGAATAAGTTTCTAACCCACCTAATTCCTCCAGTGCAATGAGATCGGTTGCGGATTTTGCACCCCTATCAAAGTTAACAGTTCCTCCCACTGAAATCTTGTTAACGACATAAGGAATGCCATTTGCATTACCAGTCGACAAACCAGTTTGAACGGTCGTCGTAATACCGTTACTTAAATACACTTCTGTTACAGGATTCACATCTGGTTGGGTAATGGCAGCTAATGCCTCCCCAGAATCTAAAAAAACTGACGTGGATATCAGTATTGCAGCTAACCCACCAGATACCCACTTTTTCACGGATAATTTCATCCATGTACCCCCTTATATAATATTTTATATTGAAAGCGCTTTAATTATATTTTATCATTCGTTATTTGGATGTATAATGCTACAAATCTACAATGAGAGCGTTGTTTTCTACACTACATCCTGTCATCACATGTTTTATATAGCTCTCCATGTGATTTTACTTCTGTTACTCCTTGAAAGTATGAAATATATACAAAGAGAAAAGGGTTATAAAATCGCTTAGATAAGCAACTTTATAACCCTTTTCATGTATACCGGCGAGAGGACTCGAACCTCCACGGTTTCCCTCTCGATTTTGAGTCGAGCGCGTCTGCCATTCCGCCACGCCGGCATATAAAACATATTTTCTTGTTAGTTCTTCTTAATCCTTAGAAGAAATAATGGCGCGCCCTGAGAGATTCGAACTCCCGGCCTTTTGATTCGTAGTCAAACGCTCTATCCAGCTGAGCTAAGGGCGCAAATATATGGAGCGGACGACGGGAATCGAACCCGCGACCCTCGCCTTGGCAAGGCGATGCTCTACCGCTGAGCCACGTCCGCAACAATAAATAATAACATGGTGAGCCATGAAGGACTCGAACCTTCGACACCCTGATTAAAAGTCAGGTGCTCTACCAACTGAGCTAATGGCTCTTAAACAGAGATGAAACAAATTAAATGGCGGAGCCGACGGGATTCGAACCCGCGGTCTCCTGCGTGACAGGCAGGCATGTTAGGCCTCTACACCACGGCTCCACACTTAAAGTATTGCAATTGCGGGGGCAGGATTTGAACCTGCGGCCTTCGGGTTATGAGCCCGACGAGCTACCGAGCTGCTCCACCCCGCGTCAATTAAAAAGTATTCATTTGTTTCAATGGTGGAGGCTGAGGGGTTCGAACCCCCGACCCTCTGCTTGTAAGGCAGATGCTCTCCCAGCTGAGCTAAGCCTCCGTATATAGATGGTGACCCGTAGGGGAATCGAACCCCTGTTACCTCCGTGAAAGGGAGGTGTCTTAACCGCTTGACCAACGGGCCACAATGAAATCCAAGTTGATGAGAGAAAGGTACTTAATACCCTCAAGGTGCTTGTATCACCTACATAATTTACAATCATGTTCTTTCAGCCAACTCGATAATTTTTGAAAATGGCTCCCCGAACAGGACTCGAACCTGTGACAACTCGATTAACAGTCGAGTGCTCTACCAACTGAGCTATCAGGGAATA